>NZ_CABVII010000015.1 GCF_902497995.1 Pseudomonas fluorescens | reverse complement strand
GTTGTGTTTGCCGAGATCGATACCGATTAATGCTGACTCGCTCATGATGATGGCCTCCGAAAACAAAACACCCTGCGAAAGCGTAGCCCTCGCAGGGTGTTGGGGGTGACCATCTCATTAACCCGCCTCGCGGCGGGTTTTTTTATGAGACTAAAGCATTAAGGTCTTAGTTAACCTTAGCGTTCAACTCACCCTTCAGGTAACGCTGATACATCCCTTCCAGCGAGATCGGCTTGATCTTCGAAGCGTTGCCAGCAGTACCAAACGCTTCATAACGTGCGATACACACGTCACGCATTGCAGTCACGGTCGCACCGAAGAACTTGCGCGGGTCGAATTCGCTCGGGTTGGTGGCCATCAGGCGACGCATCGCACCGGTGGACGCCAGGCGCAGGTCGGTGTCGATGTTGACCTTGCGCACGCCGTGCTTGATGCCTTCGACGATTTCTTCAACCGGTACGCCGTAGGTTTCTTTGATGTCGCCACCGTACTGGTTGATGATCGCCAGCCAGTCTTGCGGCACCGAAGACGAACCGTGCATCACCAGGTGAGTGTTTGGGATGCGTTTGTGGATTTCCTTGATGCGGTCGATGGCCAGCACGTCACCGGTAGGTGGCTTGGTGAACTTGTAGGCGCCGTGGCTGGTGCCGATGGCGATGGCCAGGGCGTCGACCTGGGTGCGCTTGACGAAGTCAGCGGCTTCTTCCGGGTCGGTCAGCATCTGGCTGTGATCCAGGACGCCTTCGGCGCCGATGCCGTCTTCTTCACCGGCCATGCCGGTTTCCAGCGAACCCAGGCAGCCCAGCTCGCCTTCTACCGATACGCCGCAGGCGTGGGCCAGGGCTACAGTTTGTTGAGTGACGCGGACGTTGTAGTCGTAGTCGGTCGGGGTCTTGCCGTCTTCGCCCAGGGAACCGTCCATCATTACCGAGCTGAAGCCCAGTTGGATGGAGCGCTGGCAGACGTCAGGGCTGGTGCCGTGGTCCTGGTGCATGCACACCGGGATGTGCGGGAATTCTTCGATTGCCGCCAGGATCAGGTGACGCAGGAACGGTGCGCCGGCGTATTTGCGAGCACCGGCCGAAGCCTGGACGATCACCGGGGAGTCAGTCTTGTCAGCGGCTTCCATGATGGCGCGCATCTGCTCAAGGTTGTTGACGTTGAAGGCTGGAACGCCGTAGCCGAACTCGGCTGCGTGGTCCAGCATCTGGCGCATGCTGATAAGTGCCATTGTGTGTGTCTCTCCCGGTTGAGGGTCGTTAATCGTGCCAGCCTGCCGGAGCGGCGGCGGCTATTCAAGTTATTGCAGATCGGGGGTTGGCCCGGGCTGCGAATTCGGTATTACAAAAATCCTGAGAGCTCTCGATTCCCTGTAGGAGCGAAGCTTGCTCGCGAAAGCGGTTTAATCGCCAACACATGTGTTGCATGTGCGGGCCTCTTCGCGAGCAAGCTTCGCTCCTACAGGTTTGGCGCAAGCCTTCGATTACTCGGCTTTACAACCGCGGCCGATCAAATCATTGGTGGCGACCCAGTACACCAGGCCTTCCTCACCTTTTATGTGAAACGCCAGCATGTCGTTGCTGTACAGCGAACCTTCGGCGCCCGGTTCAAGTTTCAAACGGTAGACCTGATCGGCACCACCGAGACGCACGTCGACGTGCTGGCGGCTGGCGTCGGTGTAGCGCCAAATCACTTTGGCCTGGCTGTTGCAGGTCCAGGTGGTCCAGCTGTCCGTCGATTCGGCAGGCTTGAACGGGTTCAAACTGCTGCAACCTGCCAGCAGAGCCAGCGCCATAATGGCGATAAAACCTTTCATCCATGTTCCTCGACTGACGGCGCACGCCGCCAGCCCTGAGTAAAGGGTCAGACCCGTCAAGGGCAACCATGTTCCTTGGCCGGGGTCTGGGTCTCGTATTTTTCCAGGCCATCGGGCCCGGAACGCTTGTTGATCACCGGGTTGGTTTCGGCCTGCCAGTCGGCCTGGTAGCAGCCTTTGTCCTGTTCAGGCGTCTCGGGCACCGGCGGGGCTTTCGGGTTACTCCCACAAGCCGCCAGCATAGCCGCAGCGGTCAACAGCGCCAGGGTCTTGACCATCTGAACACTCCTTTGCCTGGTCAAATGGGCGGCCTCAGGCCTTGGCCCGGCTTTCCAGGACTTCAACGGCTGGCAGAACCTTGCCTTCGACGAACTCGAGAAACGCACCGCCGCCGGTAGAAATGTAGGAGATCTGATCGGCAACGCCATATTTATCGATGGCCGCCAGGGTGTCGCCGCCGCCCGCGATGGAGAACGCCGGGCTTTCTGCGATGGCCTGGGCCAGGACTTTGGTGCCGTTGCCGAACTGATCGAATTCGAATACACCCACCGGGCCGTTCCACAGGATGGTCTTGGACGACTTCAGCAGCTCGGCGAAATTCGCCGCGGTCTGTGGGCCGATGTCCAGGATCATGTCGTCTGCGGCCACGTCGGCAATCAGCTTGACGGTAGCGGTGGCGCTTTCAGCGAATTCCTTGGCAACGACGACGTCGACCGGCAGTGGCACGCTGACTTTGGCAGCGATTTCGCGCGCGGTGTCGAGCAGGTCCGGCTCGTACAGGGACTTGCCGACCGGGTGGCCGGCAGCCGCCAGGAAGGTGTTGGCAATGCCGCCGCCGACGATCAGCTGGTTGCAGATCTGGCTCAGGCTGTTGAGTACGTCGAGTTTGGTCGAGACCTTGGAGCCGGCCACGATAGCAGCCATTGGTTGAGCCGGGGCGCCGAGGGCTTTGCCCAGTGCATCCAGTTCAGCGGCCAGCAACGGACCAGCGGCGGCGACTTTGGCGAACTTGGCCACGCCGTGGGTCGAACCCTCGGCACGGTGAGCGGTGCCGAAGGCATCCATCACGAACACGTCGCACAGGGCGGCGTATTGCTGGGCCAGTTCGTCAGCGTTCTTTTTCTCGCCTTTGTTGAAGCGCACGTTTTCGAACAGCACGACGTCGCCGGCCTTGACGTCTACGCCGCCCAGGTAATCGGCCACCAGCGGCACTTCGCGGCCCAAGGCTTTGCTCAGGTAGTCAGCGACTGGCTTGAGGCTGTTCTCGGCCGAGAACTCGCCTTCGGTCGGACGGCCAAGGTGCGAGCAGACCATCACCGCCGCGCCTTTTTCCAGGGCCAGCTTGATGGTCGGCAGCGAGGCCAGGATTCGCGCATCGCTGGTGACTACACCGTCCTTGACTGGGACGTTGAGGTCTTCGCGGATCAGTACGCGCTTACCTTGCAGATCGAGGTCGGTCATCTTCAACACGGTCATGGGTCGCAATTCCTGGATAGCTGTTTTAGAGAGCAGGTTTTGGTTGTGGTGCAGCTGTTTGCAAATAGTGTTCTGCAACATCCAGCATTCGATTGGCAAAACCCCATTCGTTGTCGAACCAGGCCAGGATGTTCACCAGCCGCGGGCCGGAAACACGGGTCTGACTGGCATCGACGATGGCCGAATGTGGGTCATGATTGAAATCACAGCTTGCGTGAGGTAGCTCGGTGTAGGCCAGAAGGCCTTTGAGCGGACCGCTGGTAGCGGCCTCGCGCAGAATCCGGTTGACCTCGGTGGCGTCGGTATCGCTCACGGTCTGCATCGTAATATCGAGGCAAGACACGTTCACCGTCGGCACCCGCACGGCTTTGGCCTGAATTCTCCCGGCAAGTTCCGGCAACAGGCGTTCGATGCCACGCGCCAGACCAGTGGACACCGGGATCACCGACTGGAACGCCGATCGGGTGCGGCGCAGGTCTTCGTGATGATAGGCGTCGATCACCGGTTGGTCGTTCATCGCCGAGTGGATGGTGGTGATCGATACGTATTCCAGACCAATGGCCTGATCCAGCAGGCGCAACAGCGGCACGCCGCAGTTGGTGGTACAGGATGCGTTGGACACCAGCAACTCGTCGCCGGTCAGGCAATCCTGGTTCACGCCATAGACGATGGTGGCGTCGACATCCGCCTCGCTGGCCATCGGCTGGGAAAACAGCACTCGCGGCGCGCCGGCGTCGAGGAAACGCTGGCCATCTTCACGGGTGTGGTAAGCGCCGGAGCACTCCAGCACCAGATCGACGCCCAGGGACGCCCAATCGATGCCTTCAGGGGTGGCGCTGCGCAGGACTTTCACGCATTCGCCATTAATATGCAGACAATCTCCCTCGATTCTCACTTCACCGGGAAAACGCCCGTGGGTGGAGTCGAAGCGTGTCAGGTATTCGATGCTGGCCATGTCGGCCAGATCGTTGATCGCGACAATTTCAAACCCGGCCTTTGCCCCTCGCTCGAACAACGCACGCAAGACGCAACGACCAATCCGGCCGTAGCCGTTGAGTGCAACTTTGTAGGGACGCGGTTGAGGCATGGGGTTCTCGATGACGCTTGGGAATTTAGCCGCCAGGTCTGCCGCCTTCGCGGGCAAGCCTCGCTCCTACAAGGATCGCGTTGTGTGCGGGATTGGGATTACCCCGATCCCGCATTACAAAGAAAATCTGTAGGAGCGAGGCTTGCCCGCGAAGACGTCAGCCCCGATATCGCAACTTCTGGATCAGTCTTCCAGCAACTCTTCAGCCTGACCCAGGATGTTTTCCAGGGTAAAGCCGAACTCTTCGAACAAGGCTGGCGCAGGCGCCGACTCGCCGTAGGTGGTCATGCCGATCACGCGGCCTTCCAGGCCCACGTACTTGTACCAGTAGTCCGCATGGGCGGCTTCGATGGCGATACGCGCACTGACCTGCAACGGCAGAACCGCTTGCTTGTAGCCGGCGTCCTGGGCATCGAACACGCTGGTGCAAGGCATCGAAACAACTCGCACCTTGCGGCCTTGCTCGGTCAGCTTGTCGTAGGCTTGAACCGCCAGGCCGACTTCCGAACCGGTGGAGATCAGGATCAGCTCAGGCTCGCCTGCGCAGTCCTTCAACACGTAACCGCCACGCGCGATCTCTTCGATCTGAATCGCATTGCGGGTCTGGTGCTGCAGGTTCTGACGGGAGAAGATCAAGGCCGAAGGACCGTCGTTACGCTCCAGGGCGAGCTTCCAGGCCACAGCCGACTCTACGGCATCGGCTGGACGCCAGGTGTCGAGGTTCGGCGTACTGCGCAGGCTGGTCAATTGCTCGATCGGCTGGTGAGTCGGGCCGTCTTCGCCCAGGCCGATGGAGTCGTGGGTGTAGACGAACACCACGCGCTGCTTCATCAGCGAGGCCATGCGTACCGCGTTGCGGGCGTATTCCATGAACATCAGGAAGGTCGCGCCGTAAGGTACCAGACCGCCGTGCAGCGTCACGCCGTTCATGATCGCGCTCATGCCGAACTCGCGAACGCCGTAGTACATGTAGTTGCCGCTGGCATCTTCAGCCGTGACACCTTTGCAGCCTTTCCACAGGGTCAGGTTGGAACCGGCCAGGTCAGCCGAACCACCCAGCAATTCCGGCAACAGCGGGCCGTAGGCATTCAATGCGTTCTGGCTGGCTTTGCGGCTGGCGATGGTTTCGCCCTTGGCCGCCACTTCGGCGATGTAGGCATCGGCCTTCTCGGCGAAGTCAGCCGGCAGCTCACCGCTCAGACGGCGAACCAGCTCGTTGGCCAGCTCAGGGAAGGCTGCGGAGTAGGCCGCGAAACGCTGGTCCCATTCGGCTTCGGTCGCGCGACCGGCTTCCTTGGCGTCCCATTCGGCGTAGATGTCGGCCGGGATTTCGAAAGGACCGTGGTTCCAGTTCAGCGCCGTGCGGGTCAGGGCGATTTCCGCGTCACCCAGGGGGGCGCCGTGGCAGTCTTCCTTGCCTTGCTTGTTCGGCGAACCGAAACCGATGGTGGTCTTGCAGCAGATCAGGGTCGGTTGCTCGCTCTTGCGCGCGGTCTCGATCGCGGTCTTGATTTCTTCCGGGTCGTGACCGTCGACATTGCGGATCACCTGCCAGTTGTAGGCTTCGAAACGCTTGGGCGTGTCGTCGGTGAACCAGCCTTCGACTTCGCCGTCGATGGAAATGCCGTTGTCATCGTAGAACGCGATCAATTTACCCAGGCCCAGCGTACCGGCCAGGGAGCTGACTTCGTGGGAGATGCCTTCCATCATGCAGCCATCACCGAGGAACACGTAGGTGTGGTGATCGACAACGTTGTGGCCTGGACGGTTGAACTGGGCCGCCAGGACTTTTTCTGCCAGGGCGAAACCCACGGCATTGGCCAGACCCTGGCCCAGTGGACCGGTGGTGGTTTCCACGCCAGGGGTATAACCGAATTCCGGGTGACCCGGGGTGCGGCTGTGCAGTTGACGGAACTGCTTGAGGTCATCGATCGACAGGTCGTAGCCGGTCAGGTGCAGCAACGAGTAGATCAACATCGAGCCGTGACCGTTGGACATGATGAAGCGGTCACGGTCGGCGAACGATGGATTGCTCGGATTGTGCTTGAGGTAGTCACGCCAAAGTACTTCGGCGATATCCGCCATACCCATAGGGGCACCGGGATGGCCGCTGTTGGCTTTTTGCACGGCATCCATGCTGAGGGCACGAATGGCGTTGGCACGCTCACGACGGCTGGGCATCGCTGTTCTCCTGCGGGTTCTGAATCGAGAGTGAATAAAACGAAACGGAAAAAAGGCGAGCATTTTCCCTCACCGACACGCCCCGGGGCAATGACAGAAAGTCATCTGAGGGCGTTTTTCCGGTGGATAAATTCTCATTCGCCTGGTGAAACCTTTCCGCTGACGATTTGTAGAGTGATCCTTTCCCCGAGAAGTGCCATCTATCGAGCAATATCAAAACTTTTTGATATTGCCCTTGCGATGCTTTCTGAGCGTCACTAGACTGCTGCCCCTATGAATTTACGCGCGCGCTCCATACGACATGATCATTGCGATGAGCTGTCGGCCCTGTGCAAGGCCGGTGGCGATCCTCTGCGCCTGACGGTATTGCGCGCGCTGGCCAACGACTCGTTTGGCGTGTTGGAACTGGCGCAGATCTTCGGCATTGGCCAGTCGGGCATGAGTCATCACCTCAAGGTATTGGCCCAGGCCGATCTGGTGGCGACCCGCCGTGAGGGCAACGCGATTTTCTACCGTCGCGCCCTGCCCCACACCGACCTGCCGGGAGGCAAGCTGCATGCCGCGCTGCTGGAAGAAGTGGATAACCTGACCTTGCCTGCCGACGTGCAGTCACGCATCGCTCAGGTCCATGGACAACGAGCCGCCGCCAGTCAGGACTTTTTCTCACGGGTAGCGGAGAAGTTTCGCGCCCAGCAAGACTTGATCGCCGGTCTGTCGCAATACCGTGAAAGCGTGGTGGCTTTGCTCGACAAGCTGAGTTTCAACCAAGGCGCCACAGCCATTGAAGTCGGCCCCGGCGACGGCGCCTTTCTGCCGGAACTGGCGCGCCGCTTCACCCAGGTCACGGCGCTGGACAACAGCCCGGCCATGCTCGAACTGGCGCGCCAGGTCTGTGAGCGCGAGTCACTGCTTAATGTCAGCCTGCAACTGGCCGATGCATTGAATGGTGTGAGCCTCAAGGCCGACTGCGTTGTGCTGAACATGGTGCTGCACCACTTTGCCGCGCCGGCCGATGCGCTCAAGCACATGGCCGGCCTGCTGCACCCAGGCGGCAGCCTGTTAGTAACAGAGTTATGTAGCCACAACCAGAGTTGGGCCAAGGAGGCCTGCGGTGATCTCTGGTTGGGGTTTGAACAGGACGATCTCGCCCGTTGGGCCACCGCCGCGGGACTCGTTCCCGGGGAAAGCCTCTATGTAGGCTTACGTAATGGTTTCCAGATTCAGGTCCGCCACTTTCAGCGACCGACTGGCGACACTCACCATCGGTAAATTCAGGAAAAAATCGAGATGAGCGAATACTCCCTCTTCACCTCCGAGTCCGTGTCTGAAGGGCATCCGGACAAAATCGCCGACCAGATTTCCGATGCAGTGCTGGACGCCATCATTGCTGAAGACAAGTTCGCCCGCGTGGCGTGCGAAACCCTGGTGAAAACCGGCGTTGCAATCATTGCCGGTGAAGTCACCACCTCGGCCTGGGTTGACCTGGAGCAGATCGTTCGTGACGTCATCATCGACATCGGCTACAACAGCTCCGACGTCGGGTTCGACGGTGCAACCTGCGGCGTGATGAACATCATCGGCAAGCAGTCTCCCGACATCAATCAGGGCGTCGACCGTGCCAAGCCTGAAGATCAGGGTGCCGGTGACCAGGGCCTGATGTTCGGCTACGCCAGCAACGAAACCGACGTGCTGATGCCAGCACCGATCACCTTCTCGCATCAACTGGTGCAGCGCCAGGCCGAGGCCCGTAAATCCGGCCTGCTGCCGTGGCTGCGTCCGGACGCCAAGTCCCAGGTCACCTGCCGTTACGAAAACGGCAAAGTCGTGGGCATCGACGCGGTTGTCCTGTCGACCCAGCACAACCCTGAAGTGTCGTACAAAGACCTGCGCGAAGGCGTGATGGAGCTTATCGTCAAGCACGTACTGCCTGCCGACCTGCTGCACAAGGACACCCAGTTCCACATCAACCCGACCGGCCAATTCATCATCGGCGGCCCGGTAGGCGACTGCGGCCTGACCGGTCGCAAGATCATCGTCGACACCTACGGCGGCATGGCTCGCCACGGTGGCGGTGCGTTCTCCGGTAAAGATCCATCGAAGGTCGACCGTTCGGCCGCCTACGCCGGTCGTTACGTGGCCAAGAACATCGTCGCAGCCGGCCTGGCCGAGCGCTGCGAGATTCAGGTCTCCTACGCCATCGGTGTTGCCCAGCCAACGTCGATTTCGTTGAACACCTTCGGCACCGGCAAGATCAGCGATGAGAAAATCATCAACCTGGTCCGCGAAGTCTTCGACCTGCGTCCATACGCAATCACCACCATGCTCGACCTGCTGCACCCGATGTACCAGGAAACCGCTGCGTACGGCCACTTCGGTCGCACCCCGGATACCAAGACCGTGGGTGACGATACGTTCACCACCTTCACCTGGGAAAAAACCGATCGCGTCGACGCCCTGCGTTCGGCTGCCGGTCTGTAAGACTTCCCTGGCAGTACAAAAAGCCCCGCCCGGTTCGCCGTGCGGGGCTTTTTATTGTCTTTCGCTTTACACCGTGTCGCCGACGAAGAGGCCACCCTAATCACCACAGAAACACCAGGCAAAACACCCACCCTGCTCGCCAGACAATACTGACTAACCTTCGAGCACCCCCAACGAGCAAAGACGCTCACGATGCCCCTCGACCTGCGTGCATTAGTCGGTTTTGTACTGAGTTTTCTCTGCCTGACCACCCACGCCACCCAGTGCCCGGACTGGCCGCCTGCCCGCGCGCTCGACGAAATCAGCGCACTGCAAAAACAAATCGACCTCTGGGACGACAGCTATCATCGCGACGGCCGCTCATTGGTCGCCGACGAACTCTACGACCAAGCCCGTTTGCGGCTGAGCGAATGGCAAGAATGCTTCGCCACCGGTCCCTCCCCCGAACCGTTGCGCACGGCAGGTGGCACCGTTGCTCACCCCATCGCGCACACCGGCCTGGGTAAACTCCAAGACAGTCACGCCGTCGACACCTGGCTCAAAGGTCGAAACGATGTCTGGATTCAGCCCAAGGTCGACGGTGTGGCGGTGACGCTGGTCTACCGCAAAGGCCTGCTGGTTCAGGCGATCAGTCGCGGCGACGGGGTCACTGGCCAGGACTGGACCACCCCGGCGCGACTGATTGCCGGCATCCCCCAGCAACTGTCACAGCCGCTGGACCTGGTGGTGCAAGGCGAACTCTATTGGCGTGTGACTGACCATGTACAAGCCCAGTCCGGCAGCCTCAATGCCCGCGGCACCGTCGCCGGCCTGATGGCCCGCAAGGCACTGAGTGCCGAGCATGCTGGGCAGATCGGCCTGTTCGTCTGGGACTGGCCCCAAGGCCCTGCCAGCTTGCCCGCGCGCGTGGCGGCGCTGGATGAATTGGGATTCTCGAGCACTGCACCCTACAGTCAGCCGATCAAGACATTCGCCGATGCCGAACGCTGGCGCGATCACTGGTATCACTCCCCCCTGCCCTTTGCCAGCGATGGCATCGTGATGCGCCAGGAGCAACGTCCACCCGCCGAACGCTGGCAGGCCAAAGCACCCTATTGGATCGTCGCCTGGAAATACCCTTTTGCCCAGGCGCTGGCCGAGGTGCGCAGGGTCGACTTCAAGATCGGCCGGACCGGGCGCATCACGCCGGTGCTGGAACTGACGCCGCTGAGGCTTGATGACCGGCAGATCAAGCGAGTCAGTGTGAGCTCTCTGCAACGCTGGGAAGCAATGGACATCCGGCCCGGTGATCAGGTCGCCATCAGCCTGGCGGGCCTGACCATTCCCAGGCTCGATGGTGTCGTCCTGCGCAGCACCGAACGCACTGAATTGAACGTGCCGCTGGCAACAGATTTTCATCCGCTCAGTTGTTGGCAGCCGACACCAGGATGCGAAAGTCAATTTCTTGCACGCCTGGCCTGGCTTGGTGGCAGTCAGGGGCTGGCCTTGCCCCATGTCGGTCCTGGCACTTGGGAGAAACTTTTCGAAACAGGCCACCTGAACGGGCTGCTGGATTGGTTGACCCTCGATGCCCAAGAGCTTGCTAACATTGATGGCTTCGGCGAGCGTAGCAGTGCTCGTCTTTTCAATAGTTTCAACGTCGCCCGGCAACGCCCGTTCGCCCGCTGGCTCAAGGCCCTGGGCATGCCGCCGACCGGCCAGGCACGCCTCGGCGCTTCATGGCAGGAACTGGCGCAACGCAACACCGGACAATGGCAGGCCGAAACAGGTATCGGCCCGGAACGCGCGGCGCAATTGAGCGCATTTTTCCGCGACCCGCAGGTCCTGGCCTTGAGTGAAACATTACGTGTGGCGGGGATTGACGGTTTCTAGCGGCCGTTGATGCCTGCCCCGCTGGAACCCAATGATGTCGACGGGCTCAAACAACCCATCGCCACATCGACCCGATTGCCTTCACATGGAGCTTTTATGAAATTTCTTTCACCCCTCGCCCTGTTGACCCTTTGCAGTGTGATGGCCGCTCCCCTGATGGCCGTCGAAGAAGCTCCGGGCCTGAGCGGATGCGCCGCCAAGAAGCAGGGCATCATCAACCAGATCGAACTGGCCAAGTCCCGCGGCAACGCCGATCAACAGGCTGGCCTGGAAACGGCTCTGAGCGAAGTCACCGCCCATTGCACCGATGCGTCACTGAAAAAAGAGCGGGAAAACAAGGTGCTCGATGCCAAGCACGAAGTCAGCAAGCGTCAGACCGACCTCGACAAGGCGATGAAAAAGGGCGATGCCGAGAGAATCAACAAGCGCAAAGACAAACTCGCCGAGTCCCGCAAGGAGTTGCAGGAAGCGCTCGACGAACTGGATAAGTGACCCCTTGTAGGAGCGAGCGATGCGGTCATAAGCACCCTCAGATCAATGATCCCGAAACTCTTTATGGCAAGCACTGCAGGCATCTTCGACTTTCTGCACCGCCGGCCCCAGGTTACTGGCCTTGTAGGGCTGAACCTTGCTGGCAATCACCAGGTCACTGGTGGCGGCTTCAAGGCTGCGGGCCAATTCCTGGAAGCGTGCCTGCTGCTGCCAGACATCATCCTTTGCGCTGGTGTGATCTTCTTCGCGCACCTGCGGGAAATGTTTCCACGGCTCACGGGACAGCGCATCAAGTTTCACGGCACCGTCAGCGAATCGCCCGCCGTCGAACGGAATACGGCCACGCAACATGCCGCCAAGGTCTTCACTGGTCTTGAGCATTTGCTTGAAGATCGCCTTGCGCTGGCCCAGCGGCGAGTTGGGGTCCACTGCGCCACAAGCGGACAAGGCCAGGCAGGCCAGCAATACAATGGAAAGTCTTTTAAAAGTCATGGTGGCTTCAGGTCACTGGAAACGGCGGCCAGTATCCTCGCGTCACCCGCAAACACCAATAGCCCTATTATCGATACGGTTTGCATGAGCGCATGGGGCACTCAGGCAACCGGCAAAGGAATTATTTCATGAACAGCCGTTACAAGGCATGGCGTCACAGCCTGGCCTGGACCCTTCCAATGGTTGCCGTGCTTGCGGGCTGCACCGGCGGCGAACCCGAAAAACCGAAAACCCACGCCCTGGCGACCTACTCCAGCGCCACATGGGAAGCGCTTCCCGTGGTGTCCGACAACGATCTGGTGGCCGGCTTCGGTTCGTGGCGCAGCGCATGCACCCGGCTCAAGGCCGACCCGATCTGGGGTTCGACCTGCGCCGCTGCGGCCAGCGTGCCACAAACCGCCCATGAGATTCGCGGGTTCCTCAAGCAGAACCTCGACGTCTATGGCCTGCGCGCGGCCAACGACAACCCCAACGGCTTGATCACCGGCTACTACGAACCGGTCTACCCGGGCAGCCTGACCCAGACCGAAATGGCGAATATCCCGGTGTACGGCGTACCCGAAGACATGATCATCGTCTCCCTGGACAGCCTCTACCCGGAGCTGAAAGGTAAACGCCTGCGCGGCCGGCTCGAAGGTCGCGTGCTCAAGCCCTACGACGATGCGGCAACGATCGAGACCAAAGGCGTCAAGGCACCGGTCGTTGCCTGGCTGACTGATCCAATGAACCTGCAATTCCTGCAAATCCAGGGTTCGGGACGCATCCAGCTCGACAGTGGCCGGCAGTTGCGCATTGCGTATGCCGACCAGAATGGTCATCCCTATCGGCCCATCGGTCGTTGGCTCGTAGAACAGGGCGAGCTGAAGAAAGAAGACGTGACCATGGGCGCCATCAGCAGCTGGGCCAAGGCCAACCCGACGCGCATTCCCGAACTGCTCGCCAGTAATCCAAGCTACGTGTTCTTCACCCGCAACCCGGACAGCAACGAAGGACCTCGCGGCTCGCTGAACGTACCGCTGACCGCCGGCTACAGCGCGGCAGTGGATCGTAAAGTGATCCCCTTGGGCAGTCTGTTGTGGTTATCGACCACCAAACCGGACGGTTCGGCACTGGTTCGTCCGGTAGCGGCTCAGGACACCGGCGGCGCGATCGCGGGTGAAGTCCGGGCGGATCTGTTCTGGGGCACTGGCGAAGCGGCCGGGCAGTTGGCCGGTGACATGAAGCAGCAGGGGCAGATCTGGATGCTTTGGCCCAAAGGCGCGGCGTTGCCGCAAGTGCCGCAGGTGGCGGATGCGGCCAAAGCCAGTCCTTGAGTTCTGCTGTGGCTGATAGATAGCTTTCGCGAGCAAGCCCGCTCCCACATTTGATCTATGGCGCACCCAAACAGTGTGTTCACCGAATAAATGTGGGAGCGGGCTTGCTCGCGAAGGGGCCGGCACAATCACCAACGTATTTTCAGACAGACACCACAAAAAAGCTGACGATCAACCCCATCCCCACAAACCACACCAACGATCTCAGAGTCGCCCAGTCCGCCAGGTAGCAAATGATGTACAGCAGCCGGCTGGTGATGAACAACACCGCCAGCACATTGATCGTCACCAGCTCGGCATTGCCGGCCAGGTGTGCCACGATCACGGCCGCGGCGAATGCCGGGGTGACTTCAAAACTGTTCAGTTGCGCCGCATGCGCGCGCCTGCCCAATCCGTCCAGCGAATCGAGGAAATCCCGGGGATCATGGTTGTCTTTCAACCCGAACCCGCCACTGATCTTGGCCACGCCCGTGCACAGATAAGGCAGGAAAATAGCGATCAAAATGCACCATAGAGCAACCGTCATAAAGCAATCCCTTCTTCAAGTTTGATGCGTCGATGCTTGCGTCGACAGTGAGCCAGTCAAAATTTCATCACCAGCATGCCGATCAACACCAGCCCACAGGCTAGGAGCCGCGGTCTGCCGAAAGGTTCTTTCAGGTAACGCATGCCGAACAACACCACCAGAATCACACTGATCTCGCGCAATGCCGCCGCTTCGGCAATCGAGCCCAGTTGCATCGCCCACAGCACCAAAGCGTAGCTGAACAACACGCAGAACCCGACCGCCAACCCCAGTCGCCATTGTTGCCGCCAGAACAACATGAACGCCGGCCGCTTGCGCACCCATGCCAGCAATGGAAATGGCCAGGCGCTGAGTAACGTAACCCAGACCAGGTAGTCCAGCGGATGGGACCAGCGCCGCAAAGCCTGGCCATCGATGAAGGTGTAGCAGCCGATGCACAGGCCGATCAATGCCACCACCGGCAGCATCGACCACGGCAGCCGTGCACCGCCACCGCCCTGCCAAAGCAGGCAAAGCATGCCGAGCGGAATCAGCAGGATTCCGAAAATCTGCTGGTTCGTCAGCACCTCGCCGGCAAATATCAGCGTCAGCGCCAGCACCACCAATGGCGACAAGCCACGCATCAACGGATAAACAAGCCCGAGGTCGCCCACCCGATAAGCCTGGATCAGCAAATAGCGATAGAGCAGTTCGAACGCCGCCGATGCCAGGATCCACGGCCAGATGTCCAGGGGCGGCCATTCCACGAACGGCAGCATCAGCGCGACGAAGAGCATTGCCACACTGTCCATGCAGGCCACCACCAGCAGGCGTTCCGCACTGAATTTGATCAGGGTATTCCACGTCGCGTGCAACAGCGCCGCCACCAACACCAAAGCCGTCGCAAGCACGGCACACTCCTTTTGTTGTCCCCGCCCCCCCTGTAGGAGCTGGCTTGTCCGATCGCCGCATCGCAGCGAAAAACGCCAGGACACCGCGTTTAAGCAGAAAAACACGCGTTATCGTTGACGTCCATCGCGAGCAAGCTTGCTCCTACAGGGTTCGGGCGGAGTGATTCGCCATATGTCCACAGCTGTTTATACTGCAAGCGACCACGCCGCACTCAGTTGCGCACAGACTAATTCCAATAATTCCTGCCACCGCCCGCTCTCGTCGAGAACGGTCATCGGCATGCGTATGCCTGATCAAAGCGTCAAGACCTATTTTGCAGGACATCACCGGCGTCAGCCCCCATGGGGTGACGATCATGCTGCTGTTGTTTGGGGTCGGTCTGACGGCGGGCGGCACTTTTCTTCATCCATCTGCAACGTCGGGGTGCGGCTGCGGTCAATGTGTCCGGCTGAATCGTTGCGTCGCCAATGACATTGCTTTCGCGGGCAAGCCTCGCTCCTACAGTTGATCTTCAGCGAATACAAGATTTGTAAACGACCGAGATCATAGGTGGGAGCGAGACCGGCTTGCCGGCGAAGAAGCTCACACGGTGCAACTGCCAAAAAAACCAATCCACCTCCCATCCAAGGACCCCGGATGCTTGAACTCGTCGCTGCGTTTATCTGCCTCACCTCGCTCCTCACCTACGTGAATTTCCGCTTCATCGGCCTGCCCCCGACCATCGGGGTCATGGTCACTGCGCTGATGTTCTCCCTGTTGCTGCAAGGCCTGAGCCTTATCGGCTATCCGGGTCTGGAAGAACGAGTGCAACAGTTGATCGGCCAGATCGACTTCGGCGATCTGTTGATGAACTGGATGCTGTCCTTCCTGCTGTTCGCCGGTGCCCTGCACGTCAACTTGAATGACCTGCGCAGCTACCGCTGGCCGATCGGCCTGCTGGCGACTTTCGGTGTGTTGATTGCCACCGCCGTGATCGGCAGCCTGGCTTACTACATTTTTGCCCTGTTTGGCTGGCACGTAAGCTTTCTCTATTGCCTGTTGTTCGGTGCGTTGATCTCCCCCACCGATCCGATCGCGGTACTCGGTGTGCTACGGACCGCCAATGCGTCCAAACCACTGAAAACCACCATCGTCGGCGAGTCGCTGTTCAACGATGGCACGGCAGTGGTGGTGTTCACCGTGCTGTTGGGCATCGCGCAACTGGGCGAAACCCCGACCATCGGCGCCACAGCCATGCTGTTCGCCCACGAGGCGATTGGCGGCGTGCTGTTTGGTGGGCTGATCGGCTATCTGGTGTACCTGATGATCAAGAGCATCGAGCAGCACCAGATCGAGGTCATGCTGACCCTGGCGCTGGTGATCGGTGGCTCGGCCATGGCTTCGGAGCTGCACGTTTCGGCGCCGATCGCGATGGTGGTCGCCGGGCTGATCATCGGTAACCTGGGCCGCAACCTGGCGATGAACGACATGACCCGCAAATACCTGGACGGTTTCTGGGAACTGCTCGACGACATGCTCAACGCCCTGCTGTTCGCCCTGATCGGCATGGAGCTGCTGCTGTTGCCGTTCAACTGGCTGCATGTGCTGGCCGCGAGTCTGCTGGCATTGGCGATTCTGCTGTCGCGCCTGCTGACCGTGGCGCCGGCCATCGTATTGCTGCGACGCTGGCGCACCGTGCCGCGCGGAACAATCCGGATCCTGACCTGGGGTGGTTTGCGCGGGGGTGTTTCGGTGGCGCTGGCCCTGGCCCTGCCGCTGGGTCCCGAGCGCGATTTGCTGCTGAGCATTACCTACATCGTGGTGCTGTCGTCGATCCTGTTGCAGGGCTTGAGCATCGGCAAGCTGGTCAAACATGTCACCCGTGACGAGCCTGCGCCAACGGCACAGGCCGGGCATCACTGATTATTTTCTGGTCTTGCGCGGATCAGGCTCCTGGCCTTGATCCGCAGGTTCCTTCGGCGGCCCGCTCTCGCTGCGAATCTGCGCGTGGCTGATCAGCGCGAAGATAAAGCTGCCGCCGATGATATTGCCCACCAGCGTCGGCCCGGCGAATATCAGCCAGAAATCCTTCCACGGCAACTCGCCGGCAAACACCAGATACGACACCTCGGCCGAACCGACCACGATGTGGGTGAAGTCCCCCAGCGCCATCAGGTAGGTGATGAGGATGATGATCCACATCTTGGCACTCTCCATGGACGGGATCATCCAGACCATGGTCGCGATCATCCACCCCGAAACAATGCCCTTGGCGAACATCTGGCTGGCGTCGTTCTCCATGATCTTGCGACCGATATCGAGGAAGGCCAGATCGGTCTTGCTGTCGAAAATCGGCAGGTGCAGCATCACATACGCCACCAGTATCGTGCCGCAGAGGTTGCCCACCAGCACCACCGACCACAGACGCAGCAATCGCCCGAAATTGTTCAATGTGGGCTTGGTCATGACCGGCAGCACAGCGGTCAGGGTGTTCTCGGTGAACAATTGCTGACGGGCGAGAATCACTGCCAGGAAGCCTGCGCAGTAACCGAAACTGGCAATCACCTTGAAGCCTTCGCCATCCGGCAGGCGGGAGTTGAGCAAGCCCATGGCCATCAGCGACAGACCCATGGTCAAGCCGGCGGCCAGGGCCGACCACCACAGGGCGGCGACGCTGCGCTCGAGCTCCAGGTCGCCCTGGGTTCGGATGATTTCGTGCAGTACCGCGGCGCGGGGTGGCTGGCTCTTGTCGACTTCCTTCTTCTCTTGCGCCGAGAGGTTCGGGGTCTTGCCGTCTTTTTGCGTGTCCATAGGGCTCCGGAACCGGTGGCGTGTCATGTAGGTACGACATGCTGGGTTCGGAGCTGTTCACTGTTCGCGCAAACAAGCCGGATTCTGTAGGAGCCGGCTTGCTGGCGATGATAGCAACTGGGTTTTGCGGTGACGCTGATGACGCTTTCGCGGGCAAGCCTCGCTCCTACGGACTCGCATTACTCATCGTTAAACTGATCTTTGACGTACTTGATCTCGGTCTGGCCGTGGGGCGCGGGCAAGCCGTCTTCACCCAGATTGACGAAGACGATCTTGTCCACCGTCAGGATGCTTTTGCGGGTGATCTTGTTCCGCACTTCGCACTGCAGGGTGATCGAGGTGCGACCGAATTCGGTGGCGGTAATGCCCAGTTCGATGATGTCGCCCTGGCGCGAGGCGCTGACGAAGTTGATTTCGGAAATGTACTTGGTGACCACGCGCTGATTGCCCAGCTGAACGATGGCGTAGATCGCCGCTTCTTCGTCGAGCCAGCGCAACAGGCTGCCGCCGAACAGCGTGCCGTTGGGGTTGAGGTCTTCGGGTTTTACCCATTTGCGGGTGTGGAAATTCATATTCACTCCTGACCGTCTTGCCGATTGATGCCAGCCATCATCGCAGAGCCCGGGCCAGGGCTCTATTGAGCATCGCCTATGGCCTCGATTACCGTTCAGACATTGACCAACAGAAAGGCTTTGGAAGATCAGCATAGCCCGCTATAATCGCCCCCGTTTCAAAACGGTAACTTTCACTCGCTACCGTTTTCCCGCCACCTGTCCGAGGGGCGCTGCAGCAGGCTAGACCTGTCAGGCTCGGATGGGGCGTTGCCTGGCCTTCACTGGCTGGACACTAAACGCACAACGGCGCCCATTCGCATACATTACGAATGGAGGCTCATCATGAGCGCTGTTATCACGCCTGCAGATTTTAACGATTACAAAGTCGCCGACATGTCCCTGGCTGCCTGGGGCCGTCGCGAAACCATCATCGCCGAATCCGAAATGCCAGCCCTGATGGGTCTGCGCCGCAAGTACGCCGGTGAGCAGCCGCTCAAAGGCGCGAAGATCCTCGGCTGCATCCACATGACCATTCAGACTGCCGTGCTGATCGAAACCCTGGTTGCCCTGGGTGCCGAAGTGCGTTGGTCGTCCTGCAACATTTTCTCGACTCAGGACCAGGCCGCTGCCGCTATCGCTGCGGCCGGCATCGCGGTTTTCGCCTGGAAAGGCGAGACAGAAGCAGAGTACGAGTGGTGCCTGGAGCAAACCATCCTCAAGGATGGCGCGCCTTGGGATGCCAACATGATCCTCGACGACGGCGGCGACCTGACCGAGCTGCTGCACAAGAAGTACCCGGCGATCCTGGACCGCGTCCACGGCGTGACCGAAGAAACCACCACTGGCGTCCACCGCCTGCTGGACATGCTGGCCAAGGGCGAGCTGAAAATCCCGGCCATCAACGTCAACGACTCGGTGACCAAGAGCAAGAACGACAACAAGTACGGCTGCCGTCACAGCCTGAACGACGCGATCAAGCGAGGCACCGACCACCTGTTGTCCGGCAAGCAAGCGCTGGTCATTGGTTACGGTGACGTGGGCAAGGGTTCGGCCCAGTCCCTGCGTCAGGAAGGCATGATCGTTAAAGTCTCCGAAGTCGACCCGATCTGCGCCATGCAGGCCTGCATGGACGGTTACGAGCTGGTTTCGCCGTTCATCGACGGGATCAACAACGGCACCGAAGCCAGCATCGACAAAGCACTGCTGGGCAAGATCGACCTGATCGTGACCACCACCGGCAACGTCAATGTTTGCGATGCAAACATGCTCAAGGCCCTGAAGAAGCGCGCCGTTGTCTGCAACATCGGTCACTTCGACAACGAAATCGACACCGCTTTCATGCGCAAGAACTGGGCATGGGAAGAAGTGAAGCCTCAGGTTCACAAGATCCACCGTACCGGTCCTGGCGCATTCGATGCCCAGAACGACGACTACCTGATCCTGCTGGCCGAAGGCCGCCTGGTTAACCTGGGCAACGCCACTGGCCACCCGAGCCGCATCATGGACGGTTCGTTCGCCAACCAGGTGCTGGCGCAGATCTTCCTGTTCGGCCAGAAGTACGCCGACCTGTCGCCAGCCCAGAAAGCCGAGCGCCTGACGGTTGAAGTACTGCCGAAGAAACTCGACGAAGAAGTGGCCCTGGAAATGGTCCGCGGTTTCGGCGGCGTGGTTACTCAACTGACCAAGACCCAGGCCGACTACATCGGCGTGACCGTCGAAGGCCCGTTCAAGCCGCACGCTTACCGCTACTGATCGGACCTGCTGCCTGCTCTCCCTTGTGGGAGCGGGCTTGCTCGCGAAGGCGATTTATCATTCAACATTAATGTTGACTGACCCACCGCTTTCGCGAGCAAGCCCGCTCCCACATTGGGATGCGCAAGCCTGCAAGGCTTATGTGCTTCCAAGGATATGACCATGTCCCAAGACCGTCGCTACAGCTTCGAATTCTTCCCTACGAAGACCGATGCTGGGCATGAAAAGCTGCTCGCCACTGCTCGCCAGCTGGCTACGTACAACCCCGATTTCTTCTCCTGCACCTATGGCGCTGGCGGTTCGACCCGTGATCGAACGCTCAACACCGTGCTGCAGCTCGAAAGCGAAGTCAAAGTGCCTGCCGCACCGCATCTGTCCTGCGTTGGCGACAGCAAGGACGACCTGCGCGGCCTGCTCAAGCAATACAAGGCAGCCGGCATCACCCGTATCGTTGCCCTGCGCGGTGACCTGCCTTCGGGCATGGGCATGGCCAGCGGTGAAATGCGCCACGCCAATGACCTGGTTGAATTCATTCGTGAAGAGACCGGCGATCATTTCCACATCGAAGTCGCCGCCTACCCGGAAATGCACCCGCAAGCGCGCAATTTCGAAGACGATCTGAACAACTTCGTGCGCAAGGCCAATGCCGGCGCCGACAGTGCGATCACCCAGTACTTCTTCAACGCCGACAGCTACTTCTACTTCGTCGAGCGTGTACGGGCGATGGGTGTGAACATTCCGATCGTGCCGGGGATCATGCCGATCACCAACTACAGCAAGCTGGCGCGGTTCTCCGATGCCTGCGGTGCGGAAATCCCGCGCTGGATCCGCAAGCAACTGGAAGCCTATGGTGACGACACCGCAAGCATTCAGCGTTTCGGCGAACAGGTTATCACTGAAATGTGTGAACGTTTATTGCAGGGCGGGGCACCGGGGCTGCATTTCTATACCCTTAACCAGGCCGAGGCGAGCCTGGCCGTGTGGAACAATCTGAAGCTACCGCGCTGATAGTATCCACGCCACACCCAAAGGCCCTCTTCTGAGGGTCTTTTACATTCAACAGCCCATGGAATGTTGTTCCCCATGACTGAGCCATCCCCACCACGCCCGCAACTGGTTTATCTGGCTTTCGGCGCCGAGACTTATCACCAGGAAGCGCTGTTCAGCATTGCCAGTGCCCTGGCCTGGCTGCGTGAGACGCCCCACGCAGCGCTCGACATCCAGGTGTTCAGCGACAATCCCCTGCCCTACGCGAGACTGCCGGTGCGCGTGCGCATGCTCGACGCGGCGACTCGCCAACGCTGGAACGAACCCCACGGTTATCACTTTCGAGCCAAGCATGTTGCATTGCGCAAGGTACTCGAGGAGTCGCCAGTCGCCTTGCTGATCGACACCGACACCTTCTTTCATCGTTCACCGCTCGAATTGTTCGATCGCGTGCAGCCCGGCACCCTGCTGTGCAACGATTTCTACACCCGATACGGCACCAATAAAGAAAATGTGCTCTACAGCGCACTATCGACCACGCTCAGGGACAGAGGCCTGGCAGACGATCAGATGATGCTGCTCAACTCCGGCGTGATCGGTTTGCATCAGCAGGATGCTCAAGTGCTTGACCACTCCATTGCCCTGATCGACGAATTGTTTCCCATGGCTCGCGGGGCTTATACCCTTGAGGAGTTCTGCCTGTCGGTCGCGGCGTATCGCAGGCTGCAGGTCAGAAAGTGTCCGGACCTGATCCATCACTACTGGAGCCGCAAGCAACTGTTCAGGGCCAAAGTCAAAGCCTGGGTTGCCAAACACGCCAGGAACCCGACCAGCCAGGCGGCACTGGATGACACTCGCCGGGTGACGATGCACCTGCCGCGACCGCCCCGGACCCAGCGGTTGCTCTACAAGCTCATCACCCTGGCATTGCCCGCACACCTGCGTCAGTTCATCCGCGAAATCCTCTATGGCTGCTATGAACACCCCAACGAGTTCGACCAGGCTTGTGGACCGGTATGGTGGGAAAAAGCGTTGCAGAACCAGGAAGAACGCCTCGGCAAGCCGGTCACTCAGCACTTGCTCGAACGCTGGTTCGACAGGGAACTGGTACGGCTGATCCTGGGCAGCCGATGCCAAGCCATCCACGACCACTTGCTCAATTCGGCTTACAAATAGAGGCCTTGCGCACAATTCCCTGAAGGTCAGCGTTAAACATGCATGCCAGAGCTTCTCATTACGCCTTGAGCGTACTAACCTCAGGCCATGCCCCTTTTCTCCCAGTTGCTGACAGTCATGCTTTGTACTTGCCTGAGCTTTACCGCCCGGGGCGAGAAACTGCGCATTGTCACCGAACCCTGGGCGCCTTACGTGTACGAGGAAAACGGCAAAGCCCTGGGCCTGGACTACGAAACCACGGCGATTGTCTTCAAGCGCCTGGGGATAGAAGTCGACTGGCAGTTCCTGCCGTGGAAACGCTGCCTGTCGATGCTCGAGCAAGGTCAGGCGGACGGCGCGCTGGATATCTTCCACAGCGATGAACGCGACGCGACCCTCCTGTACCCCAGCGAACCCCTCTCGGAAGTCGAGTTCGTGATGTTCTATGCCAACGAACGGCCCTATCCGTTCCGGACCCTGGAAGCATTGCGCGGCCTGACCATCGGCACCTCGCCGGGTTATCTGTACAGCAAGGATTTTCGCGAATCGTCGCTATTCACCCGGGAACCGGCAGCCAGTCATGGGGCCAACTTCGGCAAACTGGTGCGCGGGCGGATCGACCTGCTGATTACTGACCGCCGGGTCGGCCAGCATTTGCTCGACGAGTTGAACATTCGCGACAAGATCACCGAAAACCCGCTCGTCATCAGCCAGCAAAGCCAGTTCCTGGCGCTGCGTCGCAACGCGGGCATGGACTTGCTGGTACAGCGCTTCAGCGCCGAGCTCAAGCGCTTCAAGCGCGAGCCCGCCTACGCAGAATTGAGCGCCCGATACGGTGCCGACCCGGCGAACGGTGCGAAGGCCGCCAAGGCTGCGGCCATGACCCGCAAAACCGTTGAGCAGCAGGAAAGCGGCGCGCAGTGATTGCTCTGTTATACTCCGGCCTTCCCGCCAGGCTCACGCCCGGACGCTCGGACTCGTTCAAGGCATCTCGACCCCGCTACAGCGCAGCTTTCAGCCCGCGCGAGCGCTCCAGATGAGCCTTCGAGGCCCAGCAGGACCGGACGGGATTGCGTCCCCTTAAACGCCATTCGCGCCAGGCAAGACTCCCATTGGGCCAAGCCCTAACTAAAACAGGATTACTCATGTCCTTTGCTTCCCTCGGTCTCTCCGAGGCTTTAGTCCGCGCCATCGAGGCAGCGGGCTATACCGAGCCTACTCCGGTGCAACAGCGGGCCATTCCCGCCGTGTTGCAAGGTCGCGACCTGATGGTCGCGGCACAGACAGGTACGGGTAAAACCGGCGGCTTCGCCCTTCCGATCCTGGAGCGGTTGTTCCCCAATGGTCATCCGGACAAGTCCCAGCGTCACGGTCCGCGTCAACCACGGGTACTGGTCCTGACCCCTACCCGCGAGCTCGCGGCTCAAGTGCATGAAAGTTTCAAGGTCTATGCCCGCGACCTGAAGTTCGTCAGTGCCTGCATCTTCGGCGGCGTTGGCATGAACCCGCAGGTTCAGGCCATGTCCCGCGGTGTCGACGTGCTGGTGGCCTGCCCCGGCCGTCTGCTCGACCTCGCCGGCCAAGGCAGCGTCGACCTGTCCCACGTGGAAATCCTCGTGCTGGACGAAGCCGACCGCATGCTCGACATGGGTTTTGTCCATGACGTGAAAAAGGTCCTGGCCCGTCTGCCGAGCAAACGTCAGAACCTGCTGTTCTCGGCGACCTTCTCCAAAGACATCACCGACCTCGCCGGCAAGCTGCTGCACAACCCGGAACGCATCGAAGTCACGCCGCCAAACACCACGGTCGAGCGTATCGAACAGCGCGTGTTCCGTCTGCCAGCCAATCACAAGCGTTCATTGCTGGCGCACCTGATCACCGCAGGCGCCTGGGAACAGGTGCTGGTGTTCACTCGCACCAAGCATGGCGCCAACCGCCTGGCCGAATACCTGGACAAACACGGTCTTACCGCCGTCGCCATCCACGGCAACAAGAGCCAGAACGCCCGCACCAAAGCCCTGGCCGACTTCAAGGCCGGTGAAGTGCGCATCCTGGTCGCCACCGACATCGCCGCTCGCGGCCTCGACATCGATCAGTTGCCACACGTGGTCAACTTCGAACTGCCGAACGTTGACGAAGACTATGTGCACCGTATCGGCCGTACTGGCCGCGCCGGTCGTTCGGGCGAGGCGATCTCGCTGGTGGCGCCGGACGAAGAAAAACTGCTGAAAAGCATTGAGCGCATGACCCGGCAGAAAATTGCCGACGGCGACCTGATGGGCTTCGATTCCAGCGCTGTGGAAGCCGAGAAGCCTGAAGTGCGCGAGCGTCCGGACGTGCGTAACCCACGCAATCCACGTGGCCCTCGCGGCGACGGGCCGAACGGCACTGGTGGCGGCGGCGGTCGTAAAGACAAAGGCAAGGACAAGGGCGGCAAGGAAAAACCTGCCGCCGCTGGCCGTGGCGAGCGTCCGGCCCGTGAACACAAGCCGCGCGAAGGCACCCCGGCTCGCGAACAACAGCGCCCGGCTCCTCGCGCCGCTGCTGATCGTGCTCCCGATGAGTTCCTGGACGACGATATCGATAACTTCGGTAACCGCGTCGACTACGTACCTCAAGCCAAACCGGCTCAAGGTCGCGGCCGCCGTCCGGGTGCTCCGGCGCAAGGCACGGCAACCACTGGCACCGGCGCTCCGCGCAGCGGCAAGCCACAAGGTCGCCAGAGCGGTCCGCGCAGCAGCGACGGCGCCACCACCGGCACTCCACCGGCCAAGCGCAGCGGCCCGCGCAATGGTGCTCCTCGTGACGGCCAGGCCCGTCGCGAAGAGTCCCGCAACCGCCGTCCGGCCCGTAGCGACGACCAGCCGCGCTCGGAACCGGCCGTGCAGAACCCGCGCGGTCCGGCACCGAAGATCATTCACAAGGAGTCGAAAACCGACCGTTTCCCGACTCCTGAGCAGCTTGATCAACTGCCAGGCCGTCCGCGTGGTGAGAAACCAGCGTTGCTGACCCGCAATCGCTGATTTAGCGCTGCAATAAAAAATGCCCCGGATCGCAAGACCGGGGCATTTTTTATGCGTCAACATAACCCTGTAGGAGCGAGGCTTGCCCGCGATGGATGCACCTCGGTTTCTGTTATGTCGCTGATGACGCCTTCGCGGGCAAGCCTCGCTCCTACGGGGGGTGGCGTCCACGAAGATTGTGTTCGGCAATAAAAAACGCCCCCAATCGCGAGATCGGGGGCGTTTTTGTGTCAGGCGCGAATGTTATTTCGCTTTCACACCTTCAAACGAAACGTACAGCTCGACCGCATCGGACTGTGGGCCCAAATCTTTCTGCTTGCCGAAATCCGAACGCTTGATGCTGGTGGTGCCTTCGAAGCCGGCACGGTAGCCGCCCCATGGATCCTTGCCTTCACCCAGGAAAGTGGCCTTGACCACGATCGGCTTGGTCACACCGGCCAGGGTCAGGTTGCCACTCACGTCAGCCGTGTCTTTGCCCGCGGCGTTTTTGCCGGTGGATTTGACGCCGGTGGAAACAAACGTGGCTTTGCCGAACTTGCTCGCGTTCAGGAAATCACCGCTGGCGATGTGCTTGTCGCGCTCGGCATGATTGGTGAACACGCTGGCGGTATTCACGTTGAACTCGATCTTGCTGTCTTCCGGCTTGGTAGCGTCGAAGCTGAACTTGCCGTCGATATCCTTGAAGGTACCGGTGATGTAGCTGTAGCCCAGGTGGCTGATCTTGAAGTCGACGAAAGCGTGCTGGCCTTCCTTGTCGACGACATAGTCAGCAGCCATTGCATTGCCGGCGGACAGCAGGGCAGAACCGATTGCCAGAGCGGCGAGCGTCTTTTTCAACATGCTTTCTATTCCTTTGGAGTCGAGATTGAACATCAGGCTTTGCGCCCCAGCATTCGCGTCAGGGTCGCATCACGATCGATAAAGTGGTGCTTCAATGCTGCCAACGCATGGAGAGCGGAAAAAATTACCAGCACCCACGCCAGGTAGAAATGAATCACACCGGCGGTATCTGCCTGGTCCGGTAGTCCGGACACCAGCGCAGGCACTTCAAACAGGCCAAACACCGGAATCCCGACACCGTCCGCGGTGGAAATCAGGTAACCGGCAATCATCACGGCAAACAGACTGAGGTAGAGGAACCCATGGCCAAAGCTGGCGCCGATGCGCGTCATCCGGCTGTAGCTTTTCAGCGCCGGTGGCGGCGGGCTGATAAAGCGCCAGAGCACCCTCAGGACCATGGCGGCCAACAGCACCAGGCCAATGCTCTTGTGCAGGTCCGGCGCGTCTTTGCGCCAGCTGCTGTAGTAGTCGAGACCGACCATCCACAAGCCCGACGCAAACAGACCGAAGACAACCAGCGCCACAGCCCAGTGCATGAAGATGCTGACCCAACCGTAGCGCGAAGAGGAATTACGTAGCTGCATTGCCCAAATCCTGTGAGAACTGCGACCAAGACTATCGAGTTATCTATCGATTTAAAGCGGAAAATTTCGCTTTGAAATATCGAGAAATACGATAAAGAGTTTGAAATAGAGGAGTTAAGGAAAGATTAAAGAAACATTTGTGGCGGGATGTTAGTGGCCAGCAGGAGTTTTGATAGTGACTGAACAGACGCTTTCGCGGGCAAGCCCGCTCCCACAGTGGGCGCAGACATTCTCAAACTTAATGTACGACGCCGATCCCTGTGGGAGCGGGCTTGCTCCGGGCGGCGATCCGACGAAAGCGATAGTGCAGCCAATAAAAAAGCGCGGCATGAAAGCCGCGCTTCAGCTCACCCCAAAAGGCTTAGTGCGCCTTGGTCATGGTCACTGCCGGTGTCGTCGCAGCAGGCTTGGCCGCTGGCTTCTTCGCCGCTTCAGCTTTCTTGGCTGGATCTTTTGCCGGAGCCTTTTTAGCCTCGGTTTTCGCTGCAGGTTTCTTCACCGGCGCCTTGGCCGGAGCTTTTTTGGCGGGCTCCGCTTTCACAGGCACCACAGGCTTCGGCGCTTCAACCGGTGCTGGCGCAGGAGTCGGAGCTGGCGCCGGTGCGGCCGGTGCTACTGGTTCAGGCGCCTTGACCGGTGCTGGCTTGTCATCCGAGCCTCCAAACAGGTTGCTGAAGAAGTTGCCCTTCTTCGCCGCCACCGCGCCGGCCGCCACAGCGGCCGCCGCCGGAACAACCTTCGCTGGTTCAAACGACTTGCCAGCCGCCAGGTCTTCCACTTGACTGGCCGCCCGCTGCCCCGTGCGCAAGGCTCCTTCCAGAGTGCCCGGGTACAAGGTGTCCGTGTGTTCGCCAGCGAACGCTACACGCTGAACCGGACGCTCCCACAGGCGCCAGTACTTGCTGATCTGCCCCGGACCGAAAGCCAGGTAAGCGCCGCCCATCGACGGGTCGGTGCTGTAGCGGCGGATTTCATAACCGGTGAACGAACCGCGCGCCTGTGGATAAAAAGCGTGCAAGCGGATCAATACCTGATCGGCCATCTGTTTGTCGCCGAAGGCCTGCATCACCCGCGCGTTGTCGCCGGACAGGTTGATCACCACATTGGCACCACCCTTCAGCGCCGGCTCGACCCACAACATGCCCAGACCGGTGTTGCTGTAGATTTCGCCGGACATGCGCGCCTTGCTTTCCCACACCGGCGTCTTGAACTTGAGCAGGATCTGGTCATGCCAGCCGTAGTTGGTGCCTTTGATTGCGGCCATGTGCTGGGCATCCAGCGCCGGGGTCATCTGGATCTTGTTCAGCGCGCGCAACGGCACGGCCACGACCACGTAGTCAGCCTGATAACCGACGCTGCCGACTTTGACGGTCACGCCGTCCTTGTCCTGGATAATGGCCGAGACCGGAGCGCTGGTCTTGATGGTCTTCAGTTGCTTGACGAAAGCCTGGGCCAATACCGGGCTGCCACCGAGCAGGCGCGAGGCGCGCAGGTCACGGTCGGAGACGCCACGGTACACCCGGCTCTGCTGGGCGAAGTACAGCAGCGACAGGCGCGAAGGTTCGTCATAGCGGGTACGGATCTGCTGGTTCACCAGCTGACGGGCAGTGGCTGGCAACGACAAACGGTCGAGCCAGTTGGAGACGTTGATCTGGTCCAGGGCATGCAGCGTACTGTTCGCTGCCGGGTTCTGCGGATCTTCGATCGAACGCGCCAGATCGTCCAGGGTCTTCTCGTAGCGCTTGAGCGCTTCGGCGGTGGCGGGTTCCTTGGTAGCCAGATCGGCCGCGGTGTAATACACGCCGTCGATCAGGTAACCCGGCGTGCGCACGAACTCGGGGGCCGGCGTGATGCCCAGCTTGAAGGTCGAGACGTACTTGTTCAACACCGGCTGAGTCTTGTCGTTGCCGATCCATTCGCTGGTGGCCATGCCGGAGCGGCCGCCCAGACTCGGCTTGGCTTCCAGCAGAGTGACCTGCCAGCCCTTGTTCTGCAGCTCATAAGCAGCCGTGAGGCCCGACAGGCCACCGCCGATCACGATCGCCGTTTTATCCTTGGCCAGCGCGGACACGCTGAACAGCCCCAACATCACCAGCGCACAGGCGCGCAGCCAACCAGCAGACATTCAGCGAACTCCGGAAATACATGAGGAAATAGCGGTTTTACGAGTCAGACGACCCCAAGAACCGCGAAGAATACGTTAGCCATCAAAACGCCGCCAGCGACGTCTATCGTCCTATACAAAGTAGCTCAAACGGCGCAATGGGTTGTCCCGAGGACGCGCATTGCATAGGCTTGCCCGATTGTTTGCCCGCGCATGTCGCGAGCCGCCTCGAGGAGACTGAACATGGGCTTGAATAATCAGTGGATGCAACGCGATCTCGCGGTGTTGTGGCATCCCTGCACCCAGATGAAAGACCACGAACAGCTGCCGCTGATCCCGATCAAGCGCGGTGAAGGCGTGTGGCTGGAAGACTTCGAGGGCAAACGCTACCTCGACGCTGTCAGCTCCTGGTGGGTCAATGTGTTTGGCCACGCCAACCCGCGGATCAACCAGCGCATCAAGGATCAGGTCGATCAGCTGGAACACGTGATCCTCGCCGGTTTCAGCCATCAGCCCGTGATCGAGCTGTCCGAGCGTCTGGTGAAGATGACGCCGGACGGCCTGACGCGGTGCTTCTATGCCGATAACGGTTCGTCCTGCATCGAAGTTGCGCTGAAAATGAGCTTTCACTATTGGCTCAACCGCGGCGCGCCTGCCAAGAAGCGCTTTGTCACCCTGACCAACAGCTACCACGGCGAAACCATGGCGGCGATGTCGGTGGGCGATGTGCCGCTGTTCACCGAAACCTACAAGGCCTTGCTGCTGGACACCATCAAGGTGCCGAGCCCGGATTGCTACCTGCGCCCGGAAGGCATGGGCTGGGAAGAGCACTCGCGCAATATGTTCGCCGCCATGGAACAGACCCTGGCCGAGAACCACGACACCGTGGCTGCGGTGATCGTCGAGCCGCTGATCCAGGGCGCCGGTGGCATGCGCATGTACCATCCGGTGTACCTCAAATTGCTGCGCGAAGCCTGCGATCGCTATGGCGTGCACCTGATTCATGACGAAATCGCCGTCGGCTTCGGTCGCACCGGGACGATGTTCGCCTGCGAACAGGCCGGCATTCGCCCGGACTTCCTCTGCCTGTCCAAGGCCCTGACCGGCGGTTACCTGCCGCTGGCGGCTTGCGTGACGACGGAAGATGTCTACAGCGCGTTCTACGACGACTACCCGACCCTGCGCGCCTTTCTGCACTCGCACAGCTACACGGGTAATCCGCTGGCCTGCGCGGCAGCCCTGGCGACGCTGGATATCTTCGAAGAAGACAACGTCATCGAGAACAACAAGGCTCTCGCTCAACGCATGGCCTCCTCCACCGCCCATCTGGTGGATCACCCGAACGTTGCCGAAGTGCGTCAGACCGGCATGGTACTGGCCATCGAGATGGTCAAGGACAAGGCCACCAAGGAAGCCTATCCGTGGCAGGAGCGACGTGGTTTGAAGGTGTTCCAGCACGCGCTGGAGCGAGGTGCTTTACTTCGACCGTTGGGCAGCGTGGTGTATTTCCTGCCGCCGTATGTGATCACTCCGGACCAGATCGACTTTCTGGCTGAAGTGGCCAGCGAAGGCATCGACATCGCGACTCGTGACAACATCAGTGTTTCGGTGCCGAAAGACTTCCACCCGGGCTTCCGTGATCCGGGCTAGGTTATTTGGGATTCTGTGGTGTCCGGGCCGCCGCCTTCGCGAGCAAGCCCGCTCCCACAGTTGATCGCACTCCAATGTGGGAGCGGCGGTGCGACGATTCGACTTGCTCGCGAATGAAGTCGACACCGATTCAGATGATTAACACTTTCCAGAGAACCAGCATGAGACTGTCCCGCTTCTTTATCGACGCCCCCCTGAGCACTGGCGAGCACGAACTGCCCGAAGCCCAGGCCCATTACATCAGCCGCGTGCTGCGCATGGCCGAGGGCGATGCGTTGCAACTGTTCGATGGCTCGGGCCACGAGTTTCGCGCCACCCTGGTAGACGTCGGCAAGAAGCGCGTCGTGGTGCAGATCGATGAAAGCTTCACCGGGCAAGTCGAGTCACCGCTGCAGATCCATCTCGGGCAGGGTCTGTCCCGTGGCGAGCGGATGGACTGGGCGATCCAGAAAGCCACCGAACTGGGCGTGACTGAAATCACTCCGATCTTCAGCGACCGCTGCGAAGTCCGGCTGAAGGACGAGCGCGCCGACAAACGCCTGATGCACTGGCGCCAGGTTGCGATCAGCGCTTGCGAGCAATGCGGGCGTTCACGGGTGCCGGTGATTCATCCGCCGCTGCTGTTGGCTGATTGGTTGAAACAGACCGAGGCCGAGCTGAAGCTGGTGCTGCACCCGGTGGCTGAACCGATGGTGAGCCATGCCAAACCTGAGACGTTGGCGTTTCTGATCGGGCCGGAAGGCGGGTTGTCCGACGCTGAAGTCGAGCAGGCCAAGGCTGGCGGTTTTCACGCAGCCCGCCTCGGCCCTCGCGTGTTGCGCACCGAAACCGCGCCCGTCGTGGCACTGGCGGTGGCACAACAACTGTGGGGCGACTTCTAGGGCCTCTTCGCGAGCAAGCCCGCTCCCACATTTGATCTCTGAACGACACAGATCAAGTGTGGGAGCGGGCTTGCTCGCGAAGGCCGGCGACGCGATCTACAAGACACAAAACAGAATCTGATCGTTCAGAAACTATTGCACCGGATCACTCACCGGCTTGGCAATGATCGCCTTGAGTTCGCTGGTCATTGGGAATTCCAGGTTCAGGCCTTTGGGCGGAATCGGCTGCTGGAACCAGCGGTTGTAGATGCCATTGATCTCGCCCGAACTGTACAGATCGGCGAGTGTCGAGTTCACCAACTCAAGAAACTGCGGATCACCCTTGCGCACCATGCAGCTGTAGATTTCCCGCGACTGCTCCTCGCCCACCACAACCCAGTTATGCGGATCCCGGGCCTTGGCACGCTCACCGTAAAGCAGCGCGTCATCCATATAGAACGCCGCTGCCCGACCCGACTGCAACATCTGGAAGGCTTCGCCGTGGTCTTTGGCACTGATCACGAACATATCGATCTTGTGATCGATGTTGTAGCTCTTCAGAAACCGCTCGTTGGTGGTGCCGGCGGTGGTTACGACGTTCTTGCCGCGCAGGTCGGCGAAGCGCTTGATGCCGCTGTCCTTCGCCGTGAGCAACTGACCCTTCACGTAGATGAACCCGTAGGAAAACGCCACTTGCTGCATGCGCTCGGCGGTCACGCCGGTGGAGCCGCACTCAAGGTCGACTGTGCCGTTCTGCACCAGCGGAATGCGCGTTTGCGAGGTCACCAGGTTGTACTTCACCTGCAGATCCGGCAGCTCAAGCTTTTGCTTGATGCGCTCGACAATCTTGCTCGCCAGGTCCACCGAATAGCCCATCGGCTGCCCCGTGTGATCACCCACGTAGGAGAACGGCACCGACGCGTCGCGATAGCCCAGCGTGATGCTCTTGGCATTGGCGACCTTGTTCAGTGTGCCGGTCAGTGGCGCTTCGTTGGCCTGGACCTGACTGGCGAGCAGCAGGCCGAGGGTGCAGCCGATCAACGTGATTTTTTGCATTGTTATTCTCCGTTGTGGGTAAGGCGATTAGCGGCGGGCGGCGATCACGGTGATTTCCACCAAAACCTCTGGACGGGCCAGTTGCGCCTGCAAAGTAGTGCGGGTCGGCGCGTTGCCCGGTGACAGCCACTGCGACCAGACCTCGTTCATGGCGGCGAAATCGCGGCCAATGTCGTTCAGGTAAATGGTCGCGTTGAGCAGATGATCCTTGTCGCTGCCAGCTTCGGCCAACAACGCATCGATCTTCGCCAGCACCTCGGCGGTTTGGCCGGTGACGTCGGGGCTGTCACCCGGAACCTGTCCCGAGAGAAACACCAGATCACCAAAGGTCACCGCGCCAGAGAGGCGGCTGTTGCTGTTGATACGGTCGATGCTCATCGGTTTTTCCTTTTCAAGTCAGGCGACGCGGGGGGCGAGGCCCTGCATTTCGATTGAAGGTGGGCGCCGGGCGATCAACTCGCTGAGCAACCGGGCGCTGCCACAGGCCAGGGTAAAACCCAAGGCGCCATGACCGAGGTTGAGCCACAGGTTGCGGTACGCCGTGGCCCCGATCAACGGCACGCCGCTGGGGGTGGCCGGGCGCATGCCGGCCCATTCGATGGCGGCGGTGTAATCGCCGGCATTGGGCAAGGTTTCCTGCGCCTGGCGTTTGATCAGCGCCAGGCGTTTGGGGTCGAGCGCCGGGTCGAAACCGACAATGTCGACCATCGCCGCCACGCGCAGTTGCTCACCGATGCGGGCGTAAACGATCTTGCGGTTGTAATCGGTAATGCTCAGCTCCGGCGCGCGATGTTCGGCGCGGATGGGCAAGGTCAGGCTGTAGCCCTTGAGCGGATACAGCGGCAGGTTCATGCCCGGCAGCGCCAGCGCCGGACTGCGATGACCGGCGGCAATCACCAGCTGCTCGACCGGCAGCACCTGCGAACCCATTTCTACGGCCTGCACCGCGCCGTCCGCGTGACGAATGCCGGTGACCTTGCGCCCGAGTAAAAACTCGCAACGCCCCGACGCCTGGAGTCGAGCCAGCAGTTGCTGGCAGAAAGCATGGCAATCGGCGACTTCTTCGTCGGGGGTATAAATCGCACCCACAAACGGAGCCTCGGCGAGTGCAGGCTCCAGCTGCGCACATTCGGCCCGCGACAACACGTGCTGTTGTCGCGGATCGGCCAGACCATGGCGAGCATGCTCAAAACTCGCGGTTTCACGAAACGTCACCAGTTTGCCGTTGCGTCGCCAGTCGAAGCCGTCGAGGTGGTCTTCGTCGCGCCAGCCTTGCAGCGTGGACTGGCTCAGCAGCGCCAGGCGCAGCAGGTGCGCACCGTTGCGCTGATTCACCGAACGACGGCAGGCCGCCAGGAAAGATGCCATCCAGCGCCATTGCGCCGGGTCCAGGCGCGGGCGCAGCTTCAACGGCGAGTCACCGCGCAGCATCCAGCCAATCGCCTGAAGCGGTACGCCGGCATCGGCCAGTGGCGCGACGTAACGGTAGGACAACTGGCCGCCGTTGGCGAAACTGGTCTCGCTGCCCAGCGAATCCCGGCCCTCGATCAGCGTCACGTCGATGCCGTCACGAACCAGTGCGTAAGCCGTCGTCAGCCCGATGACGCCACCACCGATGATGCAAACCCGCTGAGCCATGTCTGTCCTTAACCGTTGTTGAAACAGGCCTCAGGATAGGACCAGGTGACAACCGTTGAACAATGTCTAAAGATGTCTGCCCCATAAACAAAGGTTATGGACTTGCCATGCGACTGCGACACATCGAGATTTTCCAGGCCATTCGCCAGACCGGTTCGGTCAGTGGCGCCGCGCAGTTGCTGCACGTATCGCAACCGGCGGTGAGCAAAGTGCTGCAACACGCCGAGCAGCAACTGGGCTTTGCGTTGTTCCTGCGGGTGCGCGGTAAATTGCAGGCTACGCCCGAAGCGCTGGAGCTCGAGCGCGAGGTCGACAAGGTCACCGAAAGCCTGCAAGGCGTGCGACGTCTGGCCCAGAGCCTGCGGCGCGAGCCGGGTCGCAGCGTACGGATCGGCGCGATCCCGGCCCTGGCCCTGTCGCTGCTGCCGCCGGCCATCAATGAGTGGACGCAACGCTACCCGGACATTGTGTGCGAGCTGTCCAGCGCACACAGTCGTGAGCTGATGCAGAATTTGTTGATGCGCGAAGTGGATGTCGCGCTGACTTTGCAGCCGCCGGATCATCCGGGGTTGAAGGCGCAGGTGTTGGCCTGCGGGGTTTTGGTGGCGCTGGCGCCGTTGGGTTATTGGGCCGACGACGCCTTGGGCCAACCGTTGCCGTTGAGCGAACTGGCCGGTGCGCCGCTGATCGGCCTGTCCAGCGCCGACCCGCTGGCGGTCAGGCTCGACAGCTACCTTGAGGCGGTCGATCCGCCGCCACGGGTTCGCATCGCCGTGCAGACCTATTCGCTGGCGCGGGCGATGGTTGAATCCGGTGCAGGACTGGCGGTGATCGATCCGTTTACCGCGCTCGGCGCGTCCCCCGTCGCCACGGCGATTCGACCTCTGGCGCCAGCACTGCCTATCACCCTGTACGCGGTCACCCGCGCCGACGAACCGCCGCCCCATACCCTGAGCGACTTGTTGCAGGTATTCAGCCGACGGGCGCAGGCGCAACTGGATCACCTGTGTCCCTGAGGGAGCGAACCTGCTCGCGATCCCCTGTAGGAGCGAGCGGTGCGGCGATCCGACTTGCCCGCGAAGAACGATGACGCGGTGTACCTGATATACCGCGGGGCCTTGTTCGCGGGCAAGTCGGATCGCCGCACCGCTCGCTCCTACAGGTTTTGAGTTGCAGTGCGATCTACAAGACATAAAACAGGATCGCCACAAAGTGCAGCAAACTCCCGGCGATCACGAACAGGTGCCAGATCCCGTGGGCATGGCGCAAACGACTGTCCAGCGCAAAAAAAACAATGCCCACGGTGTACAGCACGCCGCCAGATGCCAGCCAGGCGAAACCCGTACTGCCCAGCGCCGCCAGTAACGGTTTGACCGCCACCAGTACGATCCAGCCCATCACCGCATAGATGACGATCGACAGAATCCGCGCTTCCGAACGCGGTTTGATTTCTTGCAGGATGCCGATCAGCGCCAGCCCCCAGACAATCCCGAACAGCGTCCAGCCCCACGGCCCGCGCAATGTCACCAGACAAAAAGGCGTGTAGCTGCCAGCAATCAGCAGATAGATCGAATAGTGATCGACCTTCTGCATGATCTCTTTCTTGCGCCCGCGCACGCTGTGGTAAACGGTCGACGCGCTGTAGAGCACGAGCAAGGTGAATCCATAGATCGCCACGCTGACGATCTTCCACGGGTTGCCGTCCATACCGGCGATCACCAGCATCCACACCACCCCGACAACCGCTGCCACCGCCCCGACCAGATGCGTCCAGGCGTTCAATCTTTCCCCGTGATACATGTGTTGCTCACCTCGAAATTCATTGCAACATAGCGCAAGGCTCAAGCCTTGAGACTAAAAGCGCGATGTTTCAGAACGCAATCCCCCCTGTAGGAGCCGGCTTGCTGGCGATAGGCCCTCAAGACTTGCGGTGTTCTTCAGGACGCCTTCGCTGCGATGCGGCGACCCGACAAGCCAGCTCCTACAAAAGGCCTGCGTACCCCCTGGTAATTGGGCACAATCGAGCCATTCGAACAAGAGCCACGCCCATGCTGATCGATGAAGAGTTGACCCTGAAAAAACTCGAGGTATTCCTGGCCTTCATGCGCACCGGCAACCTGGCCCGGGCTGCCGCCGAATTGCAGACCAGCAACGTCAGCGTGCACCGGGCGATCCATTCCCTGGAAAGCGCCCTGCGCTGCCCGCTGTTCAAGCACGAAGGCCGCAATCTCACACCGCTGGAAAGCGCTTATGTGTTGGAAGAACGGGCGCAGAAGCTGATTCAGGACGTGGTCGAAACCGTGCGCCTGACCCGCGAAGCCGCCGGGTTCTCCGCCGAGCGCTTCAAGCTCGGCTCGCTGTATTCGCTGACGGTGAAAACGGTGCCGCAGCTGATCATGGGCCTGAAGATCCGTCGCAGCGAGCTCAACATCGACCTGATTCTCGGCTCGAACTTCGACCTGTTGTACAAACTCAAGAACATGGAGGTCGACGCGATCCTGGTGTCGCTGGACGAGAGCATCAACGATCCGGACTGCGAGCAGATCCCGCTGTTTTCCGACGATATCTTCCTCGCCACCCCGGCGGATTCGAAGTTCGCCCAACGGACCGAAGTGGATCTGGCCGAAGTGCGCGACGAGACGTTCATTACCCTGACCCAAGGCTTCGCCACGCATCAGGATGGGAAACGGGTCTTCCAGCAGGCGGGGTTCGAACCCAAGGTGGCGATGCAGGTCAACGACATCTTCACCTTGCTGAGCATGGTCAGTTCGGGGGTGGGTTATGCGTTGCTGCCGGGGCGGATTGCGGCGGTGTATGAGAACCGGGTGAAGTTGATTCCGTTGCAGGCAAAGTATCGGTTGCAGCAGCACATCGGGGTGGTGTTTCTGAAGGCCAAGGAGAGGGATCCGAATTTGCTGGCGTTGCTGGCGGAGTGTCGGATGTATGCCAATCGGCAGGCTTGAGACCGCGTCGCTCCCTTCGCGAGCAAGCCCGCTCCCACAGGGGAATGCATTCCAATGTGGGAGCGGGCTTGCCCGCGAAGGCGTCGGTACAGTCAAAGATGATCTACCGGCTTAACCGACAATCCCGCGAACAATGAAGTACAGCAACGAAGGCCCGAGCAAGCACCCAAGCCCGGTATGAAAGGTCGCGGTCAACGCGCCATAGGGCACCAACCGCCGATCCGTCGCCGCCAGCCCGGCCGTCACGCCACTGACGGTACCCGCCAAGCCACCGAACACCATCGCCGAGCGCGGGTTATCCAGCCCCATCCAGCGCGCCGCCATCGGTGTGCCGACCATCACCAGAATCGCCTTGATCAACCCGGTCGCAATGGACAGCGCCATCACATCGGAGCTGGCCCCAATCGCCGCGCCCGTCACCGGCCCGACGATGTAGGTGACTGCACCCGCGCCGATGGTGGTCATGCTGACCGCATCGCGATAGCCGAACGCCCAGGCAATGCTCGCCCCGACAATGAACGGCAGAATCGTGCCGAGCAGCAGGGCGATGACGCCGATCAACCCGGCTTTTTTCGCTTCGGTGGCCTGCACTTCAAAGGCCGTGGCGACGATTGCAAAGTCACGCAGCATGGCACCGCCCATCAAACCGATACCGGAAAACAGGGTCAAATCCGCCAGACCTTTTTGCCCGCCCGTCATGGTGCCGCCGACCCAGGCCAGCACCAGGCCGATCACGATGGCAATCGCCGAACCATGGATGCGTCCGAACGTCAGACGTTTGGACAATATCACCGACACCCACATGATCACGCCAACAAAGGCGAACGCTGTCACCAGACCGTTATGTTCCAGACCTTTTTCGATGAGATCCCACATATCAGCGGCCTCCAACGGGTGCGCCAACCGGCGTTATTTCTGCCGGTTCATCGGGCAAGGGTTCGCCTTTATGAGTCCGGCTGATCAACGCAATGGTGCAACCGCAGATCACCACCGAACCGATCGCCGCGAGTACCGCCACCGGGCCGCCGTGCAGCGCGGTGACGACGTTCTGTTGCGCCGCCATCGCGACCACCACCGGAATGTACATGGCGCCCCAGAAACCGACGCCCAGCTCGCAATCTTTGGTCATGCCGCCGCGCTTGTGCATCCACAACCGCGCGCAGATCAGCAGGATCATCGCGATCCCGACGCCGCCGACGTTGGACTTCACACCCAGCAACACGCCAAGCATGTCACCCATGATCACCCCTGCCAGCGTACAGATCGCCAACAGCGCCACACCGTAAATAATCATTGTTGTAGTCCTCAAAGTGCATCGTCGAATGTTGTTTTTGTTGTTCGAAGGCCTGAGACGGTGATCTAGGGTTGGCTTCCCTCCTCACGCAACAGCGCCTGCAAGGTATCGAGCCGTGCACCGTCGAAGGCAATCACCGTGCCCTGCTCGAACACCCGGCGCGCCAGCCCGGTCAGCACCGCACCGGGCGGCAGTTCGATCTGTAGCCGTACGCCGCGCTCGTAGGCGCTTTGCACTGTGCCGCGCCAATCCACCACGCGGCACATGTTGAAAGCCAGGTCGTCGCGCAAGGCTTCAGTGTCGATGACGGGCCGGGCGCGACTGCCGCTCAGGTAGCCCAGGGTCGGTGTTTTCAACTGCACCTTGGCGAAGGCTTCGGCCAGGGTTTTCGCAGGTGCTTCCAGCAGTGGGCAATGGGACGGCACGCTGACAGCCAGACGTTTGGCCAGGCCCGCACCGCGACCTTTCGCCAACTCGGCCACCGCTCTCATCGCGCCATCGCTGCCGGCAATCACCACCTGGTTATCGGCGTTGTTATTGGCCAGGTAAACCGGTGTTGCGTCGCTGTGAACCTGCACAAGCAACTCTTCCACCGTGGCCAGGTCCAGACCGATGATCGCGGTCATGCCATAGCCCTGCGGATAAGCCTGTTGCATCAACTCACCGCGCAGGCTCACCAGATGCAGCGCATCGCTGAAGCTCAAGGCACCGGCAACCACTGCCGCCGGGTAAGCACCGATGGACAATCCCGCCACGTAATCCGCCGTCATTAACAACTGGCGTGAAGCCGCGACGCCAGCGATCAGCAGGCAGAGCTGAACCGCTCTTGTCGACTTCAGCGCTTCGGCAGAATCCAGAAGAAAAGCGTCTTCCCCGAGGACTTCACTTGCTTCGATCACTGTTTCCACAGGCAAACGATGCAGCATGCCCGGCTGCTGCGCGCCCTGGCCGGGGAACACCAGCAAGCTGCTCACGCTGCTTGCTCCTGCGGGTTCCAGGGATTGGTGACCAGGCAGGCTTCACTGGCGTTTTTCAGCAGGACCCGTTGCGAGGGACCGGCCCATTCGCGCAGGGCGACAGCGCCGTTTGGCGTTTGCAGTTGCATGTCCACCCGGCACACCGCGGCATCGAGAAGCTTCACCAGTGCCTGCGCCTGAGTGCGCTCCAACGATTGCGGTGTACGCAGGATAAGATCGAGGTCGCTGTGCTCGTGCAAGGCGGTAAACCCGCTGGCCAATTCAAACCCGGCACTGCCGCTGACACCCCACACCCACTCACAGGAATCGAGCATCGACCGCAGTTGATTGAGGGCGCGCACTGCCGGCAAATCCCGATCATTCGAGACATGGCAAAGCGCTTCCGGCTGTACCCGACGCTGAATCGCATCGACCGACATTACCGTTGCATAACGCTGCTCACGCAAGCGTCCACGCACGCCGACCGCGACTTGATCCGCCGCGCTCAACGCACGCCGAACCACCACCGGTTGCCCCGCACCGAGCGACTCGATCACCCACGAAGGTGCATCCGCAGGCAACTGCTCCGGGGTCAGCCCCCAGAGCAGGTCGTGGGCCAGTAGCGTGTTCACCACTGTTCTCTCAACAGTTGGCGAACCTGACTCGACGCCGCGCGATTGCTCGCGCCCAAGCGGCTGCTCAGGTCTCGGCCACTGGTGGCGACATCGCCAATCGCCTGGGTCAGGCATTCAGTTACCCGCGTCAGATCCGCCGCCGTCGGTTGCTCGATCTGTTCCACCGACAAGGTTTCCCAAAGCAAACCCAGGCTGGCATAGCTGTCGATGTCATAGGCCATTGGCGGCACACTGGCGGCCAGGGCTTCGAGTTCTTCGACACTGCGCAAAGTCACCCGCGCCGCCGACGCCTTGCCCATCGCATGCACCATCACGCCCGGATCGCGCAGGGCGATCAGCCGATTGGCCTGATACCCATGAGCGAGAAACGCCCCGGACATGGCCTTTCCCACCAGCAAACCGATCACGGCATGGCCGGCCAGGCGCGCACGGGCATAACTGTCTGCCGCACCGGCCAATGCCTGATGAATACCCAGCGCTTCTTCGCGTCGACCGTAAGCCTGACTGGGCACATCGACGATGGCGATCAACGCGCGTTTGTGCGGTTGATCCAGATCGGCTGCGATGACTTCATCCACCGCCTTGGCCAGGCCCCAACCTTCCAGTAAACCGACCTCGCCATTGCGGGCGCGGACGAAGCGGTTGTCGGGATCAGCCACCACCGCGATAAAGCGAACGGGCCGGTCACCCAATACACCGTCGGCAACCTTCAATGAAGCGGGCAAACCATCAACCGGTTTCGCGCCCGCACTCAAGGCGTTGAACCAGTTCAAACCTCTCAGGGAATACGAACTCATGAGCGCTCTCCTTGATACAGATCGCGAACCGTCGCCGGCTCGATTTGCGGCTCGGCGTCCAGACGGGCCAGCCGTTGCAGGAACAGTTCGGCCTGACGGCTGCGTTGTTGCGCAGGCAAACCCTGTTGCAGCAATTCACTGACCTGCTGCTGAACCTGCGCCACATCGTCAGCGACATAACGGTCCACCAGACCACTGGCGAAACGTTGCTCGCCACCGGTCAGACTCCAGATGAAGGGACGGTCGCGAGAGTCATATTCCTCAAGCCCGGCTTCCTGTTCGATCACTTGCGGACCGTTCAGGCCAAGCCGCGCTTCCTGAGTCACCAGCAAATAACTGCACAACCCGGCGGCAATCGACATTCCGCCAAAACATCCAACGCTGCCCGCCACCACGCCAACCACAGGCTGGTACTGGCGCAGATCGACAATCGCCGCATGAATATCGGCGATTGCCGCCAGCCCAAGATTGGCCTCCTGCAAACGCACGCCACCGGTTTCCAGCAGCAACACGGCGCGAGTGGGAATGCCGTTGCGGTTGTCTTCGGCGGCCAGTTCCAGCGCGCCGGCAATCTTCGCCCCGCCGACCTCACCGAGGCTGCCGCCCTGAAATGCACCTTCGATGGCAGCGATCACCACCGGCAAACCGCCGATGCTGCCCTTGGCGATCACCACACCGTCATCGGCTTGCGGCACCACGCCCTGGCGCGACAGCCACGGCGACATGACGCGCTGAAACGGGTCGAGTAATTCGCGGAAGGTGCCAGCGTCGAGCAAGGCTTTCGCCCGTTGCCGGGCACCGAGTTCGACGAAGCTATGCTTGTGCAACAACGCGGCGCTGTCAGTCATGGCCGATCTCCTCAAAGCCTTGCTCCAGACGCAAGCGCACTACGCCCGGCGTCGCGCCGAAATCGTGGATATCGATCGCCATCGCCGGCGGTGTCTGGCCGTCGAACATCCGCGCGAACAGATGCTGCCAGCGTTGTTCCGCGCCATTGACCGAGGTCTGCACCTTGATCGTCAGCGTGCCGGCCTGACCCGGTTCGATCAGCACTTCCAGGTCGCCCGAACCGACACAGCCCACCAGCGTCCGGCTCCGGGGCGGCTGCCCGGCGGGGAATTCAAAAGATAAGGTTTCCATCAAAAAGCTCCCTGGATGAGGCCATCGCCAGATTCGATGCGGTCGATGAGCAAGCAGGCTGCAAGCAAGTCGGCAGCACCGCCGGGCGAGGCATTCAACGCGATGAGGTGTTGGTCCAGCTCATGCAGGCGGCGGCGTCCGGCGAGGCTGGCACTGCCGCCTGCGTCGAGCACGGCTTGAGCGCCGAGTTGCATGGCTTGCAGCCCTTGCTCGCCCGCGCGGTACAGCACGCAGGTGTCGGCCAGGCTGGTCATGATCGCCACCAAGGCATCGAGTCGGGCGTTCTGCTCGCCATGGCCGGCGGCGCGGCTGCGTTTGAGCTGTGGCAGCGCCCGTTGCGTCACTGCCGGGAACCCCAGTTGTGCTTCTTCACGAGCGCCGCGGGCGCCATAACGCTGGGCGACTTGAGCGCCGTGGCTGAAAGGGCGCGGCGCGTAGCGGTCATCGAGTAACGCCAGGCGTGCGGCGCGCAAGGTGACGCTGCTTGCGGCACTGGATTCAGGTTCAAGCGCTGCGGCCGTGACTAACAAACCCAAAGCCCAGATGGCGCCCCGATGGGTATTCACGCCGTTGGTGGTGGCGAGCATCTCTTGTTCACCTTCGCGACCAATCCGCCCGATGGCCTCGCGCAGCGGCAATCCGACTTCGCCAGACTCGATAGCCACTTGCGCCATTTCCTTGAACGCCGGCCACAGCGACAGCGCCGAGGCGTGCATCAGCCCGAGGCGCAGATCGGTATGAGCGCCGTTGCCACGACGGTCGACCAGCGCCGGTTTCGGCGACAGGTCGGCTTCGTCGATCAGCGCGTCCACCGCCAGGTCCGCCAGCCGTTCGGCCAGTGATAGAGGTTTGGGTTGCAGGTTGAATGCGTGCATTACCAGCTCCTGAATTTGGCGGGCGGGTTGTACAGGCCACCGGACCACTCCACCAGATCAGCCACGCTTTTGGCGGCGAGCAATTCGCGGGTGGCGTCGGTGCGGCGGATGCCGAGGTCTTCGGGCAAGGCGATCAAGCCTTCGCGGCGCATGCGCGCGGTGTCTTTCGGATTGTGGCGCAAGCCGATGACGGTCACCCCGGCGACCGCGGCGATCATGGCCTGGCGCTCTTCCAGCGAGCGCGCCTTGTACAGATAGGCAATGCCTTCTTCAGTCAGCAGGTGGGTGACGTCGTCGCCGTAGATCATGATCGGCGCCAGCGGCATGCCGCTTTTCTTCGCCACCTCCACCGCGTCGAGGGTTTCGACGAAGGTCGGTTTGCCGCCCTCCTGGAAGGTCTCGACCATTTGCACCACCAGTTTTTTGCCGCGTTCGAGCAGCGCTTCGGGCGCATCGTCGTGGCGCATGTCGAGCCAGGCTGGTGTACCGTGGCGGCGACCGCGTGGGTCGTGGCCCATGTTCGGCGCACCGCCGAAACCGGCCAGGCGGCCGCGGGTCACGGTGGAGGAATGGCCGTCGCCGTCGACTTGCAGGGTCGCGCCGATGAACAGGTCTACCGCATATTGCCCCGCCAGTTGGCAGAACATGCGGTTGGAGCGCAGGGAGCCATCGCGTCCGGTGAAGAACACGTCCGGTCGGGCGGCGATGTAGTTTTCCATGCCCAGTTCGGTGCCGAAACAATGCACGCTTTCGACCCAACCGCTTTCGATGGCCGGGATCAGGGTCGGGTGAGGATTGAGAGTCCAGTTGCGGCAGATCTTGCCCTTCAGGCCGAGGGATTCGCCGTAGGTCGGCAGGATCAGTTCGATGGCGGCGGTGTTGAAACCGATGCCGTGGTTGAGGGACTGGACGTTGTGCTTTTCGTAGATCCCGCGGATCGCCATCATCGCCATCAGCACGTGAACGGGCTTGATGTGCCGAGGGTCGCGGGTGAACAGCGGTTCGATGTAGAAGGGCTTGTCCGCCACCACCACGAAGTCCACCCAGGATGCCGGGATATCGACGCGAGGCAGTTCGCTGACGTCGTCCACCAGTTGATTGACCTGGACGATGACGATGCCGTCGCTGAAGGCGGCGGGTTCGATCAATGCCGGGGTGTCTTCGGTGCTCGGGCCGGTGTAAATATTGCCGGCGCGGTCGGCCATGAAACCGGCCGAGAGCACGACGTTGGGAATCAGGTCCACCACCAGCCGCGCATAAAGCTCGATGTAAGTGTGGATCGCACCGATTTCCAGCAGGCCGTCTTCGAGCAACTGGCTGATGCGCAAACTCTGGGTGCCGGCGAAGGAGAAGTCGAGCTTGCGGGCGATGCCGCGTTCGAACAGGTCCAGGTGCTCGGAGCGACCGACGCTGGGCATGATCATGTGCAGGTCGTGCAGCTTGGCCGGGTCAGCCTTGGCCAGGGAGCGCGACAGGAAATCTGCCTGCTTCTGGTTGTTGCCCTCCAGCACCACGCGGTCGCCGGGCAGGATCAAGGCCTCCAGCGCGGCAACGATTTTGTCGGTGGGCAACACCACACCGTCGGCGAGACCCCGTACCAGCTCGAGACGCCGCTGCTTTTCGCTGCGCCGCCGCGTCCATCGCGAGTCGGGGGATATTGTTGTTGTCATGACCACTCCACGGGTTCGCTGTCGTGGGAGTCACCTTAGGAGTGTTGGGTGGGGGCATCAATCAAGCAGAGTGGTGGATCGTTACGGTCAGGGTAATGGTTGGCGGGAGGAATTCGTTGCCCGTGCCGACGCCTTCGCGAGCAAGCCCGCTCCCACATTGGAATGCGTACCCCTGTGGGAGCGGGCTTGCTCGCGAAGGGGCCAGAACAATCCCCGCAGTTTCCAATGACGGAGCATTACAGTCCGGTCATCTGCTGCTGCACGCGAATCTGAAGCTGCGCGGTGCTTTCCAATAGCTGCGCCAACAACGCCGGATCTTCATCCATATACCCTTCGTACTCCGCCAGGTTTCGTCGCTCATGGCACAGCGCGAACAGCCGAACCTGTACTTTGCCAATATCAGCCGTATGAACGAGACACTGGAACACCAGATATCGCTTGTCTGACCGGTAGCCACACAAGCGAAGAGCCGTCAGTGCAAGGGCGTGGGCAGCGTTGTAAGCCAGGTCGAAACGACTTGCGAAAGACAGCGAAGACGTCTGCGCGTCTTTCAATCGATCCACAGCCGAACGCATCAAACCTTCGCATTCCTTGCGATCCGGCGGCTCGGCTTTCAGTCCACCACTACGTAACAGGTTTTCGAGATTCTCGTTGCTGCCCATCCTTGGACTCCAAAGGGTTGTCCCCCATCAGATCGATCTTGTCCTGCTGCGCTACCCGCACGACAAAACTGTTTTCAGCCGCCAGTTTTGCAGACCAGTCATCGGGGGTGTAGAGCGTCGGGTTGAGGACGCGGCCCAGTTGCTCCTCCAGGGGCATGAGCCGCTCCATCACTTCACTGTAGTGCAGGCCGTCGCCGATCAGCATGAGATCAATGTCACTGGATGCGTTTGCCTGATCCTTGGCGATGGAACCGTACACAAATGCCCAGGTGATCTGTTCGGCAAAGGGTTGCAGCGCTTGGCGCAGGGGCTCGGCAATGCCAAAAGTCTTGCGGGCGATGCCCAACAATTCGGCATAGATCGGGCAGTCGGGATTGGCTTGATAGTGGGTCTGGTTACCCTGACGTATCAGGGTCAACACGCCTGCCCGCTGCAATCGGTCCAACTCACGCATGAGGCTGCCTTTGCCCACTTGAGCCCAGCGAGCAATCTCGTTGGCGTAAAAACTTTGGTCGGGTTTGCCGAACAACAAGCCCAGCACTTTTTGCTGAGTGGTCGTGAACAAGGCTTCGCTGAGGGAAAGGTTTTTCACAATGACAACCAAAGAGTCCCAAAAAGGGAACGATAGGTCCCTTTTTGGGAATCTTCAACCTTCGCCAACCGATTGGGTTTTGTGTTTAAACATTTATCCGCAGGTACGGAGAGAGGCTACACAGCCTGGCGTTACTGCCTACAGCAATGCCGGAACCCGCTGACTGGTGCCGTTTTGCGCTGGTCTTTATCGTTTGGGGGTCGCTGCAAATTCAGTGACCGGGTTTGGAACCCCGAGGTGTAAAAGGCGAAAAAGCGCCATTCATAACGTATGCTTGCGCACCTTTATTGTGTGCATTCCGTTATGGCGGCTGTGCGCGGGAGACCTTCGGGTCTACCGGGTTTTCTCCATTTACCTCGGGTTCCAACCTGCGTACAGCTGCCACCCCTAATTCGTTTGGAACCGAATGGAGCAGCTGAGACTCATCTAATGGAGGTTCAGTATGTTCAAAGTAACTCCCAATCCCCCGGAAACCGATCCCGATTCCCAAGCTGCCTTCGAAGCCGAGAAGCTCAAGAAAGCCGCCGACCGCGCCTTCTCTCATTACTTCCCGCCCTCTCACGAAAAACCGGCCAAGCACCGAAAATTCCAGCTCTTCACCGTCTCCCCCGATATCGACACCGAAGCCCTTCTGGCCAACGCCTCCGAAGACCTGCTGTCCATCAGTGCCATTGCGGCCGATCTGGCGGACGATGTGGAAGGCTCTCGCCGCTCGGTGGCCTTGGCGCTCAGCCGCATGGCGGATGGCGGATGGGGTGCAGTTGTTGGTGGAGCGGGTCATGGATCATCATGAGGCGCTTGTTCAAGCCAAGGTTTAGCAGTTAGGTCTTCGGTGAATTGAAGACCGCCTTCGCGGGCAAGCCTCGCTCCTACAGGGTATATGTCGATTGCAATCGGAACGACGCTGAATCTGTAGGAGCGAGGCTTGCCCGCGAAGAGGCCCTTCAGACTAGCCCGGAATCAACCAACAACGCCTCCAGCGCCAACAAATCCGGCACCTTCGCCACCTGCTCCCCCACCTGCACCGCCGCCTGCTCCAGCGAACACAACGGCACATCCACATAGCTCAATTGACTGTCGAGCTTGCAGGAGCGCGGGATCCCCTGCACCAGCAGCGCAATGAACTTCAGCTCAGGCCGCCCGCCAAGGGCATTGAGGATGACAATCCGCGCCCGCTCACCGATAACGATTGTGTTGCCACACGCCGACTCGAAACTGAGCAATGGAATCTGCCGGTTACGCCACGCTACCCGCCCGAGATACCAGGGCGGCGTATCGAGATCGAACGTGCCCGACTGATAGTCGATCAGCTCCGCCACAGCAACGTTGGGCAAAATCAGGTTACGGTCGGCCAGGCGCAACAGCAGTCCGGTGAGGTTGCTGGTGCGATGCTCAAGCATGGGTCTTGCTCCACAGGGCGATGCTTTCGAGCAGCACCGATTCCTGGTAAGGCTTGCCGAGGTAGTCGTTGACACCGATGGCCATGGCGCGGTCGCGGTGTTTCTGGCCGGTGCGCGAGGTGATCATGATGATCGGCAGGTGCTGCAAGCGTTCGTCCGCGCGCACCCGGGTCGCCACTTCGAAGCCGTCCATGCGCGGCATTTCGATATCCAGCAGCATCAGGTCCGGCAGGTGTTCTTCGAGCAGCGACATGGCGTCGACACCGTCCTTGGCGGTTAGCACGTTCATGCCGTGGCGTTCGAGCAAACGGCTGGTGACCTTGCGCACGGTGACCGAATCGTCGACCACCAGCACCAGCAAAGGTTTGTGCGGCTCGGGTTCCGCGTCTTGGGCCAATGGCCGTTGCGGCACAGGTGCCTGCATGGCTCGGATCGGTGCCAGCAGATCGACAATCAGCACCACCCGGCCATCACCCAGGATCGTCGCCCCGGACAAACCCTGTACCGCGGCGAACTGCGGGCCGAGGCTTTTCACCACGATCTCGCGAGTGCCGGCCATGGCATCGACCTGCACGGCAATATGTCGCTCGTTGCATTGCACCAGCAAGACCGGCAGCGGCAGGCTCTGGCCCAGCAGTTTCGGGCGAGTGCTGGCCTTGAGCAATTCACCCAGATAGCACAATTCATAGTGCTGCCCGGCGTATTTGTAGGTCGGCGGATCGAGCCGGTAATGCCCTTCGAGTTCGTTGGGCAACACGCGCACGATACCGTCGATGGTATTGAGCGGGATCGCGTATTGATCCTCTCCGCACTGCACCATCAGCGCGCGGTTGACCGATACGGTGAACGGCAGGCGAATCCGGAAGTGCACGCCCTGCCCAGGCACAGAGTCGATGCTCATCGTGCCGCCGAGTTGCCGGACCTCTTCGTGAACCACGTCCATGCCGACGCCCCGCCCGGAAATCTGGGTAATTTTCTCGGCGGTGGAGAACCCCGGTTGCAGGATGAATTGCAGCACGTCGCGGTCGCTGATGTCGCTGTCCGGCGACAGCAGTCCACGCTTGATCGCCTTGCGCCGGACCGCGCCCAGCGGCACGCCGGCACCATCGTCGCGGATGTCGAAAATGATGTCGCCGCCCTCTCGCGACAGGTCGAGGGTGATCCGCCCCTGAGCCGGTTTACCGGCCGCGATACGCACCTCGGCGGACTCCAGCCCATGGTCCACGGCATTGCGCAGCATGTGCTCCAGCGGCGGCGCCATGCGTTCGAGCACGTTGCGGTCCATCTCGCCTTCAGCGTTGCCGACGATGAATTCCACGTCTTTGCCCAGCTCGCTGGAGACCTGACGGACGATGCGTTTCAAGCGCGGCAGCATGCGCTCGAACGGCACCATGCGCGTGCGCATCAGGCCTTCCTGCAGTTCGGTGTTGATGCGCCCCTGCTGTTGCAGCAAGTTGTCCGCGTCCTGGTTGCGCCGGTCGAGGGTTTCCTTGAGGTCGAGCAGGTCGGAGGCGGATTCGAACAGCGCCCGCGACAGTTGCTGCAACTGCGAATGACGGTCCATTTCCAGCGGATCGAACTCTTCGTAGCCCAGGCGTTCGCCGTCGACCTGCTGACGGCTGAGAATCCGCCCCTGGGTTTCGGTATCGAGGCGGCGCAACTGGTCGCGCATGCGTTCGATGGTGGTTTCCATCTCGCTCAGGGCCACGCGCGCATCGTTGACCTGTTGCTCGATCCGACCACGCAAGATCGAGGTTTCGCCGGCCAGGTTGACCAGGTCGTCGAGCAGTTCAGCCGAGACCTTGACCATGTCGGCGCCGGCATCAGGTAGCAGCGTGGGTGGCTCGGTTTTTTGCGTTGCGAGTGTTACAACCGGCGCCACAGATACCACTGGGTGACTGAAATTCCTGATTGCGTCGATCAGTTGATCGGCCTCTGGCAAAGGGTCCCCGGCGCGGGTTGCGTCGAGCATTTGCGCCAAGCGGTCATGGCTGCTTTGCAACAGCGCGAACAACGCGGGGGTGGGTTGCAGCACGCCAGCGGACAGGCCTTCGTAGAGAAATTCCAGCTCATGGGCCAGGTCGCCGATCGGGACGATCTCCACCATCCGCGCGCCACCCTTGAGGGTGTGCAGATCGCGCAACAGGGTTTCCACTTCCTGGCGATTGGTCGGTTCGGCCTGCCAGCGCACCAATGCCGCGCCAGAGTTTTCAATGATGTCGAAACCTTCCTCGAGGAAGATGTCCTGCAACTCGGGATCATGGGCGGCCGAGTCGCTGGCCGGCGCAGGCTCAACCAACTCAAGGGTACTGACATTGTCCCGACGGAATTGGCGTATGGCTTCGATCAGTTCGCTCGGATCGCCCAATGGCTGTTGATCTTGCAATTGTTCAAGCAGCTCTGCGAGTCGGTCATGGCTGTGTTGCAGCAGCTGCGCCAACGCTTCGCCGTGACTGAAACGGCGATTGACCAGGCCTTCGTAAAGGCTTTCCAACTCATGGGCCAGGTCACCGACGGGCTCGACTTCGGCCATCCGCGCGCCGCCCTTGAGGGTGTGCAGGTCACGCTGCAAGGACATCAGCGGCGCGGCGTTATCCGGGTCGCCCAGCCAGCGTTGCAGGGCCTGGCCGGCGCTTTCGAGGATATCCAGCGCTTCCTCGAGGAAGATCGCGACGATTTCATCGTCCAGCTCGACGTGGCCCCCTGTAGGAGCTGCGGTGCGGCGATCCGGCAAGCCAGCTCCTACAGGGGTCTGCGCCAGTTCCGCCGTAGCGCTGCCGAGCTCGCGAATGCTCAGGGTTCGGCTGCCGTCGCTACGGATCAGGCCCATGGCCGAGGGATCGAGGCCCTCATCGAGCAACCCACGCAGGGCCTGGATCCGCTCCGGTTGCGGGCTGACTTCCTGGCCGGCGGCCAGTTCGTCGAGCATGTTGATCAGTGCTTCGTGGGCACTTTGTGCCTCGTGAAAAAACCGCTCACTGACCGCCAGGCTGCTTTCCTCTACCGCACCATAGAGGTCGAGCAAGGCTTCGCAGAGCTCATCCACCGGATGCAGATCGGCCAGGTGCGCGCCTTCGCCCAGGGTGGTCAATTCGTCCAGCAGTGCGCTGAGTTCCTGGCGCTCGCCGGGATGTTGCTGCCAACGCCGCAACAGGCTTTCGGCATCCAGCAGAATGTCCATGCCCTGGGCGAGAAAGTTGTTGATCAAATGTGGATCGCGCTTGACGCGCAGCCTGGTATCGGGCGCGCTCAATAGACTGTGCAGACGCTCGGCCAGTAACGCCTGGGTGCGCTCGATCAGCGAGCGGGCACCGGGAATCCCGGCCAGTGGGTCGCGCTTGAGTTGACGCAGGCCGAGACGGAACAGTCCTTCAGCCTCCAGCAACAGTTCGACTTCATCCAGATCCAGCGCAAGCAGGTGTGCCTTGTATTCCCTGGTCAGTTGATCCAGCGACGCTGCCAGCTCGGCAATCGGCAAAACGCCCGCCATGGAGGCGCTGCCCTTGAGGGTGTGCAAGGCCCGCTGCAACTCATCGCTGGCCTGCAACGGCACCTGCTCGGTGGCCCGATCGAGGAAGCGGTTGAGACTGCCCAAATGGGTTTCGGCTTCGTTGCGGAAAATCTCCAGCAACAACGGATCAAGGGCCGCAACATCCTGCGTGAGCTCATCCGCCAGCGGCTCATCGCCCTTGGCCAGTGCATGGGCACAGACTTCCCGCAGCTCATCGTCCACCCGCTCTTCGCCCACCGGCGGCAACAGGCTGCCGGGGGTGGTCAAGGCGGGCGGGGTGACGGCAGATACGGGACTGGCCAGCACATCGGCCAGGGTTTGCACGATGGCCGGATCGTCCGCTGCCTGATGATCGCGCATGACCTGTGCTTGCGTCGGGCCGGGCACCTCTTCAAGCACCGGCACCTGTTGCTCGCCGGGGAAAAATCCAAGGGAGGCCAGGCTCTTTTGCGCGACGTCGAGCAGATGTTCGCCCGGCGCCTGGGGGTCGTCGCCAAGGCGTTCCAGGTAGTACTCGATGCTGGTGACAACGTCGGCCAGGCTGTCGAGTTCCTGCCAGCCGGGGTGACCCGGATCCAGCAACAGATGCTCGTGGACAAACCGGTTGCAGGTTTCGATCAGGCTCGCCGCGCGGCTCAACGCAATCATCGCCAGCGCGCCGCGCACCTGGGTCAGCAAGGCCGGCAATGGCTGCAGGTGCTGGCGATCCCAGTCGGCGTCGATGTAGTCGACGATCATGTCCTTGGCCTGTTGCAGGCAAATGCGTGCTTCCTTGATCACGATCTGGTGGATCTGTGTCAGGTCGGTGGTCGGCAGACGGTTTTCTTCCTGGCTTTGCGGTTCGACGGTGCCGACCATGCCGGCCAGGGTCGCTTCGACATAGAGCAAGGCGCCGGCGACGTCCATGAGGATCGCGTCATTGGGCTCACGCTGGCCTTGGGCAAGGCTCAGTACCACCGCCAACTGATCGATGATGACCTTGCGTGGCTGGCCGAAACCGAGCACCGCCAGGGTGTCGGCGATTTGCCGCAGAGGCGCCAGCAAGCTGTCGAGGTCCGAGGTGTGCTGTCGGTCGCTGCGCACGAACAGGTCCAGGCCCTCCTTGACCCGCACCAGTTCTTCGCACAGCGCCGCCAGCACCGAGCGCATGGCGTCGCGGTCGGGGCCGGCCAGCCGTACCCGTTCTTCATCCACCAGCGCACTGTCAGGCAGCGCATCGTCCAGTCCGTAGCGATCTTTCATGGTCAGCATCTGCCCGGTGGAGTGTTCGGCCTTGGCAATGTAAAACAGCAAACGCTTGAGTAATACCGGCGGCGCCGGCTGATTGATGCCGGGCATGCCCTGTTCGAGCAAGCGTTTGAGCTCCTGATCGGCCTCCTTGAACAGGCTACGCAAGGCCGGGCTGTTGGCGATCACGCCGCCGCGCATGCCTTCGACCAGCGCCGAGGCGACTTGCCACAACGGGCTCAGGGGTGCAGTGCCGCACAGCCCTTCCAGGCGCGAAAACACCTTGGTCAGGTATCCGAGATTAGTCTCCTCACCCTTCTCGCGCAGTAATCCGGCCAGGGCCATCTGCAACATCTGCCGCAGCTTGCGTAGCACATCAGGTAAATCCGCCGGTTCCAGCAGCGCCAGAGACTCTTCATCCAGTGGCAGCAGGTCCGGCAGTTGCGGAGTGAACAGGCTGGTTTCGGACAGCGGGCTGTCGCCACGGGCGCTGCGCAGATCGTTGATCAGCGGCAACATCACCAACGGCAGGTCACGACGGGCGCCTTGCACGCGGTCGAGGTAGATCGGCAGTTGCCCGAGGGCCTGCAGCAACAGATGGATTGCCTCATCGCGAAGGCTGACGCGCTGGTGCAGCAGGGCGGTGGTCAACTGTTCCATTTCTTCGGCGAACAGCGCCGCGCCATAGAACTCGACCATCTGCAAGCTGCCGTGGACCTGATGGATGCACGTCAGGCATTCGCTCAGGGCGTGCGTCGCCTGCGGGTCATCCAGCAAGGTCACGATCGCCTGATGAGCCACCTTCAACGTTTCGGCAATCTCGCCCTTGACCCACTCGAGGGCCACATAGTCGTGCCGATCACCCATAACCACTCCAATCCCCTGCCCAATCAAGAAGCATACGCTCTTGCGCGCTTCACACTTTATCCGCAGCCTGTGCCCGGGTCGCCGGCAAGGTGAAGCCGGACACCGAACGCCGCAGCTGACTGGCCATTTTCGCCAGGTTGCCGATGCTCTCGGCAGTGGCCGTGGAGCCAGACGAGGTCTGCGTGGTGATCTGCTGGATCACGTTCATCGTCAGGGAAATCTGCCCGGCCGAAGACGTCTGTTGCTGCGCAGCGTTGGAAATACTCTGGATCAGCGCCGCCAGGGTCTTCGACACCCCTTCGATTTCTTCCAGGGCCACCCCGGCATCCTGCGCCAGACGCGCGCCGCGCACCACTTCGGTGGTGGTCTGCTCCATGGAAATCACCGCTTCGTTAGTGTCGGTCTGGATCGCCCGCACCAGGGTTTCGATCTGTCGCGTCGCGGCGGATGAACGCTCGGCCAGTCTTTGTACTTCGTCCGCCACCACTGCAAAACCGCGGCCGGCGTCACCGGCCAGGGACGCCTGGATCGCCGCATTCAGGGCGAGAATGTTGGTCTGGTCGGCAATGTCATCGATCAGGCTGACTATATCGCCGATTTCCTGGGAAGACTCACCCAATCGCTTGATGCGCTTGGCGGTGTCCTGAATCTGCTCGCGAATATTGTCCATGCCGTGGATCGTGTTATGCACCACCTCGTTGCCCTTGTTGGCGATCTCCACCGAACGCTCGGCCACCGCCGAGGATTCGGCCGCGTTGGCCGACACCTGATCGATGGATTCGGCCATATCGTTGATCGCCGTGGACGCTTCGGCAATCTGCTGGGCCTGATGCTCCGAGGCCTGGGCCAGGTGCATGGCGGTGGCCTGGGTTTCCTGCACGGCGGCGGCAACCTGGCCGGCCGTGAGGTTGATCGTCGCCACCAGATCCCGCAGCTGATCGACGGAGTAGTTGATCGAATCGGCGATGGTGCCAGTAAAGTCTTCGGTCACCGTAGCGGTCACGGTCAGGTCGCCGTCGGCCAGGTCCTCGATCTCGTCCAGCAGCCGCATGATTGCGTTCTGATTGCGCTCATTCTTCTCGGCAGTCTCACGCAACTGACGATTGGTTTCGCGCACCATCACCAGCCCGATGAGGATGATCGACATCAGTGCCGCGAGGCCCAGTACATAGCCGCCAATGGTGTCGGTATTGCGCCCGCCGGCGAGGTTTTCGAACCCGGTGGCCAGGTGCGAGGCTTCGTCGAGCAGGGTTTGCGACAAGGTAAAAATGTTGCTGGCCGATTCCCGGACCTTGAACAGCTCCGGCGAGGTTTCGAGGATTTCGTCCACCGATCCCGAGACGAATTCGAACAGCTCGGAAATCTCGATCAACCGGGCGCGGGCATCGCGGTCTTCGACCTGGCTCACCTTCAGCGCCGGATTACCCTGCAGCATGCCGGTGAGCACCTGGCCGAATCGCGCAGCGTCACGACCAAACGCGTCGGCGGCCTGTTGTGAGTTTTCGTCTCCGGACAGCACGGTGTTCACCGCGCCGAGGATACGTTCAGCCAGCAGCGTCTGACGCTGGGCCATCGCCACCTGGGCGGCCGGAGCACCGCGTTGCAGGAGGATTTCGACGACCTTTTCGTATTCGACTTGCAGCTGCGGCACGGTTTCGGCCAGGGTGGCGGCGACTTGATGCAGGGACAGTACGGTCTGTTCGCTGGAGAGGATCGTGTCGGTGTTTTTCAGCAGACGCTCCCAATCCAGCTGCACGGCACGCATTTCCGGGCGCACGGTAGACGGCGCCGGCGGCAGGCCGGTGGAGGGGTCGCCTTTTTTCAAATAGCTCCAACGCCGGGCAAAATCATTGCGCGCGTCGCTGAGGAGTTTGAACGCCGCCGCCTTACCCGCGGCGGCTTCGGTGGCGTTCTTGGCGATGCGCTGGGACAGCACGCGCAGCTCGCCGGCGTGGCCGATGTACTGCTTGTCGTACGTGGCCTGGGTATTGAGGTAAGCGAAGTGGGCGAACAGCAGCATGATGAAGACGATCAGCGCGATGAACAGCGCGATGATCTGCGAGCGGCTGCGCGAGCCTTCCGGCTTGCCTGTTTTTGCTTTTATCATCGGTTCTCGCCTGTCCTGCCCAATCCAACCCCCCCCTGTAGGAGCGAGGCTTGCCCGCGAAGAACGATAACGCGGTGTGCCTGCAAAACCGTGCCGCCTGCTTCGCGGGCAAGCCTCGCTCCTACAGGACTGCGGCGACGTTCATGAAACCTTGCGACTGCACCAACGCAAACGGGCTGAACACCTGCCAGGTCTGCCCGCGTTGAAAGCGGCCGGTGACGAACGCCGAAATCGGCCCGTGCCCATTGTCTGCCGGCTCCAGACTGTCCTGGGCAAAGTGCTGGAGACCGAAGACTTCATCAACCATCAACCCGGCGAACACATCGCCATGCTCGACCACCAACACCCGCCGCTGCTTGCGCAGAGGCGACAGCTCATGACCGAAGAAGCCACACACATCCATGATCGGCAGCAATCGTCCGCGCAAGTTGGCGACGCCCTTGACCCAGGGTTTGACGCCCGGCAGCTGAGTGAACCGCGGCTCATGCAACACTTCGCTGACTTCGCCCATGGGTGCGACGTACCAGCGCTCGCCCAGGCGAAAACCGATACCGCTCCAGCGGTCCTGTCGGAACGGCTGGGACGGTAGATCCGCCGCCAGCAGACGACAACGCCGATCGATCTGCAGCAGCAGTTCGAAGGCGGTCAGCGACTCGGTCATGGCTGGATTATCAACCGGCCAGCACGTTGTTCAGGATCTTGATCAGGGTGTCTTCGTCGACCGGTTTGGTCAGGTAGTCCCTGGCCCCCTGGCGCGTGCCCCAGACCTTGTCGGTTTCCTGATCCTTGGTGGTGATGATGATCACCGGAATGTGTCCGGTTTCCGGGTCTTTGGTCAGCTGACGGGTCGCCTGAAAACCGTTGAGGCCGGGCATGACGATGTCCATCAGCACCGCGTCGGGTTTTTCCTGGCGGGCCAGGGCCACGCCGTCGGCGCCATTTTCGGCCTTCAACACTTCATGACCGTGCTTTTCCAGCATGCCGGTCAGTTTGTACATTTCGGTCGGCGAATCATCGACGATCAGAATACGTGCCATGGTCTTCCCCATTCTTGTCGACACCGGGCCCGCTGGCCGAGCGTCACTGTGGTGTCTTACTGCGGCAAAACGGCGGCGAAGCCCGGTACATGGGCCTGGATCGCGTTCAGCAGTTCTTCCTTGCTGAAAGGTTTGGTCAAAAACTGGTCGGAGCCGACGATGCGCCCCTTGGCCTTGTCGAACAGCCCGTCCTTGGACGACAGCATGATCACGGGTGTGGACTTGAACGCGCTGTTGTTCTTGATCAAGGCGCAGGTCTGATAACCATCCAGGCGCGGCATCATGATGTCGACAAAGATAATGCCGGGGTGATTATCGGCAATCTTGGCCAGGGCATCAAAACCATCGATGGCCGTGATGACCTCACAACCCACGTTCTTCAACAGCGTTTCGGCGGTGCGGCGAATCGTCTTCGAATCGTCGATCACCATGACCTTCAAGGCGCTGGAATGCTGTTCCATAAATGCTCTACCGTCGCCTTTGCGAATCAAATTGTCCATTTGCGCTAACCGCAGGCTTGAAACCCTTGATGTTCAAGGCCCAGCACGATATGGCAGCCTTTTTAGCACAGTCTCCAGATCCAATCTATCGGGGGACTGGCGTGGTGGTTTTTCCTTGACCCGGAACACACTCGGCGCCACTCTGACGCCACTTTTATACGGTCCTGTGGATTGATCTTTTGTGTAGGAGCGAGGCTTGCCCGCGAAGAACGATGACGCGGTGTGCCTGCAAAACCGTGCCGCCTGCTTCGCGGGCAAGCCTCGCTCCTACAAGAGGATCGGCATAGCCCCCCAAATCTTCGAGGAAACACCCATGAGCGTTCGCGTCGGGATTGTCATGGATCCCATTGCCAGCATCTCCTACAAGAAGGATAGCTCGCTGGCCATGCTGCTGGCCGCGCAGAAGCGCGGCTGGGAACTGTTCTATATGGAACAGCGGGATTTGTACCAGGCCGAAGGCGAAGCGCGGGCGCGGATGCGTCCGTTGAAAGTCTTCGCCAATCCGGAAAAATGGTTCGAACTGGACGCCGAGCAGGATGCGCTGCTGAGCGACCTGGACGTGATTCTGATGCGCAAGGACCCGCCGTTCGACATGGAGTTCGTCTACTCCACGTACCTGCTGGAGCAGGCCGAGCGCGCTGGCGTACTGGTGGTCAACAAGCCGCAAAGCCTGCGCGACTGCAACGAGAAACTATTCGCCACGCTGTTCCCGCAGTGCACACCGCCGACCATCGTCAGCCGTCGCCCGGACGTATTGCGTGAGTTCGCCGATCACCACGGTGATGTGATCCTCAAGCCGTTGGATGGCATGGGCGGTTCGTCGATCTTCCGTCACACCGTCGGCCACCCGAACCTGTCGGTGATCCTCGAAACCCTGACCCTGCATGGCAATCAGCAGATCATGATCCAGGGTTACCTGCCGGCCATCGTCGATGGCGACAAACGCATCCTGATGATCGATGGCGAACCGGTGGATTACTGCCTGGCGCGAATCCCGGCGGCGGGCGAAACCCGGGGCAACCTGGCCGCCGGTGGGCGTGGCGAAGCGCGTCCGCTGACCGAGAAAGATCGCTGGATCGCGGCACAAGTCGGCCCGACCCTGCGCGAGAAAGGCCTGCTGTTCGTCGGTCTGGATGTGATTGGCGAGCACCTGACGGAAATCAACGTCACCAGCCCGACCTGCATTCGCGAGATCGACAATGCGTTCGGCACCGACATCGGTGGCCTGTTGATGGATGCCATCGAGAAGAAGCTGCAAGCTGCAAGCCTCAAGCCGCAAGTTTGAAGCACGCGGCGGACAGCTTATCGCTTGCCGCTTGAAGCCTGAAGCTAAAAACCAACATTGCGTTATCATGCCCGGCCTGTGAAAAACGCTATGTTGGTTTTTATGACGCTTCCGTCCGATCTGCCCGCTGAACTCGCCCATCGTGGTGTGCGCCCGGTCGATCGCCTCGGTTTTACCCTGTTCCTCGCGGCGCTGATTCACCTGGCCTTGCTCTTGGGTGTCGGCTTTACGATGGTCGAACCCACGCAGATCAGCAAAACCCTGGAAATCACCCTCGCCACGTTCAAAAGCGAAAAAAAGCCCGAAAAAGCTGACTTCCTTGCCCAGGAAAACCAGCAAGGCAGCGGCACCCTGGATAAGAAGGCGATTCCCAAGACCACCGAGGTCGCGCCGTTCCAGGACAACAAGGTGCGCAAAGTCACCCCACCGCCGGCGGCCAAACCTGAAGTACAGCAAGCCCCGCCCAAGGCAGCCGTGACGACCGTCGCGCCCAAACCGAAAAAAGCCCCGGCCAAAACCGCAGAACCCAAGACCGACACCAAACCCAAGGTGGCGGCGCCGACGTTCGACAGTGAACAGCTGTCCAGCGACATCGCCAGCCTTGAAGCGGAACTGGCCAACGAACAACAGCTATACGCCAAGCGCCCGCGTATCCACCGCCTGAGCGCCGCCTCGACCATGCGCGACAAGGGCGCCTGGTACAAGGACGAATGGCGCAAGAAGGTCGAGCGCATCGGCAACCTCAATTACCCGGACGAGGCCCGACGCAAACAGATTTACGGCAATTTGCGCCTGATGGTCTCGATCAACCGCGACGGCTCACTGTATGAAGTGCTGGTGCTGGAGTCTTCCGGGCAACCGCTGCTGGATCAGGCGGCGCAGCGGATTGTGCGGCTGGCGGCGCCGTTCTCGCCGTTTACCGGGGATTTGTCGGACATCGACCGGCTGGAAATCATCCGCACCTGGAAATTCGCCCGCGGCGACCGACTCTCCAGCAACTGAACACCGCAGAACCCCTGTGGGAGCGGGCTTGCTCGCGAAGGCGGTGTGTCATTCAGCATTCATGTCGACTGACACGCAGCCTTCGCGAGCAAGCCCGCTCCCACAGTTGATCTTCGTCGGCTGGGAAATTGCGCCATCCCCGGCTTGTCAGTTCGCCCCTCCAACGCCACACTAGCGCTCATGAAGAACGTCAGCCCCAGCTACCTCAAGCATCACTTCCTGATCGCCATGCCACACATGGCCGACCCGAACTTTGCGCACACCTTGACCTACATCGTCGAGCACACGGCCAATGGTGCCATGGGGCTGGTGGTCAACCGTCCGCAAGACCTGAACCTGGCCGATATCCTCGAACAATTGCGCCCCGACATCGAACCGCCGGCCCTCTGCCAGCATGTGCCGATCTTTATCGGCGGGCCGGTGCAGACCGATCGCGGCTTTGTCCTGCATCCGTCGGGAAAAACCTTTCAGGCGACCGTTGATCTGGAAGGCGAGCTGTCTTTGTCGACCTCCCAGGACGTGCTGTTCGCCATCGCCGACGGCGTCGGCCCCGCGAAAAGCGTGATCATCCTGGGCTACGCCGGTTGGGAAGCCGGGCAACTGGAGGCCGAACTGGCCGACAATGCCTGGCTGACCTGCCCGTTCGACGCCGACATCCTGTTCAATACCAGCAGTGAATTGCGCCTGGAAGCGGCGGCCAAACACTTGGGCATCAATCTCAACCTGCTGACCAGCCAGGCGGGGCACGCCTGATGGCCCTGCGGTTGATTCTGGGTTTCGACTATGGCACCAAACAGATCGGCGTCGCGGTCGGCCAGGTGATTACCGGCCAGGCTCGCGAGCTGTGCACCTTGAAGGCACAGAACGGCATTCCCGACTGGAATCAGGTCGAAGCGCTGATCAAGGAGTGGAAACCCGATGCCGTGGTGGTCGGCCTGCCATTGAACATGGACGGCACACCGAGCGACATGTGCCTGCGGGCGGAAAAATTCGCCCGGCGCCTGAATGGCCGTTACAACCTGCCCTTCTATACCCACGACGAACGCCTGACCACCTTCGAAGCCAAGGGCGAGCGGCGTGATCGCGGCGGGCAAAAGGGCAGTTACCGCGACAATCCGGTCGACGCCATTGCCGCCGCCCTGCTGCTGCAAGGCTGGCTCGACGAAAACACCGCGCTGTTCGAATCCTGACCCCCACAGATCCTGATGAGCCGCTGCGCGTCTCTATTAGCTACAACCCGAGCCCCGCCCAAGCGCTATACCCCAAATGCTGGGCTCGGGCCGAAGAAGGAGCAAACCATGAGCCTGCCTAATCCCGGCGAACTGATCAGCCAGATGGCGATCCGCCTCAAGGACCATCTGGAACACCGTGGCATCAACGAACCGCGTTACATCGGCATTCGAACCGGCGGCATCTGGGTCGCCCAGGCGTTGCTCGACGAACTGGGCAGCGACTCGCCCTTGGGCACGCTGGACGTTTCCTTCTACCGTGACGACTTCAGCCAGAACGGCCTGCACCCGCAAGTGCGTCCGTCTGCCCTGCCCTTCGAGATCGAAGGCCAGCATTTGGTGCTGATCGACGACGTGCTGATGAGTGGCCGAACCATCCGCGCCGCCCTGAATGAACTCTTCGACTACGGCCGCCCGGCCAGCGTGACGTTGGTCTGCCTGCTGGATCTGGACGCCGGCGAGTTGCCGATTCGCCCGGATGTAGTGGGCGCGACCCTGTCTCTGGCAGCCCACGAGCGCGTGAAGCTGTCCGGTCCGGAGCTCAAGCTCGAACTGCAAGACCTCGCCTTTTAATTCGCCCTATTGAGAGTCCCCCTCGCGATGACGCCTCTAGAAACCAAGCGCCCGCTGCAGCTCAATGATCAGGGCCAGCTGCGCCACTTCCTCTCGCTCGACGGTCTGCGCCGCGAGTTGCTGACGGAAATCCTCGACACCGCGGATTCGTTCCTCGAAGTCGGCGCACGGGCGGTGAAGAAAGTCCCGTTGCTGCGTGGCAAGACCGTGTGCAACGTGTTCTTCGAGAACTCCACCCGCACCCGCACCACCTTCGAACTGGCGGCCCAGCGGCTGTCGGCCGACGTGATCACCCTCAACGTGTCCACATCGTCGGCGAGCAAGGGTGAAACCCTGCTCGATACCCTGCGCAACCTGGAAGCCATGGCCGCCGACATGTTCGTCGTGCGTCACGGTGATTCCGGCGCGGCCCACTTCATTGCCGAGCACGTCTGCCCGCAAGTGGCGATCATCAATGGTGGCGACGGCCGGCATGCCCACCCGACCCAGGGCATGCTCGACATGCTCACGATCCGTCGGCACAAGGGCGGCTTCGAAAACCTCTCGGTGGCCATCGTCGGCGACATCCTGCATTCGCGGGTAGCGCGCTCGAACATGCTGGCCCTGAAAACCCTCGGCTGCCCGGACATCCGCGTGATTGCGCCGAAAACCCTGCTGCCGATCGGCATCGAGCAATACGGGGTGAAGGTCTACACCGACATGACCGAAGGCCTGAAAGACGTCGACGTGGTGATCATGCTGCGCCTGCAGCGCGAACGCATGACCGGTGGCCTGCTGCCGAGCGAAGGCGAGTTCTACCGCCTGTTCGGCCTGACCACCGCCCGCCTGGCCGGCGCCAAACCGGATGCCATCGTCATGCATCCTGGACCGATCAACCGTGGGGTGGAGATTGAGTCCGCCGTGGCGGACGGCCCGCACTCGGTGATCCTCAACCAGGTGACCTACGGCATCGCGATTCGTATGGCCGTGCTGTCCATGGCCATGAGCGGGCAGACTGCCCAGCGCCAATTCGAGCAGGAGAACGCCCAGTGAAGCTCAGCATTCTCGGCGCCCGCGTTATCGATCCAAGCAGCGGCCTGGATCAAGTGACTGATATCCACGTTGAAGCCTGCAAGATCGTCGCCATTGGCGCCGCACCGGCCGGTTTTGTCGCCGTCGACACCATCGATGCCCAAGGCCTGGTGGCCGCGCCGGGCCTGGTTGACCTGAACGTCGCCCTGCGCGAACCGGGCTACAGCCGCAAAGGTTCGATCATCAGCGAAACCCGCGCCGCAGCGGCCGGTGGCGTGACCAGCCTGTGCTGCCCACCGAAGACCAAACCGGTGCTGGACACCTCGGCCGTGGCCGAACTGATCCTCGATCGCGCCCGCGAGGCCGGCAACGCCAAGGTTTATCCGATTGGCGCCTTGAGCAAAGGCCTGGACGGCGAACAGCTTGCAGAACTCGTGGCTTTGCGCGATGCCGGCTGCGTGGCTTTCGGCAATGGCCTGGAGAGTTTCCGCAGCACCCGTACTCTGTGCCGGGCGCTGGAATACGCGGCAACGTTCGACCTGACGGTGATGTTCAACTCCCAGGACCATGACCTGGCCGAAGGTGGCCTGGCCCATGAAGGCCCGACCGCCAGTTTCCTCGGTTTGCCGGGCATTCCGGAAACCGCCGAGACCGTGGCCCTGGCCCGGGATCTGTTGCTGGTCGAGCAAAGCGGCGTGCGCGCGCATTTCAGCCAGCTCACCAGCGCTCGCGGCGTGGCCCTGATCGCCCAGGCCCAGGCACGCGGGCTACCAGTGACCGCCGATGTCGCCCTGTACCAGTTGATTTTGACGGATGAAGCGCTGATCGGCTTCAGCAGCCTCTATCACGTCCAGCCGCCGCTGCGCACCCGCGCCGACCGCGATGGCCTGCGTGAGGCGGTGAAGTCTGGCGTGATCTCGGCCATCTCCAGCCATCACCAGCCACACGAGCGGGATGCGAAACTGGCGCCGTTCGGTGCCACCGAGCCGGGCATCAGCAGCGTTGAGTTGTTGCTGCCACTGGCGATGACGTTGGTGGAAGACGGCTTGCTCGACCTGCCGACCCTGCTTGCACGCTTGAGCGCCGGACCTGCCGAGGCATTACGCCTGCCGGCGGGCAAGTTGGCGGTGGGCGGTGCAGCGGATATTGTGCTGTTCGACCCTGCAGCCTCGACCGTGGCCGGCGAAACCTGGCTGTCCAAGGGTGAAAATTGCCCGTTCATGGGTCACAGCCTGCCGGGTGTGGTGCGTTACACCTTGGTAGACGGGCGTATCAGCCACCAGGCTTAAGACCGAGTCGCCTGCATTCGCGAGCAAGCCCGCTCCCACATTAAATTTGCGGTGAACACAGATGTTGTGAACACCCGAGTTCCAATGTGGGAGCGGGCTTGCCCGCGATGGCTTACTGGAAGGCGCCTCTGTCCTGCGCATTGCGAATCGACACCTGATCATTCAGCGTCCAGAAGTCATACAACACCCCCAGAAAGAACAACCCGCCCGTCACCAGGTACAGCAAGCCGCTGATCCATTTGCCCTGGTACATCCGGTGTACGCCGAATACCCCAAGAAACGTCAGCAGAATCCAGGCGACGTTGTACTCGATAGGCCCGGCGGTAAATCGCAAGTCCGCCTCACGGTCCATGGCCGGGATCAGAAACAAATCGATCAGCCAACCGATACCCAGCAAACCGAAGGTGAAAAACCAGATCGTACCGGTCACCGGCTTGCCGTAATAGAAGCGGTGGGCCCCGGTAAAACCGAAAATCCACAACAGGTATCCGATCACTTTGCTGTGGGTGTCCTGATGCGGAACGGGGTGTTGATAGGTGTTCATGGAGGACCTCGATTCACACGATAGATAAATATTCTTTAAAACTTTGTGACTTTTTTAAAGCTGGCCGACGCATGGCAACTGCCGACCTTACTTTTCGCCAAGGCCTTGTTCGCAAAAGAATTATTTCCGGCAGCCGCGTCCGTTTTTTGCGAATTTGGTTCCGTTGCGCCTCTTCCGAATCGACCAACGGACTCTAAAAAGACAAAAAAGCTGTTATAAAGTTGCGCGTTCACCCATACGAGCCCTGCCTAATGCGTCCATTTTTCAAGACATGGCTAACCATTTGCCTATTATTGCCCCTGGCCGCCCACGCCACCAACCGTGAGCAACGTCTTCCAAACGTTAATGGTTACACCCCGAAAACCCATTCATCCGTTCCATCGAGCAAGTACAAAAAAGCCGGACCACGCTCCCCTTACCTGAGCACCAGCAAGAACAAGAGCAGCCTGGTTCCGCCAATGGCGACCAAGGAAAGCAGCAATGTGCTGAGCCGTGCGGTAAACGTGCTCGGTACTCCGTACCGTTGGGGCGGCAGCAGCCCAAGCAAAGGTTTCGATTGCAGCGGCCTGGTGAAATACGCGTTCAATGACGCTACTTTTGACCTGCCGCGCACGTCGAACGCCATGGCCAGTGGTCATGGCGAGAAAGTCGATCGCAAGGATCTGAAGCCTGGCGACCTGATTTTCTTCAACATCAAGAGTCGCAGGGTCAATCATGTTGCCATCTACCTGGGCAACGACCGCTTTATCCACGCACCACGCCGTGGCAAGTCGGTAAGCATCGACACCCTGAAGAAACCGTATTGGGAAAAACACTACGTGGTTGCCAAGCGGGTCCTGCCGAAAGAGCAGAACGCCATACAGGTTGTTCAGCGCTGATCCGAGCTCCCGGGCATAACCCAAAAGTCGTGTCGAACATAACGCCCTCTTCGCGGGCAAGCCCGCTCCCACATTGGAATGCGTACCCCTGTGGGAGCGGCGGTGCGACGATTCGACTTGCTCGCGAAGGCGTCTTTGAAAGCGCTACAAATCCCCCTCAAAAACTATCCGGTGACCGCGCCTTCTCCCGCGCATGCTCACGGCTGATCAAGCCCTTGTTCACCAGATCCTTCAGGCACATGTCCAGCGTCTGCATCCCGATCGACCCCCCGGTCTGAATCGACGAGTACATTTGCGCCACCTTGTCTTCACGGATCAGGTTACGAATCGCCGATGTTCCCAGCATGATTTCGTGGGCGGCTATTCGCCCGCCACCGATCTTTTTCACCAAGGCCTGGGAAACCACCGCCAATAGTGACTCGGACAGCATCGAACGCACCATCGATTTCTCATCTCCCGGAAACACGTCCACTATCCGGTCGATGGTTTTCGCCGCCGAGGTGGTGTGCAACGTGCCGAACACCAGATGACCGGTCTCGGCAGCCGTCAGCGCGAGACGGATGGTCTCCAGATCGCGCATCTCCCCCACCAGAATCACGTCTGGATCTTCCCGTAGCGCCGAGCGCAGGGCTGTGGCGAAGCTGCGGGTATCGCGATGGACTTCACGCTGGTTGATCAGGCATTTGCGCGATTCGTGAACGAACTCGATCGGGTCTTCGACGGTAAGAATGTGATGATGGCGATGGTTGTTCAGGTAGTCGATCATTGCTGCCAGGGTGGTGGACTTGCCGGAACCGGTCGGACCGGTCACCAGAACCAGGCCACGGGAAGATTCTGTAATCTTGCGAAACACTTCCCCCATCCCCAGGTCCTCCATGCTCAGCACCTTGGACGGGATGGTCCGAAACACCGCGCCGGCGCCGCGGTTCTGATTGAACACATTGACGCGGAAACGTGCCACACCGGGCACTTCAAAGGAAAAGTCGGTTTCCAGGTGTTTTTCGAAATCCACCCGCTGGACATCGTTCATGACGTCGTAGATCAACTCATGGACCTGCTTAGGGTCCAGCGCCGGCAGATTGATGCGCCGCACATCGCCATCGACGCGAATCATCGGTGGCAGGCCCGCAGACAGGTGCAGGTCGGACGCACCTTGTTTGGCGCTGAAGGCCAGCAGCTCAGTGATATCCATAGCGCTCCTCAATTCCAGTAGAATGCCGCGACCCTCAGACCCGCTGGCGCCTTTTGAATGTCCACGATAGCAGACAACATCGCTCAGGTTAGTTCACGCATCCACGCCGCGGCTGTCGCCGCCCATCGTGATGAACACAGCGTCCAGCTGCTGGCTGTGAGCAAAACCAAGCCCGCTGAAGCGGTGCGCGAAGCCTATGCCGCCGGGATCCGCGACTTTGGCGAAAACTACCTGCAGGAGGCCCTGGGCAAACAGCTCGAATTGACCGACCTGTCCTTGATCTGGCACTTCATCGGCCCCATTCAATCGAACAAGACTCGCGCTATCGCCGAGCACTTCGCCTGGGTGCACTCCGTGGATCGTTTGAAAATCGCACAACGCCTGTCCGAACAACGTCCCGCCGATTTACCGCCACTGAACATCTGCATCCAGGTCAACGTCAGCGGTGAAGCGAGTAAATCCGGCTGCACCCCGGTCGATCTGCCAACCCTGGCCAACGCCATCAGTCAATTGCCACGCCTGAAGTTGCGCGGGTTGATGGCGATTCCCGAGCCGACTGAAGATCGCGCCGCCCAGGACGCTGCTTTTGCTGCCGTACAAAGCCTGCAAGCCGGTCTCAATCTGCCGCTCGACACACTTTCCATGGGCATGAGCCACGACCTTGAGTCGGCCATCGCCATGGGCGCCACCTGGGTCCGTATCGGTACGGCCCTGTTTGGCGCTCGCGGCTCTCAACAAATGCATGGCCAGCCCTGAACATGGCTGACACCTCTCTCTATAAGGACTTGACATGAGCAAGACTCGTATTGCCTTTATCGGTGCCGGCAACATGGCCGCCAGCCTGATCGGCGGCCTGCGCGCCAAGGGTCTGGACGCTGCGCAGATCCGCGCCAGCGATCCGGGCGCTGAAACCCGCGCTCGTGTGAGCGCCGAGCACGGCATCGAAGTATTCGCCGACAACGCCCAAGCCATTCAAGACGCCGACGTGGTCGTGCTGGCGGTCAAACCCCAGGCGATGAAAGCCGTCTGCGAAGCTATCCGCCCAAGTCTGCAACCGAATCAACTGATGGTCTCGATCGCTGCAGGCATCACCTGCGCCAGCATGAACAACTGGCTCGGCGCCCAGCCGATCGTGCGCTGCATGCCCAACACCCCGGCGCTGCTGCGTCAGGGCGTGAGCGGCTTGTTTGCCACCGCGCAAGTCACCGCCGAACAACGTCAGCAGGCCCAGGAACTGTTGTCGGCCGTCGGTATCGCGCTGTGGCTGAACGAAGAACAGCAACTGGACGCGGTGACGGCCGTTTCCGGCTCGGGCCCGGCGTACTTTTTCCTGCTGATCGAAGCCATGACCGCCGCCGGCGTGAAGCTCGGCCTGCCGGCGGACATCGCCGCGCAACTGACCCTGCAAACTGCCTTGGGCGCCGCACACATGGCGGTCGCCAGCGATGTCGACGCCGCTGAACTGCGTCGCCGCGTGACGTCCCCTGCGGGCACCACGGAAGCGGCCATCAAGTCGTTCCAGGCCGGGGGCTTCGAAGCCCTGGTAGAACAAGCACTCGGCGCCGCTGCGCACCGCTCGGCCGAGATGGCCGAACAATTGGGTCAATAAGGAGCCTTACATGATTGGATTGAACACCGCAGCGGTCTACGTGCTGCAAACCATCGGCAGCCTTTACTTGCTGATCGTGCTGCTGCGCTTCGTGCTGCAACTGGTACGCGCGAACTTCTACAACCCGCTCTGCCAGTTCGCCGTGAAAGCCACCCAGCCGCTGCTCAAGCCGCTGCGCCGGATCATCCCGAGCATGTTCGGCCTGGACATGTCCTCGCTGGTGTTGGCGATCCTCGTGCAACTGGCGCTGATGGCCCTGACCCTGCTGCTGACCTACGGCACCATCGGTAACCCCCTGCAATTGCTGATCTGGTCGCTGATTGGCGTGACTGCGCTGTTCCTGAAGATTTTCTTCTTCGCGCTGATCATCAGCGTGATCCTGTCCTGGGTCGCACCGGGCAGCCATAACCCTGGCGCCGAGCTGGTGAACCAGATCTGCGAGCCGGCCCTGGCGCCGTTCCGCAAAATCGTACCGAACCTGGGCGGCCTGGATATTTCGCCGATCCTGGCATTCGTGGCGCTCAAGCTGATCGACATGCTGGTGATCAACAACCTCGCTGCCATGACGATGATGCCGGAAATCCTGCGGGTGCTGATGTAACCCCGGTCTGCAGGCTCACCGCGTTATCGTTCTTCGCGAGCAAGCCCGCTCCCACAGGGGTACGCGTTCCAATGTGGGAGCGGGCTTGCTCGCGAAGAACGATGACGCGGTCTGACTGAATGAAATCAGGCCCGGCCTTTGCTTGCCGCTAACCCCACCGGTCTTTAGACTTACGCCTCATTTCAACGAGAGCAGGGTCGATGCCAGCTGCCTTTCCCCCCGATTCTGTTGGTCTGGTGACGCCGCAAGTGGCGCACTTCAGCGAACCCCTGGCCCTGGCCTGCGGCCGTTCGCTCCCGGCCTACGACCTGATTTACGAGACCTACGGCACGCTGAACGCCACGGCGAGCAACGCCGTGCTGATCTGCCACGCCTTGTCCGGCCACCATCATGCCGCCGGCTTCCACAGCCCCGACGACCGCAAACCCGGTTGGTGGGACAGCTGCATCGGCCCCGGCAAGCCGATCGACACCCATAAATTTTTCGTGGTCAGCCTGAACAACCTCGGCGGCTGCAACGGTTCCACCGGCCCGAGCAGCATCAACCCGGAAACCGGCAAGCCATTCGGCGCCGATTTCCCGGTGTTGACCGTGGAAGACTGGGTGCACAGCCAGGCACGCTTGTCCGACCTGCTCGGCATCCGCCAGTGGGCCGCCGTGATTGGCGGCAGCCTCGGCGGCATGCAGGCCCTGCAGTGGACCATCACTTATCCGGACCGCGTGCGGCACTGCCTGGCCATCGCCTCGGCGCCCAAGCTGTCGGCACAGAACATCGCGTTCAACGAAGTGGCGCGCCAGGCGATCCTCACCGACCCCGAGTTCCACGGCGGTTCGTTCCAGGAAGCAGGCGTGATCCCCAAGCGCGGGCTGATGCTGGCGCGGATGGTCGGGCACATCACCTACCTGTCCGACGATTCCATGGGCGAGAAATTCGGCCGCGGCCTGAAGAGCGAAAAGCTCAACTACGACTTCCACAGCGTCGAGTTCCAGGTCGAAAGCTACCTGCGCTATCAGGGCGAAGAGTTCTCCGGCCGTTTCGACGCCAACACTTACCTGCTGATGACCAAGGCGCTGGACTACTTCGATCCGGCAGCGAACTTCGACGATGACCTGGCGAAAACCTTCGCCGGCGCCACCGCCAGATTCTGCGTGATGTCGTTCACCACCGACTGGCGCTTCTCCCCGGCCCGCTCGCGGGAATTGGTGGATGCACTGATGGCCGCCAAAAAAGACGTCTGCTACCTGGAAATCGACGCTCCGCAAGGCCATGACGCCTTCCTGATTCCGATCCCGCGCTACTTGCAGGCGTTCAGCAATTACATGAACCGCATTACGTTGTGAGAAAGCCATGAGAGCTGATCTGGAAATCATCCAGGAATGGATCCCCGCCGGCAGCCGCGTGCTCGACCTAGGCTGCGGTGACGGCGAGTTGCTGACCTGGTTGCGGGACAACAAGCAGGTCACCGGCTATGGCCTGGAAAACGACCCGGACAACATCGCCGAGTGCGTGGCCAAGGGCATCAACGTCATCGAGCAGGACCTGGACAAGGGCTTGGGCAACTTCGCGAGCAACAGCTTCGACGTCGTGGTCATGACCCAGGCACTGCAAGCGGTGCACTACCCGGACAGGATCCTCGACGAAATGCTGCGCGTTGGGCGCCAGTGCATCATTACCTTCCCCAACTTCGGGCACTGGCGCTGCCGCTGGTACCTGGCGAGCAAGGGCCGGATGCCGGTTTCCGAGTTTCTGCCGTATACCTGGTACAACACGCCGAACATCCACTTCTGCACCTTTGCGGACTTTGAAGCGTTGTGCCTCGAACGTGAGGCCAGGGTCATTGATCGGCTGGCCGTGGATCAACAGCATCGCCACGGGTGGGCCAGTAAGCTATGGCCTAATCTGTTAGGTGAGATCGGTATTTACCGTGTCAGCAGCCCCGGGCTGCAAGATCACAAGGTCGCGGTCTGAGCCACGACATTCCAAGGAGAACGATCATGGGTCGTCTAGCGCTATTTGTACTCACTGCTTGCCTGAGCGTCACCGCCATGGCCGCCGACGCCATCAAGGGTGAGCGCAAGGAAACTTTTGGTGACGTGACGGTGCACTACAACACCTTCAACTCCACCTTCCTGACACCGGACATCGCCAAAGCGGCCGGGCTGACACGCAGCAAGAACCAGGGTGTGATCAACGTCTCCGTGCTCAAGGATGGCAAGCCTCTGACCGCTGAAGTCAACGGTACGGTCAAAGACCTCACCAGCCAAAGCGTCTCGTTGAAATTCAAACAGATCACCGAACAAGGCGCTGTCTACTACATCGCGCAATATCCGGTCGATCAGCAGGAAACCCGCACCTTCCAGATCAACGTGAAGAGCGGCGATAAAACCAACACCATCAATTTCAACCAAGAGCTTTTCCCCGGCGAATGATCAATTTCACGCAACTCGTACTGGCCAGCCACAACGCCGGCAAACTCAAGGAACTCCAGGCCATGCTCGGCGAATCGGTGCAACTGCGCTCGATCGGCGAGTTCAGCAGCGTCGAGCCTGAAGAAACCGGCCTGTCGTTCGTCGAAAACGCCATCCTCAAGGCACGCAATGCCGCGCGCATCTCCGGCTTGCCGGCTCTGGCCGACGATTCCGGGCTGGCGGTGGATTTCCTCGGCGGTGCGCCAGGGATCTATTCGGCCCGTTACGCTGACGGCCAGGGCGATGCGGCAAACAATGCCAAACTGGTCGATGCCTTGAAAGACGTGCCTGAAGCCGAGCGTGGCGCGCAGTTCGTTTGCGTGCTGGCGTTGGTGCGACATGCCGACGATCCGTTGCCGATCCTCTGCGAAGGCCTGTGGCACGGCCGCATTCTGCCGGCAGCCAGCGGTGAGCACGGTTTCGGCTACGACCCACTGTTCTGGGTGCCGGAGCGCGATTGTTCCAGCGCCGAGCTGAGTCCGAGCGAAAAGAACCTCATCAGCCACCGCGCCCGTGCAATGGATCTGCTGCGCCAGCGTCTGGGCTTGAAATGACCCTTGAATCGTCCGCGCCGCCGCTGATTTTCGGTGGCACCGCGCAATCGCCACGGGCTGCGCTCCCAACGCTGCCGCCCTTGGCGCTGTACATCCACATCCCGTGGTGTGTGCGCAAATGTCCTTATTGCGACTTCAACTCCCACACCGCCAGCCCGGTGCTGCCGGAAGAAGAGTATGTGGACGCATTGCTGGCCGACCTCGATCAGGACCTGCACGCAGTCTATGGCCGTGAACTGAGCTCGATCTTCTTTGGTGGCGGTACGCCCAGTCTGTTCAGCGCCGAGGCGTTGGGCCGCTTGCTCAAAGGCGTCGAGCAACGCATTGCGTTTGCCAGCGACATCGAAATCACCCTGGAAGCCAATCCGGGTACGTTCGAGCAGGAGAAGTTCGTCGCTTACCGAAAGCTGGGCATCAATCGCCTGTCGATCGGCATCCAGAGCTTTCAGGAAGAAAAACTCAAGGCTTTGGGGCGGATTCACAACGGCGATGAAGCCGTGCGTGCCGCCGGCATGGCCCGTCAGGCTGGCTTCGATAACTTCAACCTGGACCTGATGCACGGATTGCCCGATCAGTCCCTGGACGACGCCCTGGGCGACCTGCGCCAGGCCATCGCCCTGAAGCCGACCCACTTGTCCTGGTATCAGCTGACGCTGGAGCCGAACACCGTGTTCTGGAACCAGCCACCGACGCTGCCGGAAGACGACACCTTGTGGGACATCCAGGAAGCCGGCCAGGCCCTGCTGGCCGAGCACGGTTACGCGCAATACGAAGTCTCGGCCTATGCCCAGCCCGGCCGTGCGGCGCGGCACAACCTCAATTACTGGAGCTTCGGCGACTTCATCGGCATCGGCGCCGGGGCGCACGGCAAGCTCAGCCATCCGGACGGACGCATCGTACGCACCTGGAAGACGCGCCTGCCGAAGGACTACCTCAATCCGGCCAAAAGCTTCCAGGCAGGCGAGAAAGCCCTGACCAACGAAGAGCTGCCGTTTGAATTCCTGATGAACGCCTTGCGCCTCACCGAAGGCGTCGAGTCGCATTTGTATCCGCAACGCACCGGGCTGACTCTGGAAAGCCTCGCCGAAGGCCGTCGCGAGGCCGAACAAAGCGGCTTGTTGCAGGTCGAACCGTCACGTCTGGCGGCCACGATGCGCGGACAATTGTTTCTCAATGACTTGCTGCAGAAATTTCTGACATAAGGAAATCGAATGGATTTGGTACTCGACCTGCTCGCCACGGCTTCCCGCTGGAGTCGCAGCAATCTCTCGGAAATCGCCCTGGCATTGGTGGGCTGCCTGCTGGTGCTGTTTGGCGCGGATATCAAAGGCTGGGTCGACCAACGCCTGGGCAGCATCGCCGGCGCCTTGCGCGTGCCGCTGATGGCCCTGGTGTGCATGGTCGGCAGCGGCGTGGCGCTGATCTACGCCACCCCATGGATCATCAAAGGCCTGAGCCAGTTCAACAACTACAGCCTGGCGCCGGTGTTGTTGGTGGTGCTGGTGCTGATCGGCGTCGTCGCGGACCGCCGCTGATTTCAGACATCTCAAAAAACTGTAGGAGCGAGGCTTGCCCGCGAAGGGAACGCTGCGGTGTACCTGATACACCGCGTCATCGTTCTTCGCGGGCAAGCCTCGCTCCTACAGATGATCGTTCCCACGCTCTGCGTGGGAATGCAGCCAAGGACGCTCCGCGTCCCAAGAGCGGACGCAGAGCGTCCAATGAGGCATTCCCACGCGGAGCGTGGGAACGATCAGTGGCCGGTCAGGACTGTTTTTCGAATTTCAGGTCCCACACCCCATGCCCAAGACGCTCGCCGCGGCGTTCGAACTTGGTGATCGGGCGCTCGGCCGGACGCGGGACGCACTTGCCGTCTTCGGCCAGGTTGCGATAACCCGGCGCGACATTCATCACTTCCAGCATGTACTCGGCGTACGGTTCCCAGTCGGTGGCCATGTGCAGCACACCGCCGACCTTCAACTTGCTGCGCACCAGTTCCGCGAACGACGCCTGAACGATACGGCGCTTGTGGTGGCGGCTCTTGTGCCACGGGTCCGGGAAGAACAGCATCAGGCGATCGAGGCTGTTGTCAGCCACGCAACGGTTGAGCACTTCGATCGCATCGCAATCGTAGACCCGCAGATTGGTCAGCCCTTGGGTCAGCACGCCATTGAGCAGCGCGCCAACCCCCGGACGGTGCACTTCCACGCCAATGAAATCCTGCTCCGGCGAGGCTGCAGCCATTTCCAGCAGCGAATGGCCCATGCCAAAACCGATTTCCAGCGAGCGTGGCGCCGAACGGCCGAACACCTGATCGAAATCCACCGGCGCGTCGGCCAAAGGCAGCACGAACAGCGGCGTGCCCTGGTCCAGGCCGCGTTGCTGGCCTTCGGTCATGCGCCCGGCGCGCATCACGAAACTCTTGATGCGGCGGTGTTGGCGCTCGTCGCCTTCTTCCGTCTGGATTGGCGTGTCGTTTGATTCAGTCATCAATGGCTCTTACTTGATCAGACCATCCAGCGGCGAGGAGGCGCTGGCATAAAGTTTTTTCGGCATGCGCCCGGCGAGGTAGGCCAGGCGGCCCGCGACGATGGCGTGTTTCATGGCTTCAGCCATCATGATCGGCTGCTGGGCGTGGGCGATGGCCGAGTTCATCAGCACCGCTTCGCAACCCAGTTCCATGGCGATGGTGGCGTCGGAGGCGGTACCGACACCGGCATCCACCAGCACAGGGATCTTGGCTTCTTCGAGGATGATCTGCAGGTTGTACGGGTTGCAGATCCCCAGGCCCGTGCCAATCAGACCGGCCAGCGGCATGACCGCGATAACGCCGATTTCCGCCAGTTGACGGGCAATGATCGGGTCATCGCTGGTGTAGACCATCACGTCGAAACCTTCCTTGACCAGCACTTCGGCGGCCTTGAGGGTTTCGATCACGTTGGGGAACAGGGTTTTCTGGTCGGCCAACACTTCCAGTTTCACCAGGTTGTGGCCGCCGAGCAGCTCACGGGCCAGGCGGCAAGTGCGCACAGCCTCGGTAGCGTCGAAGCAACCGGCGGTGTTCGGCAGGAAGGTGTAGCGATCCGGCGACAGGACTTCGAGCAGGTTCGGTTCGCCCGGGTTCTGGCCGAGGTTGGTGCGGCGCACGGCGAAAGTGACGATCTCGGCACCCGAGGCTTCGATGGCCAGGCGGGTTTCTTCCATGTCGCGGTACTTGCCGGTGCCTACCAGCAAACGCGACTGGTAGGTACGACCGGCCAGGACGAAGGGCTTGTCGCTACGAACGATGCTCATGGGAAATCCTCTGTAGGGGTGAGGTTCTTGCAGAATTCTGTGCCCTTTAGGGCCGGACGACTAGCCGCCGCCGATGGCGTGGACCACTTCGACCGAATCACCGTCGTTCAGCGTGGTTTCACCATGCTGGCTGCGCGGGACGATATCCAGATTGAGTTCGACCGCCACCCGGCGTCCGGTCAGCTCCAGACGGGTCAGCAGGGCCGCAACGGTTTCACCGTCGGGCAGTTCAAGGGATTCGCCGTTCAATTGAATGCGCATACCGAAAGGCCGCCATCATTTTTAGGGGCTGGCATTCTAGCCCGATCAGTCTTGGCGACCCAAGCCATTCGTCTTGAAATACGATCCCTGTAGGAGCGAGGCTTGCCCGCGAAGGCGTCGTATCAGTCGATAAAGATGGTGGCTGATACAGCGCCTTCGCGGGCAAGCCTCGCTCCTACAACCGCCAGGCGGCGAGGCCCAGGCAGAACCAGCCGACCAGAAATGCCAGGCCGCCGAAGGGCGTGACGATGCCCAGCTTGCTGATACCGGTCATCGTCAACAGGTACAGGCTGCCGGAAAACAGCAGGATGCCGATGGCAAAGGACGCCCCGGCCCAGGTAATCAAACGCCCCGGAATCTGCGTGGCCAGCAGCGCCACACCCAGAAGCGCCAGGGTGTGCACCAGTTGATAGGTGACGCCGGTGTGGAAGATCGCCAGGTATTCGGGCGTCAGACGGCTTTTCAGTCCGTGGGCCGCGAACGCTCCAAGAGCAACGCCGGTGAAGCCGAAGAAAGCGGCCAGCATCAGAAAGCCACGCAGCATGTAGAACTCCAGTCAGACTCGATCAACAGGGTCTGTATAATGGCCCGCTCGACAGGTTCGGCCAAGCCATCTCTATGCTGCGTTTATTTTTGCGACGATTCACGAAGGCCCTGCTCTGGTTCGCGGGCGGCAGCGTAGTGCTGGTCCTGATTTTTCGCGTGGTACCACCGCCTGGGACCACGCTGATGGTCGAGCGCAAGATCGAATCTTGGATCGACGGCGAGCCGATTGACCTGCAACGCACCTGGAAACCCTGGGATGAAATCTCCGACGACCTGAAAGTCGCGGTGATCGCAGGCGAGGACCAGAAATTCCCGGAGCATTGGGGTTTTGACTTCGGTGCGATCCAGAAAGCATTGGCCCACAACGAGCTCGGCGGCACTATTCGTGGTGCCAGCACCCTGAGTCAGCAGGTCTCGAAAAACCTGTTTCTGTGGTCCGGCCGCAGCTGGCTGCGCAAAGGCCTGGAAGCCTGGTTTACCGGGTTGATCGAAGTCCTGTGGCCCAAGCAGCGGATTCTTGAGGTGTACCTCAATAGTGTCGAGTGGGATGAAGGGGTGTTTGGCGCCGAAGCGGCGGCCAGGCATCACTTTGGCGTAAGCGCCAAGGGTCTCAGCCGACAGCAATCGAGTTTGCTGGCGGCCGTATTGCCAAACCCGCGCGTGTGGAGCGCCAGCCATCCGACCAGCTACGTAGCTCGGCGGGCGGGGTGGATTCGGCAGCAGATGAGCCAGCTGGGTGGCGATAGTTACCTGGTGGGCATCAACGATTCACGCCGGGCGCCTTGGGCTCAGTGACCGATCACTATCTCCTGAACACCGAAGACCCCTGTGGGAGCGGGCTTGCTCGCGAATGCGGTGGGTAGTCAACATCATTGCTGAATGACACATCGCATTCGCGAGCAAGCCCGCTCCCACATTGGTTCTGTGGTGATTCAGGAATAGCGAACACAACCAAAAACGCCCCGATCATGATCGGGGCGTTTTTTATTGCCGGGCGTGCAGGTTATGCGGCGATCGACACCTTGAGCTTGTTCATCGCGCTCTTCTCGAGCTGACGAATACGCTCGGCCGACACGTTGTACTTCTGCGCCAGGTCGTGCAGCGTGGCTTTTTCTTCTGCCAGCCAGCGCTGGTAGAGGATGTCACGGCTGCGGTCGTCCAGCACTTCCAGCGCTTCGTGCAGGTTGTGGTTGGAATTGTCGCTCCAGTCGGCATCTTCCAGTTGACGGGCCGGGTCGTACCGGTGGTCTTCCAGGTAGTTGGCCGGCGACTGGAATGCACTGTCGTCGTCCGCTTCCGCGGCCGGGTCGAAGGCCATGTCATGGCCGGTCAGGCGACTTTCCATCTCGCGCACCTCCCGCGGCTCTACGCCAAGGCTTTCCGCCACACGGTGGACTTCCTCGTTGTTCAGCCATGCCAGACGTTTCTTCTGGCTGCGCAGGTTGAAGAACAGCTTGCGCTGGGCCTTGGTGGTCGCGACTTTCACGATGCGCCAGTTGCGCAGGATGAACTCGTGGATTTCCGCCTTGATCCAGTGCACCGCAAAGGACACCAGGCGCACACCCATTTCCGGGTTGAAGCGCTTCACGGCCTTCATCAGGCCGACGTTGCCTTCCTGGATCAGGTCAGCCTGAGCCAGACCGTAGCCGGAATAGCTACGGGCGATATGTACGACAAAACGCAGGTGGGCGAGCACCATCTGCCGAGCCGCCCCCAAATCCTGCTCATAATAGAGACTCTCGGCCAGTTCACGCTCCTGCTCCGGCGTCAGCAATGGAATGCTGTTCACCGTGTGCACATAGGCCTCCAGGTTTGCACCCGGGACCAGAGCATATGCAGGTTGCAAAGAATTGGTCATACGAAAAAACCTCCGACTTACATAACTCGTGCAGTTCAGCACTGCGAAAATTGACCGGAAACCGAAAGACAAGTTCCCATAAACGCTGAAAGGTCAATACGAGCAAAATGATATTACTTTGGCGCAAGCTCCCTCAGGTGGCGTGCGACTGCAATCCATGCACCGATATACCCCAACAGCACCGCGCCAAGCAAGAGCGACAGACCGTCGGCCACCGGCACTCCAGCCAGTGCGAAATCACTGCCGTACAATCCGGCCAGCCCGACTACCGCGTCGTTCAGCCAGTCCAGGCCGAACGCCAGTACGCCCCATGAAAGAATCCCCGCACCAAAGCCATAAAGCGCACCCATATACAGAAAGGGCCTGCGCACATAGCTGTCAGTGCCGCCCACGAGTTTAATCACTTCTATCTCTGTGCGGCGGTTTTCAATATGAAGACGAATGGTATTGCCTATCACCAAAAGTAATGCAGAAACCAGAAGCACGGTCAGACCGAAGACAAAACGGTCACCCAGCTTGAGGATTGCCGCCAAACGCTCGACCCAGACTAGATCAAGTTGCGCCTGTTGTACCTTCGGCAATTCGGAAAGTGTTTGTCTCAATGCTTCAAGGGCAGGCTTGTCGACTTCGTCCGGGGTCACCAGCACCACGCCTGGCAGCGGGTTTTCCGGCAATTCCTTGAGCGCTTCGCCCAGGCCGGACTGTTGCTGGAACTCTTCCAGCGCCTGATCGCGGCCGACATATTCGGCGTCCGTTACACCGGGCATGCCCTTGATCTGCTCGCGCAACGACTCGCCCTCGGTCGGGCTGGCATCGATTTGCAAGTAGAGGGAAATCTGCGCCGCACGCTGCCAGGAACCGCCGAGACGCTCGACGTTACTTAGCAGAAGTGACAGGCCCATGGGCAAGCTCAAGGCCACCGCCATCGCCATGCAGGTGAAAAAACTCCCGACTGGATGCTTGCCCAAGCGCCGCAAACTATCCACCAGGCTGGCACGATGGCTTTCGATCCAGGCGCGTAACAGCGTGGCGAAGTCCGGACCATCGTCATCGTCGCGTTTTTTCTTCTGCGGTTGCGGATCGGCACCCTTGGGCGCTACGCGCTCGGACACCTTGGGGCTGCGTGTCGCACTCATACGGCAGCCTCCCCGTCGCCGATCAATCGGCCGCGTTGCAGGGTCAGCATGCGGTGACGCATGCGAGCGATCAGCGCCAGGTCGTGACTGGCGATCAGCACGCTGGTGCCCAGGCGGTTGATGTCTTCGAAGACGCCCATGATTTCGGCTGCCAGGCGCGGGTCGAGGTTACCGGTCGGTTCGTCCGCCAGCAGCAGGGCCGGGCGGTGGACGATGGCACGGGCGATGCCGACGCGCTGTTGTTGACCGGTGGACAGGTCGCCCGGGTACAGATCGATTTTGTCCGACAGCGCCACGCGCTCCAGGGCCGAGTCCACACGCTTGATGATCTCGGCCTTGGACAGGCCAAGAATCTGCAACGGCAACGCGACGTTGTTGAATACCGTGCGATCGAACAGCAACTGGTGGTTCTGGAACACCACGCCGATCTGCCGACGCAGGAAAGGTATCTGCGCGTTGCTGATGGTCGCCAGGTCTTGCCCGGCCAGCAGCAATTTGCCAGTGGTCGGGCGCTCCATGGCCAACAGCAGCCGCAACAGGGTGCTTTTACCGGCGCCGGAATGGCCGGTGACAAACAAGAATTCGCCCCGACGGACTCGAAAGCTCAGCTCATGCAAGCCGACGTGACCGTTCGGATAGCGTTTACCGACCTGTTCGAAACGAATCATGAACGCTCCCGCTCGGCAAACAGTGCCTGGACAAAGGGTTCTGCTTCAAAAGTACGCAAATCATCGATGCCTTCACCGACACCGATGTAGCGAATCGGCAGGCCAAACTGCTTGGCCAGGGCGAAAATCACCCCACCCTTGGCGGTGCCGTCCAGTTTAGTCAATGCCAGGCCGGTCAGTTCGACGGTCTGGTGGAACTGCTTGGCCTGGTTGATGGCATTCTGGCCGGTGCCGGCATCCAGTACCAACAACACTTCGTGGGGCGCGTCGGCATCGAGCTTGCCGATCACCCGGCGCACCTTCTTCAGCTCTTCCATCAGGTTGTCTTTGGTGTGCAGGCGACCGGCGGTGTCAGCGATCAGGACATCGATGCCACGGGCCTTGGCGGCCTGCACGGCGTCGAAGATCACCGATGCCGAGTCGGCGCCGGTGTGCTGGGCAATCACCGGGATCTTGTTGCGCTCGCCCCAGACCTGCAATTGCTCGACCGCTGCGGCGCGGAAAGTGTCACCCGCCGCGAGCATGACTTTCTTGCCTTCGAGTTGCAGCTTCTTCGCCAGCTTGCCGATGGTAGTGGTCTTGCCGGCGCCATTGACGCCGACCACCAGAATCACGAAAGGCTTGTTCTGCGAGGTGATCTTCAGCGGCTGCTCGACGGGCTTGAGCATTGCCGCCAGCTCGGCTTGCAGGGACTTGTAGAGCGCATTCGCATCGGCCAGCTCTTTGCGTGCCACCTTTTGGGTCAGGCGCTGGATGATCACCGAAGTGGCTTCGACGCCCACATCGGCGGTCAACAGACGGGTTTCGATGTCCTCGAGCAGCTCATCATCGATGATCTTCTTGCCCAGGAACAGGCTCGCCATGCCTTCGCCGATGCTGGCGCTGGTCTTGGACAGGCCTTGCTTGAGGCGGGCGAAGAAGCCGGCCTTGGTTTCTTCGGTGCGCGCAGGCTCTGCGGGTGCTTCGACGGGCACGACAGATGCCGTGGCAACGGGAGCAACAACAGGAATGGGGGCTGGAACAACCGGAGCAGCAACAGGAACCGGGGCTGGAACAACCGGAGCAGCAACAGGAACCGGGGCTGGAGCAACCGGAGCAGCAACAGGAATCGGGGCTGGAGCAACCGGAGCAGCAACAGGAGTCGGGGCTGGAACAACCGGAGCAGCAACTACTGGAGCCACAGGCTCCGGGATCACCGGAACAGGCTCGGCCACCACAACGGGCGCGATAACTGGCAGCACCACCGGTGACTGGACCGGCTCGGGAGCAAAGGCTGTCGGGGCCGGAATCGGCGGTGCAATGTGCGGCGCCAACTCATCTTCGACCAATGCCACTGGCTCCTCCGCCACAGGCAATGTCAGCCAGGGCTCGGCAGCGGGGGTCAACGGATACTGGGGCACAGTGTCGGCCACGACACGGGGTTCAGGCTCGATGACCGGTTGCAGCACCGGCTCGGCGACCGGCAAGACCGGCGGCGCGGGCTTTTCATCGATGACCGGCGCAGGTGTTGGCTCAGGCTGCTCAGGGAGAGGCTGGGGCTGTGGCTGTTCGACGACGGGTTCCTGCGGCTTTTTGCGCAGCCATCCGAACAGGCTTTTCTTCTCGCCAGCCGCAGCTGGGGCTTTCTTGTCGTCGTTGGAACCAAACATGGAGGACGGCTATCTCACAGTAGCGACGCGCCAAAGGGCGCCTCGGCAAATGAATATTCGATGCTGAACAGACTGCGATTGATCCAGCTTGTTCACGCGCAACATTTTGTCGAGGTGCAAACGGCACCTTACAAAATCGGTTTCACGAAGGACTGCAGCGGAAAAATCGGCGAAAAAGCAGAGTCTAGTCGATAAACCACAACCTTTTGCCGCAAACCCATACAACCTGATCAAACGCAAAGGCCTGATAGGCGTGGCCGCCAGTAAAACGGATCACTATCCTAGCACCCTCTCGCCCGCTGACGCTAAGAACAAGCGGGCAGCCCCAAAGGTTTAAAAACGAATGAATGCTCTAGCCCGCCGCGCTGCAGGCCTGCTGCTCAGCACAGTTTGTCTGCCCCTCTCGGCCCTGGCTGCCGATCCACAACCCACCCACGAATTCACCCTCGATAACGGCCTGAAGGTCGTCGTGCGCGAAGACCATCGTGCGCCGGTGGTGGTATCCCAAGTCTGGTACAAGGTCGGCTCCAGCTACGAGACCCCGGGACAGACCGGCTTGTCCCATGCCCTGGAACACATGATGTTCAAGGGCAGCGAGAAAGTCGGCCCCGGCGAGGCTTCACTGATCCTGCGCGACCTCGGTGCCGAAGAGAACGCCTTTACCAGCGACGACTTCACCGCTTATTACCAGGTCCTGGCCCGCGACCGCCTGGGCGTGGCCTTCGAGCTGGAAGCCGACCGCATGGCCAGCCTGCGCCTGCCGGCAGACGAGTTCGCCCGCGAGATCGAGGTCATCAAAGAGGAACGCCGCCTGCGCACCGACGACAAGCCGATGTCCAAGGCCTACGAACGCTTCAAGGCCATGGCCTACCCGGCCAGCGGCTACCACACGCCGACCATCGGCTGGATGGCGGACCTGGACCGCATGAAGGTCGAAGAGCTGCGCCACTGGTACCAGTCCTGGTACGTGCCGAACAACGCCACCCTGGTGGTGGTGGGCGACGTGACGCCGGATGAAGTCAAAACCCTGGCCCAACGCTACTTCGGCCCGATCGCCAAGCGTGACGTGCCGTCGGCGAAAATCCCGCTGGAGTTGGCCGAACCCGGCGAACGCCAGATCACGTTGCACGTGCAGACCCAACTGCCGAGCCTGATGCTGGGCTTCAACGTGCCCAGCATCGCCACCGCCGAAGACAAACGCCCGGTGAATGCCTTGCGCCTGATTTCGGCCCTGCTCGATGGCGGCTACAGCGGTCGCATCCCGACGCAGCTGGAACGCGGCGAAGAACTGGTATCCGGCGGTTCGTCGAGCTACGACGCCTATACCCGTGGCGATAGCCTGTTCACCCTGTCGGCGACACCGAACACCCAGAAAAACAAAACCATGGCCCAGGTTGAAGCCGGCCTGTGGAAACTGCTCGAACAGCTGAAAACCACCGCGCCATCCACCGAAGAACTGGAACGCGTGCGCGCCCAGGTCATTGCCGGCCTGGTCTACGAGCGGGACTCGATCACCAGCCAGGCCACCGCCATCGGCCAACTGGAAACCGTGGGCCTGTCCTGGAAACTGATGGACACCGAACTGGCCGACCTGGAAAGTGTGACCCCGCAAGACATCCAGAACGCCGCCAAGCTGTATTTCACCCGCGAACGTCTCAGCGTCGCCCATGTACTGCCACAGGAGACGACTCATGAGTGAGCGTAAAAAAACGCGCCTGGCGCTAACCGGCCTGATCGTCGCCGCACTGATCGGGTCTGCCGCGTTTTACTTTGCAAAGACCGACGAATCAAAGGCCAGCGAAGCCCTGGACAAGGCCAAGGCCAGCCAGAAACTGCAATCGCTGGCAGAACTCGATGGCAAGGCACCCAGCCGCCGCAGTCTGGATGTGCAGACCTGGAACACCGCCGAAGGCGCCAAGGTGTTGTTCGTCGAGGCTCGCGAATTGCCGATGTTCGACATGCGCCTGATCTTTTCCGCCGGCAGCAGCCAGGACGGGGTTGCGCCGGGCCTGGCCGTACTGACCAACGCCATGCTCAACGAAGGCGTGGCCGGTAAGGATGTCGGCGCCATCGCCCAAGGCTTCGAAGGCCTGGGCGCGGACTTTGGCAACGGCGCATTCAAGGACATGGCACTGGCTTCCCTGCGCAGCCTCAGCGCCGCGGACAAACGCGAACCCGCGCTGCAGCTGTTCTCGGAAGTGGTCGGCAAACCGACCTTCCCTGCCGATTCGTTCGCGCGCATCAAGAACCAGATGCTCGCCGGCTTCGAATACCAGAAGCAGAACCCCGGCAAACTGGCCAGCCTGGAGCTGATGAACCGGCTCTACGGCGATCATCCGTACGCGCATTCCAGCGATGGCACCGCGAAAACCGTACCGGCGATCACGTTGGCTCAATTGAAGGCGTTCCATGAAAAAGCTTATACCTCGGGCAACGTAGTGATTGCGCTGGTCGGCGACCTGTCCCGTGCCGAGGCCGAGGCGATTGCCGCACAGGTTTCCAGTGCGCTGCCCAAAGGACCGGCCCTGGCGAAAATCCCGCAGCCGGCAGAACCCAAAGCCAGCATCGGCCATATCGAGTTTCCGTCCAAGCAGACCAACCTGATGCTCGCGCAACTGGGCATCGACCGTGACGATCCGGACTACGCGGCACTGTCCATGGGCAACCAGATCCTTGGCGGCGGTGGTTTTGGCACCCGGTTGATGAGCGAAGTGCGTGAGAAGCGCGGCCTGGCTTACGGCGTATATTCGGGTTTTACCCCGATGCAGGCGCGAGGTCCGTTCATGATCAACCTGCAAACCCGCGCCGAGATGAGCGAAGGCACGTTGAAACTGGTGCAGGATGTGCTCGCCGACTACCTCAAGACCGGCCCGACCGAAAAAGAACTCGACGACGCCAAGCGCGAACTGGCCGGCAGCTTCCCGCTGTCCACCGCCAGCAATGCCGATATCGTCGGTCAGCTCGGCGCCATGGGTTTCTACAACCTGCCGTTGAGCTATCTGGAAGACTTCATGCAGCAGTCCCAGAGCCTGACCGTCGAACAGGTCAAAACCGCACTGAACAAACACCTGAGCACGGATAAACTGGTCATCGTCAGCGCTGGCCCGACCGTGCCACAAAAGCCGTTACCGGCCCCTTCTGATAAACCTGCCGAGCAACCGCTCGGGGTTCCGGAGCATTGATGGCCACTTCCCGCCCAAAAAAACCCGTCCACAACGTCCATAACGGTGTGAATCAACTGCGCATCATCGGCGGCGAATGGGGCAGTCGAAAGCTGAGCTTCCCCGATGCGCCAGGCTTGCGTCCGACCCCGGACCGGGTGCGCGAAACCCTGTTTAACTGGCTCGCGCCCTATGTCGCCGGCGCAAAAGTATTGGATCCATTCGCCGGCAGCGGCGCGTTGTTTCTCGAGGCTTTATCCCGTGGCGCAGCGATGGGCCAGGCGCTGGATGCGAGCAACATCGCGGTAGCGAGCATCAAGGAGCATCTGGGTACCCTGCGCTGCACGACCGGCCAGATTCAGACGGCCGATGCCTTGCGCTACCTGGAAACCCAGCCAGCGGTTGCTTACGACCTGGTGTTCCTCGACCCGCCGTTCAACCAGAACCTGCTGCCGACCGTCTGCACGCTGCTGGAAGAGCGCAAATGGCTGGCTGACGAAGCCTGGATCTACACCGAAAGCGAAAACGCGCCATCGTCCCTTGGCTTGCCTGGCAATTGGCGCCTCCACCGGGAGCAAAAATCCGGGCGGGTGTACTACGCGCTGTGGCAGCGAAACCACGTCCAGGAGTCTTAATCCGCCGAAACACGCCGCGTCCACCAAGGGCGCGGCGAGCGTTGCAATAAGAAACGCTTAATCAATAGTTTCCAAAGCCAGTCCGTTAGTATCCTTTCCAGGCGAAATGACTCGCGCCCACTGAAAAGGATTTCAATACATGAGCCCACGGACATCACCGATAGAAATCACTTTGAAAAATGGTCTTAAGATCATTGTTTTAGAGATTCCTCAAGCAACGGGTGCTACCTGCGTACTGAATTACAACGTCAGTCGCCGCGACGAATCCGCTGACAATGCGGGCATCAATTCAGCGTTTCTCGAAACGCTTCGTATCGACAACTACGAAAATACGCTGAAGCAACGTTTCTCGTTAAGCACTTATAATACATTCACCACATTCAAATTCTCATTGACGCCTGATCAGCTGGGTCAATGTTTCGAACTGAACGCCAGGATGATGAGCGCTCCCGTTCTCACCGAAAATACCCTGAAGCGGGTGATTCGAGCTCACCACGACTATCGAGCGGAAAAACGACACTTCACATCAGATGATTCGATTCCTGTCGAATTTGACTCACTCTGCCACCCTATTGGCTATCTTTACAGTCCAATAGTCACCCCTGAAAGCGCTGCTCGCATCGACATCGAGCAATTGCAACAATGGCATCAACAGTATTACTCACCTGGCAATGCCTGTCTGGTCATCACTGGAAACGTGAAAGCAGCAGAAGTTGAGAAGCTGGCGCGACAGTACTTAGATACCGTGCCTTTCAGGCCTTTAGCAGCGGCTCAGGAGTTAAAACAACTCTGCGAACTGGACAAGCGTCATTTTGTGCTACATAAGGCAACGTGGAAGCCCAGGTTGTTAGTCGTGCTCAACGTACCAGGAATGAGCGACGCCATAGCCGATCATTCAGGCGGTGCACTGAAAATTCTGTCCGAATTACTCCGCCAAAAACTTACCGCCGACCTTAGCGTCTCTAGTGGAATATGTCTTTACGAGCAAGAAAAATACGCGAGCCTTTTCAGAGTGTCCATCACGGCACGTATGCGCGACCAATCCTTAGAGGAACTCGAGGCAGACCTGAATACATTGATTGACGAGTTCAAGTTCAACGCACCGCCCCCCCAGGAGCTGGAAATAGCCCGTGAACGAGCGCTTGCAAGCCTTGCTAAAAGTGAAGACCACAAGGCTCTGGCGCTTGACATCGGCCAGCTGGAAAACTATCAAATACCCTTCAGCCACCTTGATCAGAGGCACGACGATTTACTGAATGTCACGGCCGAAGACATTCAGCGCACAGCAAAAACTTTTTTTACGCCACAGAGAACAACCGTCGCGCATATTTTGCCTATGCAAACCGCAACACGAGCAACACCCGTAGAACTTATTCTGGACAATGGCCTGAAGATCATCATCTTGGAAAACCCTCGATCAGAGAGCGCTGCCTGCAGTCTGAGTTACAAAATCAGCTCCCGCGACGAATCCACTGATAATGCGGGTATCAACATTGTGCTTAACGGAACCTTGTCTAAAGACAAAAACTTTATAGACACAGAACGTTTCGATGTGTGGCATTTCGATGACTTCACGCTTTACTCTCATACCACCAGCCCTGACAACTTGAATCAGGACTTTAAAAGTCTCGCCAGGATGATGAGCGCTCCTGTCCTGACCGAGATTAGTATGAAACACGTGATTGAAACCAAGCTACGGCAGCGAGAAAAAAATCGCTACTTCACATCGGATTATTCCACTCCTGAAGCGTTTGACGCGCTGACTTACCCTATCAGTGGCTACGGGAACTCTTCAATAACCCCTCACAGTGCTGCCAGCCTTGACCTCAAGCAACTGCAACAATGGCATCAACATCACTACTCTCCAACCAATGCATGCCTGATCATTGTCGGAAACGTGAAAGCGCAAGAAGTCGAAACGTTGGCGAAGCAGCATTTCGGCGCCGTGCCTTTCAGGCCAACAGCGCTGGCCAAAGAGGTGACGGAGCTTTGCGAGCCGGGCAAACGCCATATTGAATTGAACATGGACACCGAAACGCCTAGATTGTTAGTAGCGTTCAATGTGCCTGGAATGGTCGACGCCGCAGCCGATCAATCGGCTGCGGCACTGCAGATCATTTCCTTCATATTCGAGCAAAACTACACGGCCTATCTTCCCGTTTCTAGCGGAATATGTGCCTTTACTCAAAAAAAGCACGCAAGTCTTTTCAGAATGTCAGTTACGGCAAATAATGTCGACCAATCCCTGGAGGAACTAGAGGCTGCGCTAATTGAATTAATAAACGAATTCAAGTTAAACGGGGTACTTCCAGAGGCACTGGAAATGGCTCGCGAGCAGGCGTTTACCAGTCTCGTCAAGAGAGAAAGTAATGACAGCTCTCTAGCCTATGACCTGGGCCAGCTTGAAAATAATAAAGCATCATTCACGCACCTCTATCAGAGACACATCGATTTGTTCAAGGTCACCGCCGAAGATATTCAGCATGCAGCCAATACTTATTTCACGCCCCAGCGAATGACAGTTGCGCACATATTGCCAATGCAAACCCCCAAAGCATTAATTTGACTCGTTGTGGCAACGTATGGCAGAAATTGCTGATTAAATGACCAGCCTGAAAAGGTGCGCACAGGTTGCGCACCGCTGCATCGAGAGCAATCGTGTCCCTTCCGCCAGAACGCTTCACGCCCGCCTTCGGCCTTGGCAACCCGCACTTGCAAACCTTGTGGGGACCCCTTTGGCGCAAAACCACCCATATCGAGCGCGAGCGCGAACGTCTGTGGCTCGAGGATGGTGACTTCCTCGACCTGGACTGGCACGGCCCGCACAGTGCCAATGCGCCACTGGTGCTGGTGTTGCACGGACTGACCGGTTCGTCGAACTCGCCTTACGTGGCCGGATTGCAAAAGACGCTGGCTATCCAGGGTTGGGCCAGCGTCGCGCTGAACTGGCGCGGTTGCTCGGGCGAACCCAATCTGCTCCCACGCAGCTACCATTCCGGCGCCAGCGAAGACCTGGCCGAAACCATCAAGCACTTGCGGGCCAAACGGCCGCTCGCCCCTCTGTATGCGGTCGGTTATTCCTTGGGTGGCAACGTCTTGCTCAAGCATCTGGGCGAGACCGGCAGTGTCAGTGGCGTGCTCGGTGCCGTGGCGGTGTCCGTGCCGTTTCGCCTCGATCAGTGCGCCGACCGTATCGGCCAGGGATTCTCCAAGGTCTATCAAGCGCACTTCATGCGCGAGATGCTGGCCTACATCAAGAATAAGCAGCGGCAGTTCCAGCACGACGGACGCGAGGACGGACTGGCGGCATTGGCGGCCCTCGGTTCGCTGGAAAACATGCGCACGTTCTGGGATTTCGATGGCAGGGTGACAGCGCCGCTGCATGGATTTGTCGATGCCGAAGATTACTATCGGCGCGCTTCGAGCCGTTATTACCTTGGAGAGGTTCGCACGCCGACCCTGATCATCCAGGCGGCTGACGATCCCTTTGTCTTTCCTCATAGCCTGCCACAGGCAGCAGAATTATCCGACTGTATTCAGTTCGAGCTAGAAGCCAAGGGTGGGCATGTCGGCTTCATCGATGGCTCGTTAAGGCAACCGGGCTACTACCTGGAGCGGCGCATTCCTCAGTGGCTGACCGCTGTGGGTCGCGAGTAAGCCGATGGATACCGATCAAGGCGAGTCAATTCATTTTTGGCAAACGGCACCGCTGGCCGGGGTCGAATTATTGTCCGCGCGCTACATCGAACACCGTTTCGCACCCCACGTGCATGACGGCTATGTGATCGGCATGATCATGGCTGGCGGGAAATGATGCTGTCGTTGCTGCAACGTCATGCGGCCGTTCCGATCGCAGGTAAACCCGGCAAGGAACACCGGGCGGTGACTCTGGCCAAGGAGTTGCTGCAAGCGCATTTGGCGGCGCCACCGTCCCTGGAAGAACTCGCTGCAGCGGTAAACCTCTCACCGTTCCACTTCGCCAGGGTGTTCCGCCGCGCCACCGGCATGCCGCCGCACACCTGGCTGATGCAGCAGCGCATCGCTCGGGCGCGGGCATTGCTACAGGGCGGTTGCTTGCCTTTGGAAGTGGCCACGCAGTTGGGCTTTGCCGACCAGAGTCACCTGAGTCGGCAGTTCAAGCAGGTGTACGGGGTCGGGCCGGGGGCGTATCGCAGTGCGCGACAACTGCCCGGAAGTTGAGATCGACACAGATCCAAATGTGGGAGCGGGCTTGCTCGCGAAAGCAGTGAGTCAGGCGACATTGATGTCGACTGACCCGCCGCTTTCGCGAGCAAGCCCGCTCCCACATTGGTGTTTATTCGCCGGTGGCGACGCCCCGCGCCGGATCGTTGATCCACTCGCTCCACGACCCCGCATACAACGACCCCAACGGATAACCCGCCAGGCACAAGGCGAACAGGTTGTGACAAGCCGTTACGCCGGAGCCGCAATACGCCACCAGATCAGTCGGCGAACGATTATCGAGTTTCGCGGCAAACCGCTGCTTGAGCTGATCGGCCGGCAGGAAACGCCCGTCGCTGCCCAGGTTGTCGGTGAACGCTGCACATTGCGCGCCCGGGATGTGCCCGGCGATCGGGTCGATCGGTTCCACTTCGCCCTTGAAGCGCGGCAGGGCCCGAGCGTCGAGCAAGGTCAGCGCAGGCTGGCCGAGACGTTGCTGCAGTGCTTCGGCATCCAGGATGAGCGCGTAGTCCGGCACCCCCGTGAAGGTCCCCCGTTCGATATCGGGCGCATCCAGACTCAGCGGTAAACCTGCGGCATGCCAGGCCTTGAGCCCGCCATCAAGAATAAACACGCCGTCGCGCTTGCCCAGCCAGGCCAGCAACCACCAGGCCCGCGCCGCGTAGGCACCCGGGCCGTCGTCGTACAAAACCACTTCACTATCAGCGTTGATGCCCCAAGCCTGCAGGCGTTCGACCAAATCCTCAGGCTCTGGCAACGGATGGCGACCCGTCACACCCTTGACCACCGTCCCGCTCAAATCACGCTCAAGATCGGCAAAGCTCGACCCGGCAATATGCCCTTCGGCATAGCTGCGCTGGCCGTAGTCCGGGTCTTCGAGGGCAAAACGACAATCCAGAATCACCAGCCCTGGCTGCTCCTTTTTCAGGTCCAACGCTTGCGGGCTGATCAGTTGCGCAATGGGCATAACGGGCTCCTGTGATGGCGGTAGTCGGTCCTGTTGCTCTTTCTATCCTGCTTCTTCTTCCAGTGCCTGGGCCAGTGGCACATAAAACTCTTCGAACAGCGCGTTGACCGCGTCGCGGGACTGATCCGTGACGAAGCCGGCTTCCAGCACCAGCACCTGATAAACACCCCGTTTAATAGCTTGTTCGCTCAAGTGGTTGGAGTTTTCCCGCGTGGTACACAGAAAACGCACCCAGGACGTGAGAATGATCCAGGCGTTGAGGGTCAGGGATTCGATTTGCACCCGGTCCATCTTCAAGATACCGGCCTCGACGAACCCTTTGTAGATGGCCGTTCCCTGAATCACGCAGCGCTGGGAAAAACGTAGGTAACGGGCGGCCAGTTCCGGATCGCTGTCGAGCAAATGCTCGAGGTCCCGATGCAGAAACCGATAGCGCCACATGGCTGCCAGCAATTCCTTGAGGTAGAAACGCTTGTCCTCGACCGTCGCGGCGCGGCCTTGCGGCGGGCGCAGGAAACTGTCCACCAGGCTTTCGTACTCGCTGAACAGCACGGCGATGATCGCCTGCTTGTTAGGGAAGTGGTAGTACAGGTTGCCGGGGGAAATTTCCATGTGGGCGGCAATGTGGTTGGTGCTGACACTGCGCTCGCCCTGCTGATTGAACAGCTCCAGGCTGTTCTGCACGATGCGCTCGCTGGTTTTGATCCTGGGGGCCATGGCTTGAGCTTAAATTCAGAGTGCGGTGACGGGCATCTTACGACCTATCCGGACGCGGATAAAACAAAGCGGCGTCAGATGCCATTTGACTTTCTAGAGCTTAGACTCTAAAAAGTTCCTCATAAAGAATAATCCGGAGCCGACAATGACTGCTGACATCGCCTACATGCAGAACCTACAGCAGCCACTGGAAGAACTCCAAGCCTTGTTCAACGCCCAACGTGCGGCGTATGCCGGCAACCCCATGCCGCCAGCGGCGCAACGCCAGCAATGGCTCAAGGCGTTGCGGGACCTGCTGAGCAATGAACGCCAGGCCTTGATCGACGCGATCGACCAGGATTTCAGCCATCGCAGCGCCGATGAAACCCTGCTTGCCGAACTGATGCCCAGCCTGCACGGCATCCATTACGCCAGCCAGCACCTCAAGCGCTGGATGAAAGCGTCACGGCGCAAGGTCGGCGTTGCCTTTCAACCTGCGTCGGCCAAAGTCGTTTATCAACCCTTGGGCGTGGTAGGCGTGATCGTGCCGTGGAATTACCCGCTGTACCTGGCTATCGGCCCGCTGGTGGGCGCGTTGTCGGCGGGCAATCGGGTGATGCTCAAGCTCAGCGAATCGACGCCTGCCACCGGTCTGCTGCTCAAGGAACTGCTGGGGCGAATTTTTCCCCAGGACCTGGTTTGCGTGGTATTGGGCGAAGCCGATATCGGCGTGGCCTTCTCCCGGCTGCGCTTCGATCACCTGCTGTTCACCGGCGCTACCAGTATCGGCAAACAAGTGATGCGCGCGGCTGCCGAGAACCTGACACCGGTGACCCTTGAGCTGGGCGGAAAGTCTCCGGCCATCGTCTCCCGCGATGTGCCCCTCAAGGATGCCGCCGAACGCATCGCTTTCGGCAAGACGCTCAACGCCGGGCAAACCTGCGTGGCCCCGGACTACGTGCTGGTGCCGGAAGATCGCGTGGGTGCCTTTGTCGAAGCCTATCGCCAGGCAGTTCGCGGGTTTTTTCCGACGCTGGCGGACAACCCGGACTACACCGCGATCATCAATGACCGACAACTGCAGCGGCTCGATGGATACCTGAGTGACGCCACCAGCAAAGGCGCGCTGCTGATTCCTTTGTTCGACCAGGGCCAGGGCCGGCGCATGAGCCACAGCCTGCTGCTCAACGTCACTGACGAAATGATAGTGATGCAGGACGAGATCTTCGGCCCGCTGCTGCCGATCGTGCCCTACAAGGATCTGGACGAAGCGTTTGCCTACATCAATCAACGACCGCGTCCGCTGGCCCTGTATTACTTTGGCTACGACAAGCGCGAGCAAAACCGCGTGCTCAGCGAGACCCATTCCGGTGGGGTCTGCCTGAATGACACCCTGCTGCATGTCGCTCAGGACGATATGCCGTTCGGCGGTATTGGCGCCTCCGGCATGGGTCATTACCACGGCCACGAAGGCTTCCTGACCTTCAGCAAGGCCAAAGGTGTGTTGGTCAAACAACGCTTCAACGCGGCGAAACTGATCTACCCGCCCTACGGCAAATCCATTCAGAAACTGATTCAGAAGCTGTTTATCCGCTAACGATCATCACCGTCGGCAATCACAATAATGAGCCTCAATCCGTCTGCTGCACCTGCGCTGCCACGGCCGAACGTTTGAAAATCCGATGAAAAGGGAGAATATTGCGATCCTATAGTGCTTTCTTACCCAACAGGCGACTTGGCCGACCGGGAAGGCTGCGATACCATCCGACTCCCCAACGGACTCTCGCCAGGACGACGCGATGAACCGAGTGTTGTACCCAGGTACCTTCGACCCTATAACCAAGGGCCATGGCGATCTGGTCGAACGCGCTGCGCGCCTGTTCGATCATGTGATCATCGCCGTTGCCGCCAGCCCGAAGAAAAACCCGTTGTTTCCTCTGGAACAGCGTGTAGCGATGGCCCGCGAGGTCACTAAACATTTGCCCAACGTAGAAGTCGTCGGCTTCTCGTCGTTGCTGGCGCATTTCGCCAAAGAGAAGAACGCCAACGTGTTCCTGCGTGGCTTGCGAGCGGTCTCGGACTTCGAATACGAGTTCCAGCTGGCCAACATGAACCGCCAGCTGGCACCGGATGTGGAAAGTATGTTTCTGACCCCGTCCGAGCGTTATTCGTATATTTCCTCGACACTGGTGCGTGAAATCGCAGCCTTGGGCGGTGATATCAACAAATTCGTCCACCCGACGGTGGCGGACGCGCTGGCCGAACGCTTCAAGAAGTAATACCGAATGCAGGAGCCGGCTTGCTGGCGATCTATGCGACGCGGTGTACCTGAAACACCGCTTTCGTCGGAACGCCGCCCGCAACAAGCTGGCTCCTACAGCGTTAATGCGGCACAATTGTGCGCATTGATTTATCGCGCCCGGGTATTCCGCCCTGGCTGGAGTTAGCATGTCCCTGATCATCACCGACGATTGCATCAACTGCGACGTCTGCGAACCCGAGTGCCCGAACGCCGCCATCTCCCAGGGCGAAGAGATCTACGTGATCGACCCAAACCTGTGCACACAGTGCGTCGGCCACTATGACGAACCTCAGTGCCAGCAGGTTTGCCCGGTGGATTGCATTCCGCTGGACGAAGCGCATCCGGAGACTGAAGAGCAGTTGATGGAGAAGTACCGCAAGATTACCGGCAAGGCGTGAGCCTGAGGTTTTTGTAGCGTTTATGCGGGCCTCTTCGCGAGCAAGCCCGCTCCCACATTGCATCTGTGTTGTTCATCAGGTGATGTAAACACAGCAGATCTAATGTGGGAGCGGGCTTGCTCGCGAAGAGGCCATCAGCCACTCCGAATATCTAACTGACTCACTCCCGCTGCTCAAACCCCTCCCCGACACACCCCAGGCACCGCACAAACGCCGCTTTCGCGGGGTCGACCACCAACGCCTGCCCTGCATCGCCCACGCCGCCACCCAGCACGGTGAACGGCAACGACACCACAAACACCCCGGCACCGATCACCGTCGCCACGACCAGCAAGGGTCGGGCAATCAGCAAATCGCCGATCATGGCGTACGCGGGGGGATTCTGGATGGTGTAAAGCGGGTCGCCGCTACCCGTGCTCGCCGCCAGCACGGGCGTACCGACACTCAGTAGTAAAACGACGACAAGGGCTCGAAACAGGTTCATGGCACGGTCCTTCGGGCTAGGCAGTGAGCACCGACTATAGCCCCAAGGGCCTGTCAGCTTTGACAACGCGGGCAAAACACGCTGGCACGCTGCCCGAGTTTTACTTCCCGCAATTGCGTTGCGCAGATCTTACAATGCTCATTACCGCGGCCGTAAACGAACAATTCCTGCTGGAAGTAACCGGGTTGACCGTCACCGCCGATAAAGTCGCGCAAGGTGGTGCCGCCGCGCTCGATGGCGTGAGCAAGGATGCGTTTGATTTCTATCGCCAATTTCAGATAGCGAGCCCGGGAAATGCTCCTCGCCTCCCGGCGCGGATCAATACCGGCAGCGAATAGCGCTTCGGTTGCATAGATATTGCCGACACCGACCACGACCGCGTTGTCCATGATGAACGGTTTGACCGCCATGGAGCGTGCACGCGACAGCTGAAACAAGCGCTCGCCGTCGAACAGGTCGGTCAACGGCTCCGGCCCCAGGTGAATCAGCAATGGGTGATTGAGCGGATCGAGACTCCAGAGCATCGCACCAAACCGGCGCGGGTCGGTATAGCGCAGGGCTAGCCCCGATTCCAGCTCGATGTCCACATGCTCATGCTTGGCGGCTGGCATGCCGACCTCCACCAGACGCAAATTTCCCGACATCCCCAAATGACTGATGAGTGTGCCGACTTCGGCATTGATCAGCAGGTACTTGGCCCGCCGTTCCACCAACACGATGCGCTGGCCGGACAGCCGCACATCGAGGTCTTCGGGGATCGGCCAGCGCAGACGGCGCTCCCGCACGATGACCCGACTGACGCGCTGGCCTTCAAGGTGCGGCGCAATCCCGCGGCGGGTGGTTTCGACTTCCGGCAGTTCAGGCATGGGGCTCTCGAATCAGGCTGTCGCTCAGCGGTGAGCCAGAGAGGCCCGGGTCTTGGGAGATCAACTTGGCGATCACTTCCAGATCAGGGTCCGGCATGTACTGCTCCATCTGCAAATCCACCATGATCTGCGGTTGGGTCGGCACGCTGATGCCTTGCAGGGACTGTCGGATCTGTTCGGTGGTCAGCTCTTGGAACATAAATACGCACTCAGGGTCAGGCGGCAATTCTAACCTTTATGAAGTTGGAGCCGACACAGCGGCGGGAAAATCGCTGTTGATATTGCTGCGTTTGATCGTCGGTTGATTGATGCGCTGACGGCGTGACATTCGAGATCGCTTTCGCGGGCAAGCCTCGCTCCTACAGCGGATCTGCAATGAACACATGATTGTGTGTGTGCGACGCAGATCCCACCGTGGGAGCGAGGCTTGCCCGCGAAGGGCGTCATCAGCGTTTCATCGCCCACCAAGCCCGTCACCAGCCGCAACACGCTATACTCCCGCTCTTTTTTCCGGAGCGACGTCATGTCCCTGCCTAGCCTGCGCCTCAAAGCCAACGCCGACCGTCGCCTGCGAAACGGCCACCTGTGGGTCTACAGCAACGAAATCGATGTCGCCGCCACCCCATTGCACGGTTTCAAGCCCGGTGATCAGGCGATCCTCGAAGCCGCCGGCGGCAAGCCGCTGGGCATCGTCGCCATGAGCCCGAACAACCTGATCTGCGCCCGCCTGCTGTCGCGCGACATCAAGGTGCCGCTGGACAAATCGCTGCTGGTGCACCGCCTGAATGTGGCCCTGTCCCTGCGCGAGCGCCTGTTCGACAAGCCGTTCTACCGCCTGGTCTACGGCGATTCCGACTTGCTGCCAGGCCTGGTGGTCGACCGTTTCGGCGACATTCTGGTGGTACAGATCGCCTCGGCGACCATGGAAGCCCATAAAGAAGACGTGATCGCGGCGCTGACCCAAGTCATCAAGCCAAGCGGCATTCTGTTCAAGAACGATTCTGCCGCGCGCGATGCCGAAGGTCTCAACCGCTACGTCGAAACCGTGTTCGGCCTGGTGCCGGAGTGGGTCGCGCTGGAAGAGAACGGCGTGAAATTCGAAGCGCCCGTCATCCAGGGCCAGAAAACCGGCTGGTTCTACGACCACCGCATGAACCGCGCACGCCTGGCACCCTATGCCAAAGGCAAGCGCGTGCTGGACCTGTACAGCTACATCGGCGGCTGGGGCGTGCAAGCGGCCGCGTTCGGCGCCAGTGAAGTGTTCTGCGTCGACGCTTCGGCCTTCGCCCTCGACGGCGTCGAGCGCAACGCCGCGCTGAACGGCTTCGCCGAGAAAATGACCTGCATCGAAGGCGACGTGTTCGAAGCCCTGAAAGAACTGAAAGCCAGCGAAGAACGCTTCGACGTGATCGTCGCCGACCCACCGGCGTTCATCAAACGCAAGAAAGACATGAAGAACGGCGAAGGCGCCTACCGCCGCCTGAACGAGCAAGCCATGCGCCTGCTCAGCAAGGACGGGATCCTGATCAGCGCTTCGTGCTCGATGCACCTGCCGGAAGACGATCTGCAGAACATCCTGCTGACCAGCGCCCGTCACCTGGACCGCAACATCCAGATGCTGGAACGCGGCGGCCAGGGGCCGGATCATCCGGTGCATCCGGCGATTGCCGAGACCCGTTACATCAAGAGCATCACCTGCCGGTTGCTGCCAAACAGCTAACAACACCGATTTGATAGGGGGCTAATCGGCTCCCCTTCTTACTTTTACTTCCCCCTATCCTAAATCGCCAATCCTGGTGAGACGCTCGTCCATAATTATTGAAGTCTTGTCGGAAAAAACTTACAAAATTTTTGCAGCGTAGGATTACTCCGACAAAACAACCAGAAAATTCTTACCTGATATTTCCTTGAAAAGTATCAATTAATATCTATGATTGAATTGTCACTACGAAGTGGCATTTACTTAAAACTACAAGGAGTTCAAAAAATGAAAGCAATTACTCTGGAAGTTACCACCATCGCCAACCTGGCTTTTCTGGTTGCCCCTAAGGCCTGTTGAGTAAATGAGGCGCTGGGGAGTGCCGGCTACCCAGCGTTTTCTATAGAAGGCCAGAGTGGATTGCCAATCATGCAAATAAACCCTTATATATTCATACTTCCTTGCACGCCAGGCCAAATAGTCTGGGATTACAAAAACCATAAGCAATTTGAACTAAATCTAGAATACTCGACCCGTCTCGCCCATCTTATCGAAGACCCAGAAAAGTTTGACGACAACAACACGATAGACATTCAACTTTTGAGCGCAGAAATACTAACGACATCAACACAAGGCACTATTGAATGGGGCTGGGATGAACTATCAAAGATATTTCATATTGGCACCAAGAACATCCCTTGTGAATATATCCCCCAAGATGTTACTGAATGGTCGAGGCACTACCTCAAACATTGCGCCGATGTATTGGCCACGCCTGCCCCAGGAGCCAGACTCACCGGGCGTCCGACAAGCGAGTGGATCTTCCTGCCTCAACCTTCCTGCCTGCCAGTAAACGCTCTTGTAAAGACGTTGATTGAGCGAAAGACCTGTCGCACCTTCACGGGTGAAGGGGTTTCCCTCGACGATGTGAGCACCCTCCTATATTTGTCACTTGGCTATTTGCGTGAACGCGAAAACGATATCGACGACACCATTGCCGAAGGTCTCGGCGCCCGACGTAGTAGCCCATCCGGAGGTGGATTGAATGCCTGCGAGGGTTTTCTACATGTTCAAAACGTCAGCGGACTAAATCCTGGGTTCTACGCCTACCACCCCACCGAACATGCGTTGAGCTTCGTCAACCCGGTGTCTGATGCGTCCTTGGGGCAGTTGTTGTGTGGGCAGCACTTCATCAACAACCTGCCCGTTGGACTTTTCATCACCGCTCGCTTCGACAAATTGTGGTGGAAATATGAACACTCGCGGGCGTACAGAATGGCTTACGTCGAGACAGGCCACATTTCCCAGACCTTCCAACTGGTGGCCACCGCACTTGGATTAAGCACCTGGCTGACCGGTGCATTGACGGACGATCAGGTCGAGAGGTTACTGGGGATTGAGGACAGTGCCGAACAACCGTTGTTTTTTGTTGGCTGCGGCCAGAGTGATGGACAAGTGATGTGCAAGGAGTTGAAAGCGCTGTTGAGCAGCCGAGGCTCACAACAATGATCGAGCCCCGCACAGACGATCTGTCCCAGCCCAACGCCTGGGACCAGCGCTTCACCCTCGGCGACTGGAACACCCGAGCCTCGGTACGAATCAGCGAGCACACCTATCAGTTGCCGTCAGATCTGGAGCGGCAACTGGAAACACGACACTGGTTCCCGCCTACCTTCCTGCCCTACCTGAAGCACCCGGCGATCGAAGCAGCAGGCAGCGAGACCGCCCATCGACTATCGGCCAATCATCTGGTGTATTTCCTCGATTACACCACCCGACTCGAACATCGGATCGTCAACCGCTCCGTGGAAACCATCGTCCATGACGAACTCGGTACGTGCATTCCCCAGCGAATGAAAACAGCCGCCCTTCAGCTCTATACCGACGAGGGTTATCACGCTCTGTTTTCCAATAGTCTCGCCGAGCAGATAGCCGACCTCTACGGCATGACGCAACGCCCCGTAATGCCGCACCGCATTACCCGACTGAACGTCCTGATCAACCACGCCCCAGACAAGCATAAGGCGCTGACATGGTTTCTTCTCGGCTTCGTGTCCGAGACCATAATCGCCAAGGAACTGCTTGAAGTTTGCCGCAACGGGCTGGTGTCAAGCGTCCAGGAAATGCTCAGGGACCACCTCACCGACGAGGCTCGACACAGTCGTTATTTCTCCGAAGTTTTCCATTATCTGTGGCTGACCTTAAATGGCAGCCAACGCACTTTCGCTGCAAAGATACTGATGGAGATCATCCTGATTTTCTTTGAGGTCGATGAGAGATGGTTGCAGGAAAGTCTGGACAGCGTGGGACTCAGGGAGAGTTGCGTCGCGGAAATTCTCTGTGCCCTAACCAGCCCGCAAGCCCGCCTTGACCGCGCTCGATCGGGAGCAGGCGCGACGCTTCAGGCAATGGAAAAGGCTGGCTTTTTCGACCTGTCTTCCAATCAGCAGATCTTCACCAATGCAGGACTTGTCGATGGATGAAGGGAAACCTGCAACCAGTGTCAAACACCGCCGCTCCGTGATCACCTTATTGTTGACTATGGTGATGCTTGGGGTTTTTCCTCTCGATGTTCTACTGCCATCGTTCCCGGCGCTGGCCGAACACTTCCGTACTACGCCAGGCGACATCGCGTTTTCCATCAGTCTGTTTGCCGTCGGAGTCGCACTCTCCCAGCTACTGGTTGGGCCGCTCTCGGATGTCATCGGGCGCAAAAGCCTGCTGTTGGTGGGAATAGCGGTCTCGATGATAGGTGCGATAGGTTGCGTGCTCTCAACCGACTACGCCTGGTTCCTGATGTTTCGGGTAATACAGGCCGCTGGCTGCGGATGCTTCGTACTCTCCCAGGCGCTGGTCCAGGACCTGTTCGACGGCATAGAACGGGATAAGCTACGGATTCTGATGATAACCGCCAGCGGCATCTTCATTTCCGTCTCGCCACTGGCAGGCACCCTGTTGCAACAGGCGTTGGACTGGCCCGCAAGCTTTATTGTCTTTATTGCCCTTGCCGCTGCCGTGTTCCTGAGGGCCTGCTTCCTTCTTGAAAGCGAGCCCCCCGCAACAACCCAGCGTCGAAGTATTCTTCAGTCCTACCGACGCGCTTGTTGCGATGCGGGTTTCCTCGGCTATTGGCTGATTGCAGCGATCGCATTCGCCAGCCACTTTTCCTTTATTGTCATCTCGCCCCTGATCTTCATGGAGCAGTTGCAGCTTTCGGCCTACGAGTTTTCCCTGACACTCCTGCTGTATGGTGCCGCCTACATCATTGGAGGCATCGTCGCTCGAGCCCTGACGGGGCGGATCGCATCCAACAGCCAAATCATCGTGGGTCTCAGCCTGATCTTCTATTCGGGGTTGGTGATGCTCGTGCTCTCAAGCGTGGTGGGACTGACGGTCCTGACGGTGTTGATTCCGATGATTGTCTGCACAGCCGGAACCACCATCGCCCGCCCGGTCGCCACCTCCAAGGCGATGGAGATATTTCCGGACATGGCCGGCACCTCGGCTTCGGTCGGCAACACGCTGATATTCATCGTCGGTGGTCTGATAAGCGCACTGATTATCCTTAGTCCCATCGAACTGCAACTGACGCTGGCCTTCGGCTTCATCATCTTGAGCAGTGGCGGGTTATTCGTGAACCGTCGCATCCGCCTGCGCAATCCGGCTTTGAGCGAAGCCTGATGCGATGGGGCCGGTGTCGTTGCCTCCTCGAATTCGGGATTTGAATGTGATTTTCAACGCGGATCAGCGAGCACCAGCGTCAGGATTGCCGCCCCCCCCTTACACCAGCGTCTTGAGTTTGACGAACTGCTGGAACACTAACCCTTGGCACAGGAAAAACCACAAACAACGCTTCAACAGCGACATTCCAATTCCTTTTGGTGGCACTACGCGAGGGCAGGCTGTTTAGCCAAGCGTCCCATGCGGTTATGCACCTGCGAGACGCTCGTGTACCTTACAGATGGTCATCCCGCACGCCCCACCGGTATTGGATCAGCCTCTTCCGGCATTCCCTCCAGCCGCCAGCCGTGTAGAATCGCCACATTCATCGCCAGTCATCCCCCGGCGGGTTTATGAGCTCAAGCTGAAGCGCGCGGCGATCCCGCAAAGTTATCGGCAAACATCAGGACACACGGCCATTTCCGGTGTTCCAGACGTCAATAGAAGCTCACTTCCCTTTTGATACCTGATTAGCCGCCCGGAGTGCTTCATGCCTGATTACCGCTCGAAAACATCCACCCACGGCCGCAACATGGCCGGCGCCCGCGCACTGTGGCGCGCCACGGGGATGAAAGATGACGACTTCAAGAAGCCGATCATCGCCATTGCCAACTCCTTCACCCAGTTCGTACCGGGTCATGTGCACCTCAAGGACCTGGGCCAACTGGTCGCCCGCGAGATCGAACGCGCCGGCGGTGTGGCTAAAGAATTCAACACCATCGCCGTGGATGACGGCATCGCCATGGGTCACGATGGCATGCTGTATTCGCTGCCGAGTCGCGAGATCATCGCCGACTCAGTCGAATACATGGTCAACGCCCATTGCGCCGACGCCATCGTCTGCATCTCCAACTGCGACAAGATCACCCCTGGCATGCTGATGGCGTCCCTGCGCCTGAACATCCCGGTGATCTTCGTCTCCGGCGGCCCGATGGAAGCCGGTAAGACCAAACTGGCCAGCCACGGTCTCGACCTGGTCGACGCCATGGTGATCGCCGCCGACTCCAGCGCTTCTGACGAGAAAGTCGCTGAGTACGAGCGCAGCGCCTGCCCGACCTGCGGTTCGTGCTCCGGCATGTTCACCGCCAACTCGATGAATTGCCTGGTCGAAGCCCTGGGCCTGGCGTTGCCGGGCAACGGTTCGACCCTGGCCACCCACAGCGACCGCGAGCAACTGTTCCTGCAGGCCGGCCGCACCATCGTCGAGCTGTGCAAGCGTTACTACAACGACAACGATGAGTCGGTGTTGCCGCGCAATATCGCCAACTTCAAGGCGTTCGAAAACGCCATGACCCTGGACATCGCCATGGGCGGTTCCACCAACACCATCCTGCACTTGCTGGCCGCCGCCCAGGAAGCCGAGATCGATTTCGACCTGCGCGACATCGACCGTCTCTCCCGTCACGTACCGCAGCTGTGCAAAGTTGCGCCGAACATCCAGAAGTACCACATGGAAGACGTGCACCGTGCCGGCGGCATCTTCAGCATCCTCGGTTCCCTGGCCCGTGGCGGCCTGCTGCACACCGACCTGCCGACCGTGCACAGCAAGACCTTGGCCGAAGGCATCGCCAAGTGGGACATCACCCAGACCGACGACGAAGCGGTGCATCACTTCTTCAAGGCCGGCCCGGCGGGTATCCCGACGCAAACCGCTTTCAGCCAGTCGACCCGTTGGGACACTCTGGACGACGACCGTGAAAACGGCTGCATCCGCAGTGTCGAACACGCCTATTCGAAAGAAGGCGGCCTGGCCGTTCTGTACGGCAACATCGCGCTCGACGGTTGCGTGGTGAAAACCGCCGGCGTCGACGAGTCGATCCATGTCTTCGAAGGCAACGCCAAGATTTTCGAAAGCCAGGACAGCGCCGTACGCGGCATCCTCGCTGATGAAGTGAAGGCCGGCGACATCGTAATCATCCGTTACGAAGGCCCGAAAGGCGGCCCGGGCATGCAGGAAATGCTGTACCCGACGTCCTACCTGAAATCCAAAGGTCTGGGCAAGGCTTGCGCATTGCTCACCGATGGTCGTTTCTCCGGCGGCACATCGGGCCTGTCCATCGGCCACGCTTCGCCGGAAGCGGCTGCCGGTGGTGCGATCGGTCTGGTGCAGGACGGCGACAAGGTGCTGATCGACATTCCGAACCGTTCGATCAACCTGTTGATCAGCGATGAAGAGATGGCCGGTCGCCGGGCTGAGCAGGATCAGAAAGGCTGGAAGCCGGTGGAGAAGCGTCCACGTAAGGTGACTACCGCGTTGAAGGCCTATGCCTTGCTGGCGACCAGTGCCGACAAGGGTGCGGTGCGTAACAAGGCGATGCTTGACGGGCTGTAAGGCTTAAGCGTTGGACATAAACTGCCCCGCCAATTGCGGGGCATTTTTTTGCGATCCATTATCAGCTGACTAATCCGCTCTCGGCACTTCTAACTTGCCAACACAAAACCAGACTACAGAGGGAAAACATCAAGAGTGAGTCAAAGGCGGGACTTCGTCAGGCGTCGAAGCAGGAGATCCGCGCAACTTGCCACAGATAGTGAAGCGCCAATAATGTGGGTCCCAGCATTACCCCACTAAACCACATATTGCTGCTGGAGTGGGTTAGTGAACCTTCCAGCATAGGAGATATAACTATCAGCCCCATTATTAACATCACTGATATAACTAGCCTGCGTCGTGAACCGGTAGTATTTGGTCTGTTTAGTGTCGCCAAAACAAGCCCGCAGGTTCCTAGCCATGCGAGTGCGCTGAGCAATATGCCACAGACGTCACCAAACATCGTATAAAACAGGCTTAGCAGGGCCAAACCAAATGCAGGCAGGACACCTACAGTTATATATATAACTGACCGAAAAATACGCATAACCATGTATATAAGCTCCACTAAAAAGCTCTCGTACTGCATAAACTCTCGGCCTGACATGGGCTTCATAATGTAAACTTGCCTCACATAGGTCTTTGATACCTAAAGTCAAGGATTTACCCACGGCCTAGCAACTTGTAGCTTGATGAGATAACGCTCCTCTTTGGGGCGCTTGTCGTCTCTGAAGCGATTGACCACCAGCATTACTTGATACTGATTACCTGCTTGCCAGGTAGACGTGCCTCCTTTGTTCACGTCTCGCAATCGGGCCCGCCATTCGGGAGTGTCAGCAAATGGTGGATCGTCGTTAACCCGAATAGGTATCCAGCCGCCCTGGCGCCATTGCTCCTGCAAATCCAGCACGACCTTGAGTGTATCGTCGAGTAACAGCGGCTCGATTTGCGGGGACATGCGGAGACTTCTGACTAACCCATCACGATCGAAACTAACCGTGAAAAAGCGAGCCAGCGGGGTCAAGAACCCAAATTGATCGTCGACAAAACGTAGGCGCGCGTCAGACTTGGGTATATTGAACCAGGAGTACCCAGGAAAAGCCGGCTCGATGGCCGCGCTGGAGCGCAGACGCATGGCTTCCCAAGGTTCGCCGATCACTAGCGCAATTTCCGGCTCATCCGATAGCGCTCGCATCACCGCCACTGTCAGCAGAGCCGCGGCAGCAGTGGCCAAAACCCTCCATCGCCACTTCATGCGTCGCACCAGATTCATCGCACACCGCGTCCAGCGGCAATATCCAGAATCGCCTGTTCGATCAGATGACGATCAGAGCGTCGTAGCAGCTCATCAAATTGCGCCGCGGCCTTGAGTACAAAAGGCATGCGTTGATGGATATCGGCCAGGTTGGCAAAGTAATCATTGCTGAAGCCCACGGTGCGCCCGTCTTCACTGGGATGGCACTGGCTGGCCAGAGTCAGCTCAACCGCTGCCGCAGCACCGGGGAGGAGGTTCGTGACATAGGAGAAATGGTTGCCACGTAGCAAACGTACCAATTGCACGTTGCTGTACATCGCTGGTTGCAAGATGTTCTTCTGTTCATGTTCGGCAAGAAACACAACACTTTCGGCAATGTTTCCAGCCTCAATCGCCGCGAACGCTTGCTGTATTTCCTCATGGAAAGTGCCAAAGTCCAGTATTTCCTGCTCGATCGGCCACAACACTGGTTGTTGTACATGCCCAAATATGTTTTTTCGTGAAGCGAGGCAAGTCTTGAGCGCCTGCAACCCACGCTCCTTGTAAAAAGCATGCAACGGAAACACATCCAAAAACAGCGTGGTGTTCCCCATCGCCAGCATATCGTGAACGTACTGAAGTTGCCTCTGCACGAGTGATAACGGTTCGTTCGGGCTCCGCACGTCGAGCCACCATGTCGGATTGTTGCGGCGGGCTTGCTCGTAATCCCGTTCAGCCTGCTCAAGTTCCCGTGCCTTCGCCTGCCGCTCACTCTTGCTGACCCAGCCGAACAAGCCAGCGGGCTTTCTCCTAAGCGCTTCTACCCGGCGTAGTTTCGCTTCCTGTTCCGCATCGATCTTGTCGATCGAATCAGCCGCATGCAGCAAACCACAACCCACCTGCTTGGAGGCGAAAGCCGCGAGGCCGGCCCACTGGAATCGCTGATCCTCCAACCATAGCCGGGCGTACGCCGCATTAATCGCTCGATTACGCGCCTTTGGGTCGGCAATCAAGATGCCACCCGGTGCCACGATGGCCTCGGCTCTTTGCTGGTAGCCGCGCCACAAATTCTCGCAAACCAGCCCCGGCAAATCGCCGAAAGACGGTGTCGCGGGACTAGCGGCAGGTGCAAAACCGGAGGGACGCGGTGCCGCTCGCGCGGGACTGGTTGCAGACGGAGCGGCAGATTGGGCGGCGGCTCTGGTCCCCGAGGCGACCTTGACATCGTCGAACTGTTGAGACCTGAGGGTTTGATTAGCAATCAACCGGGGAGGTGGCTCGCACTTGCATCTGCAGAGGTCGTCGCCCAAGGCAGCCTGGCGGCCGTCCATCTCATCCACCAAGTGCGGGCCGTCGAGGACGATCACACCGATGCTGTCGCACTTCGGGCAATAGACTTCATCACCTTCGCGGGCCATGGCCTGGTTTTCGATGGTGCTGTACTGATAGCCCGTACGCACGGTGCCGCCGACGGTGGTTCTGGCACCGACAGTGATGTGATAGCGCTTCATGCGAAATGTGTCCTTGTCAGATCGAAAGGACGCACGCTAGAAGAGGCGAAGCGGGAGATAAATCGGACGTTTCTTTGATTGATGTAGGTCAATTCTGAAATGAAACTGGATATGGACGTCGGTGTGCTCGCGTTAACCGTCGAACATGAAAATACCCCGCCAAGTGCGGGGCATTTTTTTGTCCGCGCTATTCCTGCGGGTCGAGGTTATCCAGCGCCTGGTTCACTGCCAGCTCGCCCAGCATGATGACCTGAGCAATCCCCAGCATCGTGCTGCGTTGAGAGCCCTCCAGCTGTCCGGCGAAATCGCTGGCCATGACATTGGCCGAGGCGAGGGATTCGCAGGCGTGGGCCAAGAGGGTTTCGGTATCGAGACCCGGTGCGATGACGAATGTTCGGCTGGGTTTGCGCGCAGTGGCGTTGATGTGGGCTGACAGGTTGTCGGTGCCCGGCGGATCAGGGGTAATTTTCAGCATTGATGGAACTCCGGTGAGAAAAAAGGAGCCATCACCCTCGCTACCAAACGAAGGGTGGCGGCCATACTCAGGTTGGTAGACCGGTCACCAGGAACCCGGCGCGTCCGAAGATGCCCTGCGCATGGCCACCATATGAGCAGAGACTGAAACGAACCCTGCAACGGGTGGCGCAATGCGCCGAGGTGAACACGGGCTACCAAACCCGATCACTGATGTTCAGCGACGCGGAAACGATAGAACCCTGGCACCCAGGCGCACAAGCCGGCGGATTCTGGCGTAGTTGTAGGCAGATACGCAAGGATGTGTAGTCTGCCAGAGTATCTGGAAATGACTATTAAACAGGGTTTTTAATTGCTCATTCACAAGCAAGCTACCAATGATTTCTATAACGACATGGAGCATCGCATAGTCAAACCGCAAGCCCTTACGACCAACACCAGATCGGAAAGTAAGTTCGTTGCAGACTCATATCAAAACCCGTCGAGGCAAGAATCATCCTACAGACACGAAGCCAAGTTCCTAATACTAAAACAGGCGGAGACCACACAAAACTTGGATTCCGCTCGCACTATAAGCCCTCTCAAAAAAAGTATGACTCACCATCTAGCCATGAAGTCCGTATAGAGCTATCTTGATAAATTGGCATTCAAGGCTATGGTGGCCCTGACGGCCCATTAAAAGTTTTTTGAAAAGGACTTAGCATGCGCTTTGACGGAAGCTTCGATGAGCTAAAGAAAAAATTAGAACCGATCTCATCTGCAGGCGAATGGAGGGAAATAAATAAAAACCAATATCAATTTAAAACAAAAAGCAAAGGAATATTAAACTGGTACCCAACAACAGGGGGAATTCACTTTCAAGGAAAACCCCACTCCTCTCAAAAGCTTAAATTATCAGTAGAACCACTTTTAAACACCGAATCCCACAGCGAAGCGGATGCGCGTGATTTCTCAGGAAGCACCAAAGATATCATCGACGAGCTCTCAATTGAGGACACTTCAGAAAACGCTTACTTCATCAACGACACCTACTCCGACTCAGAACTTATCATAGGGCTTGTTGGAACAATTGGGACAGACCTTCCTGAGGTTTCAAAACTAATAACAGACAGACTGAAAACATTCAAATACGAAACACAAAACATAAAAATATCTACCGATATAATTGCAAACATTGGAAACCCGTCAAAAAACACTCATGAATTTGAGAGAATCAGTTCATACATGGAGGAAGGTAATAGACTACGAAAAGAAAGCCAGGACAATTCAATTTTAGCATTAGGCGCAGCTGCCCAAATAAATAAATCCAGGGGCAAACAGGAACCACTGCGGCGAAATGCGTTCATTGTAAACTCGTTAAAAAGCCCCGCAGAAGTTCAGAAACTGAGAAAAATTTATTCAGACGGGTTTTTCCTCATTGGTGTTCATGCTGACCATACGCGCAGACATGAATATTTGACAAAAGATAAATCCATGTCACAGGAGCAAGCATCGCGACTTATTGAACGAGACGCTGACGAAAGGGAAGAGTATGGTCAACACACGCGCGACACCTATCACCTTTCGGATTTTTTTATTGACTACAATGGTAATTCGGACTCTTTAAAAAAACAAATATGGAGAATATTGGATCTACTTTTTGGCAAACCATACATAACGCCAACATTTGACGAATATGCGATGTTCATGGCTTTCTCTGCCTCACTGAGATCTGCAGATTTATCTCGCCAAGTTGGTGCTGTACTTACAAAAAACCGCTGTATTATCTCAACTGGAGCTAATGATGTCCCTAAAGCGCATGGAGGATTGTACTGGCCAGATATCGATGACAAAACACAAGAAATAGTGGACATCGCCGATGGTCGCGACTACATGAAAGGAGAAGATTCTAACGCAATACAAAAAAGATTAATCATCGAAGGCATAATAGAGGCTGTGCCCGAACAATATCGAGAAGAATTAGCCCCACTTATAAAAAACAGTAAAATCAAAGACATTACGGAGTATGGACGAGTTGTTCACGCTGAAATGGAGGCTCTTCTCTCAAGCGCAAGATCTGGGACCAGTACGGCGGGTAGTCATTTATACTGCACAACTTTCCCTTGCCATAATTGCGCAAAACACATAGTTGCAGCTGGAATCCAAAGAGTCGTATATGTAGAACCCTACCCAAAGAGCAAAGCTCTGGAGTTTCACTCAGACTCAATATCTCTGGACAAGGGCAGTAACAATGTAATTTTTGAGCCTTTTATAGGAGTTGGACCTAGGAGCTTTTTTAACCTATTCTCAACGAATCTCGGTAGCGGGTATCCGGTAATTCGGAAAACTAACCAAGGTGAAATCATTGACTGGAAAGAATCAGATGCTAAATTGCGGACCCAGATGTTGCCTTGTTCGTACATGGAACGTGAAACCATAGCTGCAGCTCTGCTATCAAGGTACATAGAGGAAAACTAACATGAATAGCAACAAGCAAGATTTTATTAATTATCTCAATGAGTCTCGCCGGGTTGTGGAGCAGTGGCCTACCTGGAAGCAAGAGTCTTTGAAAGCTGCGCAAGGGAGCTCACGTTCGCCGTCCTCCCCTCCTCGAGAGCGCGAAAAAAGCTGATTGTAAACTCAAATTTTGGCTGCTCCGCTACGTTCTCAAGAATCGTGCATTCATCGACTTCAGAGAGTCGTTCAGGGAGCGCGCAAGCTAGCAGAAGATGCAATTGATTCGCGATTGATATCTTCAGAGAACTGTCTTGAGAATGGTGTGATGACCTTCCCGGGCAATCTTCGCTCTCACGGGCGGTGTGCCAGGCGACATTAATGCTGGATGTGATGGCCTCTTCGCGAGCAGGCTCGATCCCACAAGGATCTCGGGTGAAACACAGATTACCTGCACCCTCAAGAATCATTGTGGGAGCTTGCTCGCGATGGCAGCGCCTCGGTCTTACTGAATTTCTGCCGGCGTCACGATCACCCAGTTCTTGTCCGCCGTCACCGGCAACCCTTCCTTGGCCTGGGCTGCGGCGTTCTTGGCCATCATGCCTTGGATCTGGGTCATGTACTTGTCCTTGCGGTTGACCCACAGGTGGATGCCACCCTTGGCCACGTCGACGCCGTGAAACAGCATGTAACCGTCGCTCGTCGGTGTATCGCCGCCCACCAGGATTGGTTTTTTCCACTCATCAATGTAGGTCAGGATCGCCGCCTGCTTGCCAGCCATCCAGGTGGCCGGGGTCCACAGATACGGGGTCAGCTCCAGTCCGAGGTTGGCTTTTTCGTCATACTTGCCGGCGGTGATCTGCTTGCGTGCCGTGGTCAGCTCGCCGGACTGGGGGTCCTTGAGCAGCAGGCTCACGCCGATCACGTTCTGCGGCTTGACGTTGTAGCCGTACTGCGGATCAGACGCGACCATGCGCACCAGTTCTTCGGAGGCGGCGGTCATCACGTAGACCTCGATGCCGTTCTCCATCAGCTTGGCGTAGAGCTCTTTCTGACCGGTGAAGATCTTCGGCGGGTTGACGTCGATGGTCTTGACCACGTCGCCTTCGTAATAGGTGCTTGGCACCGGTTTGCCGGACGCCATCAGCTCGTCGACATAACCCTTGAGCTCCTTGAGCGTAAAGCCGGAGAACACTTGGGCGACCCATGGATAGCACACCATGTCGTCAAGCTCGCAGAGGCGATAGTAGTAGCTGAACAGACTTTCCTTGTGATCGGCGGTGTCCTTGAACGGAATCAGTTTCAGGGAGGGGTCGAGTTTGTCGCGGGTGATCAGGCCTTTGTTTTCCATGAACGGCAGCAACGACTCTTCAAGGTCGTAGCGGTAACTGGTGTTGTCCATGTCGAACACCGCGTAGTTGCCCTTGTTGGCATTGGCCGCAATCATCGCGTCCAGCGCCTTGGCCTGATCGGCCGGCCAGTGTTTCAAATCCGTGGCGAGTGCCTGGCCGGCAAGGCCCAGGCAAAGTGCTGCAACCAGAAATTTCGGTGCAAATCTCATCGTCAAATCTCCCTGATTCAAAGAGATCGACGCTAACAAATAAGTGGGACATTCCTCGCCTATCAGCGACCGCCAACGTGCCTATCGCGCCAGCCGCATTCCTGAAAGCGACATCCGCTTATTCCAAAAACGACAGCATTCAGACTTTTTTGATATTAAATCATTAGATATCAAGCTGTTAGGCTTGCCGGTTCGCAGCTGCCCCGGAAGGTGGCTGGCACAAGTCTTTATCGGAGTTCTCATGAATCTGCCGCTGATTCTCAATCTGTTGGTGTTCCTCGCGTTGCTTTTGGGTCTGGCACAAACCCGCCACACCACTTGGAGCCTGGCGAAAAAAGTCCTGCTGGCGCTGACGCTGGGTGTGGGTTTCGGCGTCGCTCTGCACACGATTTACGGTGCCGGCAACCCGGTGCTGAAGGCCTCGATCAGCTGGTTCGACCTGGTGGGCAACGGTTATGTGCAGTTGCTGCAAATGATCGTGATCCCGCTGGTGTTCGCCTCGATCCTCAGCGCCGTGGCTCGCCTGCACAACGCTTCGTCGCTGGGCAAGATCAGTTTCCTGACCATCGGCACGCTGTTGTTCACCACGGCCATCGCCGCGCTGATCGGTATCGGCTTGACCAACCTCTTTGGCCTGACCGCCGAGGGCCTGGTGGCCGGCACTCAGGAAATGGCCCGGCTGCAAACGATCCAGACCGACTATGCCGGCAAGGTCGCGGACCTGAATGTGCCGCAGCTGTTGCTGTCGTTCATCCCGCAAAACCCGTTCGCCGACCTGGCGCGGGCCAAGCCGACTTCGATCATCAGCGTGGTGATCTTCGCTGCGTTCCTCGGGGTCGCGGCGCTGCAACTGCTCAAAGATGACGTTGAGAAAGGTCAGAAAGTGATCAACGCCATCGACACCCTGCAAGCCTGGGTGATGCGTCTGGTGCGCCTGGTGATGAAATTGACGCCGTACGGTGTATTGGCGCTGATGACCAAGGTGGTCGCCGGTTCCAACCTGCAGGACATCATCAAGCTCGGCAGTTTCGTGTTGGTTTCCTACATCGGCCTGGGGCTGATGTTTGTGGTGCATGGTCTGCTGGTCTCGGCGGCCGGGATCAACCCGCTGCGCTTCTTCCGCAAGATCTGGCCGGTGCTGACGTTTGCCTTCACCAGCCGTTCGAGTGCCGCGACCATTCCGCTGAGCATCGAAGCGCAGACCAGCCGTTTGGGCATTCCACAGTCCATCGCCAGTTTCGCCGCCTCGTTCGGCGCGACCATTGGGCAGAATGGCTGTGCTGGTCTGTACCCGGCGATGTTGGCGGTGATGGTGGCGCCCACCGTGGGCATTAACCCGCTGGATCCGCTGTGGATCGCGACCCTGGTGGCGATTGTGACGCTGAGCTCGGCCGGGGTGGCCGGGGTGGGTGGCGGCGCGACGTTTGCCGCGTTGATCGTGTTGCCGGCGATGGGGTTGCCGGTGTCATTGGTGGCGTTGCTGATTTCGGTCGAGCCGCTGATTGATATGGGGCGTACGGCGTTGAATGTCAGCGGGTCGATTGCGGCGGGGGCGATTACCAGCCAGGTGATGCAGCAGACGGATAGAGAGTTGCTGGGTGCGGATGAGCATAGGGCGTTAGCTCAGGCTTAAGATTTTCATTGCCTGAGCGGGCCTCTTCGCGGGCAAGCCTCGCTCCTACGGGTATTGAGCCGTTCGCGATTTGGCGTACGACACAACCCCCGTAGGAGCGAGGCTTGCCCGCGAAGCTTTTAGGCTTTTTCCCAGACTTCGAAGTTGTAGGCCGGTTTGTCATCCACCGCCGGATTTTCGATGTTGGAAACCAACTTCCACTGCTTCAAATCAACCTCCGGAAACCACGCATCCCCTTCCGGGCTCAACGCCACACGCGTCAAATACAGCCGATCCGCCTGCGCCATCCCCTGCGCATACAACTGCGCCCCACCAATCAACATCACCTCATCGACGCCCTGCTCGTTCGCCCATGCTTGCGCGCGAACAATGGCGGCCTCCAGGGACGGATAAACCTCGGCACCGTCCAACACCAGATCCGCCTGACGGCTGACCACGATGTTCAACCGGCCCGGCAGCGGGCGACCGAGGGAATCCCAGGTCTTGCGCCCCATGATGATCGGCTTGCCGAGGGTGGTGGCCTTGAAGTATTTGAAATCCCCCGGCAAGTGCCAGGGCATGCTGTTGTCGACGCCGATCACACGGTTTTCACCGAGGGCTGCAATCAGGCTGAGGGGAAGTGATTTAGTCATGCCGGCGAGGATACCAGAGCCTCCCGTACCCCGATAAGCGTCACAGCGGTTATGCTCACGACTCAATTGAGCGACGGGATGCCGCGTGACTGAACTGAATAATCTCTGGCTGACGGAAACCATTCGCCTGCGCGAAGAACACGCCGGCCCCCTGGATGATCTGGAAGCCAATCGACTGGCCCGCAGCGCAGGCGGCGACCTGCCGACCCGGATTCAACACCGGGCCCTGTGGCTGGCCGAGCGCGACGGACTGAGCAATGCCCTCCAGCACTGGCTGCAAGGTGCACGACTGGCGCTGATCGTCATGGCGGTGCTGGCCGCGGTCAGCGGCGCCGGCCTGGCATTTGCCGCGCTGGGTGACGGGCATACCCCGGTGAATGTGTTCTGGGCCCTGGGCAGTCTGCTCGGGCTGAACCTGATTCTGTTGCTGAGCTGGGCGCTGGGCCTGGTGTTTGCCGGTGAACACGGTGCAACGCTGGGCCGCTTGTGGCTGTGGCTGAGTGAAAAACTCGCCCGCGATGCCAAGGCGGCGCAACTGGCGCCGGCCCTGCTGCTGTTACTGCAACGACACAAACTCAATCGCTGGGCGCTCGGTGTGCTGGTCAACGGCTTGTGGCTGCTGGCGATGCTCAGCGCCTTGGTGATTTTGCTGATGCTGATGGCGACCCGGCGTTACGGCTTCGTCTGGGAAACCACTATCCTCGGTGGCGAGACCTTCGTCGCCATGACCCAGGCCCTGGGAGCACTGCCGGCGCTGCTCGGGTTCAGCGTGCCCACCGTGGAGATGATCCGCGCCAGTGGCGATGCCGCGCTGAATATCGACAGCGCCCGCCAGGCCTGGGCGGCGTGGCTGGTGGGGGTGCTGCTGGTCTACGGTGTACTGCCGCGCTTGCTGCTGGCGTTGTTCTGCCGGTGGCGCTGGAAAACCGGCCAGGCCACCTTGCATCTGGATTTGAACCTGTCCGGCTATACCCAACTGCGCGAACGGCTGATGCCCACCAGCGAACGCCTGGGCATCAGCGATGCCGCCCCGGAACACCTGCATCAGATTGAAAACGGCACCAGTGACCTGCCAAGCGATGGCGCGCTGCTGGTGGCCATCGAGCTGGACGATCAACGCCAGTGGCCGCCACAACTGCCGAAAACCGTGAGCAATGCCGGCATCCTCGACAGCCGCGAATCCCGTCACAAACTGCTCGAACAGCTGAGTCGATTTCCCCCTGCTCGCTTGGCTATCGCTTGCGATCCACGCCGCTCGCCGGATCGCGGCAGCCTGGCACTGATCGCCGAACTGGCTCGCGGCGCCAGCGCCACCCGCGTCTGGCTGCTGCCAGCGCCGCCCGGCGAAGCGCTGGATGCCGAGCGCCTCGGCGACTGGCACGTGGCGTTGCAACAGCTGGAACTGCCGTTCGCCGACAGTGCGCCGTTGAACTGGCTGGAGACCGGTCATGACTAAGCCCTGGAAACCGCCGTTGAAGCTCGCCGTGGTTGGCCACACCAACGTCGGCAAAACTTCACTGCTACGCACCCTGACCCGGGATGTCGGTTTCGGCGAGGTCTCCCATCGACCCAGTACCACGCGTCACGTTGAAGGCGCACGGTTGTCGGTGGACGGCGAGCCCTTGCTCGACCTGTTCGATACACCGGGCCTGGAAGACGCCATCGCCCTGCTCGACTACCTCGAACGCCTGGAGCGCCCCGGCGAACGCCTCGACGGCCCGGCACGGCTGGCACGATTCCTTGAAGGCAGCGAAGCCCGGCAACGCTTCGAACAGGAAGCCAAGGTGCTGCGGCAACTGCTGACCTGCGACGCCGGCCTCTATGTGATCGACGCCCGCGAGCCGGTGCTGTCCAAGTACCGCGATGAACTGGCCGTGCTGGCCAGTTGCGGCAAACCGTTGCTGCCGGTGCTCAACTTCGTCAGCAGCGCCAACCATCGCGAGCCGGACTGGCGCGAGGCGTTGGCGCGTCTGGGCTTGCACGCACTGGTGCGTTTCGACAGCGTCGCGCCGCCGGAGGATGGCGAACGTCGACTCTATGAAAGCCTGGCGCTGCTGCTGGAAAACTCTCGTGAACAGCTTGAGCGACTGATCGCCGATCAACAAGCACAACGCCGGGCTCGTGAGCAGAGCGCTGCGCAGTTGATCGCCGATTTATTGATCGATTGCGCCGCCTGCCGCCGCAGCGTGCTGAGCAATGCCGAGCAGGAACAGCGCGCCATGGACGAGCTGCGCAAAGCCGTTCGCCAACGGGAACAGCGTTGTGTCGAAGCACTGCTCAAGCTCTACGCCTTTCGCCCGCAGGACGCGTCGGCCACTGATCTGCCGCTGCTCGACGGCCGCTGGGGTGATGATCTGTTCAACCCGGAAACCCTCAAGCAACTGGGCGTGCGGGTCGGTGGCGGTGTCGCGGCCGGCGCGGCAGCCGGGGCCGGGGTCGACTTATTGGTAGGCGGGCTGACCCTCGGCGCAGCAGCGCTGGCCGGGGCGATTGCTGGCGGAGCGCTGCAAACCGCTCGCAGTTATGGCAGCCGGTTGCTGGGCAAGATCAAAGGCCAGCGGGAACTGACCGTCGATGACAGCGTGCTACGGCTGTTGGCATTGCGCCAGCGACAACTGCTGCTAGCGTTGAATGCACGTGGGCATGCGGCGATGGACAGCATTCAGGTCGCCACACCGCAGGACAAGACCTGGCGCGAAGGCAAATTACCCGAAGCCTTGATCAAGGCCCGGGCGCATCCGCAGTGGTCGTCGCTCAATCCGCATGCGAAGTTGAATCAGGCGCAGAGGCAGGAGCAGGTTGAGGTGTTGGCGCGGCAGCTGTAGACACTTGAGCAATTTGTGTTGTTGGCGCTGGCCTCTTCGCGAGCAAGCCCGCTCCCACATTCGACCGAGTTTTTCCTGAAGAAATGCGATCAAATGTGGGAGCGGGCTTGCTCGCGAAGGCAGCACCTCGATCCATCGATCCTAAGCCACCAACAAACGCAACGCCTTCTCCTTCAAGAGACCAAGATCCATCACCGACACCCGCATCTCCTTTGCCTGCTCATCCCACTGACGCATCCGCAGACTGACTTCGCACAAAGGATCCCGCTCGAACGCCTCGGCCTCTTCAGCCGTCATCACCCCGCCCTGATATGCCAGGGTCCGGCGACTGGCTTCGCTCAAGCGCTCGTAGTACCCGGGCTCTTTGAGCGTCAGATAACGCTTGGCCTGGACGTGGTATTCCACCAGCCGCGCCATGCGCTCGCTGAAGCCTGCGCGTCGCAAATAGTCCGCACCGAGGCGCTCATGGCTGACGACGCCGAAACCACCCATGTTCTCGGCACTCTCGGCGGCGCAGATATGGCCAATGTCATGAAAGAACGCCGCCAGCACCACTTCGTCATCGAAGCCTTCGGCCATGGCCCGTTCGGCCGCCTGGGACATGTGCTCGATCTGCGACACCGGTTCGCCGATGTAATCGCTGTCGCCAAAGCGTTCATACAGACCGAACACCTCGGCGATCACTTGCTCATTGCGGTCCATCAAGATGCTCCCAGCAAAGTCGCGACATTGCGTTCGGCCATGGCTGGCCCGACGCTCATGCCAACACCGGAGTGCATTAACGCCACATTCACTCCCGGAAAGGGTCGCAGGAACGAGAACGGCCCCGGCCCCCTTGAACCATAGACACCCTGCCAGCGTTCGACCACTTGCACCTTGCAGCCCAGCGTCTGCTCAGCCAGTTCGATCATCCAGTTGTCCACCTGTTCAGCATTGAACGGCGACGGGTCGCTGCCGTAATGATGGGAATCGCCGATGATCAGCTCGCCATGAGGTGTCGGACTGATCAGCAAGTGAATGCCGTTTTCATGCAGATGCGGCGTCTCCTGCAGAATCTGCGCCTGCACCGCAGCGGCCTCCGGCAGGTCGGCAAACGCGCCGTAGTGCACGCAGCTCAGCCCGGTGAGCAACGCGTGTTGCAGATTCAGGTTGATCTGCGGTCGGGCGCGGAGCATTTGCAGGCGGCAGATTTGCGGATTGAGTTCGGCGATCTGCTCGGCCAGCAACGTCTGATAATCGTGACCGGAGCAGACGATGATGTGCCCGGCGCTGAATGTGCCCGCGGTGCTGTGCAAGCGTCCCTGTTCGATGTCGCGGACCAGGGTCGAGAAGTGAAACTTGACGCCGAGTTCGCGACGCAGGTAGTCGATCAGCACCGGAATCGCTTCGCGGGAATACAGCTGTTGATCGTCCATACCGTGCAACGCGGCGCGGTGATGGCGGAACTGGCCGCCGTACAGGTCGCGTAATGCAGCGCCGCGCAACAGGTCGACGCGGTAACCGTGCTCCACGGCGCGGCCAGCGCAAAAGGCCTCCAACAAGTGTTCTTCGGCTTCGGTACGGGCGAACAGGTAGGAGCCGTTGCGCTTGAGTTGCAGGCCGGCCAGTTGTGCCCATTGGCCCCAGATATCGCGGCTGGCCCGGGCCAGTTCGAGCATCGGGCCTGGTGGTTGGCCGGTGACCAGTGCCTGGCCGAAGTTGCGGATCGATGCGCCTAGCGGCGTCTGGCTGCGTTCGAAAACCGTGACCTTCAGGCCGCGTCTGGCGGCGGCGTAGGCGTGGGACAGGCCGAGGATGCCGGCGCCTACGATCAGCATGTCGTTGTGTTGAGTCATGGAATTTTGTCCCTGAATTCGAGACCGCTATCGCGGGCAAGCCCGCTCCCACAGGGTCCGTGGCGTTCACAAAACCTGTGTTCATCACAAAACCTGTGGGAGCGGCGGTGCGGCGATCCGACTTGCCCGCGAAGAGGCCCTATCAGCCAATAAAGATCTTACTTGGCAGCCACTTTCTCGGACTTGCCGTCATAGCGCTTGCGCCACTCACTCAGGATTTCATCGCGATTCTTCGACGCCCAGGCAAAGTCGTTCTTGATCAGACGCTGCTCATAATCCGCCGGCAATTCAGTCTGCGGCTTGGCGATACCCGGCTGGGCGAGGACCGCGAAGTTTTCTTTATAGAGCTCCATCGCCGCCGGGCTCGCAGAGAAGTCCGCCAGTTTTTTCGCCGCCTCTTCGTGCGGTGTGCCTTTGATCACGGCGGTGGCTTCGATCTCCCAGCCCAGACCCTCTTTCGGCAGGATGATGTCCAGCGGCGCGCCCTGGCGTTTCAACTGAACAGCCGGGTATTCAAAGGAAATACCAATCGGGAATTCACCCGACGCCGCCAGCTTGCAAGGCTTGGAGCCGGAGTGAACGTACTGGCCGATGTTCTGGTGCAGGTCGTCCATGTACTGCCAGCCCTGCTTCTCGCCGAAGGTTTGCAGCCAGGCACTGACGTCGAGGAAACCGGTGCCGGACGAAGCAGGGTTCGGCATGACGATCTTGCCTTTGTACTCAGGCTTGGTCAGGTCCTGCCAGCTGACCGGTTTGCTCAAACCCTGCTTTTCCGCTTCGATCGTGTTGAAGCAAATAGTCGCCGCCCACACGTCCATGCCGACCCAGGCCGGCGGATTGGCGGCATCGCGGTAGTTGACGCCGATCTTGTCCAGATCCTGCGGTGCATAGCTTTGCAGCATGCCTTGCTGATCAAGGATCGCCAGGCTCGACGCCGCCAAGCCCCAGACCGCGTCAGCTTGCGGGCGGGCTTTTTCAGCCAGCAGCTTGGCGGTGATGATGCCGGTGGAATCGCGCACCCATTTGATCTCGACGTCCGGGTTGGCCTTTTCGAAGGCTTGCTTGTAGGTCTTCAGTTGTTCGGCTTCGAGGGCGGTGTACACCGTCAACTCGGTTTTCGCCGCGAAAGCGTTCAGGCTGAAAGCGGTGAGGACAGCAGCGGCCAGGGCCAAAGGCTTGAACATGGTGCAATTCCTGTATGAGTTGAAGGTATGAATCAATGACCAGGCGCGGTCTGCCGCCAGGCCTGGGAGCGGCGCAACAATCCGCGCGAAGCCCAGGCCAGCAGCAAGGACACGCCCGCCGAAGTGAACAGAATCAGGGTCGACATCGCCGCCGCGCCGCCGACGTTGCCGGCGTCATCCATGTTCAGCACCGCCACCGCCGCGAGGATGGTGTCCGGGCTGTAGAGGAAGATCGCTGCCGAAACGGTGGTCATGGCCGAGACGAACAGGTAGCGCACGATGTCCAGCAGCGCCGGCAGGCAAATCGGTACCGTCACACGCAGGTAGTGCCGATACAGCGGTGCCTTGAGCGACAGCGCGGCGGCTTCGAACTCGGCATCGAGCTGGCGCAGCGCGGTGGTGGCGGTCATTTGCGCGGTGGTCAGATAGTGAGCAATGGTGCAGACCACCAGCAGGGTCATGGTCCCGTAGAGCACATGCAACGGGTTACCGGTGAGGTTGAAGAAGAAGACATAACCCAAGCCAAGCACCAGGCCTGGCACTGCCATCGGTACGAAACTGAGCATGCGCAGTGTCAGATTCAGTCCGCGCTGGCCCTTGGTTTTTTCCATCAGGTAAGCGCCGGTGAAGATCAGCACGCTGCCGATCAACGCCGTGCACAACGCCATTTTCACGCTGTTGCCATAGGCCAGCCAGCCGCCGCCCGCCGTGTCGTTGAACTGGTAATGGTTGAGCGACAGCGACAGGTTGTACGGCCAGAATTTGACCAGCGACGAGAACACCGCCATGCCGAACACCAGCAGCAAGACTGCGCAGATCAGGACCACGATGACCAGGTAGCAGCCATCACGCAGTTTGGATGGCGCCGGTTGAAAGACTTGCGCCCGACCGCTCATGGAGTCGCCGTGACGTCGACGCAACCACGCATCGACACCGAAGCTGAACAGCGCTGGCAACAGCAGGACCATACCGATCAAGGCACCTCGACCGAATTGTTGCTGGCCGACCACGGCTTTGTAGGCTTCCAGCGCCAGCACCTGATAGTCGCCACCGACTACCACGGGCACGCCGAAGTCGGTGATGGTCAGGGTGAACACCAGACAGAACGCGGCGAACACCGCCTGACGCGTCGCCGGCCAGGTGATACTGCGGAAAGCTTTTGCAGGACTGGCGCCCATGCTGGAAGCGGCATCGAACAGTCGCGCATCCGCCAGGGACAGCGCCGACAGCAAAATCATCAAGGCGTGGGGAAAGGTGTAGATGACCTCGCCCAGCACTATGCCCCAGAAGCCGTAGATGTTGTCCGAGAGCAAACCGCGCAGCATGCCCTGGTTGCCGAACAGATAAACCAGTGCAATGCCCGGCAGCATCGACGGCGCCATCAATGGCAACAGTGACATGCCACGCCAGATGCCCTTGCCGGGAATCAATGTGCGTTGCAAGGCGTAGGCAAACAGGTAAGCCAGGGGTACGACAATCGCCGCGACGCTGAGGGAAACCTTCAAGCTATTGCCCAGCAGCCAGTGGAAATTGGCACTGGTCACCAACTCACGGGCGGCGACCAGACCACCGCCCTGCCCGGCTTCCGAACTGAAGCCGCGCCAGAAGATCGCCAGCAATGGCATCAGTACCGCAATGCCGAGCAACACCAGCAAAAGGAGTTTGCCGCCGACCACGAACACCCGGTCGCCAATTTCGGCACGGGAAGCCTGCCGAACCTGCTTGTGCGGCATCGGCAGCGCGATGTTCGCGCTCATCAAGTAAACACCTGCAGGCTGCGTGGAGGCAGGGCCACCATGATCTGCTGCGCACCCAGACGCGGCATGGCTTCCGGCGCCAGCTCCGCCAGCAACGCATGGCCTGGCAGTTGATCGAGCTCAAAACTCATGCGGCAACGGTTGCCGAGGAAGGTGATCTCGCGGACCTTGGCCGGGAACAGGTTTTCTTCATGCACCGGCGGGTTGACGTTGATTGCTTCCGGGCGGCAGAACAGACGACCCGAGGCGGCTTTTGCGCTGCCTTCGGCCAGGCGCATGTTCATCCCGCCGACCTGCGCATGGCTGTCGCTGCTGCGGCTGAATGGCAGCCAGTTGCCCTGGCCGACAAACTCCGCCACAAACGGCGTCGCCGGGCGATCGTAGATTTCCTGCGGCGTGGCGTACTGCTCGACCTTGCCGTTGTTCATCACGGCGATGCGGTCGGCCATCAGCATGGCTTCGTCCTGGTTGTGGGTAACCATCAGGGTGGTGATGCCGAGGTTGCGTTGCAGTTGGCGCAGTTCGGTGCACAGATGCTCACGGACCCGGGCATCCAGTGCGGACATCGGCTCGTCCAGCAGCAGCAAGGACGGCGCCGGAGCCAAGGCCCGGGCCAATGCGACCCGTTGCTGCTGGCCGCCGGACAACTGGCCGGGGTACTTTTTCTCACTGCCGATCAGGCCGACCAGTTCCAGCATCTGAGCGACACGCTGGCGCACTTCATCGCGACCGCTACCGGCGAGGCCGTAGGCAATATTCGCCTCGACGGTGAGATTGGGGAATAACGCGTAGGACTGAAACAGAATGCCGTAGTCCCGAGCCTGAGGCGCCAGATGGGAAACGTCGCGATCGCCGAGGTACAGCTCGCCGCTGTCCTGTTTCTCCAGACCCGCGATGCAGCGCAGCAAAGTGGTCTTGCCGCACCCCGACGGGCCGAGCAAGCACACCAGCTCACCCGCCGCCACGTCGAGGGACACGTTATCCAGCGCGGTGAAGGCGCCGAAGCGTTTCTGCACGCCGCGCACTTTCATCGGGGCGCCGGGGTTGGTCAGGGCAGTTGCGATCGAGTGGTTCATGGACAGGCCTCATCAAGCAGATGAAGGCCATCCTAGGGGTGTAATGCGAACGTCATGTGGCAGTGAGGCAAAAATGGCTGATAGTGGTATTCAGGGATTTTGGTTAGACACGTGGGTGTACCGACGGACGCCTTCGCGGGCAAGCCTCGCTCCTACAGTTTTGTATCGTTCACGCGTCTGCGAATAACGCGCATCTGTAGGAGCGAGCGGTGCGGCGATCCGACTTGCCCGCGAAGAGGCCCGACATTCACCACAATCGTCAGGCCGGAGCCATTTCCTGCGCCAACCCCAAAAACGCCGCTGGCAACCGCGCGCCCTTGCGCTCCTTGAGGCAATACAAATACTCAGGAATCTGCGGCGCATTCTCGATGGTCAACACCCGCAATTGCGGATCATGGGGCACTTCCTGCCGGGCAATGATGCTGATCCCGATGTTGCGCAGTACCGCCTCGCGAATCGACTCACGGCTGCCAATCTCCAGCAGCGGCCCGAAACTCACTCCGGCGCTGGTCAGCAACGCCTCGGTCAATCGCCGGGTGGTCGAGCCCGATTCCCGCATCAACAGGGTATGCCCGGCCAACGCCGTCAGCGGCACATGATCGTGAACCGCCAGCGGATGATTGCGATGCACCGCCAGCACCAGCGGATCGCTACCGAGCACCCGGCGAATCAGCCGCGCATCGTCGAGCAATTGCGATGACGCCGCGACATCCACCCGATAATCCTCCAGCGCCTCAAGCACCTGTTGGGAATTGCCGATTTCCACCGACACTTCCACCTGCGGCAAGCGCTCGCGAAAGGTCTTCACCAGATCGAGGATGTAATACGGTGCCGTGGCGGCGATGCGCAGCGTGCCCTGAACCTGGCCACTGTTGCGCAGGAAGAACTCGATGTCGGCTTCTTGCTGCAACAGCGCCTTGACCAGCGGCAGCAACCGGGCGCCTTCATCGCTGAGGCTGAGGCGACGGCCGCCGCGGTAGAACAGTTCTACCGAGTACTGACTTTCCAGATTGCGGATCTGGGTCGTCACTGTAGGTTGGCTAAGGCCAAGCTTTTTCGCCGCCAGGGTTATGCTGCCCAGACGGGCAACCATGTAAAACGCCTTCAGCTCGGCACTCAGCACCGCCTTCCCTCATTGTTTATTTGCGCAACAGGCGCAAACCGTTGAACACCACCAACAGGCTCACGCCCATGTCGGCGAACACCGCCATCCACATGGTAGCGACCCCGGCGAAGGTTACCCCAAGAAAGATCGCCTTGGTCACCAATGCCAGGGCAATGTTCTGCTTCAGGATGCGCGAAGTCTGACGGGACAAACGGATGAAGGCCGGGATCTTGCGCAGATCGTCGTCCATCAAGGCGACATCGGCGGTCTCGATGGCGGTATCGGTGCCCGCTGCGGCCATGGCGAAACCAATCTCGGCCCGGGCCAGTGCCGGAGCGTCATTGATGCCGTCGCCGACCATGCCGACTCTATGCCCCTGTGCATAAAGCGCTTCGATGGCTTGCAGCTTGTCGGTTGGCAGCAGATCGCCTTGCGCCTGATCGATACCGACTTGCGCGGCAATGGCCTGGGCGGTGTGCACGTTGTCGCCGGTGAGCATCAGGGTTTTGACACCCAGGTCATGCAGTTGCCGGATGGCCTCGCGGCTGGATGCTTTCACCGTGTCCGCCACGGCGAACAGTGCCAGCGGGCCGGATTTGTCGAGCAACAGCACCACGGATTTACCCTGTTTTTCCAGCGCGAACAACTGCTCTTCCAGCGCAGGCGAGCACAGGCCCAGATCTTCCACCAGGCGGTGGTTGCCCAAGTGGTAGGTCTGACCGTTGATCTCGCCGCGCACACCCCGACCGCCGAGCGCCTCGAAGTTATCCACAATCAGTGGCGAAGGGTGTTTATCCACAGCCGCATTGGCGATGGCCATCGACACCGGGTGATCCGAGCGGCCGGCCAGCGCCGCGGCAATGGCCGGGGCCGATTCATCGGCGGTCGGATCGAGGGACACATAATCGGTCTGCACCGGTTTGCCGTGAGTGAGGGTGCCGGTCTTGTCCAGCGCCAGGTAATCAAGCTTGTAACCGCCCTCCAGATACACGCCGCCCTTGACCAGGATCCCTTTGCGCGCCGCCGCCGCAAGGCCGCTGACGATGGTCACCGGGGTGGAAATCACCAGTGCACAGGGGCAAGCGACCACCAGCAACACCAGCGCGCGGTAGATCCAGTCGAACCACAACGCTTCCATGAACAGCGGAGGAATCACTGCCACCGCGATGGCCAGGACGAACACTGCCGGCGTGTAGATCTTCGAGAAACTGTCGACGAAACGCTGGGTGGGCGCCCGCGCGCCCTGGGCCTGTTCGACGGCGTGGATGATGCGTGCCAGGGTCGAATGGTTGGCCGCGGCGGTCACTGCGTATTCCAGAGAACCCGACTGATTGATGGTGCCGGCGAACACCTTGTCGCCAATGGCCTTCTCGACCGGCAGGCTTTCGCCGGTGATCGGCGCCTGGTCGATGGTCGAACTGCCCGAAACCACTTCGCCGTCCAGACCGATTCGCTCGCCGGGACGCACTCGCACTCGCGCACCCAGCTCGATGGTTTTGACGTCCTGCGTGACCCAGCTGCCATCGGCCTGCTGCACCGTGGCCTGCTCCGGGGTCATCTGCATCAGACCGCTGATAGCATTGCGCGCCCGATCCAGCGACCTGGCTTCGATCAACTCGGCCACAGTGAAGAGGAACATCACCATCGCCGCTTCCGGCCACTGGCCAATCAGGATAGCGCCAGTCACCGCGATGCTCATCAGTGCATTGATGTTCAGGTTGAGGTTCTTGAGCGCAATCCAGCCCTTCTTATAGGTAGCGAGGCCGCCGCTGAGAATCGAGACCAGTGCAATAACGGCCACTACCCAGTTGGGTGCAGCGCTGGTGAAGTGGATCACCTCGGCAGCCACCGCACTGACACCGGACAGCGCCAGCGGCCACCAGGGCTTTTTCCCGGCAGTTGGCGCCGGCGTTTCAGCGCCCTGCTCCAGCGGCTCGGCCTGCATCCCCAGCGACTTGATCGCGTCGATGATCGGCGCGGTGCTCGCCAGGTTGTGGGTCACCCCCAGCACGCGGTTGATCAAGTTGAACTCCAGCTGTTGCACACCCGCCAGCTTGCCCAGTTTGTTCTGGATCAGCGTCTGTTCGGTCGGGCAGTCCATTGCGTCGATACGAAAATTGCTCAGCCGCGCATCGGCGCTCGGCGCTTCGCTCAACTGGATCAGCGCGGGTGCCGCTGCCTTCGGCGAACAGCAGGTATCACCAGGACCGCCATGTACATGTTGGGGGACGGGCTTGAGTTTGCTGCAGCAATCGTCTGCGGCTTCAGGTTTGTGGGTGTGCAGGGAATCGCTCATCGTGTGCGTCCATAAGAGTGCCTGTTGCCAAGTAAAGACCCTGTAGCCACTATAGGGTCAAGCACCCTTTTGGAGATTGTCGCGATGAAAATCGGAGAACTGGCGAAACTCACCGACTGCGCAGTGGAAACCATCCGCTACTACGAGCGCGAAAACCTGCTGCCGGAACCGGCCCGCAGCGACGGCAACTACCGCGTCTACACCCAGGCCCACGCCGAGCGCCTGACCTTCATCCGCAACTGCCGCACCCTCGACATGACCCTCGAGGAGATCCGCAGCCTGCTGGCGCTGCGCGACAGCCCGCAGGATCAATGCGAAAGCGTGAATGCGCTGATCGACGAGCACATCCATCACGTCAAGGCGCGGATCGATGGGTTGTTGGCGTTGCAGACACAATTGATCGACCTGCGCCAACGCTGCGGCGAAGGGCCGGATATCGATCAGTGCGGGATTTTGCAGCAGTTGGAGGTGAGTGGCGGGGTTGTGGCGACGGAGACGGAGCATTCCCATGTGGGCCGTAGCCACGGCCACTAAACACACTGCAAAACCCAATGTGGGAGCGGGCTTGCTCGCGAAAGCGGTGTGTCAGACAACATTTCTGTCGACTGACACTCCCTCTCGCGAGCAAGCCCGCTCCCACACTTGGTTCGGCGTTAAGGCTTAAACCGCCATCGGCGCCGTCATCGGCGCGTGGTGTTCGTAGCCTTCCAGCGAGAAATCGCTCGGCTCGATCAGCTCCAGCCATTGCGGTTGATACACACCCGTCTTGGCAAACTCCGGCACACGATCGGCAATCACCAGTTTCGGCATCGGGAACGGCTCGCGCTTGAGCTGTTCATTGAGCATCTCCAAATGGTTTTCGTAGACGTGGGCGTCGCCGATGAAATAGGTGAACCAGCGCGGCGTGTAACCGGTCAGGCGACCGATCAGGCTCAGCAGTGCGGCACCTTCGGTGAGGTTGAACGGCGTGCCCAGGCCCAGGTCGTTCGAGCGAATGTAGAGGGTCAGGGAGATCTCTCTGGTCTCGACATTCGGATGGAACTGATACAGCAAATGGCACGGCGGCAGGGCCATCTCATCGAGCTGGGCGACGTTCCAGCCGTGGAACAGGATGCGGCGGCTGCCCGGGTCCTTGATGATGGTGTCGACGCATTGGCGAATCTGGTCGATCGCCTTGTACAGCACCACGTACGCCTGGCCATCTTCTTCGCCTTCGGCGATCTGGCGATAGCCTTGGCTCAGGGTCTGCTCGATAGCGGCCTGGTTGCTGACCGGAATTTGCTTGTACGCCGGCCATTTGCGCCATTGCACACCGTAGATCTCGCCGAGGTCGTCTTCACCCTGACGGAACGGGTTGGCCAGCCACTGGGCGTTTTCGTTGGCGTTCTGGTCCCAGACCTTGCAGCCCAAGGCACGAAATTCGGCGGCGTTGTTCACCCCACGCAGAAAGCCGCACATCTCGCCAATGGCCGACTTGAAGGCCATCTTGCGGGTAGTGATCGCCGGGAAACCTTCCTTCAGGTCATAACGCAGCATCGCGCCCGGAAAGCTGATGGTGTTCACGCCGGTACGGTTGGCCTGTTTGGTGCCGTTCTTGATGACGTGGGCGACCAGATCGAGATATTGCTTCATGAGTTACCTGTGTCCTTGAACCCGGGGTCGTCACCCCGGGGTTCGAATTTATACAGCTGCCGCGGGAGCCGCCGGCGCGCGATGATAGGCCAGCCAGATCAGGAACAGACCGCCGACGATCATCGGGATGCACAGTACCTGACCCATGGTCAGCCAGTTCCAGGCCAGATAGCCCAGCTGCGCGTCCGGCACCCGAACGAATTCCACGATGAAACGGAAGATGCCATAGAACAGCGCGAACATCCCGGACACCGCCATGGTCGGCCGCGGCTTGCGCGAGAACAACCAGAGGATGGCAAACAGCGCCACGCCTTCGAGCGCGAACTGATACAGCTGCGACGGGTGACGCGCCAGTTGCGCCGGGTCGGTCGGGAAGACCATCGCCCACGGCACGTCGGTTGCCTTGCCCCATAATTCGGCGTTGATGAAATTGCCGATACGCCCGGCACCCAGGCCGATCGGCACCATCGGTGCGACAAAATCCATCAGCTGGAAGAACGACTTGCCGTTCTTTTTACCGAACCACAACGCCGCCAGCATCACGCCGATGAAACCGCCGTGGAACGACATGCCGCCCTTCCACACCTCGAAGATCAGCGTCGGATTGGCCAGGTACGCGTTCAGATCATAGAACAGCACATAGCCCAGGCGGCCGCCGACAATGACGCCCATCGACATCCAGAACACCATGTCGGAGAGTTTCTCCTTGCTCCAGGTCGGGTCGAAGCGGTTCAGCCGGCGGGACGCCAGCCACCACGCGCCGCCGATGCCGATCAGGTACATCAGGCCGTACCAGTGGATTTTCAGCGGACCGATGGCCAGGGCCACCGGGTCGATCTGCGGGTAAGGCAGCATTGCGACTCCTCGTTAGAGTTGAAACCTTCAAAATTCCCGGGGACGCTGTCACGCCAGGATTAAGCCAGCATTGCGACGCGCGTCAGAGCAGGAAGCTCAGCCCTACGCAGCACAGCAAAGCGGCGAACAGTCTTTTCAGCAAGCGCGGCGACAGGCTGTGGGCCAGTCGTGCACCGAGGCGGGCGAACACCATGCTGGTCAGGGCGATCCCCAGCAGCGCCGGCAAATAAATAAAACCGAGACTATGGGCCGGCAACAAGGGATCGTGCCACCCCAGAATCATGAAAAATAATGCACTGGACAAGGCAATTGGCAGGCCGCAGGCGGATGAAGTCGCCACGGCTTGCTGCATCGGTACGCTGCGCCAGGTCAAAAACGGCACAGTCAACGAACCGCCGCCAATCCCGAAAATCGCCGAAGCCCAGCCAATCACACTACCGGCCACGGTCAGACCGACTTTGCCGGGCACGGTGCGGCTGGCTTTCGGCTTGACATCCAAGGCGAGCTGAACCGCGATGATCAGCGCAAATACGCCAATGATTTTCTGCAGGTTTGGCCCGGAGATCGATTCGGCGGTCAGCGCACCGAAACCGGCGCCGATGAGTATACCGACGGTCATCCAGGCAAAAACCGGCCAACGCACGGCACCGCGGCGATGGTGCTCGCGGATGGCATTGATCGAGGTAAAGATGATCGTCGCCAGTGAAGTGCCGACCGCCAGGTGGGTCAAAATTGACGCATCGAAGCCCTGCAAGGTGAAACTGAACACCAGTACCGGGACGATGATGATTCCGCCACCCACCCCGAACAGCCCGGCCAGCACGCCTGCACAGGCGCCCAGCGCCAGGTACAGTAGAAATTCCATGGCCGTCCCCGCCCGCGTCCCGAAAATAGGAGCGGCATGGTAACGGATGCATGGCCTCAAGCTCCACTGGATGGCGATGGATACCCGCTCGATGACTGCGTAGAGTGGGCAAAAAACACACATGGATCACCTTATGTGCCTGATTGTCTTTGCCTGGCGCCCCGGTCACACCCAGCCGCTGGTCGTCGCCGCCAACCGTGACGAATTCTACGCCCGCCCCAGCCTGCCGCTGGCGCAATGGCCCGAATCGCCGCAGGTTTATGCCGGTCGCGACCTGGAGGCCGGCGGCACCTGGCTGGGTATCGGTGCCAATGGACGCTTCGCTGCGCTGACCAATATTCGCGACCCTCATCAACCGCCCGCGCGAAAATCGCGAGGGGAACTGGTGGCGCGGTTTCTCGCCGGGGATAGGCCGATTGATGACTATTTGAGCGACGTTGTTGCACGTTCGATCGAATACGCCGGGTTTAACTTACTGATCGGCAATGCCAACGAGCTGTGGCACTTCAATGCCCGGGAGGCTGAGGCGGTGATGCTGCCACCGGGGGTTTATGGATTGTCGAACGCCGGGCTGGATACGCCGTGGCCCAAGTTGCTGAAGGCGCGGGCGGCGCTGGAGGAAGTGCTGGACGATCCGCAGCCTCAGTCGCTATTGGCGCTGCTGAACGATCCGCAGACGGCGCCCTTTGCGGAGTTACCGGATACCGGGGTGGGGTTGGCTACCGAGACGTTGCTGTCGAGTGTGTTTATTGCCAGCCCGACTTATGGGACACGGGCGAGCACGGCGTTGATCGTGCATGCGGATGGGACGCGGCATATGGTCGAGCGGAGTTTCGGGCCGTATGGCGGGCATCTTGGGGAAGTGGAGATCAGGGTTTAGATCTCTATTGTCAGGACTGACGCCTTCGCGGGCAAGTCGGATCGCCGCACCGCTCGCCCCTACGGGTCCGCGTCGTTCGCAAAGCGCGGGAACGACACAAATCTGTAGGAGCGAGCGGTGCGGCGATCCGACTTGCCCGCGAAAGGGCCATCAGCCTTTTTAAAGGGTTTTGGCCGAAGCCGGATTGATCATCCGCGCCAACCCAAGGTTCTTCAGCGCCAGCTGCAGCGAACTGTGAATCACTTGCGGGTTGTCGATGGTCATCAACTCCGCCAGCAATTCCTTGGCCTTGCTCAGGTTGATCTGGCGCAGCATCCATTTCACTTTCGGCAGGTTGGTGGCGTTCATCGACAGGCTATCGAAACCCATCGCCATCAACAGCACCGCCGCTGCCGGGTCACCGGCCATTTCACCGCAGATGCTCACCGGTTTGCCTTCGGCATGGGCATCGCGCACCACGTTCTGCAGCGCTTGCAGTACCGCCGGGTGCAGGTAGTCGTAGAGGTCGGCTACTCGCGGGTTGTTTCGATCCACGGCCAACAGGTACTGGGTCAGGTCGTTGGAACCGACCGACAGGAAGTCCACTTGCCGTGCCAGTTCCTTGGTCTGATAAACCGCCGCCGGAATTTCGATCATCACGCCGATCGGTGGCATCGGCACATCGCAGCCTTCGTCGCGGATTTCACCCCAGGCCCGGTGGATCAGGTGCAGGGCTTCTTCCAGTTCGTGGATGCCGGAGATCATCGGCAGCAGAATCCGCAGGTTGTTCAGGCCTTCGCTGGCCTTGAGCATCGCGCGGGTCTGGACCAGGAAGATTTCCGGGTGATCGAGGGTGACGCGAATGCCGCGCCAGCCGAGAAATGGGTTGTCTTCCTTGATGGGGAAGTACGACAGCGATTTGTCGCCACCGATGTCCAGGCTGCGCATGGTCACCGGTTGTGGATGGAACGCAGCGAGCTGCTCGCGATAGATCGCCAGTTGCTCTTTTTCGCTCGGAAAACGCTGGTTGATCATGAACGGCACTTCGGTGCGGTACAGACCGACACCTTCAGCGCCACGCTTCTGCGCCCGAGCCACGTCCGCCAGCAGGCCGGTGTTGACCCACAGCGGCATGCGGTGGCCATCGAGGGTAATGCACGGCAAATCCCGCAGCGCATCCAGCCCGAGGGCCAGCTGCTTCTCTTCCTCGACCACTTCGGCGAATTGCTTGCGCAGCACTTCGCTGGGGTTGGTGTAGACCTCGCCGTGATAGCCGTCGACGATCATCTGGATGCCGTCGACCTTGGAGTACGGCAGGTCGACCAGGCCCATCACCGTCGGAATGCCCATGGCGCGCGCCAGGATCGCCACATGGGAGTTGCCGGAACCGAGTACCGAGACCAGACCGACCAGCTTGCCTTCCGGCACCTCGCCGAGCATCGCCGGCGTCAATTCTTCGCTGATCAGGATGCTGTTGTCGGGATAGACCAGGGTCTGCTGACGCTCTTCCTGCAGATAAGCGAGCAAGCGCCGACCGAGGTCCTTGACGTCGGAGGCTCGTTCACGCAGGTAGGCGTCGTCCATCAATTCGAAGCGGTTGACGTGCTCAGTGACCACTTGGCGCAACGCGCCCTGGGCCCATTGGCCGGTCTTGATCACGGTGGTAATTTCGCTGCCGAGCGAGGCATCGTCGAGCATCATCAGGTAGACATCGAACAGCGCGCGCTCTTCCGGGCGCAACTGGTTCGCGAGCTTGGCCGACAAGGCGCGCATGTCGGCGCGCACGCCTTCGATGGCAGTCTTGAACAGCCCGAGTTCGGCAGCGATGTCAGTGATGGTCTTGTCGGGCACCACGTCCAGATCGGCCGGCGGCAACATGACCACCGCGGTACCGACCGCTGCACCCGGCGAACCCGGCACGCCGACGAACTTTGCTTCCTGGATGCCTTTGCCCTGGCGCCCCAGGCCACGGATCGACCCGGTGGCCTCGGCATGGGCGATAACGCCGGCGAGCTGGGCGCTCATGGTCACGAGGAAGGCTTCTTCACCTTCATCGAACTGGCGGCGTTCTTTTTGCTGGATGACCAACACGCCGACGACGCGGCGGTGGTGAATGATCGGTGCCCCGAGGAACGAGGCGTAGCGTTCTTCGCCGGTTTCGGCGAAGTAGCGATAGCGCGGGTGATCCGCGGCGTTTTCGAGGTTCAGGGGTTCTTCACGCGTACCGACCAGGCCGACCAGACCTTCATTGGGGGCCATGCTGACCTTGCCGATCGAGCGCTTGTTCAAACCCTCGGTGGCCATCAGCACGAAACGGTTGGTCTCGGGATCAAGCAGGTAGACCGAGCAGACCTGGCTGCCCATGGCCTCTTTGACGCGCAACACAATAATCCCCAACGCCGTCTTGAGATCCTTGGCGGAGTTAACTTCCTGGACGATCTTGCGCAGCGTATTGAGCATGGCTCGGGGTCGAACTCCGTCGTCAGTCGCGCGATAAAAGGCGCGGGGCAAGCTCTTTGAGAGCGCGTCGATACACCTCGCGCTTGAATGTCACCACCTGGCCCAACGGATACCAATAACTGACCCAGCGCCAGCCATCGAATTCCGGTTTACCGGTCAAGTCCATCCGCACCCGCTGCTCGTTGGAGATCAGGCGCAGGAGAAACCATTTCTGTTTCTGGCCGATGCACAGCGGTTGGCTGTGGGTCCTGACCAGACGTTGCGGCAAACGATAGCGCAACCAGCCCCGGGTGCAGGCGAGTATTTCAACATCTTCGCGTTCCAGGCCCACTTCTTCGTTCAACTCGCGGTACAAGGCGTCTTCCGGCGTCTCCTGGGGGTTGATTCCTCCCTGCGGAAACTGCCAGGCATCTTGATTGATACGGCGAGCCCATAGCACCTGGCCGGCATCATTCGTCAGAATGATCCCGACATTGGGGCGAAAACCATCGGGGTCGATCACGGCAACAACCTCGCAAACGCATGTCGCCGCATTGTTCCACAAAGGTTGTGAAGGCAGCAACGAGCCGGCCTACCTTATGTGCACTCTTGTGAAAAGTCCGTATTCTGGACGCCTTTCTACAGACTTTTCAGCGAGTAACTGCAATGCGCCTGGCTTTATTCGACTTGGACAACACGCTTCTGGGCGGTGACAGTGACCACGCCTGGGGCGATTACCTGTGCGAGCGCGGCTTCCTCGACGCCGTCGCCTACAAGGCACGCAACGACGAGTTTTATCAGGACTACCTGGCCGGCAAGCTGGATAACGATGCGTACCTGAACTTCTGCCTCGAAGTCCTCGGTCGCACCGAGATGACCACGCTTGACGAATGGCACCTGGATTATATGCGCGACTGCATCGAACCGATCGTGCTACCCAAGGCCATCGAACTGTTGGCAAAGCACCGCGAGGCCGGCGATAAACTGGTGATCATCACCGCCACCAACCGCTTCGTCACCGGGCCGATTGCCCAGCGACTCGGTGTCGAAACCTTGATCGCCACGGAGTGTGAAATGGTTGATGGCCGTTACACCGGGCGCAGCACCGACGTCCCATGCTTCCGGGAAGGTAAGGTGACGCGGCTGAATCGCTGGCTGGAAGAGACCGGGTATTCGTTGGAGGACAGTTATTTCTACAGCGACTCGATGAATGATTTGTCGTTGTTGGAGCAGGTGGCGAATCCGGTGGCGGTTGATCCGGATCCGAACTTGCGGGCCGAGGCCGAGAAGCGTGGCTGGCCGGTGATTTCGTTGCGCGATTGAAATCGGTTTCGCGGGCAAGCCCGCTCCCACATTAGATCTTCAGTGAACACAGAATTTGTGTACGACGCAGATCAAATGTGGGAGCGGGCTTGCTCGCGAAGGGGGCGACTCGGTCTAACGTCTTAAACAGGCTTGGCGCCCATCAACCCCGCAATAGCGATAAAACAGACGAAGCTGAACAGTGCCAGGGCAAAGGTGAACTTGCCATTGCCTCCTGGCCCCTTGCGCAACTTGTTAAGCCGCACCACCAACCAGAACCACCCCAGCGCCGCCACGGTGTAAAGCACACTCGAAGCCAGCAACCAGGTCTGCCCCAACGGCCAGCCCACCAGATGCACCATCCACCACCCGGTGAACGGCATGCTCAGCAAAGCCAGCCCCATCAACACCCAGATGAACACCCCCGGTCGCTGCAACGTGCGAGTGTGGGCCGTCGCATCACCGTTGCGCCGCGCACGCCAGACCCAGACCGCCAGCCCCGGCGCGCTGATCAACAGCAGCACCGTTGCCACGATGTGCGCCAATTTCAGGGCGGTTAGCGTTTCCATTGTTCGATTCCTTATTGACTGCCCATCAGCGTAGCCCCTCAGCCGAGAAACAGCTGATAGGCCGGATTGTCGCTTTCATCCCAGTACGGGTAGCCGATTTCTTCCAGTGCCGCCGGCACCAGATGACGTTCGTCATGGGGTACTTGCAGCCCGGCGACCACACGGCCATCGGCCGCTCCGTGGTTGCGGTAGTGGAACATCGAGATGTTCCAGCGCCCGCCGAGTTTGTTGAGGAAGTTGAACAGCGCACCGGGGCGCTCCGGGAATTCAAAACGCAACACCACTTCATCGACGACATGGGCCGCACGCCCGCCGACCATGTGGCGGATATGCAACTTGGCCAGTTCGTTGTCGGTCAGGTCGAGCACCGGGAAACCCTGCTCGGTCAGACTGGCAAGCAGCGCACTGCGCGGATCGTTTTCCGGGTGCGTCTGCACGCCGACGAAGATATGGGCTTCGCTGCCGGTGTTGTAGCGGTAGTTGAATTCGGTGATCTGGCGTTTGCCGATGGCTTCGCAGAATGCCTTGAAGCTGCCTGGCTTCTCGGGGATGGTCACGGCGATGATGGCCTCGCGGCCCTCGCCCAGTTCGGCACGTTCGGCAACGTGACGCAGGCGGTCAAAATTGACGTTGGCCCCGGAGTCGATGGCGACGAAGGTATGCCCGGTGATGCCATGTTGCTCGACGTACTTCTTGATCCCGGCAACGCCCAAGGCGCCGGCAGGTTCGGTGATCGAGCGAGTATCGTCGTAGATATCCTTGATCGCCGCACAGATCTCGTCGGTACTGACGGTGATCACTTCATCCACATGGTCCTTGCAGATATCGAAGGTGTGCTGGCCGATTTGCGCCACTGCGACACCGTCGGCGAAGAGGCCCACGGTCGGCAGCACCACGCGCTCACCGGCCGCCATGGCAGCTTGCAGGCAGTTGGAATCGTCGGGCTCGACGCCGATGATCTTGATTTCCGGACGCAGGTATTTCACATACGCGGCGATCCCGGCAATCAGCCCGCCACCGCCCACCGGGACGAAAATCGCATCCAGACGCCCCGGGTGCTGGCGCAGAATCTCCATCGCCACCGTGCCCTGCCCGGCAATGGTATGGGGATCGTCGTAGGGGTGAATGTAGACGTAGCCTTTTTCGTCGACCAGTTTCAGCGAGTAGGCCAGGGCTTCTGGAAACGAATCGCCGTGCAGCACCACTTTACCGCCACGGGAGCGCACGCCTTCCACTTTGATTTCCGGCGTGGTCTTGGGCATGACGATGGTGGCTTTCACACCCAGCACCTTGGCCGCCAGGGCCAGGCCTTGCGCGTGGTTGCCCGCCGAAGCGGTCACGACGCCGCGCGCACGTTCTTCATCGGAAAGCTGGGTGAGCTTGTTATAAGCGCCGCGAATCTTGAACGAGAACACCGGCTGCAAGTCTTCGCGCTTGAGCCAGATATCGTTGCCCAACCGCTCGGAAAGCTGGCGGGCAGTCTGCAAAGGGGTTTCTACGGCAACGTCATAAACGCGCGAGGTGAGGATCTTTTTGACGTACTGTTCGAGCATCGGAAAGCATCACTGGGCGAGTTGGGCAGGGTCAAGGAGTCTAACCCGGCTTTCGGGCGCACGACCACACTTGTAGGAGCGAGGCTTGCCCGCGAAAGCGATCTAACTGCCAACATTTATGCTGCATGTGACGGCCTCTTCGCTGGCAAGCCTCGCTCCTACAGTTAATGGTCACAGTTAGGGTCACGGGTGCAGGTAACCGTCGCGGCCCGCCAATCGGGCAATGACCTTCCCCGCCCCGAGGCCTATAATGCCGGCCTTTCGTCCCTCCTTCGGCACCTCGGAGCCCGCATGAACCAGGATCAACTCAAACAGGCAGTGGCTCAGGCCGCCGTCGACTTCATCCTCCCGAAACTCGACGACAAGAGCATTGTCGGGGTCGGCACCGGCTCCACCGCCAACTGCTTCATCGACGCCCTGGCCCGGCACAAAGGCGCGTTCGACGGCGCAGTCGCCAGCTCCGAAGCCACCGCCGCGCGCCTCAAGGGTCATGGCATCCCGGTGTATGAATTGAATACGGTCAGCGACCTGGAGTTCTACGTCGACGGCGCCGATGAAAGTGATGAGCACCTGAACCTGATCAAGGGCGGCGGTGCAGCCCTGACCCGCGAGAAGATCGTCGCGGCCGTGGCCAAGACCTTCATCTGCATCGCCGACGCGAGCAAGCTGGTGCCGGTCCTCGGCGCGTTCCCGCTGCCGGTGGAAGTGATCCCGATGGCCCGCAGCCACGTGGCCCGCGAGCTGGTGAAGCTCGGTGGCGACCCGGTTTACCGTGAAGGCGTGCTGACCGACAACGGCAACATCATCCTCGACGTGTTCAACATGCAGATCACTAACCCGGTGGAGCTGGAGACGCAGATCAATGCCATCGTTGGTGTGGTCACAAATGGGTTGTTCGCGGCACGTCCGGCGGATTTGCTGTTGCTGGGTACCAGCGAAGGCGTAAAAACCCTGCGCGCCAAGTAAGCCGAACACAAAACCCTTGTGGGAGCGGGCTTGCTCGCGAATGCGGTCTGTCAGTCGAGATCTCTATTGACTGACACACCGCATTCGCGAGCAAGCCCGCTCCCACATTCGTCCTGGGTGTTTGTCAGGGTTGTGCTGGTTTCTTGAAGACGTAGAACAGGTTCGGCTCGCTCACCAGGTACATGGTGCCATCGTCATCCATCGCAATCCCTTCCGCTTGCGGCACAGTTTTGCGTAACCCCTGGCGCCCCTTGCTCAATGACATGGTGCTCAGCGGTCGCCCGTCCACGTCCAGCTCCAGAATCAACCGCGACTCATCGGACAACGCCAGCAAGTGTCCGCTGCGCTCGTCGTATTGCAGGCTCGACAGGTCCCGCACGAACATCCCGGCATCGCGCTTGGGATTGTTGACCACGTGTACCGCATAGGACTTTTCCGGGTTGTAATGCGGGAAGCCCTGCACTTCGTAGATCAGCATCGGGTCGCGCTCCTTGGCCACGAACAGGCGCTTGCCCACCGAGTCATAAGCCAACCCTTCAAAGCCCTTGTTGCCGCTCATGTGCACGCCGAGGGTTATCTGTTCGGCATCTTGCGCGTCGAGGAAGGTCGTGTCCTTTTCCAGGTGAATCTTGATCAGCCGCTGCGAACGCTCGTCAGTGATCACGTAAGTGTCGGCACTGATGAACTCCACCGCCTCCGGATCGCCGAAGCCGACCAGCGCCACGCGTCGAATGATCCGGCCGTCCAGAGACAATTCAATCAGTTCGGAGTTTTGGTTGGTGACCGTGAACAGGCTCTTGCGCACCGGATCGAAGGTCAGTGCGGATACATCGTCGTCCAGGCCTTCGATGACTCGCGCCTCGAGCGTGACCTGATAACGATCCAGGCCGATGGATCGAGCACTCTCCGGTTGCCAAAGCGTGTACATATTGAACCAGGCGCGCTCGAACAGGCGCAGGTACTGGCCGAACGCCACCAGCACGATCAGCGCAATCGCCAGGAACATGAGAATCAGGGGTTTGGGACGGGCAAGTCGGCGCATTCAGGTGGACTCGGATTCAAGACAGGCGGATGAGATACCATGACAGTCTGAATTGAAGCTTAATGGCCATTAGCCCAGCCCTACAACCAGGCGCCGCAATTCCTACGACCTCGGGGCTTACTGCTGCTTTTCGAAGCGGTAGAACAGGTTCGGTTCGCTCACCATGTACAACGTGCCAGCCTCGTCCATGGTCACACCTTCAGCGCGCGGAATGGTCTTGCGCAAGCCATTGAAGCCGCCCAGCAGGGTCATGAAGCTGACCTGCTCGCCCTTCTCGTCCAGCTCCAGCAACAGGTGAGAATCGGCGGACAACACCAGGGTGTGGCCGGTGCGCGGGTCGATGGCCAGGGCCGACAGGTTGCGGATGTCCAGTTCATCACTGGCGAGTTTCTGCTTGTCGCCCTTGAGGTTCTGGCTGCCGCCGCTTTTCCAGCTGAACAACGCCGGCGGACGTTCTTCCCCCAGCAGCAATTGCTGGTTGCGCGAATCCCAGGCGATGGCCTCGAAGGCCTTGTTCTGGTTTTTCGAAGGGCCGAGGTCGTATTTCGGGAAGTTGGCGATATTCAGCTCACGGGTGTCGGCATCGACCTTGACGATGGAGAGCAGGTGTTCGCGCTCGTCGACGATGGCCAGCAGACCATTGCCCATCGCAGTCACCCCTTCCGGATTGCTCCAGCCCACCAAGGGCATTTTGCGCAGGACATCGCCCTGCAATGTCAGCTCCACCAGGAACGGTTTATTGCCCATCACGGAGAACAGGGTTTTGGTCTGGGGATCGTAGGTCAGGTCGGATGCCTCGTCCTTCTCCATGCCCGGCAGCAGTTTGGCGTCGATCACCGCCCGGTAATCCGGCAGCCAGATGCTCTCCTGGCGCTCAGTCGGGCTTTTAAAACGTTCCAGCACCCAGAGCACGCCCCGGTCATCCCAATGCATCGCGAATGCGAGGCCATACGCGGCGGCGGCCACGAGTAACAGCCAGGAATACCAACGCATGAAAAAGCGCGGACGGCGGGCAGGTTTGAGCGTGGGCAGCGATTGTGTCGGCATCAAGGCAGCGTTCCAGGATTTCAGGCCAAGGGTAATAGCACAAATGGGCTCGACTCAGACGCCGCAAGCCCCGGAATTATCCAGACAAGATGTGAAAAAAACGGGAAATGGCGGGAAAGCCCTGCGTGGGCACGATCCCCTATAGGAGCTGGCTTGCCTGCGAAGAGGCCATCACATTCAGCATTGATGTCGCCTGACACGCCGCCTTCGCCAGCAAGCCGGCTCCTACAGGGGATGCGTCGGTTTAGCGAACGCTGCTGGTGAAGCGGCTGGCGCCCGGCAGTTCCAGCACCAGTTCGTCACCGACATTCAGCGGGCCAACGCCCACCGGGGTGCCGGTGAGGATCACGTCACCGGCCTGCAACGAGAAGCAGCCAGCCATGTACTGGAGCATCGGCACGATCGGATTGAGCATGTCCTTGCTGTTGCCATCCTGGCGCACTTCGCCATTGATGGTCAGGCGAATGCCAATGTCGGTCAGGTCGGCAAAGGTGCCGCCGGACACGAACGGTGCAATCACCGCCGCCCCGTCGAACGACTTGGCGATTTCCCAGGGCAGGCCCTTGGCTTTCAGTTCGGCCTGCTTGTCGCGCAGGGTCAAGTCCAGGGCAGGGGCGAAACCGGAGATGGCGTCGAGCACTTCTTCACGGCTCGGTCTGGTCGACAAAGGCTTGCCGATCAACACCGCGATTTCCGCTTCGTAATGCACCGAGCCACGCTCGGTCGGAATGCTGAAACCGCCTTCCAGCGACACGACGCAACTGCCCGGCTTGATGAACAGCAAGGGCTCTGTAGGCACCGGGTTGTCCAGTTCCTTGGCGTGTTCGGCGTAGTTGCGGCCGATGCAGACCACCTTCCCCAATGGGAAGTGAATGCGCGTACCGTCGACATACTGGTGCTGATAGCTCATTACCGACTCCTGGTTCGTGCTCTTAAAGTTCGAAGAATCAAACAGCGAAAATCTTGCCCGGGTTCATGATCCCGTTCGGGTCGAACACCGCTTTGACGGCTTTCATGTACTCGATCTCAACCGGCGAACGGCTATAGGTCAAGTAATCACGCTTGGTCATGCCCACGCCATGCTCGGCGGAAATCGAGCCGTTGTACTTCTCGACGGTTTCGAACACCCACTTGTTGACGGTCGCGCACTTGGCGAAGAACTCATCCTTGCTCAGGTTTTCCGGCTTGAGGATGTTCAAGTGCAGGTTACCGTCGCCGATATGGCCGAACCAGACGATCTCGAAGTCCGGGTAGTGTTCGCCGACGATCGCGTCGATTTCCTTCAGGAACGCCGGGACTTTCGATACGGTGACCGAAATGTCGTTCTTGTACGGCGTCCAGTGGGAGATGGTTTCGGAGATGTATTCGCGCAACTTCCACAGGTTCTGCAGCTGGGTCTCGCTCTGGCTCATCACCCCATCGAGCACCCAACCCTGCTCGACGCAGTGCTCGAAGGTTTCCAGGGCCAGGTTGGCCACCTCTTCGGTGGTCGCTTCGAATTCCAGCAGTGCGTAGAACGGGCAATCGGACTCGAACGGCGCCGGCACGTCACCCCGGGCCATGACTTTTGCCAGGGCTTTGTCGGAGAAGAATTCGAACGCGGTCAGGTCGAGCTTGCTCTGGAAGGCGTGCAGCACCGGCATGATCGAATCGAAATCGGCGGTGCCCAGGACCATGGCGGTGAGGTTTTTCGGCGCACGGTCCAGGCGCATGGTCGCCTCGACCACAAAACCGAGGGTGCCTTCAGCGCCGATGAACAGCTGACGCAGGTCGTAACCGGTGGCGTTCTTGATCAGGTCCTTGTTCAGCTCCAGAAGGTCCCCTTTGCCGGTGACGACTTTCATGCCCGCGACCCAGTTACGGGTCATGCCATAGCGAATGACCTTGATCCCGCCGGCATTGGTGCCGATATTGCCGCCAATCTGGCTGGAACCTGCAGATGCGAAGTCCACTGGATAATACAGGCCTTTTTCTTCGGCCACGTTCTGCAAATGCTCGGTGACCACGCCCGGCTGGCAGACGGCGGTGCGGTCGGTCAGGTTCACGTCGAGAATCTGGTTCATATAGTCGAAGGACACGACCACTTCGCCATTGGCTGCCACGGCAGCGGCAGACAGCCCGGTGCGTCCGCCGGACGGCACCAGCGCCACTTTGTGCTCATTGGCCCAACGGACAACGGCCTGGACCTGTTCGGTGGTCTTGGGAAATACGATGGCCGTTGGAGCCGGGGCGAAATGCTTGGTCCAATCCTTGCCGTAAGCATTCAGGGAGTCGGCGTCGGTCAGCACCTTGCCAGGCTCAACCAGGGTCTTCAGCTCATCAATCAGGGCAGGATTGGTCATCGACAGAACTCTCGAACAATTCATGGTCATCCTGAGAACGCTTCACGTCGCAGGAATGGGTGTTTAGCGGGGCGCTTATGCTAGCATAACGACCCCGCAGGATAGTGCCCAACGGCTGTTCTGCGGCGACGGCTTTTTTGCCGCTCGGGTCAGCGTCTGCTGGCTACTTCCCTGCCAATTTTCTCCGGGATACAGGTTTACGCAGATGAGCAAGACTTCTCTCGATAAGAGCAAGATCAAGTTCCTTCTTCTCGAAGGCGTCCACCAATCGGCTGTCGACGTCCTCAAGGCGGCGGGCTACACCAGCATCGAGTACCTCACAGGTTCTCTGCCGGAAGCCCAGCTCAAGGAAAAGATCGCTGATGCTCACTTCATCGGCATTCGCTCTCGCACTCAACTGACCGAAGAGATCTTCGATCAGGCGAAGAAGCTCGTCGCTGTAGGTTGTTTCTGCATCGGCACCAACCAGGTTGACCTGAACGCGGCTCGCGAACGCGGGATCGCGGTGTTCAACGCGCCGTACTCCAACACGCGTTCCGTCGCCGAGCTGGTGCTGGCCGAAGCGATCCTGTTGCTGCGCGGTATCCCCGAGAAGAACGCTTCCTGCCACCGTGGCGGCTGGATCAAGAGCGCAGCCAACTCCTTCGAAATCCGCGGCAAGAAGCTGGGCATCGTCGGTTACGGCTCGATCGGTACTCAACTGTCGGTCCTGGCGGAAGGCTTGGGCATGCAGGTGTACTTCTACGACACCGTGACCAAGCTGCCACTGGGCAACGCAACCCAGGTGGCCAGCCTGACCGAACTGCTGGGCATGTCCGACATCGTCACCCTGCACGTTCCGGAAACCGCGGCGACCCAGTGGATGATCGGCGAGAAGGAAATCCGCGCCATCAAGAAAGGCGGGATCCTGATCAACGCGGCTCGCGGCACCGTGGTCGAACTGCAAGCCCTGGCGGACGCGATCAAGGACAAGCACCTGATCGGCGCGGCCATCGACGTCTTCCCGGTGGAGCCACGCTCCAACGACGAAGAGTTCGAAAGCCCGCTGCGTGGCCTGGACAATGTGATCCTGACCCCGCACATCGGTGGTTCCACGGCTGAAGCACAAGCCAACATCGGTCTGGAAGTGGCAGAAAAACTGGTCAAGTACAGCGACAACGGTACCTCGGTATCGTCGGTGAACTTCCCGGAAGTGGCCCTGCCGGCTCACCCTGGCAAGCACCGCCTGCTGCACATCCACGAAAACATTCCGGGTGTGATGAGCGAGATCAACAAGGTCTTCGCCGAAAACGGCATCAACATTTCCGGTCAGTTCCTGCAGACCAACGAGAAAGTCGGCTACGTCGTGATCGACGTCGATGCCGACTACTCGGAAATGGCCCAAGAGAAGCTGCAGCACATCAACGGCACCATTCGTTGCCGGGTATTGTTCTGATAGTGACTTGAGTGACAAAAAAAGGAGCCCCGAGGGGCTAATGTCAGTCAGTTAAGCTGCAGAACCTGTGGGAGCGGGCTTGCTCGCGAAAGCGGTGGATCAGGCGACATCAATGTTGACTGTGCCGCCGTCTTCGCGAGCAAGCCCGCTCCCACAGGGATTTCGCTTAACTGACTGGCATTGGCCCCGAGGGGCTCCTTTTTCATGTCCGCGAAAGTTATTTCACGTTGACGGTAATCTTCTCCGACACGACTGGAGGATCGAAGGCCATATGGTTCATGTCGCCCAACTCCAGCTGCAAGGTGTGCTTGCCTGGCGTCAGCGTCACCTCGGTTTCTGTCTGCGCCTTGCCGAAATGAACGTGATTGGCATCTGCCGGGATGACTGCCCCTGCGGCAACCACATCCTTGGCATCGATTAGCAGATGGTGGTGGCCGGTGTTCTTGGTGGTATCGCCCGCTGGCGCCAACGCAACGTTCTCGACAGCAAATTTGATTTTGAACGTTTGCGGGACAGTCCCACCATCTTTAGGAGAAACGATGGACACTTCGGCACCTTTCGGCGCTGGCGTAGCAGCACTGGCCAGCACCGAAACGCCCATCAACAGGCCAGCCAATGCTGCTCGTGACATAAAGGTTTTCATTCTCTTCTCCGGTTTTTCCATAAAATGGGCACGGCCATGACAACTTCACGGCCATTCGTTGTCGAAGGCTCTCGACAACCATAGCAAAGCGAGCCTGACCCAGAGCATCGCGATAATGAATTCAAAGGAGTGACCATGCGTTTTTTGCCTGGCCTGATCTGCCTGCTACCCCTTTTGAGCCCTTTGGCTCATGCCGAACTGATTGACGACGTAAACGATCGTGGCGAATTGCGCATTGCCCTTGAGGCTAATACACCGCCCTTCAATTTCAAGGACGACGGCAAACTGACGGGCTTTGAAGTCGAATTGGGTCAGTTGTTGGCCAATGAACTGGATGTGCGGTCCGACTTCGTCATTACCGATTCCGGCGACATGCTGGCCGGTGTCGAAAGCGGCAAGTACGACGTCGCCATCAACCACATAACAATGACCCCGGATCTCAAGGATCGTTTCGACTTCAGTGCACCTTACAGCTACACCAACGCACAATTGATCGCGCAGAAAGAAGAACAACCGCGTTCAATTCTGTTGGTGCAGTCGCTGACGGAAGAAAAACCGAAGGCCGCCCCGGCTGTGGGCCTGGCGATTCCGTTCCAGAAAGGCAACCCGGCGTTTCACGCCAGCCTGGAGAATGCGCTGCAGCGGATCAAGGCAGATGGGCGGCTGGAGGCGTTGTCGCAGAAGTGGTTGGGGACGGATACGAGTGTGGCGCCCAAGCCTTGATTCGTGGATGACGAGTAACCCTGTGGGAGCGGGCTTGCTCGCGAAGGCGGCGGCCCAGTCAATATTGATGTCGCCTGACACACCGCTTTCGCGAGCAAGCCCGCTCCCACAGTGGTTTTGTGCAGGTTGTTAGTCGAGTGTTGTCAGGGCCGCCGCTGCTTCAGCCAACTCCAGCTCACTGAAAACTTGCACACCATGGCGCTTGAGCAACGCCGCCGTCACCCCCTCACCACTGACCTTCACCCCACTGAACGTCCCGTCATAGGTCAACAGATTCCCGCATGACGGGCTGTTGGCCTTGAGCACCGCAATGCGGATGCCGTGCTTTTGCACCAGCTCCAGCGCCTGCCAGGCCCCCGAGAGAAACTCGGCACTGACATCCGCACCCTCGGTGGTGATCACCGACGCATGACCATCGAGCACCTCACCACCCTGCCCACCCGGAATCTCCGCCGCCGCCCTGGGCGTCGGCAACCCACCGGCCACCTCCGGACACAATGGCACGACCCGACCTTCGTCGAGCCACTGCTGGAGCTGATCGAACGGCCCGCTGGTCCCGCCGTCGTAACGTACGCGGTGACCCAGCAGGCAACGGCTTACCAGAATTTTCTGCATGATCAGAACGGCTCGTTGCCGCGACGCCGGAACCAGCCCGTCAACGACAGGCGCTCTCGCATCGCGGGCAGGACTTCGTGTGGCACCTCACCCGACAGGAACACCACCAGGCATCCGCCGACAGGCACCACATCGTATTCGACCCCCTCATCCAGGTACATGCGCAACTGACCGCCGTGCTCGGGCAACCAGGCCTCATTGAGATAAACCACCGCCGAGACCATGCGCCGGTCATCGTCGCGGAAGCGGTCGAGATGCTTGAGGTAGAAAGCACCGGGCGGATACAGGGCGAAATGGCTTTCGAACTCTTCCAGGCCCAGGTACAAACCGCGATTCATCGCCTCGCGCAGGCTGTCCATCAGCACCAGATAACTGTCGCAAGCCAGCGCCTGCCCTGGCTCGATCCACTGGATGTGGTCGCCGCGAATGCCCTCGCGAACCTCCGATGTCGGCCTGCGGCCCACGGCGGCCGGGGCCAGTTCACCCTCGGCAGCACGTTTACGGCACTCGGCCGCCAGTTCCCGGGTCAGACCCAGAGGCAGGAAAATATTCTGCTGCGACCAGCCGTGCTCAGCCAGGTCGTCGACGATACGTAACAGCAGCGGATGATCAGAGGGTATTTGCATGGCGCGCATAGTATTCCTGTGCCTGAAAATCCGACAGAGCCGCGCAGCGGGTTGATACGAATTCTCGACAAGTACCCATGCCCCACGGAGAATAGTCGCCTGCCGACAGGAGCCCCTATGCGTCGTTTGTTTTTCTCACTGCTGATGTTCTGCGTTATGCCCGCCTGGGCAGACGGCCACGACCAGTTGTACAAGGTCGCCGGCTGGCCAGAACAACGCGCGCATTTCAACGACGCTCTTTCGGCCGCTCAACAACGCTATCAGAACAGCCTGCCGCCAGCGGTGTTCCAGGCGCTGGTCAACAACAGCAATCAACGCTTTGCCCCCAAGGCCGTGGATCAGCGCGCCGAAGCGCAACTGCGCAAGACCCTCGCCGATCCGAAACCGGCGCTGACGTTTTTCCAGTCACCCCTGGGCAAAAAAATCGTTGCCGCCGAACTGCTGGCGACCCGTCGCGACCAACTGGCAAAAAACGCCAAGGGTTTACCGAAGATGCAGGCCAGTGACACCCGCCTGCTGATCATCGGCCACCTGGCCCAGGCCCTGCCCGCTCGCGAGGCCGGCGCCGAAGTCAGCCTGGCGATTGCCGGTGTCGCGGCCGACAGCCTGAGCTCGATGATCCCCGGCCTGCTCGGCGGTGGTCAGGCGCAAAGCATGTTGAACGGTCAGCGCCAGCGCTTGATGGACCAGATCGGCAGCGATTTGAACAACACGCTGTTGTATGTCTATCGTGATCTGTCGGATAACGAGCTGGAGGAGTTCGCTACCTTTGCCGAATCGGCTGAAGGCCAGGCTTATTACAAGGCGGCATTGGCGGCGATTCGGGCGGGGTTGGCGGTGGGGCAGGATACTTCCACGCTTCGCCAGTAATCTCTGGCGCCTGCAAGGGCCCCATCGCGGGCAAGCCCGCTCCCACAGTGATAGGTGTTAGCTCACCATTTTGTGGTTGACACAAAAACCTGTGGGAGCGGGCTTGCCCGCGAAGGGGCCGTCATGAACGCTAAAGGTTCCGCCCCTTGACCCGCTTGCTCAAAAACCCGAAATACTCCCCCCGCAACGCCAGCGTCTCATTCGCCAGATGATGCCGCGCCTGCGGCAGCATCAACACCTGCGGCCGATCAAACTTGGCCTTCAACACTGCCAGGTTATGCTGCCAATCCACCGTCATATCCGCCTGCCCCTGCACAATCAGCGGTCGCCGCGTGCTGCCCGGCGCGGCCTCGATACGCTTGATCCATCGCGCCAGCGCACCGACCCAGGCAGTCGGCAAACGTAGCGGCTGTAACGGATCAGCCTGCAAAAACGGCAAGAAATCCGGGTCGTTGGAGTTCTCGCTGAAACGTCGGGCGATGGCTTTGACAAAAGGCTTGAGCAGGTAATAGCTCAGTTGCGACCAGCCCCAGGCCCGCGGCCTTACCAACGGCGACAGCAGGATCACCTGGCCCTGTGCCGGACTGCTCGCACCCGCGTTGAGCACATGATCGATCACGATCGCACCACCAGTGCTTTGCCCGCACAGGTGCCATGGCTGGGGCAGGTCAATGGATTGCGCCTCGGTGAACAACCCTTGCAGCGTGTCCTGATACTCGGCGAAATCCTTGATGCTGGCGCGCTCACCGCTGGACAGACCATGCCCCGGCAAATCACAGGCAATCACGGCAAACCCCTGGTCCAGCGCCCACTCGATCACATGCCGATAGAGCCCGGTGTGGTCATAAAAGCCGTGGAACAACAACAGCGTCGCCCTGGCCTTGAGTGGCCACCAGAACTGGCAGACCACGTCATAACCATCCACCTCGAAACGACCCAAGCCGCTGCGCAAATGTCGTCCCGGAAAATCGAGCCCGTAGAAACGCTGGTAGGCCAACGCTTCCACCGACAGCGGCCGCGCCTCAGCCAGTGGCTGCAGACTGGCACGCAGATGATCGGGGTCGAATGTGGCAGACATGGACGATTCCAAAGCATGAAACGCAGTTTATGGGCCTGCGATATTCATCTGTCGCGGCAAGCATGGCAAGCTGGGCGACCTTCGAGGATTGAAACCCATGCGTTCGCCCTACCGCGCCACACTGCTCGCCTGCCTGCTCGCCCTGGTGTGTGGCGGTATGCTTTGGGCTGCTTATGACTGGTTTCAAGGACGCTACCTGCGCGCGTTCAGTTCGCACACCGCCGTGTTTTCCGGCGACCCGTTGCGCCTGCCCGACAACCTCGCCGGCCCCGGCGCCATCCGCCTGGTGCACTTCTGGGACCCGGCCTGCCCATGCAATGTCGGCAATCAACAACACCTGAGCGAACTGGTCGAACAGTATGGACCGCAGGGCGTGGAGTTTTACGCGGTACAAAAGCCCGGCAGCCATGGACAGTTGCCGAGCACCTTGAGCAGCCTGAAAACCATCACCCTCCTCCCTGGCTCGGAACAGATCCCCGCTAGCCCGGCCGTGGCGATCTGGGATCGCAGCGGCAAGCTGGCGTACTTCGGCCCGTACAGCGAAGGCCTGACCTGCAATTCCAGTAACAGTTTTATCGAGCCGATCCTGCAGGCGTTGAATCAGGGCCGAACCGTGAATGCCACGCACACACTGGCAGTGGGGTGTTACTGCCCGTGGCCTGTCGATACCACGAAGTAGGGAAAAACGCTGCAATACGAATCCCTCCTAAGGGCGATGGGCCGATTCGGCGAGCCGTGTTAAATAGTGGCGCCTGGGAACTGCTGCCACTCATAACAACAAGGAATCACCATGAAACGTAGCCTGAGCGTCCTCGCCCTGCTGACTGTCGCGCTCGCCGCGGGCGCTGGCTGGTACGTCTACAGCAAGCAGCCGACACGCCAGGGTATGGTCGAACTGCAACACCTGAAAGGTTCGGTCACCGTGCGCTACGACGAGCGCGGCATCCCGCACATCCGCGCGGAAAACGAACCGGACCTGTACCGCGCCCTCGGGTACGTGCACGCCCAGGATCGGCTGTTTCAAATGGAAGTCCTGCGCCGCCTCGCTCGCGGGGAACTGGCCGAGGTGCTGGGCCCGAAACTACTCGATACCGACAAGCTGATGCGCAGCCTGCGCATACGCGAGCGGGCCGAAACCTACCTGGCGAACCTGGACAAACAGTCGCCGACCTTCATCGCCATGCAGGCCTATCTGGACGGCATCAACCAGTATCAGGACAGCCATCCGGCACCCGTGGAGTACGATGTACTGGGCATTGCCAAGCGCCCGTTCACCGCCCAGGACACCATCAGCATCGCCGGGTACATGGCCTACAGTTTTGCCGCGGCGTTTCGCACCGAGCCCTTGCTGACTTACGTACGCGATCAGTTGGGTGCCAACTACCTCAACGTATTCGATCTCGACTGGCAACCCAAAGGCGTGCTGGCGAAGACTCCCGGCGGCACCGTACCGCCTCTCGCCAGCGCCGACTGGAAAGATCTCAACGCCCTCGCCCGCCTCAGCGAACAGGCACTGGCCGACAACGGCCTGCCGCAGTTCGAGGGCAGCAACGCCTGGGTCGTTTCCGGTAGTCGTACCCAAAGCGGCAAGCCGCTGTTGGCCGGTGATCCGCACATCCGCTTTTCTGCGCCGTCGGTGTGGTACGAAGCGCAGCTTTCGGCACCCGGTTTCGAGCTCTACGGTCACTACCAGGCGTTGATGCCGTTCGCCTCCCTCGGGATGAACCGCGACTTCGGCTGGAGCATCACCATGTTCCAGAACGACGACCTGGATTTGATCGCCGAGAAGGTCAATCCGCAGAATTCGAATCAGGTGTGGTATCGCGGCAAGTGGGTCGACATGGTAAGCAGCGAACAGCAGATCGCGGTCAAAGGCCAGGCGCCGGTGACGCTGGTGCTGCGTCAGTCGCCCCACGGTCCGATCGTCAACGATGCACTGGGCAACAGCGTCGGCAAAACACCGATCGCCATGTGGTGGGGCTTTCTCGAAAGCCAGAATCCGATCCTCGAGGGCTTCTACCAGCTCAACCGCGCCGACACCCTGGCCAAGGCACGCAGTGCCGCCGCCAAGGTCCAGGCGCCGGGCCTGAACATCGTCTGGGCCAATGCCAAGGGCGATATCGGTTGGTGGGCGGCCGCGCAATTGCCCAAACGACCGGCGGGTGTGCGCCCGTGGTTCATTCTCGACGGCAGCACCGCCGAAGCGGACAAGGAAGGCTTCCACCCGTTCAGCGCCAACCCGCAGGAAGAGAACCCCGCGCGGGGTTATATCGTCTCGGCCAACTTCCAGCCGCTATCGCCGACCGGCATTGAGATTCCCGGCTACTACAACCTGGCCGATCGCGGTCAGCAGCTCAATCGCCAGCTCAGCGACAAAAGCATCAAGTGGGACCTGGACGCCAGCCGGAAGCTGCAGCTGGGAACCACCACCGCCTACGGACCGCGCTTGCTGGCGCCGTTGTTGCCGGTACTGCGCGAAGTGGTGAGCGATCCGGCCGAACTCAAGCTGGTGGAGCAACTGGCGAAGTGGCAAGGCGATTACCCGCTCGATTCCACCAGCGCCACGCTGTTCAACCAGTTCCTGTTCAATCTGGCTGACGCGTCGATGCACGATGAACTGGGGAATGATTTCTTCGAAACGCTGCTCTCGACCCGGGTGATCGACGCTGCACTGCCGCGCCTGGCTGCGAACGCCGACTCGCCGTGGTGGGATAACCGCAACACCCTCGGCAAGGAAACCCGCGCCGATACGGTCAAGGTTGCCTGGCAAGCGAGCCTCGCTCACCTCAAGGCCACCTTGGGTGCGGATGTCGCGCAATGGCAATGGGGCAAGGCGCACACCCTGACCCATGGCCATCCACTGGGGCAGCAAAAGCCGCTGGATCGGGTCTTCAACGTCGGCCCGTTCGCCGCTCCCGGCGCCCACGAAGTGCCAAACAACCTCTCCTCCAAAATCGGCCCGGCCCCGTGGCCGGTGACCTACGGGCCGTCGACCCGGCGCCTGATCGACTTCGCCGACCCCGGCCACAGCCTGACCGTCAACCCGGTCGGCCAGAGTGGTGTGCCATTTGACAGGCACTTTGACGACCAGGCGGAGGCGTATATCGAAGGGGTGTATTTTCAGGCGTATCTGAATGAGGAGGAAGTCACCGCCAATACGCGCAGCACGTTGAAGCTGTTGCCAGCGCGTTCGGGCCAATAGATTTTTGTTGCCTGGGCTGACGTCATCGCGAGCAAGCTCGCTCCCACAGGGATTTGTGGTGTGAATACAATCTTGATCATCCAGCTAAACCCTGTGGGAGCAAGCTCGCTCCCACAGGGTGCTGGGTTGACCACAGATTTGTGATCAACCCGTCAGGCTCAAACCGCTTCCGGTGCCTGCTGTGCGCGACGTGCGTCCGGTTGTCTCCAGGAATCGGCAGCGCTTTCTTCGATCGCCTGCTGGATCGCACGCTTGCGACTTTCTTCGGCACGACGGCTGAAGAACCAGACCAGGAACGTCATCAGCGATACCGCCAGCAGAATCAGGCTGGCCACGGCGTTGATCTCCGGTTTGACCCCCAGGCGCACCGCCGAGAACACTTCCATCGGCAAGGTGGTCGAACCGGGGCCCGAGACGAAACTGGCCAATACCAGGTCATCCAGCGACAGGGCGAAGGACATCATGCCGCCCGCCCCCAGTGATGGCGCAATCATCGGGATAGTGATCAGGAAGAACACCTTCCACGGCCGTGCACCGAGATCCATCGCCGCCTCTTCGATGGACAGGTCCAGCTCACGCAAGCGCGCCGACACCACCACCGCCACATACGCCGCACAGAACGTGGTGTGGGCGATCCAGATGGTGACGATGCCGCGCTCCTGTGGCCAACCGATCATCTGCGCCATGGCTACGAACAGCAGCAACAACGACAGGCCGGTGATCACTTCCGGCATCACCAAAGGCGCGGTGACCAGGCCACCGAACAGCGTACGCCCCTTGAAATGGGTGATACGGGTCAGCACGAACGCCGCCAACGTACCCAGTGCCACCGCCGCCACCGCCGTGTAGCAGGCGATTTCCAGCGAGCGCACCACCGAGCCCATCAGTTGGGTGTTGTCCATCAATCCGACGTACCACTTGATCGACCAGCCACCCCAGACTGTCACCAGTTTGGAGGCGTTGAACGAGTAGATCACCAGGATCAGCATCGGCGCGTAGATGAACAGCAAACCCGCTACCAGCATGAAACTTGAGAAACGGAAGCGCTTCATTCCTTGCCCTCCATTTCTTTGGCCTGGCTACGGTTGAACAGGATGATGGGCACAATCAGGATCGCCAGCATGACCACCGCCAAGGCAGACGCTACCGGCCAGTCACGGTTGTTGAAGAACTCTTGCCACAGCACTTTACCGATCATCAGGGTTTCCGGGCCACCGAGCAGCTCCGGGATCACGAACTCGCCCACGACCGGGATGAACACCAGCATGCAGCCCGCGATGATGCCGTTCTTGGACAGCGGAATGGTGATTTTCCAGAAGCTGTTGAAGGTGCTCGAACCCAGGTCGGACGCGGCCTCCAGCAGGCTGTTGTCGTGTTTCACCAGGTTGGCGTACAGCGGCAGGATCATGAAGGGCAGGTACGAATACACCACACCGATATACACGGCGAGGTTGGTATTGAGTATTTGCAGCGGTTCGTCGATCCAGCCCATGGTCATCAGGAAGCCATTGAGCAGACCGTTGTTACTGAGGATGCCCATCCATGCGTAAACGCGGATCAGGATCGCGGTCCAGGTCGGCATCATGATCAGCAGCACCAGCACCGTTTGCATCTCTTTGCGGGCACTGGCAATGGCGTAGGCCATCGGGTAACCGATCAGCAGACAGAGGATGGTACTGATCAGCGCCATCTTCAACGAGCCGAGGTAAGCGGCGATGTACAACTCGTCGTCGGCCAGCATCGCGTAGTTGCCGAGGTTAAGCAGCAACTGCACCTTTTGGTCGAGGTAGCTGTAGATCTCGGTGTACGGCGGAATGGCCACGTCGGCTTCGGCAAAGCTGATCTTCAACACGATGAAGAACGGCAGCATGAAGAACAGGAACAGCCAGATGAAAGGAACCCCGATGACCAACTGGCGGCCACCGGGAATTATTCGGTTGAGACGGCGTTTGAATTTGCGCAGGTTCATGAGCGAAGTACCACGCCGCTGTCGTCTTCCCAATACACGTAAACCTGGTCACCCCAGGTTGGACGTTGACCGCGGCGCTCGGCGTTGGCGACGAAAGACTGGACGATCTTGCCGCTCGGCAACTCGACGTGGAACACCGAGTGACCGCCCAGGTAGGCGATGTCGTGCACCTTGCCGCTGGACCAGTTGTATTCACAGGTCGGCATGGTCGGTGTCACCAGCAGTTTTTCCGGACGGATCGCGTAGGTGACCGACTTGTCCTGCACCGAAGTGCTGATGCCGTGACCGACGTAGATGTTGCGGTCCAGATCCTTGCAGGTGATCAGCGCATGGCCTTCGGCGTCGTCCACCACCTCACCATCGAAGATGTTAACGTTGCCGATGAACTCGCAGACCAGGCGGCTGGTCGGGGTTTCGTAGATGTCGATCGGACTGCCGATCTGGGCGATCCAGCCCAGGTGCATGATCGCGATGCGCTCGGCCATGGTCATGGCCTCTTCCTGGTCGTGGGTCACCATGACGCAGGTGACGCCGACCCGCTCGATGATCTCCACCAGCTCCAGTTGCATCTGCGAACGCAGTTTTTTATCCAGCGCACCCATCGGTTCATCGAGCAGCAGCAGCTTCGGTCGCTTGGCCAGGGATCGCGCCAGGGCCACACGTTGACGCTGGCCACCGGACAACTGATGCGGCTTGCGCTTGGCGTACTGGCTCATCTGCACCAGCTTGAGCATATCGGCCACCCGCGCATCGACTTCAGCGGCGGGAAGCTTGTCCTGCTTGAGGCCGAAGGCGATGTTCTGCGCCACGGTCATGTGCGGGAACAAGGCGTAGGACTGGAACATCATGTTGATCGGCCGCTCGTAGGGCGGCATGTCGGTGATGTCTACGCCATCGAGGAAAATGCGCCCCTCCGTGGGCCGCTCGAAACCTGCGAGCATGCGCAACAAGGTCGATTTGCCCGATCCCGAACCGCCGAGCAGGGCGAAAATTTCGCCTTTCTTGATTTCCAGGGACACATCGTCCACGGCAATCGTCTCGTCGAACTTCTTCGTGACCCGGTCGATTTTGACCAGCACCTGTTTAGGTGACTGGTCGCCCTCGAGGGCTTTCTTATAGGCGCCGGAGGCAACTGCCATTTACGAAACTCCCAGAAAAAAAGAGTGCAGTTCGCTCAAGGTGAGCCAACCTTGGATAGTTTGAGCCTTGCAGCTATTTACCCGACTTGACCTTGGTCCAGCTGCGGGTCATCAAACGTTGAATATTCGGTGGTAACTCGATGGACACGTAAGTCTTGTCGAGGACTGCCTGCGGTGGATAAACCGACTCGTCGGTGCGAATGGACTGCTCCATCAATGTGTCCGATCCGGGGTTCGGGTTGGCGTAGCCGACATAATCACTGACCTGGGCGATCACCTCCGGTTTCAGCAAATAGTTGATGAACGCGTGGGCTTCCTTGGCATTGGCCGAATCCTTGGGGATCGCCAGCATGTCGAACCAGAGCGCGCCGCCCTCTTTCGGAATCGAGTAGGCGATGTTCATGCCCTTGCCCGCTTCAGCCGCCCGGGCCTTGGCCTGGAACATGTCGCCGGAGAAACCGATGGCAACGCAGATGTCGCCGTTGGCCAGGTCGGCGATGTATTTGGAGGAGTGGAAGTAAGTCACATAAGGGCGCACCGCCAGCAACTTGGCTTCGGCCTTTTTGTAGTCTTCAGGGTTGGTGCTGTTGGCGTCGAGGCCCATGTAGTTGAGGACGGTGGGCATCATCTCATCGGCGGAGTCGAGGAACGCCACGCCGCAGCTGTGCAGCTTCTTGATGTTCTGCGGCTCGAACACCACATCCCAGGAGTCGATCTTGTCCAGGCCCAGCACCGCCTTGACCTTGTCGACGTTGTAGCCGATGCCATTGGTGCCCCACAGATACGGCACGGCGTACTGGTTACCCGGATCGTTCTGCTCCAGGCGCTTGAGCAGCACCGGGTCGAGGTTCGAATAGTTCGGCAGTTGGGACTTGTCGAGTTTCTGGAAAGCACCGGCCTTGATCTGCTTGCCAAGGAAGTGGTTGGACGGCACGACCACGTCATACCCGGTACGCCCGGCCAGCAACTTGCCTTCCAGGGTTTCGTTGGAATCGAACACGTCATACACCGGCTTGATCCCGGTCTCTTTCTGGAAGTCGACCAGGGTGGTCTCGCCGATGTAGTCCGACCAGTTATAAATATGCACGGTACCGGCCGCCTGGACACCGACGGCAATCGTCAGTCCGGCACCCACCAGCAGTGCATTGCGCAACAAAGAAAAAACAGGCACGTGGAGGTCCTCTAAAATGAGTTGGGCCCAAGTTGCCCCGCGTTACATGACAGCCATGGCTGCCCGGCAACAAAACCGGCGCGCAACTTACCCTCGAAAAACCGTTCCAGCAAAACTTTTATGCCACGACCCTTGTGGGAGCGAGCCTGCTCGCGATGGTCTTCAACGATAACGAGGGGTGCCTGACACGCCGCGGTGTTGCAGCTTTTTTCGCGAGCATGCTCGCTCCCACAAGGTTTATGGCTTATTTACCGGATTTGATCTTGGTCCAGCTGCGAGTCAGGATCCGCTGGGTCGCGGCCGGCAAGTCGGCAATCGCGTACAGCTTGGCCAGCACGTCGGCCGGCGGGTAGATGCCTGGGTCGGCAGTGATGTCTTTATCAACCAACGGGGTGGCGGCCGCGTTACCATTCGGGAAGCGCACCGCGTTGGTGATTTCAGCCATGATTTCCGGCTTCTGCAGGAAGGTCATGAACTTGTAGGCGCCTTCGACGTTTTCGGCATCTTTAGGGATGGCGACCATGTCGTAGAAGCTGCCTGCACCTTCTTTCGGAATGTTGTAGCTGACTTTCACCTTGTCACCGGCTTCTGCCGCGCGGGACTTGGCCTGGTAGATGTCACCCGAGTAACCCACGGCCACGCAGATGTTGCCGTTGGCCAGGTCGGAGATGTACTTGGACGAGTGGAAGTAGCCCACCGAAGGACGAATCTTCAGGAACAGAGCTTCGGCTTCGGCCAGTTGTTTTTTGTCCTGGCTGTCGGTTGGATAGCCCAGGTAGTGCAACGCCACCGGAATCATCTCGGTTGGCGAATCGAGGAAACTGATACCGCAGGACTTCAACTTGGCAGCGTTTTCAGGTTTGAACAGCAGGTCCCAGGAATTGGTGGGTGCATCGGCGCCCAGTGCCGCCTTGACCTTCTCGGCATTGAAACCGATACCGATCGAACCCCACATGTAAGGGAACGCGTGTTCGTTGCCCGGGTCGCTCACCGAAACCGCTTTAAGCAGGTCAGGGTTCAGGTTCTTCCAGTTGGGCAACTTGGACTTGTCCAGCTTCTGGTAAACGCCAGCCTTGATCTGCTTGGCCAGGAAGTTGTTCGACGGCACGACGATGTCATAGCCGGACTTGCCTGCCAGCAACTTGGCTTCCAGGGTTTCGTTACTGTCGAATACGTCGTAGACAACCTTGATCCCCGACTCGGCTTCGAACTTCTTGACGGTTTCCGGCGCGATGTAATCGGACCAGTTGTACACGTGCAGCACCTTGTCATCCGCCTGAACTACGCTCGCCATCACGCCCATCAGGGACATGGCGAGGAGGGTCTTGCCAGCGATCTTCATTCCTAATGCCTTCATGGGTAATGCTCCAATTTTTCTTTTTAACCACTTGTTCAGCGGCCTTTCCCGGGCATCCGAACGACCGGTAGTCTGGCAAGATCCAAGGCAGGCTTTCAAGGAAAGACCCATCCTTTGTTTGCACTGAGCGAAGTGCACACGTCACACCCCGCTCAGAGCCTAGCACTTAGCCCTGCAACGCACTCAGGGTCAGGTCCAGACACTTGCGTGCCTTTGTTACCAACTCATCGATTTCAGCCGGGGTAATCACCAGTGGCGGAGCAATGATCATGGTGTCGCCCACGGCGCGCATGATCAGGCCGTTTTCGAAGCAGAACGTGCGGCAGATCATGCCAACGCCCTTGCCCTCGTAACGTTTGCGCGTGGCCTTGTCCTGAACCAGTTCGATGGCCCCCAACAGACCGACACCGCGCACTTCCCCCACCAACGGGTGATCGTTCAGTTCCCGCAGACGTTTCTGCAAATAGGGTGCCGTTTCGGCATGAACGCGCTCGACAATTTTTTCTTCGCGCAGGATGCGGATGTTTTCCAGGGCCACCGCAGCAGCCACCGGATGCCCGGAATAGGTGAAGCCGTGGTTGAAATCGCCGCCTTCGTTGAGCACCTCGACCACTTCGTCGCGCACGATCAGGCCACCCATCGGGATGTAGCCGGACGTCAGGCCTTTGGCGATGGTCATCATGTCGGGCCTGAGGCCGTAGAAATCAGTACCGAACCACTCACCGGTGCGGCCGAAACCACAGATCACCTCGTCGGCCACAAACAAAATGTCGTACTTGGCGAGGATTTCCTTGATGCGCGGCCAGTAGGAGTCTGGCGGAATGATCACGCCGCCGGCACCCTGGATCGGCTCGGCAATGAAGGCCCCGACGTTGTCGACGCCCACTTCCAGAATCTTCTCTTCCAGCTGATTGGCGGCCCAGATACCGAACTCATCCGGGGTCATGTCGCCACCTTCACCGAACCAGTAAGGCTGGGCGATGTGGACGATGCCCGGGATCGGCAAGTCGCCCTGTTCGTGCATGTACGTCATGCCACCCAGGCTCGCGCCGGCCACGGTGGAACCGTGATAGCCGTTCTTGCGGCTGATGATGACTTTCTTCTTCGGTTGGCCCTTGATCGCCCAATAGTGACGAACCATACGCAACATGGTGTCGTTGCCTTCGGAACCGGAACCGGTGAAGAACACATGGTTCATGCCTTCAGGCGCGATGTCGGCGATGGCCTTGGCCAGTTCCAGCACCGGCGGGTGAGCGGTCTGGAAGAACAGGTTGTAATAAGGCAGTTCGCGCATCTGCTTGCTGGCGGCATCGGCCAGTTCATCGCGACCGTAGCCGATCGCTACGCACCACAGGCCGGCCATGCCGTCGAGGATCTTGTTGCCTTCGCTGTCCCAGAGGTAGACGCCCTTGGCGCTGGTGATGATCCGCGGGCCCTTCTCTTTCAGCTGTTTGAAATCGCTGAACGGGGCCAGGTGGTGATCGTTGCTCAGGGTTTGCCATTCACGGGTTTGCGGGTTGTTGCTGGTCATGCGAATTCTCCTAAGATTTGCTGTGAAGGGCGCGGCAATTTCCCGCCGCGCCCGGCGCATCAGACGGCAAAGAGCAGGAATTCCCGCTCCCACGAACTGATCACGCGCTTGAAGTTTTCATGCTCGGCCCGCTTGACCGCGACGTAGCCAGTGATGAATTTCTTGCCCAAGTATTTCTCGACGGTCGCGCTGTTTTCCATACGCTCCAGCGCGTCCTCGATAGTCAGTGGCAGGCGCAGGTTGCGGCGCTCATAGCCCCGCCCCACTACCGGCGCACTCGGGTTCAGGCCTTCGACCATGCCGATGTAACCGCACAGCAGGCTCGCGGCGATGGCCAGGTACGGGTTGGCGTCGGCACCCGGCAGGCGGTTTTCCACCCGACGGTTTTGCGGCCCCGCATCCGGAACCCGCAGGCCCACGGTGCGGTTCTCTTCGCCCCACTCCACGTTCACCGGTGCCGAGGTGTCCGGCAGGAAGCGGCGGAACGAGTTGACGTTCGGGGCGAACAGCGGCAACAGTTCGGGAATCAGCTTCTGCAAGCCACCGATGTGGTTCAGGAACAGCTGGCTCATGGTCCCGTCGGCATTGGAGAAGACGTTCTTGCCGGTCTCGATGTCGATGATGCTCTGGTGCAAGTGCATCGCGCTGCCCGGCTCGCCGGTCATCGGCTTGGCCATGAAGGTGGCCGCCACGTCGTGCTTGAGTGCGGCCTCGCGCATGGTGCGCTTGAACACCAGGATCTGGTCGGCCAGGGACAGGGCATCGCCGTGACGGAAGTTGATTTCCATCTGTGCGGTGCCGTCCTCGTGGATCAAGGTGTCGAGGTCCAACTCTTGCAATTCACACCAGTCGTAGACGTCTTCGAACAGCGGATCGAACTCGTTCGCCGCCTCGATGGAGAAGGACTGGCGACCGGTTTCCGGGCGGCCGGAACGGCCAATCGGCGGTTGCAGCGGATAGTCCGGGTCCTCACTGCGCTTGGTCAGGTAGAACTCCATTTCCGGCGCCACGATCGGCTGCCAGCCGTGGTCGGCATAGAGTTTCAGGACCTTCTTGAGCACGTTGCGCGGCGACAGCTCGATCGGGTTGCCTTGCTTGTCGTAGGTGTCGTGGATCACCTGGGCGGTCGGCTCGATGGCCCAGGGCACCAGAAACACCGCATTCGCGTCCGGCCGACAGATCATGTCGATGTCGGCCGGGTCGAGCAGTTCGTAATAGATGTCGTCTTCGACATAGTCGCCGGTCACGGTCTGCAACAGAACGCTCTCGGGCAGGCGCATGCCTTTTTCGGCAATGAACTTGTTGGTCGGCGAAATCTTGCCCCGGGTGATCCCGGTCAAGTCGGCGATCATGCATTCGACTTCTGTGATCTTGTGGTCTTTCAACCAATCGGTGAGCTGGTCGAGGTTGTGACTCATAAATGCCTCTTAGGCTGAGTTTCCTGACTCTTATAAGTCAGGCGTCGTTTGACGCATCGGCGTCGCTTGGTACAGATTGCCACTGCAATGGCCGCGCACAAAGGCCCGCCTCGACAATGTCGTGGATCAACGAGAGCGTAGATGGGCGTGCAGAATCATGAGCAGGACCCGACACATTCGCCGGGCCGCTCGCGTGAAAGGGTTCTATATTAGAAAGAGAGCCGGTAAAGAGAATGTCGTCCAGGCCGTCCAGAATATCGGACGGGGACGGCCAATCCAGCAGGGATGGAATAATCGCCGGCACGCTCTTGGCGGTTTGGTCGTACTTGTCGCCACTGATGTGATAAGCATGCAGACCGATCTGCCCGGAGCAGAGGGTGACGTCGATTGACGGCAGGCGAGACATGAAGCACCCCGGTATTATTGCTGTTATGGGTTTGAATCGAGCTTAGCCTTGTTCATTTTTTTACACAACACCCCCGTAAAAAATACAACACGGCCCGCTCAAGCCCGCGGCCGGTAAAGTGTTCAAAGGCATAAAAACGCCCAAAACTGCCGCAAAAAAGCCTTACGAGCGCTTTTTTAGGGCAAAAAAGGCCTCACTTGACTTCGGCATGCCGTTCGGGTTGACTGGAAACCGAAGAGATCAATGATTGATATTTTTAACAACAAAGGTGTTGCATCATGTCGGTACCCCCGCGTGCCGTTCAGCTTAACGAAGCGAACGCGTTCCTTAAGGAACATCCTGAGGTTCTGTACGTTGACCTTCTGATTGCGGATATGAATGGTGTGGTGCGCGGCAAGCGCATTGAACGCACCAGTCTCCACAAGGTTTACGAGAAAGGCATCAACCTGCCGGCCTCTCTATTTGCTCTGGATATCAATGGCTCGACGGTGGAAAGCACCGGCCTGGGCCTGGACATCGGCGATGCTGACCGAATCTGCTATCCAATCCCTGACACCCTGTGCAACGAGCCCTGGCAGAAGCGCCCTACCGCGCAACTGTTAATGACCATGCACGAACTCGAAGGTGAACCTTTCTTCGCGGATCCCCGTGAAGTCCTGCGTCAAGTTGTTACCAAGTTTGACGAGATGGGCCTGACCATCTGCGCCGCGTTCGAACTGGAGTTCTACCTGATCGACCAGGAAAATGTGAACGGCCGTCCACAGCCGCCGCGCTCGCCGATCTCCGGCAAACGTCCGCATTCGACTCAGGTGTACCTGATCGACGACCTCGACGAATACGTCGACTGCCTCCAGGACATTCTGGAAGGTGCGAAGGAGCAAGGTATCCCGGCCGACGCGATCGTCAAGGAAAGTGCCCCGGCGCAGTTCGAAGTGAACCTGCACCACGTGGCCGACCCGATCAAGGCCTGCGACTACGCGGTTCTGCTCAAGCGTCTGATCAAGAACATCGCCTACGACCATGAAATGGACACCACCTTCATGGCCAAGCCTTACCCGGGCCAGGCGGGCAACGGTCTGCACGTCCACATCTCGATTCTTGATAGAGACGGCAAGAATATTTTTGCCAGCGAGGATCCCGAGCAGAACGCCGCACTGCGTCACGCGATCGGCGGTGTGCTCGAGACCCTACCGGCGCAGATGGCGTTCCTCTGCCCGAACGTCAACTCCTACCGTCGTTTCGGCGCACAGTTCTACGTGCCGAACTCGCCATGCTGGGGCCTGGACAACCGCACCGTGGCGATTCGCGTCCCGACCGGTTCTTCCGATGCCGTGCGCATCGAACACCGTGTGGCCGGCGCCGATGCCAACCCGTATCTGTTGATGGCTTCGGTTTTGGCGGGCGTGCACCATGGTCTGACCAACAAGATCGAACCGGGCGCACCGGTCGAAGGCAACAGCTACGAGCAGAACGAGCAAAGCCTGCCGAACAACCTGCGCGATGCACTGCGCGAGCTGGACGACAGCGAAGTCATGGCCAAGTACATCGATCCGAAATACATCGATATCTTTGTCGCCTGTAAAGAGAGTGAGCTGGAGGAATTCGAACATTCCATCTCCGACCTCGAGTACAACTGGTACCTGCATACCGTTTAAGCGGTTGCTATAAACGAGAACGCCGCAGGCTGATAAGGCTTGCGGCGTTTTTTTATGGCCGCCTTCGGCGGTTCGCGGGCAAGCCTCGCTCCTACAGGGATATACGTTTAATGATCGACTGTAGGAGCGAGGCTTGCCCGCGAAGGCGTCCCGGCAGACAACACACAACTCGGCTCGTACAATGCCCGCTGCCCCGCAGGAGACTTCAATGACCCGACTCGCCACCCCACGCAAACCCCGCGCCCGCAGCCAGGCCCGGATCGATTCGATACTCGATGCCGCCCGCACGCTGCTGGCGGCCGAGGGCGTGGCCAGCCTGTCGATCTATAGCGTCGCTGAACGCGCGGAGATCCCGCCCTCCTCGGTCTACCACTTCTTCGCCAGCGTCCCGGCCCTGCTCGAAGCCCTGACCGCCGACGTCCATGCCGCCTTCCGCGCTTGCCTGCAAGCGCCCATCGACCATGACGCCCTCAGCGGCTGGCGCGACCTGTCGCGACTGGTGGAACAACGCATGCTCGACATCTACGACGAAGATGCTGCCGCCCGGCAACTGATCCTCGCCCAGCACGGCCTGACCGAAGTCACCCAGGCCGACCGCCAGCACGACATCGAGCTCGGAGACCTGATGCACAAGTTGTTCGATCATCACTTCGAACTGCCAAAGTTGCCGACCGATGTCGATGTGTTTGCGCTGGCCATGGAGTTGGGGGATCGGGTGTATGCACGCTCGGTGCAACAGCACGAACAGATCACGCCGCGCATGGCGGAGGAAGGGATGCGGGTGTTTGATGCGTATCTGGGGCTGTATCTACCGCCGTATTTGCCCAAGCGCGCTCATCCGGCCTGATTTTTTTGTTGACCGTGCGGGCCTCTTCGCGAGCAAGCCCGCTCCCACATTTCGACCGAGTCGGCGGGAAAGTACGCGGTCAAATGTGGGAGCGGGCTTGCTCGCGAAGGCCACACCACCGAACCCACTGATTCACGCACATACAAAACCCCGAAGGGCTCATACCCTCCGGGGTTGTGCGCAATGCACGTCGCTTACAACTTGGCGATCGACACCTCGGTGGATTTCACAAACGCGATCACTTCGCTGCCAACCACCAGCTCCAGCTCTTTCACCGAGCGCGTAGTGATCACCGAAGTCACGATGCCCGAAGCGGTCTGCACGTCGATTTCCGAAAGGACATCACCCAGCACGATTTCCTTGATCGAGCCCTTGAACTGGTTGCGAACGTTGATGGCTTTGATAGTCATACGATTTCTCCTGAGGTCGAAATGAACGGCAAGCTGCAAGTAACATCACTGCGCTTCTACATTGCAGCTTGAAGCTTGCAACTTGCCGCTGCTTCTATTGCGCCCAGCGCAATTGCGTGGGCAATGGTGAAACAGGTTCCGGCTGCGGCGGCTGGCCAGGCAGCGCCAGCACGCGGTTGAGGACTTCGGTTTCCAGTGCCGCCAGCCGATGGGAGCCGCGAACCCGAGGACGTGGCAATTCCACGTGCAGATCGAGACCGACTTCACCGTCTTCGATCAGGATCACCCGATCGGCAATCGCCACCGCTTCACTGACGTCGTGGGTCACCAGCAACACGGTGAAGCCGTGCTTCTGCCAGAGACGTTCGATCAGCTGCTGCATTTCAATGCGAGTCAGGGCATCCAGGGCGCCCAGGGGCTCGTCCAGCAACAGCAAGCGCGGTTGGTGAATCAGCGCGCGCGCCAGGGCCACACGTTGCTTCTGCCCCCCGGACAAGGCCGCTGGCCACTCGTTGGCGCGATCCGCCAGGCCCACCGCTTCCAACGCGTCCAGGGCTTGCGGCCGCCAGTTGCCCTTGAGCCCGAGACCGACGTTGTCGATCACCTTCTTCCAGGGCAATAGACGCGCTTCCTGGAACATCAGCCGGGTGTCTTCCCGCGCCTCGCTCAGCGACGCGGAACCGGCCAGCAATTCACCGCCCGTGGGTTTGTCGAGACCGGCCAGCAAGCGCAGCAAGGTACTTTTGCCACAGCCGCTGCGACCGACGACCGCGACGAATTGACCGGCCGGGATGTGCAGATCGATCTCGCGCAACACTTGCCGCGAACCAAAGGTCTTTTGCAGCTTGCGCACCGCCAGCGCAATACCGCGCAGCAGGCGTGGAGGTTGTTGAGCGGTCATGCGGCACCTCCCTTGGAGACCTGATAGGCCGGATGCCAGCGCAACCACACACGTTCAAGCCCACGGGCCGCGAGGTCGGCGAGTTTGCCGAGCACCGCGTACAAAAGAATCGCCAACACCACCACGTCGGTCTGCAGGAACTCCCGGGCATTCATCGCCAGGTAGCCGATGCCGGAGCTGGCGGAAATGGTTTCCGCGACGATCAGGGTCAGCCACATAAAGCCCAGGGCGAAGCGCACACCGACCAGAATCGAAGGCAATGCACCTGGCAGGATCACCTGACGGAACAGGCTGAAACCGGACAAGCCATAACTGCGGGACATCTCCACCAGCGCCGGGTCGACGTTGCGGATGCCGTGATAGGTGTTCAGGTAGATCGGGAACAGCGTGCCCAGTGCGACCAGGAAAATCTTCGCCGACTCATCGATCCCGAACCACAGGATCACCAGCGGAATCAACGCCAGGTGCGGTACGTTGCGGATCATTTGCACCGAGCTGTCGAGCAGGCGCTCACCCCATTTCGACAGGCCGGTGATGAAGCCCAGGGTCAGGCCGATGCCGCCACCGATGGCGAAGCCCAGTGCCGCACGCCAGCCGCTGATGGCCAGGTGAGTCCAGATTTCACCGCTGCGGACCAGGCTCACGCCGGCTTCGATGACGGCAATGGGTGCCGGCAGGATTCGCGTCGACAACCAGCCCGCCGACACTGACAACTGCCATACCGCCAGCAGCAACACCGGCAACGCCCAGGGCGCGAGGCTATGGGTAATTTTCTTCATGGCGCGCCTCAGCTCTGGGACGCGGCTTTGGGAAGAATGTCGTTGGCGACCATCTCACCGAAGGGGCTGACGTAACCGGCGCTTTTCGGCAACTCCGGACGCTCGACGTCCAGGTGCGGAAACAGCAATTCGGCGACGCGGTAGGATTCTTCCAGGTGTGGATAACCGGAGAAGATGAAGGTATCGATGCCCAGGTCCGCGTATTCCTTCACGCGAGCAGCCACGGTTGGACCGTCGCCCACCAGCGCCGTACCGGCACCACCGCGCACCAGGCCAACGCCGGCCCACAGGTTGGGGCTGACTTCCAGGTTATCGCGACTGCCGCCATGCAGCGCCGCCATGCGTTGCTGGCCGACGGAATCGAAGCGGGCCAGAGAAGCCTGGGCACGGGCGATGGTTTCGTCGTCCAAGTGTGAGATCAAGCGATCGGCCGCTTGCCACGCCTCGGCATTGGTTTCCCGCACGATCACATGCAAGCGAATACCGAAGCGCACCGTGCGCCCGAGCTTCGCGGCCTTGGCGCGTACTTGTGCGATCTTCTCGGCCACGGCTGCGGGCGGCTCACCCCAGGTCAGGACCATTTCGACCTGTTCTGCCGCGAGATCCTGCGCCGCTTCCGAAGAACCGCCGAAGTACAGCGGCGGACGCGGTTGCTGGATCGGCGGATAGAGCAGCTTGGCGCCCTTGACGCTGATGTGCTGACCGTCGTAATCGACGGTTTCTCCTTCCAGCACCCGGCGCCAGATGCGGGTGAATTCCACCGAAGCCTGATAGCGCTCTTCGTGGGTCAGGAACAAACCGTCGCCGGCCAATTCTTCCGGATCGCCGCCGGTGACCAGGTTGAACAGTGCACGACCGCCGGACAGGCGATCCAGGGTCGCGGCCTGACGCGCCGCCACCGTCGGGGAAATGATCCCGGGGCGCAGGGCGACGAGGAATTTCAGGCGTTGGGTCACCGGAATCAGCGACGCAGCCACCAGCCACGAGTCTTCGCAAGAGCGACCGGTAGGGATCAACACCCCGCCGAAGCCCAGGCGATCCGCCGCTTGCGCGACTTGCTGCAGGTAACCGTGGTCGACGGCGCGAGCGCCTTCGGCGGTGCCAAGGTAATGGCCATCGCCGTGGGTAGGCAGGAACCAGAAAATATTGAGGCTCATGGAGTGGTCTCCTTGGGAAATCGAAATTACTGTGCTTTGGCAACGGCCGCCGGTGGCGTCCAGATCACGTCTTTGATGCTCAGCGGCTTCGGTATCAGCTTGAGCTGGTAGAAGCTGTCGGCGATTTTCTGTTGGGCGGCGACCACTTCAGGGGTCAGGAACAGTGCGCCGTAACCCTGGCGTTTCACCGAGGTCAGGGTGATGTCCGCCTGCAGGCCGAGCAGTGGCGAGACCTGTTTGGTCACCTCGATGGGGTTGGCTCTGGACCATTCCCCGACCGCGCGCACTTCTTCCACCAGGGTCTTGATCACCTCGGGATTTTTCTGCGCGTAGGGTTTGGTCGCCAGGTAGAACTGATGGTTGTCGACGATGCCCTGGCCATCACGCAGGGTGCGGGCGTGCAGCTGCTGTTCGGCAGCCGCCTGGTACGGGTCCCAGATCACCCAGGCATCGACACTGCCACGCTCGAACGCGGCGCGGGCATCGGCCGGCGGCAGGAACACGGTCTGGATGTCGGTGTATTTGAGGCCGGCGTCTTCCAGCGCACGGACCAGCAGGTAGTGCACGTTGGAGCCTTTGTTGAGGACGACTTTCTTGCCCTTGAGCTCCTGCACCGATTTGATCGGCGAGTCCTTCGGCACCAGGATCGCTTCGCTGTGAGGCGCCGGTGGTTCATAGGCGACGTAGAGCAGATCGGCACCGGCCGCCTGGGCAAATACCGGCGGCGTTTCGCCGGTGACGCCGAAGTCGATGGAGCCGACGTTCAAGCCTTCCAGCAGCTGCGGGCCGCCGGGGAATTCCGTCCATTGCACGTCCACGCCTTGGGTGGCGAGGCGTTTTTCCAGGGTGCCTTTGGCTTTGAGCAGCACCAGGGTGCCGTACTTCTGATAACCGATACGAAGAACGCTTTCCTGGGTAGAAAGCGCCTGAGCTTGAGTAATGACGCCGAAGGCGGCCGCAGCAAACAGAGCGACCAGACCACGACGCAAAATGACAGTGCGCATAGCGCTCTCCTTTTTGCAGTTGGGTTTTGGCTGCACCTGCTTGCCCGTTGGCGGGCCAGTAAGGTGAGTACTTCAAATTCAGGTGTGGCTTGAGTGCAGGCTTAAATGCTCCAGCGAGCACTCAACAAACGTTCATTCAACAGGTTTGGGTCGATCGGCTTTGGCCGTCGGGCCATGGCGCTGAAAAACAGCTCCAGCGACTCGTTCAATCGTTGTTCCAGCTCGGGCGCCAACTGCGCCTGGGCGCTGCCTACGCCATAAGCGATCTGGCTGTCGACGGCGAAAATCCCATGGAGCATTTCCTGTGCCTTCAACGCCGACAGCACCGGCTTGAGCGCGTAATCCACCGCCAGCATGTGGGCGATGCTGCCACCGGTGGCCATTGGCAAAACCACTTTATGGGCCAGGGCGCGCTCGGGCAGCAGGTCCAGCACGGTTTTCAGTGCGCCGGAGAACGATGCCTTGTAGACCGGGGTAGCGATCAGCAGCCCATCAGCGTTTTCAATCTGTTGCAGCAGGTCGATCACCTTCGGGCTGTCGAACTGTGCGTGCAGCAAGTCTTCGGCCGGGAAGTCCCGTACCTGATAACTCACCACCTCCACACCTTGCTCCTGCAACCAACGTTGAGAGCGTTCCAGCAGCACCCCGGAACGGGAGCGCTGGCTGGGACTGCCACCGAGTGAGACAACCAGCATTCAGACGATTCCTTGGGCGGTGTTGGCGATTCGCGGTGTGCGGTCTCGCTTTGATGGAAGTGACCTTAACAGGTGATTGTTATATCCATAAATCATATTTATTCATTTGGTTATTCGTTTTAGAGATAAGTGATTTTGCGTTTTCGAGCCGTAAAAAAAGGCCGTCGAAACGGCCCGAAAACCCCTGCATTGTGAATGCACGCTACCCCCTGTAGGAGCGAGGCTTGCCCGCGAAGAGGCCATCACATCCGACATTGATGGTGGCTATGACGACGCCTTCGCGGGCAAGCCTCGCTCCTACAGGATTGGTAGCTTAGCGATTAGGCTGCGGCGTCAGGCGCAGGTACGGCTTCACCGCGCGATAACCCTGGGGAAAGCGTTTGCTGATTTCATCTTCATCCTTGAGCGACGGCACGATTACTACTTCATCACCGTCCTGCCAGTTGGCCGGGGTCGCCACCTTGTAGTTATCCGTGAGTTGCAGCGAATCGATCACCCGCAGGATTTCATTGAAATTACGGCCGGTGCTCGCCGGATAGGTGATGGTCAACCGGACCTTTTTGTTCGGGTCGATGACGAACAATGAACGTACGGTCAAGGTGTCATTGGCGTTGGGGTGGATCAGGTCGTAGAGGTCCGAAACCTTGCGATCGGCATCGGCCAGGATCGGGAAATTGACGATCGTGTCCTGGGTTTCGTTGATGTCTTCAATCCACCGGTGGTGTGAATCCACCGGGTCTACGGACAGCGCGATGGCCTTGACCCCACGCTGGGCGAATTGGTCTTTCAACCTGGCCGTGAAGCCCAGCTCGGTCGTGCACACTGGCGTGAAGTCCGCCGGGTGGGAAAACAGCACGCCCCAGCTATCGCCAAGCCACTCGTGGAAACGGAGGGTGCCGACGCTGGAATCCTGTTCGAAATCGGGGGCGATATCGCCCAGTCTGAGGCTCATGGTGCTGCTCCTTGTGAGTGCTTGTTGAGCCCAACTGTGCCTGTATTTTTTGTCTATTAAAAAGAATAAATATCGATTTATCTAGATCTAAAACGAATATTAAAAATCTGTTCACTGGACTAGATCCAGCCTCAGGACGACTATCCGCGCCAAGGTTCGAGAAGGCCTTGAGTCGCTGCAAAAAAGAGGGATTTCGAGGAGGGTTTACGGGGTGAGCCTGACTTGAAAACGTAAAAGCCCCGCCCGGCGTGATGCCGGGCGGGGCTTTTTTACTTCAGTTACGCGAGCGCTGTTACAACAGCGGGATCGAGTAGCTGACGATCAGGCGGTTTTCGTCCTGGTCGCGCTGGCCCGGGATGTTGGTACGCCATGTAGCGTTTTTCCACATCAGGCCGACGTTTTTCAACGGGCCTTCCGGTACGACATAACCAACAGTCAGATCGCGTTCCCATTCGGAGCTATTAGTGCTCGCTGGGGACCGGGTATCGATGTCGTCACCACGCAAGTAAACCATACCGGCGGTCAAGCCAGGCACGCCAACCTTGGCGAAGTCATACGAGTAGCGTGCCTGCCAGGTACGTTCGCCGGCACGGGCGAACTTGGCGATCTGGCTGTCGGTAGTCAGGTAAGCCGACGAGCCGTCACCCTGGTTCAGCCAAGGGAAGTCGCTGCTGCCGTTGCTGACCTGATAGCCGCCGCCAAAGGTGTGGCCGGCAACGGTATACAGGAACAGGCCGCTATACAGGTTGTTGTCGACCTTACCTTTACCGTTGGCGGTGCTGTTGTAGTTACCGTTGCTGTAATAGGCCGCAGTGTTGCCATTCAGACCGTCATCGGAGCTGTTGAAATAACGCAGGTCAGACTTCAACACGCCCGGACCGATTGACCAGTTGTGCACCAGACCCAGGAAGTGTTGCTTGTAGAAGTCTTCCAGATTGCCGTAGTAGTACTGGGCAGTCAGGTCTTTGGTGATCTTGTAGTCGCCACCGGCATAGATGAACTTGTTGCTGTTGGCGGTACGCGCGGAAGCGCCCCCGATAGACAGTTGTTCATTGCTGCTGGAGTTACGGCCTTTGACGTGCTCGATTTGACCGCCGACCAGTGTCAGGTCTTTGATTTCGTTCGAGGTGATCTGACCACCCTGGAAGGTTTGCGGTAACAGACGACCGTCGTTGGTCACGATAACCGGCAGTTTTGGCTGCAGGGTCCCCAGTTTCAGCTCGGTCTGGGAGATCTTGGCCTTGGCCGTCAGGCCCAGGCTGGAAAAGTTATCCACCGCTTCGCCGTTGGATTCGCTAGGGAAAACAGTGCCACCGTAGGCCGCGCCGTTGGCTGCACCGTTAGTGCCGCCGCCCGAGTCCAGACGCACGCCCAACAGGCCGATGGCGTCGACGCCGAAACCTACGGTGCCTTGGGTATAACCGGAGATGAACCGCAGATCGAAGCCTTGGCCCCATTCTTCGTTTCTGCTTGGATTGGCGGCACCGCTACGGTTATCCGTGTTGATGTAGAAGTTGCGCAGCCCCAATGTTGCCTTGCTGTCTTCGATGAAACCGGCGGCGCCTGCCTGCTGCGTCAAAACCCCTGCGGCCACAGCCAGGGCCAACGTGGACTTGTTCATGTTTCGCTCCTCTCATTTCTAATCTTTTAGGCTCCTGGTCCTGGTTCGAATGCCCGGATCCTGGAGGCGCAATCAGCGCCATACTGCGGTTTGCCCACCGCGATTTGCGGCCGGCATGATAAAGCCAAAATAATTTATTTCATTCTTTTTCATTCCATTTAGGAATATAGCTTCGCAGTCTTCGTCCGGGCCGGGATACGGGGTATCGGCCAGTAAGCCCATTTGCCGGGCAATGAAATCGGGTCGTTGCTGCTGTCTGAGGCGGGTGTTTGCTGCGCCTGATGAGTGTCTGATGGCTGCACTTTAAGGGGCGGAAACAAAAACTAAAAAGAATAAAAAATTAGCATCGTTGACTATTTTGGAATAACAAAAAAATCCAAAAAAAAGCCTCGCCCCAGCTGGGCAAGGCTTTTCGGAAAATCAGTTACATGAAGCTGTAGGTGTAGTTGAAGATCAGACGGGTCTGGTCCTGGCTGGCGATACCGGTATCGCTGCCACGGTAGGTGCCATGGCGCAGCGTAGTGCCGAAACCTTTGAGGGCGCCCTGCTGGATAACGTAGTCCACTCGCAAGTCACGTTCCCACTCGGATTGATCGCCGCCAGTGCCATTGGCAGCCTTGATGTTATCGCCATGCAGGTAGGCGACCGAAGTTTTCAGGCCTGGAACACCCAGAGAGGCGAAGTCGAGGGTGTACTGGCCGAAGGTGGTGTTTTCACCGGCCCGGACAAAGCCATTGATCATCGAATCGGTAAACGAATAGAAGCTCGAGCCGCCGGCCCCTTCGTTGCGACCGTTGCCATCGACCACGTTGCCCTGGTTCAGATAAACGAAGCCGCCGTCATCGCTGACACGTTGATGGCCGACCAGGAAAGCGTTAGGACCCAGGGTGTAGGTGAACATGGCGCTCCAGGTCTTGTTATCGACCTCGCCCGGGGTCTTGGCGAAACCACCGTTGTTATTGAACCGGTAGCCCACATCGCCGTTCTTGCCGTCGGAGCTGCTGTCGAAATAGCGCAGGTCTGACTTGAAGGACTGGTTGGCGCTGATCGGGAGGACGTGCACCAGGCCGAGGAAGTTCTGCTTGTAGTAGTCTTCCAGGTTCGCATAGTAGTACTGCAGGGTGAGGTCTTTGGTGACCTTCCAGTCCGCACCGGCATAACGGAATTGGTTGCTTTCCTCGGTACCGCCAGCCACTGCCAGACCGGTGGTGTTGGACGAGGCACGACCCGCCGCGTGTTCGAGCTGCCCGACGTTGAAGGTCACGTTGTCGATTTCCTTCGAGGTGATGGTGCCACCTTCAAAGGTCTGGGGCAGCAGACGGCTGTCGTTCGCTACCAGAATCGGCATGTTGGGTTGCAGAGCACCACCATAGTGGGCCTCGGTCTTCGAGAAGCGCGCCTTGACGTTACCTGCCACGCGACTGTACGTGTCCGATGCCGAACCGTCGGTGTCGCTCGGGAAGAATGAGTTGTTATCCGGGTGATGACCCCGGCCACCCTCGAGGTGAATACCGAGGAGCGCCTGGGCATCAAAACCAAAACCGACAGGGCCTTGGGTGAAGCCGGACAGGTAATCGAACTTCAGGCCTTCAGCGGTCTCGCGCTGATCTGCGCCGCCATCGCGATTATCGTTGTTGTAGTACATGGTCCGGGAACTGACGGAAGCCTTGCTGTCTTCGATGAAACCCGCGGCGCCTGCCTGCTGCGCCAAAACCCCTACGGCCACGGCCAGGGCCAAGGTGGACTTGTTCATTGTGTCGCTCCTCTCTTTTCTAATTCTTGTAGTCCTGGCCCTGGATCGTTTGCCCAGAATCCTAAGATGCGCGATTAGCGCCAGACGGTGACCCACAAGTCAATCGTAACTTTGTGTGTCTACGACCATGGTCTAATCCCAGATTTTTTGGTCATTGCGGGGTCATGAATTAGTCACAATCCAAAAAAGAATTGTTAAATCCTTTTTTTATACCTTTCAGGAATACAGCTCACCCCCGAAATAGAGCGGTCGCCCCACGATCTAATTCCTGAAAGGTATTTTTTCGATCATTTTTAGATCGATTGGCCTTGACGCAATTCGGAAACATTTCTATTTCGAAAGTCGATGCCATGCCGACCAAACGCGCACTATCCGGCCCATTTGTTACAGTTTGTGTATCGCTTGTATTTTTTCTGAGTGGCCATGCAACGAACCTCGCCATCGGCTAATAACCAGGCAAGGTCGAGACGGTGTTACCGGATTATTCGCCGTATGTCAGCGCAGGTTTGTGCAGGAACGACACGCCCCCTGTAATTGGATGGACTCGCCCACGCCGAGGCGTCAATGCGCCACGGTGGCAGTCTAAACAGCCATCGACAGCGAGGGCGAGTCCATGAAAAAGCATACTTCGATTGATCAATCATTGTCTTCTGCCGATTTGTCGGCCTGCACTACCGTGGCGGTCGACCTGGCCAAGCATGTTTTCCAGCTGGCCGGCGAA
>NZ_CABVII010000014.1 GCF_902497995.1 Pseudomonas fluorescens | reverse complement strand
CTGCAAGACGAGCAAAACAAGGGCGCAAAGTCTAACAGGGCAGGGGGGATTGAATAAGAGGAATTATCGTTTGGTTGATGTGGCGCAGGGTTTATCTGGAAGCCGCGATCTCCTGTGGGAGCGGGCTAACAAAAAAAGGCGACCCGAAGGTCGCCTTTTGTTCAGACAGCGTTGATCAGAACTCGTGATCGGCATTGTCCGGGTTCAGGTCGCTGATGCCCAGTTTGCCGGCAGCCGCTTCGATCGAGCCGGTCTGCTTGACCAGGGAGGCGATAGCGTCACGGACGATCTGGTTGCCAGCCGTATTGCCGGCGGCGATCAGTTGGTCGTAGTGCTCACCCTTGTTGGCGTGATCGACGATGACCTGCATCTTCGCTTCGGTCGCCGCCAGGTCGGCTTTCAGTGCGGTGTCGGCGGCCGGGTCAGCCTTGGCCACCAGGGACGACAGGCTGGCGCCGGTCATCTTGCTGCCGTCGACGCGGGTGTATTCGCCCAGGTAGACGTTACGGATGCCTTTGGCGTCGTAGAACTGCGAGTTATGGGTGTTGTCGCTGAAGCAGTCGTGTTCGTCTTCCGGGGAGTTGGCTTCCAGGGAAACCTTCATGCGCTCACCCGCCAGTTCGCCCAGGGACAGGCTGCCCATGCCGAACAGCATTTTACGCAGGCCGCTTTCAGCCGGTTCCGCTTCCAGGGTGGCGCGGTAGTTGTCGGCCACGTTCGGCTTCCAGTTACCGACCATCTCTTCCAGGTCGCTGACCAACAGCTGGGTCACGGATTTCAGGTAAGCGCGACGACGCTCGTTATGACCGCCGGTGGCACCGGCGCCTTCAAGGTAGTCGGAAGCCGGACGGTTGCCGGCGCCAGGGCCGGTGCCATTCAGGTCCTGACCCCACAGCAGGAATTCGATGGCATGGTAACCGGTGGCGACGTTGGCCTCGGAACCGCCCAGCTCGTTCAGGCTGGCGAGTTTTTCCGGGGTGATGTCCTTGACGTCGATCTTGTCTTCGCCGACCTGGACTTGCGTGTTGGCGATGATATTGGCGGTGGCGCCCGGGTTACCCAGTGCGTGTTCGTAGGACTTGTCGACGTAGTCGATCAGGCCCTCGTCCAGTGGCCAGGCATTCACCTGACCTTCCCAGTCGTCGATGATGGTGTTGCCGAAGCGGAACACTTCGCTCTGCAGGTAAGGAACGCGAGCGGCAACCCAGGCGGCCTTGGCGGCTTTAAGGGTGTCGGCGTCCGGTTTGGCGAGGAAGGCGTCGACGGCGGTTTGCAGGGTTTTCGCGGTGGATTCGGCATCGCTGTAAACGGCGAAGACGACGTCGGCGTAATGCGCGACAACGGCTTTGGCGGCGGCTTCGTCGACTTTACCGGCAGCAGCAGGGGCAACAGCCGGAGCCGGTGCCGTGGTCGTGGCGGCTGGAGTAGGCGCTTGCGGAGCGGCAGCCTTGTCTTTGCCTTCGCCACAACCGGCGAGGGAAATAGCGATGGCCAACAGACTGGCGGTAGCCAGAGGCATACGAATCATGGCGAACATCCTGCTTCGAGAGGGGGTGGAATGGCGCAATCAACGCGCAAAACTGCGACATAATGCAAATCTTTCGCATTATGTGTAAAGGGTTGTAGCTGGAAATATTTCTTATTCACACGGTCATCGCACCCTGTAGGAGCGAGCTTGCTCCGGGCGGCGTTCCGACGATGGACGTGAACAATGACACGTGCTGCCTGGAAGAACGCGTCGCCTGCAGGTTTTTCGCGAGCAATCGAGCGTCGACCGGCTGCTCCTACAGGGTGACCTTCGCATTATTGCGCTGCGCCAGCTTGAGATAAGCGCTCAACTCCCGCGCCGGCAAGGGTTTGCTGTAGAGATAGCCCTGACCTTCATGGCAGCCTTCGGAGATGATGTAGGCCTCCTGCTCGGGGGTTTCCACGCCTTCGGCGATCACCTGCATGCCCAGGCTCTTGCCCAGCTGGATGATGGCCCGAACGATGGTCGCGTCATCGTCGTCGTCGAGCAGGTCCTGCACGAAGCTCTTGTCGATCTTGATCTTGTCCAGCGGCAGGCTTTTCAGATAACTCAGTGACGAATAACCGGTGCCGAAGTCGTCGATCGCGATCAGTGCGCCGGAGCGACGCAGGCTCAGCAGGTGTTGGGCTGCAGTGCTGATGTCTTCCATCAGGCCGGTTTCGGTGACTTCCAGCTCCAGACTGCGCGGCGGCAGGCGGTACATCTGCAGCAGGTTGTTGACCACCCGTGGCAGCTCGGCGTGATGCAACTGCACGGTGGACAGGTTGACCGCCATGCGCAGGTCGGCGAAACCCTGGTCATGCCAGTCGCGCAACTGCTTGCAGGACTGATCCAGGACCCATTCACCGATGGCGATGATGGTGCCGTTTTGCTCGGCCAGCGGGATGAACAGTTCGGGGGGGACCAGCCCGTGCTCGGGATGCTGCCAGCGAATCAACGCCTCGACGCCCACTACCCGATGATCGCGGTAACTGATCTGCGGTTGGTAGACGAGGTAGAACTGGTTGCGGGCCAGGGCATCGCGCAGGTCTTTTTCCAGTTCGCGACGGCGGCGCATCTCGGTGTCTACGCTGGCGATATAGAACTGATAGCGAGTGCGCGAGCGGGTCTTGGCCAGGGTCATGGTCTGCTCGGCCTTTTGCAGCAGCTTCTCGGTGCTGTTGCCGTCCTCGGGGAACAGGGTGATGCCGATGGTGGCGCGCAGGCGGATCTCTTGATGATCAATGGCAAACGCCGCTTCCAGGTCATCGAGAATGCTTTGGGCCAGTTTGGCCGCTTCGTAGGGTTGTTCGATATCGGCCTGAACCAGGGCGAACTGGTCGCCACCCAGGCGGGCGAGGGCGCCGAGACGACCGCTGTGGGCCCGCAGGCGATCGGCCAAGGCCAGCAGCAGTTGGTCGCCGGTCTGGTAGCTGAACTGCTCGTTGATGCCCTTGAAATCATCCAGCCCGACACAGAGCACCGCGACCCGCCGTTGCAATTTGCCGGCGTCGACCAGGATCTTGTCCAGTTGTTGCTGCAATTGCTGACGGTTTGGCAGGCCGGTGAGGAAATCATACTGGGCCATGCGCAGCAGGCTGTTTTCGGCTACGTGACGCAGATGGGTGTTGCGCTCGATGGACTCGAGCAACTGGTTGGCGGTGTTGATCCAGATCCCCAGTTCGTTTTTCTCGTGGCCCTTGAGCTGGGGAATCTTGTGTGCGCTGGGTCGGTCCGGATTGATTTCGGTCAGGTGCTCGATGATTCGCGACAGCGGTTTGGTCAGTAGCCAGTGGTAGACCAGGTACAGCACCAGCGCCATGGCCAGGGCGCGCAATACGCCGGAGATGAAGATGATCACCGAGCTGACGATAAAACCCTGGCCGTAAGTCGCGGTGTCGAGGGTGATGCTCAGGTCGCCGTAATATTCGCTGTAAGGGCTGCGACCCACCAGTTGGGTGGTGAAGGTGCGTTCCTTGCCGAGGATCAGGTCGGTCAGCCAGCGACTGTTGGATTGCTGCAACTCACGGGACTTTTGCGCGAGCATGGCCTCGTTGGGATGGCCGATGGAAGCCTGGCGCACGGCGGCGTCCTGGAACAGGCCTTCGATGACCTGCATGCCCATTTCCCGGTCCAGGCTGTAGACGGCCTGGGTCGAGGGGTCGCGGAACATGTCGAGGATGCGCTGGGCATCGCCGGCCACGGCCTGACGTGTTTTATAGGCATCGAAAACGATCTGCGCGCAGCTCAAGACCACGCCGACGATCAATGCCGACAGGAGCACGACCCGGAGCAACTTCACCGACAAGCTGTTCTTGAGTTCCAGCTTCAAAGAGTCATTCCTTGTTCCGTGCGGGTAGCATCAAGTTGCCGTGAGTATTGGCAATCCGGTAATGGCAGTCAAAGGGACAATCAAGCACAGGGGCATTTGCCTGTGGCTTGGCCGAAATGCTGTGGTCGGGAGTCATTTCCTTATGAGTACTGTGTCGGTTGTTGAGTCCTTCAACTTGAGGGGGGATTTTGACTTATTTTCCTTCTGGTTGATGTTAGACGGCTGTGGCGTTGGGGCAAGGGGGGGAATGCTGGTTTCATTGTGGGAAATTGGCCGTATGACCCGATTCAACTGTGGAGCGAGCCGGCTCCGGACCATATTTTGCGCATCAACGCGGACCTCGTAGGAGCTGGCTTGCCAGCGAAGGCGGCCTTCGAGCCGATCCTTTCCTTTCAGGTGTACATATCCATTCCTGCGGTAACGGCCACCTATGGTTTCGCCCTTACGGCGAGGCACTTTTTTCAAACGCCAAAAAAGTACCCAAAAAGGCTCGCCCCGGCGTCCGGCCCCTCGCTAAGGCTCGGCGTTCCTTCGCTCCGGTATTCATCCGGGGACACTGCCCTCCGGTCTGCTTCGCTACGACCTACATGCAGCGTGTTCGACTGCGTCGAACGGCGCTGCGCGCCACTCCCCGGATGAACACCTCCACTCAGCCTCCCGAAGGGGCGGGTGGATCAAGATCAAGAGCTGCAGGCGAGCTAACGCTCGGCCTGATGAGTGGTGAGAAGCACCGGTGTACCCGGCCCCCGGTAGGAGCGAGCTTGCTCGCGATGGTCGTTAACGATAACGCGTGTTTACTGGTTAAACGCGGCGCTCTTGAGTCCATCGCGAGCAAGCTCGCTCCTACAATTTCCTGACCGGCATTGAGGCTTGCCCGCCGCACTGATTTTGCGGATGTACACGAAACCCCTGTAGGAGCGAGGCTTGCCCGCGAAGACGGCCTGCCAGCCGACCTGATTCTGCAGATGTACCCAAAACCCTGTGGGAGCTGGCTTGCCAGCGATGAGGGCCTGAAGGCCGACCAATCAATTCCCGTTGTACCCGATTGATCACATTGCCACCTTCTCGCGTGGCAAGCAGCGAGGGACACTCCGCGTTCCGTTTTTACGTGTTTAAACACATGTAAAAACATCAGACGATTCCCACACAGTTTTCAGGTTGCCCGTCGGAAGCCGACTCAATAGCCTGTAGCTGTCGCTGAAAACTCAGCGATCGGGCGTGAGAACCCGGCAGAGAGTGTTAATCCAGTGCCAGTACCACCATAATTGCTGCCAGCTTATCCGCTGCCTGCAGATTCGTTATGGCGGCTGTGTGCGGGCAGACCTCGGTCTGGCCGGATTGCTCCTTGCCGGTTTCTCACTCCGCACATAGCTGCCACCTCTTCGCCCGCGTGAGAAACGGCAAGTGATGGCTCCGATTTTTTAAGGAGTGTTACATGAATAAGTTAATCCCCGATCCCCCCTGCAACACCACCAAACCCTACAGCCCCAACACCCTCTTCATGATCGTCCCCGACACGGATACCGAATCCCTCCTCGCCCACGCCTGCGAATCATTAGCTTCAGCCAACGTCATCGCCAATGACTTCGCCACCTACCTGACCGGCCCCCAGCGCAGCACCGCGCTGGCCATCGCGCAGATCGTCATGCTGGCGGAACTGGCGGTGAATCGGGCGCTGGATAACGTCGATCCGCAGGGGTAAACGTCAAGTCTGTTTAACCGCGTTATCGTCTTGACCGGTCCGGCTTTCTTGTGAAGTCGGACCTACTAGAATCAGCGTATCCTTCAGTTGTTCGAGCGTAAAATATTACCTTTATTAATTGTTTGCTTTTGGATGGCTAATCTGTAGGAGTCGAACTACACAAATGTGCGAAATGTCTTACGAGGATTTCGATTGACCTACTTCCAGTTACGCCTATTATTGATTTTGCACTTAATGATTTAAATGTTTAAAAATACTGCAGGCCGGGTTTGAAAAAAAATCATAGGCTTGCAGTATTTTATAGCTACTCTGAGACTATGTTTAGTCGGCGCGGAACCAAAAAATCGCCCGTTTACTTTATCTTAAAACCCAAAAATTCTAACGAAAAGGCCGTTTGCAAAAACGCCTAAACCAGTTCAAAATTTTGACCAGCGAGAGAGCACTACATGAGTGAACACAGCTACCAGGTAGAAATCCGCTGGACCGGTAATCGCGGCGTGGGCACGTCTACTTATGGCGCTTACGATCGAGATTATACCGTCACATCCAAAGGCAAACCTGTCCTGCAAGGATCGTCAGACCCCGCATTTTTGGGCGATCCCGCCAAATGGAATCCAGAGGATATGCTGGTGGCGTCGATTGCTGCTTGCCACAAGTTATGGTATTTGCATTTATGCGCCATCAATAAGATCGTCGTCACTGGTTACGTTGATAACGCGGTGGGGTTCATGGTGGATGAACACCCTACTCGTAAAGGGCATTTCACCAAGGTGATATTGCATCCGGAAGTTGAGATTACTTTGAATTCAGACAGAATGCTCGCCAGTAAACTACATGAACAGGCTCACCGTGAGTGCTTTTTGGCCAATTCCGTCAATTTTGAGATTCAGTGCGAACCCTTAATTAGATCATTGTGATTGTAACGAAACCGGATAATCGTTTTTTCAGAGAGAGTGAATTTTACGAGCTCTACCGGACGTTAATCGACGCTTCGTTTGCGGCGGATAATACGGTCAAATGGGGTGACTCAAGATCCACACATAAAAAACCCGGCCAATAAGCCGGGTTTTCTGACTGGCATCGATCTTAAGCAGTAAAGGTTTTGCCTTCAAACTGCTCAGCCACGAACTTCCAGTTGACCAGGTTCCAGAACGCCTCAACATACTTCGGACGCAGGTTGCGGTAGTCGATGTAGTAGGCGTGTTCCCAGACGTCGCAGGTCAGCAGCGGGGTGTCGCCGTTGGTCAGTGGGTTGCCGGCGCCGATGGTGCTGGCCAGGGCCAGGGAACCGTCAGCTTTTTTCACCAGCCAGCCCCAACCGGAACCGAAGGTGCCGATGGACGTCTTGCTGAATTCTTCCTTGAACTTGTCGAACGAACCGAACGAAGCGTTGATTGCTTCCGCCAGTGCGCCGCTTGGCTGACCGCCGGCGTTTGGCGCCAGGCAGTTCCAGTAGAAGGTGTGGTTCCAGACCTGAGCGGCGTTGTTGAAGATACCGCCCGAGGAAGATTTAACGATCTCTTCCAGGGTCTTGCCTTCGAACTCGGTGCCTGGCACCAGGTTGTTCAGGTTCACGACATAGGTGTTGTGGTGCTTGTCGTGGTGGTATTCCAGCGTTTCCTTGGAAATATGCGGCTGCAGGGCATCGTGTGCGTACGGCAGCGGCGGCAATTCGAAAGCCATGATGATTCTCCTAATCAGGTCAGTTGCGGTGAGCGCAAGGCCGATCACGGGCGGCCAAACAAGCGCCGGGGAGTTTGTACTCTTTGCGGCGCAGGGTTCGGATCATAGCACCGGGGGGGCGGCATAACCACGCAACAACTGTGTGGAATAGAGGTTCCAGAGCCTTTTGGAATAAATCAGGGCGCGCTGATCAACTGGAACGCCACGGCGAACATCATGGCAGCCACCAACAGGTCAAGAATTCGCCAGGTACTTGGGCGGGCAAGCCACGGCGCCAGCCACGCGGCACCGAGCGCCAAGGTGAAAAACCACAGCAACGAAGCGCTCGCCGCGCCTACGACATAAGCGCCCGGCTCTGTTTGTTGCGCTCCGAGGGAGCCGATCAGCAGCACGGTGTCCAGATACACATGCGGGTTGAGCAAGGTCACGGCCAGCGCGCTGAGCATCACTGCCCGAAGTGAGCGGACTGTCTGATTTTCGCCTTGTTGCAGACTTTGTTTCGAGCAGGCCCGACGCAGCGCCAGGCTGCCGTACCACAGCAGAAACGCCGCGCCACCCCAACGGGCAATGGCCAGCAGGGTCGGGTTCTGCGCCAGCACCGTTGCCAGGCCAAATACCCCGGCCGCCACCAGCAACGCATCGCAGATGACACAAAGCGCCGCCACCGGCAGGTGATGTTCGCGCCGCAGGCTCTGGGCCAGCACAAAGGCGTTCTGGGTGCCGATCGCCATGATCAGCCCCGCGGCCACCAACAGGCCGTTCACATAGCTTTGCCACATAAGGTTTTACTCCGCGTTGGCTGCCAGGCCCCGTAGCACCTGCATGGCCCGTTCGGCATCGGCCAGGCCGACGAACAGGTGATCGTGGTAGTAGCCGGCAACCACGTTGCAGCTGATTCCGGCCTGGCCCAATGCGGTGGCGAACGCGGCGGTCAGGCCGACGGCTTCGAGGGCCGAGTGCACGTTCAGGGTGATCCAGGCCGCGAGGTAGTCGAAACTGAAACCGGCCTTCTCGGCGTGGGAACGTTCGAGAATCACGGTCAACCCTTCCTGTTCGCGGAAACTGCCGACGATCTCAAGGCCAACAGGCAGCTTGCCATCGCGCAGGGTGCAGAACACGTATTCGCCGGCGTTGAGTTGCGGGCTCATGCTGCGCAGCAGGGTTGCCAATGAGGTTTCGCCAGCCATGTGGATGTTCCTTGTTCAAGAGTGCTTGCTGGCTATTCTGCGGTGCAACGTTGTATAAGAAAAACCAATAGTACTGATCGCTCATTAGGAAAACTGATGTTCGACTATAAATTGCTTTCTGCCTTGGCCGCGGTGGTCGAGCAGGCTGGATTCGAGCGCGCGGCGCAGGTGCTGGGTTTGTCCCAATCGGCTGTCTCCCAGCGCATCAAGTTGCTGGAGGCGCGGGTTGGCCAGCCGGTGTTGGTGCGGGTGACGCCACCCGCCCCGACGGACATCGGCCGCAGATTACTCAACCATGTGCAGCAGGTGCGGTTGCTTGAGCGGGATCTGCAAACGCTGGTACCGGCGCTGGACGAAGAAGGGCAGCCGGAACGCCTGCGCATCGCCCTGAATGCCGACAGCCTGGCCACTTGGTGGGCGGTGGCGGTGGGCGACTTCTGTGCCGAACAACATCTACTGCTGGACCTGGTGGTCGAAGACCAGACCGTCGGCCTCAAACGCATGCGCGCAGGCGAAGTGGCGGCCTGCGTCTGCGCCAGCGAGCGCCCGGTGGCTGGCGCGCGCAGTGTGTTGCTGGGCGCGATGCGCTACCGCGCGCTGGCCAGCCCGGCCTTCATTGCCCGGCATTTCCCCGAAGGTGTGCGTGCCGATCAGTTGGCCCGAACCCCGGCGCTGGTATTCGGTCCGGACGACTTCCTGCAGCATCGCTATCTGGCCTCTCTGGGCGTGGACGGCGGTTTTGAACACCATTTATGCCCATCGTCCGAAGGCTTTATCCGTCTCACGGAGGCGGGCCTGGGTTGGGGGCTGGTGCCTGAGCTGCAGGTGCGCGATCAACTGGAGCGAGGCGTGTTGCGCGAGCTTTTGCCAGATAAGCCGATCGATGTGCCGCTGTACTGGCATCATTGGCGCAATGGCGGTCAGCTGTTGGGGTTGCTCACCGATCAATTGGTGCGCTCATCGAAGCAATGGCTGGTGCCTTGGGAGCAGCCTTGAGCGTCAAGCTGCAAGTTGCAAGCGAGCGCTTGCGGACCGTTTTTTACTTGCAGCTTGCAGCTTGCAGCTTGAAGCTTGCAAAAGCATTTGTTGGAGCAATTCATGAAGATTCTGGTTACCGGCGCCAGCGGTTTCATTGGCGGGCGCTTTGCGCGTTTCGCCTTGGAACAGGGCCTGGACGTGCGGGTCAACGGTCGCCGGGCCGAGAGTGTGGAGCACTTGGTGCGCCGTGGCGCCGAGTTCATTCAGGGCGACCTGAGCGACCCGCAACTGGCGCGAGACCTGTGTTCCGACGTCGAAGCGGTGGTGCATTGCGCTGGCGCTGTCGGTTTGTGGGGGCGCTACCAGGATTTTCATCAAGGCAACGTTCAGGTCACCGAAAACGTGGTCGAAGCCTGCCTGAAACAGCGCGTCCGGCGGCTGGTTCACTTGTCGTCGCCATCGATCTATTTCGATGGCCGCGATCATCTGGGATTGACCGAAGACCAGGTGCCCAAGCGCTTCAAGCATCCCTACGCGGCGACCAAATACCTGGCCGAGCAAAAGGTCTTCGGTGCCCAGGAATTCGGCCTCGAAACCCTGGCCTTGCGCCCGCGCTTTGTGACGGGTGCCGGCGACATGAGCATTTTCCCAAGGTTGCTGAACATGCAACGCAAAGGTCGCCTGGCAATTATCGGCAACGGCTTGAACAAGGTGGATTTCACCAGCGTACAGAACCTCAATGAAGCGTTGCTCAGCAGCTTGCTGGCGACGGGCTCAGCCTTGGGCAAGGCTTACAACATCAGCAACGGTGCGCCGGTGCCGTTGTGGGATGTGGTCAATTACGTGATGCGCAAGATGGATGTGCCACAGGTCACCCGCTACCGTTCCTTCGGTCTGGCCTACACCGTGGCGGCGCTCAACGAAGGCGTGTGCAAGCTATGGCCGGGCCGTCCCGAGCCGACCCTGTCGCGCCTGGGCATGCAGGTCATGAACAAAAATTTCACCCTGGATATCAGCCGGGCGCGGCACTATCTGGATTACGATCCGAAGGTCAGTCTCTGGACGGCACTGGATGAGTTCTGTGGCTGGTGGAAGGCTCAGGACATCCACTGAAAAATCCAGTAATGAACCGAGTCCGGGGGTTCAGGGTCAATCGGTGCGGCAGTGGGGGTTATACTCGCCGCATCAAGCCATCACCGCGTTCCACAAAGGTTGACTCAATGTCCATGCGTAACGATGCCAACGACGACTTCGACGATGTACCGAGCCTGCGTGCCGACAGCCTCGACGACGATGATTTTGTGCCCACCGCTCGCAACTCGGTGCGTTCGCGCCCAACGCCCGTGGCCAAGGTCAAAAGTCCTAGCACCGGCCCGTTGTGGGCGCTGGTTGGCGCCTTGTTCTTTGCGTTCGCCGGCCTTGCCTGGTGGAGCTTTCAGCAAATCTCGCTGATGGAACAGCAATTGGTGGCGACTCAGGAAAGCTTCGCCCGTATCAGCGAGGACGCGGCGGGGCGCCTGCAGGACATTTCCGGCAAGGTGGTCGCCAGCCAGACCAACGTCAGCAGCGACAGCGAAGCCTTGAAACTGCAGATCAAACAGCTGGAAAGCAAACTTCAGGACCAGGGCCGGCAGCAGCAAGGTGTCGCCGGCCAGACCTCCGAGCTGGACAAGCGCCTGGCGCAGATGACTGCGCAAACTACCGAGCTGGATAAGCGACTGGCGCAGATGGCCACCCAGAACACCGAGCTGGACAAACGACTGGCGCAGATGGTCACCCAGAACACTGAACATCAGAGCGCCAACACCCAGTTGCAGGCGCAGGTCAAAGCGTTGGACAGTGAATTGGCCACGCTGAAAAGTGCCCCGGCCGACACCGGCAAGATTGACGCTCAGCTGAAAAGTCTCGGCGCCGACATCGCCGCACTGAAGAAGCAAGGCAACCCGAGCGCTGCCATCGACCGTCTGGAGCAAGACATGATTGTGCTCAAGAGCCAGCAAGACAATCGTCCGAGTGCGGCACAAGGCGCCTCGACCGCCGAATTCGACGCCTTCCGTGGCCAGGTCACGCGCAACATCAACACCCTGCAGGCGCAGGTTCAAAATCTGGCGCAGCAGCTGCGCGCCCGCCCATGATCGTCTGGCTGACAGACTGCAGTCGCGGTGTATCTGTCCCACCGCGTTAACGTTCTTCGCCCTGTAGGAGCGAGGCTTGCCCGCGAACCAGGCGCTGCGGTGTATCTGTTCCACCGCGTCATCGTTCTTCGCCTGTAGGAGCGAGGCTTGCCCGCGAACCAGGCGCTGCGGTGTATCTGTTCCACCGCGTTATCGTTCTTCGCCGGCAAGCCTGGCTCCTACAGCGAACCAGGCGCTGCGGTGTATCTGTTCCACCGCGTTATCGTTCTTCGCCGGCAAGCCTGGCTCCTACAGCGAACCAGGCGCTGCGGTGTATCTGTTCCACCGCGTTATCGTTCTTCGCCGGCAAGCCTGGCTCCTACGGCGAAGGCCGCGACTCGGTCCATCTACCGAACTTTATCCTCGCGCCCCCGCAAAACCCTGTTCGGCATGGCAATCGCCGCTGCCAGCCCCAACAGCGACACCGCCGCACTGACCATCAACAAATGCCGGAAAGTCAGCAGCAACTCCGCCCGCAAGGCGTTCTGCGCCTCCCCCGGCGTGGCGTTCAAGCCGTCCAACAACACATTGCCCGAACTGCCCTCGGCAACCATCGACGAGCCGGCCAGGTGAGCGAAACTCGAATCCTGCAGCAATGCGAGCAGCAACGCGGACATCAACGCCACGCCCACGGCGCCACCCAAGGAGCGGAACAGGTTGGTGGTGCTGGTGGCCACACCGATATCGCGCTGGTCCACCGAATTTTGGGTCCCCACCAACGAAGTCGGGAACTGCATGCCGGCAGCGATACCGCTGAGTACCATGAACAGGCTGCTCAGGAAAAAGGCCTGGGGCGCACTGAACGCCATGCCAAGGATCGAAACCGGCATGAGCACGGCGCCGGTCAGGATCATCGGTTTGTAACGTCCGGTCACCGAGGTTCGGCGACCGGCGAAATACGCCCCGATCGGCAAGCCTATGGCCAATGGCAGCAGGTGCAGCGCGGCGCTGTCGGCCCCGGCGCCAGTGACGCTCTGGTAGCGCAGCGGCATCAGCACAATCAGCGAGATCGCCTGGAAACTGGTGAAGAAGATCGTGCACCAGCACAGGATTGCAGTGCGGTTGGCGAACAGATGCATCGGCAGCAACGGCTCCCGCGCCCGACGCTCATGCCAGACAAACAACCCCAGGACCACGACCGAGCAGGCGAGCAGGCCCAACACTTCTGCACTGCGCCACGCATGGCCCTGGCCGACCTCGGTGATGCCCAGCAACAATGCGGTCAACCCTATGATCATCAATAACGTGCCGAAATAATCGATGATCGGTTTGCGCTGCGGCACCGGCAGCCCCACCAAAGTGCGATTGGCCACCAGCCACGCGCCCAGGCCCAGCGGCAGATTGATCAGGAACACCCAGCGCCACGACAGATATTCGGTCATGTAGCCACCGAGCACTGGACCGGCGACGCTGGCCACCGCGTACATGCTGCTGAAATAACCCTGATAACGACCGCGTTCCCTGGGCGGCACAATGTCGCCGATGATTGCCTGGCTGACCGAAATCATCCCGCCGGCACCAATGCCCTGAAAAATCCGCGCCAGCACCAGTTGCTCCATGCTCTGGGCCATGCCGCAGAACAACGAAGCCAGCGTGAACAAGCCCATGCCGAACAGCATCAACGGGCGGCGGCCGTACAGATCGCCCAGTTTGCCGTAGATCGGCACTGCAACGGTCATTGCCACCATGTAGCCGGAAATGACCCAGGCCAACAGGCTGACGTCCTTGAATTGCGCGGAGATGGCTGGCATTGAAACGGCGACGATGGTCTGGTCCAGCGCGCCCAGGAAGATCGCCAGCATCAGGGCGGTCAGCACGCTGCGAATGGCCGGTTTGGGCGTCTCAGGCTGGTTGAGATTGGTCACGGATAAACCTGCGGGCAGTGATTGACCCGCCGGAGGCAAGGCGAGCGGGGGATGCTCGCCAGTGTAAGTCGGTAGTAGGCTATTCGATAGCCTCATACGCAAGACCGACGGGATTTTCTGCAAACGGTTTTTCGGTGCTTGCATTTTTCACTTGCGGGTCTGTCGATTGAAGGTGAAAACTGAGCCGAAACCGTACATTCTGCCAATCGGTGCGATTATCGCCCGCTACCCCTGAGGCCTGGATTGAAGTGATGAACAAGCCTGACCTGCCTTCGATTCCAGTGTTCAAGCTCTATGGTGAAAGCCTGGACTGGCCGACTCCGGACTTGCTGCACTGTGAAACCATTTCCAACCGCAGCCGCGAACACCAATGGGAAATCAAACCCCACCGTCACGCCGATTTATGCCAGTTGCTCTTCGTATTCAAAGGTCAGGCGGAACTTGAAATCGAAGGCAAACGTACGCAACTGACTGAACCGGCGATCCAGATCCTGCCACCGCTGGCGGTGCACGGCTTTCGCTTTTCCGAGGACGTCGAAGGGTTTGTCGTGACCCTCGCCGCGCCGCTGGTCGCCCATCTGCAGGCGCAACTGGGCCACTCGGTGAGTGCCCTGGCCCAGGCTGAAAGTTATCCGGCGGGCAAGGACGGCGAGTACCTCAACAGCCTGTTTTGCGCACTGCAAAACGAGTACACCGGCCATCAACCGGCGCGGGAAATGCTCATGCATTCGCTGGTCAGCGTGATCATGGTATGGGTCAGCCGTCAGGTGCTTGAGCGTCGCTCCGCCAGCCAGCGTCCGCAGCGAGCCCGGGAATACCTCAACGGTTTTATTCAGCTGGTGGAAGAAACCTACCGCCAGCATGTCAAGGTCGAGGACCTGGCGCATCGGTTGGGAATCTCCGTGTCCCACCTCAATGGCACATGCCGTGAGCTGGCGGGGCAACCGGCGTTGCAGATCATGCATGAACGTCAGTTGCTGGAGGCCAAGCGCTTGCTGACCTACACCAGCATGACCATTTATGAAATGTCCGAGGTGTTGGGGTTTTCCGATCCGACCAACTTCACGCGCCTGTTCCGACGCCGGGTAGGGATCTCGCCCAAGGCTTTTCGCGACCGCTTGAAGGCCGATCAGGGCAACGAGACCTGATCCCCTTCGTCAACGGAGGGCGTTGAAGGTCGTGTTGTGGGGCATGCAGCGCTCGAAGTTGCAGCTCGCGGCTTCACGGGGCAGTTGCCGCAACTGCTCGACGCGCCAGGCCGCCGTGCCATACAGCGCAAGCGTGGCTGCGCAGGTGATGAAAATCGCGAGGTACCTTCTTGTTTTGATGTTCATGGCGCTGACCTCTGAACGAATACCCTCGGGTATTACATTGAGCATAGGTCAGTGCCGATCAGATGCCAATGATGCGGTCTGCCCATGAAACCCGATACTCAGCGCGACTGAGCCTGCTCCACCAACCACCCCATCAATTCGCGCAATTTCGGCGAAGGCCCGGGTTTATCGGGGAAAACCAGGTAATACGCCAACCCGGTCTTTACCTTCAATTCAAACGGCATGACCAGCCTTCCGGCACTCAGGTCATCGCCAATCAACGACCAATCCCCAATCGCCACCCCCGTCCCCTGGGACGCCATCGACATCGCCAGGTCCAGTGTTTCGAAATGCTGGCCCTTGCCGACATTGCTCAACTGAATATCCGCCGCTTTCAACCAGGCGCTCCAGTCTCGCTCATCTCGCGTCGGGTGCAGCAGCAGGTGTTGTTGCAGATCTGCAGGTGATTGCAAGGCCATCGGCCCTTCCAGCATTGGCCGGGAACAGACCGGTGTCAGTTGCTCATCGAACAGGTGATAAGAGGCCAGTGCGCTGTCGGGCGGTGCACCGTACATCACCGCCGCATCGAACTGCTCGCGATGAAAATCCACCCCATGCTTGACCGTGGTGGTCAGTTCTACCGGCACATCCGGACGTTCCCGTTGCCACTGCAACAGCCGCGGCAACAACCAGCGCATGACACAGGTTGGGGCCTTGAGTTGCAGGGTTTCGCGCTTCTCGCCGATCTGCTCCACCGCCTCGTCGATCAAGCCGAAAATCTGCTGGACCCGTGGCAGCCACTCCCGTCCTTCGGCGGTCAGGTCCAGGCCCCGGGCCTGGCGAATGAACAGTTCATAACCCAGATGATCTTCCAGCCCGGCGATCTGCCGACTGACCGCGCCCTGGGTGATGTACAGCTGCTCGGCGGCCCTGGTGAAGTTGCAGCACTGCGCGGTGATCAGAAAAGTGTGCAGCGCCGGCAGGGGAGGCAATCGTTTCATTGGGATCCAAGGTATGACGTGAGGTCATGGCTAGTATGACTTTTTATCCATTGTTGCGGCTACGTGTCGCCCGTTCCAATGAGGCCATCCCTGGTCCTGCCGACTCATCATAAACACTGCGCAGGCCCGGCGTCTCAAACGAACAAGAAGGGCAATGACATGGCGACGTGCGGCGAAGTATTGGTCAAGTTACTCGAAGATTACGGTGTGGAGCAGGTGTTCGGCATTCCCGGGGTCCACACCGTGGAGCTGTACCGCGGGCTGGCCCGTTCGAGCATCAACCACGTCACTCCGCGTCACGAACAGGGCGCCGGCTTCATGGCCGACGGCTATGCGCGCACCAGCGGCAAACCGGGCGTGTGCTTTATCATCACCGGCCCTGGCATGACCAACATCACCACCGCCATGGGCCAGGCCTACGCCGATTCGATCCCGATGCTGGTGATCTCCAGCGTACAGACCCGCAATCAGTTGGGCGGCGGTCGCGGCAAGCTGCATGAGCTGCCGAACCAGAGCGCATTGGTCGGCGGAGTGGCGGCGTTTTCCCACACTCTGATGTCGGCGTCCGAGTTGCCGGGTGTGCTGGCCCGTGCCTTTGCTCTGTTCCAGGCCGGTCGTCCGCGTCCGGTGCACATCGAAATCCCCTTGGACGTGCTGGTCGAAGAGGCCGATGACCTGCTCGCCAGCGTGCCAGTGAACATCGACCGCGCCGGAGCCTCGCCAACCGCCATTTCCCGCATGACCGAGTTGCTGGCCGGTGCCAAGCGTCCGCTGATTCTGGCCGGTGGCGGCGCCATCGATGCCGCCGCCGAGTTGACTGAACTGGCCGAACTGCTGGACGCGCCGGTGGCCCTGACCATCAATGCCAAAGGCCTGCTCGAATCCAATCATCCGCTGCTGATCGGTTCGACCCAAAGCCTGGTCGCGACCCGTGCGCTGGTGGCCGAGGCCGATGTCGTGCTGGCGATCGGCACCGAACTGGCCGAGACCGACTACGACGTGACCTTCGCCGGTGGTTTCGAGATTCCTGGCAAATTGCTGCGGGTGGACATCGACCCGGACCAGACCGTGCGCAACTATCCGCCGCACGTGGCGCTGGTGTCCGACTCGCGCAATGCGGCCCAAGCCTTGCTGAGCGCGCTGTCCCACAAGTCGCTGGCCGAACGCCGCAACGATTGGGGCCAGGTGCGTGCTGCACGCTTGCGCGAAGAACTCGCCGCCACCTGGGACGCGCCGACCCTGGCGCAGACGCGCTTCCTGGAAACCGTCCTGCATGAACTGCCGGACGCCGTGTTCGTCGGCGATTCGACCCAGCCGGTGTACACCGGCAACCTGACGTTCAACCCGGAACGCCCGCGTCGCTGGTTCAACTCGTCCACCGGCTACGGCACCCTCGGCTATGCGTTGCCGGCAGCGATTGGCGCCTGGCTCGGCGGCAGTGTTGAAAAGGGTGCTCGGCCCCCGGTGGTGTGCCTGATCGGCGATGGCGGCCTGCAGTTCACCCTGCCGGAACTGGCCAGCGCCGTTGAAGCGCGCACCCCGGTGATCGTCCTGCTGTGGAATAACCAGGGCTACGAAGAGATCAAGAAATACATGGTCAACCGCGCCATCGAGCCGGTCGGCGTGGATATCTATACCCCGGACTTCATCGGCGTGGCCAAGGCGCTGGGTTGTGCCGCCGAAGCCGTCAGCGGTGTCGAGCACCTGCGTAGCGCACTGCGCGCCGCCACCGATCGCCAAGGCCCGACCCTGATCGAAATCGACCAGACCCAGTGGATGAAGGCGGTGTCGAAATGAGTTTTCCTACGACGCTCGATGGCGTGTACATCAATGGCCAATGGTCTGCCGGCAGCGAACATCTGCGGGTGATCAACCCCGCGACGGAAGCCCTGTTGACCACCGTCAACGGCGGTGATGAACGCGCTGTCGATCAAGCCGTCAGCGCTGCGACCGAAGCCTTCAAGGGCTGGTCGACCACTACCGGCGCCGAGCGTGGCGCCATCCTGCGCAACATCGCCGCGGGCGTGCAGGCCGGTCGCGAGCAGTTGATGCACTTGCAGTCGAGCAACAACGGCAAACCGCTGTTCGAAGCGGCCATCGACGTCGATGACGTGATCGCCACGTTCGAGTATTACGCCGGTCTGGCCGAAGGACTCGACGCCAGGCAAGACAGTGCTGTGGAGCTACCCACCGACGACTTCAGCGCCCGCCTGCGCCGTGACCCTTGCGGTGTGGTCGGCCTGATCGTGCCGTGGAATTTCCCGATGGTCACCACAGCGTGGAAACTCGCCCCGGCTTTGGCCGCCGGTTGCTGCGTGGTGCTCAAACCCTCGGAAGTCACCCCGCTGCCGGAGCTGGAACTGGCGGCGATCATCGCCGGGGCGGGCCTGCCTAAGGGCGTGTTCAACCTGGTCTGCGGCACGGGCCTGGCGGTCGGTGCGCCGCTGTCGGCTGATCCGCGAATCGCCAAGATCTCCTTCACCGGCAGTAATGCGGTCGGCGTGCAAGTGATGCAACGGGCAGCGGAAACGGTGAAGGGCGTAAGCCTGGAACTGGGCGGTAAATCCTCGCTGCTGGTGCTCGCCGATGCCGATCTCGAATTGGCCGTTGAAGTGGCCTGTGGCGGCGGTTTCTTCAACGCCGGGCAGATGTGTTCGGCCACCAGCCGCGTGCTGGTCGCCGATGAGTTGGCCGATGAGTTTCTATCGAAACTGAAAACCCGCGCCAAAGCGATTCGCGTCGCCGATCCGTTCGACCCGAACGTGGAAATGGGCGCCCTGGTCAATCAGGCGCAATACCAGCGCGTACTCGGTCACATCGATCGCGGTCTGAGTGCCGGGGCCAGGCTGGTTTGCGGCGGCAATCGCCCGGCAGACCTGCAACGCGGCTATTTTTTGCAGCCGACCATTTTCACTGACGTGCCCCTGGACAGTGCGTTGTGGTGTGAGGAGATTTTCGGCCCGGTGATCTGCGTGCGCAGTTTTGCCAGCGAAGCCGAGGCGATTGCCCTGGCCAACGACAGCCAGTTTGGTCTGGTGGCCAGCGTCGTTACGCGCGACGCCGAAGCAGCCGATCGGGTCGCCAACGCCTTGCAGGCAGGGCTTGTATGGATCAACGCGCCGCAAGTGATCTTCCCGCAGACCGCCTGGGGTGGTTACAAGCAGAGCAGCATCGGTCGCGAATTGGGGCCGTGGGGCTTGCAGGCCTTTCAGGAAATCAAACACGTGATTCGGGCGCTCTGACGGCTCGAAAACGGTCAGGGCATGCCTCTTGATGAGGCATGCGCTGGCGTCATGGCTTCAATGATTTTTTATCGATAGTCAGGTGTTCTGCACGACCTCAGGATGAAGCTGTCGGCGCCGCTCTTGCCCTTTGAAACCGGGGCTTCAAGCAGATCCGACCGCGCGGATGCAAGGGTTGCGACCCACCTCATACTTACAAAAACAAAGGGAGTCCTTCATGGGCGAGCATGATCTGAACAGACGTCAATTCATCAAAACCGTGGGTGTGGCGTCCGTAGCCGCAGCGGCCATGAGCCTGCCCTTCGTCCGGGCCAATGCCAGCGACACACGCTTCCAGGGCAAGACCCTGCGCCTGCTGACCTGGTCCGATGACACGGGTCTGGCCGCTCTGCGCAACATCGCGGCAACCTTCGAAGACAAGTACGGCTGTAAGGTCATCGCCGACCGCACCGGCAGCACCTCGGAAATGGTCGCCAAACTCAAGGCCGGCGGTGATCGTCCGCAGTACGACGTCATCACCCTGGCCGGCGTCGGTGCCGAGGGTCTGGCCGCTGCCGGGCTGCTGGAAAAACCCGATCTCAACCGCATTCCCAATCTGGTCGACGTGCCGGAGAAATACCGCACCGGCGCCAGCGGCCACGGCATTGGTTACCTGCTGTGGTGCAACAGTCTGGTCTACAGCACCCGCACCGTGAAAGAAGCGCCGGACAGCTACGCCGCGATGTGGGACGCCGACCTGGCACCGAACATCTTCCTGCCGCCGCCGAACTGGACCGAGGCCATGGACCTGATCATCATCGCCGCCAAACTGGCCGGTGGTGACGAACACAACATCGAGCCGGGCTTCAAGAAACTCGCCGAACTCAAGGATCGCGTGGTCACCCTGGGTGAAAACCCGAACCAGATCGCCGAACTGTTCCGCACCGGTTCCCTGGACATGGGCGGCCTGTACGCGCCGGCGTTTTTCCCGAAACAGATCCGCGATCCGGCCTACGGTCTGGGCGCCACCTTCGGCATGAAGGAAGGCTTCTATACCGACCTGATGCTGTCGGTGATGCCGAAGAATCGTCCGGGCGATACCGACCTGGTCTACGCCTTCATCAACCACTCCCTGGACCCGCTGGTGCAGGGCAAGATGGCCGAGGACATCTACAACGGTCCGGTCAACGCCAAGGCGATCATCTCCGCCGAAGCGCGCAAGAGCCCCTACATCCTCACGCCGGAGCAGATTGCCGAGAAGGCGATCATGCACGACAACGCCTTCCTGGCCTCCGTGCATGACCAATGGATTCGTCGTTATACGGAAATCTTTTCTTCCTGATCATTTGGTGATCACAAGTCTCTAGAACACTGCAAAACCCTGTGGGAGCGGGCTTGCCCGCGATGACGGTCTTCCTGTCGACATTGATGTGACTGACAGATTGCTTTCGCGGGCAAGCCCGCTCCCACAGGGTTCACGGTGGTTTTGAGGGCTGTATTTGCCAGCTGCTTTCCATTGACGAGACCACTGCCATGGAACACCAACCTCTGACTCACCCGGTAAGCGCGGCGCCAGTGCGCCCACGCCTCGGCGTTTCGCCAACGACCCGCGCCTGGTTCTTCCTCTCGCCATCGATGCTGTTTCTGGGCGTGCTGATTGCCGCCAGCCTCCTGGTCCTGCGCATGAGCGTAGGCACCAAGGGCGCGGAATGGACCGGGTTCAGCCTGGCCAGTTACGCCCAACTGCTGGAACCCTACTACCTCAAGTCCTTGCTGCTGACCCTGCGCCTGGCCCTGATCAGCGCAGTGATCGCCGTCGTACTGGCGATCCCGGTGGCCTACACCATGTCGCGGCTGACCTCGCCCTTTGTGCGACGGATCTTCCTCGCAGCGGTGCTGTTGCCGTTGCTGGTCAACCTGCTGCTGCAAAGCTACGGCTGGCTGGTGATCCTGGGACCTGGCGGCATGCTCAATCAGGCGTTGATGGGCCTGGGCCTGATCAAGCGGCCGATCATGCTGCTCTACAACCAGAACGGCGTACTGATGGGCCTGGTGCAAACCGCCTTCCCGTTGGCCGTGTTGCCGATTGCCAGCGCCATGCGCGGCGTCGCCCGTACTTATGAAGAAGCCGCGGCCACCTTGGGCGCCAGTCGCTTGCAGGTGTTCCGCCAGGTGGTGCTGCCGATGAGCATGCCGGGGATCATTACCGGCGCGACGTTGGTGTTCGCCTACAACGCCAGCAGTTTCGTGGTGCCTTTGCTGCTCGGTGGCCGTCGCGTACCGATGCTGGCGGTAATGGTCCATGACCAGATCGCCCCGTTGATGAACTGGCCCGCCGCATCCGCTGCCGGTGTGGTGCTGATTGTCACCACGCTCGCGATCATGACCTTGTCCGAATTCATCACCGGCCGTCGTCGGCGCATGCTGGAGGCTTCCCAATGAGCACCCTGATCAAGAAACGTTATGGGCTGCTGCCCGGCGAGACCGGCAAGTTTGCCGGGATCCTGTCGGGCTTCATCCTGCTGCTGGCGGTGTTGCCGATCCTGACCATGATCGTGATGTCGTTCAGCGGTGCGTCGAACCTCGACTTCCCGCCCAGCAGCTACAGCCTGCAATGGTACAAGGCCGCCTGGCACACCTTTGTCTCGCCGGATTCCAGCGATGTGCTGAGCCTGGGCAAGGCCATGACCACCAGCCTGATGGTCGCGTGCCTGACCATGGTCTTCGCCACCATTGTCGCGGTGCCCGCCGCCTATGCCTTGACCCGTTGCGAGTTCCGCGGCAAGGCCGTGGCGCTGCAGCTGATGTCGTTGCCCTTGGTATTCCCGATGGTGGTGTTGGGGCTGGCGTTGCTGCTGGTGTTCGACAGCCTGCCGTTCCAGATGACGACTTCGCGTCTGGTGATTGCCCACGTGATTCTGGCGCTGCCGTTCGTGGTGAAGAACTGCACCGCCGCGATGTTATCCATCGGCAGCGAAGTGGAAGAGGCCGCGCAAATGCTCGGCGCCTCACCGCTGCGGGCGATTGTCGATGTGGTGGTGCCGTTGATGAAGTCGGGGATCCTGGCGGGGATGCTGCTGGCGTTCATCGTCTCGTTCAACGAATTCACCGTGACCTATTTCCTCTACACCATCGATGTCATGACCGTGCCGATCTGGATGTACAGCCGCACCGTGTCTTCGCTCGACCCTACCGTGTTCTCGTTTGCCGTGCTGATTGTGCTGATCGACTTCGTCCTGATCTGGGCGTTGGAGAAGCTGGTCGGTGAAGGTGGCGTTTCGTTCTGATTCTTGAGGTGCAACATGACTGGTCTGATTCTGGAAAACGTCGAGAAACATTATGGCTCGGCCTGCGCGGTAAAGGATGTAAACCTGCATTTGCCCGAGGGCAAACTGGTGTGTTTCCTCGGCCCGTCCGGCTGCGGCAAAACCACCTTGCTGCGCATGATCGCCGGGCTTGAAACCCTGAGCGGCGGCGAGATTCGCCTGGACGGTGAGGACATTGGCCACACGCCGGCGCACCAGCGCAATTTCGGCATGGTGTTTCAATCCCTGGCGCTGTTTCCGCACATGACCGTGGGGGAGAACATCGCCTATCCGCTGAAACTGCGCGGGGTCGGCAAGGCTGAACAGCAGGCGCGGGTGGTGGAGCTGCTGCAACTGATTCAACTGCAGAAAATGATCGACCGTCCGGTGTCGAAACTCTCCGGTGGTCAACGCCAGCGCGTGGCGATTGCCCGGGCGATTGCCAACCATCCGAAAATCCTGTTGCTGGATGAACCGCTGTCGGCGCTGGACGCCAAGCTGCGCGAATCCATGCAGGTGGAAATCCGTCAACTGCAGCAGCGCTTGAACATCACCACCATCATGGTGACCCACGATCAGCGTGAAGCCATGACCATGGCCGATATCGTCGTGGTGCTGGGCGAACATCGCGTGCAGCAAGTGGGGACGCCGATCGAAATCTACCGCCACCCGGCCAACGAATTCGTCGCGGACTTCATCGGCTCGGGCAACATCTTCCCGGCCACCGCGCTGGGCAACGGCAAGGTGGGCTTGCCGGGTGGCGATGCGCTGGAAGTACCTATCTGCAGCAGTATCGTGGTCGGGGAGAAGATCAAGATGCTGATTCGCCCGGAAGACCTGCAACTGTCGCAGCCGCAGGCTACAGCGGGTAATCGCTTGCTGGGCAAGGTGACGTTCGTGCGCGATATCGGCGCGACGATTGAAACCACCGTGGAGTGTTCCGGGGTGTCGTTTACCGCGTTGAGCACGCCGTGTCAGGGGTTTGGGTTGAGCATTGGCAATCCGGTGTCGGTGACGTTGCCGGCTGAGGCGTGCAGGGTGCTCGGCGCCTGACTCTGGAGGTGGGTTGACTGTAAGGGCCCCTTCGCGAGCAAGCCCGCTCCCACTTTTGACCGAGTTCCTTCATGAGAATACGGTCGAATGTGGGAGCGGGCTTGCTCGCGAAGGCGTCATCCGCAACACCACAACTGCCGGATCAAACCGTCAACCGCAACCGCGCCAAATCCCTTAACGGTGGCGCCCCGAACAACCGGCTGTACTCCCGGCTGAATTGCGACGGGCTTTCATACCCCACCCGATACCCCGCCGCCGACGCTTCCAGCCCTTCGGCCAGCATCAACCGCCGCGCCTCTTGCAAGCGCAACTGCTTCTGATACTGCAACGGACTCATCGCCGTCATTGCCTTGAACCGATGATGCAACGTCGACACGCTCAGGTTCACTTCCTTGGCCAGATCATCGATGCGCAACGGTTGCTCATAATTGCCGTTGAGCCATTTGATCGCCTGGCTGATGCGGTGGCTCTGGCTGTTGGCGATGGCAATTTCATACAGCCGATGGCCCTGCTGGCTGCGCAACAATCGATAGAGAATCTCCCGCCGAATCAACGGCGCGAGCATGGCGATGTCTTTCGGGGTGTCCAGCAGGCGCGCCAGGCGCAGCACGGCGTCGAGCATCGCGCTGTCGAGGCGTTCGACATACAGGCCGCGGCCGGTGGGCCGTGCGGGTACCCCGATCGGGCCGGCGTCGGCAATCAGTGCGGTGATTTCGGCCGGGTCGATGTCCAGCCGCACGGCGAGGATGGGGGCTTGGGGGGAAACATTCACGACCCGTCCGCTCAAGGGCATCGACACCGACACCACCAGGTAATTCAGCGGGTCGTAGTTGAAGAACTCATCGGCCAGCCGCACCTCCTTGCGCCCCTGGGCCATGATGCACAGCGCCGGTTGCGCCAGCACCGGGGCAAATTCATGGGATTGGCTGTGGCGCGACATGAACAGCGAGCCGACGGCCGTGGCATAAGTGCCATCGTCTTGCGTGTTGCGGCGGATGATGGCGGCCAGTTCCGTGCGCTGCTTCTCCATGTCGGCGTCCAGCGGAGCCTGAAAATGATCGAGTGACGACATGCAGGCATCCTCTTCGGGTATGTAGTAGCTGGCTTGTCGGATCGCCGCACCGCAGCGAAGGCGGTGGATCAGCAGACATTATTGTCGAAAGTGATGGCCCCTTCGCTGCGGCGCGGCGATCCGACAAGCCAGCTTCTACAGGGGGCGGTAATGAGCAGAGCTTAAGTTTGTGCAAGGCAAAGCGGTAGACACATCCTGCGAAAAGCTTGCCTGATTCTGCACGGGCTGCAGAGGTCGCGCTGCCATGGCCGTTCAGTGCCCGGAAAACTTGCTTGAAAGTCGTATGACAGCCCTGTTGCAGTTTTTACACGTTGTTACAGGTGCAGGATGCAGGCTCGCAGGATTGTGCAACAAGGCGGCAGGAATCGACTAACGGGGACGCGCCCGGGCGCTTAACCTTGGATCCTGTCGCAGCCCGTCCCACGGCTGCGGTCGACTACCTGGGAGGGTTGAACATGTCTACGCAGATCCCCGTCAGTCATATGGCCTTTGTCCGTGCCCGCGCCGGGCGTTCGGCAGAACTCGGTGCGCGCCTGAGTGCCTTGATCGAGCCGTCGCGCAATGCACCGGGTTGCTTGAGCTTTGCCTTGCAACATTCGCAGTGCGATGCCCAATTGTGGCTGGTGTCCGGTTTCTGGATCAACCAACCGGCCATGACCGCCTATTTCAACAGCCCGGCCATGGAGATCTTTACCGAGCTGGTGCAGGAACTGGTGGTCAACAGTCTGGATTTCCATACCTTCAGGGACGTATCGGTGGGCCAGGCCCTCGGCCAGCCACAGGCACCGGTACACAAATTGGCCGGTTGAGGGTTTAATGGCGCCATTCTCCATTAGCCAGGATCCGCGACATGGCACGCAAAGCCTTTGAAACCTTCGAAGCCGTATCGGCCGTAGTGCCCCGTGAGGGCGGTTACTACGCGGCGATTGCCACCAAGCAAATCGGTGGCTCCGGTGCACCACGCTTCAATAAACTGCTGGAAGAGCAGACGTTCAAGACCGCCAGAGAGGCGGATGAAGCGGCCGCCCTGGAACTGACCCGCCTTAAGGGCGTCGGCGGCGACGGCGAACTGATCTGGTAATTTTCAAGACCGCCAAAGAAGCGAACGAGGCTGCCGCACTGGAACTGACCCGCCTCAAGCGCGTCAGCGAAGACGGCGAGCTGATCTGGTAATCATTTGACCGCCCCCGGGCGGAACATCTTGAACAGTGCCTCAGGCCCCAGCTGGAAATAATCCGCTGGCCCGCCCCCGCGCAGAATCGGTTCTGCCGCGGCGGTGTCGTACACCCCGTCCTTGAGCAACCATTTGGCGATGTGTACGGCAACCACTTCGCCGAGGATCAACCAGCTGGGCACCACGTTGCCGTCGGCTCGCTGCAACTGAATGATCTGGGTGACCTTGCACTCGAACGACACCGGACTTTGCGCCACCCGTGGCACCTGAATGATTTTCGAGGCGGCTGGCGTCAGTCCGGAAAGCTCGAATTCATTGACCTCAGGCGCGACCATGGCGCTGCTCTGGTTCATTCGCTCGGCCAGTGGCCGGGTCGCCAGGTTCCAGGCGAATTCGCCGGTCTGTTCGATGTTGTTCAGGCTGTCTTTGCGCCCGACGCTGGAAAAACCAATGATCGGCGGAATGTAGTTGAAGGCATTGAAGAAGCTGTAGGGCGCCAGGTTCAAGCGGCCGTTGGCATCCTGCGAGGAAATCCAGCCGATGGGGCGCGGGCCGACGATCGCATTGAACGGGTCGTGGCGCAGGCCGTGGCCGTTGGCGGGTTCGTAGAAGTGGATGTCGTCGGGCATGGAGAGGTTTCCTGGGGCTAATTCGCGGATCGGGCCATAGTGCAAGGACGAGCGCGTTATTTCCAGTCGACGTGCCCCTGTAGGAGCGAGGCTTGCCCGCGAAGAGGCCATTTCATCCAACTATTTATTGCCAGACATACCGCCTTCGCGGGCAAGCCTCGCTCCTACGAGGATGCGCTGATCCTGAAGTTTTGTGTTCCTCCAGACATGACAAAGCCCGGCCGAAGCCGGGCTGTGAACCTTCCATCCATTATCCGTCGCTGGCTTCTGCTTTGCCCGTTTTAGCGGAATCATCAGCAGCATAAGTGCCCGACTGGGCGCGTTCCGCAGGGGTGTGGGCCTGGGCGGTGAAGGCGGCCGAGCCGGTTTTGTCGTAGCCGTCGGCGGCGTAGGTGTTGGCTGCCAGAACGGCAAGGATCAGGGTGAGGAACAGCTTGGTTTTCATGGGGCACTCCAGGTGCTTGTAAATCAGACACCTGGAGGGTCCATGGAGGGCATTAACCGGTGATTAATCCGGCTTCAGGCTTGTGTGACAGTTTGTTTATACAAGGATCAGTCCGTCTCGATCCGTGAATGCTTGCGGGTATCCTTCATGGTCACGTAGACCAGCAACGACACGGCAATGCATGCAGTGACATACCAGTAGTAGCCGGTTTCCATGCCGATGTTCTTGAACCACAGCGCGATGTATTCCGCGGTACCACCGAAGATCGACACGGTCAGTGCATAGGGCAAGCCTACGCCCAGCGCGCGGATTTCGGTCGGGAACAGTTCGGCTTTGACCACCGCGTTGATCGAGGTATAGCCGCTGACGATGATCAGCGCCGCCATGATCAGGAAGAACGCGCCCCACCAGGTGGTGATGGTGTGAAGGGTGGTGAGGATCGGCACGGTGAACAGCGTCCCCAAGATGCCGAAGGCAATCAGGATTGGCCGACGACCGATTTTATCCGACAGCCCGCCAACGAGCGGTTGCAGGCACATGAACAGGAACAGGGTGGCGGCGGAAATGGTGGTGGAGTCGGAGATGCTCATGCCGACGGTGTTCACCAGGTATTTCTGCATGTAGGTGGTGTAGGTGTAGAACGCCAGGGTGCCGCCCATGGTCAGGCCGACCACGGTCATCAGTTCCTTCGGATGGCGCATCAAGGTGCGCATGGCGCTTTCCTTGGCCTTCTCTTTCTTGGTGAACGACTCGGTTTCTTCCATACCGCGACGCAGGTAGAGCGCGACCACGGCACACAGCGCGCCGATGGCGAACGGGATGCGCCAGCCCCAGGCGTACAGCTCTTCGGTGGTCAGGGTATTTTGCAGCACGATCAGCACGCCCAGCGCTATGAGCTGGCCAGAGATCAGGGTCACGTACTGGAAACTGGAGAAGAAGCCGCGACGTTCCTTGGTGGCCATTTCGCTGAGGTAAGTTGCCGAGGTGCCGTACTCGCCACCGACCGACAGGCCCTGCAGCAAGCGGGCAAACACCAGCAGGATCGGCGCGCCGATGCCGATGGTCTCATAGCCGGGACTCAGGGCGATCAGCAGCGAGCCGAAGCACATCAGGTACACCGAGGCCATCAATGCCGCTTTGCGCCCGACTTTGTCGGCGTACAGGCCCATCAGCCAGCCGCCGATCGGGCGCATCAGGAAGCCCACGGCGAAGATTGCTGCAGTGTTCATCAGTTGCGCGGTAGAGGAGCCGGCGGGGAAAAAAGACTTGGCGAAGTACAGGGAGAAGGCGGCGTAGACGTACCAGTCGTACCACTCGACCATGTTGCCGACAGAGCCGCTGAAGATCGACTTGATTCGGCTGGCGGTGGTTCTTGCCTTGGCCGGTGCGGCAGCCGAGCCAAGGGGCAGGGTAGTGGAGTTATCCATTGAAGGATCCTCATTTAATTGTTGTGGTGGAGCGCGGTTAAACGCAGCCTGCAGGGGCTATAGCAGGAGCTGTGCCAATCGGGGAGAGGGCCGGTTTAGAGGGGGGGTTGGAGCATGGGTGAGCGGAAATCCGCTTGGTTTAAGGTTGCCGTGAGCGGAAAATTGCTTATCGGGGGAGTGGCGTTGTGTTGTCAGTGCTGGCCTCTTCGCGGGCAAGCCCGCTCCCTCAGGATTTGTGGCAATCACATAATGTGTGGACACCCTTGAGCACTGTGGGGGGCGGGCTTGCCCGCGAAGAGGCCAGTCCAGACACTCCAGATTCAGCTGCCTTGCACAAACATCTCCCGGGTCAGCCCATGCCGTTGCATCTTTTCATTAAAGGTGCGGCGCGGCAGTTGCAGTTCTTCGAGCACCGCTTTCACATCACCTTTATGCCGGGTCAATGCCGCGCGCAGGCAATGCGCTTCAAACGCTTCCTGCTGCGCCGCCAGCGACTGCCCGGGATCGATGCCCGGCGGTTCCGGCTCGTCCAGTCCCAGCACCTGACGCTCGGCGACGTTCGCCAGTTCACGCACGTTGCCTGGCCAGTCGTGGTTCAGCAGATGGCTCAACTGCGGCCCGCTCAAGGGTGGGAAAGTTCGCCCCAGACGCTCGGCGGCATTCTGCGCAAACGACTCGAACAACAGCGGGATGTCTTCGCGACGATCGCGCAACGGTGGCAAGCGCAACTCGGCCACATTCAAGCGGTAGGCCAGATCCTCGCGAAAGCGTCCGGCCCGAGCTTCGTCCAGCAAGTCGGGTTTGGTCGCGGCGATGATCCGCAAATCCACGCGGATGCTCTGATTGGAGCCCAGTCGCTCCAGCTTCTGCTCCTGCAATACGCGCAGCAATTTCACCTGCTGGGCCAGGGGCATGCTTTCGATTTCATCCAGAAACAGCGTGCCGCCATCGGCGTATTCGAGCTTGCCGATGCGCTTGCCCTGAGCGCCGGTGAACGCACCGCTCTCATGACCGAACAGCTCGGCCTCGAACAACTGCTCGGGGATCGCTGCGCAGTTCAAGGCCACGAACGGCTTGGCTGCTCGTGGCCCGAAGTCATGCAGGCAACGGGCAACCAGCTCCTTGCCGCTGCCGGTTTCACCGCGGATCAGCACGTTGACCGGCAGCGCCGCCAGGTCCAGCACTTGCCGGCGCAAGGTCTGCAAGCCCCGGGATACGCCCAGCAGCGTGGCATCGAGTTTGGCGCGATTGTCCGCCTGCTCGTGCAGGGCACGGTTTTCCAGGACCAGCCGGCGCTTGTCCAGCGCGCGACGCAGGCTGCCAAGCAGGGTTTCGGGGCTGAAGGGCTTTTCGAGGAAGTCGTAGGCGCCATCGCGCATCGCCTCGACCGCCATCGGCACATCGCCGTGGCCGGTCAGGAGGATCACCGGCAGATCGGCATCGCGTCGCTGCACTTCGGCCAGCAGTTCCAGGCCGGTCATGCCAGGCATGCGCACGTCGCTGAGGATCACCCCGGGGAAATGTTTCGGCAACTGCGCCAGGCATTCATCGGCACGGCTGAACAGCTGCACCTCGAAACCCGACAGGCTCAGCCATTGTTGTACGGCGTCGCGGATGCTGCTTTCATCGTCGACCACTATCACTGAGTTCAGCATGCGCCATTGGCCTCTGGATCGATCGGCAAGGTGAGGGTGAACACCGCGCCGTTGTCGTGATTAGCGGCACTCAGGCGTCCGCCCGATTCGTGCACGATGGCGAAGGATACCGCCAGGCCGATGCCCAGGCCATCGCCCACCGGTTTGGTGGTGAAGAACGGATCGAACACCTTCGCCAGGTTTTCCTCGGCGATGCCGCTGCCGTTGTCGATCACGCTCAGGCGCCATAGTTGTTCGTCAGCTTCGAGGCGGATTTCCAGGCGCTTGCAGGGTTTGTCCCGCATCGCATCGAGGGCGTTGCGCAGCAGATTGATCAGCACCTGTTCCAGGCGAATCGCATCGCCGCGCACCCAGGCCGGACGGGTCAGATGCAACACCGTGCTCACCTGTTCATCGCGCAGGCGGGTGTCGAGCAGCTGCAGCGATTGGTCCACCACCGCCGCCAGGTCCAGGCGTTCGCGCAAGCCGCTGGGGCTTTTGCGGGCGAAGGTTTTCAAATGACCGGTGAGGGCGGCCATGCGCGTCAGCATGTCATCCACCGGCTTGAGCGCCTTGTAGGCCTCATCGACTCGACCGTGATCGAGCAGGAGCCTCAGGGTAGCAAGCTGCATGCGCTGGGCGGTCAGCGGCTGGTTGATTTCATGAGCCAGCGCGGCAGACATCTGGCCGAGGGCGGCGAGTTTGGCCGATTGCACCAGACCGTCCTGAGCCGTGCGCAGGTCGCGAGTACGCTCTTGTACAAGCTGTTCGAGCTCTTCGCGACTGCGCTGGCGCATTTTCGCCAGACGCCAGCGCTGGTTGAGGAACAGCAGCAGGAATACCAGCGCCAGCCACAACCCGGCAGCGGCCAGCGCCGCATTGCGCACATCTTCAAAGGCCACTTGCGGGCGGCGCAGCAGGTGCAGCGTCCAGCCTTCGGCGGCCAGCGGCAGGGATTCCCACAGGTAATCGGCCTTGCCGTCAGGGCCATCGACCCGTGTCAGATCACTGTCGTCGTCGAAGCGGTGCAGGGATTGATAGTCCAGCAGCGTCAGCGGCTGTTTGTCGTATTGGCGGGTGGCTTTGAGCTCGGCATGATCGCTGTCGTTCAGCGGTTGCAACAGGCGATAGCGCCAGCCCGGTTGGTTGGCGATGAAAATGATTCCGCGTGCGTCACTGACCAGCAGCGTGTCGCTGCCCTGGCGCCATTCGCGCTCCAGTTGCGGAAACTCGAGCTTCACCACCATCGCGCCGAGAAACCGGCCATCGTCATCGGTGACCGCACTGGACAGGAAGTAACCGGGAATCCCGCTGGTCACCCCCACCGCATAAAAGCGCCCGGTGCCCTGGGTGCGGGTCTGGCTGAAATAGGGGCGAAAACTGTAGTTATGGCCGACGTAACTGCTGGGCAAACGCCAATTGCTGGCCGCGATGGCAAGGCCGGTGTGATCGAGCAGTTCCAGGGTCGAGGATTCGGCTGCACCGTTGATTTTTTCCAGTTTGCGGTTCAGCGCGTCCTGGTGCTCAGGGCTCAGCGGGCCCTTGAGTGCCGAACGCAGTTCCGGGTCCAGGGCGAGCACGGCGGGCAGGGCGCGGTAGCGTTCGATCAGGGTGTGCAGCGATGTGGCGTAGAGACCCAATTGCTGATTGGCGCGGGCAGCGTCCTCCACCAGGGCCTGGCGTTCGGCGTGACGGATGGCCAGGGTGGCTGCGAGGGCTGCGCCGGCAACGATAACAAAGGTATAGAGCGTCAGGCGCAGGGGGCGGGGTGTTGGGAGCATGGGCGGTAGTCAGGCCAATCGAAGGAGGCGCAAGATAGCATGTGAGCTATCTTGCGCCAGTGGCCTCCCTGGCTCGATCTGTGTTCAATGGAGGGTCCAGCCATTGCGCTTTTTCGCAGGCGGTGGCGGGTCGAACAAGTCGTTTTCATCGAACGCGATGGTGTACCAGCAGCGATAGCGCATCTCCCGGCGCAATGGCAGGAGCTCCGAATCGGGCCCTTGCGCCATTTTTTTCGCCAGTACGGTGTGGGTCGGGCGGCCGGCGGCGTCGTAGAACTGTTGATCGTGATAGGCGAACGCGCGTAGCGACTCGTCCTTGATGCGTTGGAACTTATCGGCGAAGTAAGGCCGGTAGATCCGTACTTTTTCGCCCTTGTTGTTGTATTCGACCGGTTCGCTGACGCGCCAGCGGCGCACGGCTTCGGCTTCTTCGGGCGTGTTGTCCTCCTTGAGTTTCAAGGTGCCGTCGTCCGCCACCACCCAGGCCTTGCCGGGTTCGACTTCCTGCTTGGTCTGCAACACCCGGCCGAAGCCATCCTGATGGATGATCGCGATGCGGATCTGCAGCTCCGGATCGCCCGGATAGCGGTCCGCCTGCAAGGTCGCGACGTGGACCGGTTCCCGGTGGGCGTCGTCGACATATTGCTGCAGAAGCTTTTCGTTTTCGCTGGGGTTTTCGAGCCCCGACAGATGCTGACGGGCGCGGTCGCAGAGGTGCCGACTGGGCAGGACAAAGCCTTCTGCGCGTGCCCACTCCAGCCAATCGTCGCTCGGCGACTCGCTCGCCGGTATCTGCCCCATCCAACTGAACGCATCACTGAACATGGCCATGGCGTAATTACCGATGGCTGTTTTGGGCGTGTCGATGGCAGTGGCCGGGCTGCGGTCGTCGGGTCTCACATAGTCGGTGAGCGGATCGAAGCCGACCTCCACACCCAGCTCGGTGCCATAAAAACTGGTGACCAGCACTTCGCCGAAGGCGTTGTAGCGCGCTTCCTGAATATTGCGATTAGGATCTTCGATGGCCGCGGGCAGGAACGTGCAGTAATCGGTGTTCAGGGTTTGGGTGATGCAACCGTCTGGCAGTTCGATGGCAGTGTGCAGGCACCAGTAGGGGTCGTAGGTGACTTTGGTGATGCCGTGGCTCTGCGTCTGCTGGAACTGTTTGATGTTGTAGAAGCCCTCCGCGCCATGGTAGCTGGGGAAACCACGATGCACGGACCACAGGTAGTGCTTCGCGTCGGTCGGGTCGGCAGGTTCAGCGGGTTCGACCTCGGGCAAAAACCACGGCATGATGTGGTACCCCACCTCAGGTGATTCAAGCTTTTCCTTGAGGTTGAAAGGCATGTCGCCATTGTCATCCTTGAGCTTGTCGTAAGCACTCAAGGCCTTGGCATCCAGTTCGGCGATTTCCACGTAGCCCGGCAGCGCATGGACCGTCGCCTTGCTCTTTTCCATCGTCAGGCCGGTGGCTGGATCGATATAGAACTGCATGGACATTCCGGCGAGCACTGATAGTTTTGCCCATTCACCATCGTCCTCGCTCCACTCGACGAAGTTATCATGGTGGATGTCTTCGATGGTCAGCTGCGCCTTGTCCAATACCAGCGCATTGCTGCGTTCCCGGTAGGGCAGTCCCAGTCGGAAGGGCGTCAGGGGTTCCCAGTCGTCACGATTGAGGTGAATGTATTCGGCTTTGGATTCAGTCATATACCAGCACTGTTGCGCATCGTCGTGGGCGTCCTTCCACCAGCGGTTATCGTATTCGTCTTCAAAGGGCGGGGCAGCGTCGGTTTTGCGCCGGGCGTAGTAGACAACGCAGGCGTGGAGCAGGTTGCCATACTCGTCCCATCTCAGATTGAGCGAATGTTCGCACCGTGGGTCATCGGGCATTTCAGGTTCGTACTGATAGCTGATCGATTCCAGTGCCATGGGTTGCAGTACCGCATAAGGGTAGTGCTCGCTTTTCGCGCGCAGTATGCGTACCTGAAAGCGATGCTCTGCCACCGCATAGGGCACCTCTGGCGTGTCGGCAGCAAACACTTCAGTGCGCAGTGTCGAGCCGCTAAGGGCGCGGGCGATCTCCCGGGCGGTTGGCTCGTCCGGTGGTTCGACGGGCTCTGCTGCCCGGTCTCGCAGGTGGAAACGTTCCAACCGGGTGGTTTCCAACGGCTTGGCTTGTGAGTCCCCGGCGTAGTAGCCGACCCTGGTCTGATCAATGAATTGCCCTGTATGAAACCAGGTCTTGCTCAGGATTGGCGCCGTGAACCCCACGCTCGCGCGTTCCGCCTCGCTGGCCTCGGTGTCGGTTTGCAGCAACAGGCCAAAGCCGCGGAACTCGCGTTCAAAAGGATCGTAATAACCCTGACGGTAGCTCATCACTTGGGTCAGCCGGTTACCGGTGATTTCGTCGACCTGGGTTTGACGTTTGACCAGATGCATCGCGAACGGCACGCCGGATTCGACGACCTGATCTTGGTCGATCTGGTGGTACTCGTATTCCTCATCGAGGAATTCCTGCGCCGAACTGCGGTAGTCGATGAAGCTCAGGGCGCCCATGTTGTTGTTGCTGCGATTCACCAGGTAGGGCTTGGCGTGGACGAAGTCATAGCGCCAGTGCCGCGGGGACATGTGCGGTACGGTCAGGACAAGGCTGGTGCAGCCCAGTCCCAGCAAGTCAGCCGTGGTGACCTGGCACAAGCGGTCGTAACGCACGCCATCCGGCCAGGGCAGGTCGATGGAGTCGCTGGCGAAGCCCTTGCCGCAATGGTTCATGAATACGCGCAGGCGGTCGGATTCCAGGTAGATCAGGTCAGCTGCGCCTGAGCCGTCGAGATCCGCCAGCAACACCTGCGACGCGTTGAAATGCTCGTAGGGGATGTTGGGCGCAGTGAGTTCGATCCGTTGTCCAAAGCGACCGTGGCCCAGGTTCGGCCAGCACTCCAGGCTGTTGTGGCGAATACGGAACAGGTGCTGTTTACCACTGCCCAACACGTCGCTGAAGCCCACCACTTCCGTTTGCGAACTGCTCGGCAATGGCAGGGCGTCATCGTCGTGCTCAACATCACGACCTGCACTGAAACCTTTGTCATCACCCAGGTTGGTGTATAGACGCACGCTGTTGCCGCCGATCAGGGCCACATGGGTCCGACCGTCGCCCACCAGATCGGCCATTTGCGCCTGGGGATGGAAGTATTCCAACGGGAAGGCTTTGTAGGTGACGAACGTCGACCACTGACGGTCGGGGTGCATCGTGAAAAAACCACTCATGGTCGGGGCGTGCAGCCCCCATTCCAGCTTGCCGTCACCGTTCAGGTCGCTGAGGGTCTGGCGCATGGTTTTGCTGCTGTCGGCCAGCGCAATGTTCGGCAGTTCTTGCAGATCGCCATAGCGCACGTCATCGCCGCCGCTGTCGGCGCGCAACGGTTCGCGGTAGTACCATCCCTTGTCATAGCGGCATAAGATGCCCGGCATACCTTTGCCGTACAAGTCCACCAACTGGTAGCGCTGGCCGTCGTTGAGCCCCGGCATCTCAGGAAAGGTTTTCCAGCCGGGCTGTTTTCCGTCGAGCTCAAAAGGCGCGTAGCTGAACTCCATGGGTGGCCGGCTTTCCACTTTTCCCTGGCCGTCAAAAGCCTGAAGGTGGGCGGCGGTCAAATGGTGGTAGTCCAGATCCCCCTTGTGGTGCTCCAGCAACAGGCGCTGAACCAGGATCGGCGAGTCACCCAGCTCGGCGGTGAAATGGTGAAACATCAACACTTGACGGCACAGGCGTCGAGTGCCCAATTCAAAACCGTAGTCGTGATTCCAGAAGGGGTCGCTGCGTTCGAGCCAATCGCCGAACGGGTCGCCGTCCTGTAGGTAGGGCGGGCCATAGGCCGGTGTTGTCGTAAGATCGTGACTGCGTTCGCCATAGTCGAACAGCAGATGAAAGTGGAAATGCACATCCTCCCAACCGGCTTTCAAGGAGTACAGCGTCGGTTCCGGTACTGCATTGCCATAAAGCACCCGGTGCAGATATCGCTGGGCGCGGTAATCGCGAAACTGCGGTGCGCTGGGCGCTTCCGTTTCCGCCTTGTACTCATAGACGATGTGCTCACCGCGAGTGGTGACGGTCTCGTCCAGCAGCCACACTCCCACTCGTTCGGGTTCCTGAGGTTTACCGTCATCCCGGGGTTCGGCCCGGCGCGACGCCAACGTCTTGCCATACATATGAATGCTGCCGTCGGCGCTATGAATCAGCCAGAAGCCTGCCGCGTCGTTGTCAGTGAGCCACCTCTCGATTTTGGCGAAACCGCCCTCGATCCGGGGTTGGTATCGGACTCTTCGATAGGTCGTCGCGCCAATGGTATGGGGTGTTTCGACGAGCTCGCCGCTGGCATCGAGCTCCGGCATCCAGGTTTCACCGTCGGGGCCTACGATCAGATCCTTGCGTTGGTCATAAAGTGGAACACCCTTGCTCGTGCGCACCGTAATGGCGTTGACGGTCAAATGCCATCCGATACCAAACTGACTGTTGCCTACATGGCTGCCGTAACCGAGCGAAAGGGCGGGCGCCAGGCCACGGTTGGGTGCGTTGGAAACAGGCAGTGGCAATTCCAGAGAAGCTGAACCGGTGGTGCCCACTGCTCCCCAGCCGCCAAAACTGGCAATGGCCCCGCCTATTTTGGGTTGGGCGGGGGCTGAAATATTGATGGAGCCTTTTTGTTCTTCCGTGGCCATTTCTATTTCCACTTGAAAGGAAAGCAACGAGTGCGTTCAACTTATCAGGGGATGCAAGGCTTGTGACCTGTCACAACTGACAGGTCACCGCGATTTAATCGGCACGAAATGAACACCAGGTTCTCTTGAACCAAAAAAAACCGGCCTGTCGCTGCCGACGGGCCGGTTTTTTTAATCAGGCGTTTCAGCGCAGTTTATTGCACTTCCACCGCCAGACTTTCACTGATCTTCTGCTGCCAGATAGCAGGACCCGTGATGTGCACCGACTCACCCTTGCTATCCACAGCAACCGTCACCGGCATGTCCTTGACGTCGAACTCGTAGATCGCTTCCATGCCCAGTTCGGCGAAAGCCACCACGCGGGATTTCTTGATGGCTTGCGCCACCAGGTAAGCCGCGCCGCCAACCGCCATCAGGTAAACGGCTTTGTGGTCCTTGATCGCTTCGATGGCGGTCGGGCCGCGCTCGGATTTGCCGATCATGCCCAGCAGGCCGGTTTGCTCGAGGATCTGGCGGGTGAACTTGTCCATCCGCGTCGCGGTGGTCGGACCGGCAGGGCCCACTACTTCTTCGCGTACCGGGTCGACCGGACCGACGTAGTAGATGAAGCGACCCTTGAGGTCCACCGGCAGGGTTTCACCCTTGTTCAGCATCTCGACCATGCGCTTGTGCGCGGCGTCGCGACCGGTGAGCATCTTGCCGTTGAGCAGGACGGTTTCGCCCGGCTTCCAGCTCTGCACGTCTTCCGGGGTCAGGGTGTCGAGGTTGACGCGACGGGCCGACGGGCCGGCTTCCCAGACGATTTCCGGGTAGGCGTCCAGCGGTGGCGCTTCCAGGGAGGCCGGGCCGGAACCGTCGAGCACGAAGTGCGCGTGACGGGTGGCGGCGCAGTTGGGGATCATGCACACCGGCAACGAAGCCGCGTGGGTCGGGTAATCCATGATCTTCACGTCGAGCACGGTGGTCAGGCCACCCAGGCCCTGGGCACCGATGCCCAGTTGGTTGACCTTCTCGAACAGCTCCAGGCGCATCTCTTCGATACGGTTGGACGGGCCGCGCTTTTTCAGCTCGTGGATGTCGATGGATTCCATCAACACTTCCTTGGCCATCACCGCGGCTTTCTCGGCGGTGCCGCCGATGCCGATGCCGAGCATGCCCGGTGGGCACCAGCCGGCGCCCATGGTCGGCACGGTTTTCAGGACCCAGTCGACGATCGAGTCGGACGGGTTGAGCATGGCCATTTTCGACTTGTTCTCGGAACCGCCTCCCTTGGCCGCCACGTCCACTTCCACGGTATTACCCGGAACGATGGAGTAGTGGATCACGGCCGGGGTGTTGTCTTTGGTGTTCTTGCGAGCGCCCGCCGGGTCGGCGAGGATCGAGGCACGCAGGACGTTTTCCGGCAGGTTGTAGGCCTGGCGCACGCCTTGGTTGATCATGTCGTCCAGGCCCATGGTGGCGCCATCCCAACGCACGTCCATGCCCACGCGTACGAATACGGTGACGATGCCGGTGTCCTGGCAGATCGGGCGGTGGCCGGTGGCGCACATGCGCGAGTTGATCAGGATCTGCGCCATGGAGTCGCGGGCCGCTGGCGATTCTTCGCGCAGGTAGGCCTCGTGCATCGCCTGGATGAAATCCACGGGGTGGTAATAGGAAATGAACTGCAGGGCGTCGGCAACGCTCTGAATCAGGTCGTCTTGCTTGATCACGGTCATGGGTCGCGCTCCTCTAAAAGACGGGAACATTCAATAAGGTGCTTGCAGCTTGGGTGCATCGGTCGGTTGCAAGCACCTTTCAAGGCACGCCGGGCAAGCTGGCGCGACGCTAAAAAGGCGCGGCAGTATACCGCGCCTCGCCGGCCTGCACACGCTTGGTCGGTCAAACGTTGGTCGCATAGGTATTAGGGGCCATGGCGTCGGCGCCGGTTCTTCACCCCGAAAATTGAATGGTCATTTATCGGTCGCCCCACTAAAGTGGCAATCGGTCTGTAGAGTAGGACACTCTGACAACCCCCCTCGCATGGTGAGTCAACGATTGACCCATAACGCTATCCAGCGCCTCTTGCTAAAACGCTTTGCCCTCGCAGCCGACACCTGCGCCCTGGCTTTGCTGCTGCTGTGGCTGGCGTTTTTCACGGGCCATTTCGATGAGCCGTCGACCAGCGTGGCCGTCGGCGGCATGGGAGAACGTTGATGCCCGAGTTACGGGTCGGCGCGCGCCAATGGTCTGTTGCAGCCGGTAGCAATCTGCTCGATGCCTTGAATCGCAACGGTGTGTCAGTGCCCTACAGTTGCCGCGCCGGCAGTTGTCATGCGTGCCTGGTGCAGTGTGTGCAAGGGCTGCCGAGCGACAGTCGTCCGGATGCCCTGAGCGCCGACCAGCGTCAGCAAGGCTGGCGCCTGGCGTGCCAGTGTCAGGTGGTCGAAGACTTGCAGGTGCACACCTTCGACCCGCAACAGGACGGCCGCCCGGCCCAGGTGGCTGCCGTCGATTGGCTGAGCGCCAGTGTGTTGCGATTGCGCCTTACACCTGAACGTCCTTTGCGCTACAGCGCCGGGCAGCACCTGGTGTTGTGGGCGGGCAACATCGCGCGGCCGTACTCCCTCGCCAGCCTGCCGGACGAAGACCGCTTCCTGGAGTTTCACCTCGACTGTCGCCAGCCTGGGGAATTCAGCGATGCGGCCCGTCAATTGAGGATCGGCGATGGGATCCGTCTTGGCGAGTTGCGCGGCGGGGCATTGCATTACGATGCGGACTGGAACACCCGGCCGTTGTGGCTGATGGCCGCCGGTACCGGGCTTGGCCCGTTGTTCGGCATCTTGCGTGAAGCGCTGCGTCAGGATCACCAGGGCGCTATCCGTGTCATTCATCTGGCCCATGATACCGATGAGCATTATCTGGCCAAACCCCTGCAAGCCATGGCCATCAATCGTGTGAATCTCAGTGTCGAGCTGTGGACCCCGGCCGAGTTGCCCGCGGCTTTGGCACAACTGCGGCTTGTTTCCCGGCAAACCCAGGCCTTACTCTGCGGGGCCCCCGACAGTGTCGACGCCTTTGCCCGGCGCCTGTACCTGGCGGGACTGCCGCGCAATCAACTGCTGGCCGATGTTTTTCTGCCTCGCGGTTGAGCGCTGATTTTTTCAGACGCGAGACCTCCATGACCAACGCCATCCAACTTGAGCGCGAACGCGGCCTGCTGACCCTGCGTCTGAACCGCCCCGACAAGAAAAACGCCCTGACCCGCGCCATGTACAGCCAGCTGGCCGAAGCGCTGAAACAGGCCGATACCGACCCGGAGATCAACGCAGTGCTGATCACCGGTTCCGCCGAGTGCTTCACCGCCGGCAACGACATCGCCGACTTCCTGCAGCAACCGCCGACGAGCCTCGACAGCCCGGTGTTCCACTTCATGCTCAGCCTGCTCGAATGCCGCAAGCCGGTGATCGCCGCGGTGGCCGGTGCTGCGGTGGGCATTGGCACGACGATGCTGCTGCATTGCGATCTGGTGTACATCAGCTCGGATGCGCGGTTGCGCATGCCGTTCGTCAATCTCGGTCTGTGCCCGGAATTCGGTTCCAGCCTGATCCTGCCGCGGTTGCTGGGGCAGGCCAAAGCGGCGCAATTGTTGCTGCTGGGCGAAGGTTTCAGTGGTGAGCAAGCGGCCGCATGGGGCATTGCGACCGAAGCCCTGGACAGTGGCGAAGCGGCGTTGGCCAAGGCGCGGGAGATGGCTTTGCGGTTTGAGAGCCTGCCCCCGGAGGCGGTGCGGATCAGCAAGCAATTGATGAAAGCACCGGATCTCGAGCAGCTGCGCAAAGCCATCGAAGAAGAGGGCGCGCTGTTCGCCCAGCGCTTGCGCTCGCCGGAAGCGATTGCGGCGTTGTCGGGGTTTATCAACCGGCATTGAATGTGTGGTGATTCAGCGGGCCTCTTCGCGAGCAGGCTCGCTTCCACATTGACCGCGTGTCCAACGCAGATCCCCTGTAGGAGCTGGCTTGTCGGATCGCCGCACCGCAGCGAAGGGGCCGGCCCAGCCAACACATCTTCCGGATCAAAAACCAAAAAGCCCCGCCATTCACATGGCAGGGCTTTTGTTTTTCAGCAGCCGATCACTCAGACCATTGGATCGCCGACATGCAGGATCTTCATGCCATTGGTGCCACCGATGGTGTGGTAGCTGTCGCCCTTGGTCAGGATGACCCAGTCGCCTTTCTCCACGACACCGCGCTTGAGCAACTCGTCGATCGCGGCCTGGCTGACTTGCTCAGGCGGCAACGATGCCGGGTCGAACGGTACGGTGTAGACGCCACGGAACATGGCCGCGCGGGCCTGGGTTTCGCGGTGCGGAGAGAACGCGTAGATCGGTATCGAGGAACGGATGCGCGACATGATCAACGGCGTGTAGCCACTTTCGGTCAGGGCGATGATCGCCTTCACGCCCGGGAAGTGGTTGGCGGTGTACATGGCGGCCAGGGCGATGCTCTGGTCGCAGCTTTCGAAGACCTTGCCGATGCGGTGGCTGGAGGTCTTGCTGGTCGGGTGCTTTTCAGCGCCGATGCAGATGCGGGCCATGGCCTGCACGGCTTCCAGCGGGTACAGGCCGGCCGCACTTTCGGCTGACAGCATCACGGCGTCGGTGTAGTCGAGCACGGCGTTGGCCACGTCGGACACTTCGGCGCGGGTCGGCATCGGGTTCTGGATCATCGACTCCATCATCTGGGTCGCCACGATCACGGCCTTGTTATGACGGCGTGCGTGCAGAATGATCTTCTTCTGAATGCCCACCAGCTCGGCGTCGCCGATTTCCACACCGAGGTCGCCACGGGCAACCATGACGGCGTCGGAGGCCTTGATCAACTCATTGAGGGTGTCGTCGTCGGCCACGGCTTCGGCGCGTTCGATCTTCGCCACCAGCCAGGCGGTACCGCCGGCTTCGTCGCGCAGTTGACGGGCGTATTCCATGTCGGCGGCGTCACGGGGAAAGGACACGGCGAGGTAGTCGACCTGCATTTCTGCGGCGAGCTTGATGTCGGCCTTGTCTTTTTCGGTCAGCGCCGGTGCAGTCAGGCCACCGCCGCGACGGTTGATGCCTTTGTGGTCCGACAGCGGGCCTCCGATCAGCACGGTGCAGTGCAATTCGGTTGCCGTGGCGGTGTCGACGCGCATCACCACGCGGCCGTCGTCGAGCAGCAGCTCGTCGCCCACGCCGCAATCCTTGACCAGGTCCGGGTAGTCGATGCCGACCACGGTCTGGGTGCCTTCGGTCAGAGGATGGCTGGTGGAGAAGGTGAATTGATCACCGATCTTCAGCTCGATCTTCTTGTTGGCGAATTTGGCGATACGGATTTTCGGGCCTTGCAGGTCACCCAGCAGGGCGACGAAGCGACCGTGCTTGGCGGCCAGGTCACGCACCAGCTTCGCGCGAGCCTTGTGCTCGTCGGGGGTGCCGTGGGAGAAGTTCAGACGGGCGACGTCCAGGCCAGCCAGAATCAGCTGTTCGAGAACTTCCGGCGAGTTACTGGCCGGGCCAAGGGTAGCGACGATTTTGGTACGACGGACTGTCATGCAAAGACTCCTGAGTTCAAGCGCTGAGTGAGGCTACTATGCTCTGCAGGTGTAGTCATTGTTCGTGTGCACTACTTTTTGTGAAGAACTTTGTTATTCGCTTGTTTCTTTAAAACGAACGTTCCTGAAGATTTCCGACAACGGGTCGATACAGGGCTCAAGACAGGAGAACCCTCATGCGATTCGTGCTCATGGCCGCCCTTGCCCTCAGTGTCACGGGCTGTACCCGTTGGTCGATGAACCATCATTTGAATAACGCCTACAGCGCCTATGATCGCGGCAATTGCGAGCAGGTGATGCTCGAATTGTCCAAAGTCGAACGCGCAAGCAGGGCGCGGCCTTATGTGTGGCCGCAAGTGTCGATGATGCGCGGGCAATGCCTGGAGCGGCAGAAGCTGTTCATCGATGCGGCCCAGACCTACCAGTTCATCATTGCTTCGTATCCGCAAAGCGAATACGCCTACCGCGCCCGTGCGCGTCTGGAAACCTTGCAGAGCCTGGGACATTACCCGACTCGCTCTGCCGCCGTGGTGCGCCCGACCCGGTTCTGATGGCGGTAGCCCTCTTGAAGACTGGATCAGCGGCGGTGGTGAGCTATAGTCGAATAGATCGGTTTCAAAACCGGGGAAACACCTGTGATCGGCAGGAGTAAGTGGCAGCGGTTCAAGGACTGTCGCACCAGGATCAGGGAGAGCGCGCCTTTATAGTGGAAGGCACGTTCCGAAGCATTAGTGCGGCTCTGCTTAAGGGCCTTGCATAGCGAATTCAGCATGTTCACTGTCCGCCGTATCGAGCGGCATCAACTGCCGTATTTTCTTCGAGTGTTCAACAGCATTACCGACAAACCCATTGGTTTTCTGGGTAACGTCTCCGAAGACGGGCTGATGCTCATCAGCCAGTTGCCGATGATGATCGGTGCCGATTTCGATTTGCGCCTGAAAATCCCCATGGCCGGTGGCTGCCACCAGGTTATAGACGTCAAGGGCTGCTGCCTGTGGTGCCATGAAGACGCAACGCCCCACCATTACGATGCCGGGTTCAGCCTGCAATGGGCCCCCCCGGAATATGGGCAACTGGTGGGCGCGCTGAAGCAGTACTTCAGTTTTCAGCCGTTGCCGGCTTCGGCCTGAAGTCTGTAGCGCCCAGGCGACCGCCTTCGCGAGCAGGCTCGCTCCCACAGTAGATCGGTGGTGATCACAAAGAATGAGTTCACCGCCAATCCACTGTGTGCGAGCCTGCTCGCGAAAGCGTCCGATCAGACATCGAAGATTGGACGTCTGACGCTCCCGATCCGCACACCGCATCACAGCCACTAAAACACCCCGGCCTTCTTCCATTCCAGGTAGCGCGTCACCAACGCGGCACCTAACTCGACAGCGGTCGTATCCACTACCGGCACGCCATGAGCGTTCAATCGCTCATGAAGTTCGGCCCGTGCATTCAGGAAATCCACGGTACCGCAATAGGTCAGCGCTTCGGAAAAGGTCTGCACCGGTGCCTGACGCAAGCGGTCGAGCACGTCTTCGCGCAGACTGGCGACCAACACCCGATGTGACTTGCCCAGGCGTTTGACGGCAGTGAGCAGTTCTTCGTCGTCTTCGTCCCGCAGGTTGGTGACCACGACCACCAGCGCCCGGCGTTTTTGCCGAGCCAACAGCTCGGTTGTAGCGCCCTGGTAGTCGGCACTGCGTTGGCCGCTGTCGAGGTCGTAGACCTGGTTGAGCAGGCGGTTGAGTTGGCCGGCACCCTTGACCGGGGCGAGGTAGCGCGGATGCTCGTGCGCAAAGGTGCAAAGGCCCACGGCATCACCCTGGCGCAGGGCGACGTAGCTGAGCAGCAGGCAGGCATTGAGTGCATGGTCGAAGTGCGATAGTTCATCGTCCTGACTGCGCATGCGCCGGCCGCAGTCGAGCATGAAAATGATCTGCTGGTCACGCTCGTCCTGATACTCCCGCGCAATCGGTGTGCGCTGGCGGGCGGTGGCTTTCCAGTCGATCTGGCGCAGGCTGTCGCCTTCGCGAAATTCCCGTAGTTGATGAAATTCCAGGCCCAGGCCGCGTCGCGGGCGCTGGCGTACGCCGAGTTGGCTGAGCCAGTTGTCCACCGCCAGCAGCTGGCCGCCGTAGAGGCGGGCGAAGTCGGGGTAGACGCGGGTAGCGTCGGTCACGCTCAGCAGGCGTTTGTCGGACCACAGGCCCAATGGGCTCGGCAGGCTGATTTCGCACAGTTCGAAGCTGAAGTGGCCGCGCTTGAGCGGGCGCAGGCGGTAGTCGATCTGGCTGCGCAGGCCGGGTTGAAGCTCGACCGACAGGGGCAGGTTTTCGAAACTCAGGCCGTGCGGCAAGTGATCGAAGAGCTGAATGTTCAGTGGCTGGACAAAGTCATGCTCGACCTCCAGTCGCACTTCGCCCCAACGGCCGAGCGCCAGGCTGCCGGGCATTTGTCGTTGTATGCGGGGCGAGGGCAGGCGTTTGAGGCGAATGCCATCGAGTATCGCCAGGGCCAGTAGTGCCAGGAGCAATCCCCAGTTGATCGGCGGCAGACTGGCTGGAATTGCGATGTGCAGCGCGCGCAATGTACCCAGGACGATGCCGATGACCAGCAGGGTCGCGAGCCAGATCAACAGCAGGCGCGAGGGTTTCACAACCGCGGCGCCGGCACTTGATCGAGCAGTTGGCGCAGCACGTGATCGACCTCAAGCCCTTCGATGTCCAGCTCCGGCGCGAGGCGTACGCGATGACGCAACACCGCCAGGGCACACCCCTTGATGTCATCCGGAATCACGAACTCGCCCCCGCGCAACAGCGCCCGCGCCCGGGCGCAACGCACCAGCGCGATGGAAGCCCGGGGTCCGGCTCCGAGGGTCAGCCCGGGCCAGCTGCGGGTGGTGCGGGCCAGGCGTACGGCGTAGTCGAGGACCTGATCGTCCAGCGGCAGGTCGCTGGCAATGCGCTGCAACGCCAGCACGTCCCGGGCTTGCAACACCGTGCGCAGCGGTTGCACGTCGAGCATGTCGGCCCGGGTCGAGCGACTGACCTGGCGGACCATGTCCAGCTCCTGGTCGGCGTCGGGGTAGTCCATGCGGACCTTGAGCATGAAGCGATCCAGCTCGGCTTCCGGCAGCGGGTAGGTGCCTTCCTGTTCGATGGGGTTTTGCGTGGCGAGCACCATGAACGGCTGCACGATGGGCAGGGCGCGGCCTTCGAGGGTCACTTGCCGTTCCTGCATGGCTTCGAGCAGCGCCGCCTGGGTTTTTGCCGGGGCGCGGTTGATTTCGTCGGCGAGCAGCAGGTTGGTGAACAACGGCCCCTTGCGCAGCTTGAATTGCTCGGTCTGCAAGTCATACACCGCGTGCCCGGTGACATCGCTGGGCATCAGGTCCGGGGTGAACTGGATGCGCGCGAACTCGCCGCCGAAGCAGCGCGCCAATGCCCGTACCAACAACGTCTTGCCCAGCCCTGGCACGCCTTCGAGCAGCACGTGACCGCCAGCGATCAGGGCCGTGAGCACGTCGTCGATGACCGCGTCCTGGCCGATGACGGCCTTCTGCAATTCGCTGCGCACTGCCTGGGCCAATTGACTGGCGCGCTGGCGTTGCTGGTCGGCGTGACTCGGGGCGTCGGGCTCGATCTGTTCACTCATAAGGCATTCCTCAAGGTCTGCAGGTGGGCGACCTGCCGGCTGAATTCAACGCTGGAAAGCCGTTGCTTCGGTCGCGGGCTCATGGCTTGGCTGATTGCGCGTGTGGGTTGGCCGGTCAGGCGTGCGAGCACCAGCCATTGTTCGGCGATGCCGAGTTGTTCGAAACCGGGATGCCGGCGTCGAACGCGGCGCAGGATGTCTTGTTGCAAGGCGTGCAGCAGGGTGTCCTGCCCCTTGCGCCGGAACAGAAAATCGGCACTGGCGCGCAGGTGTTCCTGGAGTTGCCGACGGGCACGCGGCGCCGGTTCCAGCACCGGGCCATGACGCACGCCGACCTGCCAGAACCAGGCACCGAGCAGGGCAATGAGCGCTACCAGCGCCTGGGGGAAGTAGCGCAGCAGCAAGGTCAGCAGGTTGTCGTGATCGGTGTTGAACAGCAGGGTCACGTGGGTATCCGCGGTCAGGTACCAGAGCAGCCAGGCGTTGTCGTATTGGTCGATGGCCGGGGTTTTCCACAGGTCGGCGTCGGTGACCACGATGATCGAACCGAGCCCGTGATTGAGCTGCATCATATGGGTGGCCTTGCCACTGTTGGCCCAGGCCTGGGCGAGGTTTTTCGGGTCTTCGAGATGGAAGGCGGTGTCGAAGCCGGCGTAGGCCGGCGCGTCTTCGTCTTCGAGGTACAGCTTGGTCAACCTGGGGTAGGGATCGGCCCTGCTGTCGGGTGGCGGGCCCTTGAGGTTTTTGCTCAGCAACTGATGCAGCTGGACCCGGTCCAGCAGCAGGTCATTGCTCTGGCCGAGTTGTTCATCCCACAGCGACTGGGCCACGAATAACAGGCGCCCGCCGGCCCGGGTCCAGTTCATCACTTGATCGATCTGGCGTGGGGTCATGTTGGACCGGTCATCGAGCAACAACAGGCTGTGCTGGCGCGGTTCGACAGCGGGCAGGATGTCGAGGCTGTTGGCATGGCTGACGGTCAGGCCCTGTCGGCGCAGGAAATGCTCGGCGGCGAGATATGGATTGGCCAGGGCCTCGGGCGAGGGACCGTGGTCGATCACCTCCTGATAGGGCGTGGCCTGCAGGTACAGGTAAATACTTAGCGCGGCCAGTAGCACAGCGAGGAACACGCCGACTGCAATCCCGGTCCGTCGATTCAACGGGCGGCTCCCGGGCCGAACAAGGCGCGCCAGCCATCACAGAGTTGTTGTTGCACTGAGGCGGGGGGCAGGCGATGCCCGTAGGCCATGTTCTGCCAGTGCCCGGTCAGGTTCTTGCTGAAGGCCAGCAACGCAGGGTGTTGCAGTCGTTCGATGCGCTCCAGCACCTGGCCTTCGGTGTCGGCGGGCTTCAATGCCATGTCGAAGTCATGCAGCAAGTGGCTGAGCAGGGCACGATAGAGCAAGCCGAGGGCTTCGCGAGGGTGGGTCTGCCAAAGGTGTTCGGCGCGGGCGGCGATGTCGGCGGGCAGGGTTTCGCGGTCGAGGTCCAGGCCGAACGCCTGCTGCGGTAACGGCCGCACGATTTTACCGGGTAAAACCGGGCGACGGCTGACGAAGGCCTGCAACCAGTCCCGGTATCGCCAGATCAAGCAGCCGAGGGTGCCGATCACTGTCCCCCACAGCACCACCTCAATCAATGTGGTCGATAGATTGAGCAGCGCTGTCAGCCATTCGGGTATTCGGTCATCGTTCGGGGCGGCGGCGGTCGGCGTGTCCTCGCCAAAACGATAGCGTGTGACTGTTTCCTTGTTCTTGAACGGAGGCTGGTCGAGGATCGCCTCGATGCTGTCCCGGGAGGCGTGGCTGGTCAGCGGCTGCTCCAGTAGACGCGGGCTGTCGGGTGAAATGATCGGCTCGGCGGCCCAAGTGGTGCGCGCCGTTGGCACCAGCAGCAGCGCCGCCAGTAGCAGGGTGACGGCGGCGCTGCCCAGGCGTTGGCGCATGCGGCGGAACGCCAGTTCGATATCCCAGGCCTCCAGCACTGTGCGCCGGTTCAGGTAAAGGCTGAAACCGCAAGCCACGTAGACCGGTCCCCAGACCACCAGCACCAAGGCGTAAAAAAAGTTGGTCAGGTGTTCCAGCCAGCGCCACTCCTGGGTGGCGGTACTGATCAATGTCTGCCAGCTCCAGTCGAGCTCTATCTGTTGCGGCAACAACAGGTAGAACAGCGCCATCAGGCCGATCCACAAGGCGCCTTCCAGATGCACGCCGATGATCGTCAGCCACTTCGCGGCACCGGCGTTACGCTGCAACAGCACTTGTAAACGCTGCTCCCGCGCTTCACCCTTGAGGCCTTCGAGTTGCATGACCGGCATCAGGAAGCTGCGGCTCAGGCCCAGGCGTCGCCAGGTCAGGCTGGCCAGCAGTTGCGGCTTGAGCAAGCGCGGCCATTGGCGCAACGCCTGTTTCAATGTCGGTGTTTCACCGAACATGGCTTTGGACAGAATGAACAGCGGCAGGCGTTCGAACGCGGGTTTCAGCCACCAGAAAATAAACAAGGCGAGGGAGGGTGAATCCCATAGCAGCAGGCTGAGCAGGGCGAAGACCGGCAAGGTCACGATGGCCCAACTGGTCATCAGCAGGCGTCGGTGGCGCTGACTCAGCAGCACGCCCAGGTCCATGGCTTCCCAACCGAGGCGCGGGCGAATCACCACACTGGCGTCACTCAGGCGCATGGCGGGTCCGTCCGGCAAACAGCAGATACATCGCCACCAATAACCAGAGCGCCGCGCCGACCAGGTATTTGGTCATAGGCGTGACCCCGGTGATCGATGACCAATAGGCTTCGATAAACGCTGCAATCAGTAGAAACACCATCACCCCGCAAATCAGCAGCACACTTTTGCGCGCCGCCAATCGCAAGGCTTCGGCGCGGCGCAGGCGCCCCGGTGCGATCAATGCCCAACCCAGCTGCAGGCCGGCGGCACCCGCCAGGACAATGGCACTGAGTTCGAAGGCACCGTGTCCGATCACGAATGACCAGAAGGTCTGGCCATAGCCGATGTGTGTCAGGTGTCCGGCCACCGCGCCAATCATCAAGCCGTTGTAGAACAGGAAAAACGCGCTGCCCAAGCCAAACAGCAGGCCGCTGGCGAAGGTCTGGAAGGCAATGCCGATGTTGTGCATGATGTAGTAGCCGAACATGACCCAGTCTTCACTGGCCGCCCGTTCCGCCGAGCGCCCCAGGTGACCGGCGTTGGGGTCATACATGCTCTGCATCTCGCTGACTTGCTCGGCGGGGATCAGGTTGTAGACCAGGTCCGGAAACAGATACACCAGCAGGGCGATACCGATCAGGCTGGCAAAAAACATCAGGCCGGCGGCGAGCACGAAGTGCCACTGTTCACGCACCAGTCGGGGGAAGTCCGCCAGGATGAAACCCAGCGCCTTGGCACCCAGTCGACTGCGATGCCGATAAAGCTGTTGATGCCCGCGCAGGACTTGTTGCTGCAATGAGTCGATCAGGAAACTGCTGTAACCGCGCTCCCGGGCCAAGGCCAGGTGATGGCAGAGACGACGATAATCACTTGGGAAACGGGCGGTACGCGAGGCGTGCTGGTTTCGTTCCAGTCTTTCAAGCAGCAGGGAAAACTGCTCCCATTCGGCCTGGTGGCGATTCTCGAAAAGACTTTGCTTCATGCTGGGCCCAACAAGCCGCGGGCAATTGCGTTGAGTTCGGCCACCGCCTGGGGCGCTGAAAGCTGCAAGGGTTGCGCGAGAATGGCCGCCAGTTCAGTGACCCGCGCCTCGGAGAGTTCAGCCTGGCGTTCGGCAAACCCGAGGATGGCGCGTTGCTCGGCCAGCGCCAGGGCAAAGGCCGGGCGCCGGGGCTCGGCGGCGGGTAACTGGGGTCGGGTGAGCGGTTGTTCGCGGTAGATCACCAGCGTGCCGGCGGCCAGGTCGCCGAGGCGCTTGAAGTTGGGATGCTGCAGGCAGCTGATGGCCCCAAGGAAATAGCCAAACGGCAACATGTCGACAAATCGCAGCAGGTTACGCAGCAGCGAAGCAGACCAGCCGACTGGCGTGCCATCGTCATGGACCACCCGCAGGCCCATCCACTGCTTGCCGGGCGAGCGGCCCTGATTGAGTACCTCGAACAGCACCATGTACCACCAGCTCACCACGAACAGCAGAAGCGAGCCAAGACCGGCGCCGAGCTTGCCGAGAAATGCCAGGACAATAAACAGCAGGCCAAGGATCAACCCACGCAGGCCAAGGTCGATGGCGAACGCCAATGCACGCACCATCAACCCGGCCGGGCGCAATGGCAAGTCGATGCCTTCCGGTGTTTCGATCTGATACCGCGTATCCAGTGGCGGGGACAGCGTCGCTTTCCTTGGCAGTGCTGTGGTCTCGAGCATGGGCAACCTGATGATGTGACCTGATCGGGAGTCTCTGTCCGGGGATGCTAGCAGCCTCCCGGGGGAAAACGACATAACTATGTATTGCACGGCTAAGCGGCAGAGGTGATTGAATGGCAAGATGACTGGCCGGGGCGGGATGTGAACGCCTAGACTTCACCGATCTTCAGCTCAGGAATAGCCCGTGACCTCCATCTTCTGGTACGACTATGAAACCACTGGCATCAATCCCCGTTGCGACCGTCCGCTGCAAGTGGCGGGGATTCGCACTGACTTTGAACTCAATGAAATAGACGAGCCGGTCAATCTTTACTGTCAGCCCAGTGATGACATCCTGCCCCACCCTGCGGCGTGCGCGATCACCGGCATCACGCCGACCCAATTGGCCGGGCAAGGCTTGAGCGAAGCCGATTTCATGACCCGGGTGCATGCCCAACTGGCTGCGCCCGGCACCTGTGGGGCCGGTTACAACACGTTGCGTTTCGACGACGAGATGACCCGTTACAGCTTGTACCGCAATTTCTTCGACCCCTACGCGCGTGAGTGGCAAGGCGGCAACAGTCGCTGGGACCTGATCGATGTGGTGCGTGCGGCCTACGCCTTGCGCCCCGATGGCCTCGTTTGGCCGACGGACGACGAGGGGCGGGTGACGCTGAAGCTGGAGCGCCTGAGTGCCGCCAACGGTATCGATCACGGCCATGCCCATGAAGCGCTATCGGACGTTCGCGCCACGATTGCCCTTGCGCGGCTGATCCGCGAAAAGCAGCCGAAGCTATATGACTGGCTGTTTCAATTGCGCGGTAAACAGAAGGTAATGGATCAGATTCGACTGTTGCAGCCGATGGTACATATCTCCGGGCGATTTTCGGCGGCGCGCAACTATGTCGGGGTGGTGCTGCCCCTGGCCTGGCATCCGCGCAACAAGAACGCCTTGATTGTCTGTGACTTGCACCTCGATCCCCGGGGTTTGCTTGACCTCAGTGCCGAAGCCTTGCGCCAGCGGTTGTATACCCGTCGCGACGACCTGGCCGAGGGCGAGTTGCCGGTGCCGCTCAAGCTCATCCACATCAATAAATGTCCGGTGGTGGCGCCGCTGTCGGTGCTTCGCCCCGAAGATCAGCAACGGCTGGGACTGGACATGGCGCTCTATCAGGAGCGCGCGCTGCGATTAAGTGACGCACAAACAGTTTGGCGAGATAAAGTTCAGGCCATTTATGCCAACGAGGATTTCACCCCGAGCCAGGATCCCGAGCAACAGTTATACGATGGCTTTATCGGTGATCGCGATCGGCGTCTATGTGAGCAAGTCAGAGCGGCGGATCCTGCACAATTGGCACAAGCGCAGTGGCCTTTCGATGATGAACGCTTGCCGGAATTATTGTTTCGATATCGCGCACGCAACTTCCCCGATACGTTGAGTTCCGAAGAGCAACAGCGCTGGCGATTATTCTGTCAGAAACGTCTGTCGGCACCCGAGTGGGGGGCGCCCAATACGCTGGAAACTTTCGTGGAAGCCGCAGCCCAATTGAGCGCTACTGCTACAACCTTTCAGCGGGAGGTGTTGAATGATTGGCACCATTATGTTCAGGAATTACGCAAACGCTTGAGTCTTTGAAAACGAAAATATCGCTGGCGTGATAGCCGGGCATAAAAAAACGCCAGCAGCTGCTGGCGTTATCTTTTGTCGCGGACGAGTCTTTGACAAAGCGCTGCGGCTTAGCCCAGCAGAGTAGCCCAACCCTCGACCACATCGCCGCCCCACTTGGCTTTCCACTCTTTCAGAGTCTTGTGGTTGCCACCTTTGGTTTCGATGACTTCGCCGTTGTGCGGGTTTTTGTATTGTTTAACTTTGCGAGCACGTTTGGTGCCGGTAGTTTTTACTGCGCCACCGCGCGGAGCTTTGGTTTTGGACTCAGGATCCAGCAGCGCGATGATGTCGCGCAGGGACTTGGAATATTCACCCATCAGGGTGCGCAGTTTGCCTTCGAATTCCAGCTCGGTTTGCAGTTTGTCGTCTTGGGACAGATTCTTCAAACGGGCTTGCAGCTCTTTGATAGCTTCTTCGGTGGCACGGTATTCGTTGATCAAGGACATGGGGACTACCTTATGTTGGGCGCTGGGTGCCAGGTGACAGTGCGGCAATAATAGTCAGGGTGTTTCATCAAGTAAACATTTAACCGGAGTTTATTTAATTTAGTTGCGTTGAACAGGTCCAGATTGGAGGCGCAGTTAAATGATCGTCAACCAGGCATCACAGACAGTCACATTTGGGCACTTGAAGAATGGCTATAAGAACACCATCGCGCGGGTGACGGGTGACGGGTGTCGCCGGAACCCGTGGCGCCGACCTTCGTGCAACGCGAGACGTCATCAATACTGCAGTTTTGCTGCGCAATCGCTAGAATGGCGACCTTTGCGAAGTTCTGGAGTTTGACCCTCATGCGCACTTTTCGGCTGGTGATTGCTTGCCCGGACCGCGTCGGCATCGTTGCTAAAGTCAGTAACTTTCTGGCGTCACACAATGGCTGGATCACTGAAGCGAGCCACCACTCGGACGATCTCAGTGGCTGGTTCTTCATGCGTCACGAAATTCGTGCCGATTCGCTGCCCTTCGGTATCGAAGCCTTTCGCGAAGCGTTTGCACCCATTGCCGAAGAATTCTCGATGGACTGGCGCATCACCGATACCGCGCAGAAGAAGCGCGTGGTGTTGATGGCCAGTCGCGAGTCTCACTGCCTGGCCGACTTGCTCCATCGCTGGCACAGCGACGAACTGGATTGCGAAATTTCCTGCGTGATTTCCAACCACGACGACTTGCGCAGCATGGTCGAGTGGCACGGCATTCCTTACTACCATGTGCCGGTCAATGCGCAGGATAAGGAGCCGGCGTTCGCCGAAGTCTCGCGCCTGGTCAAACAGCACGATGCCGAAGTGGTGGTACTTGCCCGATACATGCAGATCCTGCCGCCCGCGTTGTGCAGCGAATATGCGCATAAGGTCATCAACATCCACCATAGCTTCCTGCCATCGTTTGTTGGTGCCAAGCCGTATCACCAGGCGTCCTTGCGTGGCGTGAAGTTGATCGGCGCTACTTGCCATTACGTGACCGAAGAGCTGGACGCCGGTCCGATCATCGAACAGGACGTGGTACGCGTCAGCCACAGCGACAGCATCGAAGACATGGTGCGTTTCGGCCGCGACGTCGAGAAGATGGTATTGGCCCGTGGCCTGCGTTATCACCTGGAAGATCGGGTGTTGGTGCATGGCAACAAGACCGTTGTGTTCTGACAGCAATACGGCACTGTTGAAATTCGAAGGGCCTGGGCGTTCAATCGCTTCAGGCCCTTTGCCGTTTCTGACCTGAGGATATGTATGGCCGTGATCGGGGTCGAGCCTAAATTGGCGGTACGCTGAAGATCACTGTAGGAGCCCGGCTTGCCGGCGAAGGGGTCCTGGAATTCTGTACAGGACCTCAGAATTCACGCCTGCTTGAACTTCAGCAACTTCTTCAACAACGGCCGCCCAAGCATCAACAAAAACACCGGCCCGCCCACCAGCAAATAGAAGTAATAAGTCACCGCCCGCCAGATCAGAATCGCCGCCGCCGCAGTGGATTTGCCCACCATCGGCGCCAACAACGCCGCTGAGGTCAGTTCCGCCGCCCCGGCACCGCCCGGCAACAGGCTGAATTGCCCGGCACTTAATGAAAGCATCTGGATCAGAAAGCTCCAGGCCCACTGCAAATCCGCTCCGAGCCCGCGCAACGCCAGATACAGCACGCTATAGCGCAAGACCCAATGCAGGCAAGTCAGGGCAAACACCGTGATCAACGTCTGAAAGGGCAGCTTCAGGGTGTCAGTAAAGGCTGCCAGGAAGTGCAGGAGTTTTCGCGCCCAGCGCAGGCGTGTCGCGCCTTTTACATTGAGACGAACGAGCAGGCGACCGCTCAGACGAATCAGTAAACGGTGATAGCGCGCCACCATCACACAGGTGAGCAAGCCGCCAAACATCGAAACGGCACTGACGGTCAGCAGCCATTCCATGCGTTCGCTCAAGTGCTGGAACAGGGCATAAATCACAATCCCGCTCAGTGCGCAGAGGAAAAACAGCAGATCGCTCAGCTGATCCATGGCGAACACGGCGCTGCCCCTGGCCGGACGCACGCCATTGCGCGCCAGCAGTGCCATGATGGTCAGCGGCCCACCGCTGCCACCGGGAGTGGCGCAGTAAGCGAACTCGGCGGCCATGACCACCCCAAGGCTCTTGACCCGGCCCACCTTTTCGCGCTGATCGCCCAGCAACAGACGCAAGCGCATCGTGTTCAGCACCCAGCACAGCAGAATCATGCCGAACATGATCAACAGCCAGTGCAGCGGAAAGCTTCGCAGTCGAGACCAGGTTTCGTTCCCGCCCAGCAATGACGGAATCAGCACCGCAGTGAGTAGCGCGACCAGCAGCAGAATCCCGCGACTCATGCGGCGCGTCCGACACGGTCGGTTTGCAGGGCCAGCCAACGCGCCTTGGTCATTGGCACGCGCCCCTCGTCGAGCAGGCGCTTGAGGGCTCGCAGCCAGTAAGTACGGGAGAATTCATGACACATGTCCACCGGGTGCAGGCCGAGACGAATCACCGGTGCCTGCCGCCAGCGTCGTTCGCGCTGGTCGCTGAGCAGTTTCGACAAGCCCCGACGCCAGGCACTGCGCGCACTCCAGACCAGCCCGGGAGCGTCGATCGCCGAGAAATCCGGCAGGCGGTACAGATGATGCGGATCACTGGTGTAACTCAGCGGCAATTGGCGCAATGCCTGGCGCGTGCCTTCACTCATCAGCCAGGCCGGGGCGACGAAGCCCGCCAACGGCCAGTCGTAACGTCGGAACATGTCGATGCCCGCGCGCAGGCGGGCGAGGGCAGCCTCTGGGGGCAGGCTGTAAAACTCGCCTTCATGGGTGTAGATCCGGCGCATGAACCAGTCTCGTGGCGTACTGGGCGTGGGGGCTTCATCGCAGTGAAAGTAGCCGTGCAGTGCCAGTTCGTCGCCACGGATGACCCGGTCGGTGAGCATGCGTCGAAATTCCGGATGGGCCTCAAGATTATCGTGCCGATGAAAGTCCGGTACCACCAGCCAGGTCATTGGCACCGCGCCCAAGGCGTCGACGGCCGCGACAAAGGGTTGGTAATCCGCCCAGGTTTGGGGGGCAACGTCGTGCAGCACCAGTAACAGGGCGGGCGGGTTCATGGGCTCAACCATTGGCAGTCAGCGGCCAATGGCTGCCGAGCACGGCGTGATAGTGCCCCAGCAGGCTGTTGACCACCGTATCCCAGGAATAATGCTGCTCGGCATGGCGGCGGGCCTGTTTGCCCAAAGCAGCGCTCCCCGAATCGAACAGTTCGCGCACGGCGTTGGCCATCGCCATTGCATTGTTCGGCGGACACAGCAGGCCACATTGATCGGTGACGATTTCCTGAAAGGCCCCTGCCGCCACGGCCACCACCGGAATGCCACTGGCCATGGCTTCAAGAATCACCAGGCCGAAGGTTTCCTGATCACCGGCGTGCACCAGCGCATCGGCGCTGGCCATCAGCCGGGCGACTTGCGCCGCCGGGCAGAACTCCTCGATCACGGTGACGTTATCCGGCACCAGGACCGGCATCGACGAGCCAACCAGCAGCAGATGATAACGCCGCCCCAGTCGTTTCATGCAGTCGAGCAGGACCGGCAGGTTTTTTTCCTTGGAACCGCGACCGGCGAAGATCAGCAAGTGAGTATTTTCAGCGATCCCCAATTCGGCCCGCAGGCCCGGGTCCCGCGCCGTGGGATGGAAGGTTTGCAAGTCGACCCCCAGCGGTTGCACGAAAACGTTTTTCACCCCGAGGCCGATCAGCTTGTCGGCCATCACCTGGCTCGGCGCCAGGACCCGGTCGAAGTTGCCATAGAGCCTGCTGACATAGGCTTCGACATTGGTCGTGACCCAATTGCCCATACGATTGCTGACCAGCAGCGGCAGGTCTGAATGATAGAAGCCGATCACCGGGACATCGAGTTGCCTGCGGGCATCCAGCGCAGCCCAGGCGGTGAGGTAGGGGTCGCCGACTTCGATCAGGTCGGGCTGCAAATCCTGCAGGACATTGCGCCAGGGCGCGAGACGGAGGGGAAAACGATAACCTTTGCCGAAGGGCAGGGCGGGAGCCGGAACCGTGTAAACGCCATCCTGTTCACTCAAGGACGATCCGGGGATCAGTAGACTGTGGCGAATGCCCGGCTTGATACCCAGGCGACGGTGTTTGGCATCCAGATAAGTGCGCACGCCACCGCTGGCAGGGGCGTAGAACATGGTTATGTCAGCGATATGCACGATGAACATCCCTCCGGTCCGTTGTTCTCCCTTGGTTGACCTTTATGAAGGATAGTTGTTCGGTTGGGATTTGCGGGGTGCAGGCCGCATGCGACGCAGTCACCGCCCGTTCAAGGGACTCTTTCTCGATTCCTGCAGTGTCAGGTTCCGTTTCTATCGACCTTATGCAATCAATTGGCGGCACCGCACAATCGCCGAGCAAGCGTTACAGTAAATTGCGGCTTTGGTAAACGTGCGATGCCGCTGATGAAATTGATCCAATGCGCCGAGTTCAATGGGCATTATGTGTATGCCTATTTGAAGGATGTTCTTTTCCTTCTACCCTCGGCAGTGAGCGAGTGAAATCGGGGAGCTGTTGCCGCCCTGTTGGCAGTCGGTTTGACTCTGCAAGACGGGATGCTCAATCGCTTATGTTCCATCAAGGTAATTACGAAATAGTTGGAAGTCACGCACACTATTTTTTCAATGGCGGTCAGGTCCTGCACTATCTTCAAGTCTTGTGGGTTGTTCCAGTCATGCGTCGCAAAACCTGCGAATTACCCTGCCGATGATGCAGGATCACCGCACCGATATGACCTACGATCAGCACCAGCATCGTCCAGCCCAGCCAGCCATGAAAGTTACTACCCAAGTCAATCATCCACTGGATTTTCTCCCCTTCGAACCCATCCATTACCTGTAAACCAAACGCCGAAAACGCCCGGCCAGAGCCATACTGACGTAATAGCCCGATCAGGGGAATCAGGAGCATAAGCCCGTAGAGCGCCCCATGCCCAATGCTAGCCGCTAAATTCATGCTCGGCGGACGGTTGTGCCGGTTCAGCAAGCTCCAGCCGGCACGCAGGATCAATAGCACTAGCAATAACAACCCAACGGGTTTGTGATACGGCCACAGAAGTTTATCGAGCACTGAGTCAGAAAGCAGGTTGTGGACAGCCGCCAAGCAATAAATCCCGGCGAACATCAGCGCCATCAGCCAATGCAAGCTTCGACTGACAGAGTCGTAGCGGTATTGGCAATCGGTTGCTTCAGGAGTTTCCTTCATTATCACCTCTTGGTTAGTGGCTTGGCCTTCAGTATGAAAGTTCTAGGCGATGTAATATCTGTTGACATTATAATGGTGTTTCGATTGCCGAGGCGTCTGGGCGCGAGTAACAAATATAGCCGCCAGGGTTTTCTATGGTGACGCACTTCCCTTTCTGGAGCTGAGTATTGAATACTGTAATTCAATGAGCATGTTAAGCAAGTATTGTTTTTGATATCGGCTATCAAGTAGAGTAACAAAAATTGTCGCTTGGTCTAGGTGCCCGATCTCAGGGGCTCTTGGACTTTCGCCCCTGAAATCTATACCACATGTTGCGATACCGAGCTCCACGCCTTGAACGGTATTGCAAGTTTGTCGTCCGACCCTGACGACTCTCGGGCGTTATCCTAAATCCGGAAGCTACCCACCAACTGTTTCAAGCGCGCCGCCTGCTGTTCAAGGTCGGAACACGCTCGCAAGGTCGATTGCAGGTTTTCCACGCCTTCCTGGTTCAGCGTATTGATCTCGGTGATGTCGACGTTGATCGATTCCACTACCGCTGTCTGTTCCTCGGTCGCCGTGGCCACTGACTGGTTCATGCCGTCGATTTCGCCAATACGCAATGTAACGCCGTTCAAGCGCTCGCCGGCGAGGTTGGCGATGTCCACGCTGTCCTGGCTATGGCGCTGGCTGTCGCTCATGTTACTGACGGATTCACGGGCGCCGACTTGTAGCTCCTCGATCATGGTCTGCACCTGTTGCGCCGATTGCTGGGTGCGATGCGCCAGATTGCGCACTTCGTCGGCCACCACCGCAAAACCACGTCCCGCCTCACCTGCGCGCGCCGCTTCAATCGCCGCGTTGAGTGCCAGCAAGTTGGTTTGCTGGGAGATGCTGGTGATCACTTCGAGAATCTGTCCGATGTTCACGGTTTTGCTGTTCAACGATTCGATGTTGGTGCTCGAGGCGCTGAGCATGCTCGACAGTTTGTTCATGGCGGCGATGCTGCGATCCACCACTTGCTGGCCGTCTTCGGCCAGGTTGCGGGCGTCGCTGGCTTGAGTCGACGCCTGTGCAGCGTTGCGGGCAATTTCCTGGGTTGCGGCGCCAAGCTGGTTGATCGCCGCGGCCACGCTGCTGGTACGTGAGGCTTGTTGGTCGGAGTTGAACAGGGAGGAATTGGAAGCGGCTAACACGCGCAGTGCGACTTCATTGACCTGACCGGTTGCCGACGAAACTTCCCGGATCGAACCGTGGATACGTTCCACAAAGCGGTTGAATGCTGTGCCGAGAACGCCGAATTCATCGTTGTTTTGAATGGTCAGGCGCTTGGTCAGATCGCCTTCACCGTCGGCAATATCAGCCATGGCACGGGTCATGACGTGCAGCGGCTGGATCAGGATACGGATCAGCATGCCCAACAGGGCAATGATGATGGCCACGGCAATGACGGTCGCGACGACCGCCGAGGCACGGAACTCGGTCAGCATCGAGAAGGCTTTGTCTTTGTCCACAGACAGACCGATGTGCCAGTTGACCGAGGGCAGCCCCTTGATCGGGGTGAACGTGACAATGCGGGTCTTGCCGTCAACCTCCACTTCGCTGAAGTCGCGGGTGATACGCGGGGTATTGTCCGGATACGCCTCTCTCAGCGTCTTCATCACCAGGGTTTTGTCCGGGTGAACCAGGATTTTGCCGTCGGAACCGACCAGGAAGGCGTAGCCCATGCCATCGAAGTCGCGGGCGCTGAGGGTGTCGATCAAGGTTTGCAGGCTCAGGTCGCCGCCCACCACGCCGACGCTTTGCCCGGCTTTTTTCGAGGCGGTGGCGATGGAAATGATGGTCTGGCCAGTGGCCGCATCGAGATAAGGTTCGGTCAGGGTCGCGGTGCTGCTGCTTTCGGCACCTTTATACCAAGGGCGCACCCGTGGGTCGAACCCGGCGGGCATTTTGGCATCCGGACGAATCGTGAAGCTGCCGGTCGCATCGCCCAGGTAGGACGCCATGAAGGTCGATGTCAGGGTTTTCTGCTCGAGCAGGCTGGCAACCGTGGACGGTTCGGGGGTGATCGCGATGTTCTGGGCGAGGTTGTCGATCAGCAGAATACGGCCCGTCAGCCAGGCCTGAATGTTGCTGGCGGTGACATCCCCCATCTCATTGAGGTAGTTGTCCAGGTCTTCGCGAATGGCATTGCGCTGTAAATAGTCGTTGTACAGCGTGAACGAGGCGAAGGCGGCAATGACAACAAGGGCGACGGCAAGCAGGATTTTATGGCTGAAACGCAGATTTTTGTTCATGGCTTGGGGTTCCGCTAGGGTCTTGGTGCCAAAGGCATGCTTTTATAAAGGAACGCACAATGGGCGGCAGTGAAAGCAAGCTGATACTTCCGTACTCTCCTTAGGGAATTACCGACGCTATTCAGTCTTTTATATCGGCCGTGAAGGATCAAAGATTAATCATGGGGTGAAAAATGCCTGATTCACTGCAACTCGTTATCGGTGCCGACCTCACTGCACAGCCGATTGCCCAGGCCATGCGTCTGGCAAACCGCCATGGTCTGATTGCGGGCGCTACCGGCACCGGCAAGACCGTCACCTTGCAACGCCTGGCCGAAGCCTTCAGTGACGCCGGCGTGGCGGTGTTTGCGGCAGATATCAAAGGCGACCTGTGTGGCCTGGGCGCTGCCGGTGCGCCTCAAGGCAAGGTCGCCGAGCGGATCGCCGCAATGCCCTGGCTGAACCACAAGCCCCAGGCCTATCCGGTGACCCTGTGGGATATTCACGGTCAGTCCGGGCACCCTTTGCGCACCACCTTGAGTGAAATGGGGCCGCTGCTGCTGGGCAGCCTGCTGGAGTTGACCGACAGCCAGCAGTCGGCGCTGTATGCCGCCTTCAAGGTCGCGGACCGCGAAGGGCTGTTGCTGCTGGACCTGAAGGATTTGAAGGCGCTGCTCAATCACCTGCGTGATCAGCCTGAATTGCTGGGCGACGACGCCGCGCTGATGACCACGGGTTCCAGCCAGGCACTGTTGCGGCGTCTGGCGACCCTGGAACAACAGGGTGCAGAAGCGCTGTTTGGCGAGCCGGGGCTGCAACTCGAAGACATTCTGCAGCCGGGCGCCGATGGTCGCGGGCGTATTCACTTGCTCGACGCCAGTCGTCTGGTCCACGAAGCGCCCAAGGTGTATGCAACGTTCCTGTTGTGGCTGCTGGCCGAACTGTTCGAGCAACTGCCGGAACGCGGTGATGCAGACAAACCCCTGCTCGCGCTGTTTTTCGATGAAGCGCATTTGTTGTTCGCCGGTACGCCCAAGGCTTTGCAGGACCGTCTGGAGCAGGTAGTGCGGCTGATTCGCTCGAAAGGCGTGGGCGTGTATTTCGTCACCCAATCGCCGGGCGACTTGCCGGATGACGTCCTGGCCCAGTTGGGACTGCGCATCCAGCATGGATTGCGCGCGTTCACGGCCAAGGAGCAGAAATCCCTGCGCGCGGTGGCGGAAGGCTTTCGGCCGAACCCGGCGTTCGATGCCTTGTCGGTGCTGACCGAACTCGGAATTGGTGAAGCCTTGGTCGGCACTTTGCAGGATAAAGGCACGCCCGGGATGGTCCAGCGTGTGCTGGTGGCTCCGCCGCAATCGCGGATCGGGCCGCTGACCGAGACCGAACGCACCGTGCTGATCGCCGGTTCGCCGTTCAAGGGGCGTTACGACAAACCGATCGATCGCGAATCGGCGTATGAAGTGCTGATGGGGCGCAAAGGACTGGCGCCAGAACCGGACACGGCACCCGGCAAACCCGCGCCAGAGGAGCCGAGCTTCACCGACAAGGCCGGGGAATTCCTCGGCACGGCGGCAGGACAGGCGCTGAAATCGGCGATGCGACAGGCGGCCAATCAGCTGGGCCGACAACTGGTGCGCGGGTTGATGGGCTCATTGCTCGGCGGCAGCAAACGCCGATAAAATCTTTAAAATGCAGACCTCCCCCTGTAGGAGCGAGGCTTGCCCGCGAAGGGGCCCTTGAGGCCGCCAAAAGCTTCGCGGGCAAGCCTCGCTCCTACGGGGGGGGCAATTTCAGGTTTTGGGCTTGGCATGAGCCGCCAACCGCTCCAGCGCCGCCCGCAAGTTCGGATCAGTAATCCCGTCGGCCGTCGCCTGAATGGTCGCCGCCGCATCGGTCGATAAACCCATGGTGTGCCCAACCGCTCCTTGTTGAACGGTCGGCGGCTGCACCTTGAACAGAATCCGCGTCAGGCTGGCGAACTCATCGAACAGCTGCAATTGCCGTTGCAGACGCTTTTGCTGGTAACGCAAGCGAGTGGCCCAGTGACCGTCGGTGACAATCAGCAATAAACTGCCTTCGCGCCACGATGCCACATGGCAGTGTTCGCGAGCAGCGGGCTGCAATTGGCTTTCCACCAGGCGTTGCAAATGACCCAGGCGCTGGGCGTGGCCAAAAATGGCTTTGAGCGGTTTGGCTTCGCGAAGCAGAACGGCGGGTGCTCTGGCCGTAAGAGGGCGAAATGCCATGATCAGACACCTGAAGTAACAGAGCGGCCATGGTAGCAGAAAGCACCGCCTGCGCCCGGCCCATTGCGTTGCGAGCGCTTTACCCATTAAATCAACGAGTAACTTATGCCCTGAACGGCTTGAAGTTCAGCAAAAAGCCCTTATTTTAAGTGAGCCCCGTCACAGCGCAGTGCCAGCATCGTGGAATAACGCCACTTTCCTCACCACCGTTTCCGGGTAGAATGCTCGTTCGCATGCGGCCATGAGGGCTGCTCGGGCGACTCACGGGGCCGCCCTCCATCCCTTTAGTGTGGAAGATCCTGCCGATATGTTTGCGCCTTTGTTAAAGAAACTTTTTGGAAGCAAGAACGAGCGTGAAGTCAAACGCATGCTCAAGACGGTGCAACTCGTCAATGCCTTCGAAGAGCAAATGGTGGCCCTTTCGGACGATCAATTGCGTGCCAAGACTGACGAGTTCAAGGCCCGCATCGCCAAAGGGGAAACCCTCGACAAGCTGCTCCCGGAAGCCTTTGCGGTCGCCCGCGAAGCCGGCAAGCGCGTCATGGGTATGCGCCACTTCGATGTCCAGCTGATCGGCGGCATGACCTTGCACGAAGGCATGATCGCGGAAATGCGTACCGGTGAAGGCAAGACCCTGGTGGCGACCCTGGGCGTTTACCTCAATGCGCTGTCCGGCAACGGCGTGCACGTTGTGACGGTGAACGACTACCTGGCCCGCCGTGACGCCAACTGGATGCGTCCGCTCTACGAATTCCTCGGCATGTCGGTCGGCGTGGTGACGCCGTTCCAGCCGCCGGAAGAGAAACGTCTGGCTTACGCCGCCGACATCACCTACGGCACCAACAACGAATTCGGTTTTGACTACCTGCGCGACAACATGGCGTTCAGCATGGAAGAAAAATTCCAGCGCGAACTCAATTTTGCCGTGATCGACGAAGTCGACTCCATCCTCATCGACGAAGCCCGTACCCCGCTGATCATTTCCGGTCAGGCCGAGGACAGCTCCAAGCTGTACATCGAGATCAACAAACTGATCCCGCAGCTGCAATTGCACGTCGAAGAAGTCGAGGGCGAAGTCACCAAGGCCGGCCACTACACCGTCGACGAGAAGACCCGTCAGGTCGAACTCAACGAAGCCGGGCACCAGTACATCGAAGACATGCTCACCGGCGTCGGCCTGCTGGCTGAAGGCGAAAGCCTGTACTCGGCGCACAACCTGGGCCTGCTGACCCACGTGTATGCCGGTTTGCGCGCGCACAAGCTGTTCAATCGCAACGTCGAATACATCGTGCAGGACGGCCAGGTAGTCCTGGTGGACGAACACACCGGTCGTACCATGCCGGGTCGCCGTTTGTCCGAAGGCCTGCACCAGGCCATCGAAGCCAAGGAAGGCCTGAATATCCAGGCCGAAAGCCAGACCCTGGCCTCGACCACCTTTCAGAACTACTTCCGCCTGTACAACAAGCTGTCCGGCATGACCGGTACCGCCGATACCGAAGCGTTCGAGTTCCATCAGATCTACGGCCTGCAGGTCATGGTGATCCCGCCGAACAAGCCGTTGGCGCGTAAAGACTACAACGACCTGGTGTTCCTGACCGCCGAAGAGAAATACGCGGCGATCATCAACGACATCAAGGAATGCATGACCCAGGGCCGTCCGGTGCTGGTGGGTACTGCCACCATCGAAACCTCCGAGCACATGTCCACGCTGCTCGACAAGGAAGGCATCGAACACAAGGTTCTGAACGCCAAGTTCCACGAAAAGGAAGCCGAGATCATTGCCCAGGCCGGTCGCCCAGGCGCACTGACCATCGCCACCAATATGGCCGGTCGTGGTACCGACATCCTGTTGGGCGGTAACTGGGAAGTGGAAGTCGCGTCCCTTGAGAATCCAACGCCGGAGCAGATCGCCCAGATCAAGGCCGACTGGCAGAAACGTCACCAGCAAGTGCTGGAGTCGGGCGGCTTGCAGGTGATCGCTTCCGAGCGTCACGAATCGCGCCGCATCGACAACCAGCTGCGGGGTCGTGCCGGTCGTCAGGGTGACGCCGGTTCCAGCCGTTTCTACCTGTCGCTGGAAGACAGCCTGATGCGTATCTTCGCCTCGGACCGGGTCAAGAATTTCATGAAGGCCCTGGGCATGCAGTCCGGTGAAGCGATCGAGCACCGCATGGTGACCAACGCCATCGAGAAGGCCCAGCGCAAGGTTGAAGGCCGTAACTTCGACATTCGCAAGCAACTGCTCGAGTTCGACGACGTCAACAACGAACAACGTAAAGTGATCTATCACATGCGTAATACGTTGCTGGCCGCGGACAACATCGGCGAAACCATCGCCGATTTCCGTCAGGACGTGCTCAACGCCACTGTCAGTGCGCACATTCCACCGCAATCGCTGCCTGAGCAGTGGGACGTGGCCGGTCTGGAAGCGGCGCTGCAGAGCGACTTCGGTGTGGCATTGCCGATCCAGAAATGGCTCGACGAAGACGATCACCTGTATGAAGAGACCCTGCGCGAGAAGCTGCTCAACGAATTGATCGCGGCGTACAACGAGAAAGAAGACCAGGCCGGTGCCGAGGCGCTGCGCACCTTCGAGAAGCAGATCGTACTCCGTGTGCTCGACGACCTGTGGAAAGACCACCTGTCGACCATGGATCACCTGCGTCATGGCATCCACTTGCGTGGCTACGCCCAGAAGAACCCGAAGCAGGAATACAAGCGCGAGTCGTTCACGCTGTTCTCCGAGCTGCTGGATTCGATCAAGCGCGATTCGATCCGAGTGCTGTCCCACGTTCAGGTTCGCCGCGAAGACCCGATCGAAGAAGAGCAGCGTCTGCGTCAGGAAGCCGAAGCACTGGCGGCGCGCATGCAGTTCCAGCACGATGAAGCACCGGGTCTTGAGCAGCCGCAAATGCTCGGTGAAGAGGTCGACGTTGCCCTCGCCACCGCGCCGGTACGCCACGAACAGAAGCAGGGCCGCAACGAACTGTGCTACTGCGGTTCGGGCAAGAAGTTCAAGCATTGCCACGGGCAGATCCAGTAACACCCGTTTGTACGCTGAAATACCCGCGCCGCGACCGGCTTCTGCCGTCGCGGCGTTTTGCCATTTAAACCACCGTTCATCCTGAAAGCGGTGCAGACATCATTTATTAAGGAGCGCATTCATGGCTGTTGGTCTTGGTCCTTTGCCAACGTTGCACCCGGTCGCCGGTTTTGAACTCGGTATTGCCTCGGCCGGCATCAAGCGCCCAGGGCGCAAGGATGTCGTGGTCATGCGCTGTGCCGAAGGCTCCACCGTGGCGGGCGTATTCACCCTGAACGCGTTTTGCGCAGCGCCCGTAATCCTGGCCAAGCAGCGAGTGCAAGGCCCGGTGCGTTATCTGCTGACCAACACCGGCAATGCCAACGCCGGCACCGGTGAGCCAGGCCTGGCCGCTGCCGAGCGCACCTGCGCCAGACTGGCTGAACTGACCGGCGTCGATGCCAGCCAGGTGCTGCCGTACTCCACCGGCGTGATCGGCGAGCCACTGCCGGTCGAAAAGATCGAAGGCGCCTTGCAGGCTGCTCTTGATGATCTGTCGGTGAATAACTGGGAAGCTGCCGCTACTGGCATCATGACCACCGATACCCTGCCCAAGGGCGCCAGTCGCCAGTTCCAGCATGACGGCGTAACCATCACCGTCACCGGAATCAGCAAAGGCGCAGGCATGATCCGGCCGAACATGGCGACCATGCTCGGCTACATCGCCACCGACGCCAAAGTCGCGCGGGAGGTGCTGCAAAACCTGCTGCTGGACGGCGCCAACAAGTCGTTCAATCGCATTACCATCGATGGCGACACCTCGACCAACGACTGCTGCATGCTGATTGCCACCGGTCAGGCTGCACTGCCGGAAATCACCGAAGCCAGCGGTGAACTGTTCGCCAAGCTCAAGCAGGCCGTATTCGAAGTGTGCATGGACGTGGCCCAGGCCATCGTGCGCGACGGCGAAGGCGCGACCAAGTTCGTCACCGTTGAAGTCAACGGCGGCGGCAATCACCAGGAATGCCTGGATGTCGGTTATACCGTGGCTCACTCGCCGCTGATCAAGACCGCGCTTTTCGCCTCCGACCCGAACTGGGGACGCATCCTGGCCGCCGTCGGCCGTGCCGGCGTACCGGACCTGGACGTGAGCAAGATCGACGTGTTCCTCGGCGACGTGTGCATCGCCAGCCGTGGCGCCCGCGCATCGACCTACACCGAAGCCCAGGGCGCGGCGGTGATGCAGCAGGAAGAAATCACCATCCGGATCGAACTGGGTCGCGGCGATTGCAGCGAAACCATCTGGACCACTGATTTGTCCCACGAGTACGTGAAGATCAACGCTGAGTACCGTACTTAAGACAGATCGCTTTCGCGGGCAAGCCTCGCTCCTACAAGGACGCTGCGATACTTGTAGGAGCGAGGCTTGCCCGCGAAGACGGCCGACCAGACACTGAAAATCTGGCCCGTACTCTCTTCAAAAGGTCCCGAACATGAGCCTTCACCTGATCATCGGCGACAAACTGCACTCCTCCTGGTCCCTGCGCGGCGCCCTGGCCCTCGACCTGACCGGCGCCCCCTATACCGAAGAACTGATCAAGCTCAACCAGCCAGACACCCGCGAACGCCTGCTCAAGCATTCGCCCACCGCGAAAGTGCCGCTGCTGAAGACCGAACACGGCACCATCGCCGATTCCCTGGCGATTGCCGAATACCTGGCCGAACAGTTTCCCGACGCCGGGCTCTGGCCCAAAGACACCGCCGCCCGTGCCCAGGCGCGTTCGGCGTGTGCGCAGATGCACAGCGGATTCTTTGCGATGCGCAACCACATGCCGTTCGACCTGAGCCGCGACGCACCGTTGTCGCCGACTCCGGTTGACGTCCAGGCAGACATTGAACGTATGTTGGCGTTGTGGGCCGAGTGCCGCGCCAGCGCGAGCGAAACCGGTCCGTTCCTGTTCGGCGGCGCCACCCTGGCCGATGCATTCTTCGCCCCGATCGCCGTACGCCTGCGTACCTATCAGGTGAAGCTGCCCGCGGCGGACGAGGCCTACGTCAACACTATCTACCAATGGCCAGCCTTCAAGGCCTGGCAAAAGGCAGGTCTGGAGGAGGTCGGTCAGTGAAAAGAGTACACGTAGCCGCTGCCGTCATCCGCGATAGCAGCGGCAAGATCCTCATCGCCCGCCGTGCCGATACCCAGCACCAGGGCGGACTGTGGGAGTTCCCGGGTGGCAAGGTCGAGGACGACGAATCCGTTGAAATCGCCCTGGCCCGCGAGCTCCACGAAGAACTGGGCATCGTGGTCAGCGCGGCGCGCCCGCTGATCAAGGTCCGGCACGATTACCCCGACAAGCAGGTGTTGCTGGATGTCTGGGAAGTCTCGGACTTTTCCGGCGAGCCTCACGGCGCCGAGGGCCAACCTTTGGAGTGGGTAGCGCACCGTGACCTGCTGAACTACGAGTTCCCGGCGGCCAACCAGCCGATCGTTGCGGCAGCACGACTCCCGGCGCAGTACCTGATCACCCCTGAAGACCTGGATACCCCGACCTTGCTGCGCGGTATCCAGAAAGCCATTGCCGGTGGCATCAAGCTGATCCAGTTGCGGGCACCCAACGGTTACGATCCGAAGTACCGCGATCTGGCAGTGGACGCAGCGGGGCTGTGTGCCGGCAAGGCGCAGCTGATGATCAAGGGCCCATTCGAATGGCTGGGAGATTTTCCGTCTGCCGGCTGGCACATCACCTCAAAGCAACTGCGCAAGTACGCGGCGGCGGGTCGCCCGCTACCGGCGTCGCGCTGGTTGGCGGCGTCTTGCCATGATGCTGAGGAACTGGCGTTGGCCGAGCAGATGGGCGTGGATTTTGTGACCCTGTCGCCGGTACAGCCGACCCAGACCCATCCCGACGCTCAGCCGTTGGGTTGGGACCAGGCCTCGGCGTTGATCGAAGGTTTCAGCAAGCCGGTGTTCTTGCTCGGCGGTGTTGGCCCGGCGGAGCAGCAGAGAGCCTGGGAGGCAGGGGCGCAGGGTGTGGCGGGGATTCGGGCGTTTTGGCCCGGGGCTTGATTCGACGGTGAGCCGGCGGGCCTCTTCGCGAGCAAGCCCGCTCCCACAGGGATCAGCGTCGTACACCGTTCTGTGTTCCACCGACGTTCACTGTGGGAGCGGGCTTGCTCGCGAAGGGGGCCTGAAGGGCGCCGATTAATCTTGAGGCTTCGCCGCCGGCTGCCACAAAATCTCCGCAACTCCCTGCCGCTTGGCAATCAACCTCGCCACCACAAACAACAAATCCGACAACCGATTGATATAGGCCAGCCCAAAGCCAGCCAACGGCTCAAGCGCATTCAACTGCTGACACCGCCGCTCGGCACTGCGGGCCAGGCTGCGGCAGACATGAGCCTGGGCAATCAACGCCGAGCCACCGGGCAATATGAAGTTCTCCAGCGGCCCGAGCTCTTCATTCCACACATCGATCGCTGTTTCCAGCCGCTCGATCTCTGCCAGATCCAATGCCTGATACACCGGCATCGCCAGTTCGCCACCCAGGTCGAACAACCGATGCTGGCAAGGCGCCATCACCTCGATCACTTCGTTCAAACCCGGATATTCGCCACTTTCCGCCGCCAGCCCGGCCAACAGCACGCCCACCTGACTGTTCAGCGTATCGACCTCGCCAATGGCCTCGATCCGCGGATGGTCCTTGGGCACGCGGCGACCGTCGCCCAGCCCGGTTTCGCCTTTGTCGCCGGTGCGGGTGTAAATCTTCGACAAGCGAAAGCCCATGGTTACCTCGATAGCTGATTAAGTTCTTGAGAGACGAGCGGGGTGCCCGCCAGGGGCAGGCGCAAGGTGAAGCAGGTGCCTTGTCCGAGGGTCGATTGCACTTCCATCTGGCCCTTGTGGTTGTTGGTGATGATGAAGTACGAAACCGACAGGCCAAGGCCGGTGCCCTGGCCGATTTCCTTGGTGGTAAAGAACGGCTCGAATGTACGCTTGCGCACGCTCTCGCTCATGCCGATTCCGTTGTCCTCGACCTGGATTTCCGCCCAGGGAGGATTCAGCCGGGTGCGCAGAATGATCCGCCCCGGTTCGCGGTCGTCTTCGCGTTGGTGAATCGCTTGGGCGGCGTTTTTCAACAGGTTGAGCAGCACTTGCTCCAGTTCGTTGGCGGTGCCGGGTACCGGGCCGAGTTGCGGATCGAACTGGCGGATGATCGCCTGGCCCTTGAAGTCGAAACCGATCGCCAGGTCGAAGTCGTTTCCGGCAATTTCCACCGCTTGATCGATCAACGCCGGCAGATCGCACGGCGCCATCTGCCGGGTGCTGCGGCGGCTGAAGCTGAGCATGTGGGTGACGATCTTCGCCGCCCGGGCCCCCGCCTGTTGAATGCCATCGAGCAACTGCGGCACTTCCCGCGTTTGCAGGTACTGGTTGACCGTTTCCAGTTGAACACCGATTTGCTCGGCCTGTTCAAGGTTTTTTGGCAGGTCGGGGGACAGGCGCCGGCGAATGTTTTGCACGTTGTGCAGGATCGCCCCCAACGGGTTGTTGATCTCATGGGCCATGCCGGCGGCGAGCCCGCCCACCGACAGCATTTTTTCCGATTGCACCATCATTTCTTCCAGGGACAGGCGCTGGGTGATGTCATCGATCCGGATCACCACGCCACGCCCGGCGCCGCCCATCAGCGGATAGAACGTCAGGGCGTAGTGCCTGGGTTCTTCGTCCTTGAACCAGGTCACGCGCTCGATCTTGGCTACCGTATGCTGTTCGACGGTTTGCTTGAGCTGCGGCAGAAACGGCTTGAGCGGTTCGAAGGCGAGGAAGATCGGCTGGTTCAAGGCCTCGTCCAGGCGCGTGCCGGACAGGGCGCTGGCCTCCTGATTCCACTGGGTGACATAGAGTTGTTCATCGAGGGCAATCAATGCCGAGGGCATGGAGTCGATAATGCTGTTGAGGTAGTTCTGGAACCCGGTGAGCTTCTTTTCGATCTTGCTGCGTACCTGAACTTCCAGCTCCAGCTTGCGATTGGTATGACGGGTTTCTTCGGCCAGGCCCTGGGCCTGGTCGTAAGCGGCCTGGGAATCATCCCGGGCCCGTTTGAGTTGCTGTTCCCTGGCCTCGATGCGCGAGAGCATGGTATTGAACGCCTCGGCCAGGCTGCCGATTTCATCATGGTTGCCGCGAGAGGCGCGCAGGGCGTAGTTCTCCTCCCGGGTCACTTGCCGGGACAATTCTTCGAGCTGATGGATCGGCCGGGTGATCAGCCGTTTGATCTGCCGGGCAATCACCAGCCATAACAGCACACTGAAGATCAGGATCCCGAGGCTGGCGGTGAGGGTCCCGGTGTAGAACGCCATCGGCAATTCGCTGCTGGCCACCAGTAACAGGTGCCCGGGCGCAGTGCCTGGGCGGGGCAGGGTGATCACTTGATTGCTGCGAAACTCGGTGACCTGCCAGGATTCGATGTGCCGGTAGCGCTTCGGCAGCTTCAGGTTGTCGCCATGCTGCAGCTGCGCCAGGCGCTCGCCCTTGCCGTCATAAAGGGCCGCTGCGCGCAGGGGGGAATAGCTGTTGAGTTCGTTGAGCAAGCGTTCGGCGCTTTCCGGCGACTTCAGGGCGTCGGACACCAGGCTCGGGTTGGCCACCAGTCGTCCGATGGTCTGCAAGGCCTGGGGGGCCATGCTTTCCTGGGAAATGTAGTACGCAGCGCTGATAAACGTCAGGTTGGCGACCAGCAGGACGGTGGTCAACAGCACCAGCAGGGCGGCCAGCAGTTTCTGGCCGACTGGAAGGTTTTCAAGGCGCTGGCGCAATAGCATCAGGTTCATCGCTGAGAAGGAACAAGTGGCCAGCGTAGCCGCTGCTCAGTCGCTGGGCAATCCAAGGCTGTGCAGATGGGTCGTCAACCGTTGCTGAAGTTGATTGAGGTGCGGCAGGTTCAACTGATGCCGGGAGGCAACGTTGCAGGCATGACCCAACAGGTAGCTGATTTCGGTCCGGCGACGGTGGCTGACGTCCTGGTACATCGACGAATAATTGGCGGCGGTGGCGTGGATCACCCGTTCGACTTCCGATTGCAGGTCTTCGGCGGCTGCCGGTTGTCCGCAACGCTCGAGCAGTTCCGTCAGCTCGCCGCAAAGGGTGGCGACTTCGCAATGATGTCCCTGTAGACCGCCGTTGCGACAATCGTGCAGCACGGTCAACGGATTGATCGCACAATTGAGCGCCAGTTTTCGCCACAGCCTGGTCAGAATGTCGGTGCTCCATTCATGGGGAATACCAGCGGCGTGCAGATCATCCAGCCAGATCGGCGCCACCGGATGACCGGCGTCCCCCAGCCAGGTGTAGCCGTGTCCGGCGAATACCACACGCCAGTCGCCATCGCGAAAGGCCCCTTCGGTGCTTGAAGCGCAAATGCAACGCGCTTGTGGCACCTGTGCCGCGACGGCATCCTGACTGCCAAGACCATTCTGCAACAGAATCAGCTCTGCGCCAGGGGCCAGGCGCGGTGCCACTCGGGCCACGGCTTGCTCGGCGTCGTAGGCTTTGCAGGCCACCAGCAGTCGATTGATCGGCTCACCGCTGTCGGGCGTCTCGGCGGGTACGCGATAGCGTTGTGCTTCACCGTGTTCGACCAGCGTCAACCCGCCTGCCGCGTCATAGTCCTGCAGGCGCGCGGCGTCGCGCACAATCAGCCGGACCGGCACCTCGGCTCGCGCCAGACGTGTAGCCCATAAGGTGCCAAGGCTGCCGGCGCCCAGGACATGCCAGGTGGTGGACATCAGCTTTTTGCTCTGTTTGAGGCGCGCATGGGAGGCTCGCAGTGAATGATGGGAAAGACCCGTTATAATCAGCGCGGATTTTAACCGCAAGCCAGGCGTGCTCCATCGTGATCAAGCGCGCCCTTTTATTGGAGAGATTACATGCCGTCGTTCGACGTGGTATCCGAACTGGACAAACACGAAGTCACCAACGCGGTCGAAAACGCCGTCAAGGAACTCGATCGTCGTTATGACCTGAAAGGCAAAGGCAGCTTCGAGTTCAAGGAAAAGGACCTGACCGTCAACCTGACCGCCGAGGCCGATTTCCAGCTTGAAGCGATGATTGAGATCCTCAAGCTGGCCCTGGTCAAGCGCAAAATCGACGTGCAGTGCCTGGAAGTCAAGGACGCCTATGCTTCAGGCAAATTGATGAAGCAGGAAGCGGTCCTCAAGGAAGGCATCGACAAGGAGCTGGCGAAGAAGATTGTCGCCCACGTCAAGGACGCCAAGCTCAAGGTCCAGGCCGCGATTCAGGGCGAGCAGGTGCGCATCACCGGCAAGAAGCGTGACGACCTGCAGGAAGCCATCGCCGCCCTGCGTGCCAAGACCTTCGACATGCCGCTGCAGTTCAACAACTTCCGCGACTGACCCTTGGGGAGGGAACCTCTCGGCGTTTTCGGCGTCCGAGGCCCAAGCAACGGCAGAAAAGATCGAGCCCGGAAGGGTCGCATCTTTTCTGCCGCTCATTTTTTTGCGTGCCGGGTAGCCGGGAATCAGGAGAAACAAGATGGATTTGAATGCTGAAGTGGACAATCTGGTCAAGGCATCCCAAGCCTGGATCCCGATGATCATGGAGTATGGCAGTCGTGTACTGCTGGCGATCATCACCCTGGCCATCGGCTGGTGGCTGATCAACAAAGTGACGCAAAAGCTTGGCGGGCTGCTGGCCCTGCGCAACGCCGACCTGGCGCTGCAAGGCTTCATCAGCAGCCTGGCGAACATTATTCTCAAGGTGTTGCTGATCGTCAGCGTGGCCTCGATGATCGGCGTGGAAACTACTTCGTTCGTTGCCGCCATCGGTGCGGCCGGTCTGGCCATCGGTCTGGCCTTGCAGGGCAGCCTGGCGAACTTCGCCGGCGGCGTGCTGATTCTGTTGTTCCGCCCGTTCCGCATTGGTGACTGGATCGAAGCCCAGGGTGTCGCCGGTACCGTTGACAGTATCCAGATTTTCCATACCGTACTGCGCACCGGCGATAACAAAACCATCATCGTCCCTAACGGCAATTTGTCGAACGGCATCATCACCAACACTAACCGTCAGCCGACCCGCAAGGTGGTGTTTGATGTGGGTGTGGATTACGAAGCGGACTTGCAGAAAGCCCGCGAAGTACTGCTGGAACTGGCGAAGGACCCGCGGGTATTGGCTGATCCGGCACCGCAGGCCGTCATTTCCACCCTCGGCGACAGTTCGATTACTGTTTCCCTGCGAGTGTGGGTGAAGACCGCGGACTACTGGGATGTGATGTTCATGTTCAACGAACAATCCCGCGATCGTCTGAAAACGGCCGGCATCGATATTCCCTTTCCGCAGCGGGTCATTCGAGTAGTTCAGGACTCCGCAACAGCGTAAATGAACGGTTCAGTTCATGTTTGATCTTTTGGTCAGGGGTGTTCACAACAACCCGATTCGTTAAGCGCAATGCAGTAGCAACAAAAAAGGCCCATCCGAAGATGGGCCTTTTTTTATTGCCGCAAACTAACTGCTTTCGATTACAAGACCGACAGCGGGTAGTCAACGATCAGGCGGAACTCTTTCACGTCGCCTTCACCTTCGTCGGCGTTAGCGAAGTGCCATGCTTGACGAATGCGGAAGGAAAGATCTTTTGCCGGGCCAGTCTGAACAACGTACTTGGCTTCGAAGTTGGTTTCGTTGTGCTTGCCATCCGCACCGTACAGGCCGGCGTAAGCGCCATCTACTGGAGCGTTGGTACCGTCAATGTCCCAACCTTTCACGTAACGGGTCATGAAGCTCAGACCTGGAACGCCGTACTCAGCCATTTTCAGGTCGTAACGGACCTGGGCAGACTTCTCGTTAGGGGCGTTGAAGTCAGAGTACTGGATGGAGTTGGCGAGGAAGATCGAGTCGCCGCCGCGGTTGTTCTTGCCCACGCCGATGTAGTCGAACGGAGTGTCGCCGTTGACTTTCTGGAAGCCGACGGTGATGGTGTGCGCTTTCAGGAACGAGAAAGCGGCTGCCAGGGAGAACGTGGTGTTGCTGATATCACCCGCTTTGGCGTCGCCGGTATCAGTAGTGCGGTAAATGTTACCGTCCAGGTTAACCGACTGATCGCCACCCATCGGGATGGTGTAGTTCAGGTTGGCGTAGTACTGGTTCCAGATGTCTTCCAGCTTGGCGCCATACAGCGATGCGCTCAGGCTGTCGGTGATGCCGTACTTGCCACCGAAATAGTCGATCTTGTTGGCTTCTTCGCCGGCGTAGGTTGCCCACAGACCGCCCTCATGGGAGTTTCGGTCCTGGCTGGTCGACGAGTAGAAGTGACCGGCTTCGAGGTCAAGGTCTTTGACTTCGCTGCTCTGCAGTTGGAAACCGGTGGCAGTTTGAGGAAGGATACGCGAACCGCCAACAGCAAACACTGGAGAAGTGCTTGGCTGCATATCGCCGAATTTCAGCTCGGTTTTGGATATGCGGGCCTTGACGGCTGCGCCGGCTTTGCCTTGGCTATCGTTAACTTCGCCATCTGCGTCGCGGCTCATGTTGCCCGTGCCGCCCGTGCCGTCGCCACCGTCCAGTTTGATTGCCAGGTAACCGAACGCATCAACGCCGAAGCCTACGACACCTTGGGTGTAACCGGAGCTCAGGTTGCCCCAGAAACCTTGTGTCCAGTCTTTCTGGTCGTTGCCGCCGTCTTTGTTATCACGGTTGAAATAGTAGTTACGAAGCAGCAAGTCGAATTTTGCGTCTTCAACAAAACCTTTGGCTTCGGCCTGGTCGCCTACGAAAGGTGCGGCCGTTGCCAATTGAGTGCTGGCTGCTGCTGCAACTGCCAGTGCGATCATGCTCCACTTCATCACGCGCATCGTGATTTGCTCCTTTGGTTTTTAGAAGAGTACTGCCGTCCCACCTGTTTTATTATCTGGGCGGCTCTTTCTTTTTGTGTCGGCGCAAACTTATATCACGCCGACCATGTTGGCGATACTTGCGTACCTCACCTTTCAGCTTCTTTACGACCCTGTCGCAAATGGCTGGGTAGATGTCGCAAATTTCCAGTCCCGACGCAAGTGGAACGACAACTTGAGCGTCGTTTTTCCTGGCTTGAGTATCGGTAAAAAGAGTCCCTGGTGAAACGTTTGAATCTCCGTCGGGCAACCCTGCCACTGTTTTTATGTGCCTTGAAGGCTTCCGCTTCCAGCGGACGCTTTACAGGCGATGTGGGTGTGAATGCAACAAGCGTGCACAAATCAGAAATCCATCGCTGTTTTTTTTCGAAGACCTGCCAGTCGCGGTAAAAACCTCATGACAACGGGGGTTGAAGCTTGTTTTGTGGGGGCTTGACGGCATGCTTGGCATGGTGTTGCGTGACCTTGGCCGACTGAGTAACAACCAGAAACGTTACCGGTTCACCCCGCCAGTGAGTAAACGGCGGATGCCCGTCGCACTAAGCGTAGACGCACTGTGCGGTTTTGGTGCAAAAAATCTTGATCGCTGTGCTGATTTCACACAGCGCCGCCCTCTGGAGACTGTGAACACATCCTTGTAAATCAGTCATTTCGGTGTTTTTTTAGTTCGCGCTGGTTCTGTGTTGGTGCGTCTCAATGGAAAATGTCCCAAGTTGGCTCGCTTGTTCATGCTCTGGCTCGCTTTGACCGGGGTTCGGCGTGAAGCACGCGCCGATCGCGGGTATGCTGCCGTCCTGTCGCTTGGCGCGCCGTCTCACTGGACGGGCGCTAAGCTGAAAAAAATGAATGACCAGGCGGGAGTGCGCGCGATGTTCGCTTTAGATCCACGGCTTCAACAAGACACGCTACCGATCGGGGATTTCCCACTCTGCCGGTTGCTGTTGTCCAACGATTCGAACTATCCCTGGTTCATCCTGGTGCCACGCCGCGAGGATATCAGCGAGATATTTCAGTTGGATGTCGCAGATCAACAGCAGCTGTGGCAGGAGACGACTGTGCTGGCGGAAACGCTCAAGGACTCGTTCGACGCGGACAAATTGAACGTCGCGGCCCTGGGTAACGTCGTCAGTCAGTTGCACATGCATGTGATTGTGCGCAAGCGTGAGGATGCGGCGTGGCCAGCCGCGGTCTGGGGCAAGCACCAGGCGTTGCCTTACAGTGCAGAGCAGGTCGCGGCGATTCGTGAACGGCTGCGCCTGGTGTTAACCGATGATTTCACGTTTTTTCTGGAGGGCTGAATCATGAGCCTGGAAGCACGCGTTACCGATCTGGAGAGCCAAATGGCGTTTCAGGATGACACCATCCAGGCATTGAATGATGTGCTGGCGGCACAGCAGCGGGTGGTTGAGCGCCTGCAATTGCAAATGGCGGCATTGCTCAAGCGCCAGGAGGAAATGGTCGGCCAGTTCGAATCCTTCGAAGAAGAGGCGCCGCCGCCGCACTATTGAACCGGCGAGGCTCAATGGGCGCGCAATAAAAAACCGCGAACAGCCAGGCTGTTCGCGGTTTTTTTCAGCCTTGAATCAGCGTCGCGGCAACGCGGCGATCACATCTTCGGCTTGCAGGCCCTTGTCACGATTCATGACGGAGAACTCAACGCGCTGGCCTTCGACCAGGACACGATGGCCTTCGCCCCGAATAGCCCGGAAATGCACGAAGATATCATCGCCGGAATCACGGGAAATAAAGCCGAAGCCTTTGGAAGTGTTGAACCACTTGACGGTGCCCGTATCGCGGTTGCTCATGTCATAGCTTGGCGACGCGGCGGCCGGTGACGATTTGTAGAAGCTGATGGCCAGGTGCAGGAAAACGGCAATCAGGGCAGCGATCAGGCTGAACAGAACGGCAGGTTGACCGGCGATGACAGGCATCTTCGCGATCAGCGTCAGCGTTTGCAAGACAACGGCCAGAACCAGCAGGACGCTGACCAGGTTTTGCAATTGATGACGCGCACCTTTGTTCCAGTAGGGAATGACAGGTGCGAGGGTGAGGTTGAGCAGGCCGAAAAAGGCCAGGTACAGCGCATCGGGTTGTTGCAGGTAAGGAACAGCTTCGGGTTGCAGGCTAGGGATGAAGGACAGCAGCAGGGCTGCTGCGCCCATTAGCAGGTGGACGATTTTCAACATTTTGATTAACTCACTTTAAGACGGATCACAAGGAAGAGCTGACGGAGCACGGTTCGCTTCAGAACAATAAGAGGCGTTGGACACGTACCCGCTACCAGCCTATGCGCAGCACCCGGAAAAATAGATGCCGACGACACACTGCCTATTTAACAGCAAAGCCGCAGGCTACTCAAATCAAGGAGTCCAGCGGTTCGCCGGGGACGATTTGTCGCCGGTCGCCGGGGCATCCAGGGCTGCGGTGCGGCGACAGGCTTGTTAGAGTGGTGCTGCACATGTCGGATGAATTTCATCACCTTTAGGGGAAACACATGGCAATCGATAGCGGCACCAGCTTGTGTGGGAAAACGTTCTGACCAGAACGGTCTCCATGATCTGTCTTCAGCTGTTGGCTTATCCTACATTGATGGTCATAAAGTCATCTGGAGATAACTTTGCGTCTGCGTTTTTATAAGAATCGCAACAGGGCTCTTATAAAAAACCAGGCATGGCAAAGGAGTGTCAACGGTATGGTTAATGAAGGCAGGCAAAGCGAGGCAAGGGGTGGTCTACCCAAGGATATAAGGATCGATCCATTTGTCAGCGAATTCGATATGGGGCTGGCCCAGCCATTATCCCGGTCAGTGCGTTTGAATGGTTTTGCGACCTGTTTGCGGCTCGAACAGGTTTATTGGGATATTTTGGGCGACATGGCCAGGATCAATCGTTGCTCGATCAGTGCGCTGCTGTCTCACGTGGACCGTGAAGTGCATCTGCGGCACGGCGGGGTGAAGAATTTCAGCGCACTGGTACGGGTTGTTTGTGTGGTGCACAGCCAGAAGGAAGGAAATTGCCCGGCTACGGCCTAGCGGTGGCGGTGGAATGCGTCGAGTGTCGATCTGTGCAGTCTTACGGCTGCACAGGCTGCATTTAATGGATATAATCCCGCTCTTTGCCGCAAAACCCAGCGTGTGCGGTAGCAATCTGATCGCCGAGACAATCCCCATGCCGATGTACGACTATCAATGTGCTTCCTGTGGTCATCAGTTGGAAGCCATTCAAAAGATCAGCGCAGCACCGCTGGTCGACTGCCCTGCCTGCCAGGCGCCGGAGCTCAGGAAGATGCTGTCCATGCCGGGCTTCCGCCTCAGCGGCACCGGCTGGTACGAAACCGATTTCAAGACCGGTTCGAAGAAGAACCTGGCCGGCGGCGACAAGGCTGACTAGGGTCTGGAACCTGAATTGAACGACACGTGCGAGCTCTTGCATCGTCTGGCGCCTTTCACAAGGGCAGGATATGAGCAAGGTCTCCAACCGAATTTCGAATTACGAGAAGCGAACCACTACCATGATGCGCAGCCATTATTGCGGCCAACTGAACGAAAGCCTGGAAGGCCAGGAAATTACCCTTTGCGGCTGGGTTCACCGTCGCCGTGACCACGGTGGGGTGATTTTCCTCGATATCCGTGATCGTGATGGTCTGGCCCAGGTGGTGTTCGACCCGGACCGCGCTGAAACCTTCGCCGTCGCCGACCGCGTGCGCAGCGAGTACGTGGTCAAGGTCACCGGCAAGGTGCGCCTGCGTCCGGCCGGTGCCACCAACGCCAACATGGCCTCGGGCATGATCGAAGTGCTGGGTTACGAACTGGAAGTGCTGAACGAAGCGGAAACCCCACCGTTCCCGCTCAACGAGTTCTCCGACGTCGGCGAAGAAACCCGCCTGCGCTATCGTTTCCTCGACCTGCGTCGCCCGGAAATGCTCGAGAAGCTGCGTCTGCGTTCGCGCATGACCACCAGTATCCGTCGCTTCCTGGACGAGAACGGCTTCCTCGACGTCGAGACGCCGATCCTGACCCGTGCCACCCCGGAAGGCGCTCGTGACTACCTGGTGCCGAGCCGTACCCACGCCGGTTCCTTCTTCGCCTTGCCGCAATCGCCACAGCTGTTCAAGCAACTGCTGATGGTCGCCGGCTTCGACCGCTACTACCAGATCGCCAAGTGCTTCCGTGACGAAGACCTGCGGGCTGACCGCCAGCCGGAATTCACCCAGATCGACATCGAGACCAGCTTCCTCGATGAAAAAGAGATCATGGGCATCACCGAGCAAATGATCCGCAACCTGTTCAAGGAAGTGCTGGATCTGGAGTTCGGTGAATTCCCGCACATGACCTTCGAAGAAGCCATGCGCCGTTACGGTTCCGACAAGCCAGACCTGCGTAACCCGCTGGAACTGGTTGACGTTGCCGACCAGCTTAAAGAAGTCGACTTCAAGGTGTTCAGCGGCCCGGCCAACGACCCGAAATGCCGTATTGCCGCCCTGCGCGTTCCAGGCGCCGCGAGCATGCCGCGCAAGCAGATCGACGACTACACCAAGTTCGTCGGCATCTACGGTGCCAAGGGCCTGGCGTACATCAAGGTCAACGAGCGCGCGAAGGGCGTCGAAGGCCTGCAGTCGCCTATCGTCAAGAACATCCCTGAAGCCAACCTCAATGTGATCCTCGATCGCGTTGGCGCGGTTGACGGCGACATCGTGTTCTTCGGTGCGGACAAAGCCAAGATCGTCAGCGAAGCCCTGGGCGCGCTGCGGATCAAGGTCGGCAACGACCTGGACCTGCTGACCTGCAAGTGGGCGCCGATGTGGGTCGTCGACTTCCCGATGTTCGAAGAGAACGACGACGGCAGCTTCTCCGCCTTGCACCACCCGTTCACCGCGCCGAAGTGCACCCCGGAAGAACTGGAAGCCAACCCGGCGACCGCGCTGTCCCGTGCCTACGACATGGTGCTGAACGGCACCGAACTGGGTGGCGGTTCGATCCGTATCCACCGCAAGGAAATGCAACAGTCGGTGTTCCGTCTGCTGGGTATCAGCGAAGCGGAACAGGAAGAGAAATTCGGCTTCCTGCTCGACGCCCTGAAATACGGCGCGCCGCCGCACGGTGGCCTGGCCTTCGGTCTGGACCGTCTGGTGATGCTGATGACCGGCGCCCAATCGATCCGCGAAGTGATCGCCTTCCCGAAAACCCAGAGCGCGGCGTGCGTCATGACTCAGGCACCGGGTGTGGTCGATGCCAAGGCATTGCGCGAACTGCACATTCGTCTGCGCGAAACGCCTAAGGCTGAGTAAGGCTGACCTTGTGGGCGCATCTACGGGTGCGCCCTTTCTTTATAGGCAGGTCGAGATTTTTGTTTGCCGGCTGGCGCGTCATGGCGTGGCGGGCAATGTTTCAAAGAGAATTCGGAGCGAGATATGGCGGGTCATTCCAAGTGGGCGAACATCAAGCACCGCAAAGAACGTCAGGATGCCAAGAAGGGCAAGATTTTCACCAAGTGGATTCGTGAGCTGACTGTCGCTGCCCGTCAGGGTGGTGGTGATCCGGGCTCCAACCCGCGTTTGCGTCTGGCCCTGGACAAGGCTCTCGGTGCAAACATGAGCCGCGACATCATCGATCGCGCGGTGGCCCGTGGTGCCGGTGCTGCCGACACCGACGACATGGTCGAGCTGACCTACGAAGGCTATGGCCCGGGCGGCGTGGCGGTGATGGTCGAGTGCATGACCGACAACCGTAACCGCACCGCAGCCGCTGTTCGCCACGCGTTCAGCAAGTGCGGCGGCAACCTCGGGACCGACGGTTCGGTGGCTTATCTGTTCGAGCGCAAGGGGCAGATCTCCTTCGCGCCGGGCGTCGATGAAGACGCGCTGATGGAAGCGGCCATGGAAGCCGATGCCGATGACGTTGTCGCCCACGCAGACGGGTCCATCGACGTGTTCACCTCGTTCGCCGGTTTCTACTCGGTGCGTAACGCCCTGGAAGCCGCCGGTTTCAAAGGTGATGACGCGGAAATCGTCATGCTGCCGACCACCAGTGCCGAGCTGGACCTGGAAGGCGCCGAGAAGGTGCTCAAGCTGATCGACATGCTCGAAGACCTGGATGATGTGCAGAACGTCTATTCCAATGCCGACATTCCAGAGTCAGTGGCCGCACAGCTCGGATAAGGGCAACTATTATTCAATGTGGGAGCGGGCTTGCTCGCGAATGCGGATTTTCAGGCAACATTGTTGCTGAATGTGGAACCGTATTCGCGAGCAAGCCCGCTCCCACATTTGTTATTCGTGTATTGAATACCGTGTTTTTTCTGAACCCGCAGGCGTTATGACTTTAATTCTTGGTATCGACCCCGGTTCGCGCATCACCGGGTATGGCGTGGTATGCGATACCGGGCGCGGCTGCGTGTACGTGGCGTCGGGCTGCATCCGCACCGGTTCCGGCGAGTTGCACGAGCGCCTGCAAATCGTTTATCGCAGCGTGCGTGAAGTCATCCAGACCTACGGCCCGGTGACCATGGGCATCGAAAAGGTGTTCATGGCGCGCAACGCCGACTCGGCGTTGAAACTCGGCCAGGCTCGCGGTGCAGCCATTGTTGCCGGCGCCGAAGAAAACCTGGAAATCGCCGAATACACCGCCACCCAGGTCAAGCAGGCCGTGACCGGCACCGGCGCGGCCAATAAAGAGCAGGTGCAGATGATGGTCATGCACATGCTGAAATTGACCAGCAAGCCGCAAATCGATGCCTCGGACGCCCTGGCCATTGCCATTTGCCATGCTCACACCCGTTCCAGCCTGTTACCTCATGGCTTGGGCTCCGCGCGCAGTCGTGGCGGGCGCCTGCGTCTCTGATAGCATCAGCAATCATTTTTTATGGAGTGAGGGGTTTTGCGCCTGGGTCGTCGGCGCAAACCCCTTGTTCTGTCAGTCGCCAGCACCGATCTGGCCAACGCTCAAGGATCTGAAACGTGATTGGACGCTTGCGCGGCACCCTGGCTGAGAAACAGCCGCCGCACCTGATTCTGGATGTAAATGGTCTGGGCTATGAGCTGGAAGTGCCCATGACCACGCTGTATCGCTTGCCGTCGGTCGGTGAACCGCTGACCTTGCACACCCATTTAGTCGTACGCGAAGACGCGCAGTTACTCTATGGCTTCTTCGGCAAGCGTGAGCGAGACTTTTTTCGCGAGTTGATCCGTCTCAATGGTGTAGGCCCGAAACTGGCCCTGGCCTTGATGTCGAGTCTGGAAGTCGATGAGCTGGTGCGTTGCGTGCAGTCCCAGGACACCTCGGCCCTGACCAAGGTGCCGGGCGTGGGCAAGAAGACGGCCGAGCGTTTGCTGGTGGAACTCAAGGACCGCTTCAAGGCCTGGGAAACGGTACCGGCGATGTTCGCCCTGGTGCCAAACCAGCCGGGCGGGCCAGATGTGGCTCCGGTCGCCACCGCCGAAAATGACGCGGTCAGCGCGCTGATTTCCCTGGGCTACAAGCCGCAGGAAGCCAGCAAGGCGATTTCCGCGATCAAGGAGAAAGGTTTGAGCAGTGAAGACATGATTCGTCGTGCCCTGAAGGGAATGATTTAAGTGATTGAAGCTGATCGTCTGATCGCCGCCACGGGTGCTCCCCGTGACCGCGAGGAAGTCCAGGACCGGGCGATTCGCCCCGTCAGCCTGGCCGAATACATTGGCCAGCCGACCGTTCGCGAGCAAATGGAGTTGTTCATCCAGGCTGCCCGTGGACGTAACGAGTCCCTGGATCACACATTGATCTTCGGCCCGCCAGGTCTGGGCAAGACCACCCTTGCCAATATCATCGCCCAGGAAATGGGCGTATCGATCAAAAGCACCTCGGGCCCGGTCCTTGAGCGCCCGGGTGACCTGGCTGCGCTGCTGACCAACCTTGAGCCTCACGATGTGCTGTTCATCGACGAGATCCATCGGCTCTCGCCGATCGTCGAAGAAGTGCTGTATCCGGCGATGGAGGATTTCCAGCTCGACATCATGATCGGCGAAGGGCCGGCTGCGCGTTCGATCAAACTGGATCTGCCGCCGTTCACCCTGGTCGGTGCGACGACGCGGGCCGGGATGCTGACCAATCCGCTGCGTGACCGTTTCGGTATTGTCCAGCGTCTCGAGTTCTACAACACGGCCGACCTGGCAACGATTGTCAGCCGCTCGGCGACCATTCTCGGCTTGCCGCTGGACCCGGAAGGCGCATTCGAAATCGCCCGTCGTGCCCGAGGCACCCCGCGCATCGCCAACCGCCTGCTGCGCCGGGTGCGGGACTTTGCCGAAGTACGCGCCAAGGGCCACATCACCAAACCGATCGCCGACCTGGCCTTGAACCTGCTGGATGTCGATGAGCGTGGCTTCGATCACCAGGACCGACGCCTGCTGTTGACCCTGATCGAGAAGTTCGACGGTGGCCCGGTCGGGGTCGATAGCCTCGCCGCGGCCATCAGCGAAGAGCGCCACACCATTGAAGACGTGCTGGAGCCGTACCTGATCCAGCAGGGCTACATCATGCGCACACCGCGGGGGCGGGTGGTGACGCGGCATGCGTATCTGCATTTCGGTTTAAACATTCCGTCACGATTGGGCGAGATGCCCGTGGTAGACGAGTTCCTCGATGCCGTGGACGATTAATTAACTTTTGCGCGTTGAATTTTCGGGCATTGTGCTGTCCTAGGACCGTACTTTCGCGAGAAAGCCGCAGAACAATGAAAAACAGTTGCCTGGCCGGATTGGCAACCTGAGGAGTAAGCACTAGAGTATGCGCGCGCAAAACGGGCTTGAGCCTTTCGCATTTCGTTGTCGCGTTTATTACGAGGACACCGATGCGGGCGGCATCGTGTATTACGTCAATTACCTCAAGTTTATGGAACGGGCTCGAACCGAGCGGCTCCGGGAGCTGGGCTTTGCCCAGTCGGCGCTGGCAGGTGAGGACCTGTTGTTTGTCGTGCATTCCAGCGAAGCGCGTTACCACGCGCCGGCGCGACTGGACGACGAACTGCTGGTAAACGCCGAGGTAATCGAATTGAACCGTGCCAGCCTGCGCTTCAAGCAGCAGGTCAGGCGGGCTACGGATAATGTGCTGCTCTGCGAAGGGCAGTTTCTGGTGGCCTGTGTGCGCACTGACAGTTTAAAACCCCGGGCCATTCCCGAAGCTCTACGTACGGCCTTTGCCGACGTGAGCGGCGCGGGTACACACTCAAAGCAGGAGATAAAGCGTGGAAGCTAACGTCGTCGACCATTCCTCCATGTGGAGCCTGGTCAGCAATGCCAGTATCGTGGTGCAACTGGTAATGCTGATCCTGGTAGCCGCATCGGTGACCTCATGGATCATGATCTTTCAGCGCAGCAACTTGTTGCGCGCCGGTCGACGTGCCCTGGAGAGCTTCGAGGAGCGTTTCTGGTCGGGCATCGATTTGTCCAAGCTCTACCGCCAGGCGGGCAGCAACCCTGACCCGGATTCGGGCGTCGAGCAGATCTTTCGTGCCGGTTTCAAGGAGTTCTCCCGTCTGCGTCAGCAGTCTGGCGTCGATCCGGAAGCGGTCATGGAAGGCGTGGCCCGTGCCATGCGCGTCGCCATTTCCCGTGAAGAAGAAAAACTCGAGCAGAGCCTGCCGTTCCTCGCCACCGTCGGCTCCGTCAGCCCGTACATCGGTCTGTTCGGTACGGTCTGGGGCATCATGAACTCCTTCCGTGGCCTGGCGACTGCCCAGCAAGCGACCCTGGCCACTGTGGCTCCAGGCATTGCCGAAGCACTGATCGCCACTGCGATCGGCCTGTTTGCCGCGATCCCGGCCGTCATCGCTTACAACCGTTTTGCTGCCCGCAGCGAGACCCTGCTGGGCCGTTACTACACCTTCGCCGATGAATTCCAGGCGATCCTGCACCGCAAAGTGCACACCAGCGAAGAATAAGCAGGTAATTTCCAATGGCTTTAATCGCTCGAGCTCGCAAAAAGCGCAAGCCGGTCGCCGAGATGAACGTAGTGCCTTACATCGACGTGATGCTGGTACTGCTGGTCATCTTCATGGTGACCGCGCCGATGCTCAATCAGGGCGTGAAAGTTGATCTGCCCAAGGTTTCCAGCGAAGCCTTGCCGCAGGACAACAACACCCAGGTCCTGACCATTTCGATCAAGGCTGACAAGACCTATTACTGGAACCTTGGCAGCGAAGTCGACACCGAAAAGCAGCAGGACAAGGCCATGACCTTGCCGCAGATGACCAGCGCGGTGACCAAGATCATTCGCGCCGGTACCGAAGGCGGCAAGCGCACCCAGGTGTTCATTCGCGGCGACAAGACCGTCGATTACGGTGCCGTCATGGGTGCCATGGGCGGGTTGCAGAAAGCCGGGGTCGGTAATGTTGGCTTGATTACCGAGGCACCCTGATGCAGCAATTGCGAGAGCCGTCCGCCTCCGAAAGCTATTTCTGGCCTAGTGTCTGGGCGCTTGTCTTGCACGTGCTGGTTTTTGGCATGCTGTTCGTCAGTTTTGCCTTCACACCGGAACTGCCGCCGGCCAAGCCGATTGTCCAGGCGACCCTGTACCAACTGAAATCGAAAAGTCAGGCGACCACCCAGACCAATCAGAAGATTGCGGGTGAGGCGAAGAAATCCGCCGCGCGCCAGACCGAAGTCGAACAGATGGAACAGAAAAAGATCGAACAGGAAGCGATCAAGGCCGCGGAACAAAAGAAGGAAGATGCGGCTCAAAAAGCCGAAGAATCCAAGAAGGCCGACGAGACGAAGAAAGCGGAAGAGGCAAAAAAGGCTGATGAAGCCGAGAAAGCCGATGAAGCCAAGAAGGCCGATGAAGCGAAGAAGACCGCCGAAGCCAAGAAGGCCGATGAAGCGAAGAAGACCGCCGAAGCCAAAAAGGCCGAAGAGAAACAATTGGCTGATATAGCCAAGAAGAAATCTGAAGAACAAGCCAAGAAAGCGGCTGAAGAAGAGGCCAAGAAAGCGGCCGCTGAAGAAGCGAAGAAAGCGGCTGCTGAAGAAGCCAAGAAAGCGGCTGCTGAAGAAGCCAAGAAAAAGATCGTCGAAGACGCGAAGAAGAAAGCCGCGGAAGACGCCAAGAAAAAGTCTGAAGCTGAAGAGGCGAAGAAGAAAGTCGCCGAAGACGCGAAGAAGAAAGCTGCTGCCGATGCTGCGAAGAAGAAGTCGCAGGAAGCGGCACGTAAATCTGCCGAAGACAAAAAGGCTCAGGCCCTGGCAGATTTGCTTTCCGACACGCCGCAGCGTCAGCAGGCCTTGGCGGATGAGCTGGGTGACGAAGTCGCCGGCAGTTTCGATGATCTGATTCGTGCTCGCGCAGCAGAAGGCTGGGCTCGTCCACCTTCGGCACGCAAAGGCATGACGGTCGTGCTGCAAATCGGCATGTTGCCGGACGGTACATTGGCGTCGGTCAGTGTCGCCAGGTCCAGTGGCGATGGTCCGTTTGACGCTTCGGCAGTAGCAGCGGTCAAGAATATTGGACGTTTGACAGAAATGCAGGGAATGAAGCCAAGCGATTTCGCTCCCTATCGTTCATTCAAGATGACATTCACACCTGAGGATCTAGCCTTGTGAGAAACCTTCTTCGAGGAATGCTTGTCGTTATCTGCTGCCTGGCAGGTATGGCGACAGCAGATGAAAAAAACATTCTGGTTACCAGCGGCAGTGATCGGGCCACTCCGATCGCCGTCGTTCCATTCGGCAACCAGGGCGGCAGCGTGCTGCCGGACGACATGGCCGAAATCATCGGTAACGACCTGCGCAACTCGGGTTACTACTCGCCGATTCCGAAGCAGAACATGATCAGCCAGCCGAGCCAGGCCAGCGAAATCATCTTCCGTGACTTCAAGGCACTGGGCGCCCAGTACGTCATGGTCGGCAGCGTTGCTCCCGCGGGCGGTCGCCTGCAGGTTCAATACGCACTGTTCAACGTCGCCACCGAGCAGCAAGTGCTGACCGGCAGCGTCTCGGGCAGCGTCGATCAACTGCGCGACATGTCGCACTACATCGCGGACCAGTCGTTCGAAAAACTCACCGGTATCAAAGGTGCGTTCTCGACGCGTCTGCTGTACGTGACCGCCGAGCGCTTCTCCGAGAAGAACACGCGGTACACGCTGCAGCGTTCGGACTATGACGGTGCACGCGCCGTGACTCTGCTGCAATCGCGCGAGCCGATCCTGTCGCCGCGTTTTGCACCGGATGGCAAGCGCATTGCGTATGTGTCGTTCGAGCAGAAGCGTCCGCGCATTTTCATGCAGAACATCGACACCGGTCGCCGTGAGCAGATCACCAACTTCGAAGGCCTGAACGGTGCGCCAGCCTGGTCGCCGGATGGTCAGCGCCTGGCGTTCGTACTGTCGAAAGACGGCAACCCGGACATTTATGTCATGAACCTGGGGTCGCGCCAGATCAGTCGCGTCACCAACGGTCAAGGCATCAACACCGAACCGTTCTGGGGCAAGGATGGTTCGACCATCTACTTCACCTCCGACCGTGGCGGCAAGCCACAGATCTACAAAACCAGCGCCGGTGGCGGTGGTGCGGAGCGTGTGACCTTCATCGGTAACTACAATGCCAACCCTAAGCTATCGGCTGATGAAAAGACCCTGGTCATGATCCATCGCCAGGAAGGCTTCACCAATTTCAAGGTAGCGGCCCAGGATTTGCAACGCGGTAGTGTAAAAATCCTCACTGATAGCACTCTGGACGAGTCGCCTACTGTCGCGCCCAACGGCACCATGGTAATCTACGCCACCCGCCAGCAGGGCCGGGGAGTCTTGATGCTCGTGTCCATTAATGGACGCGTGAGGCTCCCGCTTCCTACCGCACAAGGCGAAGTCAGAGAACCGTCCTGGTCCCCTTACCTGAACTGACGCGGCGCTACACGTTGTACTTAACACATTGGGGTTCATTAGGAGTTTCACGATGGAAATGCTGAAGTTTGGTAAGTTTGCTGCTCTCGCTCTGGCTCTGTCCGTAGCAGTTGGTTGCTCGTCCAAAGGCGGCGACAATGCCGGTGAAGGTGCAGTGGCTGTCGATCCAAACGCTGGTTATGGCGCCAACACCGGTGCCGTTGATGGTTCCCTGAGCGAAGAAGCTGCTCTGCGCGCCATCACCACTTTCTACTTCGAATACGACAGTTCGGACCTGAAGCCAGAAGCCATGCGCGCTCTGGACGTTCACGCCAAAGACCTGAAAGCAAACGGCGCTCGCGTTGTTCTGGAAGGCAACACCGACGAACGTGGTACTCGTGAGTACAACATGGCACTGGGCGAGCGTCGTGCGAAAGCCGTTCAGCGTTACCTGGTACTGCAAGGTGTTTCCCCAGCTCAGCTGGAACTGGTTTCCTACGGCGAAGAGCGTCCAGTTGCTACCGGCAACGACGAGCAGTCCTGGGCTCAAAACCGTCGCGTCGAACTGCGTAAGTAATTCGTCATGCGAACGTGCCGTCGTGCTGTAACTGTATTGGCTCTCAGCCTCGCACCATTTGCGGTGTGGGCTGCGGTTCCTGTGGTCGAGGACAACTCCGGCTATAACAATAGCGGGAGCAGTTATCCGCCTGCGGGTTACGGTACGAACGGCGCCTATGCCGGGGGAGGGGTTTCGGCCCCTGTCTCGGCACAGGGCGAGCTGTTCAACCAACTGCAATCGATGCAGGAGCAGATCTCGCGCCAACAGGGCGTCATCGAAGTTCTGCAAAATGATGTAGCGCGCATGAAGCAAGAGAGCCTGGAGCGATATCAGGATCTTGATCGGCGCATAGGATCCGGCGTTGCACCAGCCGCGACTCCTGATAATTCTTCCCCCGGTGGCGATTTGAACGCCCCCGGTGCAGCAGCGGGTGCAGGAGCAGGGGCTGCAGCCGCTCAAGCACCCGCCGCGGGTAGCGAACCGGCTGATCCGGCGAAGGAAAAACTGTACTACGATGCAGCCTTCGACCTGATCAAGGCCAAGGATTTCGACAAGGCCAGCCAGGCTTTTGCCGCATTCCTGCGCAAGTACCCGAACAGCCAGTACGCGGGTAACGCCCAATACTGGTTGGGCGAAGTGAACCTGGCCAAAGGTGATCTGCAAGGCGCAGGCCAGGCATTTGCCAGGGTTTCGCAGTTGTATCCAAAGCACAACAAAGTGCCTGATTCGCTGTACAAGCTCGCTGATGTAGAACGTCGCCTGGGTCATCCCGACAAGGTCAAAGGCATTCTGCAACAGGTGGTGTCCCAATATCCGGGCACTTCCGCCGCTCAGCTGGCCCAGCGCGATCTGCAGAAAATGTAAGGCTGCTGACCTGTTTCGAAGAAACCCGCGCTTGTCGCGGGTTTTTTCGTTAGAATTCACGCCCTTTTTATGAAACACGCTTTTTGGGATCTGCGCGTTGGCGGGGTTCCTGGAAGTGCCTGACGGAGGCGGACAGCCTGTTTAGCTGTCATGCCCGTGGCGACTATGCAAGACACATTGAGAATCACCGAAGTTTTTTACTCGTTGCAGGGTGAAACGCGGACGGCCGGGCTGCCCACTGTTTTTGTGCGGCTGACCGGTTGCCCATTGCGTTGCCAATACTGCGACAGCGCCTACGCGTTCAGTGGCGGCACCGTTCGCACCCTCGACGACATCCTCGAGCAAGTGGCCGGTTTTCGTCCGCGTTATGTGTGTGTCACCGGTGGCGAACCGTTGGCCCAACCCAATGCCATCCCATTGCTCAAGCAGTTGTGTGACGCCGGTTACGAAGTGTCACTGGAAACCAGTGGTGCCCTCGACATCTCGGCGGTAGATTCTCGGGTCAGTCGCGTCGTCGACCTGAAAACCCCGGGCTCGAAAGAAGCACACCGCAACCGCTACGAAAACATCGAGCTGCTGACGCCCAACGATCAGGTGAAGTTTGTCATCTGCTCGCGGGAAGACTATGACTGGGCCGTGTCCAAGCTGATCCAGTACGGTCTTGACCGGCGTGCCGGCGAAGTCCTGTTCTCGCCCAGTCATCATGACCTGAATGCTCGGGACCTGGCGGACTGGGTGGTGGCGGACAACCTGCCAGTGCGCCTGCAATTGCAGTTGCATAAATATCTTTGGAATGACGAGCCGGGGCGCTGAAATGACTGAACATCTTAATACTGCTGAAAAACGTGCGGTCATCCTGCTGTCCGGCGGCCTGGACTCGGCGACGGTCGTGGCCATGGCCCGTGCCGAAGGCTACAGCTGCTACACCATGAGCTTCGACTATGGTCAGCGGTCTCACGCCGAATTGCATGCCGCCGAACGTGTCGCTCGCGACCTGGGTGTGGTCGAACACAAGGTGATCGGCCTGAACCTGAATGGTATCGGCGGTTCGGCGCTGACCGATAGCAGCATCGATGTGCCGGAAGTGGCGGGCGAGGGCATCCCGGTAACGTACGTGCCGGCGCGCAACACGGTGTTTCTGTCCCTTGCACTGGGTTGGGCTGAAGTGCTCGGCGCGCGTGACATCTTTATTGGTGTGAACGCCGTGGATTACTCCGGCTACCCGGACTGCCGTCCCGAGTTCATCGAGTCCTTCGAGCGCATGGCCAACCTGGCGACCAAGGCCGGTGTGGAAGGGAACGGTTTCCGTATCCAGGCGCCCCTGCAGAACCTGAGCAAGGCACAGATCGTCCAGGCCGGCGTGAAGCTAGGCGTCGATTACGGCCTGACCGTTTCCTGCTATCAGGCCGACGATAACGGCCGTGCATGCGGCAAATGCGACAGCTGCCGCCTGCGTGCAGAAGGCTTCGCGGCGGCCGGAATCAGCGACCCAACAGCTTATTTTTGATTTATTTCAAATTGGGTGTTGAATAGTCCTTAAAAATCAGTATTATACGCGCACCACACAGCGGGTCGTTAGCTCAGTTGGTAGAGCAGTTGGCTTTTAACCAATTGGTCGTAGGTTCGAATCCCACACGACCCACCATTTTTGTAGCAGTTTTAAAAGTCTGGAAGGCCCACGAAAGTGAGGATTTCCGGATTTTTTTTTGCCCGCGATTTGAGTTCGCCCAGTTCCGGGGCTGCAACCCGTGATGCAGGTCAGAATCATCTTTTGCATCCACCGGATATTCTGTAGCCTTGCGCAGCTTCAACGTTGTCCATGCCTGATGACACTCACTCTCCCGGCGGTACCCTGAAGGGTCCGGAGCCGGGTGTATACTCGACTTTCGCGCGAAAGCGCCTGCAGGTCTTGCGAACATGACGCAGATTTCCGAACGCCTTCTGGTACAAGCCCACCTCGACGCCAAGCAGCCCAAGCCGCTGACAGCCGAGGAAGAGGACTACTACCGCACCGCCATTGCTGCTGAGCTCAAGGCTCAGGATGCGGTGCTGGTTGCGCATTTCTATTGCGATCCGGTTATTCAGGCCCTGGCCGAAGAAACCGGTGGCTGTGTCTCCGACTCGCTGGAGATGGCCCGCTTCGGCAATGCTCATCCGGCCAAGACCGTGGTGGTCGCCGGTGTGAAGTTCATGGGCGAGACGGCCAAAATCCTCAATCCTGAAAAACGCGTGCTGATGCCGACCCTGGAAGCCACCTGCTCGCTGGACCTGGGTTGCCCGGTGGACGAGTTCTCGGCGTTCTGCGATCAGCACCCGGAACGCACGGTGGTGGTGTATGCCAACACCTCGGCGGCGGTCAAGGCGCGGGCGGACTGGGTGGTGACGTCCAGCTGCGCGCTGGAGATCGTCGAAAGCCTGATGGATAACGGCGAAACCATCATCTGGGGGCCGGACAAGCATTTGGGCACCTACATCCAGCGCCAGACCGGTGCGGATATGTTGCTATGGGACGGTGCCTGCATCGTTCACGAAGAGTTCAAGTCCAAGCAGCTCGAAGACATGAAGGCGCTGTACCCGGATGCCGCGATCCTGGTGCATCCGGAATCGCCGACGGCGGTGATCGAACTGGCGGATGCCGTCGGCTCCACCAGTCAGCTGATCGCGGCGGCGCAGCGCTTGCCGAACAAGACCCTCATCGTCGCCACCGACCGCGGCATCTTCTACAAGATGCAGCAGCTGTGTCCGGACAAGGTCTTCATCGAAGCGCCAACGGCCGGTAACGGCGCAGCGTGCCGCAGTTGCGCACATTGCCCGTGGATGGCGATGAATACCCTTGAGCGCACGCTGAAGAGCTTGAAGGAGGGAACGAATGAGATCTTTGTCGATCCGGCATTGATTCCCCAGGCGATTCGGCCGTTGAAGCGGATGCTGGACTTTACCCAGGCTGCGCGGATGAAGTTGGCCGGTAACGCCTGAAATCTATAAGACAGGTCGCAAAAAATGTGGGAGCGGGCTTGCTCGCGAAGGCGGAGTATCAGTCGACAATGATGTTGCCTGATACACCGCCTTCGCGAGCAAGCCCGCTCCCACAGTGATTTTCGGATGGCGGAATTACTTGGTCTTCTTTGGAATGCGCACCAGCTGGGTATTGGAGTACATGTCATGCCAGCTGCGCTTGCGCTTGTCGAACAGCGACCAGAAGAATCCCAGCCCAAGGCATAGCCAGGACGCGATCGACACCACAAAGCGCAACAGCGCCTGCCACAGGCTGATGGATGAGCCATCGGCGTTCTGCACGCGGATGCCCCACACCTGCATGCCCAGGGTCTGGCCGGACCAGGTCCAGAACTTGGCGAAGAAGCCGAACAGCACGAACAGCAGCACTGTCGAAAGCAACGGGTCACCGTCCAGTGCGCCGGCTTCGGTCAGGGCGCGCATTTTATCTTCGCCGATGATCGCCATCTGAATGATCTTGTAAGTGCCGCTGGTGACGATGAGCAGGGCGGTACACAGCAAGAAATCATAGAATATCGCTGCCAGGCGACGCCCCAGGCCTGCGGCGGGAAACTCGCCCTGGGGTTTCAGCAGGTGTTTCGACATGGCAGGGCTCTCGGCGGAAAAAAGAAGCCATTTTACGGATTTATGCGCACAAAAAAGCCCCTGATGTCACCATCAGAGGCTTTTTCGTTACAGAAGGTTAGGCTTCTGCCTGTACCTCGTCAGCCTGCATGCCTTTCTGGCCTTGCACAGCGACGAAAGTCACTTTCTGGCCTTCTTTCAGGCTCTTGAAGCCGTTGCCCTGGATGGCGCGGAAATGCACGAACAGATCCGGACCGCTTTCAGGAGTGATAAAACCAAAACCTTTCTCGTCGTTAAACCACTTGACGGTACCGCTCTGACGTTGGGACATTTCTTGTTTCCTTTGACGCAAAAAATTAATGACAGTCTCTTTCTCATGAAAGAGTACTGGGGCTGGTTGCAGGAGAGTAAGAAGACGTCGAACGGGATGTAGCTAACTTGTAGGCTACTGCCCAGGTCACGATTCCAAGCGACCCATGCAAACACAGTGAACAAACTCTACGCCAACTATGGGAGAAAAAACAAGCCCTGCGAAGGGCCCGGATTTGCTGGCGTGGCGCGCATACGCCGCAACTAGTACCGGCTTATGCGTTGCAAGTGTTCAGTTGTTTTCAATCGTTATAAGCAAGGTTCATAAACGAAGCTTGGAGTCGCCGGCAGGCACTGTTTTGTGGCGGTTGCGTTACACATTAGTGCACTGTTAACGCAACCGCGTTACTTATAGGAACAGTCAATCAGCCACGGTAGTAGCGTTGTGGAACAAATGGCATTTTGCTTACAAGCAAAGGCACCTTTTTCCCACGTACGATCGCCCAAACCGGGGTGTCGATGGCGATGTAAGCGCTGTCAAGGTAACCCATGGCCAGTGGGCCACCCAGGGTTGGACCAAAACCACCGCTGCACACGCTACCGATGATGTCACCGGCTTCGTTGACGATCTCTGCACCTTCACGCACCGGGGTGCGTTCATGGGGCAACAGACCGACGCGCTTACGGCTGACACCGGCTTGCTGTTGAGCGAGTACGCTTTCAGCGCCGGGGAAACCACCGGCCCGCGCGCCATCGGCACGCCGAGGTTTGGAGATCGCCCACAGCAGGCTCGCCTCGATCGGGGAAGTCTCGGTGTTCATGTCGTGGCCGTAGAGGCACAGGCCGGCTTCCAGGCGCAGGGAGTCGCGGGCGCCAAGGCCGATGGCCGCCACTTCGGGTTCGGCCAGCAGGGCGCGAGCCAGGGCTTCGGCGCTGGCGGCCGGGACGGAGATTTCGAACCCGTCTTCACCGGTGTAGCCCGAACGGCTGACAAAGCAGTCCGTGCCCAGCAGTTGCACGGGGGCAAACTGCATGAAGGTCATCTTCGCAACTTCCGGCGCCAGACGTGCGAGCACGGTGACGGCAGCCGGACCTTGCAGAGCGAGCAGGGCACGCTCTTCGAACAGAGGCTCGATCGTGCACTGGTCGCCGATGTGCTTTTGCAGATGCGCCAGGTCCTGATCCTTGCAGGCCGCGTTGACCACCAGGAACAGTTCGTCGTTACCCAGGTTGGCGACCATCAGGTCGTCGAGAATGCCCCCGGTCTCGTTGGTGAACATTGCGTAACGCTGCATGCCCACTGGCAGGTCGATGATGTCCACCGGTACCAGGGTTTCCAAAGCCTTGGCGGCATTGGCGCCGGTCAGTCGGATCTGGCCCATGTGCGAGACATCGAACAGCCCGGCCTGCTCACGGGTGTGCTGGTGTTCTTTCATCACGCCCAGCGGATATTGCACCGGCATGTCATAGCCGGCGAACGGCACCATGCGCGCGCCGAGTTCGATGTGCAGTGCGTGCAGCGGGGTTTTCAGCAATGGTTCGGTGGACATATTCAGCTCCTGAAAAAGTGTGCGGATGCGCGTGGGCATCAGCACTCGATAATGTTGACCGCCAAACCGCCACGGGCGGTTTCCTTGTATTTGCTTTTCATGTCGGCGCCGGTCTGGCGCATGGTGCGGATGACCTTGTCGAGGGACACAAAGTGCTGGCCGTCGCCGCGCAGGGCCATGCGTACGGCATTGATAGCCTTGACCGAGCCCATGGCATTGCGCTCGATGCAGGGCACCTGGACCAGGCCGCCGATCGGGTCGCAGGTCAGGCCGAGGTTGTGTTCCATGCCGATTTCGGCGGCGTTCTCCACTTGCTGCACGGTGCCGCCGAGGACTTCGCACAAGGCGCCGGCCGCCATCGAGCACGCCACACCGACCTCACCCTGACAACCGACTTCGGCTCCGGAGATCGAGGCGTTTTCTTTATAGAGGATGCCGATGGCTGCGGCCGTCAGCAGGAAGCGTACGACGCCGTCTTCGGTGGCGCCGGGGATAAAGCGCATGTAGTAATGGAGAACGGCCGGGACGATTCCCGCTGCACCGTTGGTAGGCGCCGTGACCACACGCCCGCCGTTGGCGTTTTCTTCGTTGACCGCCAGGGCGTACAGGTTGACCCAGTCCAGCACCGAGAGCGGGTCGCGCAAGGACGATTCCGGGTTCTTGCACAACTGCCGATGCAGCGCCGCCGCCCGGCGTTTGACTTTCAGGCCGCCGGGCAGGATGCCTTCGTTGCGGCAACCGGCAGCGACGCAGTCCTGCATCACTTGCCAGATTTTCAGCAGACCGGCGCGGGTTTCCGCTTCCGGGCGCCAGGCACTTTCGTTGGTCAGCATCACCTGGCTGATCGACAACCCGTACGTGCTGCAGTGACCGAGCAGGTCCTTGGCACTTTTGAACGGGAAGGTCAGTTTTGTTGCATCTTCGACGATCCGGTCGGCGCCGGCGGCGTCTTCATCGACGACGAAACCGCCACCGACGGAGTAGTACTCGCGGCTGCGGACCTGCAGGCCAGCGGCGTCGAACGCGCGAAAAATCATGCCGTTGGGATGATACGGCAGTGGTTTGCGGATCATCGCCAGGTGTTCTTTTTCGTTGAATGCAATGCTGTGCTCGCCGAGCAGATTCAAGCGCCCGTTGCCGCGAATCTCTTGTAGACGAGCAGCGACGGTTTCGGTGTCTACCGTGTCCGGGTGTTCGCCTTCCAGGCCGAGCAACACCGCCTTGTCGCTGCCGTGGCCTTTGCCCGTGGCGCCGAGCGATCCGTAGAGTTCGACTTTGACGCAGGTGGTCGCGACCAGCAGCCCTTCACGGCGCAAACCTTCGACGAAACGTGCAGCGGCACGCATCGGGCCGACGGTGTGGGAACTGGAAGGGCCGATGCCAATCTTGAACAGGTCGAACACGCTTAAAGCCATGGTTGTTCTCCGGTTTCTTGTTATGGGAATTGGCGGAATCTGGGACTTGATACAGATTCCTGTGGGAGCGGGCTTGCTCGCGAAAGCGGTGGGTCAGTCACCATCAATGTTGTCTGACTCACCGCCTTCGCGAGCAAGCCCGCTCCCACAAGGGGATATGCGGTGTTCTTGTGTGGGGCGGATTAACCGCCCCACACAGGTTTAAGCGTAGCTTTCGATCGACGGGCAAGCGCAAACCAGGTTGCGATCGCCAAACACATTGTCGACCCGGCCGACCGGTGGCCAGTACTTGCCTTCGATCAACGACGCGACCGGGTATACCGCTTGCTCGCGGCTGTACGGATGCGTCCATTCACCCACCAGCTCCGCAGCGGTGTGCGGGGCGTTTTTCAGCGGGTTGTCGTCCTTGTCCAGGGTGCCGTTTTCCACCGCGCGAATTTCTTCGCGGATGCGGATCATGGCGTCGCAGAAGCGGTCCAGTTCTTCCTTGGACTCGCTTTCGGTCGGCTCGATCATCAGCGTGCCGGCCACCGGGAAGGACATGGTCGGGGCGTGGAAGCCGAAGTCGATCAGGCGCTTGGCGACGTCATCGACGCTGATGCCGCTGCTGTCTTTGAGCGGGCGCAGGTCGAGGATGCATTCGTGCGCCACCAGACCATTGCTGCCGGTGTACAGCACCGGGTAGTGCTCTTCGAGGCGACGGGAAATGTAGTTGGCATTGAGGATCGCCAGTTGCGAAGCACGCTTGAGGCCCGCGCCACCCATCATCCGAATGTACATCCAGGTGATCGGCAGAATGCTCGCGCTGCCGAACGGTGCCGCGCAGACCGCGCCTTGCTTGCGCTCCATCTGGGCGTGGCCCGGCAGGAACGGGGTCAGGTGTGATTTAACGCCAATCGGGCCGACGCCCGGGCCGCCACCGCCGTGGGGAATGCAGAAGGTCTTGTGCAGGTTCAGGTGGGACACGTCGCCACCGAACTTGCCCGGGGCGCAGAGGCCGACCATGGCGTTCATGTTGGCGCCGTCGATGTACACCTGGCCGCCGTTGTCATGAATGATGCCGCAGATTTCGCGGATGCCTTCTTCGAACACGCCGTGGGTCGAGGGGTAGGTGATCATCAATGCCGCGAGATGCTCGCGGTGCTCGATGGCCTTGGCCCGCAGGTCTTCGATGTCGACGTTGCCACGTGCGTCGCACGCAGTCACGACCACGCGCATGCCAGCCATGTTGGCGGTGGCCGGGTTGGTGCCGTGGGCGGACGAGGGGATCAGGCAGATGTCGCGACGGTCTTCGCCACGGCTCTGGTGGTAAGCACGAATCGCCAGCAGGCCGGCGTACTCGCCCTGGGAACCGGCGTTCGGTTGCAGCGAGATCGCGTCGTAACCGGTGGTGGCGCAGAGCATCGCTTCCAGTTCGTCAGTCAATTGCTGGTAGCCAGCGCTTTGCTCGGCCGGGGCGAACGGGTGCAGGGCACCGAATTCAGCCCAGGTCACCGGGATCATTTCGCTGGCGGCGTTGAGTTTCATGGTGCAGGAGCCCAGCGGGATCATGGTGCGATCCAGCGCCAGGTCCTTGTCGGCGAGCTTGCGCAGGTAGCGCATCAGCTCGGTTTCCGAGTGGTAGCGGTTGAACACCGGGTGACTGAGGATCGGCGACTGGCGCACCAGCGCGGCCGGGATCGTGCTTTCGACGCTTGCGGCGAGGGCGGCGAAGTCCGGCAGGGTTTTGCCGTCGGCCAGCAGGGCCCACAGGGCTTCCACGTCGGCCTGACTGGTGGTTTCGTCGAGGGACAGGCCCAGACGCTCGCCATCGACCACGCGCAGGTTGATCTGTTGCGCACGTGCCTGGTCGTGCAGTTTGGCGGTGTTGACGCCGGTCTTGATCGTCAACGTGTCGAAGAAGCTTTCCTGCTCGACACTCAGGCCCAGTGCGCTCAAGCCTTGGGCCAGGATCGCGGTCAGGTGATGTACGCGCCGGGCGATCTGGGCAAGGCCTTTCGGGCCGTGGTACACGGCGTACATGCTGGCGATGTTGGCCAACAGCACCTGCGCGGTGCAGATGTTGCTGGTGGCCTTCTCGCGACGGATGTGTTGCTCGCGGGTCTGCATCGCCAGGCGCAGGGCCGGCTTGCCGAAACGGTCGACGGATACGCCGACCAGACGGCCCGGCATGTCGCGCTTGAACGCATCCTTGGTGGAGAAGTACGCCGCGTGCGGGCCACCGAAGCCCAGCGGCACGCCGAAACGTTGCGCGCTGCCGATGGCTACGTCGGCACCGAACTCGCCCGGCGGGGTCAGCAGGGTCAGGGCCAGCAGGTCGGCGGCGACCGCCACCAATGCGTGGGCGGCGTGGAAGCGTTCGGTCAGTTCGCGGTAATCGAACACATCACCATTGCTGGCCGGGTATTGCAGCAGGGCGCCGAAGAAGGTGCTGACGTCAGTCAGTTCGCGCTCGTCGCCGACCACTACGTCGATGCCCAGCGGCTCGGCCCGGGTGCGCAGCACGTCGAGGGTTTGCGGGTGGCAATGCACGGAGGCGAAGAAGGCGTGGCTGCCTTTGTTCTTGCTCAGGCGTTTGCAGAAGGTCATCGCTTCGGCGGCGGCGGTGGCTTCATCCAGCAGCGAGGCGTTGGCGATCGGCAGGCCGGTGAGGTCGCTGATCAGGGTCTGGAAGTTCAGCAGCGCTTCGAGACGGCCCTGGGAAATCTCCGGCTGGTACGGGGTGTAGGCGGTGTACCAGGCCGGGTTTTCCAGCAGGTTGCGCAGGATCGGCGACGGCGTGTGGGTGCCGTAGTAACCCTGGCCGATGTAGGTCTTGAACAGTTGGTTCTTGGCGGCGATGGATTTGATCAACGCCAGGGCATCGGCTTCGCTCAGGCCGTCTTCGAGACCGAGGACGCTGGTGCCTTTGATGCTGTCCGGAATGACGCTGGCGCTCAAGGCTTCCAGGGAATCGAAGCCGAGGCTGTTGAGCATGGCTTGCTCGTCGCCGGCGCGCGGGCCGATGTGGCGGGCGATGAATTCGTTGGCGGTGGTCAGGCTTACTTGAGTCATGTCAGCGCTCCTCAGGCTTCGGCGTTGGCTTTGATCAGGCGGTCGTAGGCGTCCTGATCCAGCAGTTGGGCGACCGCCGAGGCGTCGGTTGGCTGGAAACGGAAGAACCAGCCTTCGCCCAGCGGATCTTCGTTGACCAGTTCCGGGCTGCTGTCCAGCGCCGGGTTCACTTCCAGCACTTCGCCGTCCAGCGGCATGTACACGCCGCTGGCCGCTTTTACCGATTCCACGGTGGCGGTTTCAGCGCCTTTGTCGTAGGACTGCAGCTCAGGCAGTTGTACGAAAACCACGTCGCCCAGGGCATTCTGCGCGAAAGCGGTGATGCCGACTGTGACGCTACCGTCAGCTTCGGTGCGCAGCCATTCGTGATCTTCAGTAAAACGCAATTCGCTCATGGAAACTCCTAAGGGGGCCAGACTCGTCTGGTGGACGCGATGGGGAATGCTGGGGGCAATGCCCTGGTTTATGAGTGATGACTAAGCAAATTTGCGGCCAATGTTGTTTATTGCTTATAAATCAATGAGTTATGAGATTTCTTAGAGCGAGGAAATCCTCAGGCTGTAGCGAAATCGCTACAGCGTGAGACGAAGAAAAAAGCCTAGGAGGATCAAAGCCTTGCACAGCGGGGATCAGCGGAGGGTGTAGCGATATCATTCCACTGTAGCGCTTTCCGTACAGGTGGAGGTCGCTTTTGAATCCGGTCTGTAAGGCAGTGCAGTACCTTGTGGGAGCGGGCTTGCTGGCGAAGGCGGCGGCCCAGTCAATATTGATGTCGCCTGACACACCGCTTTCGCGAGCAAGCCCGCTCCCACAGGGATCTGTGGTGTTGGAGGGGTTGTGTTTCAGCCGATAGGTTACGGCTTGTTTGGAATCCCGTACTTGCGCAACCGATGGGCGATGGCGGTGTGAGACGTTTGCAGGCGGCTGGCCAGCTGACGGGTCGAGGGGTAGCTGGCGTAGAGTTTTTCCAGCAGGGTTTTTTCGAACGTTTCCATCGCCTGTTCCAGGCTGTCGACTTCGCTGTCGCTCTCACGCGCCACGGAGGTGCCGGCGATGTCCAGATCGCCAATGTCCACCAGGCTGCTTTCACAAATCGCTGCAGCGCGGAAGATCACATTCTGCAGTTGCCGCACGTTGCCCGGCCAGCGGTTACCCAGCAATGCCGGATAGGTGCCCGGCGCCAGGCGACAGACCGGACGCTGGATCTGCGCGCAGGCCTGCTGCATGAAATAGCGAGCCAGCAGCAAGATGTCCTGGCCGCGTTCGCGTAGTGGCGGGACTTCGACATTCAGGACGTTGAGACGATAGAACAGGTCTTCGCGGAATGAACCTTCGCTGACCATTTTTTCCAGGTCGCGGTGGGTCGCGCTGAGGATCCGCACGTTGACCTTGACCTCACGATCCCCCCCCACACGGCGGAAGCTGCCGTCATTGAGGAAGCGCAACAATTTCGCCTGCAAGTAAGGCGACATCTCGCCGATCTCATCGAGAAATACCGTGCCCTGGTTGGCCAGCTCCATCAGCCCCGGTTTCCCGCCCCGTTGCGCGCCGGTGAACGCGCCGGGGGCGTAGCCGAACAGCTCGCTTTCGGCGAGGTTCTCCGGCAATGCCGCGCAGTTCAGCGCCAGAAACGGTGAGCTGTGCCGGGCACTGATGGCGTGACAGGCACGGGCCACCAGTTCTTTGCCGGTGCCGGTTTCACCCTGGATCAACAAGGGCGCATCGAGCGCCGCGACCCGTTGAGCGCGGGCCTTGAGCGTACGAATCGTCGTGGACTCGCCCAGCAACGCATCGAAACCCTCGGCATGGTCGTGGTGCAGCGCCGAGAGGCGTTCGCCGATGCGGTTCGGTTGATACAGGGTGAGAAGGGCGCCGGCGTCGGTGATGGGTGTGGCGTCCAGCAACAGGGTCTGGCCGTCGACGGTGATCTCACGCAGCGGCAAGCGAAAGCCGTTTTCCAGCAAGGCATCGAGCAGTGCCGCGTCGGCGAACAGGTCGGCGACGCTTTCACCGGCCGGTTCTCGACCGTAAAGGGCGATCAGCGCCGGGTTGGCCAGCAGCACCTTGCCGGCGCTGTCCAGCGCCAGCACCGGGTCGGTCATGGCCGCGAGCAATGCATCGAGCTGCAAATGCCGACGCTGCCCGGGAAGGATATCGACCACCGTCACCGCTTGCACGCCACGGACACTGAACAAGGCATCGCGCAGTTCCTCGAGGACTTCCGGGCTCAGGGTCGGGGCGTCGATGTAGACGTTGGGCGGCACCATTTCCACCGCATCCAGGTTGAGATTGCGCCCACCGAGCAAGGCCAGGACTTCCTGGGTAATGCCGACGCGGTCGATAAAGCTGACGTGGATACGCATGGGGCGGTTTTTGCTTCTGGAGTGCGGAGGGTGGCAAGTATGCCTTGGCGCAGGGGCGAGGTGAAATCGGAAAGACGCGAGCGCCTGAAGGGTGAGGCGAAAGTGGCTCGGCAGTTGTTGCCGCGAGCCGAGGTCTGGCGGCCCTGGCGAGGCTATGCGCGCAGCTTTTGTGGACATTGCTGTGTCGGGTGGATTGAGCTGATCCGATAGTTGTGTTGACTGTTCGGCCGCTTTCGCGAGCAAGCCCGCTCCCACATTTATCCGCGTTCGTCCAGGTAAACTCGATCTCCTGTGGGAGCGGACTTGCTCGCGAAAGCGGTCGGACAGTCACCACCACTGCGCGCGGTGGGAACCCAATTCAGAAGCCGGAATCGCCCATTGCAACGGGGTCCCGGTAATTTTCAGCGGCACCTGCAACCGGTGCGCCGGCCCCCAGGGTGTTTGCTCAACCAACAACCCTTGATCGCTTACCTCCTCCGCCCGCAACGGCTGCTTCGTTCCGGCGCCACCCTCGATCAACAACTTCGCCGTCCGCGCCAGCGACAACCGCGCCGAGCCACCCCGTGCGCTGTTCAACCGTTGCGCCAGCAACTTGATCGCACTGGCCGCCATCAAATACCCGGTGGCGTGATCGAGTGCTTGCAAGGGCAATGGCATCGGTTTGTCCGCGTGCTTGCATTGCATGCCGGCTTCGGCAATACCGCTACTCATCTGCACCAGGCTGTCGAAGCCGCGGCGGTTCTGCCACGGGCCGCTCCAGCCATAGGCGTTCAGGCCGACGTCGATCAGTCCGGGAGCCAATTGCTGGCGTTCGGCGAGGCCGTAACCCAGGCGTTCCAATGCATCGGCGCGGTAGCCGTGGAGCAGCAGGTCGGCGTCTTTGAGCAGGCCTTCGAACAGTTCGCGATCGGCCTTGTCATGCAGGTCCAGACGCGCGCAGCGTTTGCCCAGAGTGACTTCAGGCACCACGCCCGGTTCGTTCCAGGTCGGTGGATCGATACGCAATACGTCGGCGCCGAGCCCTGCGAGAAAACGGCTGGCGACAGGTCCCGCGAGTACGCGAGTCAAATCCAGCACCTTGATCCCGGCCAGGGGTTGCGCCACCGAACCTTGCCAGGGTTTTGCGTTTCGACTGCTGTTGGCGGTGAACTGAATCAGCGGTTCGGCGTTCACGGCCTGACCCTGAGGATGTGCCTGCCACTGTGCCCAGGATCGCATCTCGGCGGCGCAGCCCCCGGCGTCGACCACCGCCTGTTCCAGATCGGTTTTGGCCCACTGGGCAACCTTGCTCGCCATCGCTGCGCGGTTGGCACAGGCGCCGAGGACTTTTTCGGCGGCGACTCGGTGATGGGGAGCGTTGGTGTGCAAGCGAATCCAGCCGTCCCTGGTCGCGTAGTCACCCGCGACCGGGTCCCATGGCGGTGGCACGCTCCAGCCCACCGGGCGGATCGAGGTGGCAAACCAGAAGGAGGCCAGGCGCCGGTCGACCTCAAGGTTGGGCAGGCGAGCTGTTTGCTGGCTGAGTAATTCGCTGATGGCCTGGCCGGCGGCGGCAATGCTGGCGCAAGCCAGGTCAGTCACGGCAAACGCCGAGGGCAGGGCGCCACTCGAGGTGAACGGGATCGGGGTGTGAGGCAAGCCGAGTGCGGCTTGAATGGACGTGAGTAGATCAGTCATCGAAGGCCCTCCGGAGCGAGAGCCCGATCATAGATCAAAACACCGACCGTCCTGATGAAATCCCCTCTGTAGGAGCGAGCGGTGCGACGATTCGCTCCTACAGGTAATCTCCTGTGTGACCTGATGTGTGGGCTTGCTCGCGAAGGCTGGCGACTCGGTCTGTCAGGAAGGCTGGGGCAGGGTTTCCGGCCGCGACCAGATCCACACATTACCCAGGCTCATGCCCGCGATCGCCAGGTAAATCGGCCAGCCATGCTCCAGCATGACCAGCATCAAGCCTGCGCACAGCAGCATGCTGACAGTGGCACTGACCTTGGCCCGACGGGCAATGATTTTGCCGTTGCGCCAGTTGCACAGGATCGGCCCGAACAACCGATGGTTTTCCAGCCAGGCGCTCAGGCGCGGCGAACTCCTGGTGGCGGCCCAGGCGGCGAGCAGGATGAACTCGGTGGTCGGCAAGCCGGGTACGACGATCGCGATCAGGCCAATGCCCAGGCTGATGTAGGCCAGGAGACCGAAGAGCAAGCGGGCGAGTTTTGAAGTAGAGATTGGAAGTTGAGTCATGACCAACAATACGTGGGGGTGTCCGGTCGTGTTCAACGACCGGTTTTTCCGCAGTTACGGCGGCTTTTACTTAAGCCGGCTGAGCATTGGTCGCGCGTGTTCCGACTGTCCTGAGCAGCAGTTCAAGGCGTGCGAAGGCGTCTCTGGAAGCCTGATCCACCTGGGCTTCTTCTTCGGCGCTCAGCTGCAGATTGTCGAAGATGGCATTGAATGCTTTCCAGCCTCTTGCGCGACCGCCTTCTGGCTCTGCCAGGTGACGTGCGCCTCTGGTCTGGCTGTAGCCGAGGCCGACAGCGTGTTTGAAGAGGATGGCAGCGCCCAGTTTCGAGCCTTCCGAAACCCGAATCCAGGCCAGTGCCTGAGCCTGGGTCGGGGACTGTATTGCGCCCGGAACGGCTTCAGGGATAGCCGACCCCAGATCCGCCAGGTCGGCTTCGGCCGCTTTCACCCGACAGCGCTCTGGCAGGTCCGGAAAGAGCTTGATCAGCTGCGCATCGTGGTACAGCGCCTGGATCTCCGATTGAAACAAATACTGCATTTGGACGAACCGTGTGAAGCCGGCATGCGTTTCGGTAGGCGCCCATTCGCTGACGGTATCTTCAAGACGTTTGTGCAGATCGTGAGTCAGCTCTCTGATGCGCTGGGAGCGCAGGACCGTTGGCTCACTGACATCGGAAGCGGGAGTTTGGGAGACCATGCTGTTCTTTCCTTTGAAAGTTGGTGCTGGATTATTTGCGTTAATGAACTAGACGAATCAGCAGTCGCGGCAGAGTAAAAAAATCCTCACTGTGCGACGTTGAACAACCGCGCAGCGAGGTACAGAGGGTCAGATATCCCAGATCAGATTGACCGCGAAATTGCGACCCGGCTGGGTCAGGCGATCAAGGTTGGCCGGGTTGATCACGGCTGCCTCGCCGACGCCGTCATAACCGCGTACGTCATCCCACAGCCAGTACTGCTTGTCGGTCAGGTTGTAGAGGCCGGCGCTGATGGTCACGTCGTCGGTGACTTTGTAGAAACCGGTCAGGTCCAGTACGCCGAAACCAGGCGACTTGAATTGGCTGCTGACGCCATCCGGCGATTTGAAGTTGCTGTCGTCGACGCGATCCTTCTTCTTCACCAAGGTCCAACTGAGCAGGCCGCCATAGGTGTCCTGGTCGTAACCGAGACCGAACACCCCGGTCATCGGGTTGACGCTGTTGATCGGCTCGCCGGTGTCGTTGTTGCGACCGTAGGCGTAGGCCAGCGAACCCTGGGTGTACAGGCCTTGTGGCGCACCGAAGGCATCGAGGTTCAAGCGACCCTTGATCTCCGCGCCCTTGATGGTGGCGTGCTTGATGTTGTGGCTCTGGAAGGTCAGCTCGTCGTCGCCGGGTGTGATGGCATCTTCGTTGATGAAGTCACGGTACTTGTTATAGAACACCGCCACATCGAACGAACCGGATTCGAAGTTGCCGCGCAGGCCGGTTTCGTAGCTTTTGCTTTTTTCCGGTTCCAGGTTCGGGTTGGGCGCCACGCTGTAGCCGGTGGTGGTGTTTTCGAAGCGCCCGTACAACGCCTTGGCGGTCGGCGTACGGAAACCTTCGGCGTACTGGCCATACCAGGTGTATTGATCGGTCAGCGCATAGGTCAGGCCGAACTTGGGTGAGACCTTGTGCCAGGTTTTATTCTCATCGCTCACGGTGCCGCGACCGTCGGCGGCCACGGTGTTGAGGAATTCCTGGGTGATGTGCGGCTTGAGTTGCGTGTAGTCGTAGCGCAAACCGGGCAGGAAGGTCCATTTGTCCCAGCTGATCTGATCCTGGGCAAACAGGCTGTAGGTGTTGATGGTCGGGTCCGGGAAGTCACTGGATTTTTTCAGCACATCGCCCGGGCTGACCGCACCGATGACCTGGCAACTGCCGGACACCGCAAGGCAGGTGCCGTTGCCGCTGCGCGAGCCGGTGACTTTCTGCTGCTTGATCGTGGTGCCGTAGGTCAACAGGTGCTCGGTGTCGCCGAGGCTGAAGCCCTTATCCAGTTGCGCATCCAGTATCCACTGCTTTTCTTTGTAGAGCGTTTCGCGGGTTCGCAGCACTTGGTGGGAGACCGGGTAGTAAAACTCGGTGGTGTTCTGATCGGTTTTGGCGACCTGATGATTCAGGCTCCACTTGACGTTGTCCGCCAGCAGGCTGTCGAGGGCGAGGCGGTGTTCCAGGCCGAAACGCTCACGGGTAACCGTGTCGTTACCGGTGCGCCACTGGTACATCCCGCCCGGCAGGATGCGGTCGGGAATGGTCGGCTGGCCATTGAAGAACGGACCGCCGTAAGCGCTTTTCAGATCGCTGTCGCGGTCGTCCTTGTACTTCTCGTAGGTCAGGCCCAGGCGCGAGTCGTCGTTGTAGTTCCAGCCGATTTTGGCCAGCACGTTGGTGGCGCGCACGTCTTCCGGGTTGGCCGCGGTGCGTGCCAGGCCGGTGCCATTGTTGCTGCCGTAGGATTCGGTTTCGTGACCGTCGCGCTGGCTGTAATGCAGCAAGCCGTCGAACCGATCGGCACGACCGGCGACGGTGGCAGACTTGAGCCAGCTCTCATCGGCGGAACTGTAACCGGTCTTGAGGCGTGCCCCGACGTCCTGGCCCGGCTTGATGATGTCGTCCGGGTCGAGGGTGAAGTAACTGACCGCGCCACCGATGGCGTTACTGCCATAGAGCACCGAGGCCGGGCCGCGGAGGATTTCCACGCGCTTGATGATTTCCGGGTCGACGTAGTTGCGTTGAGTCTTGGCGTAAGGGCCGTTGAAGAATCCGTTGGGAATTTCGACGCCGTCGACCTGGGTCAGGATTCGATTGCCGTCGATGCCACGAATGTTGTAGCCGCTGATCCCGCCGCGCTGACCGGCACCCCCCACCGAAACACCCGGTTCGTAGCGCACCAGATCCTTGATGGTGTTGACGTTGTTGCGGTCCAGTTCTTCACGGGTATGAACGGTGACGGTGCCCGGCACGCTTTCCACGCTCTGTTCCTGGCGCGTGGCGCTGATGGTCATCTGTTGCAGGTTGATGGCACCGCTGGCGCTGCGCTTTTCCAGGACGATGTTGGTGTTGCCCAGTTTGCGATAGCTCAGGTTGGTCCCCACCAACAGGCGATCCAGGGCTTTCTCCGGCGGCAGCGAACCCCGCACACCCGGCGATGCCACGCCTTGTCCCAGTTCGGCCGGCAAGCCGACTTGCCATCCGGTTACCGCGGTAAAGGCATTGAGGGCCGAGACCAGGGATTGCTGCGGGATCGCGAACGAGTAATCGGCCATGTTGCGGGTCGGCTGCCCGTCGGCGGCAGCCGCTATGAACGGTGCGCTGCCGGCCATCAGGATGGCGGCGGTCAGCAGTGACAGCATGCCGGACGGTGAAGAGGACTGGCGGGTAAGGCGAGAGGACATCGATAGCGCTCCGGGTCGCACGAATCTTTATAGGTGCTGATTGGCATGTAGAGATGCGAATCAATTGCATTGGCTATAACGAGACGTACGAGCTTCAGCTATCGAGTAAAAATAATTCTCATTTAGTTGAGGATCACCAGCGCCGGGAATTCCTGGAGCCGGGCCGACGTAATGTGGGCCAGTGAACGCACTACATCCAGTGGCTGATCGAGCCGGTAGTTGCCGGTCACCGCGACGTCGGCCAACTGCTCGTTGGTGTTGATGATCCAGCCGGGATAGTAGCGACTCAACTCCGCCAGCACCTGGTTCAGCGGGCAGTTTTCGAACACCAGCCGGCCCTGGACCCAGGCCAGGTCGGTGGCGGCATCGAGTCTGGCCGGGCGATCGAAACCGTTGGGGCCGATGCGGATGCTTTCTCCGGCAGACAAACGAACCCGCGCATCGCTGCGGGTTGCCTGCAGGTCGACGTCCCCCCGCTGCACCCGAACCTGTGCCACGCCATCGAGGTAGCGCACGGCAAACGCGGTATCGCGCACGCTGGCCTTGACCGGGCCGGCGTCGATCAGCAGCGGCTGGCCGCGATTGGCCGGTACTTCGAAAAACGCTTCGCCCTGATACAGGCGGGCTACGCGCTGCTGATCGTCGATGGTGCTGGAGAACGCCGAATTGGTATTGAGCAGGACTTTCGAACCGTCCTCCAGTTGCAGGCGCTGGCGCTCACCGACCACGGTCAAGTGATCGGCCTGCAGGCGCATTGGCAGGTTGCTGAAGCTGAACAAGCCGAGGATCAGCACGGCGGCGGTGGCCAGGGGTTTCCAGTGTGGCCGCAGGCGCGACAGGGCCGTCACCTTCGGCGGTCGGGCGGCCAGGTTTTGTGCGCATTGCAGCACGTGCGGGCCGTCCCAGATCGCCTGGGCCTTGGCAAACGCTTCGGCATGCAGGGGATCGGCAGCGAGCCATGCATGGAATTGTCGGGTCTGTTCCTCGCTCGGACTGCCCAGCACGATCAGCCAGTCCAACGCCTGGTCCATCGCGCTGGCGGGGTCCCGTGCAGGGGAGCGGTGGGTGTCCGTCACGGTGTTTCCTCGGCAGGGTCGTTAAGGGGCAGTTTCAAGTTTCAAGTTTCAAGCCACAAGCTGCAAGTTCGGTTCGGCGTTTAGCTTGCAGCTTGTCGCTTAAAGCTTGCCGCTGCTGTCATGCCTTTGCGCGACACCGATGCAGATCGCCATGATCAGCTTCAGTTCCTTCTGCACGGTGCTCAACGACACGCCGAGCTTCTCGGCAATCTCCAGATAACTGTGACCGTGCAGGCGGCTGAGAATGAAAATCTGCTGCTGGCGGGCGCTGAGTCGGTTGAGGCTCACGTTCAAACGCTCCAGCAATTGTTCGGCATGGGCGGCGTCCTCGGCGCTACTCACGGGGCAGGCAACGGCCTGCACTACGTCCAGCGGCACGTCGTCGAGCAGGGTGCGCGACTGGATGCGACGCGCACGCAAATGGTCCAGCGCCAGGTTGCGGGCGGTCTGGAACACGAAGGGTTCAAGGTGATCGATGGCCCGTTCGCTGAGCGCCCGCGTCACGCGCAGGTAGGTCTCCTGCAAGAGGTCTTCGGCGGTGCTGTGATTGTTGACCATCCGCTCCAGGGTGCGCAGCAGAGAGACTCGCTGGGCGATGAAGACGTGATTGAAGCGCGATTGACTCACGGGAGGACCTGATCCATGTCGAGCGAATGATAATGCTTATCATCCGCTAGACAGGTCAAGCACTGATTTGTGAAGGTTTATGCGCGGCCCAGCAGATAGGTGGCGTAATCCGGGATCCGGTGCGGGTGCGCCTGATCCATCAACGGGCTGCTCAGCAGGTAGTCGGCGCTGCATTCGTTGCACGCGACGGGAATGTTCCAGACCGCCGCGACCCGCAGCAGTGCCTTGATGTCCGGGTCGTGGGGCTGTGGTTCGAACGGGTCCCAGAAGAACACCAGCATGTCGACCCGTTGTTCGGCGATTCGCGCGCCGAGCTGCTGGTCGCCGCCCAGGGGGCCGCTGATCATGCTCTCTACCGGCAAATCCAGGCGCTGTTGCAACAACAATCCGGTGGTGCCGGTGGCAACCAGTTCGTGTTGCGCCAGCTTGTCTTTCTGGCGCTCGGCCCAGTCCAGCAGAAATACCTTGCAGTGGTCATGGGCGACCAGGGCGATTCGCTTGCGCGCCGCCAGGGTCTTTTGCGTAAAGCTGATACCGATCATGGGTTATTCCGCGTTGCACAGCGCCAGGCAGTTATCGAGCATGCGGTTGGAGAAGCCCCATTCGTTGTCGTACCAGGCCAGGACCTTGAGCAGCCTGCCGCTGGATTTGGTGTGGTTGGCATCGAAAATCGACGACAGCGGGTTGTGATTGAAGTCGCTGGAAACCAGCGGCAGGGTGTTGTAGCCGAGAATCTTCGAGTGCCGGCTGGCCTCTTTGAGCAATGCGTTCACTTCAGCCGCCGACGCTTCGCGCTTGAGCTGCACGGTCAGGTCCACCAGCGATACGTTGATCACCGGTACACGCACGGCCATCCCGGTCAGTTTGCCCGCCAGTTCCGGCAGTACCAGGCCGACCGCTTCGGCAGCGCCGGTCTTGCTCGGGATCATGTTCTGGGTGGCGGAACGGGCGCGGTACGGGTCGCTGTGGTAAACGTCGGTCAGGTTCTGGTCGTTGGTGTAGGCGTGGATCGTGGTCATCAGCCCGCTTTCGATACCGAACTCGCGATGCAACACCTGGGCTACCGGCGCCAGGCAGTTGGTGGTGCATGAAGCATTGGAAATGATCTGGTGCGACTGACGCAGGATATCGTGGTTGACCCCATACACTACCGTCGCGTCGGCGCCTTTGGCCGGGGCCGAGATGATCACTTTGCGCGCGCCGGCCGTAATATGCGCGGCGGCCTTGGCCCGGTCGGTGAACAGACCGGTGCATTCGAATACCACATCAATCTTTTCCGCCGCCCAGGGCAGCTCGGCCGGGTTGCGAATGGCGCTGACCGAAATGCGATCGCCGTTGACGGTCAGGCTTTCCCGATCGTGCCGGACATCGGCGTCGAACGTGCCATGAACAGTGTCGTACTTGAGCAGATGAGCGTTCATCTCGCTGTCGCCCAAATCATTGATGGCAACGATCTGCAGGTCCTGGCGATAGCCTTGGGTATACAGTGCGCGAAGCACGTTACGGCCAATACGGCCAAAACCATTGATTGCGATTCGAAGAGTCATTTAACAGGGCCGCCGTCGTTTTGTTGTTGGAATTACAAGATTATTCGCATAAAAATAGAAAACAAGCCATTTTAATGGCAATATTTTGTTTGATCTACAACGAGTGACCTGAATCAACTGGTCCGACCGATCAAGAAAACCGTCTGTCATCCCAAATACAACGGCCCTTGTTCAGCATAGACAATCAGGTCGCCACATCCGTTAGCCTGGAGTTCTACACATGCATCCCCGCGTCCTTGAGGTCACCGAACGGCTTATCGCCCGCAGCCGCGCCACGCGTGCAGCCTACCTAGCACTGATTCGTGGTGCCGCCAGCGACGGGCCGATGCGCGGCAAGCTGCAATGCGCCAACTTCGCCCACGGCGTCGCCGGCTGCGGCAGCGATGACAAGCACAGCCTGCGGATGATGAATGCCGCCAACATCGCAATTGTTTCGTCATATAACGACATGCTCTCGGCGCATCAGCCGTACGAAGTGTTCCCTGAGCAGATCAAAAGGGCCTTGCGTGAAATCGGTTCTGTCGGCCAGTTCGCCGGTGGCACCCCGGCCATGTGCGATGGCGTGACCCAGGGCGAGCCGGGGATGGAGCTGAGCCTGGCCAGCCGTGAAGTGATAGCGCTGTCCACCGCCGTGGCCCTGTCCCACAACATGTTCGACGGCGCGCTGATGCTGGGTATCTGCGACAAGATCGTGCCGGGCCTGATGATGGGCGCGTTGCGTTTCGGTCACCTGCCGATGATCTTCGTGCCAGGCGGGCCGATGGTCTCGGGCATTTCCAACAAGCAGAAAGCCGATGTGCGCCAGCGTTATGCCGAGGGCAAGGCCAGTCGCGAAGAGCTGCTCGAATCGGAAATGAATTCCTACCACAGCCCCGGCACCTGCACCTTCTACGGCACCGCCAACACCAACCAGTTGTTGATGGAAGTCATGGGCCTGCACTTGCCGGGCTCGTCTTTCGTCAACCCGAACACCCCGCTGCGTGATGCCCTGACCCGTGAAGCGGCGCATCAGGTCACCCGTCTGACCAAGCAGAACGGCAACTTCATACCGATCGGCGAAATCGTCGACGAGCGCTCGCTGGTCAACTCGATCGTGGCGCTCAATGCCACTGGCGGCTCGACCAACCACACCCTGCACATGCCGGCCATCGCCATGGCGGCGGGCATCCAGTTGACCTGGCAGGACATGGCCGATCTCTCCGAGGTCGTGCCGACCCTGAGCCACGTCTACCCGAACGGCAAAGCCGACATCAACCACTTCCAGGCCGCGGGCGGCATGTCGTTCCTGATTCGCGAACTGCTGGAAGCCGGGCTGCTCCACGAAAACGTCAACACCGTCATGGGCCATGGCCTGAGTCGCTACACCCAGGAACCGTTCCTTGATAACGGTGAACTGGTCTGGCGCGAAGGCGTGACCGACAGTCTCGACGAAACCATCCTGCGCCCGGTCGCTCGCGCGTTTTCGCCAGAGGGCGGTTTGCGGGTGATGGAAGGCAACCTGGGTCGCGGTGTGATGAAAGTCTCGGCGGTGGCCTTGGAAAACCAGGTAGTCGAAGCACCGGCCATGGTGTTCCAGGATCAGCAGGATTTGGCCGATGCGTTCAAGGCCGGTTTGCTGGAGAAGGACTTCGTCGCCGTCATGCGCTTCCAGGGCCCGCGTTCCAACGGCATGCCGGAACTGCACAAGATGACGCCGTTCCTCGGTGTGCTGCAGGATCGCGGCTTCAAAGTCGCACTGGTGACAGACGGGCGTATGTCCGGCGCGTCGGGGAAAATCCCGGCAGCGATTCACGTCAGCCCCGAAGCGTATGTGGGCGGTGCTTTGGCGCGGGTGCAAGATGGCGATATCATCCGGGTCGATGGCGTCACAGGCACTCTGGAGCTTAAGGTGGACGCCGAAGAATTCGCAGCGCGCGAACCTGCCAAGGGCCTGCTGGGCAATAACATCGGCAGCGGTCGCGAACTGTTCGGTTTCATGCGCATGGCCTTCAGCTCGGCGGAGCAGGGCGCCAGCGCCTTTACTTCTGCCCTGGAGACGCTTAATTGAAACTGGCTTTGGTCGGTGACATCGGTGGGACCAACGCACGTTTCGCGTTGTGGAAAAACCAGCAGCTGGAATCGATCCAGGTGCTGGCGACGGCAGACCATGCCAGCCCGATCGATGCGATCGGGCTCTATCTGAGCGGACTCGGCCTGGCGCCGGGTTCGATCGGCTCGGTGTGCCTGTCGGTGGCCGGCCCGGTGAGCGGCGATGAATTCAAGTTCACCAACAATCACTGGCGGCTCAGTCGCAAAGAATTCTGCAGGATTTTGCAGGTTGACCAACTGCTGTTGGTCAACGATTTCTCGGCGATGGCGTTGGGCATGACCCGGTTGCAGCCGGGCGAATTCCGGGTGGTCTGCGAAGGTGCCCCGGAACCGTTGCGGCCCGCGGTGGTGATCGGCCCCGGCACTGGCCTTGGCGTCGGTACGTTGCTCGACTTGGGTCAAGGCCGATTCGCCGCGTTGCCGGGGGAGGGCGGTCACGTCGATTTGCCCCTGAGCAGCCTGCGCGAAACCCAGCTATGGGAACACATCTTCAACGAGATCGGCCATGTCAGCGCTGAAACGGCATTGAGTGGCAGTGGCTTGCCGCGGGTTTATCGGGCGATCTGTGCGGTAGACGGCCACGAGGCGGTGCTCGATACCCCGGAATCGATTACGGCAGCCGGTCTGGCGGGTGATCCGATTGCCCTGGAAGTGCTTGAGCAGTTCTGCTGCTGGCTCGGTCGCGTGGCCGGCAACAACGTGCTGACCACCGGTGCACGCGGTGGCGTGTACATCGTGGGCGGGGTGATTCCGCGGTTTGCCGACTTCTTCATCGAAAGCGGTTTCGCCCGGTGCTTTGCCGACAAGGGTTGCATGAGCGGTTACTTCAAGGGCATTCCGGTGTGGCTGGTGACGGCGCCGTATTCGGGTTTGATGGGTGCGGGGGTGGCACTGGAGCAATCCATCCGGGCCTGAAACACGATCAAAAATGTGGGAGCGGGCTTGCTCGCGAAAGCGGAGTGTCAATCAACGAATGCGTTGAATGTGAAACCGCATTCGCGAGCAAGCCCGCTCCCACAATTGTTTCCGCGGTGTTTGTAAAAATGGTGCATCAGGCATAATCCGTCCCAACTCAAATAACAAGGACGCCTTCCTGTGAGCTCAGTCAACAAGTCGATTTTGTTGGTCGATGACGATCAAGAGATACGCGAGTTGCTGGACACTTACCTGACCCGCGCCGGTTTCCACGTCCGAACCACCCCCGACGGTGCCGGCTTTCGCCAGGCCATGAACGACGCGCCGAGCGATCTGGTGATTCTTGACGTGATGCTGCCCGACGAAGACGGCTTCAGCCTGTGCCGGTGGATTCGCCAGCACCCGCGTCAGGCCCAGGTGCCCATCATCATGCTCACTGCCAGTTCCGACGAGGCGGACCGCGTCATCGGCCTGGAGCTGGGCGCCGACGACTATCTGGGCAAACCCTTCAGTCCCCGTGAATTGCAAGCGCGCATCAAAGCGCTGCTGCGCCGCGCGCAGTTCGGTCAGGAGCGGTCCGGCAGTGAAGTGCTGGCTTTCGATGACTGGCGCCTGGACATGGTCAGCCATCGGCTGTTCCACATCGACGGCGAAGAAGTGATTCTGTCCGGCGCCGATTTCGCCCTGCTGAAGCTGTTCCTCGATCATCCTCAGGAAATTCTCGACCGTGACACCATCGGCAATGCCACCCGTGGCCGCGATCTGATGCCACTGGATCGCATCGTCGACATGGCTGTCAGCCGCCTGCGCCAGCGTCTGCGCGACACCGAAAAACCGCCGCGGCTGATCCGTACGGTGCGCGGCAGCGGCTACCAACTGGCCGCCAATGTGGTTGCCAGTAATGGCCACTGAGTTTTTGCGCACACTCGCCGCCAAGGTGCCCGTGCCGCATTCGCTGCTCGGGCGGATGTTACTGCTGACCTTGCTCGCGGTGCTGTTCGCCCAGGCGCTGTCGAGCGTGATCTGGGTCTCGCAGCTGCGCGCCACTCAGCTCGAGGGGCTGGTCACCAGCGCCCGCAGCCTCGCGCATTCGATGACCGCCAGCGTCAGTTACTTGCGTTCGTTGCCGGTGGCGTTCCGGCCGCTGGTGCTCGATCAGTTGCGCAGCATGGGCGGCACCCGGTTCGTGGTGACCCTCAACGACAAACCCTTGGGTATGGAAGTACTGCCGATCACTGCGCGCAAAGCGGCAGTGCTCAAGGCGGTTGATGAAGTACTGCGCCAGTCCCTGGGCCAGGACACTGATATCTCGGTGACCTTTGTCAGCCCCGAAGACCTGCGGATTTTCAACGGTGGCCTGAAACTCGACGAGTTGCCTCGCTCCTGGGCGCATTACGCGCTGACCCTGGAACCGGTCAATCCGCCGGTGCTGGTCACACAAATCCAGATGGCGCCGGGGGAATGGCTGTACATCGCGTCGCTGTTGCCCGAGCCCTATACCAGCCTTGAAGAACAGGGGCTGCCGGCGCAACAAGTCTGGTTCATCGTCCTGACCAGTGGTTTCCTGTTGTTGTTCATCGGCTTGCTGGTGCACTGGCAGAGCCGGCCGCTCAAGCGTCTGGCACGGGCGGCTCGCGATATGTCGTTGGGCGCCGAAGTCGAACCGGTGGCCGAGGGCGGCGGCACTGAAGTGGTCGAAGTGGGCCGGGCCTTCAACGCCATGCGCGAACGAATCAGCCGTTACCTGACCGAACGCAGCCAGTTGTTCAGCGCGATCTCCCATGACCTGCGCACACCGATTACCCGCTTGCGGCTGCGGGTCGAACTGCTTGAGGACGAACAGCTGCAAGCCAAGTTCGGTCGCGATCTGGATGAGTTGGAGCTGCTGGTCAAAGGGGCGCTGCAATGCGTGAAAGACACCGACATCCACGAAAATATCGAACCGGTGGACCTCAACCATGTGCTCGATTGCCTGGTGGAACCCTACCTGGCACCCAGCGGCAATGGCCGGGTGACCCAGCAAGGACGGGCGCTGGCGCCTTATCCGGGTAAGCCGCTGGCGCTCAAGCGTTGCATCGGCAACCTGATCGACAATGCCTTGAAGTATGGGCAGAACGCGCATTTGCACATTGATGACGACCAGAGCGCGTTCGTCCTGCATGTCGATGATGAAGGACCCGGGGTGCCGGAGCAGCGGATGGAACAGGTGTTCGAACCGCACTTCCGCCTGGCCGGGCAGCAGCAGGGTTATGGGTTGGGGTTGGGGATTGCGCGCAATATTGCCCATAGCCATGGGGGTGAGGTCAGCCTGCAGAATCTGCGTGAGGGTGGGTTGCGCGTGACCCTTCAATTGCCTCGCAGTGTTGATTAGCAACACCGCGTTATCGTTCTTCGCGAGCAAGCCCGCTCCCACATTTGACCGCGTTCATCCAGATTGAATGGGGTCAAATGTGGGAGCGGGCTTGCTCGCGAAGGCGTCAGATCAATCAACTCATTCTCAGGAGAAATGTCACAAAACGGTGACATACCCCACCTCCTTCGTTACAAGCCCGCCACCGCCCGTTGTTTAGACTGCCCCCAGTCATAACAACAAAAAAGGCACCTCCATGGACACCTTCCAACCCGCCTTCAGCAGTTGGCTCAACGCACCTGCCCATCAGCAATGGCTCGCCGCCGAAGGCCTGCGCCTGCTCGCATTTGCCAAGGCCTCAAAGCTCCCCGAAGGCTTCGGCAACCTCGATGAAAAGGGCCGCCTGGCGGCCAACGCCCAAGCCGAAACCATGAACACCGCGCGCATGACCCACAGTTTCGCCATGGCCCACATCCAGGGCCTGCCGGGATTTGCCGAGCTGGTGGATCACGGCGTAAGAGCCCTCTGCGGCCCGTTACGCGATGCTGAACACGGTGGCTGGTTCGCTACCCCGGAACACCGCGACGGCAACACCGGCAAAGCCGCCTACCTGCATGCTTTCGTCGCACTGGCCGCGAGTTCTGCGGTAGTCGCCCAACGCCCCGGCGCCCGAGCATTGCTCATTAATGCGATCGACATCATCGACACGCATTTCTGGAGTGAGGAGGAGGGCGCCATGCGCGAATCCTTCAATCGCGACTTCAGCTGCGAGGAACGCTACCGCGGTGCCAACAGCAACATGCACGCCACCGAGGCCTTCCTAGCCTTGGCTGATGTCACCCAGGACAATCGCTGGTTGGGCCGCGCCCAGCGCATCGTCGAACGGGTGATTCACGGTCACGCCGCTGCCAACGACTACCTGGTGGTCGAGCATTTCGATTGCGACTGGCAACCGCTGCGCGAGTACAACCACGACCATCCGGCCGACGGTTTCCGCCCTTACGGCACCACGCCCGGCCACGGTTTCGAGTGGGCACGGCTGTTGCTGCACCTCGAAGCGGCGCGAGTAAAGGCCGGGATGCCGACACCGGGCTGGCTTGCCACCGATGCGCAAAAACTGTTCGAACACAATTGCCGGCACGGCTGGGACGTCGACGGTGCGCCGGGCATCGTCTACACCCTCGACTGGGATAATCGCGCCGTGGTTCGTCATCGTCTGCACTGGACCCATTGCGAGGCCAGCGCTGCTGCCAGTGCCTTGCTCAAGCGTACGGGCGATGAACAGTACGAACACTGGTACCGAGTGTTCTGGGAATTTTGTGACAGTCATTTCATCGACCGCTGTGACGGCAGCTGGTATCACGAACTCGATCCGCAAAATCGCCCGAGTGCCGATATCTGGCCCGGCAAACCCGACCTGTATCACGCCTGGCAAGCCGTATTAATCCCGCGCCTGCCGCTGGCGCCCAGCATGGCCACCGCCCTGGCGCAGTTGTCCCGGAGCGTTCCTGTGTAACCATGTGGTGACATTCGAGCGTCCCTTCGTTACCTGCGAAGGCATGACTCCTGTTTAGAATCCATGCAGCGCAAGCACCAGACTTGCATGCATAACAACAAGAAAGGTACCTCCAGATGAATGCGATTTCTCGCCTCGCTACTGTCGTTTCTCTCGCCTCGCTGCTTCCCCTTTCTGCATTCCCGCTGAGTGCCCTGGCCGCTGATGCCAAAGGTTCTGTGGAAGTCGTTCACTGGTGGACCTCTGGTGGTGAAAAGGCAGCGGTCGATGTTCTGAAGGCTCAAGTCGAAAAAGACGGCTTCACCTGGAAGGACGGCGCAGTCGCCGGTGGTGGCGGATCCACGGCCATGACCGTTCTGAAAAGCCGCGCCGTTGCCGGTAACCCGCCGGGCGTCGCCCAGATCAAGGGGCCGGACATCCAGGAGTGGGGCAGCACTGGCCTGCTCAGCACCGATGCGCTGAAAGACGTTTCCAAAGCGGAGAACTGGGACAGCCTGCTGATCAGGAAAGTCTCCGACACCGTGAAATACAAAGGCGATTACGTCGCCGTGCCGGTGAACATCCACCGCGTCAACTGGCTGTGGATCAACCCGCAAGTGTTCAAGAAAGCCGGGATCGACAAAGCGCCGACCACCCTCGAAGAATTTTATGCCGCCGGCGACAAGTTGAAAGCCGCCGGCTTCATCGCGCTCGCCCACGGTGGTCAGCCTTGGCAGGACAGCACCGTGTTTGAAGACGTGGTGCTCTCGGTCATGGGCGCCGACGGTTACAAGAAAGCCCTGGTCGACCTGGATCAGAAAACCCTCTCGGGGGCTGAGATGACCCAGTCGTTCACCGAGCTGAAAAAACTCACCGGCTACATGGACCCGAACCGCGCCGGTCGTGACTGGAACATCGCGGCCGCCGACGTCATCAACGGCAAGGCCGGCATGCAGATGATGGGCGACTGGGCCAAGAGCGAATGGACCGCGGCCGGGAAAGTCGCCGGCAAGGACTACCAGTGCGTACCGTTCCCGGGCACTGAAAAAGCCTTCACCTACAACATCGACTCCATGGCGGTGTTCAAGTTGAAAGCGGATCGCAAAGGCGATATCGCCGCTCAGCAAGACCTGGCCAAGGTTGCGTTGGGCAAAGACTTCCAGAAGATCTTCAGCATCAACAAAGGCTCGATCCCGGTGCGGACCGACATGCTCAACGACATGAGCGCCCTGGGCTTCGATTCCTGCGCTCAAGCGGCGGCCAAGGACTTCCTGGCTGACGAGAAGACCGGCGGCCTGCAACCGAGCATGGCGCACAACATGGCCACTTCCCTGGCCGTGCAGGGCGCGATTTTCGACGTGGTCACCAACTTCATGAACGACAAGAACGCTGACCCGGCCAAGGCCAGCGCGCAACTGGCTTCGGCTGTCAAAGCCGCCCAGTAATCCCTGACACACCTCGTCCCAATGTGGGAGCGGGCTTGCTCGCGAATGCGGACTGACATTCACCATTGATGTCGCCTGACACACCGCCTTCGCGAGCAAGTCGAATCGTCGCACCGCCGCTCCCACAAGGGATCGGCGTGCGGTTCAATTTCTCTTCACCTGGATTATGCCGATGAGCTCTGTGGCGGTTTTCAGCAAAGCCTCACCCTTCGATGCGCTGCAACGCTGGTTACCCAAGTTGGTACTCGCGCCGAGCATGCTGATCGTGTTGGTTGGCTTCTACGGTTACATCATCTGGACATTCGTCCTGTCCTTCACCAATTCCAGCTTCATGCCCAGCTACAAATGGGTCGGCCTGCAACAATACATCCGCTTGATGGACAATGATCGCTGGTGGGTCGCGAGCAAGAACCTCGCGCTCTTCGGTGGCATGTTCATCGGCATCAGCCTGGTGCTGGGGGTGTTCCTGGCAGTGTTGCTGGACCAGCGCATTCGCAAGGAAGGCTTCATCCGCACCGTCTACCTGTACCCGATGGCACTGTCGATGATCGTCACAGGTACCGCGTGGAAATGGCTGCTCAACCCGGGCCTGGGCCTGGACAAGATGCTGCGGGACTGGGGCTGGGAGGGCTTCCGTCTCGACTGGCTGGTGGATCAGGATCGCGTCGTTTACTGCCTGGTGATCGCCGCCGTGTGGCAAGCCTCCGGGTTTGTGATGGCGATGTTCCTCGCCGGCCTGCGCGGTGTCGATCAGTCGATCATCCGTGCCGCGCAAGTCGATGGGGCGAGCCTGCCGACCATCTACCTGAAGATCGTCCTGCCGAGCCTGCGCCCGGTGTTCTTCAGCGCCTTCATGATCCTCGCGCACATCGCGATCAAGAGCTTCGACCTGGTCGCGGCGATGACCGCGGGCGGCCCCGGCTACTCGTCCGACCTGCCGGCGATGTTCATGTATTCCTTCACCTTCAGCCGTGGCCAGATGGGCATTGGTTCGGCGAGCGCCATGATGATGCTCGGCGCGATCCTGGCGATTCTGGTGCCGTACCTGTACTCCGAATTGCGAGGCAAGCGCCATGAGTAATCAACTCGGCAAACCGGCGATCAGCTTCAGCCGCATCGCGATTTACGCCACCTTGCTGCTGGCCGCGGCGATCTACCTGATCCCGCTGGTGGTGATGCTGTTGACCAGTTTCAAATCACCGGAAGACATCCGCACCGGCAACCTGCTGAGCTGGCCGACCGTGATCGACGGCATCGGTTGGATCAAGGCCTGGGACGTGGTGGGGGGGTACTTCTGGAACTCGGTGAAAATCACCGTGCCCGCGGTTCTGATCTCTACGTTTATTGGCGCGATGAACGGCTACGTGCTGTCGATGTGGCGCTTCCGCGGGTCGCAACTGTTCTTCGGTCTGTTGCTGTTTGGCTGCTTCCTGCCGTTCCAGACCGTGCTGCTGCCAGCCTCGTTTACTGTCGGCAAACTCGGCCTGGCCAACACCACCACGGGTCTGGTGCTGGTGCACATCGTCTACGGGCTGGCGTTTACCACGCTGTTCTTCCGTAACTACTACGTGAGCATCCCGGATGCGCTGGTCAAGGCGGCACGCCTGGATGGCGCAGGCTTCTTCACGATTTTCTGGAAGATCCTGCTGCCGATGTCGATCCCGATCGTGATGGTCTGCCTGATCTGGCAGTTCACCCAGATCTGGAATGACTTCCTGTTCGGCGTGGTCTTCGCCAGTGGCGATGCCCAGCCGATTACCGTGGCCCTGAACAACCTGGTCAACACCAGCACCGGGGCCAAGGAATACAACGTTGATATGGCCGCCGCGATGATCGCCGGGCTGCCGACACTGCTGGTCTACATATTCGCTGGCAAGTATTTCCTGCGTGGGCTGACGTCCGGCGCGGTCAAGGGGTAAAGCATGGCAACTCTCGAATTACGCAACGTCAACAAGACCTACGGCGCCGGTTTGCCGGACACCCTGAAAAACATCGAATTGAAGATCGATGACGGTGAGTTCCTGATCCTGGTGGGCCCGTCGGGCTGCGGTAAATCCACCTTGATGAACTGCATCGCCGGTCTGGAAAACATCAGCGGCGGCGCGATCCTGGTGGATGACGCCGACATCAGCGGCATGAGCCCCAAGGATCGCGACATCGCCATGGTGTTCCAGTCCTACGCGCTGTACCCGACGATGAGCGTGCGCGACAACATCGCCTTCGGCCTGAAGATTCGCAAAATGCCGGCCGCCGAAATCGACGAAGAAGTTGCTCGGGTTTCCAAGTTGTTGCAAATCGAACACCTGCTCAGCCGCAAGCCAGGCCAGCTCTCCGGCGGCCAGCAGCAGCGTGTGGCGATGGGCCGTGCCCTGGCGCGGCGGCCGAAGATTTATCTGTTCGACGAACCGCTGTCCAACCTCGACGCCAAGCTGCGGGTCGAGATGCGCACCGAAATGAAACTGATGCACCAGCGCCTGAAAACCACCACGGTTTACGTGACCCACGACCAGATCGAAGCCATGACATTGGGCGACAAGGTGGCGGTGATGAAGGACGGGATCATTCAGCAGTTCGGCACGCCGAAAGACATCTACAACAACCCGGCCAACCTGTTTGTGGCGAGCTTCATCGGTTCGCCGCCGATGAACTTCATCCCCCTGCGTTTGCAGCGCAAGGAAGGTCGTCTGGTGGCGCTGCTCGACAGCGGCCAGGCGCGCTGCGAATTGCCGCTGGGCATGCAGGACGCCGGGCTCGAAGATCGCGAAGTGATCCTTGGCATGCGCCCGGAGCAGATCGTGCTGGCGGGCAGCGAGGCGAATGGTTTGCCGACCATTCGCGCCGAAGTCCAGGTCACCGAGCCGACCGGACCCGACACCCTGGTTTTCGTCAACCTCAACGACACCAAGGTCTGCTGCCGCCTGGCGCCGGACGTTGCACCGGCCGTGGGCGAGACCCTGACCTTGCAGTTCGACCCGTCGAAAGTGCTGTTGTTCGATGCGAAGACCGGGGAGCGCCTGGGGGTGGCCGGCCAACCACAAGCTGAAACCCGAGCTGCCAAAGTGACCCAACTCAAAGGCCGCTGAAGATCAAAACTGTAGGAGCCAGGCTTGCCGGCGAAGGCGATTTCACGGACGCCTTCGCCGGCAAGCCTGGCTCCTGCAAGGGGATACCCCGTGGATGGCCTGTCATCCGCCGCAACTGATGTCACCGCGTTAGATAAAAAAGTTAATAACAATAAAACGAGGATCTAGGGATGAAGAACAACAACAACGCTCAGCTTATCTGCCAGTTGTCAGCGATTGCGGCAATGACGCTGGCCGGCAGTGTGCACGCGGCTGACGCGTTCAGCGCCGATTCCCAATGGATGACCGGTGATTGGGGTGGCGAGCGGACCCGGCTGATCGAGCAGGGTATCGACATCAAGATGGACTACGTCGGCGAAGTGGGCGGCAACCTCCACGGCGGCTACAACGACGACAAGACGGCGCGTTACGCCGACCAATTTGGCTTGGGCGTGGCGCTGGACCTGGAAAAGCTGTGGGGCTGGGATAACACCCAGGCCAAGATCCAGCTCACCAACCGTAACGGTGAGAACATCTCCAATGACCGTGTCGGCGACCCGCGTGCCGGCACCTTGAGTTCCTCCCAGGAAGTCTACGGCCGTGGCCATATGGTCCGTCTGACCCAGTTGTGGATCAAGCACCAGTTCCTCGACGGTAAACTGGACGTCAAGGCCGGTTACTTCGGCGAAGGCGAAGACTTCAACACCTTCCCCTGCGAGTTCCAGAACCTGGCGTTCTGCGGTTCCCAAGTGGGTAACTGGGCGACCAATATCTGGTACAACTGGCCGGTCAGCCAGGCCGCGATCCGCGTGAAGTACAACATCTCGCCCGAGTTCTATGCGCAGATCGGCGCGTACAACCAGAACCCGTCGCAACTGGAGCACGGTAACGGCTTCAAGCTCAGCGGCAGTGGTACCGAGGGCACCGTCTTGCCGGTCGAACTGGTCTGGTCACCGAAGGTCAACAACCTGCCGGGCGAATACCGTGTCGGTTACTACAAAAGCACGGCCAAGGCCGATGACGTTCGTGAAGACGACAACGGCGATGATGCGGCAACCAGCGGCAATGCCTATCGCAGCCACAGCAGCAAATCCGGCTACTGGTTCGTGGCGCAGCAACAACTCACCAGTCACAACGGTGACGCGTCCCGCGGCCTGAACATCGCCGCCAACGCCACCTTCCACGACAAGGACACCAACATCGTCGACAACTACCAGTCGCTGATGTTTGTGTACAAGGGTCCGTTCGATGCACGTCCAAAAGATGACATGGGTATCGGCTTCGCCCGTATCCATGTCAACGATGACGTGAAGAAAAACGCCGAGTTGGTCAACGCCTCCAATGGGGTTTCCGACTACCAGGACCCGCTGTTCTCGCCACTGCGTGACACCGAGTACAACTACGAGATCAACTACGGCTTCCACGTGACCAACTGGCTGACCGTGCGTCCCAACCTGCAATACATCACTCACCCGGGCGGTGTGGACGAAGTCGACGATGCTCTGGTGGCCGGCTTGAAAATTCAGTCGGTGTTCTAACGTTGTTGCGATAAGCTCCTCTCCATGTGCGCATTTTTGCGGACGGCCAAGGCTGTCCGTTTTTTTTTGGGGTCTAGATCACGCGTGAGTGTGCCGTGCGCATTTGTGGCGAGGGAGCAAGCTCCCTCGCCACAAAGATGTCACTGACCAAAAAACACTGTTGTTTCAGGTTTTGATGAGAACACCCATGATTTTCAGGACCGTGGCCCATGCATGAGCATCCGCTACAACGCTTCTTCAAAGCCTTGCGCGAACGTCCGGTATTCGCCTGGGAGCGCTATCAGATGCGCGATGTGCTGGTGATCGATCATCCGCTGTGTCAGGCGGTGTTCAGTCGGCAGGGCGCGCAGTTGTTGCACTTTCAGCCCCGGGACCAGAAACCCTGGCTCTGGTGCGCAACCAAATGGCCGCATGTCGGGGCGATTCGTGGTGGGGTGCCGGTGTGCTGGCCCTGGTATGGTCGCCATCCGAGTGAAAACGCCTGGCCATCCCATGGCTGGGCCCGGCTGCTCGACTGGAAGCTGCTGGACAGTAGCAGTGACGACGATGGCGTGCGTCTGCACTGGCAACTGCAGTTGTGTGACTGGCAAGTGGACCTGCATGCGCACCTGGGCGAGCGCATGGCTTTGCGCCTGTGCACCGAGCACCAGGACAGCCTGCCGTGCCAGTTGAGCCAGGCGTTGCACGCGTATTGGCGTATTGGCGACGTCGGTGAGGTAGCGCTGTCTGGGCTCGATGGTGCGCACGGCTACGACCAGTTGAACCGCCAGGTTTGCCAGCAGGAAGGCGAGTTGCGAGTCGAGGGCGGCTGTCAGCGAGTGTTTCAGCAGGAAGGGGAATTGCAACTCAAGGACCACGCCTGGCAGCGCGAATTATGCATCGATACGGGCGACAGCGCGGACACGGTGGTCTGGCATCCCGGCACGCGGCCGCTGCTGGGGGTGAGCTGGAACGAGATATCGGAATTTGTGTGTGTGGAAGCGGCGAGCGGCGGGACCGATAGCCTGAGCCTGGCGCCTGGGGAGCGGGCGCATTTGAGTTTGCAGGCGCGGGTGGGGGTTTAATTTGAAAGCTATGGTGTTGCGGCTGGCCCCTTCGCGAGCAAGCCCGCTCCCACATTGGATCACCGACGTGCACAAACGTTGTGTTCGCTGCAGATCACAATGTGGGAGCGGGCTTGCTCGCGAAGACGGCTTAACAGGCGAAAAAGACCTCAAGCCCGACTAATTAAACTCATCCCCAATCGGATACCGACTGGCATTCAGGCTTTCCTTGATCTTGCGCAAATGCGGCTGGAAATCCACCCCCCGGCGCAGCGTCATGCCGGTCGCCAGCACATCCAGCACGGTCAGCTGAATAATCCGCGACGTCATCGGCATATAGATGTCGGTGTCTTCCGGCAACGGAATGTTCAGGCTCAAGGTACTGGCCTTGGCCAATGGCGAACCTTCGGCGGTCAGGCCCAGCACCGAAGCGCCGTTTTCCCGGGCCAGACGCGCCACTTCCACCAGTTCGCGGGTGCGGCCGGTGTAGGAAATGATCACGAACAACTCGCCGGTGTGGGCGACCGAAGCAATCATGCGCTGCATCAGTACGTCCGCATGGGCGGTGACGGCCAGGTTGAAGCGGAAGAACTTGTGCTGCGCGTCCAGCGCCACCGGAGCCGAGGCGCCGAGGCCGAAGAAGTGGATCTGTCGGGCCTGGATCAACAGGTCGACGGCGCGGCTGATCAGGCTCGGATCCAGCGCCTGCAAGGCGCTGTCCAAAGAGGCGATGGCGCTGCCGAAAATCTTCTTCGTATACGCTTCAGGATTGTCATCGGCCTCGACCGCACGGCTGACATACGCCGCGCCACTGGCCAGGCTTTGGGCCAGCTGCAGCTTGAGTTCCGGGTAACCGCTGACACCGAACGAACGGCAGAAACGGTTGACCGTCGGCTCGCTGACCTTCGAGGCCTGGGCGAGGGCGGCGATGCTGAACCGGGTGGCCTGCTGTGGGTTGAGCAGAATCACTTCGGCTACTTTGCGTTCTGCCTTGTTCAGGTCTTCAAGGCGACTCTGGATCTGCTCCAGTAAATTTCGCACGCGGTCCATAGATGTTTCCTTAGCTCCACTAACAAAAGAGCAATGCAAATAAGGGCCCCGGCTATGCAAATTGGGACTTTGATCGGGCCCGTCACGGTGGCCTATCCTACTGATGGCTCCGACCGACCACCACTCGGAATCTGTATTTTGCGAAAATGTTGTGGTTATTACTACATTTTCCCTTGAATCATGCCTTGAAAAAAGGTATTTGTAGCTTAACTTGATAAAAGAACAAACATCATGCCTTCGATTACGGTTGAACCTTGCACCTTTGCCTTGTTCGGCGCCCTCGGCGATCTGGCCCTGCGCAAGCTGTTTCCTGCTCTTTATCAACTCGATGGCGCAGGCCTGCTTCATGAGGATACGCGCATCATCGCGCTGGCCCGTGAGTCGGGCAGCGAGCAGCAGCATCTGGGGTTCATCGCCTCCGAGCTGCGCCGCTACGTCAGTGACAAAGAGCTGGACGAAGCAGTGCTCGAACGCTTCCTGGCCCGCCTGAGTTACCTGCACGTCGATTTCCTCAAGGCTGACGATTACGTCGCCCTGGCCGAAATGGCCGGCACTGCCCAGCGAGTGATTGCTTACTTCGCGACGCCGGCAGCGGTTTACGGCGCGATCTGCGAGAACCTGTCGAAGGTCGGCCTTACCGAAAACACCCGAGTGGTGCTGGAAAAACCCATCGGTTCGGACCTGGAATCCTCGCGCAAGGTCAACGATGCCGTGGCGCAGTTCTTCCCGGAGAACCGCACCTATCGCATCGACCACTACCTGGGCAAGGAAACCGTACAGAACCTGATTGCCCTGCGCTTTGCCAACAGCCTGTTCGAAACCCAGTGGAACCAGAACTACATCTCCCACGTGGAAATCACCGTGGCCGAGAAGGTCGGGATCGAAGGCCGCTGGGGTTACTTCGACAAGGCCGGCCAGCTGCGGGACATGATCCAGAATCACCTGCTGCAGCTGCTTTGCCTGATCGCCATGGACCCGCCGGCCGACCTGTCCGCCGACAGCATCCGTGACGAGAAAGTCAAAGTCCTCAAGGCCCTGGCGCCGATCAGCCCGGAAGGCCTGACCACGCAAGTGGTGCGCGGCCAATACATCGCCGGGCACAGCGAAGGCAAGTCGGTGCCGGGTTATCTGGAAGAGCCGAACTCCAACACCCAGAGCGACACCGAAACCTTCGTCGCCCTGCGTGCCGACATCCGCAACTGGCGTTGGGCCGGCGTGCCGTTCTACCTGCGTACCGGCAAGCGCATGCCGCAGAAGCTGTCGCAGATCGTCATCCACTTCAAGGAACCGTCGCACTACATCTTCGCCCCCGAGCAGCGCCTGCAGATCAGCAACAAGCTGATCATCCGCCTGCAACCGGACGAAGGCATTTCCTTGCGCGTGATGACCAAGGAACAAGGCCTGGACAAGGGCATGCAGCTGCGCAGCGGTCCGTTGCAGCTGAATTTTTCCGACACCTATCGCAGCTCCCGGATTCCCGATGCCTACGAGCGGTTGTTGCTGGAAGTGATGCGCGGCAATCAGAACCTGTTTGTCCGTAAAGATGAAATCGAAGCCGCGTGGAAGTGGTGTGACCAGTTGATCGCCGGCTGGAAAAAATCCGGTGATGCGCCCAAGCCGTACGCGGCCGGGTCCTGGGGGCCTATGAGCTCCATTGCACTGATAACGCGGGATGGGAGGTCGTGGTATGGCGATATCTGAATTGAAACTGCCTCAGGGCGTCAGCGCCCATGAGTTCAAAAGCCCGGTGCTGCTCGCCGAAGGCCTGGCGCTGAAGGTGGCCAAGCAACTGAGCGACGCGATCGATGCCCGGGGCACCGCCACCCTGGTGGTGTCCGGTGGTCGTAGCCCGGTAGCGTTTTTCCAGCACCTGGCCAAGCAGACGCTGGACTGGCCCAACGTCGTCGTCACCCTGGCGGACGAGCGCTGGGTGCCGGTGGAACACGCCGACAGCAATGCCGGCCTGCTCAAGCGCTATCTGTTGCAAGGCCCGGCGGCCAAGGCGCAGTTCCTGAGCCTCTATAGCGCTTCGGCCAACCTTGAACAGGCGGCTGAGCAGGCTGATCGCTTGCTGGGCGAATTGCCGCAAATCGACGTGCTGATACTGGGCATGGGCGACGATGGCCACACCGCTTCGCTGTTCCCGAACAGCCCGAACCTGGCCGACGCCTTGAAAGTCGACGGCAGCCGTCGTTGCTGGCCGATGCTGGCGCCGACCGTGCCGCATCAGCGCCTGACCATGAGTCGCGCGCTGCTGGCGTCGGCCGAGCACACCGTTTTATCGATTTCCGGTCAGTCCAAGCTGACCACCCTGAGTGCCGCATTGGCCGGCGACGATGTCGCCGCCATGCCGATTCGCGCTTTTCTGCAACCTACGTTAGAGATTTACTGGTGCCCATGAGCCAAGGATCAGCCGCTATGACAAACCCATCCCCGACCGTTTCCATGGCGGACAAAGTTGCCCTGATCGACAGCCTCTGTGCCAAGGCGCGGATCCTGCCGGTGATCACCATCGCTCGCGAACAGGACATCCTGCCGCTGGCCGACGCCCTCGCGGCCGGTGGCCTGACCGCCCTGGAAGTGACGTTGCGTTCGCAGTTCGGCCTCAAGGCCATCCAGATTCTGCGCGAGCAGCGTCCGGAGCTGATGACCGGTGCCGGTACCGTGCTCGATCGCAGCATGCTGGCGGCTGCCGAGGCCGCGGGTTCGCAGTTCATCGTCACGCCGGGCATCACCCGTGATCTGCTCGAAGCCAGCGTCGACAGCCCGATTCCACTGTTGCCGGGCATCAGCAACGCCTCGGGCATCATGGAAGGCTACGGCCTGGGTTATCGCCGCTTCAAGCTGTTCCCGGCGGAAGTCAGCGGTGGCGTCGCGGCCATCAAGGCCCTGGGTGGCCCATTCGGCGAAGTGAAATTCTGCCCGACCGGCGGCGTCAGCCCGGCCAACATCAAGAGCTACATGGCGTTGAAAAACGTCATGTGCGTGGGCGGTAGCTGGATGCTTGATCCCGAGTGGATCAAGAACGGCGACTGGGCCCGCATTCAGGAATGCACCGCCGAGGCACTGGCGCTGCTGGACTGATCGGCTATACCAGACACTTCGTTGTGTGTTCTACGGCTTTTACGGTGCGCTTGGTCGGTGCACCGTTTTTTTTTGCCTGAAAAAAACCTGTAGGAGCCGGCTCGCTGGCGAAGGCGTCTTCATGGGCGCCGTGTTTAGCCAGTAAACGCGCGTCATCGTTAACGACCTTCGTCGGAACGCCGCCCGGAGCAAGCTCGCTCCTACAGGTAAACACCGTGTGACATCAACGCAGTTCGGTCAGCGTCCGGATCAGTAAATCCATGCATGGGTTTACTCAATCAGGGGCAGGCAAGGAGCGATTCAGTGCCGAGGGGCAGGTTTGCCATGTTTGGCGCGCAGCGGTTCGAGCAGCTCCGACAGGCCGTTGTGATCGATTTCCTGCATCAGTGCCAGCAAGCCGCCCAGTTCGCCGTGGGGGAAGCCTTCCCGGGCGAACCAGTTCAGGTATTGGCCGGGCAGGTCGGCAATGATTCGACCCTTGTATTTGCCGAAGGGCATTTCACGGGTGACCAGCAGTTCGAGCTTTTCAGGATTCATCTATCAGCCGTCTGGATTCAATCAGTCTGGAAAATACAGGCATTCTGCATGCAGGCCAAATGACAGATCATGCAAAAAACGCGGATACAGATTTGCCGATTAAACCTAACTATTTGAAATATAAGGATTAAATTGTCAATTGAAAACTGGCATGCAGGGTGCAATAGCTATTGCATCTTTCATCAACCCGCGAGGAATTGAAAATGACCGACATGAATAAAGAAGCCATCTCTGTACTCAACGACCTGATTGAAACCAGCAAAGACGGTCAGGAAGGGTTCAAGACTTGCGCTGAAGACATCAAGAATCCGGAACTGAAATCGCTGTTCGTGCAGCGTTCCGCCGACTGCGCCACCGCTGCTTCCGAACTGCAGGCCGCCGTGCGTTCGATGGGCGGCGATCCGGAAACCTCCACCAGTGTCAGCGGTGACCTGCACCGTCGCTGGGTCGACGTGAAGGCCATGTTCACCGGCAAGGACGAGGAAGCCGTGCTGAACGAAGCCGAACGTGGTGAAGACCATGCAAAGAAGGCATACAAAGACGCCTTGGAAAAAATCGACAAGCACAACCTGGTGGGCATTCGTGACCTGGTTGAACGTCAGTACCATGGCGTGCAACGTAATCACGATCAGGTGAAAGCCCTGCGCAATCAGGCTCGCGCTCGCTCGTAAGCGCCCATAGTCTGTCAAAAACGCCAGCCAGTCTGGCGTTTTTTTGTGCCCGGGATTTAATGCTGGACGGGATATAGTTAGCTAGCTAATAATTTGTTTTTCAAGTTACCCCGCCGATCGCGTCTATCGTTAAATCGTCCTTTCAAGAGTGCTTTTAGTGCCTATCACTTTGCAGGCTTTGTTTGCGCCTGACCGCCGCGCCCTGCAGTTCGCGATCAAGACCTTGATCGGCGGCGGCCTCGCGTTGTGGCTGGCATTGCGCTGGGGCCTGGAGCAACCGGCCTGGGCGCTGATGACCGCCTTCATCGTCGCCCAACCCTTGTCCGGGATGGTGGTGCAGAAGGGGCTGGCGCGTCTGCTGGGCACCCTGGTCGGGACGATCATGTCGGTGGTGTTCATGGGGTTGTTTGCCCAGACGCCCTGGCTGTTCCTGTTGGCGTTGGCGTTATGGCTCGGTCTGTGTACGGCCAGTTCGACGATGTTGCGCAGTGCCTGGTCCTATTCGTTTGTGCTGGCCGGTTATACGGTGGCGATCATCGCCTTGCCGGCCATTGCCCATCCGCTGACGGTGTTTGATCAAGCCGTGGCTCGCTGTACGGAAATCTGCCTGGGCATTCTGTGCGCCACCGCCGCCAGTGCGCTGCTGTGGCCGATGCGGGTGGAACAGCAACTGGCGGACCAGGCGCGGGCGGCGTGGCAGAGCGGGATGAACGCCGCTCGAGCCACGCTGGCCGGCGATGGCCAGGCGCGCAAAGGTCTGCTGGAAATCCTCGGCAGGATCGTTGCGGTGGATGCCCAGCGCGAACATGCCTGGTTCGAAGGCAGTCTTGGCCGTCAGCGCGCGCGGTCCATCAGTGGCTTGAGCCAGAAGTTGTTGATGTTGCTGCGCATCGCCCGTTCGGTGCGCCGGCAGTGGAAGCAACTGGAACCGCAAGAGGCCGGGCAACTGATGCCGTGGATGAGCGCAGTCCAGGAGGCGCTCGCCCGTGCGGATAACGCGACCCTGCAAGCCTTGCGCCCGAGGTTGCTCGATGCCACCCATGACCCGCTGATCAGTTCCGCGCAAAGTTTCTGCCTGGCTCGTTTTGCCTTGCTGCTCGATACCGCCCTGGCGGCGAGCGCGGCGCTGAAAGCGGTGGAGGAGGGCAAGGACACGGTCGATCCGCCGCGAACCCTGGCCCCGCATCGCGACCTGTCATTGGCGCTGGTATTCGGTGCCCGCAGCGCCTTGGCGTTTCTGGTGGTGTCATGCTTCTGGCTGGCGACCGCCTGGCCCGCCGCCTCGGGTGCGTTGTTGCTGACCTGTGTGGTGTGCAGCCTGTTTGCCAGTCGCGAAAACGGCGCGCAGATCGGCATGAGTTTCATGCGGGGGATTTTCCTGGCGATTCCGGCGGCGTTTTTCGTCGGGCAGATTCTGCTGCCGCAATGGAGCAGCTTCGCACTGCTCTGTCTGGGGATGGGTGTGCCGCTGTTTCTCGGTGCGCTGGGCATGGCCAAACCGCAAATCGGCGCCACGGCGACCTCGTTCTGCCTGCACTTCATTGTCCTGATCTCGCCGCTCAATATGATGAGGTTCGATGTCGCGACGTTTTTCAACAGCGCCCAGGCGATGGTGATCGGTGTGGGCGCGGCGGTGCTGGCCTTCCGGCTGTTGATCCTGCGCAATCCGACTTGGCATGGCCGCCGCTTGCTGGTGGCGACGCTGCACGATCTGGTGCGCCTGACCCGGCGCAATCTGCGCGGTGCCGAAAGCTGGTTCGGTGGACGCATGGCCGATCGTTTGCTGCAACTGGCGCGACACTATCCCGAATTGCCGGAACCGGCGCGCAGTCGCTGGGATGATGGGCTGCTGGGGCTGGACATCGGCGACGAATTGCTGCATTTGCGCTTGAGCCTGGCGGTGGCGCAGGCACCGGTCAGTGCGGCGCAACGGCGTTACCTCGATCAATTGGAAAAAGTCCTCGAGCAAGGTCCGGCCGGCAATCGCGCCGATGTGCTGGAACAACCCAGCGCAGAATTCTTGAACACCTTGTACGCGTTGCCCCCCAGCGATGCGGTGAAACTGGCCCAGGGTGCAGTGCTGCAATTGCAGAACAGCTGGCGCGCCTGGTGCCGTCAGCAGGAGGAGAGCCATGGGCTTGCGTGAGTGGTCGATGGGGGGTGTGCTGCTCAGCCCGTTTCTGATTTATGTGCTGCTGGCGCTGCTGGTGACCGCCGGCTTGCGCCTGTTGTTGCGCCTGACGCCGGTCGGCCGCTGGATCTGGCACGAAGCGTTATTCGATTGCGCCTTGTACGTCTGTGTATTGACGCTGATCACCGTCGTCCTCGGACCTTTATAAGGAGTTGAACATGCGTACACCTGTACGTGTAGCAGTAACCCTGTGCCTGGTGGCAGTGGCGATCTTTGCCGGTTTCCATTTGTGGCAGTACTACATGTTGACGCCCTGGACCCGCGACGCGCGGATCGGGGCCGACGTGGTGGTCATCGCCCCTGACGTGTCGGGCTGGGTGCGTGAACTCAAGGCTGTCGACAACCAACAGGTCAAGGCGGGCGATCTGTTGCTGAGCATCGACCGCGACCGCTTCGAAGCCGCGCTGGAGAAAGCGCAAGCGGTGGTCCAGACCCGCCAGCAACAACTCAATCTGCGCGAGCGCGAAGCCAGCCGCCGCGCCAGCCTCGGGCCGCAGGCGATCAGTGCCGAGCTGCGGGAGAATGCGCAAATCAACGCTGGCATCGCCCGTGGCGAACTGCGTGAAGCCCAGGCCGAAGCCAAGGTCGCGCAACTCAACCTGGACCGCAGCCAGGTCCATGCGCCGCGCAGTGGCCACATCACCAACCTGCGCCTGGCCCAGGGCAACTATGTGAACGCCGGGCAACCGGTGATGGCGCTGATCGACGACTCGACTTTTTATGTGCAGGCGTATTTCGAGGAAACCAAACTGCCGCGGATTCGCATCGGCGACCCGGTGAAGGTCTGGTTGATGAGCGCCGGGGAGGCGCTGCAGGGGCACGTGGAAAGCATCAGTCGTGGGATTACTGATCGCAACACCACGCCGGATGGGCAGTTGCTGGCAGAGGTGGAGCCGACGTTCAACTGGGTCAGGCTGGCACAGCGGATTCCGGTGCGGATCAAGCTGGACAACGTGCCGGAGGGGATCAATTTGAGTTCGGGGATGACCGCGAGTGTGCAGGTGCAGGAAGGGCGGTAAGATCAAAAGGTCGCAGCCTGCGGCAGCTCCTGCAGGGTTGTGCGTACACCCGTAGGAGCCAGGCTTGCCGGCGAAGGCGATCTCAAGGACGCCTTCGCCGGCAAGCCTGGCTCCTACAGACCGGCGATCCTAGCCGATGCTGATTGCGGGCAGGGTCGTCAACGTCACGGTCTGCTGCTTGCGCGGTGCCAGGATCTCCGCCTCGCCATCCACCACCAGCTCATCGCGCTGGTTGAACACGCGAGTGGCAATCCGCACACGAAACTTCGGCAGTTTCTCGAGAATCTCCAGGCGCACGGTCAGGGTATCGCCAATCTTCACCGGCTTCTGGAAGCTCATCTGCTGACCGAGATAAATAGTCCCCGGCCCAGGCAGCTCGCAGGCCACGGCTGCGCTGATCAGCGCGCCGCTGAACATGCCGTGGGCGATGCGCTCCTTGAACATGGTGCCGGCGGCGAATTCAGCGTCCAGGTGCACCGGGTTGTGATCGCCGGACATCGCGGCGAACAACTGAATGTCGCGCTCTTCGACCGTCTTGCTGTAGCTGGCGGTCTGGCCGACTTCGAGGGCTGCGTAAGGGGTGTTTGAAACCTGGGTCATCTGTCTCGATTCCTGTGACGAATTTAAAAATCCACAAAAAACTATTCGGATCGGGGCGGCCGTCGATGGCTCAGCGCCTGGGCGATCCAGTTCAGTACATCGGCAGTCACTTCATCGCGGTTGCTCTCGTTGAACAGTTCGTGCCGTGCCTGCGGGTAAATGTTCAGTTGCAAATTCTGGCTACCCGCGGCGCGCAGCGCGTGAGCCAGATCCTTGAGACGCTTGCCTTCGCTCACCGGATCACATTCGCCGCCAATCACCAGCAGCGGCAGGCCCGGATCGATCTGGGCGAGATTGGACGCTTTGCTGATTTGCTGCAAGCCGCCAAGCAAATCGATCCAGAACTGATTGGTGCAACGAAAGCCGCAGAGCGGGTCGTTGGCGTACTTGTCGACCTCGGCCGGATCGCGGCTGAGCCAGTCGAACGGTGTGCGCACCGGTTTGAATTTCTTGTTGAACGAGCCGAATGACAACCATTCGATCAGGGCGCTACGGCCCTTGGGCCCCTGGCGCAACCGTTCGAGTCGGGCGATCTGGCGGGCCGCTCGATAAAGCGCCACCGGCTGGCAGTTCGAACCGCTGAGTATGGCGCCGTGCAGGCTGGCGCTGTGGTGCAGCAGATACGCCTGGGCGATGTAGCTGCCCATGCTATGCCCGAGCAACACGATCGGCACGCCGGGATGGTGTTGACCAATGTGCTGATTGAGGCTGGCCAGGTCGCCGACCACCTTGCACCAGCCATCGTCGTCGGCGAAATGCCCCAGGGTCCCGTTTTCGGCAGTTTTGCCATGTCCACGCAGATCCGGTGCATACACACCGTAGCCCTGCTCACAGAATTTTTCTGCCAGGCGGGCGTAGCGAGCACTGTGTTCCGCCATGCCGTGGGCCAGCAGGATCACTGCGTTCAAAGGCGCGGCCGGCAGCCACTGATTGACGAAAAGGCGGCTGCGGTCACTCGCGGTCAGCCAGAAAGTGTCGTGGATCATGGCGATTCCTTTGCACGGCATGTGACATGGGCGTCGTTGCATTGTATAGCGCATCCGTCGCTTGCCGTCTGAACAGCCCACACCACGGCAGGAAGATTCATACGGTCAATGACGGCTATTGGCATATTTGCCTGATTCGTCATAGCTGCTAGTGTCCGGGGAGCTCCGCTTTTCACTTTTGGTTTACAAAAAAGTACAGAAAAGCGGTCCCGGATAGGCTCAGGTAAAGAGGACAACAACAATGCAACCTGATTTCTGGAATGACAAACGCCCGGCCGGCGTGCCCCTGGATATCGACCAAGGGGCCTATATGTCGGTGATCGAGGTGTTCGAGCGTTCCTGCAAGAAATTTGCTGACCGCCCCGCCTTCAGCAATATGGGCATCACCCTGACCTACGCCGAACTGGAACGCTACAGCGCCGCGTTCGCCGGTTACCTGCAAGCCCACACCGACCTGGTGCCGGGGGATCGCATCGCGGTGCAGATGCCCAACGTCCTGCATTACCCGATTGCCGTGTTCGGCGCCTTGCGCGCCGGCCTGATCGTGGTCAACACCAACCCGCTGTACACCGCCCGGGAGATGCGCCATCAGTTCAAGGACTCCGGTGCCCGGGCGCTGGTGTACCTGAACATGTTCGGGCAGAAGGTCCAGGAAGTGCTGGCCGACACCGACATCCAGTACCTGATCGAAGCGAAGATGGGCGACCTGATGCCCGCCGCCAAGGGCTGGCTGGTCAATACCCTGGTAAGCAAGGTCAAGAAAATGGTCCCGGCCTATTCCTTGCCCCAGGCCGTTTCCTTCAAGAGCGCGCTACGCCTGGGCCGGGGACTGGGCATCAAGCCACTGAATGCCGGTCTGGACGACATCGCCGTGCTGCAATACACCGGCGGCACCACTGGCCTGGCCAAGGGTGCGATGCTGACCCATGGCAACCTGGTCGCCAACATGCAGCAGGCGCGGGCCTGCCTGGGGCAGTTCGGTGCCGATGGCCAACCCCTGCTACGCGAAGGGCAGGAGGTGATGATCGCGCCATTGCCGCTGTACCATATCTATGCCTTCACGGCGAACTGCATGTGCATGATGGTGACCGGCAACCACAACGTGCTGATCACCAATCCACGGGATATCGGCGGCTTCATCAAGGAGTTGAAAAACTGGCGGTTTTCGGCGCTGCTGGGGCTCAATACGCTGTTCGTCGCGCTGATGGACCATCCCGACTTCAAGACCCTGGATTTCTCCCGCCTCAAACTCACCAACTCCGGCGGTACCGCGCTGGTCAAGGCTACCGCCGAGCGCTGGGAACAACTGACCGGTTGCCGCATCACCGAAGGTTACGGCCTGACCGAAACCTCGCCGGTGGCCTGCACCAATCCGTACGGCGACCAGTCGCGAATCGGCACGGTCGGCCTGCCGGTGCCGGGCACCACGCTGAAGGTGATCAACGATGAAGGCGTCGAGCAGGCCTTGGGCGAGCGCGGCGAACTGTGCATCAAGGGCCCGCAGATCATGAAGGGGTATTGGCAGAAACCCGAAGCCACTGCCGAAGTGCTGGATGCCGAAGGCTGGTTCAAGTCCGGCGACATCGCGGTGATCGACCCGGACGGTTTTGTGCGCATCGTCGACCGCAAGAAAGACATGATCATCGTCTCGGGTTTCAACGTGTACCCCAACGAGATCGAGGACGTGATGATGGCCCACCCGAAAGTCGCCAATTGTGCGGTGATCGGCGTGCCGGACGAGCGGTCGGGGGAGGCGGTGAAGCTGTTCGTCGTGGCCCGGGAAACGGGTGTCAGTCTTGAAGAGCTCAAGGCGTACTGCAAGGAAAATTTTACGGCCTACAAAGTGCCCAAGCACATTGTGTTGCGTGAGTCGTTGCCGATGACGCCGGTGGGCAAGATCCTGCGGCGGGAGTTGCGCGATATTGCCTGATCGGTGAATGGCCGCGCTTCGCGCGGTTCGTCGGAGCGCCGCCCGGGGCAAGCCTCGCTCCTACAGTTAAGTGTCGTCCACCAGTTTTGTGAACACCACTGAACCTGTAGGAGCGAGGCTTGCCCGCGAAGCTTTTAATGGGCCTGAAGCCCCAATTCATGGGCCTTTCAAGTATTTATAGGATTTTTACTCTAAAAATGACCATTAAACAATTATTGGTCGTAAATGTGACCATAGAGCCCGCTTTTGGCTCTAGTCGACCCTCGGCAAAGCTGCTACTCTCGGCCCGCTTTGTGACATCTCGGCCTAAGAAAAAAGCCAGACTCACCAACAAATAGACACCAAAAACACACACCAATAATAATCGCATCAAATGCGGTGATGAATTCGCGTTGCTGAGGAGTGGGCTTCCATGATCGAAGACTTTTGGAAGGATAAGTACCCTGCCGGGATTGCTGTCGAGATCAATCCAGACGAGTATCCGAATATTCAGGCGGTGTTGAAGCAGTCCTGCCAACGCTTTGCCGACAAACCGGCGTTCAGCAACCTGGGCAAGACAATCACCTACGGTGAACTGTACGAGTTGTCCGGTGCCTTTGCCGCTTACCTGCAACAGCATACCGACTTGCAGCCAGGCGATCGAATCGCCGTGCAACTGCCCAACGTATTGCAATACCCGGTCGCCGTCTTCGGTGCCATCCGCGCCGGGCTGATCGTGGTCAACACCAACCCGCTGTACACCGCGCGGGAGATGGAACACCAATTCAACGACTCCGGTGCCAAGGCCCTGGTCTGTCTGGCCAACATGGCGCACCTGGCCCAGGCCGTCGTGCCGAAAACCGGCGTCAGGCACGTGATCGTCACCGAAGTGGCCGACCTGCTGCCGCCGCTCAAGCGTCTGCTGGTCAACAGCGTCATCAAGTACGTGAAGAAAATGGTCCCGGCGTATCACTTGCCCAAGGCCATCAAGTTCAACGACGTGCTGAGCAAGGGCCACGGCCAGCCAGTGGCTGAAGCCAACCCGGCCAGCAGCGACGTCGCGGTGCTGCAATACACCGGCGGCACCACCGGCGTCGCCAAGGGCGCGATGCTGACCCATCGTAACCTGGTGGCGAACATGCTGCAGTGCAAGGCGCTGATGGGGTCCAACCTCAACGAAGGCTGCGAGATCCTGATCACGCCGCTGCCGCTGTACCACATCTATGCCTTCACCTTTCATTGCATGGCGATGATGCTGATCGGCAACCACAACATCCTGATCAGCAACCCGCGCGACCTGACGGCGATGGTCAAGGAACTGTCGAAGTGGAAGTTCAGCGGCTTCGTCGGCCTGAACACGCTGTTCGTCGCCCTGTGCAACAACGAAGGCTTCCGCAAGCTGGATTTCTCTGCGCTGAAAATCACGCTGTCGGGCGGCATGGCCCTGCAGCTGGCGGCGGCCGAGCGCTGGAAAGCGGTGACCGGTTGTGCCATCTGCGAAGGTTACGGCATGACCGAAACCAGCCCGGTGGCCACGGTCAATCCGATCCAGAACATCCAGATCGGCACCATCGGCATCCCGGTGCCGTCGACTGTGTGCAAAATCATCGACGACGCCGGCGTTGAACGGCCGTTGGGCGAAATCGGTGAACTGTGCGTGAAAGGTCCGCAGGTCATGAAAGGCTACTGGCAGCGTCAGGAAGCCACGGATGAAATTCTCGACAGCGAAGGCTGGTTGAAGACTGGCGACATCGCGCTGATCCAGCCTGATGGCTATATGCGTATCGTCGATCGCAAGAAAGACATGATCCTGGTGTCCGGTTTCAACGTGTACCCGAACGAGCTCGAAGACGTGCTGGCGACCCTGCCGGGCGTGCTGCAATGCGCGGCTATCGGCGTGCCGGACGAGAAATCCGGCGAGGCGATCAAGATCTTCATCGTCGCCAAGCCGGGGATGACCCTGACCAAGGAGCAGGTGATGGAACACATGCGCGCCAATGTCACTGGCTACAAGGTTCCACGGTCTGTCGAGTTCCGCGACGCACTGCCGACCACCAACGTCGGCAAGATCCTGCGCCGCGAGTTGCGCGACGAAGAGCTGAAGAAGCTGGCTGCAAAGAAGGTCAGCGCATAACAAACAAAAGCCCCGCAGAAGCGGGGCTTTTTTTATCAGGCTGGAAATGTTCAGCGCCTGTCAGGCCGCCTTCGTCGGAGCGCCGCCCGGAGCAAGCCCGCTCCCACATTTTGATCGCATTCCTTCTGAAAAACTCGGTCAAATGTGGGAGCGGGCTTGCTCGCGAAGCTTTTGCTTTTGCCTTTACAGGCGGAATTGCGCGAAATTGACGTTGGTACCCGCCGGGCGCATGTCCTGCAAGTACGAATCCTTGTCCGCACTCAACTCCAGGCTCAAGGCGGCCTTGCGCTTGCCCTGGTTGCGCACCACCAAGCCTTCGAGCTTCTCGCGCAAGAACACCGTCGGCACTTTCAAATGCAGCAATTCGTCGGTATCAGGGGTGTGCATCAGCAGGTGAATCCATTCGTACTGACCGATGGCCAGGCGCGCCACCGGGATATCGAACCACCAGATGTTGCGGTTGCGGTTCAATTCGGTGAAGTGGCAGTTGTTGACGCCAAGCACAGCACCGCCGAGTTCCTGGTTTCTGCGGGCAATGGCCTGCTTTTTATCGAGTTTCATAACATTCCTACGGGATTGGATCTTCAGCGCCAAGGCCTGAATACGTTGCGCATTCTCGGGGGTTGGTCGGCAAACATAAAGCCCAACCTGCACTGAACGATGAAATGTCGCGCTGAAAATAAATGAAACTCCACGCAAACGACCCCGGTCAACCTTGTGTAACTACTTTCCCGTTCAATTGTTCACAGGAGAAACACCATGGGCAGCACTGGCGATAAAGTAAAAGGCATGGCCAACGAAGCCGCCGGCAACGTCAAGCAAGGCGTCGGCAAGGCCACCGGTAACGACAAAATGCGCGCCGAAGGCGTGGTGCAGGAAAAGAAAGGCGAAGCTCAGCAAGCGCTGGGCAAAGCCAAGGACGCGGTCAAGAAAGGGGTCGACAAGGCTTGATTGGGCCATTGACGACTATCGGGAACGGCCATCTGCGGATGGCCGTTTTTGTGTCAGCCTGAACTTGCGCCTGAAAATTGTTTCAAAGGCGCCAATTAGGCTACTTTGATGTAAAAAACGGCCCCTGAGTCGCCACGACTTCACCCATTGAGCGGCGAAAGGAGACGCTTATGATTTTCCCGGACATGAAAGGTCTGCCCATCCACCGTGTGATGGTGCGCACGGTCACCGAGTTCGTCGACGACGAGATGTCGACCTATGCCTCGGCGCTGGCCTATCAAATGCTGTTCTCGCTGTTCCCCTTCATCCTGTTCCTGATCGCCCTGATCGGTTTCCTGCACCTGCCGGACTTCTTCTCCTGGCTGCGCCTGCAATCGGAACTGGTCCTGCCGCCCCAGGCACTGGAACAGGTGAATCCGGTGATCGATCAACTCCAGCAATCCAAGGGTGGCTTGCTGTCGGTGGGTATCGTGATTGCCCTGTGGACGGCGTCTGCCGGTGTACGGCTGATGATGAGCGCGATGAACGCCGCCTACGATGTGGTCGAAGGCCGTCCGGCGTGGAAGCGTTTCCCGCTGTCGATCATCTACACCATCGGCATCGCCGGCATGCTGTTGATCGCCGCCGCGCTGATGGTGCTCGGGCCGCAGGTGATAGGCTGGATCGCTTCGCAAGTCGGCCTTGAAGACTTCATCGTTATCCTCTGGACCATCGCCCGCTGGCCGGTGGTGGTGATCCTGCTGATGGTGGCGGTGGCGCTGATTTATTACGTCATGCCCGACGTCAAGCAGGAGTTTCGCTTTATCACGCCGGGTTCGGTGCTGGCAGTGGTGGTGTGGATCCTCGCATCCCTGGGCTTTGGTCTGTACGTCAAGGAGTTCGCCAACTACAACGCCATGTATGGCAGTATCGGTGCGATCATCGTGCTGTTGCTGTACTTCTATATTTCCGCCGCAGTGCTGCTGCTCGGCGCGGAGATGAATGCAGTGATCGAGCACATGTCGCGAGAGGGCAAGGACCCTGGCGAAAAAGTCCCCGGCGAGCACGGTCCGGGCCATGAGGAAAAACACCACGTTTCGGGACTGGGTCGGGACCACTCGATCAAGCCGACCACTGACGAAGTCATCAAATGATCCGTGAAATCCTGAAAATGGGCGATGAGCGCCTGCTGCGCATTGCCCCGCCGGTACCGGCAGAAATGTTCGACAGCCCCGAGTTGTGGCAACTGATCGACGACATGTTCCAGACCATGGAAAGCGTCGGCGGTGTCGGCCTGGCTGCACCGCAGATCGGCGTCGACCTGCAACTGGTAATCTTCGGTTTCGAGCACAGCGAACGCTACCCGGATGCCGAAGCGGTGCCGCAGACCATTCTGATCAATCCGCTGATCACGCCGTTGAGCCCGCTCCTCGAAGAGGGGTTCGAAGGCTGCCTGTCGGTACCCGGACTGCGCGGCGCGGTGGATCGTTATCGGCAGATTCGCTACGAAGGTGTCGATCCCAAGGGGCAGCCGATCTTGCGCATCGCCGAGGGGTTCCATGCGCGGGTGGTGCAGCATGAATGCGATCACCTGATCGGTCGGTTGTATCCGTCGCGCATTACCGATTTCAGCAAATTCGGGTTTACCGAAGTGATGTTCCCGGAGCTTGATCCCAACGCCGACGACTGAGATCACCACAAACCTAATGTGTGCGAGCTTGCTCGCGAATGCGGTGTGTCAGTCAAAGTAATATGAACTGACACACCGCATTCGCGAGCAAGCTCGCTCCCACAGTGGATTTTCATCAGTCATTAACTTTTTCACTCGCCTCCAGGCCCATGGCAATCATCGGTTTGCTGCGCGCATAGCGGCTCAACCGTTCGACCATGGCGTAAGGCATTGGCGGATCGAAGACAAAGCCACGCCGCTCGTAAAAGCCACGCAAGTCCGGATGGCAGAACAGCCAGACCGGGCTGTGGAGACCTTTGACCGCTTCGGCAATCAACGCGGCGGCGATCCCCTGTTCCCGGCAGGCCGGGTCGACAAACAAACCCGTCAGCCAATGCCCGTCCGCCACCGGGCGCAAACACAGCGCGCCAATGATTTCGTCGCGCCTGGCGACCCACAGTTGAGCATCGCGGACCGCTTTCATCGACGATTGATGGGCGCGATAGAACTTGTTCATCAATGGCCATAATGGCTCGGCGAGTAAGGTGTACCGGGTGTTGGGCATGATCTTCGACTGTCGGTGCGCAAAGCGGGCGATTATAAAAGAACGCGGGCGCGGGGATAGGTGTATACCTGATCTCACATCCCGTATGAGTGGAGTACGTATCATGGCCAAAGGCATGGATTCAAAAAAAGCGGCAAAGAAGAAACCGGCGAAAACCGCCGATGAAAAGCGCGCGGACAAAAAGGCCAAGAAGGTGGATGTGTTCGGGCACTGAAATGTAAGCCACACAGGCAATTCGATTGTCCAGGCACCCCGTCACCCCCCTGTAGTAGCTGGCTTGCCAGCGAAGAGGCCGGCACATTCAACATCAATGTTGCCTGTTATACCGCCTTCGCTGGCAAGCCAGCTCCTGCAGGGGGGCGATGAAATAACCAAATAATCTGCAAGATTTCCCCGCCAACGCCTGCCGCTCGCACCGAGTGGTCCCACCCGGGTTGCGCCGACCGTCGAACCTGATATTTCTGACAGTAGACACATCATTGCAATGCCTTTAACTCTTTCTTGTATCGCCGGATTATTCAGCGCTTCAGGGAACGGAGTTTTTCCACATGCAAATCAAATGGCTCGCAGGCTTCGTGGCGCTTTGTCTCGGCTTGGGTGCATTGTTCTATTTTTATGCCGATCAAGCGCCGGGCAAACAAAACCGGTATGCGTTGTTCAATCCGGCGATGACTGCCGAACAGACAGCAGAAATCCAGCTGCAGATTGATCGACAACTCAGTCGAAAGCCCGCAGGGCGCCAGGTCAGTACCACTCAAGTGATTTACGATAACGGGGCCGTCGTGATGACGTTCCCGGTCCCGGGTGACGCGAATCAAACCGATCCCATCTGTGACTATGGTTACTTCTGTGTCTGGGATGGCTGGGATTACACAGGCAGGAAATTGTCGCTGGCCAGCACGCCGGTCAGCCGTCCCGTTAACCTCGCGGACTTCAACATGAGCCGTCAGGTTTCATCCTGGCAGCACAATAATAAAGCTCACTCCGTGAAGGTTTTCGGCGTGGATGGGCCTGGCGCGAAAGGCAACATGATGATGAGTAATATCAAGGAAATCGTCCTCGGGCGGGGCTGCTGTCCGTTCAGTATTCCCGAACAGGTCAGCCCTACAGGCACGTGGACCGAAATAGATGCCCAGAGCAGGTTGATCGAGCACAACGACAGAATGGTCAGCGTCGCTTTTTCTCCCTTGTTTATTTTGTTTGCCCGGTAGATCGCCTTTTCAAGTCCGCACCGTTCACGGCGCACGCAGCGATTGACTACCATGGGTATGGTTTAAACACGACGCTTACCATTGCGTTGTCATATTTTAATGAAGCTCGAAAAATAAATTCCGGTGGTGGTCCCTTTTGGGTTGAGTGGTCGATAGCAAATGGGCAACACCCGCCTCCAAGATGGTCATCCATAGTGTTGGTCATGACCATTTGACCTCCGCCATATGCCTGTGATGCTCCACCGATGGCAACGTGGAAAAAATTGTTATTATGTTTCCAGGATGAAATTTTGTTGCTCATGTCGTATTGCGCGAGATTCACCGTGAGTGAGATTTCAGGCGGGTAGCTTCTAAGTGACAATTTTTTCCCCACGTAATTAACGTGCTCCCAGAAACACACATAACCAAAGTCGCAGGTCGTGTTGGGGGTGCTTGATACAGCAAATGTGATCACGGCGTCCCCATTGTCATAGGCAACCTGAGTAGGGCTGATTTGCTGGCCGCCAGGCTTGAGAAGTAGCTGCGTGTCGATTTTTTTCTGAATGTCGGCTTTCTGCTGCGTCTGCATCGATGGATCAAATAAAGTGTACTTGCCTGATGATTCGGACTCTTTCGCCATACCGATCAGGGGCATGGCCATACTGGTGATGGCCATGACGCCCGATGCAATTTTACAAATCATTGAGACTCTTTTCATATATTGCTCCGGCCTTCCTTGAATTGAAATTCGATAAATAAATAGCAAGCGATGCCTCTTCATCGTTCTGTTGAACGATTGTCTGAAATGACATGAAACGCAGTCACGCGCTTATTGGAAAATATGAAGCATCTAAGCAAAGAATCGCTCAGGGCTCGGAAGATATCTACTGGCAGAAGTAACAGGTAGCATTGGATCAGTAGTCATTAATGCGCGTGAAAACGTGATTACTTATGAAAACATCAGGGCTGGCCTGTTTCCGGGCTGACGTTGTTAAGAGCGTTACGAAACCGGGCCAGGGGTCGCCTTGGCAAACGGCATAATCAGGTTATCTTTTGTCTGGCAGGCGGTCGATGCCATACCGGCGGTTAACCTTTACTGCCGGGCAGCAGCGGTCGTCCGCAGGCATGGCATCAAGCCAGGCCGTTGCAGCCGTGTTTCAGGAACCCCGGACGTTGTGCCAAGCGCTGGAAGTACTCGTCGATGGCCGGATAGTCGGGTCGATCCATCGGCGTCATCAGCCAGCGATTGACCGACAGCCCGATGACAACATCGGCCAGGGTGAACCGTGGCCCGGCGACATAAGCCTTGGTGGCCGCGAGCTGATGCTCGAGGATGCCCATCTTCTGATTCCAGCCGCGCACGCCGGCGGCGATGTGATGCGGGTCCTGGAACTCCGGATCCTTGCGCACCAATGCCGTGAACGCATAGCTCCAGGCCGCGTTGAGTTCGGTGGCTTGCCAATCCATCCACTGCTCCACCCGGGCGCGGGCAGCCGGTTCGTGCGGCAGCAAATCAGTATTTTGGTGTTTGCCGGCCAGGTAACGGCAGATGGCGTTGGATTCCCACAGCACGCCGGCCTCATCGATGATCACGGGCACCAGCGCGTTGGGATTGAGCCGGAGAAACTCTGGCGTGTGGGTCGAGGCAAAACCGCCGCCCCAATCCTCGCGTTCGTAGGTAATGCCCAGTTCCTCACAGGTCCACAGGACCTTTCTGACGTTGATTGATGAAGCTTTACCCAGAATTTTCAGTGGATGTTCCATCGGGCTGCTCCGTTAGCGGATCAAGGCTTCGGGGATTTAATAGTGTGCCTGCCAACGGGAGACATCAAGTCTGCTTGATCCCGGTTCGGTAGAACTGATGACAATTCGCTCCAGATCGGGCTCGAGCAGGCACTGGGGATGTTCTCAAGAAGTACCGGTTGTCTGAGAATCCACCCTTGAAGCTGTTGGTCGATGAAAACCGGGGTGGATTCAATGCACCTACCTTCAGGGGCGGTCGTCACCTGATCGACTGACACAAATAGCGGCCCCGGCAGATCGAATACCGTCTCGGATTGGCGCTCCAGGCCAGTATCCTTGCGGGCCATACATGAGTTTTTACGCCCGCTCAGGTCGGTTGTCATAACGCCGGCTTCATCGCGATTGGCATGCCAGACATTCATCACCACTGCCGGCCCCTGACCTTTCGGATGAGCAGCGAGACAACTTTTAATCGCTGGCATGAAACGAGGGTCGTTCAGATAGTGCGTCCAATCGTCTGTTTCTGAAGCCTGGAGCGACGGCGCGAGGCTGAGCATCAGGAGGGAGGTCAAGATGATTATCTGGCGCATCTGAGTGTCCGGTGGGTTGGAGGTCTGCCGGCCGATATTCTTGTTTGCGTGAAGCGCTGCGGATTTTGCATGCGACACCCATGAAGCTTCGGATAAAAGATGTTTCAAATTGCAGATCGCATCGATTGGGAACAATCAAGTGCCGTGTCAGGTACTCTCGCGCACCTTCAACTCAAACCCCATGTCCTGCACCGGTTTGGCCACCTGGTTGCCGGCCAGCAAGGTCAACATCAACTCCGCCGAACGCCTGCCAATGGCCTCGCGCGGCGTGCTGATGCTGCTCAGCCGCGGGACCATGTGGGCCGAGGCCGGCAGGTCGTTGAAGCCGAGGATTGCGACCTGCTGCGGAATCTTGATCCCGCAGCGCATGGCTTCGAGGAGTGCGCCCTGGGCCAGGTCATCGTTGCCGAAGAAGATCGCATCGACATCAGGATGACTGGCCAACAGTTGCAGGAACAGTTCACCTCCCAAACCGACGGAGGAGGCACGCGGGGTCAGTACTTCAAGATCCGGGTCATACAGACCGGCCTTTTGCAGGGCTTTGCGGAAACCTTCGCCGCGCAGCAACGTGCGTTGGTCCAGTTGCGCGCCAATGTAGGCCAGGCGCTTGCGACCTCGGGAGAGCAAATGTTCCGCCGCCGTTTCACCGGCCGCAAGCTGCGAAAAACCAACGCAGTTGAGGCCGGCTGCACTGTCCAGTTCCATCATGTATACGCACGGAACGTTGCTGGCCTCGATCATCCGTCGCGAACTTTCGGTGCGGTCGAACCCGGTCAGCAGCAAGCCACGCGGTTGATAGGCCATGTAATTGCGCAGCAGGTTTTCTTCTTCGTCGCGCGAGTAGTGGAAGTTGCCGATCAGCACTTCGAAGCCCTTTGGACGTAAAACCTGATGAATGGCTTCCAGCGTATCGATGAACAGCAAGTTCGACAGCGACGGCACCAAAACCACCACGGAATGGCTCTGGGCCGAGGCTAACGCGCGGGCAGCGGGGTTGACCACGTAATTGAGTTCGAGGGCGGCTTTCTGGACTTTTTCCACCAGTTCGGTGGCCACCGTGCTGACGCCGCGCAAGGCGCGGGACGCGGTGATCGGGCTGACACCGGCCAGGTGTGCGACTTCATTGAGGGTAGGGCGGCCAGTGGTGCGGGTATTCTTATCGTTTTTAGGAGAGGTCATCGGGCTGCTTGCCAAACAAAATTCAAGGTACTAAGGTAGCGCTGTCTCGATGCAGCTGCAAATGCGTGAGCGGGATCTGCCTGATTCCCGCTCTTTGGCAGTGAGAACGAACATGCTGCAACCCACAAAAATGACAAGAAGGCGTCGGCTTCTGCTTTTGCTCTTGTGTCATAACCGGCAAAGGTAGCGCTGTCTGCGCGCTGAGGTGTTACATGAATCATCCTATCACCGCCCTGGTCATCATGGGCGTTGCCGGTTGCGGCAAGACGTGCGTCAGCGAGGCCTTGTGCCAACTCAGCGGCGCGACCGCCATTGAGGGCGACGCTTTTCACCCTGTCGCCAATATCGAAAAGATGAGCGCAGGTATCCCCCTGAACGACGAAGACCGTGCAGGCTGGCTCGACAGCCTGTGCGATGAACTGCGCCGCATCGACGCCAAGGGTCAACGCCCGGTGCTGACCTGCTCGGCCCTCAAGCACGTTTACCGCGAACGTCTGCGCAGCGCCTTGCCTGGCCTGGGTTTCGTTTTCCTGGAACTGACGCCTGAAGTCGCCGCTGATCGAGTATCCCATCGGCCGGGCCACTTCATGCCATCGACCCTGATCGACAGCCAGTTCGCGACCCTCGAATCCCCCGTTGGCGAGCCCTTGACCCTGGCTCTGGACGCTTCGAACCACAGCGTCGAGCAACTGGCGAAGCAGGCGCATATCTGGTGGCAGGCACATGGCCTGAAGCACGCGGTATGAATGTGCCGCGAAAAGATAGCGCTGTCCTGATGGCTCGCCAATTACCCGCTTTAATAACAACAACAACCAGGAGACACCCCTAATGTTTGGCATGTCCCACGAAACGTTCCTGCTGCTCGACGCAGTGGTCACGGTGATCGGGCTTATCGTCCTGATCACCAAGTTCAAGTTCCACCCCTTCATTGCCCTGATCATCGCCGCGGCCTTTCTCGGCCTGACTTCCGGCATGCCGTTCGGCACCATCATCAAGGCGTTCCAGGACGGTTTCGGTGGGGTGCTCGGTTTCGTCGGGATCATCCTTGCGCTGGGGACCATGCTCGGCAAAATGATGGCCGAGTCGGGCGGGGCGGATCAGATTGCCCAGACCCTGATCCGTGCGTTCGGCAAGGACAAGGTGCAGTGGGCAATGATGTTCGCCGCCTTCCTGGTCGGCATTCCGCTGTTCTTCGAAATCGGCTTCGTGCTGCTGATCCCGCTGGTGTTCATCGTCGCCCGACGTACCGGCGTGTCGATCATCAAGATCGGTATCCCGCTGCTGGCCGGTCTTTCCGCCGTGCACGGTCTGGTTCCGCCACACCCGGGCCCGTTGCTGGCGATCGGCGTGTTCGGTGCCGACATCGGTAAAACCATTCTGTACGGCCTGATCGTTGCGCTGCCGACGGCTATCATCGCCGGCCCGATCTACGGCACGTTCATTGCCAAGTACATTCCGGGTCATCCTAACCAGGAACTGGTCGATCAACTGGCGCGTGATAACGATTCTGCCGATCTCCCGAGCTTCGCCATCACCTTGATCACCGTGCTGTCGCCGGTGTTCCTGATGCTGCTCAAGACCTTTGCCGATGTGGTGCTGCCGGAAGGCAACTTCTTCCGCACTTTCATGGACCTGATCGGTCATCCGATCTCGGCACTGCTGCTGGCGTTGCTGCTGTCGCTGTACACCTTCGGTTACAAGCAGGGCATTGGGTCCAACCAGATGCTCAAATGGCTGGATGCCAGCCTTGCGCCAACCGCCGCAATCATCCTGATCATCGGTGCCGGTGGTGGCTTCAAGCAGATGCTTGTGACCAGCGGCGTTGGTAATGTCATCGGCAACATGGCGGTGGAAGCGCAGATCTCGCCAATCCTTCTGGCGTGGCTGGTGGCGGCGGTGATTCGTATCGCGACCGGTTCGGCGACCGTGGCGACCATTACTGGCGCAGGCATTGTGGTGCCAGTGGTAGGGATGATTCCGGGTGTAAACCGTGAGCTGCTGGTGTTGGCCACCGGTGCCGGTTCGTTGATCCTGTCCCACGTCAACGACGCCGGTTTCTGGCTGGTGAAGCAGTACTTCAACATGACCGTGGCGGAAACCTTCAAGACCTGGACGGCGATGGAAACCCTCCTGTCCGTGGTGGGCCTGGGCTTTATCCTGCTGTTGTCGTTGTTCGTCTAAGCACACCGCAAAACCAAATGTGGGAGCGGGCTTGCTCGCGAAAGCAATGGGATGGACTCCTCCTCACTTCGGCATCTTGAGTGCCAGACTGAAAGTGCGAACCACAGTCAACGGTGAGAAGGAGTCCACACATGAAGCTTATGCGAATTGGGGTCGACCTGGCCAAGAACGTATTTCAGATCCACGGCGTGGATTGTCATGAGCTACCCGTCTGGCGGCAGCGCCTACCGCGTGATCGCTGGCTGCAAACGGTGTTGGAAAAGATCGAACCTGGCTGTGAGATCGGGATGGAGAGTTGTGGCGGTGCGCATCACTGGGCTCGGCAGCTACAAGCCCACGGATTTCGGGTAAAGCTGGTCGCGCCGCAGTTCGTCAAACCGTACGTCAAGAGCAACAAGAACGACGCGAACGATGCCGAGGCGATCTGCGAAGCGATGAGCCGCCCCAGCATGCGCTTCGTCGCCATCAAGACCATCGAACAACAGGATATCCAGGCGACGCATCGCATCCGGGCCGGCTTAATCGAACAGCGGACGGCCAAAGCCAATCAGATCCGTGGGCTGGTCGCCGAGTACGGTCTCGTTGCACCGAAGGAATTGCTGATGCTGCGTCGTGCAATACCATGCTGGCTAGGGGATGCGGATAACGGTTTGACGGCACGCTTTCGTCGTCTGCTGGATGGTTTGTGGGACGACCTTCGTGCGCTGGATGGGCGTGTTTGCCAGCTCGACGGCGAGATCACTGCGATCGCGACAAACGAGCCGTCCGCCGTTCGCCTTCAACAGCTGCGCGGTGTCGGTCCAATGATCGCCACAGCGCTCGTCGTCGCTCTCGGTGATGCCCGTCAGTTTGCCAATGGCCGACAGTTTGCCGCCTCGCTGGGACTGACACCGAGGCAACACAGTTCTGGTGGTAAGGATCGACTACTCGGTATCAGCAAGCGCGGTGATACGTATCTGCGAACATTGATGGTGCATGGCGCACGCTCGGCGCTACGCACAGCCAAATCCAAAGAGGATCGGCTCAGCCAGTGGGCCGTTCGTTTAGCCGAGCGATCGCATCCCAATGTGGCCGCTATTGCGCTGGCCAACAAAACTGCACGCATGGCTTGGGCGATGCTGCGTCACGGCACTGATTACCAACCGAATCAGGCAGCGGCCTGATCTATTTACCCGACGTGTTCTACGAGAGAAACAACTCTTAACCACGATTGCGAAGCAACCTGAACGATGGCAAACCGGTCGAACCGGCGTCGGCAAAACCCTCGAATGTCCAAGTGCGAAAAGCACGAAAAAGCGATCGGGAGCCGGCGCGCGAATAGCCCATCATGGCCCTGCATCGAAACGATGCCGTATTTAGAGGCCGAATATACGTGTGCAGTCGGCACGGGCGCCAAAGCAACGGGGCTTGCAATGAGGGGGAGTCCATATACGGACTTACATTCAATATCTACTTTGAATGTGATGGCCCTTTCGCGAGCAAGCCCGCTCCCACATTGTCATGTGTCAGGTATTAGATTTGGCGATAAGCCCATCCGCCCGGAACATCCCGCGAATCCCGCGTACGGCCTGGCGAATCCGGTCCTGGTTTTCGATCAGCGCAAAGCGCACATGATCATCCCCATACTCCCCAAACCCGACACCCGGCGAGACGCAGACCTTGGCTTCGGCGAGCATTTTCTTGGCGAATTCCAGCGAACCCAGGTGCGCATAAGCCTCGGGAATCTTGGCCCAGACGTACATCGATGCTTTCGGGTTTTCGACCATCCAGCCCAGTTCATGCAGGCCTTTGACCAGCACATTGCGCCGCTGGCGGTATTGCTCGGCAATGTCTTTGACACACTGCTGATCGCCTTCCAGTGCGGCAATAGCGGCGACTTGCAGCGGGGTAAAAGTGCCGTAGTCGTGGTAGCTCTTGATCCGCGCCAGGGCGTTGACCAGTTCGGCGTTGCCGACCATGAAGCCGATGCGCCAGCCGGCCATGTTGTAGCTCTTGGACAGGGTGAAAAACTCCACGGCAATGTCCTTGGCGCCAGGCACCTGCATGATCGACGGGGCTTTCCAGCCGTCGTAGACAATGTCGGCATAGGCCAGGTCGTGCACCACCAGCACGTCGTACTGCTTGGCGAGGGCGATCACCCGCTCGAAGAAATCCAGCTCCACGCACTGGGCGGTAGGGTTGGACGGGAAGCCGAGGATCATCATTTTCGGTTTCGGGATCGAACCGCGAATCGCGCTTTCCAGTTCGGCGAAGAAATCCACGCCCGGAATCAGTGGCACCGAGCGCACCTGGGCGCCGGCAATCACGGCACCGTAGATGTGAATCGGATAACTCGGGTTCGGCACCAGCACCGTGTCGCCCTGGTCGAGGGTGGCCAGCATCAAGTGCGCCAGGCCTTCCTTGGAGCCGATGGTGACAATGGCTTCGCTTTCCGGATCGATGTCGACCGCGTAGCGATCCTTGTACCAGTTGGAAATCGCCCGGCGCAGACGGGGGATACCCTTGGATGTCGAGTAACCGTGGGTATCTTCGCGCTGGGCGACGGTGACGAGTTTGTCGACGATATGCGGCGGCGTCGCCCCGTCGGGGTTGCCCATGCTGAAGTCGATGATGTCTTCGCCACGACGACGGGCGGCCATCTTCAGCTCGGCAGTGATGTTGAATACGTAAGGGGGGAGTCGATCTATGCGCGCAAAGCGGCGCGGCGAACCTGGGTTTGCCATTGTTGCCTCGGATAACGTGAGCGCCCGGAACCGTCCGAGCGACGCTGGCCACTGCGGTGGCCTGTGGCGGAATGTACGGGCAGCTGTGGCAAACTGTCCAGCGTCTACGTAAACAAATTTGTCCGAAGGAAATCGGTTGATGGAATTTACCAGTGGCTTCCTGCTGAGCCTTTCGCTGTGCCTGGACATAGGCGTGGCCAATATCGCGATGATCACCCTGGCGATGCAACGCGGCTATTTCCAAGGCTTTGCCTTGGGGTTGGGGACCTGTGTTGGCGATCTGATCTACGCAGTGCTGGCGCTGGCGGGCATGACTGTTTTACTGCAATACGAAACGGTGCGCTGGGTGCTGTGGATCGGCGGGTCGGCGCTGCTGGTGTACTTCGCGGCGAAAATGATCCATTCGGCGATTCACCATGAGGCGGTGCTGGCCCAGGCAGGGGAGGTGGGGCAGAACTCCCATCGGCACGAGTTTTTACGCGGGATTTTCCTCGCCATGTCTTCCCCCAGTGCCATTTTGTGGTTCGCGGCGGTGGGCGGCACCCTGATCGCTCGTTCCGGCGGCGCAGGCGCGCTGAGTTCAGCGCTGTTTCTAGGCGGATTTCTCTGTGCCGGGGTGCTGTGGTGCATCGGCCTGTGCTTCGCCGCGAGCCATGGCGGCAAGCTGCTGGGCGACAAGCTGCTGCGTTATTCCTACCTGGCATCGTCGGCGATATTCTGCTATTTCGCGGTCTACGTGATTGTATCGGGATACAACGAGTTTATTGGTGCCAGCGCCGTCGGACCGCTTCACGGGCTCTGACTGGGCGAATCGGGTTTGGCTTCTATACTCCCAGCCGAACCCACTTTTTTGTATCAGGAGTCGAGTCATGGATGAGCAAACAGGCGTCGAAACGGCCAAGCCACGCTTCGCACACGGGCACTTTCTGCTTATTGCAGGGCTTGGCGGGCGATTTACGGCAGGTACGACCCAGGGTATTCCCGATCTCTGGGAGAAATTCATTCCCGAAATTGGCAAAATTCCCGGTCAAAAAAGCGAAGTGACCTACGGCATTTGCTGCAATCCAGATGGCAAGGGTGGCTTCGAATACATTGCCGGCGTCGAGATCGACAAACTCGACGACCTGCCGGAAAAATACCGTTGGGTTGAGGTCCAGCCTCAGCACTATGCCGTGTTCGAGCACAAGGGCTCTCTGGATTCCTTGCCCCAGACGTTTCAGTACATCTGGAAAACCTGGCTGCCGCAGTCCGGTTATCAAGCGGCGGATGCCCCGGAGTTCGAACGCTACAGCGAAGACTTCAACCCGAAGCTCAACACCGGCAAGCTGGAAATCTGGTTGCCGCTCAAGCCCTGACGGCCGGATGAGAGGCGAATCGGCGATTCGCCTCTCGATGTCGAGCTGGCGCTGATTTATGATTCGCGCCTTTCCCTCGCTGATTCCGAGCTGCCATGAACACCGTCATCCGCCACGTCACCCCCGCTGACCTGGACCGTTGCTACGCCATCGAAACCCTTGCCTACGAAGGTGACGAAGCCGCGACCCGGGAGAAAATCGCCACCCGCATTGCCACCTGGCCCGAGGGGTTTATCGTGGCCGAAGTGGACGGCGTCGTCGCCGGTTTCATCAATTCCGGCGCGGCGTTTCAGGTGGAGATGTCGGACGAGGCATTCAAGGAGCTGATCGGCCACGACCCCGCGGGTCCGCATGTGGTGATCATGTCGGTGGTGGTGCATCCGGCTTTTCAGGGGCAAGGCCTGGCCAAACGTTTGATGGCTGAGTTCATCGAGCGGATGCGCGCGTTGAACAAGAGCAGCGTCAACCTGATGTGCAAGGAGCGGCATATTCCGTTCTACGCGGGTTTTGGTTTCGCCTACATCAAGCCTTCCGCCTCCGACCATGGCGGGATGGCGTGGCATGAGATGGTGCTCGAACTCTGACCTGTAGAAGCAGTCGAGGCTGAAAAAAGGTTCTTCACTGGACTGGAGATCATTTTATTTTCAGCGTGGCCACGGTCCCTTGCAGGAGCCGGCTTGCTGGCGATGATCGTTAACGATAACGCGTGCGATCTGGTTAAACGCGGCGCACTTGAGTCCATCGCCAGCAAGCCGGCTCCTACAGGTACTGCGTTATCAGTGTTCCCCGGGATTGCGTGGATAACCACAAAAAAGCCCCGGCTCTTTCGAGTCGGGGCTTTTTGCGCTGCAGAGGCTGGCGCTTACATCACTGGGTAGTCGATGTAACCAACCGGCCCCTTGGCGTAGAACAATTCAGGACGGACCTCGTTCAGCGGCGCATCCGCCTTCAAGCGTGCTGGCAAGTCGGGATTGGCAATGAACGGCACGCCGAAGGCGACCGCATCGGCCTTGCCGCTGGCCAGCCAGGCGTTGGCACTGTCCTTGGTGAAGCGTTCGTTGACGATGTAGGGTCCGCCGAAGGCTTCCTTGAGTTGTGGGCCGATGCTGTCGCCGGCTTCATTTTCGCGCGAGCAGATAAAGGCGATGCCACGTTTGCCCAGTTCGCGAGCGACGTAGGTGAAGGTCTCGGACAGATTGTCGTCGCCCATGTCATGCAGATCGGCGCGTGGTGACAGGTGCACACCCACGCGGCCCGCGCCCCAGACTTCGATCGCCGCGTCGGTCACTTCCAGCAACAGGCGAGCACGGTTTTCCAGGGAGCCGCCGTAGTGGTCGGTGCGCTGGTTGGTGCTGCTTTGCAGGAACTGGTCGAGCAGGTAACCGTTGGCGCCGTGGATTTCCACGCCGTCGAAGCCGGCGGCCTTGGCATTCTCGGCACCTACACGATAAGCGTCGACGATGTCGGCGATTTCAGCGGTTTCCAGAGCACGGGGGGTTGGGTAGTCGGCCAGTGGGCGAACCAGGCTGACGTGGCCTTTTTGCTGGATGGCGCTCGGTGCGACCGGCGCTTCTCCGTTCAGGTACAACCCGTGGGAAACCCGGCCGACGTGCCACAGTTGCAGGAAGATCTTGCCGCCCGCGCCGTGGATCGCTTTGGTCACGTTGGTCCAGCCACGTACCTGATCGTTGGACCAGATGCCCGGGGTGTCCGGATAGCCGACGCCCATCGGGGTGACCGAGGTGGCCTCGCTGAGGATCAGGCCGGCCGAGGCGCGTTGCACGTAATATTCAGCCATCAGCGCGTTGGGCACTCGGCCTTCGTCGGCGCGGCAGCGGGTCAGGGGCGCCATGATGATGCGGTTGGCCAACTCGAGGTCGCCCAGTGTGATCGGATCGAAAATAGTCGTCATGAAGTCGCTCTCCTGTAGAGATCAGTTAGTGGCGGGGGCCAGTTCGGGATTGCTGCGCTGACGGAAAGTAATCAGGGTCACCAGCAGGGCGAGTACCGCCAGTGCCGCTGCCGCGAGAGGTACGCTGGTCAGGCCGAAACCGTGGGCGATGACGCTGCCGCCAACCCAGGCACCCAGTGCGTTGCCGACGTTGAAGGCGCCGATGTTCAGGGTCGACACCAGGTTCGGTGCGGCCTTGCCGTAGGTCACGACATTTACTTGCAGGGCGGGTACGGCGGCAAAGCACGCGGTGGCCCAGAGGAACAGGGTGATTTCGGTCGGGATCAGCGCGACGCTGGTCCAGGTCAGCACGGTAGAGATCACGGCCATCGAGATGAAGACCCCAATCAGCGTCGCGGCCATGGCTTTGTCGGCCAGCTTGCCGCCGATGATGTTGCCGACGGTCAGGCCAAGACCGATGAGCATCAGGGTCCAGGTCACGCCTTTGGGCGAGACGCCGGTGACATCGCCGAGCAGTGGGGCGACATAGGTGAACAGGGTGAATACGGAAGCCGCGAACAATGCGGTCATGCTCAGGGACAGCCAGATCCCGGCACCCTTCAGGGCGCGCAGTTCGGCGCGCATGTCGAGCTTTTCTTCATCGCGCTTGGCCGGCAGGAAGCGGATCAAGCCGATCAGCGCAATCACACCGATCACGGTCACGGCCCAGAACGTCGAGCGCCAGCCGGCTTCCTGCCCGAGCGCGGTGCCCAGTGGAACGCCCAGCACGTTGGCCAGGGTCAGGCCGGTAAACATCAAGGCGACGGCCGAGGCGCGTTTGTTCGCCGGCACCAGGCCTGCCGCCACCACCGAACCGATGCCGAAGAACGCACCGTGACACAGGGCGGTGACCACCCGGGCGAACATCAGCACGTTGTAGTCACTGGCCACTGCACACAGCAGGTTGCCGATAATGAAAATCCCCATCAACGCTACCAGGGCGGCCTTGCGTGGCAGGCGGGAGGTGGCCAGTGCCATGAACGGCGCACCAATGGCCACGCCCAGGGCGTAACCGGTCACCAGCCAGCCGGCGCCGGGGATCGACACGCCGAGGTCCGCCGCCACATCGGGCAGCAGGCCCATGATGACGAACTCGGTGGTGCCGATGGCGAAGGCGCTCAAGGCCAGGATGAGTAGCGAGAGGGGCATTGTCTAATTCCTTGTCGGAGCGCTGAGCTCTTTGACGATGGCGTCGAGGAACGCCTGAATCACGTCCTCGTTGCGTTTGAAGAAGTGCCATTGACCGGCTTTCTGACTGCTGATCAGTCCCGCACGTTGCAAGGTCGCCAAGTGAGCGGACACGGTCGACTGCGACAGGCCGCAGCGTTGATCGATCTGTCCGGCGCAAATGCCGTACTCGTGGTTGTGCAGTTGTTCCGGGAACTGGGTCTTGGGGTCTTTCAGCCAGATGAGGATGTCTCGGCGTACTGGGTGTGCCAGCGCTTTTATTATTTCGTCGAGGTCGATGGTCATGGGGTTGGGCTCGTGATGAGTAAAACGCTATATCGCGATGAGGCGAACTTTAAATCGGTACTTCGCGATATACCAATATGATTTTGGTCTGATGACCGCGTAAATCGGTATATCGGGTTATAACGATATGTTGGTTGTCCAGATGTAAAGCCGCAGTGCTAAGCTGCGTCCATGAACTATCTCGCACATCTGCACCTCGGTGGCCAGCGCCCCGGTCAATTGCTCGGCAGCCTGTATGGCGATTTCGTCAAAGGACGGCTGCAAGGGCAGTTCGATCCGGAGATCGAGGCGGCCATCCACCTGCATCGGCGCATCGACGTCTTTACCGACCGCCATCCGTTGGTGGATATCTCATTGTCGCGATTTGCCGTGACCCGCCGGCGTTATGCCGGGATCGTGCTCGACGTGTTTTTCGACCATTGCCTGGCCCGGGACTGGACGTTGTATGCCGACCAACCGCTGGAGCAATTCACTTCGGACGTGTACCGGGTGTTGTCCGCCGAGCCGCAATTGCCGGAACGCCTGGCGATGATTGCGCCGCATATGGTGGCTAATGACTGGTTGGGGTCTTACCGGGAGTTTGCGGTGTTGGAGCAGGTGTTGCGGGGGATTTCGCGGCGCTTGACCCGGCCGGAGGAGTTGGCGGGGGCGATGCAGGAATTGCGGGTGTTGTATGAGCCGTTGAGCGAGGATTTCCGGTTGTTCTATCCGCAGCTTCAGGATTTCGCACAGAACCACCCAGCGACATAAATCCCTGTGGGAGCGGGCTTGCTCGCGAATGCAGTGTGTCATTCACCATTGATGTCGACTGACACACCGCATTCGCGAGCAAGCCCGCTCCCACAGGGGATTTTTGTTTCTTCATATAAGTGCGTGTCAGGCTGCAATTGCCGGACGCATGGGCGCTTTCTGCGTTTCGGGAATCGCCCCAAACAACGCCTTCTGCACCGCCTGCTGCGCTTCAAACGCCAGCGCGGCCCGCTCGCGACCTTCGCAGGCGATCGGCTTGAGCAGATGAATCTCCACCTCCCCCCGATCATTGGCAAACAAACGCATCAGGTGCGAGAGCAAATCGTCATCGCCAATGAACGGAGCCAGGGTATCGAGCTCGCCGTCACGCAGATAACGAATTGCCACCGGCTGCAGCTTCACTTCGCAATCGATCGCCGCCGACAGCAATCGCCCATGAAAGGTGCGCAACGAACGACCATCGGTGGTGGTGCCTTCCGGGAACATCAGCAGCGGGTGTTCCTGCTCCAGATGGCGGGTCATCTGTTTGCGGATCAACTGGCTGTCGCCCGACCCGCGACGGATAAACAGGCTGCCGGCCTTGGCCGCCAACCAGCCCGCTACGGGCCAGGTGCGCACTTCGGCCTTGGACAGGAACGACAGCGGTGTGAGCATGCCCAGCAGCGGGATATCGGTCCAGGACACATGGTTGCTGACCCAGAGCATCGGTGCCTTCGGCAATGTCCCGTGCACGGTCACGCGAAAGGGCAGGGCATTGCTCAGGCGCGCCATGAAGAACCGCGACCAACGCTGGCGGCGGACCATCGAATGGGCGATCCCCGAACGTTCGAATAGCCCGAACATACCGGCCATGGTCAATCCCAGGGCGACCACCACCAACACTCGCGCAATCCGCGCGTACACCCGCAACCGGCCCATCATACGGCCGCCTTGAAGTGCTTGGCGTAACGCGGGCAAAGTTCGTCGCGCTTGAGCAGGATGAACACGTCGGCGACCTGGAAGTCTTCGTCCCAGCACGGCTCGCCGCAGATCTTTGCGCCCAGGCGCATGTAGGCCTTGAGCAGCGGCGGCATTTCGGCGATGACGTTGGACGGGATAGCCAGGGTCGGCAGTGGTTTCTTCGGTTCGGCCCGCAGGTGTTCGGTGCTCAGGTAACGTTCGCGCAGGCGCTGCATGATCGCGTGGGCCTGGATGCCGCCGTCCTGCATCGGAATGCTCGCGCAACCCATCAAATAGCTGTAGCCGCCCTGGTTCAGCACTTCAGCCAGTTCACCCCAGAGCACGGCGATGGTGCCGCCGTTGCGGTAGGCCGGGTCGACGCAGGTGCGGCCGATTTCCAGAATCGGCCCCTTCAGATGGACCAGGCCATGCAGGCTGAATTCTTCTTCGCTGTAGAACTTGCCCAGACTGCTGGCGGCGGTATGGTCGAGCAAGCGGGTGGTCGCCACCAGGCGCCCGCTGTTCAAGTCACGCACGCCGATGTGCGCGCAGTGAACATCATAGTCATCCATGTCCAGTCCCAGCTCCGCGCCTTTGAGCCGGGCGTTGAATTCGCCGCTGAACACGTTGAAGCGCAAGGCCTGGGCTTCCTGCAGGGCCTTGGCGCCCACCAGGCGTTCGGCTTGCAGGCGGCGTTCATTGCCGGTGTCGCTGATGCGGGCGATCTGAGTCATTGCGAGTCTCCGTACGGGCTGTTCATCCGTCGTGGGTTGCAGCCGATCGACTTTCTTTATGCAGCCGTGTTGTGCAAAGTCAGGCTATGTAGCCCCGGTGTCATCGCCATGAAGCTTTGGTGATGCTTGTATGACAGCCCACGAGGACCCTCTTATGCCCTGGCAAACCCTGTTGAACCGCCGCGATCGCCTGCCCGCCAACCCGGACTTGGGCGAAGGATTCGCGAACTTGCAGCTGCAGCTGGGCACGGTCACACCGTTTGAACTGGCGGTGCTCGGCGGGCGCCTGATGGCAACGCCTGGGCTGGCGTTTCTGGTGGGGTATCAGGCGGCGTTGCGCATGCTCTGGCCCAGCGCGCCGCCGAGCCTCGGCGCGTTATGCGCGACGGAACAGCGCAGTCTGCGGGTGGCGGACATGCAGACCCGCCTGGGCGGATTGCGCGTGAGCGGGCGCAAGGATTTCGTCACCGCTGGCGACGCGGCCGACTGGTTGCTGGTCGCGGCCCGCAGTGAAGAGCCCGGCGAGAGCCCGCGCCTGAGTCTGGCGGTGGTCTATCCCGATGAACCGGGCGTGCGCCTGGAAAAACTGCCGGCGATTCCTCTGATGCCCGACATCAGCCACAGCCGCTTGATTCTCGATGGCGCGTCATGCGAATTGCTGGCGGGGGATGGCTGGGATGCTTACGTCAAACCGTTCCGTACCCTTGAAGACATCTACGTATTGAGCGCGATGACGGCCTGGCTGTATGGCGTCGGCCACGACAGTGACTGGCCGCAATCGCTGCAGTTGCGCTTGCTGGCGCTGCTGGCCGGGTGCGCGGAAGCTTGCCGACAGGCGCCGAACAACCTGGCCGGGCATGTGTTGCTCGGTGGTTTGTTTGCGCAGTTCGATGGGCTCAAGGCGGAGGTGGATCAGGCACTGGCCGATGGGCCAGCGCAGTGGGCGGCGATGTGGCAGCGGGATCGGGCGGTGATGGATTTGGCGGCGGGGACCAGGGGGAAGCGACTGGCCAAGGCACTTGCCGAATCTTCGCTGAATTGACGGGCCTCTTCGCGGGCAAGCCCGCTCCCACAGGGATCTCTAGTGTGCAAAATATTGTGTACTACGCAAATCCTGTGGGAGCGGGCTTGCCCGCGAAGGCGACCTCATGGACAACACACATTCCAGAACTGTCATCAACCTCGACTAGGCTCAGCAGGCCAATCCCCCCGAGCCCCCACCATGTTCAAAGGCTTGCCCCTGCTTTTCCTGCTGCTCAGCCTCACGGCCCACGCCGAAAACTGGCCGGCCAAGCAATGGTCAACCGCCCCGGCAGCTACCGGCCCGGCGCTTCAAGCCCTGGAAAACTACGCCTTCCCACCCCGCAACGACACCACCCGCCAGGGCATCCGCACCGATGCCTTGCTGGTGATCCGAGACGGTCAACTGATCTACGAACGCTACGCCGGCCCGACCACCGCCGATACCCCGCACCTGACCTGGTCCATCAGCAAAAGCCTGATGGCCACGGTCCTCGGCGTGGCCTATGGCGAAGGCCTGTTCAAACTCCAGGACCCGGCGCTGAAGTTTTATCCAGCGCTGCAAACGCATCCGACGATGACCATGGCCGACCTGCTGCACTGGGCCTCGGGCCTGGACTGGCAGGAAGACTATGAATACGCGCCTCTGAAGTCTTCGGTGGTGGCCATGCTCTACACCCGTGGCCGCCAGGATATTGCCGCGTTCACCGCAGGCCACGACGAATACGCCAAGCCCGGCCAGGCGTTCCGCTATTCCAGCGGTGACACCAATCTGCTGTCGGCGGCGCTGAAAAACATCGTCGGTCCGACCCGTTATCCGGACTATCCCTGGACCGCGCTGTTCGACCCCTTGGGGATTCGCCATGCCGTCTGGGAAACCGACGCCAGCGGCACCTTTGTCGCCTCGTCCTACGCCTACCTCACTGCCCGGGACCTGGCGCGAGTCGGCCTGTTGATGGCCCGTGACGGTCGTTGGGGCGATCGACAAGTGGTGCCCAAAGAGTGGGTCGCCTTCAACCGCGAACCTTTCGCCCGCTACCAGGCTAATCAGGACGAAGCGGTGCCCGGCGGCCATTGGTGGCTCAATCGCTCGATAGAGGGTGCCGCAAAACCCTGGCCCGACGCTCCCGCCGACACATTCGCCGCACTGGGTCATTGGGGGCAGGCGATGTATGTGATTCCCGGTGAACACCTGGTGATCGTTCGCTACGGCGATGATCGCGACGGCAGCTATCGACACAACGAACTGCTCAAGCTCGCGCTCAAGGCCTTTGTCGCAAAGGTGCAGCCATGAACCGCCACGGTTTGGTTCGTCGGCGACCGTTCAGCACGCTGTGGATGATCCTGCTGATCGTTGTGCTCGGCTGGATCTGGCAGGAGCGGGTGGCGCTGTGGGCGTTCCCGGACATCATCAGCGCCTACACCGCCAAGGAATATTGCTCATGCCGGTACGTGATGGATAACGACGCCGAGTATTGCCATGGCTATGTGAAGCAGTGGTTGCCCACCAGCGGGTTTACCGAAGATGCGGAGAGCAAGCGCGTAACGGTCAGCGGCATGGGGCGCAGCAACAGCTCGGTGTGGGTCGGTGAGCGCCAAGGCTGCCGCCTGCAGCCTTGAATACGATGACGCGCTCTTTAGCAAAGGAGCTTTTGTGAGGAGGGGGCTTTTGTGGTGAGGGGCAAGCCCGGGCTTGCCCTAATGCCAGTCAGTTAAGCGAATGAGCCGCTTTTCTGTAGGAGCCAGCGGTGCGGCGATCCGACTTGCCGGCGAAGGCGCTCTTAAGGACGCCTTCGCCGGCAAGCCTGGCTCCTACAGGTCCGATTTACCCTTAACTGACAGGCATTAGGGCAAACCCCATCACCACAATGCCGGGTGTCAGTGATGGACAGTTTGCATCTGGCCCGCGGACGGTTAAGGTTCGTGCAGGTTCATCTACCCACGAGTCTCTATGTTCAACCGTCCCCTTGCCAAAATCCTCGCCTTCCTGCTGCTGGCCGGCACTGCATTGTCGGCCCAGGCCAATTGGTACCTGGACGGCGAATCCTCGCGGCTGTCATTCATCAGCACCAAAAACGCCAACATTTGCGAAGTGCAACGCTTCCTGGTGCTGCACGGCAAGGTCAGCCCCACGGGCCTGGCCGAGGTGGAAGTCGAACTGGATTCGGTGAACAGCGGCATCCCGTTGCGCGACGAACGCATGCGCAAGGAGCTGTTCCAGATCCAGACATTCCCCGAAGCCTTGATCACCACGCAAATCGATCTGCGCCCGATCAACGACCTCGCGCCGGGTGCGCAACTGGAATTGCGGTTGCCGTTGACTGTCGACCTGCATGGCAAGCAACACCAATACCACGCCGAACTGCTGGCGACCCGCCTCGATGATCGACGCTTTCAGGTCGCGACCCTCGAACCGCTGGTGATCAACGCCGAAGATTTCGACCTGGCACCTGGCCTGGAAAGCTTGCGCAAGGTCGCCGGCTTGTCGGCCATCAGTCTGTCGGTGCCGGTGGCTGCGGTACTGATTTTCACGGCGCGCTGACATGGCCGGCGCAATTTTCCCCTGGCGTGAAGGCAATGCTTTTGAACTGCTGATCGATGGCCCGCAGTTTTTCCCCCGGATGCTGGTCGCGATTGCCCGCGCCGAAGAACAGGTGGAGCTGGAGCTGTACCTGGTGGAGGCGGGCGCCTGTGCCGAGGCCATGGTCCAGGCGCTGGTCCAGGCCGCTGAGCGCGGGGTGCGGGTACGTTGCCTGTTCGATGATTACGGCAGTCTGGCGTTTACGCTGACCTTGCGTCAGCGGCTGATGGCTGCGGGTGTCGAATTGCGATTCTACAATCGCCTGAGCTGGCGACGCTGGGTGGGCAATTTCTACCGCGATCACCGCAAGCTGTTGCTGGTCGACCAGTGTCTGGCGGTGGTCGGCGGCACGGGTGTCACCGATGAATTCTGGACACCGGAAGAAGACATCAGCGAATGGCACGAAGTGATGGTGGAAATCAGAGGACCGCTGGTCATCGACTGGCAGTTGCTGTTCGATCGTCAATGGATCGCCAACCGCCATCGCCGTGCCTGGAAACCGGCGTCGCACTTCGGCTTGCCACGTCTGCCGCGAGTGCCATCCATGGGCGAGGGCATGGGCCGGGTCGCTTATGCCGACGCCCGTCAGCACCGGGACATCCTGCAATCGCTGATTCGCGCCCTGAACAGTGGCCAGCGGCGGATCTGGCTGGCCACCCCGTATTTCCTGCCGACCTGGAAAGTCCGTCGCTCACTGCGCCGGGCGGCCTCCCGCGGCATCGATGTGCGCCTGCTGCTGACCGGGCCTCGCACCGATCACCCCTCGGTGCGCTACGCCGGGCATCGCTATTACCCGCGATTGCTCAAGTCCGGGGTGAAAATCTTCGAATACCAGCCGTGTTTCCTGCACCTGAAAATGGTGCTGGTCGACGACTGGGTGAGTATCGGCTCGTGCAACTTCGATCACTGGAACCTGCGCTTCAACCTGGAAGCCAACCTTGAAGCGCTGGATGCAGGGCTGACACGTGCGGTGGCGGCGAGTTTCGAGAAGGACTTTACCCTGAGCCAGGAGGTCAGCCTCGAGGCGTGGCAACGCCGGCCATTGTGGCGGCGGGTGAAGCAAAGGGTGTGGGGGTGGGTGGATCGGCTGGTGGTGAACGTGCTGGATCGTAGGGGCTAACCCCAATCTTCAAAACACCGGAAACCTAATGTGGGAGCGGGCTTGCTCGCGAAGGCGGCGTGTCAGTCAACAATGATGTCAACTGACAGTCCGCTTTCGCGAGCAAGCCCGCTCCCACAGGTTTTTGCAGTGTTTGGACGATTACAGCAGTTCGAAGCTTTGCTGCGTCACGTCCTGGGAATCCAGGCCGATCTGCACATTGAACGTGCCCGGTTCCGCCGCGTATTTGAGCTGAGCGTTGAAGAACTTCAGATCATCTTCGGTGATGGTGAAATGCACGACTTTCTGTTCACCGGCCTTGAGCATGATTTTCTGGAAGTTCTTCAGTTCCTTGACCGGTCGGATCATCGAGCCGGTCACGTCCTGGATGTACAACTGCACCACGGTTTCGCCGTCACGCTTGCCGGTGTTTTTCACCATGACGCTGGCATCGAGCTTGCCGGTCTTGTTCAGCGTGGTCGACGACAGTGCCATATCGGTCAGGCTGAAACGGGTGTAGCTCAGGCCGAAACCGAACGGGAACAGGGGACCTGTGGTGTCATCGAAATACTGCGAGGTGTAGTTGCCCGGTTTACCCGGCGTGAACGGCCGGCCGATGCTCAGGTGGTTGTAGTAGGTCGGAATCTGGCCCACGGAACGCGGGAACGTGATCGGCAGTTTGCCCGACGGGTTGTAGTCGCCGAACAGCACGTCGGCGATGGCGTTGCCGCCTTCGGTGCCGCTGAACCAGGTTTCCAGGATCGCGTCAGCCTGTTCCTTCTCTTCGAGAATCGACAGCGGGCGGCCGTTCATCAACACCAGTACCAGTGGTTTGCCGGTGGCTTTCAAGGCCTTGATCAACTCGCGCTGGTTGACCGGGATGTTCAGGTCGGTACGGCTCGACGATTCGTGGGACATGCCGCGAGACTCGCCCACGGCTGCCACCACCACATCGGCCTCCTTGGCGGCTTTCACGGCCTCGTCGATCAGCACTTGGGCCGAACGCGGGTCGTCCACCACTTCCGGGGCATCGAAGTTGAGGAAGTTCAGGTAATCGAGGACTTTCCTGTCGCTGGTGATGTTGGCGCCACGGGCGTAGATCAGCGTCGACTGCGCGCCCAGCGCATGAGTCATGCCGTCGAACAGGGTCACCGATTGAGCCGGACGGCCCGCGGCGGCCCAACTGCCCATCATGTCGATCGGCGCTTTGGCCAGCGGGCCGACCAGGGCGATTTTCGCGGTTTTCTTCAACGGCAGGGTTTCGCCCTGGTTCTTCAGCAACACCAGGCTGCGGCGCGCGACATCGCGGGCTTCGGCGCGGTGCAGGCGGCTGTCGGCGTAGGTGTCAACCGGGTCATCCTCGGCCTTGCCGATGCGCAGGTACGGGTCCTTGAACAGGCCCATGTCGTATTTGGCCCCCAGCACGGCACGCACGGCATTGTCGATGTCGCTCTGCTGGATCTCGCCGACCTTCAGCAATCCCGGTAGTTCCTTGCCATAGAGCGTGTCGTTCATGCTCATGTGGATGCCGGCCTTGATGGCGAGCTTCGCGGCTTCGCGACCGTCACGGGCGACGCCGTGCTTGATCAGCTCGAAAATCGCTCCGTGGTCGCTGACGGCCAGGCCCTTGAAGCCCCATTGCTGGCGCAACAGGTCATTCATCAGCCAGGTATCGGCGGTGGCCGGCACGCCGTTGATCGAGTTCAGCGCAACCATCACGCCGCCGGCACCGGCGTCAATCGCAGCGCGGTACGGCGGCAGATAGTCCTGGTACATCTTGACCGGGCTCATGTCGACGATGTTGTAGTCGCGACCGCCCTCGACCGCGCCATACAAGGCAAAGTGCTTGACGCTGGCCATGATGCTGTCGGCCGCGTTTGCGCCCGCGCCCTGGAAGGCCTTGACCATGACGCCGGCGATGCGCGACACCAGGTAAGTGTCTTCACCGAAGCCTTCGGAGGTGCGGCCCCAGCGTGGGTCACGGGAGATGTCCACCATCGGCGCGAAGGTAATGTCGAGGCTGTCCGCCGCGGCTTCTTTGGCGGCGATGCGCCCGGACAGACCGATGGCGTCCATGTCCCAGCTCGAAGCCAAGGCTATCGGAATCGGGAAAATGGTGCGGTGGCCGTGGATCACGTCATAGGCGAAGAACATCGGGATCTTCAACCGGCTGCGCATGGCCGCGTCCTGCATCGGACGGTTTTCCGGACGGGTGATCGAGTTGAACGTGCCGCCGATGTTGCCGGCGGCGATTTCCTTGCGGATCAGCTCCCGAGGCATTTCCGGGCCGATGCTGATCAGGCGCAACTGGCCGATTTTTTCATCGAGGGTCATTTGCTTCATCAGGTTGCTGACGAAGGCGTCCTTGTTCTCCAGAGGTGCGGGCGTCGTGGCGGCCAATACGGTATGACTGGCCAGGCTGACGAACAGGCCCAGCAAACACAGCTTCTTCATGAATGGTTTTCTCTAAAGCCTAAACGGCAGTGAATACGCGCCGGTCAGCCAAAATTTAGGGAGCGACTATTGTTGTTCAGGTAAATGCAGCACACTTTGGTAGTGTTTTTTGCGCTGGGGCATGTTTTAGCCCATTGGCTCGATGCAATCCAGTGGTGGCGCAGATTATGCCCCAAGAGCCGTCTTCGAAGTTCGCAGGTTGTTTTTTCAACGGAATGTGCAAGGGAGCGTCAACCAGATGAACGTACGACACCACTATCGGACCCGCCTGCAGCTGGCAGCCTTGATGTTGCTGAGCGCCTTGCTGGCAGGCTGCGGCATCAACAACATTCCGACCCTCGACGAACAGGCCAAGGCCGCCTGGGGCCAGGTGCAGAACCAGTACCAGCGCCGCGCCGACCTGATCCCCAACCTGGTGGAAACCGTCAAGGGCTACGCGCAGCATGAACAGGAGACCTTGACCGCGGTGGTCGAAGCCCGGGCCAAGGCCACTTCGATTCAGGTCGATGCCAACACCCTGGACAATCCGGAGAAACTTAAACAGTTCCAGCAGGCCCAGGATCAGCTGACCGGCGCATTGAGTCGTTTGATGGTGGTCGTCGAGCGCTACCCGGATCTCAAGGCCAACCAGAACTTCCTCGCGTTGCAGTCGCAGCTTGAAGGCACCGAGAACCGCATCGCCGTGGCGCGCCGGGATTTCATTCTGGCGGTGCAAAAGTACAACACCGAAATCCGTACCTTCCCCGGTCGGCTGTGGCACACGGTGATGTACAGCGATCTGCCTGTGCGCGAGACCTTCGAGGCCACCAGCCCCGAAGCGCAAAAAGCGCCTGAAGTGAAGTTCCAGTAAGCGCCGGTTCAGGTTGGATGCGTCACCATGCATGAGGTTGCCAATGCGCGTGTTGAAAGTTGGCCTGGTGCTGTTGCTCTGGGTGTTGGCCCTGGCGGCCCAGGCCGAATTGAAGTTCCCGCAGCTGACCGGGCGGGTGGTGGACAACGCCGGGATGATCGAGCCGTCGGTGCGCGAGCAGCTCACCCAACAGCTCAACGCCCATGAAAAGGCCACCGGTGAGCAGTTGGTGGTGGTCACGTTGCCGGATTTGCAGGGCACTGACATCGCGGACTTCGGTTATCAGCTCGGGCGCCACTGGGGCATCGGCCAGAAGGACAGGAACAACGGCGCGTTGCTGATCGTCGCTCGCGATGAGCGCAGGTTGCGCATCGAAGTCGGTTATGGTCTGGAAGAGCGCCTGACCGATGCGCAGAGTTCGGTGATCATCAATCAGGTGATCACCCCGGCGTTCAAGGCCGGCAACTTCAGCAAGGGCATCAGCGACGGGGTCGCGGCGATGCTGGTGGTATTGGGGGGGAACCCGCTGGATGAGCCGTCCACGGTCTACGAATCCCGAGGCGATCAGCAAAGCGACTTCGTTACGCGGCATCCGGGGTTGCTGGTGTTTCTGGTGATGCTGTTCATCCTGACGATTTTCGTCTGCCAGATGCTCGGTATCCTGCCAAGCGGTGGCGGCCGAGGCAGCTCGGGAGGCGGGTTTGGCGGTGGCGGTTTTGGTGGCGGAGGAGGCGGGGGCTTCAGTGGCGGCGGGGGCAGTTTCGGTGGCGGCGGTTCGTCGGGCGGCTGGTGATGACACGGGTAAAACCATAGCGAGCAGGCATCTTCAATCATGGCATTACTGACTGAACACGAACAACGCAAAGTCGCCGAGGCGATTGCCCGGGTCGAGCGCGATACCGACGCCGAACTGGTGACAGTGCTCGCGGCCCGTGCCGACGACTATGCCTACATCCCGTTGCTCTGGGCCAGTCTGCTGGCGCTGGTGGTGCCGGGTGTCGTGCATTACCTGAGCGGCTGGCTGACTCTGCACAGCCTGCTGCTGGTGCAATGGGTCACCTTCATCGTGCTGTGCCTGTTGTTTCGAATTCCCAAAGTCACCACGCACCTGATTCCGCGTTCGGTGCGTCACTGGCGCGCCTCGAACCTGGCCCGTCGGCAGTTCCTGGAGCAAAACCTGCACCACACGATGGGCAGCACCGGCATGCTGATTTTCGTCTCGGAGGCCGAGCGCTATGTCGAGATCCTGGTGGATGAGGGCATTTCGAAGCGCCTGGACAACAAGAACTGGGACACGATTGTGACGGCGTTCACTGAGCAGGTGAAACAGGGGCAGACCTTGCAGGGGTTTGTCACCTGCGTCGAAGCCTGCGGCGAATTGCTCAAGGTGCATGTTCCGGTGACCCATGTGCGCAATGAGTTGCCCAACCGGTTGGTGGTGCTTGGCTGAGGACTGTGCAGGTCCGTTTGTGTAGCGCGCGACGCTACAACCTTGGCAAGTTGCCCGAGTGCAGGCCTGTCTTCAACATCTCTCTCTAACAGTGAGCGCCCGGTAACGGGGGTTCTGACATAGAGGGAGTTTTTGTCATGTCAACGCATCAACCGCTCGACTCTTTTGTGTGTGCAGTGCCCGGTGGCGGAGGTAATGCCCCATCGGCCCGGCTGACTGCGAAAGAGAAGCAAGCCCTGATCTGGTGCTACCAAGGGAAAACCTCCTGGGAAATCGCCAGGATTCAGAATTGCTCGGTCTCCACGATCAACTTTCACTTCTCCAATATCCGCCGCAAGTTTGCCGTCAACTCGCGCAGTAGCGCGTTGCTCAAAGCCATTGAGGCAGGCGTCATTGTTATTGCAGAGATCGATCCGCGAGGCGTCCATGAGCCTGACTGACTCGACCTACAATAGCCTCAGTGGGCTCATGCTGGGATTGGGCATCGCGACGCTGCCCTCGATCGATGGCGAGGCGCTGTTCGGTGCGGCGCTGGGGGCATGGCTCGTCACGACGACCGGGAGCAATTTCAAGGCCTGGCAACGTATCGGCTCCTGGCTGCTGTCGGCAGGCGTCGGCTATCTGTTTACCCCGGTTGCGTTGCGGCTGGCTCCATTCCTGACCGGGGGCGTGACGGCCTTTTTCTGCGCACTGATCGTCATCCCCATCAGCATCAAGCTGATGCAGTGGATTGACGGTGCCGGTATCGGCGAAATCATTCGGCATCTGCGAGGACGGGGATGATGGGCAATGAAATGATCGCGCTAGTCTTCATCACCGGTGTTGCTCATTTGCTGAGCGCGTTCAGGCTTGCCTGTTATCAGCGTGACGAACAACGTCATTGCTGGTGTGACGGACTATTGATCAGCCTGTGCGGAGGGGTGTTTTGCCTTGCCGGCATGGATGTACTGCTGGCATTTGTGCCAGTGAGTCCGTGGCATGCAGTGGTGAGCGTTTTGTCATGCGCACTGATTATTCGCAGCAGCGGCAACATCATGCAGTTGTGGCATGCCTTGAAGTAGCGAAGTGGGGGATTACATAGGGCTTTATGTGTCGTTCGAATGTTGCAGTGTCGCGAGGATAGAAGCCATTTTCGACAGTTTGAGTTCCATGTCGCGCAGTCGCCATTTTTCTTCCAGTGCGTGTTGTATGGCACAGCGATCATCTTCGCTGAGCAATCGCCAGAGCGCGAGAATAGTGTTTTCCCGGGTTTTGCTTTCTTGGGTGTCATCGGGGGGCGCGGCCAGTGCAGGCCGCAGGATAGGTCCTTCCCCCAGTAGCAACCAATCGAGCGAGATGCCGCGCGACTGCGCGATTTCTACGCATAATGAGTATGGTGTGCTGTCGCGTCCTTTCCAGCTGCTAAGTGTTTGGGGGCTGATCTGCAGCGCGGAAGATAAGGAGGCATCGGTTTTCGTGCCTGTTATCAGCTTTAGGCGAGTCAGAATATCTTGTGATTTTTTGCTACTCAATTTTAGCCTCTTCCTTTTGACACATGCATTTTGAGTGTCTAAATTACGCATATCGCGTATTTTTTTCTTGTGAGTGATCAATCGTCAACTATGAATCAGAACAATACGATGTCGAAACTTCCTAATGGTATCAGGGTGATTTCCTACGAGCTTGACTCGTACCTGATACGGACCGGCCCATTGCACTTCCTTTTGTCAGGCAGACGTTATTCGCAAGACCGGACCGGGGTAATGATCAATGTTTCAAGCAGTATTGCGTTTGATCCTGTTGATTGCCACCTGATCACCGCGGGGAGTCAAGCATGAGCACTTACAAAATGGTGTGTCCGCACTGTTTGAACCGGATGCGCATCCGTACCAGCGAGGGCCGTCATATTTTCCTGCGGGTGGCGTATCTGCAATGTACGTCGGAGGCGTGCGGCTGGTCGGTTCGGGCCGAATTCGAAATGACCCATGAACTTTCGCCCAGTGGAATGCCTAATCCCGCCGTGCACTTACCCTGTGCGGGGCCCGATCTGCGTCGCGCCGCCCGGCCTGTTGCGGTGGCGACCTTGTCGGCGGACACGCCAGTGGAGTCGTTGGCATGAAAGACGGCGATGAAAGCCAGGCATTGAATGAGGAGTTGTTGGCCATTGCCCAGGCATTTCTGGCCCGCCATGAGGGCGACGGATCGATCGATGATCAGGTGCTGTTCTGTCGTGCAGTGAAGCACCTGGAGAGTGTCGAGGTGCCGATGCATCTGGCGGAAAGGCTGGTCAGCCATGCCTATGGAATGCTCAAGTCCAGCCATGATCGCCGGCGCCTGGATATCTCGGCCAGCTCCGAAACCGTCGCCGTGGTCACTGATCCGGCGAACGGCCTGACCTGGGCAGTGCCGGTGGGGTTGATTGTCAAGTACGTCATCAACTCCCCCACCAACCGTAAACTTCGGCTGGTGGAACCCTGAGTTTTGCGTGGATGTATTCAGGTCCTGGGTGGCGTTGCCGGGACCTGTCAAAAAATAACCCCGTGCCGAAAACCCCCATCCCCCTTAAAATGCCGGTCATTCCCGATTTTCCACGCCGAGGCGTTTTTTACATGTCCGTTACCGCCAGCCTCACGCCGGATCATCACGCGCAATTTATCGACCTGTTGGCGACCAGTCTGCAGCAGAACGCTTTCATCAAGCTGGTGCTGGCCAAGCATGTTGGCACAGAGACAGACCTGCAGCGGCTGATCATCAAGCAATTGACGGTCAAGGATCAGCCCTGCCTGTCCTTCGTCTATCGCTACAAGACCCGCGACATCACCAAGAACCTGACGCTTGCCGAGGGCATCGCGACCATCGCCGGGTTGCTGCCGGCCTCGTTCAAAAATGCGCATTTGCTGGCGCTGACTGACGAAGCCCAGCTCGAATACAGCAAAAAGGGCAAGTCTTCGCTGTTCAAGAGCAAACCCCAGCAATTACGCGAAGTGCCGTCCGCCGAACACAACCGCGAGAAAAACCGCTTCCTCGACCTGAGCCGGCCATTCCTCGCCGACCTCGGCGTGACCAACAAGCAACATGAGCTGATCCCGGCGATGTCGCGCAAATGGAAGCAGATCAACAAGTTCATCGAAGTCTTCAGCCACGCGTTGACCTCCTCGCCCCTGGCGCTGGACAAGCCGGTACGGGTCGCGGACTTCGGTTCGGGCAAGGGATATCTGACGTTCGCGATCCACGACTACCTGCGCAATACCTTGAAAGCCGAAGGCGAGGTGACCGGGGTCGAGCTGCGTGAAGACATGGTCAGCCTGTGCAACACCGCGGCTGCAAAGCTGGAACATCCGGGGCTGGTGTTCAAATGCGGTGACGTGCGCAGCGTCGCGCCGAGCGAGCTGGACGTGATGATCGCGCTGCATGCCTGCGACATCGCTACCGACTATGCGATTCACACCGGCATTCGCTCCGGGGCCTCGATCATCATGTGCTCGCCGTGCTGCCACAAGCAGATCCGCCTGCAGATCCAGAGCCCGGCACTGCTCAAGCCGATGCTGCAATACGGCCTGCACCTGGGCCAACAGGCGGAAATGGTCACCGACAGTTTGCGTGCGTTGTTTCTGGAAGCCTGCGGTTATGAAACCAAGGTCTTCGAGTTCATTTCCCTGGAGCACACCAACAAGAACAAGATGATCCTGGCGGTCAAGCGCGCAGAACCGGTGGACCCGGCTCAGCTGTTGGTGAAGATCCAGGAGTTGAAGGATTTCTACCACATCAGCGAGCATTGCCTGGAAACCCTGCTGCGGGCTGACGGTTACCTCTGATCCTGTCGCGAGACGACGGATCGCCGCACCGCTGGCTCCTACAGGATTACGCCGCGGCAACCTGCGCCGGTTTGACCGCGGTCTTGCGCCCCAACATCACCGTCACGATCACCCCGGCGGCAAACAGCCAGGTAATCGGCTCGATGTGCTCCCCGAAGAACAACGCTGAAAACGCGATGGTGAAGAAGATCTGCAACAGCTGGATCTGACTGACCCGGGCTATGCCGCCCATGGCCAGCCCGGCGTACCAGGCAAAGAAGCCGATGAACTGCGAAAACAGCGAGACGTATCCGAACGCCAAGGTTGTGCAGGCCGACAAATCGGTAGAAGACAGGGATTGATCAATCGAACTATGCTTTTTCATGGACTCGCCCTCGCTGTCGATGGCTGTTTAGACTGCCACCGTGGCGCATTGACGCCTCGGCTAGGGCGAGTCCATCCAATTACAGGGATCAGCGTAGTAGTCGGGTATTACCTGCCATGCAGATTAAGGACTACCTTGAATACTCCTGCAAACCCACCTGTTCCCCAGAGGAGTCCACCCCATGGCTGCCAAGAAAATTCTGATGCTGGTCGGCGATTACGTCGAGGACTATGAAGTGATGGTGCCCTTCCAGGCACTGCTGATGGTCGGCCACACGGTGCACGCCGTTTGCCCGGACAAAACCGCCGGCCAGACCGTGCGCACGGCGATCCATGACTTCGAAGGCGACCAGACCTACAGTGAAAAACCTGGCCACCTGTTTGCCCTGAACTTCGATTTTGCCAAGGTTGCCGAAACTGATTACGACGCACTGCTGGTGCCGGGCGGTCGTGCGCCGGAGTACCTGCGCCTGAACGAAAAAGTCCTGGAGCTGGTGCGAGCGTTCGACAAGGCCGGCAAACCGATCGCTGCCGTGTGTCACGGCGCGCAATTGCTGGCGGCGGCGGGCATTCTGGAAGGTCGCGAGTGCAGCGCCTACCCGGCGTGTGCCCCGGAAGTGCGCCTGGCGGGCGGTACGTTCATCGATATCCCGGTGACGCAAGGTCACGTTCAAGGCAATCTGGCCACTGCCCCGGCCTGGCCGGCGCACCCGAGCTGGCTGGCCGGTTTCCTCGGGTTGCTGGGCACCAAAATAACGCTGTAACGAGGGACCTGTGCATGTGCGAGCTCTACGTAAAGGCCGATCCGATTCTCTACGAATCGCGCTCCCGCTCGCTGCGTATCTGCGGGGTGGTCACCACCTTGCGCCTGGAGAATCAGTTCTGGGACATCCTCGGCGAAATCGCCGAGGTCGACGGCATGACCACCAATCAGTTGATCGCCAAGCTGTATGAAGAGGTGATGGATTATCGCGGTGAGGTGGTCAATTTTGCTTCGTTTCTGCGGGTGAGTTGTACGCGATACCTGAGTCAGCGACGGGTGCAGGCGCCGGAGTTATCGGTGGTGCGGGCGGCGGTGAAGTAGGGTGGTTTTGCGGTGACCCTGCAGGCCCCTTCGCGAGCAAGCCCGCTCCCACAATGACCGGCGTACACAAATCTACTGTGGGAGCGGCGGTGCGACGATTCGACTTGCTCGCGAAAGGGCCGTTACAGGCGACAGAAATCCCGAGGTGGTCTTTACTCTGAAGCGCGAAACCTCTCAATCGCCAAGGAGCATGAACATGTCTGGATGGTACGAAGTGAGCAAAAGCAGCAGTGGCCAGTTCAGGTTTGTACTGAAGGCCGCCAACGCCGAAACCATTCTGACCAGCGAGCTGTACACCTCCCGTGCGGCCGCCGACAAAGGCATCGCATCGGTTCAGTCCAACAGCTCGCTGGATGAACGCTACGAGAAAAAAACCACCAGGGACGGCCATCCTTACTTCAACCTCAAGGCCGGTAACCACGAGACGATTGGCAGCAGCGAGGCTTACGCCTCCGATGCCGCGATGGACAAAGGCATCGCCAGTGTGAAGGCCAATGGCCCGACCAAGGTGATCAAGGACAAGACCCTGCCGGTGCTTTAACGACACCCCCCCTGTAGGAGCTGGCTTGTCGGATCGCCGCACCGCAGCGAAGGCGGCGTGTCAGGCAACATCATTATCGGATGTGATGGCCTCTTCGCTGGCAAGCCAGCTCCTATGTATGGACTCGCCCCCACTGTCTACCCGCTTTCAAAAAAACTGCCGCCCCGTTGCATCTATGTATTAGGCCTATTCGAGGAAGCCGTCATCGGCTTCTGGCCAAAATTGGAAGAGCT
>NZ_CABVII010000013.1 GCF_902497995.1 Pseudomonas fluorescens | reverse complement strand
TATGCGGCCATGACCCATGAGCGCGTGTTCGACTACCGTCCGGGCGAAGTCTACTGGTGCACCGCCGACGTCGGCTGGATCACCGGCCACACCTACATCGTCTACGGCCCGCTGGCCAACGGCGCGACCACGCTGCTGTTCGAAGGCGTGCCGAACTATCCGGACATCACCCGGGTGGCGAAGATCGTCGACAAGCACCAGGTCAATATCCTCTACACCGCGCCGACCGCGATTCGCGCGATGATGGCCTCGGGCACCGCCGCTGTTGAAGGCGCCGATGGCAGCAGCTTGCGTCTGCTGGGTTCGGTCGGTGAGCCGATCAACCCGGAAGCCTGGGATTGGTACTACAAGAACGTCGGTCAGTCCCGTTGCCCGATCGTCGACACCTGGTGGCAGACCGAAACCGGCGCGACCCTGATGAGCCCGTTGCCGGGCGCTCACGGCCTCAAGCCGGGTTCTGCGGCGCGGCCGTTCTTCGGCGTGGTGCCGGCGTTGGTGGACAACCTGGGCAACATCATCGAAGGCGTGGCCGAGGGCAACCTGGTGATTCTCGATTCGTGGCCGGGCCAGGCGCGCACGCTGTATCGCGACCATGACCGCTTCGTCGACACTTACTTCAAGACGTTCCGTGGCATGTACTTCACCGGTGACGGTGCGCGGCGTGATGCAGACGGTTACTACTGGATCACCGGGCGTGTGGATGACGTGCTCAACGTGTCCGGGCACCGCATGGGGACGGCCGAGATCGAAAGCGCGATGGTCGCTCACCCGAAAGTCGCCGAGGCTGCGGTGGTCGGTGTGCCGCATGACATCAAGGGGCAGGGCATTTATGTCTACGTCACTATCAATAGCGGCGAAGAGGCGGACGAAAAACTGCGTACCGAGCTCAAGAACTGGGTGCGCAAGGAGATCGGCCCGATTGCTTCACCGGATGTGATCCATTGGGCGCCGGGCCTGCCGAAAACCCGTTCGGGCAAGATCATGCGGCGGATTCTGCGCAAGATTGCGGCTGCCGAATACGATGGGTTGGGTGATATTTCCACCTTGGCCGATCCGGGTGTGGTGCAGCATCTGATCGACACCCACAAAACCATGAACGCTTCATAAACTACAAAAAAGCTATGTCGAGCATGAAGCTTCGCCCGGTAATTTACCGGGAGGAGCTTCTTTGTCCGGTCGCGGGAAAGGGCCCAACCTTGGTTGGGCCCTGTGGTCACTGATCCTTTTCGCAGTTCACCATCCACGACACCCCAAACCGGTCGACCAGCATGCCGAAGCGCGCGGCCCAGAACGTGGCTTCCAGGGGCATTTGCACCTTGCCGTCTTCGGCCAGCGCGCTGAACACGCGCTCGGCCTCGGCAATGCTGTCGACATTCAGCGATACCGAGCAACCGGCCATTTCATCCGCGGGGCGATCCGGTGTGGTGTCCGAGCCCATGATCGCCTGATCGCCCACCGACAGGCGGGTGTGGATGATCAGGTTGTGCAAATCCGCCGCAAAGTGCTCGCGCGCCGGACTTTCACCGAAGGTCATCATCATTTCGATCTGGCCTTGCAGGGCTTGGGCATAGAAGGTGAAGGCGGCTTTGCAGTCGCCATTGAAGATCAGGTAGGGATTGATTTTCATGGTTCAGCTCCCGGTCATTGAGGGGACACATCGGTTGACCGTTTGCCTGGCCAGGGAATTCCGATGGACGTCGACTCGGGTAGCAAAGCCCTAAAACGCAGCGGGCGGTTGGGGTTTTTTAGATGTTTTTTCTATGGACGAGGCCAGGCTTATTGCCTCGGGCGCGCGTCGTGGAGCCAGCACACGCTCGATGGCGCCGCGCACCAGGCTTTCCAGCAATTCATCGCGCTCCGGTTCATCCAGCGCATGCTGCGCCAGCCAGCTGGGCGCGCTGTTGAGCAAGGCAGCGATCGCATGCCCGGCGGCCAGCCGGCCCTGTTCACTGAACCGCGACCGGGCGCCGACTATCGACAGCAATTTGCCTTCGTACTGCTCGCGCAGTTGTCGCACCCGTTGCTGTTGCTCTTCGTTCAGGCAGCCGCTGTCGCGCTCCACCAGGCGAAAATGCCAGGGCATCTCCTGATGCAGGTTCACATGCGCGCGGATCAGCGCCTGCAATTTGTCGCGTTTGGCCGGAGCTTGTTGGGCGATGCGCCCCAGGGCGGCCAACAGCTCTTCGTAGAACTCTTCGATCAGATCCAGCAGCAAGTGCTGCTTGCTGGGGTAATGGTGATACAACGAACCCGGGGAGAGCCCCAGGCAGGTCGCGAGCTCACGCATGCCGACCTGGCCGAAACCCTTGCTGGCGAACAGCTCCAGGACTTTGTCCCGGTACTCGGCGAAACGTGAACAACGCTCAGGCATAGGCATGGAAGCCGCGCCCCGTCTTGCGTCCCAGGTAGCCGGCGGCGACCATTTCCTTGAGCAGTGGCGCGGGGCGGTATTTGCTGTCGTTGAAGCCATCGTAGAAGGCCTCGAGAATCGCCAGCACGGTGTCCAGGCCGATCAGGTCCGCCAGGGCCAGCGGGCCGATGGGCTGGTTGCAACCCAGGCGCATGCCGGCGTCGATGTCTTCGGCGCTGGCCAGGCCTTCCTGCAACACCAGGATCGCTTCGTTGATCATCGGCACCAGGATCCGGTTGACCACGAAGCCCGGACGGTTGCCGGCGGTGATCGCGGTCTTGCCCAGGGTGGTGGCCATGTCCAGCGCCAGGGCGTGGGTCGCGTCGCTGGTTTGCAGACCACGGATCACTTCGATCAGGCCCATTACCGGCACCGGGTTGAAGAAGTGCAGGCCGATGAATCGTTCGGGTTGGCTGACGCTGGCGGCGAGTTGGGTAATGGACAGCGACGAGGTGTTGGAGGCGATCACGCAGTGGGGGCTGACCTGCGCGGCGATCTGTTGCAGCACCCGCAGTTTCAGCTCGAGGTTTTCGGTCGCGGCTTCGATCACCAGTTGCACGTTCTGCAGGCTGCTGTAATCGGTGCTGGTGCTGATCCTGTCGAGGGTCTCGAGTTTTTGCGCCTGGGTCAGCGTATCCTTGGCGATTTGCCGATCCAGGTTTTTGCCGACCGTCGCAATGGCCTTTTGCAGGGCGCTGTCGGAAATGTCGATCAAGGTCACCTTGAAGCCGGCCAGGGCGCAGACTTGCGCGATGCCGTTGCCCATGGTGCCGGCGCCGATCACGCCAATGTCTTGCAGATTCATGTTCTGTGTCCTTGGGCTCAAACCTTGCGATACCTTGGCCGCCGCAACGGCCGAAGGCGTACTATTGGCCACGAGTCTAGAGCCGGCAGGGCGGTTGTCCTATGCCGAAACTGTTCAACGGCACTGGTGTTTTTTGCCATTCGGGTGATGGGGAGTAAAGCGTTCAAATGCGGGAAAAAGACTCGGTGGCCGCCTACTTCGTGCAGGCCATGATCCATGGGCTGGGGGACGATACGCAGCGCCTGGGGGGTGTGCTGGAACAGGCGGGCATCGACCCGGTGTCGATGGAACAACCCACGGCACGGGTGCCGGCCAGTGCATTTGCCGCGCTGTGGCTGATCCAGATCCGCGAACTCGACGACGAATTCTTCGGTCTCGACTCCCATGGCATGCCACCGGGCAGCTTCGCCCTGATCTGCCGGGCGCTGATTCAGGAGCCCGACCTGCACAAAGCCATGCGCCAGTGCCTGACCAACTTCGCCCTGTTCCTCAAGGACTTTCGCGGCACCCTGACCGTACGCGGCAAGCGGGCGGTCATCAGCCTGGAAACCCGCGCGCAAAACGATGACCTCGCACGTTTGGGCGAAGAGACGTTCCTGGTGTTGATGATCAGTCTGCTGTGCTGGCTGGGCGGTCGACGCATCCCCATAGATCGTGCGGACTTCCGCCATCAGCGCGTTTCCCTTAGCGATGACCGTTTGCTCTGGGGCCCCAACCTGACCTTCGGCGCCGAACGCACCGAGATCGAATTTGCCAGCCACTACCTGCGTTTGCCGGTGATTCAGGACCTGGCCTCGTTGAAAGTGTTCCTGCGCACCGCACCGCAATGGCTGGTGATTCGCTTCCGCAACCAGCACGGCCTGGCGTCGCAGGTGCATCAGCGCCTGCGCCACAGTCTTTACAGCGAATGGCCGACCTTGCAGGCCTTCGCCCTGGAACAGCACCTGAGTTCCAGCACCTTCCGCCGCAAACTGGAGCGTGAAGGCTGTTCGTATCAGGAGATCAAGGACGAAGTGCGGCGTGGGGTGGCATTCGAGCAATTGCGTCAGAGCAAGGCGAGCATCGGCGATATTGCCGAGCGGTTGGGGTTTCAGGAGCCGAGTGCGTTCCATCGGGCATTCAAGAAATGGACGGGGGAGAGTCCGGGGCGGTATCGAGCGCGGTTTCAGGGTGAGTTGTCAGAAGCCTCTGACAGACACGACTGATTAAGCGCGACCCCGATGTTTTCGGTGGTGTCGGGTTGTACAGTCGCAGCTCCTAGTCTCTGTTCAACGCTGTTTGCAACAAGGACGCTGTGCTTACGAAAATGGAGCCCATCGACGTGACCCGCACGTTTAGTTGTTTCCCGCCTGCGCAATTGTCCGGCTGAAGTACCATGACGGCATTGTCGTGTTCAGCGACCTGCCTTTGCCGAGTCCATCGCCCTATGCCTGCGGCCCTTTCCCGTGTTACCTCGCTACTCGACCAGGCCAGACGCGCCTTGCTGCTGGTCTGGGGCACCTCTCGCGGTTTGTTCCTGGGGCTGGTGCTGGCCACCCTGATCGCCGGTGTACTCCCGGCCCTTGCCGCCTGGCTGGGTCAGCGCATCGTCGATGCGGTGGTCAGCGCCATGCAATTGCACGCGCAGCAGGGCAGCGCGCCGTTGTGGCCGGTGGTGCGTTATGTGTTGTTCGAAGCCGGCGTGCTGGCGTTGCTGTCCGGGACCCAGCGGGCGCTGTCGGTGCAGCAGTCGCTGTTGCGGGTGCAGCTGGGGCAGAAGGTCAACACCATGATTCTGGAGAAGGCCCAGACATTGTCGCTGGTGCAGTTCGAGAATTCCGAGTTCTACGACAAGCTGGTGCGGGTGCGGCGCGAGGCCTCGACCCGGCCGTTGGCGCTGGTGATGAAGTCGTTGGGGCTGATCCAGAACCTGATCGTATTGATCAGCTTCGGTGTATTGCTGGTGCATTTTTCGCCCTGGGCACTGGTGCTGCTGGTGGTCGGCGCGTTACCGGTGTTCTTTGCCGAAGCGCATTTTTCCGGGGATGCCTTCCGCCTGTTCACCCGCCGCGCGCCGGAGAGTCGCCAGCGAAATTACATCGAGACGCTGCTGTCCCACGAAGGCTATATCAAGGAGGTCAAGCTGTTCGGGTTTGCGCCGCTGCTGTTGCAGCGTTATCGCGACACGTTCGCCCGTCTCTATGCCGAAGACCGGCGGTTGACACTGCGTCGTGATGGCTGGGGTTTCGGGTTGGGGCTGCTGGGCACCGCTGCGTTTTATCTGGCGTATGCCTGGGTGGTGGTCGATACCGTCCACGGCAGCATCAGTCTCGGCCAGATGACCATGTACCTGGTGTTGTTCAAGCAGGGGCAGACGGCGGTGAGCAGCAGCCTTAGCGCCATCAGTGGTCTTTACGAGGATGGCCTGTATCTGTCGAGTCTCTATGAATACCTGGCCGAACCGGTGGTGGTCGACACCGGCAGCCTGACGGTGGGCGCGGTGCCCGGCGATGGTTTGCGTTTCGAGAACGTCGGTTTCCGTTATCCGGGAGCCAGCCGCGCGGCGCTGGAAGGCATCGATCTGCACCTGGTGCCCGGCCACAGTGTGGCGCTGGTGGGGGAGAACGGTTCGGGCAAGACCACGCTGATCAAATTGCTGGCCCGTCTGTACCGTCCCGACCAGGGCCGCATACTGCTGGACGGCAGCGATCTGCAGGCGTGGGAAGAAGACGCGCTGCGTCGGCGCATCGGCGTGATTTTTCAGGACTACATCCGCTACCAGTTCTCGGTCGGCGAGAACATCGGGGTCGGCGACACCCTGGCCTTCAACGATGAACAGCGTTGGCAGGCCGCTGCCGCCGAGGGCATGGCTGCGCCCTTTATCGAACGCCTGGATCGAGGATATGCCACACAACTGGGACGCTGGTTCGCCGGTGGGCAGGAACTGTCCGGCGGGCAATGGCAGAAGATCGCCTTGTCCCGCGCCTACATGCGACGCGAGGCCGACATCCTGATTCTCGATGAGCCGACCTCGGCGCTCGACCCGGCGGCGGAAGCGGCGGTGTTCGAGCATTTCAGCGAGCACACCGAAGGCCGCATGACGCTGCTGATTTCCCACCGCTTTTCCAGCGTGCGCAATGCCGATCACATCATCGTGCTGGATCAGGGTTCGATCCTGGAGCGGGGGGACCACGACAGTCTGGTGGCCGCGGGCGGGCGCTATGCGCAGTTGTTCAACTTGCAGGCCAGGGGTTATCGCTGAGCGTCAGGAGTCCCGCAACACAATCTGCCGATGTGCTCGCCCGCTTCCATCTGCCCATTACAAAAAGGCCCGTATCGCGAGAGACGGACCTTTCTTGTTGCATTTGTCTCTGAATCAGTTTTCAGCTGTCTGGCTTTTTACTTCAATAAGCCTGTCGACGTGCGGTGCATCAACCGATGTGAAACGACGAGATGTAGCCAGTGCTATCGCAACGGATTTTCAGTCGTTTCGGATTCACCTCCGAAGTCGTTATTTCATCGGGCCCGGTGACGATGGTAAATCCGGTCAATTCGCTGATATAGGCTTTAACGCCAGGTACGTAGCGGTTTCCGATCAAGTGGCGGATCGGACCGAGTATGTCAGTAGTCATGTTCGCAATTCCTTGTGCGTGAGTAAGTTTGTCCGGTTGGACGACGGGATTCTCCTTCAAGTTACGGCACCGGATGCGGTGCATAGTTATTTTTTCTGCTCGAAGCTCACGTAGATTTTGCGACACGGCTCCAGCACCTCCCGGGTCCGCCTGAGCCCGACCGCAATCCAGTGATTGCGGCGTCAGTGGCTGAAAAAATAACGTACAGCCCGGTGCCTCAGTGAATACTCGAGGCCAATTCAAAAATCGGGATGTACATCAGGATCACGATGACCCCGATCAGCAGGCCGATAAAGGTCATGAGCAGGGGTTCGAACAGCCGCACGAACCATTCGATCCAGCGGCTGATTTCTTCGTCGTAGAAGTCGGCGCTGCGCTCCATCATCTGCCCGAGGTTGCCGGACTGTTCGCCGGCGCGCAGCAGGCGCAGGGATACCGGCGTCACCAGGTGATTGAGCTCCAGCGCGGCCGACAGTGATTGCCCCTCGCGCACCCGCTCGCAGGCCTGGTCCAGGCGCGCGCGCGAGGCGACGGTGAGCAGGCCGCGGACCATGCCCATGGCGGTGACGAGGGGGATGCCGCCTTGCAGCAGGATGCCCAGGGAGCGGTAGAAGCGCGCCAGTTCGTACATGAAGATGCGTTGATGCACCGCCGGGAGTTTTTCGATGACCCGGTCCAGGCCCCGGCGAAAGGCCGGTTGGCGCTGGAGGAAGGCGAGGGCGACGACGATGGCCGCCAAGGCGCCGAAGAACTCACCCTGGTGGGCGTGCAGGAACATCCCGCCGCTCATCAGGATCTGCGACAGCCACGGCAGGTTCGAGCCCAGGCCTTCGAACACCAGGCTGAAACGCGGTACCACGTAGCCCATCAGAAACAACACCACGCCACTTCCCACCACCAGCAACAGCAGGGGGTAGATCGACGCGCTGACGATCTTCTGTCGAACCTCGTCCATGCGCTGGCGATAGCTGACATAGCGGCCGAGGGCATCGCCCACCGCGCCGGTTTTCTCGCTCGACTGTACCAGCGCGACATACAGCGGCGGGAACACCGCGGACAATTGCCCGAGGGCCTGGGAGAACGACTTGCCTTCATACAACAGGCGCACCAGTTCGCTCAAGGTCTTGCGGGCCTGGGGCGCATGCTCTTTTTCCGCCAGGCTTTCCAGCGCATCGATCAACGGCAGGCCGGCATTGAGCAAGGTGGTCAGTTCCTGGCTGAACAGCACCAGGTTGAACGTCTCGCGCTGGTGCAGGCGCAATGCCCGCCAATGCCGTTCGACGTGCAGGCTCACCACCCGCAAGCCCTGGTCTTCGACGATGCGCCGGGCTTCGCTGTGGCCGGGGGCCTCGACTGTCATCGAGACCACGCCAGCCTTGCCCACGGCCTTGAGGTGAAAGCGCATGTTCGTCCCTCGTCATTGCCAGCTGGTGACTTCGGCGTTTTCGCCTTCGCCGCCGGGTTGGCCGTCCTTGCCCATGGACAGCAGGTCGTACTCGCCGTTCTCGCCGGGGTGGCGGTAGGTGTAGTTTCGGCCCCACGGATCCTGCGGCAGTTTTTTCTGCAAATAAGGACCGGTCCAGCGGGTCTCGTCGCTCGGCGCGGTGACCAGCGCCTGCAAACCCTGTTCGGTCGAGGGGTAATGGCCGACCTCCAGCCGGTACAGATCCAGGGCCTTGCCCAGGCCCTCGATTTGCGCCTTGGCCACCTTCACTTCGGAACGCCCCAGCTGAGCGAAATACTTCGGCGCGACGATGCCGGCCAACAGCCCGAGCACCACCAGCACCACCAACAGTTCGAGCAGGGTGAACCCGCTTTGCGTACGCGGGGTACAACACAGACGTTGATTCATGATGACCTCATACAGTCGGCGGAAGGGTCGCCATGCAGGCTTATGCAATTGCCATGCTCATGCCCGGACATCCGGCTGCAACCCCCGAACCACGGGCCTTCGCGCTTTCGGCACAGTGCTTGCGTAGGGCAGGTGTACGACCGGCCATTGGGGCATTACCCCCATTTTTCGGGGCCGGTCAGGGGAGGCAGAACAATGAAAGCACTCACCATGGGACTGCTCGGGCTGCTGATGCAGACCGCCGTCGTACAGGCCGATGTGTTCGTGTCCGTGGACGCCAACGGCAGCTACGTTTTGTCCAATGTCCACCGTCCCGGTCGCACCTATGAACGGGTGATTCATGAGCCTGAATCCGCCCAGGTCAGCATCGACCGGCAACCGCAGATGATTGCCCGGCAACCCTACGCCGAGCTGGTCTCGGCGGCGGCCACGGCCAATCAGCTACCGGCGGCGCTGTTGCATGCCGTGATCCAGACCGAGTCCAGCTACAACGCCGGCGCGACCTCACCCAAGGGCGCCGGCGGGCTGATGCAACTGATGCCCGACACCGCCCGGGAAATGGGCGTGACCGACGTCTACGACCCCAAGGCCAACATCCAGGGCGGCGCCCGTTATCTCAAGCGCCTGATGACCCTTTTTGATAATGACATCAGCCTCGCCGTGGCGGCCTATAACGCCGGGCCGCAAGCGGTGCTCAGCCGTGGCGGGGTGATCCCGCCGTTCGCCGAAACCCGGCGTTATGTGCCGAACGTGTTGCGCCAGTACCGACGTTTGCAGGGGCTGGCCGTGGATGCGCCGTTGTGATTGGCGACTGTGGGGCAGGTTCCCCCAACAGTGGGGCAGAAAAGTTCTGGCCCGGAAAGTGGGGAATGGGTGGGGAATATCCCCCCGGCTTATCAATTTCTGTCTGTAACTAACTGATAAACAACAATAATAATTATGGCATGCGGATTGCTAAAAGGGACTTGTCAAGCATTTTTCCCTGCGAGCACCCCCAGCGAGGCCCGTGATCATGACCGGCATACCCCACGCTCAGTCCTTATTCAAATTGCTGCTGTTGGTGGCGTCGATGCATGGCATCGGGGTGGCCGAAGCGGCACTGCGCTGCGAACGCAATCTGGTGGCCAACGTCGTGGCACTGGATCAGCCATTGATGTTCAACCGCCTCGGCGCGCAAAACGTCAACGGCATGATGTTCGCCCTGCGCCGCGATGTGGTCGACGACCATGACCGGTCCCTGGCCCAGGGCGGGGCGGCGGTGCCGGGCAAGGTTTCGCTGCGACCCGACAAGCGTCCGCGGCCGCTGGTGCTGCGCGTCGCGGCGGGAGACTGCCTGACCATCAACCTGCAGAACCTGCTGGCTTACCAGGCCAACCCTGGTTCGCATGAGGACGGCGAGGAAGAAGAGGGTGAGGAAGAGGAAGTTGAAATCGGTAACGAAGACAACTTCAAGGTCGACGAGCAGGTCAAGGACCGTCACGTCGGCTTCCAGGTCAACGGCATGCAGGCCGTCAACAGCATTAACGACATCGCGTCCTACACCGGGCGCAACGCCAATACCTTGATTCCACCAGGTGCCAGCCGTTCCTATACCCTGTACGCCGAGCGCGAAGGGGCGTTCGCCGCCAGCAGCCGCGGCGCGACCTTTGGTGGTGAAGGGGATGCGGGCAACGTTGCCAACGGCCTGTTCGGCCAGGTGGTGGTGGTGCCCAAGGGCGGCCGCACTTATCGCAATACCCTGACCGAAGAAGAGATGCGCATGGCCAGCGCCGGCCGCACCCCGGCCGGTCAGCCGATCGTCGACTACCAGGCGCGTTACCCGCAGCGCGAGCCCTGGATCCGTGAAGGCAAGGCCGGCACGCCGATCATCAATATGGTCGAGGGCAACGAAATCATTTCCAGCGAGAGCGACGCGATCGTGATGGGCAGCAACGCCGATGGCAGCTTCCCGCCTTCGACCTACCCGCTGGAAGCCATCGGCAAACGCAACCCGGCGATCCCCAATCGACTGGAGCCGTTCCGCGATTTTGCTTCGCAGTTCCAGGATGAAACCGCCGCGACCCAGGCGTTCCCCGCGTATTGGGCAGACCCGGTGATGGCCCACGTGCTGGAGCCGACCCGCGACTCGTTCATGATCAACTACGGCTCCGGCGGCATGGGGGCCGAGGTGGTGGCCAACCGTTTGGGCGTCGGGCCGATGCACGACTGCCTGTCCTGCGCTTACGAAGAGTTCTTCCTCAGCTCCCACACCGTCGGCGACGTGGCGATGCTGGTGGACGTACCGGCCAACGCCGGCCTGGAAGGCATTCTTCCGGGCCAGGTGCCGAACGCCGATCAGATCGGGGTCAAGGCGACCATGGCGCTGTACCCGTCCGAACCGTCCAACGTCAACCACAGCTACATCGGTGACTTCGTCAAATTCCGCAACACCCACAACGGCCACGAGCAGCATATTTTCCACCTGCACGGGCACCAGTGGTTATTCAACCCTAACGACGACAACTCCGATTATATGGACGCACAGGGCATCGGCCCGGGCGCCGGCTACACCTATGAAATCGCCAACGGTGGTTCGGGCAACCGCAACCGCGTTGCCGGCGATGCTATCTATCACTGCCACTTCTACCCGCATTTTGCCCAGGGCATGTGGAGCATGTGGCGGGTGCATGACGTCTTCGAAGAAGGCACCCGCCTGGAAGTCTCGCAACAGGGGCAAGACGGTTATCACAGTGAACCTTACGCCCTGCGCAGCGGTAAACCGGCCGCTGGCGCACGGGCCTTGCCCGATGGCGAGATCGTTGCCGGTACACCGATTCCAGCGGTAGTGCCGCTGCCAGGCAAAGCCATGGCACCGATGCCGGGCAAGGTCGCGGTGGTGCCGAAAATCGGCGAAACCCTGGTGGCCGGTGGCGATGATGACGACGAGGAGGATGACGGCGAACACCACGGGGGCAGCGGCGGCGCCCAGGCCATCGGTTCCCTGGCCCTGGTCGATCGCAGTGAAGCCAACCGCAATGCCGACGGCAGCCTGAAAAACCCGGGTTATCCATTCTGGATCGGCGGCATGGAAAGCTCGGTCGGGCAACGCCCACCGACCCCACCGCTGGACATGCTGGATGCGGCCAAGGCTCAGTCCTTGAAAACCAGCGGTAATGCCTTGTGGGCCAACCTCGACCCGGCTCAGTCCGGTGGTTGGGACGGTGGCCTGGGGCGCCATTCCCTGGACGGTTTTTCCTCCGGTGGCCAGGCGCACACCATTACCACCTCCCTGGATTTCTCCAAGGAAGTGACCCGCGCCAAACCGATCTATATGCCAGAAGAGGGCACCGAAGTCGAACAGGCGGCCATGGCGTTCCACGCCAAAAAAGACCACCCGAGTTTCGCCGTGCTGCCGGGCAAGCAGGTCGTGGCACGCAACTTCCGCACCAACGGTGCCTTGCCGATTGCAGGCGCACCGTATTACGAACCGTGCATGGATGACCGGCAAAAACGCCTGACCAGCAGCGCCGGCACCGGCGAGTTCAATAGCGGTGAACGGGTTGACGGCATGTCCTACACCGGTTCCTCGACCTTCACCGCCGACCGCCCACGGGTCTATAAAGCGGCGAACATCCAGTTTGACGCGGTGTACAACAAGGTCGGCTACCACTTCCCGCAAGCGCGCATCCTCGCGCTGTGGCAAGACGCCTGGCCGGTGATCACCAAGCAGCGTCCACCAGAGCCGCTGGTGATGCGTATGAATACCTTCGACTGCGTGCAGTACCAGCAAACCAACCTGGTACCGGCTACCTATGAGATGGACGATTATCAGGTGCGTACGCCAACCGATGTGATCGGCCAGCACATTCACCTGCCGAAATGGGACCTGACCGCCGCCGATGGTTCAGCCAACGGCTGGAACTACGAAGACGGCGTACTTTCCCCAGGTGCGGTGCAAGAACGCATCCACGCCATTCGCCAGTTCAACCAGTGTCAAGGCACCGACCCGCGCGACGGCACACCGGCCTGTCCGAAAGCCAAGGCTCACCCGTTCTTCGGTCAATACGGCCGGGCCGACTGGGTTGGGGCACGCACGGCGATGCAACGCTGGTTTGTCGATCCGGTAGTGAACACCAAAGGCATCGACCGTGGGCTGGGGACCATTTTCACCCACGACCACCTCGGCCCGTCGACGCACCAACAGATTGGTCTGTACGCCACCGTGCTGGCTGAACCTGCCGGTTCCACCTGGTTCCATGCCGAAACCGGCGAACCGCTGTACAGCGGCGCGCGGCAGGACGGCGGACCGACTTCGTGGCAAGCGGTGGTGTCCACCGGTGACCTGGACGGCGACGGCAAGAACGACAGCTTCCGTGAGTTCTTCCTCGAGTACAGCGACTTCCAGCACGCCTATGAAGCCGGTGTGTATGTCGGTGCCGGCCCCAATGGCGTGCCCAATCCGCAAGCCTTCCCGGCCACCGCCGACAGTTTCCGCTATGCGATCAACCCGCCGGTGCGCAATAACGCCAGCACCCTGTTGGAAGGGGTTGTCGAAGTTCAAGGCGGGCAGGTTCCGGGCTGCCCAAGCCGGCCATGCCCACAGGCGATCTCGGTCGATGACCCGGGCATGTTCGTGGTCAATTACCGCAACGAACCGCTGGCCCTGCGGGTGTATGACCCGTACAAGGTCGGCCCGGACGGCAAGCGCGGCATGCAGGCCGACGGCCTCGGCGGCGACCTGGCCTATGCCATGCAAAGCCGTACCGACCGTGCGATCCCGGCAATGAACCTGGCGCCGAACCTGGTGACCGCGGCCACCGGCCCCACCGGCGGCACCACGCTGTTCCCGCCGCATATCAACCGTGGCGGCGCAGAGCCGGGTGACCCGTTCACCCCGATGTTGCGCACCTACACCGGTGACAACGTGCGGCTGCGGGTGCATGCCGGCGGTCACGAAGAAGAGCACAACGTGACCCTGCACGGCGTGAAATGGCTGCAAAGCGGTTCCGGGTTCGGCAACAGCTCCAACTCCGGCTGGCGCTCGTCACAGATGATCGGGATCTCCGAGCAGATGGGCTTCAATGCGCCGGTGGCGATGATGTCCAGCTCGGCCGCGACCACCGGGGATTACCTGTACTCGATGGACGCCTCCCTGGAAGGTTACTGGAGCGGGATCTGGGGCGTGATGCGCAACTACACGGCCCAGCGCAGCGATCTGTTCGCGCTGCCGAACAACCCGAAACCGGCCGGTATGCGCAACACGGTGGCGTTCGATGGCATCTGTCCACGGTATGGCGCCAACCCGAATGGCATTGGGACCCGGCCAACCGTGCAACGCAACTATGAAGTGGTCGCGGCGCTGGCCAACGACATTCTGCGCAACCCGCTGAACCTGACCATCGGCGATCCGGCCGGGCTCGGGCAACATGTCGGCGGGCCGTTGAATCCGGCGGGCGGCACCCTGGTGTTCAACTCGCGGACCGTGAGCATTCCACAGGTCACCGTGACCGACCCCGAAGACGGTGAGACCTTCACCATCGGCGGGCAAAGCGGGCCGCTGCATGACCCGACGGCGATCCTGTATGTGCGCAAGGGCGATCTCGATCCGATCACCGGCAAGCTCAAGCCCGGAGTGCCTGTCGAACCCCTGGTGCTGCGCGCGGCGGCCGGTGATTGCATCAACATCACCCTGGAAAACCGTCTGCCCATGGTTATGCCGGACCTGACCCAGACAGCGGTGATGCAAGGCATGGTCAAACGCGATCGCAATAGCGGCCTGGGCGCTACCACCTTCAGCAACAACCTGATGCGGCCATCCAGCCACGTTGGCCTGCACGCGCAACTGCTGGCATACGACATCACCAAGTCCGACGGCACCAACGTCGGCGCCAATCCGATCCAGACCGTGCCACCACGGGTCGGTAACGTCGGCGCGTACCCGACGCGTGCCTATCAGTACTACGCCGGGCACCTTGAGCGTGAAGGCAAGCCGATCACGCAACTGGGCCGCAATGTCGACAACATCAACGCCACGGCGGTGGAGTTCGGCGGGTTGAATTTCACCCCGGCGGACGTCATCAAACAGCCGCAGAAAGGCCTGGGCGGGGCGATGAGCATTCTGCCGATCGGCGCGACCTGGGTTGACGATGCGCGCAAAGTGACGGCCACGGTCACCGCACCGGGGCAAACCACCTACCGCGACTTTGCGATGGTCTGGCAGAAAGCCCTGAACATCCGCTGGGCCAATGGCCGGCCGGTCGAAGGCATTGCCGCCGAAGGCCTGGGTGTGCCGACCGATCCGCAGGACAACTCAAGCATGGCCATCAACTACAAGGCCGAGCCGCTGTGGTTCCGCTTCGGGCTGGCACCGGATGCGCCGTTCGGTCGAGCCGGCGGCCATGGTTACGGTGACGTGCCCAATGCGCACATGGCCTACAGCAACGCGTTGGTGGGCGGCGATCCGCAAACGCCGGTGCTGTATGTGAAGCCGGGGCAACCGTTCCGCACCCACATCATGATGCCCACCGGTGGCAGCCGCGGTACGACCTTCCAGCTTGACGGTCACGTCTGGTCGGTCAACCCGTTCCAGTCGGAGAAGAGCGATACCGGCGGTTATCCGATGAGTACACCAGGAGTGGGTTCGGTGCGGTTCGGCTTCAACCCGATGTCGATGTACATCGGCGCCCACGAAAGCATCCTGCCGGCGGCGCACTTCAGCTTCATGCACCCGAGCGCCGGGGGCAGCAATGCGATACCGGGCGACTACCTGTTCCGTGACTACGCCGCCTACGGCAACACCGCCGGGCTTTGGGGATTGCTGCGGGTGACCAACGAACCTGAACCGGCGCCGGCACCGTAGGGGCACGGCTGACCCGCGATGGGATCACCTCGGTTTGGCGGGGTGGCGAATGACGCCACCCCTGTAGGAGCGAGGCTTGCCCGCGAAGGGTTCACCTCGGTTTGGCGGGGTGGCGAATGACGCCACCCCTGTAGGAGCGAGGCTTGCCCGCGAAGGGTTCACCTCGGTTTAGGCGGGGCAGCGAATGACGCCTTCGCGGGCAAGCCTCGCTCCTACAGCGAAGGGGCCACCTCGGTTTCGGCGGGGTGACGAATGACGCCTTCGCGGGCAAGTCGGATCGCCGCCCGCTCGCTCCTACAGGGGGCGGGGGGCGGGCAGTCAGGCACAGATCTGTAAGGGGAGAACGATATGAATAGGACCATCATAGTCGCCGTTTGGGCGCTGCTTGCAGGATTGACGCTGATCTGGCTGGGCGTATGGCGAGCGTGGCAACCGGTGATGCTCAGCGAGGCGGCGGTGCCGAAGACCTGGAGCAAAAACACCCTGGTGCGTGACGGGGTGACGGTGGCGTTTGAGCTGACGCCGCTGGCCGGAAACGGCGTGCTGCGCGAGGGCGAGTTCGCCGACGTGCGCTTTCGGGTCACTGACAGCGCTTCGGGTCAGCCACTGTCGGGCGTCGCCCCCGGTGCCTGGGTGGATCCGCAAGCCGTCGCCGCCGACCAGGCCCAGGGTCGCGAGCAAAGCTGCAAATCCCGGGTCGGGGTGTTCCTGAAGTCGAGCATCGGCGCACGGCCGCTGCTCGACCTGAACAGCTACTTCCTGCTGGTGATGAACCGCGATGCCAGCGTCTCGGTGGTCGACCCTTCGGTGTCGGTGGGCGGGATCACCAGCACCATGGCCCGAATCGATATCAAGCAGCCGCCGATGGACTGGGTGACGCCCCGGGACAATAAACGCGTATTCGTATCGATGCCCACTGCCGGGGAGGTGGCGGTGATCGACAGCGAGCAATTCAAGTTGATCGACTCGGTAACCGCCGGCAGCAACCCGGTGCGGTTGGCGTTGCAGCCGGACGAACGCCTGCTGTGGGTCGGCAACAACGCCAGGACCGCCGAGGAATCCGGGGTCACGGTGATCGACACCCAAAGCCTCAAGACCCTTAAGCATCTGGCCACCGGTGCCGGGCATCACGAAATCGCTTTCAGCAAGGACAGCCGGCATGCCTTCGTCACCAACCGCGACGACGGCACCCTGAGCATCATCGACATCGCCACCCTGACCATCAGTAAACAATTGAAGACCGGTTCGCACCCGTTATCGGTTGCTTACTCGTCGCTGTCCCAGGCGGTGTATGTCAGCGACGGCCAGGACGGCACGGTGACCGTGGTCGATGACACCCGCCTGGTGGTGCGCCGGGTGATCAAGCTGAAGCAGGGACTCGGTCCGATGGGCTTCAGTGCCGACGGGCGATTCGGCATCGTGCTCAACACCCTGGAAAACCAGGCCTATGTCGTAGACGCGGGCACCGATTCATTGATCCATGAACTGGACGTGTCCGCCGAACCCTATCAGGTGGTGTTCACCAAGGCCTACGCCTACGTACGCGGACTGGCCTCGGCCAAGGTGACGATGATCAACCTGTCGTCCCTGGGTGAAGGCCGCAAGCCGATCAGCCAGGGTTTCGAAGCGGGACCGCAGGCGCCGCGCCTGGCCGGTGACTTGCCGCTGGCGTCGAGCCTGGCGGTGTCGCGGGACGACAACGCGGTGTTTGTGGTCAATCCGGTGGACAACACAACTTACTTCTATGCTGAAGGCATGAACGCGCCGATGTCCGGTTATCCCAATCGCGGCCAAGTGGCCCGTGCGGCACTGGTCATCGACCGCAGCCTGCGCGAAGTGGAGCCGGGGCTGTACAGCGCCCGGATCAAGCTGCCGGACGCCGGGCTGTTTGACGTGGCCTTCCTGCTCAACCAGCCGAACATCATCCATTGCTTCACGGCGTTGGTCGAGCCGGACAAAACCCTCGACCAGCACCCGGGCATGCCGAAGGTGGAGTTCATGCTCGACAAAGCCACTGCGGCTGTCGGCAGCCCTTACGTCGTGCGCTTTCGCATCGTCCAGGGCAAACAGAAGGCCCAGCGCAGTGGGGTGAAGGACGTTCAGGTGCGCTACTTCCGCGCCCCGACGTCCCGCGCTCGGGAAGTCGCTGCCCTGGAGGTGGGTGACGGCGTGTATGAAGCCCCGGTGACCCTCGACCAGAACGGCGCCTGGTACCTGCACGTGCGCGCCGCGTCCCTCGGCGCGAGTTTCGACGACAAGACGTTTGCCAGCGTTCGGGTCCTGCCCGGCGATACCCACTAAGAGGAAACTGACATGAACCGATTCGCACACCGTGGACTGTTGACGTTCTGCCTGTTGGCCGCCGGTATCGTTCAGGCCCAGGCCCACTCGGCGGACGAGCACGCCGGCCATGACATGCCGGCCCAGAGCGCCAGTTCGGAAAACGCCCAGGTCAAGTTCGCCGATGTCGCCCTGGAGGACCAGGACGGTAAGGCTGTGCGTCTGGAAAAGGACCTGGTGACCAACAAGATCGTGGTCATGAGCTTCATCTACACCAGCTGCACCACGGTCTGCCCGGTGGTCTCCTCGATCATGGGCAAGGTGCAGAAACAGCTCGGCGCCCGGGTCGGCACCGAGGTGCAGCTGGTCTCCATCAGCATTGACCCGCAGCGAGATGACGCCAAACGCCTCAATGACTATGCCCGTACCTTCCAGAACGGTCCGGGCTGGAGCTGGCTCACCGGCAGCCCGCAGTCGGTCAACGAAACCCTCAAGGGCCTCGGCAGCTTCAGTGGTGACTTCAAAAGCCATCAGCCATTGATCCTGGTGGGGGACGGCAATAGCCGCAACTGGACCCGTTATTACGGCTTCACCGACCCGGCCGTGTTGAGCCGTGAAGTGGAAAAACTCAGCGGCCAGCGCAACGGACGTACCAAGCACACTGCCATTGCCATGGAGCATCACCCATGAAAGCGCTCGCCTTGATTATCCTGATGATGGGCATTTGCGCGAGCAGCGACAGGGCGTTCTCCCACGAAGGGCACGAGAGCGCCGCGCCTGCGGTGGCCGCGGCGCAACCGGCGGGCGGCACCCGCGATGCGCAAACCTGGTTCACCGACACGCCGCTGCAGGACCAGAACGGCAACACCCTGCGCTTCTACAGCGACGCCTTGCAGAACCGTGTGGTACTGCTCAACGTGATTTTCACCAGCTGCAACGATGCCTGCCCGCTGATCACCCGCAAACTCAAGGAGGTTCGCGAGGTGCTGGGTGACAAGGCCGATGGCATTACCTTTATCTCCCTTACCAGTGATCCGCTGCGGGACACCCCGGCGGTACTCAAGGCTTACACCTTGAAGCAGGGCGTCGATGAGCCCCACTGGCTTTTTCTCACCGGTGACAAGGCGCAGATCGACCTGGTACTGAGCCGCATCGGCCAGATTCTGCCGAGCCCCGAGCAGCATTCCACCCAGTTGATCGTCGGTGACGTGGCCAACAAGCGCTGGAGCAAGATCCGTCCCGATGCCCCGGCCGCCGCCATTGCCCAGCGCTTGCAGTTGCTGACAATGCCCGTGGCCGGTCGTTGAGCCCGCGCCATGAAGACCTCACTCATCCTCGGCCTGCTACTGCTCGGCGGCATCAGCCTCGCCGCCCATGGGCAGCCCCTGAGCCCTAGCGAAAGCGCCGGCAAACGGTTGTATCGCGAGGGGGTGTCGGGCAGCGGTGAGCCGATCATGGCCCGGGTCGGCGCGGCGAATATGCTGCTGCCGGCCAGTAGCCTGCCGTGCGCCAACTGCCATGGCACCGACGGCCAGGGGCGACCGGAAGGCGGGGTGCGACCACCGGACCTGAGCTGGTCGCGACTCACCAGCCGCTATGGCCAACAGCAAATCAACGGCCGTGACTATCCGGCATATACCGAAGGCCTGTTGGCGCGGGCGATTCAGGAAGGGCGCGATCCCGGCAACAATCGGCTCGACCCGGCGATGCCGCGGTTCGTGCTGTCGATGAATGATCAGCGCAACCTCACGGCCTACCTCAAGCGTCTGGCCGACGACCGCGACCCGGGCCTGACCGCCGACACGCTGTACCTGGGCAGCTTGTTGCCAAGCCAGGGACCCTTGAGCGAGGAGGGCGCCACCATCGCCTCGGTGCTCAAGGGCAGCATTGCGCGCATCAACGAAGCGGGCGGGATTCATGGTCGGCAGTTGTACCTGACGATTGTCGATCCGGGCCCGGACCGCGCCAGTGCCGAGCAGGCACTGGAGCGCTTGATCGAGCAGGAGCAGGTGTTCGCGCTGATCGCACCGCTGGTACCGGCACTGGATTCGGATTTGGCTGCGCGCCTGGATCGGGCCGGTATTCCCCTGATCGGACCGCTGTCGCTGCTGGGGACGACCCAGGCCAGCCGGCAGATTTTCGAACCGCTGCCGGGTTTGCGTGAACAACTGATCGCCCTGGCCGATTACGCCACCAACAGTTTGCGGGTGCTCCAGGGACCGACGCTGATCACCTACCCGGACGAGCCCGGCCAACGGCTGGCAGCGCAGAACCTCGGCCAGTACCTGCAGGAACGCGCCTGGCAAAAGGTCAGTCTGCAAGCCTACGACCCGGCACGTGACGAGTTGCCGCTGGGCTCGCGCTCGGTGTTCTACCTGGGCAGCGGCGGCGGTTTCAGTCGCCTCGCCGCACGCTTGCAGACCGCGGGGCAGGTGCCTTACCTGTTCGCCGCGGCGAACCAGGTGGCTGGCGATCTGCTCCAGGTGCCCAGTGGTTTTTCCCGGCGGGTGTTTCTGGCCTATCCCTTCGTGCCCAGTGACTGGACATTGGCCGGGCGTCTGGCCTTGACCCGGATGCGCCAACACCATGGGCTCGGCGGTCAGCACGCGGTGCTGCAAGTCGGCGCGTTCAGTTCGATGCTGCTGTTCAGCGAGGGCATGAAGCAGGCCGGACACGACGCCAGCCGCGAGAAGCTCGTCACCGCCCTTGAGGGCCTGCATGACTTCGAGACCGGGCTGACCCCGAGGATCAGCTTCGGTCCGGGTCGCCGCCAGGGCTTGAGCGGCGCGCATATCGTCACCGTCGAGCTGCCCGACCAGCGTTTCTATCTGGTGGCACCCTACAAACCCATTGCCGCCACGCCCTGACCGGAGGTCGATCATGAAACTCAACACTGTGCTGATCCTGCTGGCGATGTGGGCGCCCGTGGCGTTTTGCGGCAACGGCCCGGTCGCGGCACGGGTCAATGGCGAGGACATTTCCGAATGGCGCCTGGAGCGTTATTTCGCCGAGTACCTGGAAGATCAGGGCCGGGCAGTGGGCAATATCCGCAATCCCAAGGCCTACAAGCAATTGCGTCAGGCCGCCCTCGATGCGCTGATCGACCGCGAGTTGCTGTGGCAGGAAGCGGTCAAGCGCGGGGTGGTGATCAGCGACGCCAGGGTGCACAGCCAGGTCGACCAGACCCGGCAGGCCATCGGCGATGCCGATAAGTTCGCCCGGCGCCTGGAAGACGCCGGCTTCGACGAAGCCGGTTATATCGAGTACACCCGCCGAGAACTCGCTGCCCGCCAGGTGTTCGCCGACCTGACCCAGGTCGCCGGGCCGGACGAAAAGCAGGTCCGCGCCTTCTATGAAGAGCATCGCGCCCAGATGAGCCGGCCGGAGGAAGTCCAGGCTCGGCATATCCTGATCAAAGAGACACAGGATGCCGACGCTTCCACAGTTGCAGACGCGCGACTACGCTTGGAGCAGAATCACCGGGAGGCGACCGATGTCTCAGAGCAGCAAGGGCTTGACAGGGTCCGGACGTACCTTGCCCGGCAACAACAGGCTCAGGCTCGTCGAGACGTTCTGGCGCAGTTACGCTCCAGCAGTCGAATCGAGCGGATTGACGATGATTGAACGTTTCCCCCCCAACAGTGGGGAAAGAACTTCAGTGCCAATCCATGTACTTCCCCGCCTTTGGGGGAAGGGGGTCCTGGACGATAAGGCATTGTCTTCAAATTCAAGGACATGAAGAGATAATAATACCGGCGCCCAGCCTGGCATGAAGTGTGCATTAGTCCTGTCAAGGGACGCACTCCCAGGGCTGGAACATCGGACCTGCGGTTTCAAGGAGTCGACCTTGTTAAACAAAGTACTGGTTGTCGAAGACGAACAGCTCCTTGCCGAAAACCTCAAGGATTACCTTCAGGCGCAAGCGCTGGACGTCCGGATTGCACATGACGGTGCGACGGGTATCGGCGAAGCCGAACGGTTCGCACCCGATGTGATGGTGTTCGATTACCGCTTGCCCGATATGGAAGGCTTTGAGGTGCTCGATGCTGTCCGCCGGAACAGGAATTGCCATTTTGTACTGATTACGGGGCACCCAACCGCTGAAGTCTGTGAGCGGGCCCGGCAACTCGGAGTCAGTCATATCCTGTTCAAACCCTTTCCATTGGCGGAATTGGCCCGGGCAGTCTGCGATCTTCTGGGCATGGAGCGCGAACCCAAAACAGGCATGGGCACCGCCGAAGGTTTTGTCGAACGACGCCAGAGCAGGACCGAAAGTTTCCCGCTGCAGTTGTACGACGGCAGTTGGGTGCTGGCAGATCGTCGACGGATTCCATCGACCTCCAAGGCACCAGACGACGGACAATTGCTCACCGGGGAGTAGTGGCGCGACAAGCTGTCATGGCTCGCCGCGTCGACAGGGCTCAAAGCCCCCGGCGTTGGAGAGCATGCCATGGACCGTCTATCCCTTGCCGTCGAACCGGCGCTGTTGGAGGCTGTACCGTCTCGTTTTTCCAGTGAGCAACTGGCCCAGGCCCGGACCCGGGCCACCAGCTCCGGGGAGCGGGTACTGGAAGCCCTCGGGGTGCTGTGCGAACTGGCCCCCATGCCCTTCATCCAGTGCCTCGGCGCGACCCTGCATTATCCGGTGCTCGACACCGACAGCCTGTTTCAGGCCACCCCGGTGTTCGACCGGGTCACCCTGGCCCAATGCCTCAAGCGCGAATTCATCCTGCTGCGACACGCGGAGGCGGTCATCGGTGTGTTTGCCGACCCCTTCGATACCTCGCGCCTGGCCTGGATCGACGACTGCCTGCACGGCGCGCCGCTGTACCTGGTGCACGCCGACGACCTGAAAGCCTACCTGGCGCGGCACGAAGAGAGCTTCCACGCGGTGGAATCGCTCAACGCCCAGGCCGACGCCAACATCGAAATCGATACCCTGCAAAGCCTGTCCCTGACCAGCATCAGCGAAGACGCCAGCGTGGTGGTCAAGCTGGTCAACTCGACCCTGTACGACGCGCTGAAAATGCACGCCAGCGATATCCACCTTGGCACCACCGGCAGCGGCCTGGTGATCAAGTACCGCATTGACGGGGTGCTGAACAACATCAGCAAGATCCAGGGCAGCGAGTTCGCCGAACAGGTGATTTCCCGGGTCAAGGTCATGGCTGAACTGGACATCGGCGAAAAACGCGTGCCCCAGGACGGTCGTTTCAAGATCGGCATCAGCGGCCGGCAGATCGACTTTCGGGTGTCGATCATGCCGAGCATTTTCGGCGAGGACGCGGTGCTGCGGGTGCTGGACAAACAGGACCTGGCGGACAAGGTCAGCGGCGTGCAGTTGCAGGCCCTGGGTTTTGAAGAACACACCCTGCGCCAGCTGCGCCGGCTGGCCGCCGAGCCCTACGGCATGGTGCTGGTCACCGGTCCCACCGGGAGCGGCAAGACCACCACCCTCTACGCGATGATCACCGAGATCAACCACGGCGTGGACAAGATCATCACCATCGAAGACCCGGTGGAATACCAACTGCCCGGGGTGCTGCAAATCCCGGTCAACGAAAAGAAAGGCCTGACCTTCGCCCGTGGCCTGCGCTCGATCCTGCGCCATGACCCGGACAAGATCATGGTCGGTGAAATCCGTGACCCCGATACTGCGCAGATCGCCGTGCAGTCGGCGCTCACCGGGCACTTGGTGTTCACCACCATCCACGCCAACAACGTATTCGACGTGATCGGCCGTTTCACCCAGATGGAAATCGACCCTTACAGCCTGGTCTCCGCCCTCAATGCGGTGCTGGCCCAGCGCCTGATCCGTCTGGTCTGCGCCAGTTGCAGCGCGCCAAGCAACCCGACCGAGGAAGAACTGCGCCTCAGCGGACTCGATCCACAGCAGGTCGATCATTACCACTTCGTCCACGGCAAAGGCTGCGGCCACTGCCGGGGCACCGGTTACCGCGGGCGTACCGCGATCGCCGAGCTGCTGCACCTGGACGATGAGCTGCGGCAGATGATCGTCGAGCGCCAACCCGTTTCGAAAATCAAGGCACACGCATGCAAACGTGGCTTGCGCCTGTTGCGCCAGTCGGCACTGGAACTGGTTGCAGAGGGGCGGACCACGCTCGAGGAGATCAATCGTGTCACTTTTGTCTCGTGATCGTTTTGTCGCCGTGCTCGGCGCCAGCAGTGTTGGCCTCGGCCAGCGCAAGGGCAACGAAACCCTGTGGCTGGGCAGCGTCGGCTTTATCGACGAAGGCTTCCATGCCTGGACCGTGGCCCTGGACACCCTCGATTGTCTGCTGGCTGAACACACCCGGCCCGGTGCCGAATTGAGCGTGGTGATTTCCGGGCACTTCAGCCGTTTTTGCCTGGTGCCCTGGAACGACCAGATCAGCAGCCCTGATGAACTGCAGGGGTTCGCCCAACTGTGTTTCGAAGACCTCTACGGCGTACCGACGCAACCCTGGAACCTGGTGTTGTCGGCCGAGCCTGCGGGTTACGACCGTGTCGCCAGCGCGCTGCCCCAAGACCTGCTGGCGCGCCTGCGCAGCCTGGTCAGCGGGCGCGGCCTGCGCTTGCGCTCGGTGCAGCCGTACCTGATGGCCGCCTTCAACCACTTCGATAAAAGCCTCGACGCCGGCGACTTCCTGTTCGTGGTCGCCGAGCCGGTGCGCAGTGTGTTGCTGCTGGCCCGGGAAGGGCGCTGGGCGGCGGTGCGGTCGGTCGGCACCGGCGACAGCGACGCCGCACTGACCGCGCTGATCGGTCGCGAAAGCCAACTGCAGGCCTCCACCAGTGAACGGCCATTGAGCGTCTACCTGCATGCGCCGGCGCGGATCGAGGTCCAGCCAGACGTACCCGGTGTACAGCTGCGCACCCTCGAAGAAGACCGGACCGGCGTACGCGATGCTCTGTACGTCATGTCCCGGGCGGTGGCCTGACATGCGCGCCCTGATGCTCGACTTCCAGCCGCGCCGCCGCTCGGGCCCCTTGGGCTGGAGCCTGCTGGCCGGTGGCCTGGTGCTGACACTGACCTGCTGTTTCATTCAGCAGCACCTCAGTGAACAGGCCGCGCAACAGCAAGGCCATCTGCAGACCGCCCAGCGCGTCCTCACCGGCGACACCGGCAGCAAGACCCGCCTGACGCCGGCCGAGACCCGGGAACAGGCGCAGAACCTGGCCGAGATGCGCAAGGTTTCGCAGCAACTGCGTCGGCCCTGGGAACGGCTGTTCGCCATGCTCGAAACCCTGCCCCGGGATGACATCGCCTTGCTGACCCTGACTCCGGATGCGCGCAAAGGCCAGGTGCGGATCAGCGCCGAGGCACGGGATCTGGAAGCCATGCTCGCGTTCCACCAGCGCCTCGAAGCCAGTGACGAGCTGTCCGACGTGTCGCTGCTCAGCCACGAAATCCTCGTCAAATCACCGGAGCAACCGGTGCAATTCAATCTGTCGGCTGCTTGGGAGATCGGTGATGCAAATCCCTAGATTGATCGTCCACGAATACCTGCAAGGCCTGGGCGTGCCCGGTCTGGCCGGGTTGGCAATGCTGCTGCTGGCACTGATGTACGGCCTGGTGGGCCTGATGCCGGACTGGCAGGCGCTGCAAGCCCTCAGCCAGCAGACCCGCGAAGCCGGCGAATACCTGTCCAGGGTCGAAGACGGCAGTGTCGCCGCCCCGGTGGTGCCGCAACGTCAGCTCGACGACTTTCGCAGCAAGCTGCCGTCGCAGCCCCAGGCCACGGTTGCCATCGACAAGATCTACGCGCTGGCGGCCCAGGAACGCATCACCCTGGCCCGCGGCGAGTATTCCCTGGGCATCGACCCCAAGACCCATCTGGCCCGCTATCAGATTTTGCTGCCGGTGCGCGGCAGCTACCCGCAACTGCGGCGCTTCCTGCATGCCTTGCTCGGCCAGTTGCCGGCGGTGGTGGTGGAGGACGTGGAGTTCCAGCGCAAGAAAATCGCCGACACCGACCTGACCGGGCGGATCCGCATGACCCTTTACCTGTCGAGGTCATGATGAATACCAGGCGCGTAGTGGGTTGGGTGGCGTTCTTCGGCGTGGCGGCGGCGCTGACCTGGTTGCCCGGGTACCTGATGCCGACGGACGACAATGACTCGGTGGTCGCCGTGGTCAGCCCGGCCCAAGGCAAGGCCGGCGGCACGCTGCCGGCGGCCGCTGCCAACAAAAAAACTCCGGTGGTCAAGGACCTGACCCCGGCTGGCGACCTGTTCGCCGCCCGCAGCTGGAAGGCTGCACCGACGCTTGCGACGGTCACCGAACAGCCCGTCAACGTCACCCCGGTGGTGCAAGCCCCCAGCGCACCGCCGATGCCATTCCAGTTCATCGGCAAGCTGGATGACCGTTCCGACCTGCAAGTGTTTTTGCAGAACGGCGAAAAAATATACGTCGTGCGCAAAGGGGATGTGATCGACGAAACCTGGCGGATCGAAGGCATTTCCGATGTGGAACTGAGCTTTATCTACCTGCCTCTGCATTTGTCCCAGACCTTGTCTGTGGGGAGCACGCAATGATCAGATCATGCCGTAATACGCTAGGAGCGCTGATGAGCCTTTGCCTGTGCACAGCGCTGGTCGCGTGCAGTTCGGCGCAAGTCGCCAAGCAGGAGGGGACCGACCTGATGGAGTCGGGGCAGTACGAAGCCGGTCTGGCCCGTATCGAGGAAGGGCTCAAGGAAAACCCTCGCGACACCGAGCTGCACCTGGCCCTGACCAGCGGCCGTGCCCGTGCAGTGACGGCGTTGTTGACCCAGGGCGACATGGATCGCGCCCAGCGTGATTTCGCTTCGGCACGCATGGCGTATAGCCGGGTGTTGACCCTCGAACCCAACAACCGCCGTGCCCAGGATTCCCTGCGCCAACTCGAACACATGCGCAGTCTCGATGACAAACTCGAACTGGCCCGGGGCGACCTGCGTCGCGGTGACATATACGGCGCCGATCGCCAGGTCAAACAGATCCTCGAACTGGACCCCAAGAATGAAGGCGCCCTGGAGTTGCAAAGCAATATCCGTCTGGTGCAAAGCCGCAACGTGATTCCTTACCCACAACTGCGCACCCGTCTCGACCGGCCGGTGACCCTGGAGTTTCGCGACGCCAACCTGAAGGTGATCTTCGAAGTGCTGTCCCAGGTCGCCGGTTTGAATTTCATCTTCGACAAGGACCTGCGTCCGGACATGAAAGCCACCATCTTCGTGCGTGACGTGCGCATCGAAGACGCCGTGGAATTGCTGCTGCAACAGAACCAGCTGCACCAGAAAGTGGTGAACGAAAACACCTTGCTGATCTATCCGGACTCGCCGCAGAAGGTCAAGGACTATCAAGAGCTGGTGATGCGCACCTTCTACCTGACCAGCATCGATGCCAACACCGCGCTGAACATGATCAAGACCATGCTCAAGACTCGCGATGTGTTCGTCGATGAACGCCTCAATACGTTGACCATGCGCGACAGCGAAGACGCGGTGCGCATGGCGGAAAAGCTCCTGCAATCCCAGGACCAGTCCAACCCGGAAGTGGTGCTGGAAGTGGAGGTGATGGAAGTCGCCACCCAGCGGATTCTCGACCTCGGTCTGCAGTGGCCGAACACCTTCGGCGTGCTCAACAGCGACGGTTCGGCAGTGACCTTGCTCGATCAGCTCAAAGGCATCGACTCCGGCCGGATCACCATCAATCCATCGCCCCAGGCCAAGATCAATGCCCAGGACAACGACATCAACACCCTGGCCAGTCCGGTGATTCGCGTCAGCAACCGCGAACAGGCACGCATCCACATCGGTCAGCGGGTACCGATCATCAGCGCCACCTCGGTGCCGTCGACCCAGGGCCCGGTGATCACCGAAAGCGTCACCTACCTGGATGTCGGTCTTAAACTTGAAGTGCAACCCACCGTGCACCTGAACAACGAAGTGGCGATCAAGATCGCCCTGGAAGTGAGTAACGCCACCCCGCTGGAGCCGACCCGCCAGGGCACGATTCCGGTTCAGGTCGACACCCGCAACGCCCAGACCACCCTGCGTCTGCATGACGGCGAAACCCAGATCCTCGCCGGCCTGATGCGCAACGACCATGGCGCTACCGGCAACAAGATTCCGGGGCTGGGTGACATTCCAGGTCTGGGCCGCTTGTTCGGCAGCAACAAGGACACCGTCGGCAAGTCGGAACTGGTGCTGTCGATCACCCCACGGATCGTGCGCAACCTGCCGTACCAGAGCCCGTCGGACATGGAATTCCCCACCGGCACCGAAACCAGCATGCACATCCAGGCGCCGGACCGGCGGCTGGAGTCTTCCGTTGCGCCTCAGGCCATCGACCGGCCGGTCGCTGTCACCACCCAAGTCGCTATCGAGAAGCCTTGATCATGAACGCCTCGCAACGCGGTTTTACCCTGATCGAAGTCGTGGTGACGCTGGCCCTGATCGGCCTGCTGGCCGGCATGGCCGCGCCGCTGACCGAGACTGTAGTGCGCCGGGGCAAGGAGCAGGAGCTGCGCACGGCGCTGTACCGGATTCGCGACGCCATCGACGCCTACAAACGCGCCTTCGACGCCGGTTATATCGAGAAGTCGCTGAACAGCAGCGGCTACCCACCGAATCTGCAAGTGCTGGTGGACGGCGTGCGCGATGTGCGCAGCGCCAAGGGCGCCAAGTTCTATTTCCTGCGCCGTGTGCCCCATGACCCGCTGGCCCCGGTCAAGCGCGACGACGAAGGCGGCTGGGGTTTGCGCGCCTATGACAGTACGGCTCAAAACCCGCGGGAGGGCGAAGACGTCTTTGACGTTTACTCCCTGGCACGCGGCAAGGGTCTCAACGGCATCGCCTACCGGGAGTGGTGACTTATGCGTCGGGAAAAGGGTTTTACCCTGCTGGAACTGATGGTGGTCATGGCAATCATCGCGACCCTGATGACCATCGCCTTGCCACGCTATTTCAACAGCCTCGAGGCCTCGAAGGAGACCACCCTGCGCCAGAGCCTGTCGGCGATGCGCGAGGCGCTGGATCATTACTACGGCGACACCGGGCGCTACCCCGATTCCCTCGAGCAACTGGTGGAGCAGCGTTACCTGCGCAACCCGCCGATGGACCCGATCGCCGAGCGCAAGGACCTGTGGGTGCTGGTGGCGCCGCCGGACGGTGTTCCGGGCGGGGTTGCCGATATCAAGAGCGGCGCTACAGGGAGGGCGCGTGATGGCAGCCTTTATGCCGAGTGGTAAGCCCTCGAACGAGGCGGGTTTCACCTACCTGGGCGTGTTGTTCCTGATCATGGTGATGGGCATGGGCCTGGCCAGTGCCGGCGAATTATGGTCGAGCGCCTCGCGCCGGGATCGTGAACGCCAGTTGCTCTGGGTCGGTACCCAGTATGCCCAGGCCTTGCGCAGCTATTACCGCAGTTCGCCGGGCCTGGCGCAGTACCCCAAAGAACTGGCGGACCTGTTGCAGGACGAACGTTTCCCCAACGCCAGACACCATATTCGCCAGTTGTACCCGGACCCGATCGGGGGCGGTGAATGGACCCTGATGCGCGGTTTCGACGGGCGCATCACCGGCCTCTTCAGCCCCTCCACGGACACGCCGCTCAAACAGGCGGATTTCCCCAGTCAATGGTCGGACTTCACCGGCATGGCCAGTTACAAGGACTGGCAGTTCGTGGCCGAAAAGGCGTTCATCGAGGGCGCGTCGGGGCCGAAAAGTCCGTCCCGGTCTGCACAAGGAGTGACGCCATGAACAGATTCTGCCTGGCCCTGATCCTGCTGCTGGCGATGCCTTTTGCCGCGGCCGCCGAAGAGGACGAAATGATGGGCTTTATCGTCGATGACACCATCTCGCACATCGGCCACGAGTTTTATTACGCGTTCAGTGAACGCCTGCGCGCCACCAGCCCCATGGATTTCAACCTGGTGGTACGCGAACGACCTTCCGCACGCTGGGGCAGCCTGGTGACGGTGGAGTACCAACAGCGTTTGGTGTATCGGCGCTTCCTGCCGCCGAACACCGTGGACCTCAAGGAGGAGGCGTCCGACGCTGCCGACTGGGTGCGCGGGCAGATCGTCAAACGCAAGCTGGAAGCCTTGTTGCAGGACACCACGGACCTTGAGAGGGACGAATTATGAAAACGAAAACGTTGTTGCACCGCTCCGGGCTGTCAGTGGCCGGAATCTGGTTGCTCGGGTTCGCCAGTGGCGGCCTGGTCCAGGCCACGGAGCTGGTCTACACGCCGATCAACCCGTCGTTCGGCGGCAACCCGTTGAACGGAACCTGGCTGCTCAACAATGCCCAGGCGCAAAACGACCACGACGATCCGGACTTGAAAGACCGGGCCTCGCTGGCCGGGACCTCAGCCCTCGAACGCTTCAGCAGCCAGTTGCAATCGCGGTTGCTGGGGCAGTTGCTGGACAACATCTCCACCGGCAACACGGGGAGCCTGTCCACCGACGCTTTTATCGTCAATGTCATCGACGACTCCGGCGCACTGACTATTGAAGTGACCGATCGAGCGAGCGGTGAAATTTCGGAAATCCAGGTGAATGGACTGGCCCCTTGAGGGGACTCGGTCGACGGGGAGACAAGGACATGAAAAAGATCATTGCGCTAGGGCTGATGTTGGCGGCATTACAAGGGTGCAGTCTGCGCGAGCCGATGTCGGCGGAGCAGGACACCGAAACCCCGACCCTGACACCTCGGGCGTCGACCTATTACGACTTGCTGAACATGCCACGCCCCAAAGGCCGGTTGATGGCGGTGGTGTACGGCTTCCGGGATCAGACCGGGCAGTACAAACCGACCCCGGCCAGTTCCTTTTCCACCAGCGTGACCCAGGGCGCGGCGAGCATGTTGATGGATGCGTTGCAGTCCAGTGGCTGGTTCGTGGTGCTGGAACGTGAGGGGCTGCAGAACCTGCTGACCGAACGCAAGATCATCCGCGCCTCGCAGAAAAAACCGAACACGCCGGTGAATATCCTGGGTGAGCTGCCGCCGTTGCAGGCGGCGAACATGATGCTCGAGGGCGGGATCATTGCGTACGACACCAACGTGCGCAGCGGCGGGGAAGGGGCGCGTTACCTGGGCATCGACATTTCCCGCGAGTATCGGGTGGATCAAGTCACGGTAAACCTGCGGGCGGTGGATGTGCGCAGCGGGCAGGTCCTGGCCAACGTGATGACCAGCAAGACCATCTACTCCGTGGCCCGCAGTGCCGGGGTGTTCAAGTTTATCGAATTCAAGAAGTTGCTTGAGGCCGAGGTCGGGTATACCACGAACGAGCCGGCGCAGTTGTGTGTGTTGTCGGCGATCGAGGCGGCGGTGGGGCATCTGTTGGCCCAGGGGATTGAACGCAAGATGTGGCAGGTGGCGGGGGATAAGACTGCACCGGTGCAGGATGAGACGCTGGATCGGTATTTGACTCAGGCCAAGGTGGTGCCTGAGGGTGGGGATGAGTGACATGGCGGCCTTCGGGCCGACCAGGTCTTTTGCGAATATCCGCGGACCCTGTGGGAGCTGGCTTGCCAGCGAAAGCGGTGGTCCAGCTTGCACAAATGTTGACTATGCCGCCGCCTTCGCGGGCAAGCCCGCTCCCACAGTGGATCCTCGGCGCAGACAGAGTCCATGCACGACAGCGATCAGAAAATGTGGGAGCGAGACCGGCTTGCCGGCGAAGGCGGCTGACAGCCAACCAGACTTTTATGGGTTCAAGTAGTTGTCTGTAGGACTGACTTGAAGGCTACATCACCTTGCGCCATTGCCTACAACTACGGCAGAATCCGCCGGCTTGTGCACCCTGGGCCCTGACTCTATCGTTGCTGGATCGCTGCAAATTCAGCGATCGGGTTTAGCGATCCGAACAGTAACAGGGAACAACAGCACTCCAATCTTTATTGCAGGTTTTTCTATGCTTGCAATTTGATCATGGCGGCTGTGCGTCGGAGACTTTCGGGTCTGCCGGGTTCTCCTGTACCCCCGGTTCGCTAACCTTCGTACAGCCGCCACCCTTACTTGTTTAGCGACAGGTCATGGTGGTTTCATTTTCTACAGGATCTTCACCATGCCCAAACCAACACCGAATCCCCCAGAATCACACAGCGAAAGCACTACCGCCGCCCGCACTTCCAACCTTCACCTCAAACCCGCCATGATCAACATTTCCGCCCCCCACAACCCCAGCACGATGTTCGTCATCGCCCCGGACATCGACACCGAAAGCCTGTTGGCCCACGCCTGTGAGTCGTTGGCTTCGGCGAGTGTCATGGCCAGTGATTTCGCGACATTCGTCGAGGGGCCGCAACGCAGCATGGTGTTGGGCATCCAGCAGGTCATCATGCTGGCTGATCTGGCGGTAAACCGGGCACTGGATAACCTCGATCCCCAAGGTTAATCCCTCAGCCACAGGAACTCGTCAGGTGGACCACGTCGCGATGACGTCCTGACAACCGACAATCAATTTCGACCGTGCTCGATCCGGCGCACACTCAGTCCATGTGGACGAAAAAAAACCGCGATCCTTAAAAAGAGTCGCGGTTTTTTTTTGTTGACGAAATTACTGCTGCAACACAGTCACCTGGTTACCCGACCCATACTGCTGAACATTCGCCATCTGCGTCATCCCACCCTGATCGACACGGGCAATGTTTCCCGTCCCCTCCTGGGTCACATACGCCACGTTCATGTTGTCCGCCTGTTTCACAGTGATCTGGTTATCACTCCCGTACTGCGTAGTGAACGCCCGGTTATCCATGCCCGACTGATCGTACTCGGTACTGTTGCCCGAACCGTTGCTGGTGCCCTGGGCCAGGTTGGTGGTGCCGCGTTGCGAGGCGATGAGGATGTTGTCGCTGCCGTTCTGGTCGAAGTACAGCTCGTTGTAGTTGTCAGCCTGGCTGACCGTGGTCTTGTTGCCGGTACCGTTCTGGTTGGTGGTCATGATCTGGCCAGCGCCGGCCTGGGTGAAGCTGGCGATGTTGTTGCTGCCGAGCTGGTTGACGGTCGCACGCTGGTTGGTACCGAACTGGCCACCGGCTTGCGGGCCTTTCCAGTTGCTGGCATAGACCTTGTTGTCGTTACCCACCGAGTTGGCATTGAGCACATGGCTGTCGCCGCTCTGGTAGGTGAAGTGCACGTTGCCGGTGCCCTGTTGGTAGAGCGCCAGGGTCGAGCCGATGGACTCGAACTGGTCGGCGTAGATCGCGTTGAGGTCGCCGACTTGCAGGATCTGGGCGACGTTGTTTTCGCCGAAGCTCTGGTCGACGATGGTTTCGTTGGTCAGGCCGATCTGGTCGACGGTGACCTTGCTGCTGACGACTTGCGAATCCTGCCAGACTTCGGTGCCGTTCATGTCGCCCAGCTGGTTGATGGTCACAGTGCCGTCGTTACCAAAACTCTGGTCGCCATAGGCGTAGTTGCCTTCGCCGGCCTGGTTGATATTGATCTGGCCGGCCACGTGGCCGACATGTTCGGCAGTTCCGTAGTTCGCGGTGCCGTACTGGATGACGGTCGCGTTGTTGGCGGTACCGTACTGCAGTTGCTCGATATTGGCCTGGTTGTCGTCACCGAGCTGCACGCTGGTGGCGGTGTTGCCGTCCTGGCCTTCCTGGTAGATGAAGGAGAAGTTGCCGGTGCCTTGCTGTTGTTGCAGCGCCTGGTTGCCGCCCAAGCCGATCGACTGGCTGGCATGGCTGGTGTTTTGGGCGCCGACCTGTTGCTGGGTGATGGTGCTGGCGTTTTCGTACAGCTGCTCGGCGTAGCCGGCGTTGTAATTACCGAGATGATCCTGGGTAATGGTGCCGGTGGCGTTGTCTTGCTTGGCAGCCGCGTTGTTGCCTTCGCCGAGTTGTGTCTGGGTGATGGTACTTAAACTGGCCTGGATTTGCGTCACTTCGGCGATGTTGGCCGTCCCGACCTGGTTCTGGGTGGAAAGGCTGTCGTCAGCCATCGCCTGGGCACTGACAATGACCAGGATGGCGGCGGTGAGGGGCGTCAGTTTGAACATGATGAAACCTCCAAGTGGTGCAATGCTTTAGCGATACTGTTTGACCGAAACGCTCATGCCGTCTCCCGACTGGGTCACGGCACTCGAGAGTCCCGTGCCGGCCTGGTCGATGCTGGCGTCGTTGTTGTTGCCGTTCTGGGAAATCTGCGCGCGGTTGTGGCTGCCGTTTTGCGTGATTTGGGCGTTGTTGCCCGAACCTTGCTGGGTGATCAATGCCATCAGGTCGCTGCCTTGCTGCAGGATGTACGCTTCCTGATTGCTCCCCGACTGGACGATGCGACCGAGCAGCGACTGGCCGTTCTGCTGCAGCAGCGCGACGTTGGCCTGGCCGTTCTGATCGATCAGCGCTTGCTGGCCAATCGGCGCGGGCATCTCGCCGAGGTCGAAGCCTTGGGCCAGGTCGTCGTTCTCCATCAAATCATCGGCGCCCGCGCCCGCACTGCTGCAGAGCAGAAGCAGGCAGAGCAGGGCGGCGGTCGACGTTTTCATGGCGTTGTCCTTTGGGAAGAGGCCTGCCCCACCGATCCAGATCAGTGGGGCGAGCGCTTACTGCACGGCTACGGAGACCGTGCGCACGGTGCCTTGGGATGAGCGGATGGTCGCCGTCGGGTTGGCCGACGGGATCACCGCGGTGCTGTTGCTCACCGTCAGCCGCCAGCGTCCGGTCACCGGCACCGTGGTGCTACCCAGGGTCACCAGCCCGCTCGGGGTCGTCACCTGGACGGTGATGGTGTTACCCGTAGTCACCGAAGAGGTGCCCGAGAAGTCCCAGTTGAAACGGTTGTTGGAGCGGGCCTGGACGGTGGCGGCGGTCACCGCGAAGGTCTCCGCGGCAGGCCTTGGCGAGACTTGCACCGTGACCGTAGCCGGCGCCGACTGGGCGCCGAAGCTGTCCCTGGCGATGTAGGTGAAGGTCGTGGTGAAGGCCGTGGTGACCGTGGCCGGTGGGGTGTAGGTGATCACGCTGCCGTCAGTGCTGACGGTGCCGCGACCGGCCGCTGGCTGGGTCAGGCTGGCGACGGCTAACGGCACGTTGCCTTCCGGATCGGTGTCGTTGGCCAGCACGTTGATCGGTACCGCCACGCCCAGGGTCGCGATGCTGTCGACGACCGCCACCGGAGACCGGTTAGGCGCCACGGTGATGGTCACGGTCGCCGGAGCGGTCGAGGCCAGGCCTTTGACGTCTTGAGCCTTGTAGGTGAACGTCGTGGTCAGCGGTGCGTTGACTACGGCCGGCGGGGTGTAGACCACCGCTGCCGCGCCGCTCAACGCCACGCTGCCCTGGCCGGCGGCCGGTTGGGTCAGCGCGGTGATGCTCAGCGGCGTATTGCCGTCCGGGTCGCTGTCGTTGCCCAGCAGGTTGAGGGTGATCGGCACCCCGAAGCTGGTGCTGCCGGTGTCGGCCACCGCCAGTGGCGCCTTGTTTTCGCCGGTATCCGGTGCCGAACCGACCACCACGACCGGCTCGGTATCGCTGCCGCCCGCGGCGGATTTGATCGTCACGGTGGCGGGTGGCTGTTGCAGGTCGGCAACGGTCAGGCGTTGCAGGGTGCCGGTCTTCGACAGACGACCGTAACCCTGGGCGACCATGTCCGGCACCGTCACTTCGTCAGTGGAGGTGGCCTCGATCAGCAGGCTGTGATTGCTCCAGTTGTAGCGCGCGGTCTGGACTTTCACCACGTCCGTGAGCTTGCTCGATACCGCCGTCGGCCGGGTTGTACCCGTCGGGCTGGTGGCGGTGACCACCACGACCGGAGGCACGTTGCCGGTGAACTGACGCTGGCCGAAGAACAGGCCATTGTTGTCGGCGGTCATGTTGATCAGACACGGCGACAGCGGTGGGCCGGGTACCAGGGCAATGCTTTCACGGAAACACAGGTTCGAGCTGTTGCCCGATTTACCGAAGACTTCGACCCGCGTGCCGGTGCCGGTGCGCCGATAGGTGGCGCGGTCGATTTCCACCGGGGTCTGGGCACGGTTGTCGAGGACTTTGCCGGACACCGTGAACAGGTTGGTCTCGATGGTCCCGGCCGGTCCCTGGATGCGTACGAAGTTGGTGCTGTTGGGACTGCCGGTGACCTGCTCGGTGAGGTTCGGATCGCCGACGAAGGTTTCGACGGTTCCGGTGTCCGGGTTCATCTCGGTGTAGGGGCCATTCACGCTGCGCAGGAACGGGCCGACGTTGCCGTTCAGCACGCCGCTGAAATTACCGGGTGCACCGATGCCGATGTCCCGGGTCATGTTGATGGCGCGCCGGCCGGTGGTGGTGACGTTGATCGTTTCCACCCCGTACGGGTGGGTGATGGTATAGACCCCGGGCGTCGGCACCGAGACGCGCAGGCGAATCCGCGCGAAGGAGACCTGGTCACCGTCCACCGGGGTTTCGGCGCCGAATGCCGCCTCGATCGCGGCCACGTACACTTCCAGTTCATACCCGCTGTTGCCGACTTGCGGGATCGCGGTCTCCGCCGCAAACCAGAAAGCTTCTCCAGGCCAGTTGTCGGGGAAGACCATCGGCTGGGCGTCGTCGTAGACGCCCGGTTCCGCCGCCAGGACGCACATGTACGATGGTGGGTTGGTGACCGGCACCCGCGAGCTTGCGGCCCGGGACTGGCACAACTCCATCTTCAATTGATTGTTGTCCTGATACCACATGGGGAATTTCCCCGTGGCAAAGGTGTAAGGGCCGGGGTCGACGGCGGCGAGTTGCGCGAACGCGCTGCCGGACAGCGATAGAGTCAGTCCCAGGGCGTTGAGCGCCAGGCGTGGCCAATTGTTCATGATGCCTCCTGATGAGGATCTGGGCATGTGAGCGTTCATTGCACGATGACCACTTCTTCGGTGTCGCTGCCGCCATTGGATGACGTCACGCGAACCCTGGACGGTGGAATCGGCGAGATGCCGGTGGCCAGGGTTTTCACCGCGCCTTCGCCACTGAGGGCGCCGATGGCGGCTCCGCTGGCGGATGAAGCAGTGAGCACCGGCGGAGAAGTCTCGTCGCTGGTCGAGGCCACGAGGGTCAGTTGCCCGCTGCTGAGGCTGTACTCCGCACGCTGGATCACCACCAGGTCGGTCAGCGCCATGGACAGGGTGGTCGGTGTGCTGGTGGGGATCGCCACGTGGTTGTCGGCGGTCACCTGCACAATGCTCGGCAAGGTCGGATTGACCGCTGACTGCGCGTACCAGTTGCCGGTGGTGGTGGCTTCGCTCATGTTCAGCACCGGGCTGCTGCTGGTCACGGCGGCAGTCGCCGGCGGCGGGGGCGCCATGACGAACACGTCCTGCTGGGCGATCGGCGCGCTTGCACCGGCTTTGCGCGAGTAAGTGCTGCGCTGGGTGATCATCGGCGTCGGCCGCACCACCGTCGACAACTTGCCGGAGATGCTGAACAGCGTGGTACGCAAATCCAGGCCATTGGGCCCTTCGATGCGCACGAAGTTGGTGTTGAACGGGCTGCCGGTGATGGCCTCTTCCAGGTTCGGGTCGCCGATGAATTGCTCGGCCGCACCGGTCAGTGGATTGGTCTCGGTGTAGGGACCATTGACGCTGCGCAGGAAGGGGCCGACGTCACCGCGCAGGGCGCCGTCGTAGGTTTTCGGCGAGCCGATGCCGATGTCGCGGGTCATGTTGATCGCCCGCCGCCCGGGCACATCGACGTTGAACACATCGACGCCATAGGGATGAGTGACGACGTAGGTGCCGGCGGTGGGCACATCGATGCGAATGCGCACGCGGGCGAAACTGAGCTGGTCGCCTTCGACCGGTTCTTCTGCAGCGAAAGCCGCTTCGATGGCGGTACCAAACGACAGGTCGATACCCCGGGCCGCATCGACGATTTGCGCATCGGCGGTGAACCAGAAGGCTTCGTCAGGGAAGTTGGTCGGGAAGACGATCGGTTGTGCGTCGTCGAATACGCCGGGGGTCGGCAACAACGAACACATGTACGACGGCGCGCCGGGTGCACCGGGAGCCCTGGAGCTGACCGCCTTGGACAGGCACAGGTCGAGGGTCCGACCGTGGGTGTCCTGATACCAGGCGGCGAACGAGCCGTTGGCGGGAAGGTAAGGTCCGGGGTCGACAGCGTACAACGCTGCCTGGGCGACGCCTTGGGCCAGAGCACTCACGACCAGGGCGGCCGCAGTTTTGGACAGTAAGGGGTGCATGAGTTAATCCCTCTCTCAGAGTACCTGTCCCGTGGGGATGGGTCAGTTGAGAGGGCTTCGGCAACTTCCGTACCAATCGCTGAAAACAACCTTGAGAGGCCCGCGGCACGGGCATGCGGCGGACAAACGCCGTCAGGCCTTCGCTTCAGCGAGCGGGCCATTGTCCCCAGCATTGGGGGCAGGTGGGGATGTCGGGTGTAAGGGGCAGGGGATGCGCTAATGTGCGGACCTGTGGGAGCGGGCTTGCTCGCGAAAGCGGTGTGTCGGGCGACATCAATATTGACTGGGCCACCGTCTTCGCGAGCAAGCCCGCTCCCACAGGTAATTATATTTCTTCAGCTCGACCCCATTCAGGTTCACCACTGTCGACACCCGCCCCCAAAACCCGACATCGGGCAAACGGCCATTAGTGGGCTATAACCCTATAGGGGAAACGTCGGGAACAAATGTCCATGAACATGCCTATCAAAGCGCTCCTGTCGCAGGAGGGCGATACTTGCCTGCACTCGCGCAAGCCGCCGTTCAATCTGTTGCGCTGGTTTTCGCTAATCAGCCTGGCGGTGATCGGCACGGTTGCCGTGGCGCTGGGGTCGGTCTCCACGCGGTTCGTGATTACCGAGAGCGTGCAGCGCGATGCCTTGCTGACGTCCCAGTTCATTCAGGCGATTGCCTCGGCCGAGGTACGCCATGTGTCGATTCCCAACGTGCGGACCATGGGCGAGTTGCTCGACCCTCGCAAGGACAAGGACTTTCCAGACGTCGACCCCATGGCCCGGGCCAATGCCCGTGGCGAATTCCTCGACCATATCGCACACTTGCCGGACGTAATCCTGGCCAACATCTACGCCCCCGACCGCAGGGTGATCTGGTCGACCAACCCGGCATTGATGGGCACCACGATCCATACCGACGAAGACCTGGATCAAGCCTTTGCCTCCAAGACCCCGGTGTCGGCCAGCTATCACAGCGTCGACCATAGCCGCATGGAGCAGAAGTTCGTAACGCCCCCTGAATACATCTTCATCGAAAACTACATTCCGCTGTTCGATGCCGACGGCGACAAAGTCACCGCGATGGTCGAGATCTACAAGGAGCCCAAGGACCTGATCAGTCGCATGGAGCGCGGCCTGGTATTGATCTGGCTGGCCACCGCCCTGGGCGGTGGGTTGATTTACCTGGGGCTGTACTGGATCGTGCGTCGGGCCGCGAAGCTGCTGGCGGCACAACAGCAGCAACTGATCACCAACGAAACCTTTGTCGCCCTGGGCGAAATGTCGTCGGCGGTGGCCCACAGCCTGCGCAATCCCTTGGCGACCATTCGCTCCAGCGCTGAACTGGCGCTGGAATTCGACAGCGGCGCGGCGCGCAAGAACATCAACGACATCATCGGCCAGGTCGATCGCATGTCGAAATGGGTCAGGGAGCTGCTGCAATCCTTGCGCCCGCTCAACGACGAGGCGGAGCCGGTCAATCTGGTGGCAGCGTTGCATGACAGCCTCATGGCCTTCGAGCAGCAGATCGCCAAGGCCGCGGTCCTGGTCGTGTTCGAGCCCAAGGAAACACCCATGGTCCTGAGCCAGCAGGTGCAGTTGACGCAGATTCTCAACAGTTTGCTGGCCAATGCACTGGAGGCGATGGAGAAGGGCGGCACGCTCACCATCACCCTGGAGCCGATCGTTGCCCAAGGCGTTTGCGTGGTTGTGAGCGACACTGGCAAAGGCATGAACGAAGAACAACGCAACATGGCCTTCCGCCCGTTTTACACCACCAAGCGCGGTGGCATGGGGGTCGGACTGGTGCTGGTCAAGCGGATCATGGATCGTTTCGGCGGCGCGGTGACCCTGCAAAGCCGCGAAGGCGAGGGCACGACTGTCCGTCTTTCATTCAAACGGCTGTTCTGAAAAATGGGTGTGAGCTTTCCCCGTTAGCGGGTGGCATTCCCCAGCGGCTTCCCGGACATGGCACATTGATGTTGATAAGCCGCTGTTTTGTCATGGGTTAGTGCTTCGTAAAACCTGTTAAAAATCTGGCGAGCTACTTGCACATCACCATTACCCCTTCATGACTTCGAGGCGGCTGGTGATGGACAGTAAAGCGCGGTTCCCTTTCAAGCGGTTTGGCTTCCTGAGGCCTTTGAGCGTCCTTCTGGCGATGACGCTGGGAACAGCGAGCCTGCGTGCCTGCCCGAACGGCAGCAACCGTTACAGGCGGTGCAAACGCAATAGCGGCTAAATAATATCAATGGCGCCATCCGTCGCCACCTACACTGATTCGAAACACGGCTGAAAAGGCTTGATGCAAGCATCCAGGACCCACCCATGCAGACACTGGAACAACAAAAAACGGCGGCGTCGTTGCAGACGCCGGACACAGAACGCAAGGGCCGGCGCGGGCCGTTCAATTTGCTGCGCTGGTTCTCCTTCGGCAGCTTTTTCATCATCGCGGCCGTGGCGGTGGGGTTGGGCTATGTTTCCACGCGATTCGTGGTGATCGAGAGTGTCGAACGCGATTCCATGCTGACCGCGCAGTTCATTCAGGCGATGGGTGAGGCCGAAATCCGCCATGCGTCGATCAATCCGAACCGAACCATGGGCGAAATGCTCGACCCGCGCCAGGACCATGCTTATCCCGACGTCGAACCGGCGACCCGAGCCGCCGCCCGCGTCGAGTTTCTCGATCATGTAAAACATCTGCCGGACCTTCTGCTGGCCACGGTGTATGCCCAGGATCGCACCGTGGTCTGGTCGACCAACCCTCAGTTGATCGGCGTGCGCATTGAAGACGATGACGAGCTGGATGAGTCCTTCGCCATGAAGGAGTCGGTGTCCACCAGCTACCACGAGATCGTCGAGGAACGCCCCGAGCAGAGATTGTTGCGCGAGCCTGCCTATCTGTTCATCGAGAATTACATCCCGATGTTCAATGCCGACAAAAGCCAAGTGATCGCCATGGTGGAAATCTACAAGGAACCGGTGGATCTGGTGGCGCGCATCCAGCGCGGCTTCAAGTCCATCTGGCTGGCGACCGGGCTGGGCGGTGCAGCGATTTACCTGGCGTTGTTCTGGATAGTGCGGCGTGCGGCCAAGCTGCTCGAAAGCCAGCAGAAACAGCTGATCACCAACGAGACCTTTGTTGCCCTGGGGGAAATGTCCTCGGCGGTGGCTCACAGCCTGCGCAACCCGCTGGCAAATATTCGCTCCAGCGCCGAACTGGCCCAGGAAATCGCCAGCCAGGGCGCGCAGAAGAACATCGGCGACATTATCAGTCAGGTCGATCGCATGTCGCGCTGGGTCCGGGAGTTGCTGGTGTCATTGCGGCCGGTGAATGACGAGGGTGAAGCGGTGGAGCTGGTGCTGGCGATCGACGACACCCTGAGTGCCTACCACGCGCTGATCAAACGCTGCGGTGTCGAAGTGCGTTTCACGCCGCAGAGTTGCCCACCGGTGATCAGCCAACAGGTATTGCTCACGCAGATTCTCAATAGCCTGTTCGCCAATGCCCTGGAAGCCATGCCCAAGGGTGGCGTGCTCAGTATCGACATCGAATCGCCGCAGCCCGGGCGGGTGTGCATGACCCTGGGTGACACCGGCAAGGGCATGAGCCAGCAGCAGCAACAAATGGTGTTCAAGCCGTTTTTCACCACCAAACAAGGCGGGTTGGGCGTAGGCCTGGTCCTGGTCAAAAGAATAATGGAGCGTTTCGACGGCTCGGTCGACCTGACCAGCCGGGAGCAGGAAGGAACCCGCGTCTGTCTCAATTTCAAAGTGGCAACGGGAGGGGAATATGGAGCACAGCATATTGCTGGTCGAGGATGATGAACTCCTCGCCGAGAATATCCAGACCTACCTGGAGCGCAAAGACTTCGAGGTGACAGTCTGCCACTCGGCTGAAGAAGCACTGGAGCAATTGAGTACCTTCGTCCCTGACGTGGTGCTGACCGACAATTCGCTGCCAGGCATGAGCGGGCACGACCTGATCCAGAAGCTGCGCATCAGCGCGCCGGATCTGAAAGTGATCATGATGACCGGCTACGGCAACGTCGAAGATGCCGTGGCGGCGATGAAAGAGGGGGCGTTCCATTACGTCACCAAGCCTGTGGCCTTGCCGGAGCTCAAGCTGTTGCTGGACAAGGCCCTGGCCACTGAGCGGCTGGAACGCACGCTGTCGTTCTATCAGGAGCGCGAAGCGCAGAAGTCCGGGGTGCAGGCATTGATCGGCGACTCGGCGCCCATGCAGTATCTGAAGAACACCATCGGCCAGTTGCTCGACGCCGAGCGGCGCATGGCCAACACCGATCTGCCGCCCGTACTCGTCGAAGGCGAGACCGGCACCGGCAAGGAACTGGTGGCCCGGGCGCTGCACTTCGACGGTCCGCGCAGCAAAGGCCCGTTCATAGAATTCAACTGCGCGTCGATTCCTTCCAACCTGGTGGAGTCGGAACTGTTCGGTCACGAGAAAGGCGCCTTCACCGACGCCAAGGACCGTCGCGTCGGGCTGGTGGAAGCGGCCGATGGCGGTACGCTGTTTCTCGATGAAGTCGGGGAAATGGATCTGTTGCTGCAAGCCAAACTGCTGAAGCTGCTCGAAGACCGGACCATTCGCCGGGTCGGTTCGGTGAAGGAACGCAAAGTCGATTTGCGGGTGATCAGCGCCACCAACTGCAACCTCGAACAGATGGTCCAGCAGGGCAAGTTCCGCCGCGACCTGTTCTTCCGCTTGCGCATCATCTCGATCAAGGTGCCGCGGCTATACGCCCGTGGCGAAGACATCCTGGTGCTGGCCCGGCATTTCCTGGCGAGCCATGGCAAACGCTATGGCAAGCCGCACCTGCATTTCAGCGACCAGGCCGAAGAGTTGCTGCTCAACTACAGCTGGCCGGGTAACGTGCGCGAGTTGCGCAACATGCTCGAGCAAACCGTGCTGCTGGCCCAGAGTGACACCATTGCCACCCACCAGTTGAACGTGTGCCTGAGCCTGGTGGATGAGCCACTCGCGTTCCAGCATGAACCCCAACACAGCGAACCGCGCCCGACCTATAACGGCACCGAGTCGATGAACCTGCCGGAAGTGGAGCGCGACATGGTGCGCAAGATGTTGGACAAGACCGACTGGAATGTCACCAAGTCGGCACGGCTGCTGGGCCTGAGCCGCGACATGCTGCGTTACCGGATCGAAAAGCTCGGCCTCGCGCGCCCGGACAAACGTCAGTGGTAAACCTCACTCGCCTGTCCCTGGCCGCCAAGGCAGGCGAGCAGGCAGCTGGGGTCGGGCACTTCTTCGTTGACGTAGACGCCGCGTTCCGCGTCGTAGGATCGGATGAACACCCGCACGGTGGCATCCGCGACGGTTGGCAATCTTGAGTCGTGGAACACATGCTGGCTCGCAATCGGGATGAATTCCCTCGGGGCCGTGGGGATGTAAGACCGCGGCGGCACAGAGCTCAGGGAGGGTGGGACGGGATGGGCGAAGGGTTGGTTTTCGCCGTAATAGTTGAATTCACTGCTGTAGTCGGTGGTGGGGGTCAGGTCATCCGCATGGGCTGCGGCGGTGGCGGTCAGGCAGAGGGCGAACGCTAGCGTCAGATCGGTTTTGTTCATGGCAGCACCTGCGAAATCGGTATTCCCGCATTTCCCCAAGGTCATTAACTATAGCTGGCATAGGGGATCGCGTTTGCGATGTCTGGATTACAAGAATGCAACAGCACTTCGAGGAGTACCCGCATTCCAACCGCGAGGCGCTCTATGACCGGTATCAACAGCGTTTCTGAACTGAACTATGTGTAGCTACCACCGACGCCTTCGCGAGCAGGCTCGCCGGCGAAGAACGATAACGCGGTGTCGCCGCCGTCCGCTATCCTAGCCTCACTGACCTCAACGAGCCTGCCCCCATGCTGTCGGTCCAAGGCGTCTTCAAAAGCTACGCCACTCCCCAGGGTCCATTACCGGTGCTGCAAGGCGTCGACCTGACCTTGAAGCCCGGCAGCAGCCTGGCGCTGATGGGCGAGTCGGGCAGCGGCAAGAGCACCTTGCTGCACTTGATTGCCGGGCTGGACAAGGTCGATCGCGGTAGCATCCGCAGCGGCGAGCATCGGCTGGAACAGATGAGCGAAGGGCAACTGGCGAGCTGGCGGCGGACCGAAATCGGCCTGGTGTTCCAGCAGTACAACCTGATCGGCAGCTTGCGCGTGGAGGACAATCTGGCGTTCCAGGCGCGGCTGGCGGGGCGGCATGATCCGCGTTGGCAGGCGCATCTAGTGCAGCGTCTGGGGTTGGCCGATGTGCTGCGACGTTATCCGGAGCAGTTGTCCGGCGGGCAACAGCAGCGGGTTGCGCTGGGCCGGGCGCTGGCCTCGCAACCGAAACTGCTGCTGGCCGACGAACCGACCGGCAGCCTCGATGAAGCCACCAGCGACCAGGTGTTGAAGTTGTTGCTGGAACTGCTCGACGACAGTCCGACGACCTTGTTGATGGTCACCCACAGCCCACGGGTCGCGGCGCGACTGGCGGAAAAAGTGGTGTTGCAGGGTGGCCGTCTGGCTGGCGCGGACGGGCGCTGAAGTGCGGGTCTTTGGCGAAACCTTGCGGGCACTGCTCAGCCATTGGCGGCAGCACCCGGTGCAATTTTTCAGCGTGTTGACCGGGCTCTGGCTCGCCACCAGCCTGCTGTCCGGTGTGCAGGCACTGAACAGCCAGGCGCGGGACAGTTATGCCCGGGCCAGCCAGTTGATCGGCGGTGAACCCCAGGCCAGCCTCAGTACCCCCAGTGGCGCGACCTTCTCTCAACAAGTGTTTGTCGATCTGCGCCTTGCAGGCTGGCCGGTGTCGCCGGTGCTGCAGGGCCGGCTGACACTCAAGGGGCATGAAGACCAGCGCTTGCAGCTGATGGGCATCGAGCCGGTGTCGCTGCCGGCCGGTTCCGCAGTGGCCGGGCAGGCACTGGCGATCGAGCAAATCGTCGAATTTTTCAGGCCGCCGGGCAGGACCTGGATTTCGCCGCAGACCTTGCAGGCCCTGGGCTTGCAAGAGGGAGAGCAGCCGTCGAGCCTGAACGGCGTGGCATTGCCGCCGCTGCATGTTGAAGCCGATATGGCCCCCGGTGTGTTGCTGGTGGACATCGGCTTCGCCCAGCAGGTCCTTGGTCTGCCGGATCAGCTGTCGCGCCTGCTGTTGCCCAAGGACTTCAGCGCGACGCTGCCCGATCAATTCAAAGGCCAGCTGCAACTCAAGAGCAGCGGCGAAGAGAACAATCTCGCGCGCCTGACCGAGAGCTTTCACCTGAACCTCGATGCCCTGGGGTTTCTGTCGTTCGTGGTCGGGCTGTTCATCGCTCACGCCGCCATCGGCCTGGCGTTGGAGCAACGCCGAGGGTTGTTGCGCACCTTGCGCGCCTGCGGTGTCAGTGCACGGATGTTGATCGCGTGTCTGGCCGTTGAGCTGGGTGCACTGGCGTTGATTGGCGGCCTCGCTGGAGTGACCAGTGGCTACTTGCTGGCCAGTGTGCTGTTGCCGGATGTCGCCGCCAGTCTGCGCGGGTTGTATGGCGCCGAAGTGGCGGGACAGTTGAGCCTCAGTCCGTGGTGGTGGCTCAGCGGTGTCGGCCTGAGCCTGCTCGGCGCTTTGCTGGCAGGCGTCAACAGTCTGTGGCGGGCGGCGCGTCTGCCGTTGCTGGCCCTGGCCGATCCGCAGGCCTGGCATCAGGCCCATGCGCGCTGGCTGCGCCGTCAGGGTTGGGTGGCCGCGATTGCCGCGGTGATTGCGCTGCTGGCGTTGCTGCGGGGCGACAGCCTGGCCAGTGGTTTCGTGCTGATGGCCGCGCTGTTGCTCGGCGCCGCGCTGGCGCTGCCGGTGGTGCTCAATAGCGTGCTGAACCTGGTGCTACAGCGCAGTCGATCGGTGCTCGGCCAATGGTTTCTCGCCGATTGCCGACAGCAACTGCCGGCCCTGAGCCTGGCGTTGATGGCGCTGCTGTTGGCCCTGGCGGCCAACATCGGTGCCGGCAGCATGACCGAAGGTTTCCGCCAGACCTTCAGCAACTGGCTCGAACAACGGTTGACCGCCGAGCTCTACCTCAATCCACAAAACCCGGCCCAGGCCAGGGAGCTGCACAGCTGGCTCACACAACAGCCGCAACTGACGGCGGTGCTGCCCAACTGGCAGGTGTCCGTCCAGTTGCAGGGGTGGCCGGCGGATATCTTCGGCGTGATCGATCACCCGACCTACCGCCAGCACTGGCCGCTGCTGGAAGCCTTGGGCGACAAGCCGTGGGATCGGCTGGCCAGCGACGATGCGCTGATGCTCAGCGAGCAACTGGCCCGGCGCTTGAAGGTGCGCCTTGGCGATCACCTGACGATACCGACACCGGGCGGCCCCTGGTCGCCACAGATCGTCGGGATCTACGCCGACTATGGCAATCCCAAGGGCCATATCCTGGTCAACGCCAATCACCTGCTGCGCGGCTGGCCGCAACTGACCCCCAACCGCTTCAACCTGCGCATCGATCCACCGTCGATCCCGGCGTTCCTGACGGCGCTGCAAACGCGCTTCAACCTGGACGACAGCCGCATCGTCGATCAGGCGCGGCTCAAGGGCTGGTCCACGCAGGTTTTCGAGCGCACCTTCGCCGCGACCGCCGCGCTCAACAGCCTGACCCTCTGCGTAGCGGGTGTGGCGTTGTTCATCAGCCTGTTGACCCAGAGCCAGAGTCGCCTGGGGCAACTGGCGCCCTTGTGGGCGCTGGGGGTGACGCGCCGGCAATTGATGCTGCTTAACCTCGGGCAAACCTGGTTGCTGGCAGTGCTGACGTTGGTGCTGGCGTTGCCGTTGGGTATCGCGCTGGCCTGGTGCCTGAATGCCGTGATCAACGTCCAGGCCTTCGGCTGGCGTCTGCCGCTGCAGGTGTTCCCGCTGCAGCTGTTGCAGTTGCTGGGGCTGGCGCTGCTCGCGACCTTGCTGGCGTCGGCGTGGCCGCTGTACTCGCTGTATCGCACGCAACCGGCGGATCTGCTGAGGACCTTTGCCCATGAGGATTAAGGTCGGTGTGTTGTTGCTGGCGTTGCTCGGCGGTTGCGATAACCCGGCGCCTGTCGAGAAGGGCTTTGCGGGATTGGGCAATCAAGCCGCCGCGTTCACGCCGGTGGTGCCTGGCAGAGCCTTCAATTTTCCGGCGGATCACGGTCCCCACGACGGTTTTCGCATTGAATGGTGGTACGTCACCGCCAACCTCAAGGACCCACAGGGCAACGAATTTGGCGCGCAATGGACGTTGTTTCGCAGTGCCTTGAAAGCGGTGCCCGAGCAAACTGGCTGGGCTAACCCGATCATCTGGCTGGGGCATGCGGCGGTGACGTCGGCAACGGTGCACCACGCCGCCGAACGTTATGCCCGGGGTGGCGTCGGTCAGGCCGGGGTGAACCTGACGCCTTTCAGCGCGTGGATTGACGATTGGCATTTCAGCAGTCAGGCCAGCGCTGACAATCCTTTGGCCGAGCTGCAACTCAGCGCCCGGGACAAGGCGTTCAGCTACCAGCTGCGGCTGACGTCTTCACGTCCGTTGGTGTTGCAGGGCGACCAGGGTTTCAGCCAGAAATCCGAACAGGGCCAGGCGTCTTACTATTACAGCCAACCGTTTTTCCAGGCCAGTGGCACGCTCGACATCGATGGCCAGGTGTATCAGGTCAGCGGTCCGGCCTGGCTCGATCGCGAGTGGAGCAGCCAACCGCTGACCGCGAATCAAACGGGCTGGGACTGGTTTTCCCTGCACCTGGACAGCGGCGAACAGGTCATGCTGTACCGCATGCGGCACAAGGACGGCGCGCCGTACCTAACCGGCACCTGGATCGACGCCCGGGGGCAGGCGCAGTCATTGCACGCCACCGACATCCTCCTCACACCGCAGGAAACGGCGAAAGTCGCCGGCCGTTCCATGCCCATCCGCTGGTCGATCAAGATTCCCGGCAAGCAACTCGACATCACCCTCAATGCCCTCAACCCCAATGCCTGGATGGATTTGCGCATTCCCTACTGGGAGGGGCCGGTGCAGTTGAGTGGCAGCCACGGCGGGCAGGGGTATCTGGAAATGACCGGGTATTGAGCTCATGTAGATACCGTCTTCAGAACTCGTTGGCCAACATTTGTCAGGGCACTATTCGCACACCAATGACCTCGGCCAGGTCCAGTAGCCAGTTGTAGGCGTCCTCGTCATTGACCACATCCAAGCTGCGGCCATGCTGGACGAGGGCGGTTGGTCCGATCCTGTCGCCGAATAGCACAACGGCTTCTGCCGTATCGTCCTGCCGCGAAATCCAACGTAGGCCCTGCGCGTCAGGCACTGATGCGTGAATTGCCTCGGCCCATAGGCGCGTTGTCGGGTACATGTTCTTTTCGGTGTCGATCAGCTCGTTGCGGGTTATGTTCAGTGACCGCAAGGCTTTGGAGGACAGATCCACCACAGATAGCTCTTCAACGACCAGGACGTTTGAATACATGAACCCGGCGAGCTTTGCTTTTTGGTAATACTTCGGCGGGGGTTCATAGGTCACATCGCGGAATACGGTCTCCATAGCCGCGCAGTCGAATGTACTGCCCCCATACAGCGTGGGGATGATCTCGCCCAGAGCGTTCCGGATCGGGCTGAATCTCGCATTTCCTTTGTCGGTGCCATTGAAATCCGTCGCCTGGAATTCATTAATGTGAAAGCGATGCAGCACCCGGCCGGCCTTGATGGTGGTCAGGCGCACCTGAATGTGTTCGCCGGGAGCAGGTGGGTGCTTTGGCAGCCTTTCAACCATGGATGACCCCGGCTACCTCGTCCTCAGCCGCTTCTTGCACGCCTTGTGGGTCGGTCTGGAGCAGGTCTTTTGGACGCTTGCCGCCCAAATAGCTGTTGGGCGTTGCAAACCAGAAGGCCATTCCCCAACCGTCTTTCATGGATGCCAGTGTCGAAATCACACTCCCAAGCCTGGCGAAAGGTCGGAAGCCGTGCGCGGGGTCCAACCCGTAGATCGGGAAGTAATCGACCCCTTCATGACGCAGGGCGAAAATCTTGCCACTGAGCTTCCATTTGTTCGGCTGAGAACTGGGGTTGCTCGACTTGAACTGGGCAAGCTCGGCGATTTCGTGCGCGGTAATCCAGTCATTGCTGTGGAGGATCTCGGTCTTCGCCTGGACCAGCATCTTTGCTTCGCGCAGAAGTGTGGAGGTGACCGGCTTTTTCGGCACGCACAGGGAGACTATTGTCGAGATAGTTTCCTCCGGGACAGGTTGCAGCTGACAACGAAAGGCTGCGGTTAGCATTTCGAGGGAAAGGATGTATGCCTGCACCGACTCGTGTGTTGGTGCCCTGAGGGTAATGACGACCCTTTCGCTGTCTTCGGATTGAGAGTCGGCAACCCCGGCAGGTCGGGGTTTCTGCCGGATCTCTATCGATTCGACCGTAGTGGTCATGACGACCTCCTGAAAGATATTGGCGCGACAGGTATTTGCACATATCCAATCTAACTCTGCGGGGAAGGCCTTGCAACCCCCGGGCGGCTGAACGGTGCGCAGCGACACCTATTAACCGCTGAGGCCCATTATGCCGACCTGCTGCGCCCCACCGATCCGACCCGGCGCAAGGACAGCGGTAAAGGCGCCGACAGCGGCGAATCCATCGCGCAGGAAACGGCGAATACTCCCTGAGCAAGGTCTGTGTTCGTCGGCACGGACCTGGAAATGAAGTTCGGAGGATTCTGAAGGATGGCTTATTGCCAACATACAGACAGTGACGTGTCAGTATGTTGGCCGAGTATGTTGTACAACTTTTCTGTATAAGATCGGTTAATGATCGAACTGGTGAGTTTGAGCGGCGTATGTAATGATATTTAGGTTGACATTTAAACAGGATGTTTCAAAAATTTCATGTTCACATATACGGACATATTCGTGAAGTTCCATTAAAATACCTCCCGTTCGCCCAGTGTCAGGGCTCTTTACCAGTGCATGGATTGCCGAGGCCCCTACACTGGGCGAACACCTTATGTAGCAACATGTTAGAAGTTCCATCATGAAAAATGGGCGACCGTCATAGTCGCCCATTTTTATTGAGCGATCTATTCTTCTGCTGCTATAGATGAATGTATTTCTTGCCACGCTATGGGCATCTCATTCATTTGGATAACGCACCAAAATATAGCGGCCAGATCACCCGCATTCAGAATGTTATTCAGAAGGTTTTCCGCAAGTGCGCTAGAAGTTGCACGGCATTGTGCAATTTGTTGCACTCAACTGAAGACCTTGGTGCGCAGCAGCAAACACGTTCTTTTATAGCTTGGCAATTGCGCAACCTGGCTCGCATCCGGGCCATGCGCCATCACTCAGTTCTCGCGAGCGACAAGTGAAACAAACGGGTACCGTGAAGGGTCCATCACAACAGGTCCCCCTTGCGGTTCAGCATGGGAAAATCCTGAAATGGAGTGAGAACGACATGAAAATCCTGATGGTTCTAACGTCCCACGATCAATTGGGTGACACCGGCAAGAAAACCGGCTTCTGGCTGGAAGAGTTCGCCGCACCGTATTACGTGTTCAAGGATGCCGGCGCTCAGTTGACCCTAGTCTCGCCCAAGGGCGGCCAGCCCCCCCTGGACCCGAAAAGCGACGAGCCGGATGCGCAAACCGCGGCCACCGAGCGCTTTCGCAAGGACTCCGCCGCCCAGTCCGCCTTGGCGTCTACTGCGTTGTTGAGCAGTGTGAGAGCCGAAGATTATGACGCGGTGTTCTATCCGGGAGGCCATGGCCCCCTGTGGGATTTGACCGAAGACCAGAATTCGATCGCGCTGATCGAGGCGCTGCAGCAGGCCGGTAAACCGGTCGCGGCGGTCTGCCACGCGCCGGGTGTGTTGCGTCACGTCAAGGATGCGGATGGTCGGCCGCTGGTCAAGGGCAAGCGCGTGACGGGCTTTACCAATACCGAGGAGGAAGCGGTGCAACTGACGGATGTCGTGCCGTTTCTGGTGGAGGATATGCTCAAGGAGAAGGGTGGTATTTACTCCAAGGCCGATGACTGGGCGAGTTATGTAGTGACGGATGGTCCGCTGCTGACCGGGCAGAATCCGGCGTCTTCCGAGGCTACTGCCGAGGCTCTTTTGGCGAGGCTGAAATAAGATCAAAAGATCGCAGCCCTGTAGGAGTCAGCGGTGCGGCGCTCCGACTTGCCGGCGAAGGCGTCTTCATGGACGGTGCAAGGCTTGAGGCCGCCTTCGCGGGCAAGCCTCGCTCCTACAGGATCATATGCATACCGCTGGTTCCTACAACGCGGCGAAACACGCCTCGATCGAACGCCGTTGCGTCTCGGCATACAACCCCAACTCATCGATGGTCGGTCGCCCCAGCGCCTTCTCGAACGCCTGCCGGTTCGAATGCACCCCGTAGTGGGTTTGCGCCGCATCTCCCAGGTTCGATTGAAAAATCCCCGCCGCACTGACCGGCAGGAAATCTTCATATACCAGCGGTTCAACCCGCAAATAACCGCCGCTGAGCAGATCTTCCAGAGAAAAGGATTTCAGCTCGTTCGCCCCCACGGCTTTTTCCGTGACGAAATAGCGAAAGTACGCCAGGTCCTGTTGGCGCATGCCCTCATAGGTGTCAGGAAATTCGCCGAAGTGCTGCGCCATCAGTTCGTTGTAGCGGGCCGCGTTGGCTTCGTTTGGAAAGTCCTTGAGTTCATCCCGGGCGGCATTGAGCAGGCGGTCGTAAAGCGCACGGCCCTTGGGAGTGAGCGCGGCACCGCGCTGTTCGATTTCACCGAAGCGGGCACTGTGGCTGCCGCAAGTGTCGGCTTGATCGGTGAAGGCGACAGGTTCGTCCAGGGCCTTGAAACTGGTTTGGCGCAACAGGATCGGGCACTGACGGCGGGGCGGACCTTCGATGACCGCTTTGGGCGTGATACCGCGGGCGGGCATTTGCGCCTGGACCCTGTCGATGTCCAGGGTGCGCGGTGTCAGGTGATTGATGTGCGGGCCTTTGAACGCCACCACGTCGGCGATCAGGCGATGCTGGGCGCTGAGTTTCTGGTACTGATCGGCGGTGACGGTGGCGCTGTGGTGCCAGCGGAAAGTTTCCAGGGCCTGTTCGACGAAGTCTTGGGCTTGCTGCTCGGTCAGGCCGCCCTGGCGTTCGGCGCGTTCGATGAGTATCAGCGCTGCCGGAGTGAAAATCGAACGTTTGTCCAGTACCGACTGGGCGAAGGCTCGCAGTTCCAGGTCTTCGATCAGTTCCAGGCGCAGCAGCGAGGTGAACACGCGAAACGGGCTGACCTGCAAGGCCGCTTCATGCACGGCACGGAATGCAGTGGAATGTACCGGTACGCCGGCCGGGGTCAGGTCGTAATAACCCACCGGCTGCATGCCCATGACCGCGAACAGCCGGGCGAGCGTGGCGAGTTCACCGGCGGTGCCGACGCGGATCGCACCATGGCGCTCCAGGTCCAGCCGTTCAATTTCGCCAGTGCCGTTCAACTGGCGCGCGATCTGCGGATCACTGTCCAGCACATGGCGGTTGGTCTGTTCCACCAATTCCATCAGCGCGCCATACAACGGCACTTCTTCGCGGTACATGTCGGACATCGCTTTGGAGAAGCGTTGGCGGATCAGGTCAGGGCTGACGAAGTTCGGGTGGCTCATGAAAAAGGATTCCTGGCGCGGTGACGTGAAGGATGAGGGAAAAGATCGCAGCCTTCAGCGCCGCCGACAAACGAAGAATCTTCCGGACTTCATTCTTCCAAGGACTGTTTGCTCAGTGCAGCCTTTGATCCTGGGGGCTTTCCGAGCGCTGGGATGCCAAAAACTCCCGATAGACCCGCGCCGTGTTCGAAGGGTCTTCGACCATCGGCAGATGGCCGATGCCTTCCAGGATCTCCACCCGCAGATCGTCGATGCCTTTACTCCAGATGGCCACACTGCTGACATCGATCAAGCGGTCCTTGCGACCCCACAGCAACAGCGCCGGGCACCTGATGTCGGGGAGCCGCGGTTCCATTGGCGCACTGGCGCGATAATCCCTGAAGATTTCTTCCAGTTCATCGCAGGTGTGTTCGTAGCGCTGGGCAATGGCGTCCAGCACCACACCGGGAACCCACGGCGGCTGGGCCATGGTCATGGCGTAGAAACGCTGGAATTCTTCTTTCGAATGAATCAGGAACGGATTGTGCCCCTTGGTCAGATGCCGCTCCAGGTCACTGACCTCGGGGGCGGTGACACCGGCCGGGTCGATCAGCGCGACCGAGACAATGCGATCCGGATAAGTGGCTGCCAGCCACGCCGCCATGTAGCCACCCATGGAGCTGCCGATCACATGGACCTTTTCGACGCCGCAGACATCGAGCAACTGGATCATCCGCTTGGCCTGCACCGCAATGTCGTAACCGCCGCCCGCCTTGAAGCCGGTTTCCCCATGACCGGCAATGTCGGGGATGATCACCCGATAGTTGCCGACAAAGTGCCGGGCAAAGCGCAGCCAGATGTTCTTGTCGGCACTGAAACCGTGGAGCATCAGCACGCTGCTTGACGCCTCGTACGGTCCGCCTTGCCAGGTCGAGACGGTCATTTCCGTGATCGGCACGACGAGCTTGTGCAGGCGATACAGTTTGGCCTCCGCCGCCATGTTCAAGTCATACAGCCAATGCCCGATGGCTGGGTAGCTCAACCAGCTCCAGGCCACGAAAACCGCGATTGCGACAACCAACACAAGCATCAGCGTCTTCCTTCTATCTGATCAGGACAGGATGGGATCGGCGGGGGCAACCGGTGGTAGCTGAAACCGGACTCCGCAAACATGGCAATCACATGACCGCTCCTGCTTGGTACCACCTGTGGCAGCTCCGGATTTCCAAACGGCGCTCCCTCTCTCTCTTTGAATTATTTCAGTGTAGGTCCGTTCCGCTCAGGGGCGAACTTCGATAGGCGCAGACCTGGTTTTTCAATGGGTCAATGCCGGCAAGTGACGGTATTCGACCGCCAGCCGGTGATGGCTATTTAACGTTACCCTGATAGACTTCCAGCACGCCTGCAACCCCGGTGTGTTCAGGTTCCGTTCAGAGGCACAGAGGCCCCTATGGAAAAAACGGAAGGAAAAGGACTTTCACTGGCCAGGAGGCTCTATACATCGCGAATCCTGGGCCTGGCCCTTGGGCTGTTGTGCGTGGGCGCGGCGGTGTATCCACTCAATCCGGCACCGTGGGTCTGGGTGCTGATGCTGCTCAACGGCGTCCTCTGGCCGCATGTGGCCTACCAATGGGCACGTCGGGCGAAGGTGCCTTTCCACGCCGAGCACCGCAACATCCTCATGGATGCCTTTCTCGGCGGTTTCTGGGTCGCCGCCATGCAGTTCAACCCGCTGCCCAGCGCGGCGACGCTGTCGATGATGGCGATGAACAATGTGGCGATCGGTGGCCTGCGTTTCTTGCTGGTGGGGACCGTCGCGCAGGTGTTGGGGATAGGCATAGGCTGGCTGATCTTCACGCCGCTGTTCATCCCGCAGACCACCCCGTTGCAGTTGTATGCCTGTCTGCCCCTGCTGAGTCTCTATCCGTTGGCGCTGGGCTGGATCTGTTTCCGTCAGGCCACGACCCTGGGCCGGCACAAACGTGAATTGCTCGCCCTGAGCCGCACCGACAGCCTCACCGGCCTGCTCAATCACGGCGCCTGGAAGGATCGATTGGACGTCGAATTCCAGCGTTGCCAACGCCAGCATCAGGGCGGGGCGGTTGCACTGATCGACATTGACCATTTCAAAACCATCAACGACACCTACGGCCATGTCGCCGGGGATATCGTGTTGCGCCAGCTGAGCAAGATACTCAAGCAAAACCTGCGGGCAGCCGACCTCTGCGGGCGTTACGGCGGCGATGAATTCTGTGTGATCCTCCCGGATCTGCCCCTCGCCAGCGCCGCCGCTGCCATGGACGCCCTGCGCGATCGCTTCGCCACGCTGGGCTATGAGCAGAACCCGGCGCTGAAAGTCAGTCTGAGTATCGGCCTGGCTGCCTTCAACCCGACCCACCCCGACTCGACCTTCTGGCTCAACGATGCCGACCAGGCGCTGTATGAAGCCAAAACGACGGGTCGCAACCGGGTCATCTGCTGCGGCGATGGCAGGGCTCGTCACGCATTCCTCGACGCGGTCTGAAGGCCTGCACTGGCCCCCTGTAGGAGGGGCCGCCCCGTCTTCGACACCGCGCTGTCGCGCAGCAAACTGGGGGGGCGGTGGATGGCCATGGCCCAGGGGATCTACGGCGAAATCGGGCGCAAGTTGACGGAGGAAGGCAGTGGCGGGGCGGCGGATGCCAGCCTCTCGGCCGGTGTGGGGACGCCGACCCTGGATGGGTTCGGGATTGTCGGCGGCAATATTCATACGCCGCAGGAATACGCGGAAGTGGAAAGCGTGGCACCGCGGATCTATCTGTTGTCGCGGATGATTATGGAGTTGGCCAAGAAGTAAGCAAGGCGGGGGTAAAGGCCGCGGTTTACTGGTGTTGCGACTGGCGCCTTCGCGAGCAAGCCCGCTCCCACATTTGATCTCCTGTGTACATGAGTTTTGTGCCTGACAGAGATCTAATGTGGGAGCGGGCTTGCTCGCGAAGGCGCCAGTTCGGTTCACACCATAAATGGCTGACCCCTCACTCCTTGACGCTCATGAACTCCTCCGCCCAACGGATATATTCCTCAGGCTGCGTATAGGTATGCGTCAGCTCGGTCGCACTCAGGTCCGGGGCCTGGGTAAAGATCTGCCGTTGTTCCCGCAGGCTGTCGTAAGTGGCCTTGATCGCGGCAAAGTACGCCCCGTGGCCGTCGATGGTGACCCGCACACCCAGTTCGGCCAAACGTTTGTCGTCGCGCAGCAGCGGGTTGCCGTAGGTGACCAGCATCAGCGGCACGCTCAGGTGCTCGGCGATCTGCTCCAGTTGGTCGAAATCCCGTACCCCTACCATGCAAATCCCGTCCGCGCCGGCCTGCTGGTAATGCCGGGTGCGGCTGATGATTTCCTGGATCGGCAGGATACCTGCGTTGGTGCGGGCGATGATCGCCATCTCCGTGTCGACCCGGGCTTCCAGCGCCGCGCGAATCTTGCCGACACCCTCGGCGACCGTGATCAGGTCGGTGGATCTGCGGCCGAATTGCGCCGGCAGCAGGGTGTCTTCGATGGTCAGGGCGGCCACACCGGCGCGCTCGAGTTCGACGATGGTGCGCATCACGTTGAGTGCGTTGCCGTAGCCGTGGTCGGCGTCGGCGATGACCGGCAACTGGGCCACGCGGCCGATGCGGCTAGCCTGCTCGGCGAACTCGCTGAGGGTGATCAAGGCAAAGTCGGGGGCGCCCAGCACCTGCAACGACGCAACCGAACCACCGAGGATCCCCACTTCAAAACCCAGGTCGGCGGCAATGCGTGCCGACATCGGGTCGAAGACCGACGCTGTGTGATAACAGGCATTGGATGCGAACAGTTGGCGAAAGTTACGGCGCAAATCTTGATGAGAAAGCCTGGGCATATGAGTTCCACCATTGGAATGGACGGGCTTGAGCAAAAGTGTCAACGCCGAAAAACAAAAGGCTATCACGCGCGAGGGGGAGAAATGATGACGAATTTGCAAGCAATCCCGCATGCCTGATCACGCCGCCACCGCCTGGGGTTGTTGATTGAGCAGCGGCACGGCGCGCACCGAGTTGCCGGGTTGCAGTTGCAGGCGTTTGGCGGTAAGGCGGTCGACGATCAGGCTGTCGCCCACCCGCCGTGCTCGAGCGCTGGTGATGCGGCAGTTTTCCAGGCGGCGGTTGTGGATCAGCCATACCGGTGCTTCGTCGTCCGGCGTGCCGATGGCCAGCACCAGTGGCTGGCTGTCGCGCACGGTGCGGATTTTCGAAATCGGTGCTTCGATGACCGGGCCGGCGTCGAAAATGTCGATATAGCCCTTATGGGCAAAGCCTTCGGCGGTGAGGATTTTCAACGCCGGTTCGGTGTCTGGATGGGCTTTGCCGATCACCGCCCGGGCCTGTTCAGTCAGCATGCAGGTGTAGAGCGGCTGGCGTGGCATCAATTCGGCGATGAATGATTTGTTGCCCAGCCCGGACAAGTGATCGGCATGGCTGAAATCCATCTTGAAGAAGTGCCGGCCCAGACTGTCCCAGAACGGCGAACTACCTTGTTCGTCGGCGCTGCCACGCAGTTCGGCGATAAGTTTGTCGCCGAACAGGTGCGCAAACTCGGCGACGAACAACAGGCGCCCCAATGACAGCAATCGACCATTGCTGTCCTGGCGTTGGTCGGGTCGCAGAAACGGTGAGCAGATTTCCGATTGCCCGGTCATTTCATTGTTCAGGAACAAGGTCGGGATCTGCCGCTGGATACCCAGATCCGGCGATGAACTGACCGTGAGCCCGACCCGGTAGTTGTACCAGGGCTCACGCAGGCCAACGGCGCCCGTCAGGGCGCTGACCCCGACCACTTGTTGATCGTCGTCTTCGAGCACGAACAGGTAATTGGCATCGGCGCGCTCGACCTGCTCGGCGAAGGTCCGTTGGGCCCAGCGCACCCGGTGGGCCATGCGTTCCTCACTGGTCGGCAGGGAGGTGAACCCGGGGCCGGCCTGCCGTGCGAGCGCGAGCAAGGCGGGCAGGTCGGTGACGCTGACCGGACGGACGATCATGATGCAGTTCCTTCTTCATGCCAGTTCGAATGCTGTCGTCGGGGACGGGGGCTGCTCACAGGGCGATCAGCCGAATCGGGCTGCCTTGCGTCACCTTCAGCGCCGCGCACATCCGTGCATTCAAGGCCACCGGTTGTCCCGGGCGATAGTCCAGGTCGGCGACGATTGCGCGATAGTCCTTGAGTGAATCGTTACTCACCAGATAGCTGCCACGGGCATCGATGGACAAGCCCGATTGCGTCGTACCGGTCTGGCTCTGCGCAATCGAGCGAATGTTCGAGGTCCGCGCATACAGCGTCGGGCCGCCGTCGAACAGGTCGACGTAGCTGTTGGTCTCGAATCCTTCGCGCTCGAGGATATCGAAGGCTTCCTGGCCATCGGGGTGGATGCGGCCGATGCAATCCTGCGCGGCCTGGGGCAGCATCGGCACATAGATCGGGTATTGCGGCATCAGTTCGGCGAGGAAAGTCCGGCTCTTGAGGCCGCAGAGTCGCTCGGCCTCGGCGTAGGGCAAGTCGAAGAAATGCTTGCCCAGCGCATCCCAGAATGGCGACCCGCCTTCAACGTCGCTAAAGCCGACGATCTCGGTAATCACCGTTTCGGCAAAGCGCCGCGAATGAGCGGCAATGAACATCAGCCGTGCCCGTGACAGCAACTCGGCAGCCGATGTGCGCACCCAGGCCGCATCGATATGAAAACCTCGCAACAAGGTGTGGCCACTGAGGTCGTGACACAACGACAGTGCTGGCACGCCGTGCTCGATGTTCAGCTCCCGCGAGGCGCTGGTGAAGTGCCGGTTGCGCAGGCTGTAGAACGGTTCGCTGAAGCCTGCGGTGGCGAGGATTTCCGAACAGCCCGTCAAACGTCGGGTCGTCAAGTCCTCCAGCACGAAGAAGTAATTCTCCGGGCCATTGCCCTGAACGTCTTTTTCGAATGAGTCACCAGAGTCGAGAATCCTCCGGCGCAAGTGTCCGATGTCGTCCGGCAAGGACGTGACGCCTACCAGGCTTTCGCGAGCAAGTCGCTGCAACTGGGGCAGATCGGTCAGCTCGACTGGACGTAAGACCAGCATGGATGCACTCCTGTATCAATGGGTCCGGTGGGCGGCACCAGACCTGACTATCACTGTCGGTTTCCACGCATTGAAGAGGCGATCGTCTGCATGACTGTCAGACGTCACTCTTGTTTTTATCAGCCGTTAGTTGTGTGGGGCAGCACGGTTTTTTGTTGAAATAACCGTCGAGCTTGCCACTGGGTGCAGGGGGATCCGAGACGGTCATTGTTGTCGTTGCGAGAGGGCATCCGGGCTCCTGCTGGATGGGTGGTCGGTTTCAATTGCTGATCCGAGAAAGCAGTATTTATTTATCGCCTGCTCCCTGTCTAGTTAATTTTTCACGGTGTTTCCAGGCCCGGAAATGGGGCGAAATGCCCGTATGACGGGGGCTACGGCGATCTCGACTGATCTTGTAGGCCATCGCCTATAAAGGTATCGGAGATAGCCGATTTTCAAGTCGGCGCAAGTCTGCGGATCTGTACAATCGGCTGAAACGAGACGCCCCCGATTGCGCGACTTGCGGCACAATTACCCGGTTATTGACGGTGTGAAGCCGTTTTCTTCCTTTAAACAGAGTGATCCTTTGTGCAGTCGACCCGTTTGACGCTGATGTGCCACGCTCGAACCGTCGCACAGAAACTTGCGCGTTTTCCTACAGATGAGCCATTGGAGATGGCCGGGCAATCGGCGATGGGTTCCCGTCGCGCCCGGTTCAAGGGAACGCCGCGGCTTCTCTGCGGCCCCGAACTGCGGGCCCGGCAAACCGCCGGGTTGTTCGGCAGCGATGTGGAGGTGGTCCCGGCGCTGCGCGATTGCGATTTCGGGCGCTGGAAAGGCGTGCGGATCGACGAGTTGCACCGATCCGAGCCCGAAATGCTCCAGGCCTGGCTCGATGACCCGAGTTCGGCGCCCCATGGCGGCGAGTCGCTGGTGCAACTGGGTGAACGGGTAGCGGCCTGGCTAACGACGCTGGAGGCGACGCCGGGGCACATCGTTGCCATTACCCATCCGTTTGTCATTCGCGCCGCGCTGACCCAAACATTGCAAGCCGCGGCGTTTAATCTGATCGATGTCGAGCCGCTGTCAGCCATCGAGTTACGGTTCAATGGTTGCTGGCGCTTGCGTTTGATGGGCACTGACCTTGAGGAAACACATTGATGAAAAAACTTCTGGTCATCGGCATCGGTGCCGGCAACCCCGACTACATCACGATGCAAGCGGTGAAAGCGCTGAATCTGGTCGACGTGTTTTTCCTCATGGACAAGGGCCAGAGCAAAGACAAATTGATCGACCTGCGCCGGGAGATCTGCGAACGCTACATCACGGATCGCGAGTATCGCTTCGTCGAAGCCCACAGTCCGGAGCGCGAGCGGGGTGATGTGGACTACAAGACCAGCGTGGAAGCGCTGAACCTGGCCAAGCAAATGACCTTCGAACGCTTGATCAATGAGGAAATGACCGACGACCAGTGCGCCGGTTTTCTGGTGTGGGGCGACCCGTCGTTGTACGACAGCACCCTTCGGATCCTGCAGGCGATTCTGGCCTCGGGGCGCTGTGTGTTCGAGTTCGAAGTGATCCCCGGCATCACCAGCGTCCAGGCGCTGGCGGCTCGGCACAAAGTGCCGTTGAATCGCATCGGCCGCTCGATTGAAATCACCACCGGCCGGCGCCTGGCGGCGGGGCAGGTGAGCGATGCCGACAGCCTGGTGGTGATGCTCGATGCTGAAGATTCCTACCATCAGGTAGCGGATCAGGAGACGCAGATTTACTGGGGGGCCTACCTGGGGACGCCGGATGAAATGCTCATCAGCGGCAAGCTCGAGGAGGTGGCGGATGAGATCGAGCGGGTGCGCAAGGCGGCGCGGCTGGCCAATGGGTGGATTATGGATACCTATTTATTGCGTAAGCCTTGAGGGTCGGGGGTGACGGGTCTGGCGCCTTCGCGAGCAGCGATGCCGATACCCAGGCCATCATCGACATCCCGTTTCACAATGTTAGGCTTCACCCGAATCCTGCACATGTGAAGGAAGGTTTATGTTGAAGTTTTTCGCGCTGCTGACGCTGCTGGCGTCCACCGCCGTCCACGCTCAAACCCCGCTGCAAACCGATCTGCCGCTCAAGTACCTGGCGCAGACCCACGCCGAATCCCGTGATCAACCCCTGGTGATTTTCCTCCACGGTTACGGCAGTAACGAGCAGGACCTGTTTGACATCAAGGATGAGTTGCCCGCGCAATACAACTACCTGTCGGTGCGGGCACCGAGGGTGATGGAGGAGGGTAGTTACAAATGGTTTCGCGAAAAAGGCACCGGTGCCTATAACGGCGAAACCGATGACCTGAAGTCCAGCGCTCAGGTGCTGCTGGATTTTGTCGCACAGGCGGCAAAGAAATATCACACCCGACCGAACAAGGTGTTTCTGGTGGGGTTCAGCCAGGGTGCGATCATGTCCTACGAGGTGGCGTTGCGTCAGCCCGAGGCAGTGGGGGGAATCGCGGCGTTGAGCGGGCGGATTCTGCCGGTGCTCAAGGCCGAGCTCAAACCGGATGAAAAACGCCGGTCGCTGGCGATTTTCATCGGGCATGGCACGGCGGACAAACGTCTTCCATACAACGATGGCACTGACGCTGACAACCTGTTGCAGAGCCTGTCACTCAAGCCTGAATTCCATGCCTACCCTGGTATCGGTCACAGCATCAGCGCTACCGAGATGCAGGATTTGAGCGCCTGGCTGCAGCGTCTGAATCCCTGATGATTACTTGCCGGTGACGATCTGTTTCACCAGCGACTCGTGCCCGGCATTGTCGCTGAGCCGGGAAATCACCTGAACGATCGCCATGCGCTTGTTGGACGCGGCCATCAGCGTGGTGTCGAGGGTTTTGCCGCCGCCCTGGGTGGCGGTGCTGTCTATCTGGCGCAGCCCCAGGCCCGTGCCTTCTGGGTCAGGCTTTTTTCGCTGAGCTTGGTGAAGTCCGGCAGCGCGGCGGCTTGTTCGGTGGCAAAGTTCGACACCGCGGAGTCGAGGAACTGGCCGTCGTTGTCCTTGACGGTGACGCCGCCGGGAATGGTGTTTTCAGCGGCGATCACTACGGTTTTGGTGGCTTGGTTGGTGTACATGGTGCCGGTCGCCCCGGCGGTACCGGTCGCCGCGTCGCCGGCGGGCAATGGGGTGGCAATAAAGCCCTTGGGCAACGTGAACGTGAACTTGCCGCCCAGCAGCGAAACCTTCTGTGCCGGCGCCTTGTCGCTGGCCGTCGCCTTGGCGGCCTGTGCGTTCAACGCGCCGAGACTGGCGACCGCCATCAGCATCAGGACAACGGCTTTTTTACTCAACAATGACATTCAAATCTCCAGGGATGGTCGCGCTTTGGCGGGCGATCATCCCACAGAGTCCGGTGCGCTCACACTGTGCCGTGCATGGCCGGGAATGGATTACGACAACTGGTTCAACAGCAGTCCTGTCTGTTCCTTCAGCTCGTCGGGCAAGCGACCCTCTTGGCCGCCAGCAGGTAGAACAGCTTAGCGCCTGATTGCCGGTCCCCCGACCTCGGGCACTGGTTTCACCGGTTTTGCCAGCAGGCGTCTGGTGACCCCGAGCATGGCCACGGACACCGCGACGCCGAGGCCGAACCCGCTCAGGCCCATGCTGGGTAAGGTCAGGGCCAGGACCAGGCAGAACGCGGCAAACGAATACATCCCGGTCGCGGTGGCCCGGAGCAAGGCCGCAGTGAATGCCGGTCCGCGGGTTTGCTGGGAGAACACCGCCATGACGCTGCCCAGGACCGGGAACACCGCGAGCAGGCCGCTCCAGCGTTCGCCGACGGTGCTGGCCAACAGCGTGACGGCCAGGGTCAGCAGGGCACCGGCCATCATGCGCAGCAGCAATTTGTCGGACTTCGGTGCCGGGCCTGCAACGACGGGCTGCACCTTGGGGAACAACCAGGGCGCGGCCAGCAATGCGATCGCGGCGGCGATTACCGAGAACGTCAACGACGGCGGGATCAATGACAGCACCACGGCCGCAGTGGCCCAGACCAACAGCGAAATGACCAGCGCCCACGGCCATCCCGTCCGTTGAGCGACTTGGGCATAGGTCACGCAGAAGGCAATCATGGCGAACATCGCGGACAACGCTGCGGTCGCCGATTGAGCGGCGAACACCTGGCCTTGCTCGATGGCGAGGAAAAACAGAATCGGCCCGACCACCACCGGCAACCCCGACAGCCAGCCGGCGACGCTAGGCCCCCAACGTTTGCCAGCCAGTGAAATCAGCAGCAGAAATCCCGGAATCACCAGCAGTTTGAGGATCAACACGCACACATCTCCGATCTGAGGGAGAGGCAACGTTAGCATTGCGGAGGAAGGATTGCTCTATATATGGGGGTGCATTGTATACAAGCGTACGGGTTTACAGTTTCGGTAATGGGTATGACCCGGTGCGACGTGAGTCGCACCGGGATGTTGCCAGACTGCAGCGGTTCTTCGTGGGCCCCCGCGCAGTCTGTTGAACGCTTTACGCTCGCTCGCCAGTGCCACGCCCTGGCCACCACCGATGCACGGGGTGGCGAGGCCTTTCCTGGCGTTACGCTTGATCATTTCATGCAGCAAGGTCACCAGCGCCTGGCGGCGACAATGACGACTTTTTGCATGGAAAGATTCCTCACTGGGCGGCGAACTGCATTTCCGGTACGTGATCAGGCACGATCAGTTCACCGGCAGTCTTGGCGATGATTTCCTCGACGCTGACGCCCGGTGCACGTTCCTTGAGAATGAATGCGCCGTTTTCGATTTCAAGATAAGCCAGGTCGGTCAGTACACGCTTGATGCAGCCGGCGCCGGTCAGCGGCAGGCTGCATTTGGACAGGAGTTTGGACTCACCGTCCTTGGACGCGTGGGTCATGATGACGATGATGTTGTCTGCGCCGGCCACCAGGTCCATGGCGCCGCCCATGCCTTTGACCAGCTTGCCGGGGATCATCCACGAGGCAATGTTGCCTTGCACGTCTACCTCAAAGGCACCCAGCACGGTCAGGTCGACATGACCACCGCGAATCATCGCGAAGGACTCGGCCGAGGAAAAGATCGAGGCGCCGGTACGGGCGGTCACGGTCTGTTTGCCGGCGTTGATCATGTCGGCATCGATGGTGTCTTCAGTCGGGAAGGGACCCATGCCGAGCAGGCCGTTTTCCGACTGCAGCATCACTTCCATGCCTTCGGGGATGTAGTTGGCGACCAGGGTCGGAATGCCGATGCCGAGGTTCACGTAAAAGCCGTCCTGCATTTCGCGGGCGACGCGTTGAGCCATTTGTTCGCGGGAAAGTGCCATTGTTGTTATTCCTTCATTCGGTCCGGGGGCAGGGGATCACTTACGCACGGTGCGCTGTTCGATGCGCTTTTCGAACGTGCCGCAAATGATCCGGTCGACGTAGATGCCAGGGGTGTGGATCTGCGCCGGGTCCAGCTCTCCGGGTTCGACGATTTCTTCGACTTCGACCACGGTGATCTTGCCGGCGGTGGCGGCCAGCGGGTTGAAGTTCTGGGCGGTGTGGCGATAGATCACGTTGCCGAAATGGTCGGCTTTCCAGCCTTTGACGATGGCGAAGTCGCCGGTGATGGATTCTTCCATCAGGTACTTGCGGCCATGGAATTCGCGCACTTCCTTGCCTTCGGCGACCGGAGTGCCGACGCCGGTGGCGGTGAAGAAGGCCGGGATGCCGGCACCGCCTGCGCGCATTTTTTCGGCGAGGGTGCCTTGCGGGGTCAGGATCACTTCGATTGCGCCGCTGAGCAGTTGCTCCTCGAACATCTTGTTCTCGCCCACGTAGGAGGCCACTACTTTGCTGATCTGCCGGTCTTCCAGCAGAACGCCGAGACCGAAACCGTCGACGCCGCAGTTGTTGGAGACCACGGTGAGGTCACGAGTGCCTTTGCGCTTGATCTCGGCGATCAGGTTTTCCGGGATCCCGCACAGGCCGAAGCCGCCGGCGATCACGGTCATGCCGTCTTCAAGACCTGCCAGGGCTTCCTCGTAGGAACTCACGCGCTTGTCGAAACCTGCCATATGCACCTCTTTTATTCTTAATGGGCGGCTGGCTAGCCGAATGGAATGAAGTGTCTCGCTGCTGGATTTATTTGTTAAGTTGATTTTTAAGGTAGATTGATAGATAAAACTCACCAATGGGGTGGGTGAATGCGTATTACGTTGGAGACAGTGTTCATGACAGTCAAGCAGATCCGTGCATTCCTGGCCGTGGCCCAGAGCCTGAGCTTTGCCGTGGCCTGCGAGCGTTTGCACCTGTCGCAATCGGCGTTGAGCCTGACCATCAAGGCGCTGGAAGAGGGTCTGGGCGGGCGTTTGTTCACCCGCAACACGCGCAATGTGGCGCTGACCCCGGAAGGTGAGTCGCTGGTACCGCTGGCGCGGCGGTTGATTGCCGATTGGGACAATGCCGAGGATGAGCTGCGCCAGCGCTTCACCCTGCAGCGCGGTCGTGTGACCCTGGCAGCGATTCCGTCGTTTGCCGGCAACCTGCTGCCGCCGATCCTCAAGACTTTCCGCGCGCGGTATCCCAAGGTCAACGTCACCGTGAACGACGTGATCAACGAGCAAGTGCTGGAAATGGTGCGTGATCGACAGGTGGAGCTGGGGGTGGCGTTTGAACCGACGCAGAGTGCTTCGCTGCAATTCACGCCGTTGTACATGGACCGGTTTGTGGCGGTTGTGCCGCATGATTCTGTTTTGGCAGAACTGCGCGATATCGACTGGCCGACATTGCTTGAACAACCCTTCATCACCTTGCAGCGGCCGTCGACGGTGCGGGTGATGCTCGAAGAACACTTGCAGGCTCGGGGCATGAAATTGCCGGTGGAATTTGAAAGCCATCAGTTGGCGACGATCGGAAGGATGGTCGCCAGCGGGTTGGGGGTGAGCGCGGTGCCGGCCCTGTGCGCCGGGCAGATGCGGGAGCTGGGCGCGCGATGCCTTACCTTGCGCGATCCGGTGGTGGAGCGGGCGATCGGGGTATTGACCAAACCGGGGGTGGAACTGTCGACGGCGGCGCAGGCGTTGTTCGATATCCTTAAAGAAGAAAATTTGGGCCCACAGATTTCCATGAGCTGATCACAGTCACCTGTGGGAGAGCCTGCTCGCGAAGGCGGCCTCAAGCGTTGCACCGCCCATGAAGACGCCTTCGCGGGCAGGCTTGGCTCCTACGGGGGTTCGGCGTTTTCCCACCATCCACTGGTCCGCAGCTGATCCTGTAGGAGCGAGGCTTGTCGGATCGCCGCACCGCAGCGAAGGCGGCTTCGAACCTTGCAGCGGCCATGAAGCGCCTTCGCCGGCAAGCCTGGCTCCTACAGTAAGCGGTAAGCAGTCAGCCATCAGCCGTCCGCGTCAGCGGTCTCTATTTACGCGCCTCCAGAATCAGGTTGAACGGGGTTTCCGTCGCCCGACGGAACGTCTTGAACCCCGCCTCGGTGAAAACCTTGCGCAACCGCGCCTCGCCCGCCTGGGCACCGAGGCCGAGGCCGACTTCCTGGGACAGCGAGTTCGGGGTGCAGATGAAGGTCGAGGCGGCGTAGAACAAGCGGCCAACCGGGGTGATGTTGTCGTCGAGCGAGTCGTTGGCGAACGGTTCCACCAGCAGTACCGTGCCGTCCGGTTTCAGCGACTCATAGGCGTGCCGCGCCGCGCCCACCGGGTCGCCCATGTCATGCAGGCAGTCGAAGTAGCAGACCAGGTCATAGTCGTTGCCGGGGTAGCTTTTTGCCGTGCCCTGGAAGAACCGCGCACGCCCGGACACGCCACCTTCTTCGGCGCGCTGGGTGGCCACGGTGATGGAGGGGGCGTGGTAGTCGAAACCGACGAACCGCGAATCCGGGAACGCCTGGGCCATGATCACAGTGGAAGCGCCATGGCCGCAGCCGATGTCCGCTACTTTGGCGCCAGCCTCCAGTTTGGCGACCACACCTTCGAGTGCCGGTAGCCATTCGGCGATCAAATGCGCTTTGTAGCCTGGCCGGAAGAACCGCTCCGTGCCGCTGAACATGCACGGATGGTGATCGCCCCAGGCGAGGGCGCCGTTGCCGCGCATGGCGTTGACCAGTTTGTCCTTGTCATGGAAAAACGATGCGAGCACGCCGATACCGCCCGCCAAATAGACCGGCGAGTCTTCGTTCGCCAGCGCGAGGGCTTGCTCTTCGGGCAGGCGGAACTGGCCGTCGCGGTGTTCCATGTAACCGGAGGCGGCGTGGGCACTGAGCCATTCACGCAGCAAGCGGGCGTTGCAGCCGGTCTTGTCGGCGAGTGTTTCAGGGGTGATCGGCTGGCTGTCGGCCATGGCCCGGTACAGTCCGAGCTCTTCGCCGAGGATGACATTGGCCAGCATCGCCGCGCCGCCCATGTCGTTCACCAGTTTTCCCATGAAATCATTGAGTCTGGCCTCGTCCATCACGTGCGCTCCTGTGGCAGGATCACGGTCCAGAGGCGCGGTTTTTCGAGGTGTCCAGCCCTGGGCGGTGGTCGTGGAATGATCAGGACGATGAGTACGTCCTGCGTGCATTCAGTTTAGTCCGGGGGCGGTGCAGCGCTGGCTGGAGCGACGAAAGTCGTTGTTAGCCAAATCTCCCTGACCCGCACCGATACCCTGTGGGAGCGGGCTTGCTCGCGAAGAGGCCGTGTCAGACGGCATTGATGTTGAATGTCACACCGCTTTCGCGAGCAAGCCCGCTCCCACAGGGGGAGGTGTGTATCCCACTGTATCCAACCCCCTCCTCGATACAGTACCTCCCATTCCGGGGGGCGGCCGTACACAGTCCCGATACACCCCTGCGATCAACTGGATTGCATTCTGGCAACCTTGGGATCGACATCATGCACACCCCCCTCACATCAGCGAAGGCCAGCGTCGGGCTTGGCCTGCGTCGCGGTTTAATGAAAGACCTCCAGGCCGCTGCGGTGGGCGATTTCGACTTTCTGGAAGTCGCGCCGGAGAACTGGATCGGTATCGGCGGCGCCCATGGCGCGGCATTGCAGGCATTGGCCGAGCGTTATCCGTTGTCCTGTCACGGCTTGTCCCTGTCACTGGGCGGGCCGGCGCCGCTGGACGTGGGTTTTGTGCAAGAGGTTCGGGTTTTTCTCGATCACTACAAGGTGCCGCTGTACAGCGAACACCTGAGCTACTGCAGCGATGACGGCCACCTTTACGACCTGCTGCCGTTGCCTTTTACCGAAGAAGCGGTGCATCACGTGTCCGCGCGAATCCGTCAGGCCCAGGACATCCTCGGTCGGCGCCTGGCGGTGGAAAACGTCTCCTACTACGCCGCGCCACAGCAGGACATGGACGAGGTGACCTTCACCAACGCGGTGCTGCGCGAAGCCGACTGCGACCTGTTGCTGGACGTCAACAATGTGTACGTCAACTCGATCAATCACGACTTCGATCCGCAGGCCTTCCTCGCTTGTATCGACTCGGACCGCGTGGTGGCGATGCACGTGGCGGGGCACTTCGATGAGTCCGACACCTTGAAAATCGACACCCACGGCGCTTCGGTCAAACCGGTGGTCTGGTCGTTGCTGGCCCAGGCTTACGGCCGGTTCGGCGCGCAGCCGACCTTGCTGGAACGGGATTTCAATTTTCCTGCGTTCTCGGAGCTGGTGGCCGAATTGCAGACTATTCGCCGCCTGCAAGCCGTGGAGGTGAACCGTGGATAAGCACTCGCTGCGGCAGCAGCAAACGGCGATGGGCCTATACCTGCGCGATCCCGAGCATTGCGCGCCGCCGGCCGGGATGGACGTGGCGCGGGCACAGGTTTACCGCGAGCTGATTTTATCGAACCTGTCATCGTTGCTCAGCGGGACCTTTCCGGTGCTGATCAAGATGCTTGGCGATGAACACTGGCGCTCTCTGGTGCGCGGCTTCTTGCGGGACTACCGCGCGCGCACGCCGAAATTCGGCGAAATCGCCGAGGAATTTGTCGAATTCATCGCCTCTGAACCGCAGGCCTTGAGCGCAGGGCCGTGGCCGCCGTTCATGATCGAACTGGCGCATTACGAGTGGATCGAGATGGTGCTGCAACAGTCCGAAGCCGAGCCCTTGCCGGCCAGCGATGCCGGGTTGCTGCTGGATCGATCGTTGCAGGTTTCGCCACTGGCCTGGCCCTTGGCCTATGCCTGGCCAGTCCAGCGGGTCGGGCCGGATTATCGACCTGAAGCGCCACCGGTTCAGCCGACGCTGCTGTTGGTGCGTCGAACCGAGGACTGGAGTGTGAAGTTTTCCGAACTGAGTCCGTTGGCGTGGCGGTTGTTGCAGCGGATCGGCGAGTTTCCCGAGCTCAATGGCCGCGCGCAGCTGGAAGGGTTGGCGGTGGAGGCGGGTGTCGCCGGGTCGTCGGCGTTCATCGACAACGGGCTGGCAGTGTTGCGGCAGATGCATGGGGAGGGCGTGGTGGGCGTCGTCGCCTAGGCGCGATCGCCCAATCACCACCAATCAACTGTGGGAGCGAGCTTGCTCGCGATAGCGGTCTTTCAGCCGACATCAATGTTGAATGTGAGGCCCTCTTCGCGAGCAAGCTCGCTCCCACATTGGATTGGTGGTGTTGCCGTGCGCTGTGTTTTACCGTTGAAACACGCGTAACTTTTTCCCCAATCTCCGGGAAATCCCCCTCCCTTTCAACGCCCCGCCTTATTACCCGGCAACCTGAGCTCCGCGCACAAACCTCCGCCTTCACGACGACTCAACGTCAACGACCCTCCGAGCGCCAACGCCAATTGCTGCGCAATCGCCAACCCCAGTCCGGTGCCACCGGTGCTGCGGTTTCGTGAGTTTTCCACGCGGTAGAACGGCTCCATCACATGGGCCAGTTCCTCTTCGGCAATGCCTGGGCCACGATCCATCACCTTCACCGACAAATTGCCGTCCGCCTTCGACTCCACCCATAACTCGGCGGCGCCGGCGAACTTCAGCGCATTGTCCGTCAGGTTCACCAGCACCCGGCGCAGGGCGTGGGGCCGGGTGTTGATCACCGCGTCGCTTTTGCCGCCGAGCTGCACGTCCTTGCCCATGTCCTGATAGTCGAACACCAGGCTGTCGAGGAACGAATCCAGATCGGTGCGACGACTCTCCTCGGTGGAACCGTGAACGCTGCGGGCATAGGCCACGCCTTCGCGCACCAGGTGTTCCATCTCGCCGAGGTCGTTCCACAGTTTGTCTTTTTCGCTGGAGTCATCCATGAATTCGGCGCGCAATTTCATGCGGGTGATCGGGGTTTGCAGGTCGTGGGAGATCGCCGCCAGCAGCTGCATGCGTTCCTTGAGGTAGGCGGCGATGCGCGCCTGCATGGCATTGAACGCCTTGGCGGCATGGGCGACTTCGGTCGGGCCTTTCTCGTCCAGATGCACCGCGTGGGTGTTGGGGTCCAGGTTTTCCACCGCCTGGGCGAGGCGGGTGAGAGGGCGGATGGCGATTCTCACGGCCAGCCAGGTGCAGGCGATCATCAGCGCCAGTTGGCCCAGCAACACCATGGGCAACCACGGCGACAACGGCAGCATCGCCGGTCGTACATCGATGGTCACCGGGCTGCCGTCAGCCAGCTTCAGGTGGACCTGGAAGCGTTTTATCGGGCCGGGAATGTCGGTAACGGTCATCGGGTAATCCTGGCCGATGGCGTCCTTGATCGAAGTCACCGCGATGGGGGTGTCGCTCATGGGCATGCCCGGCGAGCCCTCGTCCAGCAAATAGCGGTAATTGCGCCGTTCCAGTTGTTGCAGCCAGTTGGCACGTTCTTCGGCCGGCAAGCGGTCGAGGATGGCGATGGAGGTCGAGACATCGGTTTCCAGATTGCCCAGCATGGTGTTTTTCGCGCTTTCGTAACGCTCGTAATACTGCGCGCCGAAGGACAAGGCCTGCGCCAGGATCAGGCCGATCAGGAAAATCAGCGACAAGCGCGAGGCAAGGGTGCGTGGCCAACGTATCGCGAGGTTCATGAAGGCGCACCCAGCACCTCCACCGGAAGGGAAAATACATAGCCTTCACTGCGCACGGTCTTGATGTACGCCGGCTCGCGGGCGTCGTCCAGCAAGCGTTGACGCAAGCGACTGACCAGCAAGTCGATGGAACGGTCGAACAGGTCGGCGTCGCGGCCCTGGGTCAGGTTCAGCAACTGGTCGCGAGTGAGCACCCGCTGTGGATGATCGAGGAACACCCGCAGCAGCCGATACTCGGCACCACTGAGCGCGACCATGGTGCCGTCGTCATCGAGCAAGTGCCGGGCGGAGGTGTCCAGGCGCCAGCGGCCGAAGGCCAGCAAGCGACCGCTTTCGGTGATCACCAGGTTCGGCGGCAGCATCCGCGTGCGGCGCAATACGGCGTTGATACGCGCGAGCAGTTCACGGGCGGCGAACGGCTTGACCAGGTAATCGTCGGCGCCCATTTCCAGGCCGATGATGCGGTCGGTTTCATCATTGCGGGCGGTGAGCATCAATACCGGGGTGGCCTTGTGTTTGCCGGCACGCAACTCGCGGCAGAGCATCAGGCCATCGTCGCCGGGCATCATGATGTCGAGCACGATGAGGTCCACCGGCGTGGATTCGAGGAAGGCGCGCATTTGTCGCCCGTCCGCCACGACGGTGGTGCGCAGGCCGTTCTTTTTCAGGTAGTTGCCTACCAGCTCTCGAATTTCGCGGTCATCGTCCACGATGAGAATGTGATTGACGTGTTCCATGGGGCCAAGCCTCTGTAAATGGGGGATGTCGCGCAGTCTATCGAGCCTTGGCGCGCCTGCCCGCAACCCTTTGTATTGCAGTGTATCTGGTGTGGCAGCGGATACATGCAGACGCAAAAACACTGTTTTTCAGCGGTTTTGTATCGCTGTGTATCACGGGGCGGCTCTGATACGTACCGATTTACACGCGCCTGTTTTTGACACAGACGAGATACCTCGCGGGCTTCTAATGGGTTCCATCGAGGCAAGCCAGGACGCCTCGGCCCAATCAACGATTGACCTGTCGAAGCCTTGAGGAAACCACCATGAACACCAAAGCCGTCGTCACCGCCTGCCTGTTTGCCGCACTGAACATCTGCACCCTGTCGGCCCGCGCCGAAGCCGATGTCACCCCTCAAACCTACACCTACGGCACGCACCTGGACATCAGGAAAGTGATCTCGATGAAACAGGACGCCACGCCTTCCTGCGGGATTGTGGATGCCCAGCTGACCTACCTGGATTCCGGGGGCAAAACCCAGGTCCTGGACTATCGCAAATTTGCTGACGGCTGCAACGAAGGCAACTGAGTCCTTTGCCTGGCGCTTGCCCATCCCCTTTGCAACAGGAACACCCTCATGAACAACCTATCGCGCTTTCTGACCGCCGCTGCCTTCTCCCTGGCCGGCACCGCCGCCCACGCCAATGCCGCCGTGGAACAAGGCAGCTGTGGCAGCGGCACCTGCTTCCAGCTAACCCCGGTGGCGAAGCAGGGCGCCAATGCCTTGCTTGCTCAGGATGGTGCCGGCCGGACTCCGCAGGGGCAATTGGTAGCAGAGAACGGCGGCAGCCGAACGCCACAGGGGCAATTGCTGGATAGCCAGACGGCCTGAAGCCAGGCGTTGCTTCTGTCAACACCACAGTTCCAATGTGGGAGCGGGCTTGCTCGCGAAGGCGGCGTGTCAGTCGACATCAATATCGAAGGTACTGGCCTCTTCGCGAGCAAGCCCGCTCCCACATTGGAACTGCGGTGTATCACCCCCTTAATTTTTCCAGGTGATCCCATGTTACTCATCGCGTTCCTGGGCGGCATATTGACCGTCCTCAGTCCCTGCATCCTTCCAGTCGTGCCGTTCCTGTTCGCCGGGGTCGACCGTACGCGTTCCTCGGTCCTGTTAACCCTCGGCGGCATGGTCCTGACCTTCGCCCTCATCTCCAGCCTGGCGGTGGTCAGCAGCGAGTGGGTGGTGCACGCCAACAACACCGGCCGCCACGTGGCCCTGATCGTGATGGTGCTGTTCGCCCTGTCGCTGATTTCCGCCCGGGTCGGTGGCTGGCTGGCGCGTCCATTCGTGCTGCTTGGCAACCGCCTCGACCCTGACACCCGCAAAATGTCCGGCCCACTGGGCTCGGTCATGATCGGCGTCGCCACCGGCCTGCTGTGGGCGCCGTGCGCCGGGCCGATCCTCGGCGTCATCCTCACCGGCGCCATGCTGCAAGGCGCAAACGCCCAGACCAGTCTGTTGCTGGTGGCGTACGGCCTGGGCAGTGCGTTGTCCCTGGGCACCCTGATCTTCGCCGGTCGCGGCCTGGTCAATCGCTTGAAAGCGTCGATCCCGGTCACCGGATGGCTGCGTCGTGGTACCGGTGTGGCTGTGCTGGCCGCCGCGGCGGTGATCTCCACCGGTGCCGACAAGACATTGCTGGCCGGCACCTCGTCCGAAGGCCTCGGCAGCCTCGAGAAAGGAGTGCTGGAAAGCGTACCGAAAGTCGTTGATTACTTCGTCAGCAAGGTCAAGGCCGACTCGACGATGGATAACGCCAAAGGCGCCATGCCGTCGATTTCCGGTGCCGTGGAATGGCTCAACTCGCCAGCGCTGACCAACGAGTCCCTGAAAGGCAAAGTCGTGCTGGTGGACTTCTGGACCTACGACTGCATCAACTGTCAGCACACGCTGCCTTACGTGAAGGACTGGGCGAATAAATACGAGAAGGATGGCCTGGTGGTGATCGGCGTCCATACCCCCGAATACGGCTTCGAACGCATCATCGCCAACGTCAAGGATCAGGTGGAAGAGCTCGGCATCACCTACCCGGTGGCGATCGATAACAACTACGCGATCTGGCGCAACTTCGACAACCAGTACTGGCCCGCGCACTACCTGATCGACGCCAAGGGCCAGGTCCGTTTCACCCACTTCGGCGAAGGCCGCTACGAGGCCCAGGAAAAAATGATCCAGCAGTTGCTGGAAGAAGCCAAGGCCAACGCCAAAGCCCCCGCGGCAGCGTAAATCCAAAAGCGTGACACAGAGCGTCACTGGAGGCGTTACCACGCAGAGCGTGGGAATGCAGCTCCGGAGGCTCCGCGTCCCTTGGATCAATGGCTCACAGGCTGCACGCCGTGGGCCATTGGCTTTTTCTCCTGACTGCGTCGCCACGCCGCCGGGGGCGCCCCGAACTCACGACGAAATGCCCGACTGAACGCCGTATCGGTCTGGTAACCCACCTCTTCGGCAATCCGCATCAATGAACTGTTGCTGCTGCGTAACAGGTTGGCCGCCAGCAGCATTCGCCACTGCGTCAGGTACTGCATCGGCGAAACCCCTACCAATAGTTGAAAGCGTTCCGCCAACACCGATCTCGAGGTACCGGCGGTGCGCGCCAGTTCATCCAGCGTCCAGGCGTGACAGGGTTTTTTATGCAGCGCATTCAGGGCTGCGCCGACGATCCGGTCGCTCACGCCCGCCAGCCAACCGGTACGGCCTTCGCCCTGTTCGTGCATGTACAGGCGCAACACCTCGATGAACAACACCTCGGCCAGCTTGGCCAGGACGCCTTCGCCGCCAGGGCGCGGCGACCGAGCTTCGGCCAGCGCATAACGCACCGAAGACTCCAGCCAGATCCCGGCATTCGAGCCGCGCACATTGACCCTGACCACGGCCGGCAATCCCGTCAGCAACATGCCCGCCAGCCGTGTGTCGCACGCCAGATAGCCGCACACCAGACGCGTGATCGCGCCACCGCCGCCATAGCTCAACTGCCGGGGACGGCGCGCCAGCACCACATCCAGCCGCGCACCGCTGGCGGGCGCGAGCCCCGGTCTGGAGCTCATGCGATGGGCGTCCCCTTGAGGGAACACCACCACATCGCCCGCCGTTAGAAGAAGGGGAGGATCGTCACCCAGTTCGACGTAACACTCGCCCTCGGTGATCAAGTGAAAGATCACCACCCGTTCGGCGCCGGGCTCCAGGAAGGGCGCCGCTGTGTCGGCGCTGGGCGACTGGTAGCACCAGGGTGCGGTGAACCTGGCATTGATGAAGATCGCGCCGACCAGGCGGACGACACGCAGGGTCTGGGACAGGGCGTCCATGTTGGGTTTCCCCTGTGCTCGGGGCTGCCTTTAATGATGAGATTGATTGTGAGCCTGTCGCGGCGCAAGGTGAACTCTCCGGACGATCGGGCAAGGTTGGCCGACGATCGGGCAGGACGCCAACGTTTCCCGGCGCGATAGTTGGCACACAGGGCCTACCGACCCTGTCATCAATAACAAGAATGAGAGGTTGCCATGCCGAAGTTCGTCATAGAACGCGAAATCCCAGGCGCTGGAACACTGTCAGAACGGGATTTGAAAGCCATCTCGCAAAAGTCGCGCAAGGTCTTGCGCGATCTGCCAGAAGTGCAATGGCTGCAGAGTTACGTCACCGGCGACAAGATCTACTGCGTGTACATCGCGCCGAATGAGGAGCTCATCCGGGAGCATGCCAAGCAGGGTGGTTTCCCGGCCAACAGCGTATCCCAGGTCATGAACATCATCGATCCCACGACGGCAGAGTAATCGAGCGCCCGTTGCTGGTCCGTTGTTCCAACCCGCCAGAGACAGTCTCCATGAGTACACCCATTGATCTTACTGCCCTGAAAAACCGTCAGATGGCCTCCTGGGCCAGCGGCGACTATGCCGTGATCGGTACCACGTTGCAGATTGTCGGCGAGCAACTTGCCGAAGCCTGCGACCTGCTCTGCGACGAACGTGTGCTCGACGTGGCCGCCGGCAATGGCAATGCGACGCTGGCCGCCGCCCGCCGTGGTTGTCATGTCACTTCCACCGACTACGTGGCTGCGCTGCTGGAGCGCGGCGAAGACCGGTCCAGGGCAGAACGCCTGGAAGTGACTTTCCAGGTGGCCGATGCCGAGGCATTGCCGTTCGAGGATGCCAGCTTCGATGCCGTGCTTTCGACCTTCGGTGTGATGTTTACGCCCGACCAGCCCAAGGCCGCCGGGGAACTGGCGCGGGTCTGTCGTCCCGGCGGCCGGATCGGCCTGGCCAACTGGACGCCCGAAGGCTTCGTTGGCCAGATGTTCAAGACCCTGGGCCGGCATTTGCCGCCACCGCCGGGCGCGCAACCGCCTTCGAACTGGGGCACCGAGGCCTGGCTGCACTCGCATTTCGATGAACGCAACTTTTTGCTCCAGGTGACGCGCAAGCACTTCAACTTTCGCTACCGCTCGGCCGCGCATTTCATCGACACGTTCCGCACCTGGTACGGCCCGGTCCACAAGGCGTTCGCGGCACTGCCCCCCGAAGGTGCACAGGCTTTGGAAAATGACCTGGCCGAGCTGCTGAACCGCTTGAACCGGGCGGGAGACAAGTCGATGGTGGTGCCGAGTGAGTACCTCGAGGTGGTCATCACAAGGCGTTGAGGATCTGATAGAAATCCCATGTGGGAGCTGGCTTGCTCGCGAAGGGGGGCGTGTCAGCCAACATCAATGGCGACTGACAGACAGCCTTCGCGAGCAAGCCCGCTCCCACATTGGTATGCGGTGCCTGGCCGACTACTCACTCATCCAGCCGCTCGGTATACACCACCCACACACTGCACGGCATTTTGTACAGCAGGTGCTCCACCGTGCTGCCGATCAGCCGGCCCAGCCCGCGATGGCCGACCCGACCCATGACAATCACATCGGTGTCATAGGCCTCGACAAAGCGGATCAGGACCTTGCCCGGACTGCCCATGATCATGTGCCGCTGTTCCGGCGCGATGCCGTTGCGCTCGGCCAGTTCGTGGAAGGCGTCTTCCTGATAGTCGTACAGGGTCTTGGCCTTGCCCGACGAGAAAAACGCCGAACCATTGTCGAAGCCGAACTCGTCCGCACTGATCGAGGAAAGATCGTAGGCATACACCACGTCGAGCTCGGCATTGCAGGCGCTGGCCAGTTTCGCCGCTTCATGCAGGATCCGGTCGTTGAAGGTCTTGTAGTGGTCATCGCGATGGAAGGGGTCGACCGCAGCGACGATCTTGCGGGGCAAGGCGTGCACCGCGTGGCTGACGAAGTGTAAAGGCACCGGACACTCACGCAGCAAATGCACATCGAGCGGGGTGAACATCAGCCGTGACCACAGCGATTCGTGCTCCAGCGCCTTGATCAGCACGTCCATCGGCTGCTCCTTGAGGTGCAGCAGGATTTCCTCCAACGGACGTTCGACCCAGGCGACCTCGGTGGTGACGTGCACGCCGATCTTGCGCAGGGGACGGGCCTGTTCTTCCAGCCACTGGCGATGGCGGTCGACGTAACCCAGGCGCATCTGCTCCAGAGCCTTTTCGTTGACCAGACTGGCAGTCGCCAGACCCTCCAGATAATCGAAAGCGACGATGTGCAACGCCGCATCTTCGGCCTTGGCCAGCGCCGCGGCGCGGTCGAAGGCGGGGCTGTGTTCCATCAGGGGCGAGGCGACCAGCATGAATCGTGATTGCTCAGACATGACGAACCTCCCGGGGGTTGACGAGCAGGTGGCGGCACCGCTGTAACGACCAGGGGTTCCGACTTTGCCGCCCGATGTGCAGTCATTTCATAGCCATTCAATCCCCTAAGTATTGACCATGATCAACCTCCCGTCCGTCAGCCCGGTGCAGGCTGTGGTTTGTGCTGAACTCATGCGCACGCGCACACTTGGGAGAACTGCCATGGCAACCATGAAAGCCGCGATATTCGTTGAGAAAAACCGCATCGTGCTCGACGACAAGCCTATCCCCGAAGTCGGGCCGCTGGATGCGCTGATCCGCATTACCACCACCACAATCTGTGGCACCGACGTGCACATCCTGCGTGGCGAATACCCCGTGGCCAAAGGGCTGACCATCGGTCACGAACCGGTGGGCATCATCGAACGGCTCGGTTCTCAGGTGCGCGGCTTTGTCGAGGGGCAAAGGGTGATTGCCGGCGCCATCACCCCCAGCGGGCAAAGTTATGCCTGCCTCTGTGGCTGCGGCTCACAGGATGGCGCGGACACCCGCCACGGCTTCAAGGCTGCTGGCGGCTGGAAATTCGGCAATACCATCGACGGCTGCCAGGCCGAGTACGTGCTGGTGCCGGATGCGCTGGCCAACCTGTGCCCGATTCCCGACGGCCTGAGCGACGAACAGGTGCTGATGTGCCCGGACATAATGTCCACCGGCTTTTCCGGCGCGGAGCGGGGCGAGGTCAACATCGGCGATACGGTCGCGGTCTTCGCCCTCGGGCCAATCGGCCTGTGTGCCGTGGCTGGCGCGCGCCTCAAAGGGGCGACCACCATCATTGGCGTCGACGCCGTGCCCGAGCGGATGAGCGTAGCGCGACAGTTGGGCGCGACCCATGTGATCAACTTCAAGGATGGCGACGTGGTCGCGCAGATCATGGCCCTGACCGAGGGTCGTGGCGTTGACGTGTCCATCGAAGCGCTGGGTACCCAGGGCACTTTCGAGTCCGCGCTGCGGGTGCTGCGCCCCGGTGGCCGTTTATCCAGCCTGGGGGTTTACTCCACTGACCTGCGTATCCCGCTGGATGCCTTTGCCGCGGGCCTGGGGGACTTGAGCATCGTCAGTACCCTGTGCCCCGGTGGCAAGGAACGGATGCGACGACTGATGGCGGTGGTGGAAAGTGGCGGGGTCGATCTGTCGCCGCTGGTGACCCATAGGTTCAAGCTCGACGACATTGAAACGGCGTATGAGCTGTTTGCACATCAGCGGAATGGGGTGATGAAGGTGGCGATTACGCCCTGAGCCTCCGGTTGCTTGTGCGACCGCTTTCGCGAGCAAGCCCGCTCCCACATTCTATCGAGTCAGCCGCAAAAACCGCGTACGACACCGATCAAGTGTGGGAGCGGGCTTGCTCGCGAAGGCGCTCTGTCAGTCCATAGAGAATTGTGGTGTTCGCGCCATCTATACAACCTTGGCGCCGCGCGCCTTCAGCAATTCGCGCAACACCGAGCGATGACAATGCTCCTCTTCCTCGCAATAACACCCAACAGCCAGCGACGTTTGATGGGAGAGGGCGGCCAATAGATCCAGTAACTGGCCGGGCGCGGGATGGTTCATTTCAGCCTTGAACTTGCGTCGAAATGCATCCCAGTCTTTCTGATCCTCCGCGGCCTTGGCTTGCGCAACCAGTTCCGCGCTGGGCGACAGCAGCGGCTGCCACACATCATAAAAATCCCGGCTGGCAAACTCGGCTTTCGGCACGCCCCGCGGCGGGCGGCGTACCGTGCCTATGCGCAGGCCTTCATCAGGCAGGCGCGGGGAGCCGAGCCGGACGATATGAATGGGCATGGCGGCCTACTTGTGCCGCGACGTGTCAAACCACTCCATCGCCGTACGCCAGATGCAGATACCCAGGAAATAAGCCGACATCAGCAGCCAAAGCCCCATGACCAGCGGGTTGATCACCGGATGATTGACCACCAGCGACAAGCTGCACAGCAGCCAGACGGCCGTCACCGCGATGTTGATCGGCATGAACTTGCGCACGCGGAACGGGTGCAGGAATTTCATCCGCGTCACCGTCAACAGTGCCAGGCCGATGACGGTGAGCAGGGTGATCCATGGCGATGGACCGATGATGTACAAGCACAGGGCGACCACGTTCCAGGCGGCGGGGAAGCCCTGGAAGTAGTTGTCCTTGCTTTTCATGTTGACGTTGCAGAAGCAGAACAGCGACGAGACCAGAATCAGCGACACGGTCAACAGCAGCGTGTAGTCCGGCAACGGGATGTAGCGATAGATGAACAGCGCCGGGATAAACACATACGTCAGGTAGTCGATCACCAGGTCGAGGACCGAGCCATCGAAACTCGGCAGTACCGACTGCACATTGACCTTGCGCGCCAGCGCGCCGTCCAGCCCGTCGACGATCAGCGCGACGCCCAGCCACAGCAGGCAGTTGGTGGGCTGGTTTTCCAGCAGCGCGAGGGTCGCGAGGAAAGCGGTGACCACGCCAGTGGCGGTAAAACCATGGGCGCCCCATGCTTTGAGCCTGGCGATGTGTAGAGTCGAAATCACGGGGGCGTTCTCCAGAATGTGAAGCAAGCCAGTCATCACCCACACGATCGGGGGCGGCGGCAAACCTGGTCGGGTTGCAGGTATCGACCGGGAATCCGGGAATAAGGTTCACCACCCATGAATCTTAGCTGCGCCACACAAAAAATACCCCGGATAAATCGGCAGGCATTATGGACCCGCGCTGCAGGTCGCGCGGCCATGGAAGGCAGAGTGCACGGCTCGGGTTTCACGTCAGCCAAACGGTGGTGGCGCAATGGCTGGCGAGGACTATCGTTGCCTGACTGGATCACTCCAACCAAAGAGGATGCCGTCATGAACACCAGCGATCTGCTCGAACAACTTCTGCGCGGTGCCGGCCAGGGCTCGATGCCGCAACAGGGCGGCCCCGGTGCTTCGGCCCAGGGTGGGCTTGGCGACCTCGGCGGATTGCTTGGCGGCCTGTTGGGCGGGGGTGCCGGTGCGGGTGCCGGTGCCGGTGGCCTGGGGGGCTTGCTCGGCGGTTTGCTGGGCGGCGGCTCACCCTCGGGTGGTTCGACCCGGGCCCGGTCGGGTGGCGGCACCAACTATGCCGCGCTGGCGTCGCTGGGAATGATGGCGTTCCAGGCGTATCAGGCCTGGCAACGCAGCCAGGCGGCGGCGCCGCAACAGGCACCGCGTACCGTGGACCTGCTGTCTGGCCCGGAAGTCGAAGACCACAGTCATGCGATCCTGCGGGCATTGATTGCGGCGGCCAAGGCCGACGGCCGGATCGATGACGCCGAGAAACAGATGATCAGCACCGAGATCGGCCGTCACACCGATGATCCGCAGTTGCAGCAATGGCTGGACGATGAAGTCGCCCGGCCGCTGGCCGCCGCCGATGTGGCGCAATCGGCCACGGACCCTGGCATGGCGGCGGAAATGTACCTGGCCAGTGTGATGCTGGTGGACGATCAGCAGGATGCCGAGCGCGGTTATCTGGATGAACTGGCTGCGGCGCTGGGCATTGATCCGGACTTGCAGGTGCATCTGGAGCAGCAGGCCAAGGGTGGCGTTGCTTGAGGTGCACCCTAAAAGCCACGTTGGCTGTCAGGCCGCCTTCGCGAACAAGCCCGCTCCCACATTGACCGCGTACTCAATGTGGGAGCGGGCTTGCTCGCGAAGAACGATAACGCGGTAAACCTGTTGAATCTCCACTTCTACGGTATCCCGGATGGTTTCGGCACCAGAAACGTAACCCCATAACGCTCGGCCACTTCAAATATCCGCGCTAAATCCTCCGGCACCCTGAGCCGATCCATCGCCGCAAAGAACTGCCCGCCCCGCGGATCGGACACCACCCCAATCATCTTCGCCGAGGTACTGAGGTTCTTGTAGGCATGGACGGTCCCGGCTGGGATATGCACATAACCACCGCTCGAAACCGTGTTGGATTTGCCCTCGACCGTCACTTCCACCTGCCCGTCGATGACATAGAAGGCTTCATCCCAGGGATGAAAGTGCGGCGGCGGCCCTCCGCCTTGCACCCCTTGCTGAATATGCACTTCAAAGGGCTTGGACAGATCACCACCGGCGAGAATCGTGATCGCCTCACCCACGACATTGACCGGCCCGGGGATGTTAGCCGCCTCGATGAGATGAACCGTGCGCATGATCGCTCTCCGAAGGATGGGTCCACACCCGTTGAGTATATTCACTCCAGTGCAAGCCAAGTGCCGCACCCGCAGCCGTCTGTCCGGGGCCTTTGAACACCAATGGAATTTTTCTGCGCAGCGGTCGCTCTGCTGATGTAGAGACGTGCTGATCCAGCGTCCTGCCACTGGCCTCAGACCGAGAGATGCATCCATGACTGCCCTGACACGACTTGAATCCAGGCCTGCCCACGAATATTCGATTCCCGGCGCCGGCAGCGTTAAGCAAATCTACGAGCAACTGCTGCTGAGCGACGGTGCGCAGCACCGGCATGCACTCGCTCAAAGCTTTCTGCAGACCCAGTTGCAGCGAGCGGCGCAACTGCCGGACGAGTTGCCGCAGGACCTGTCGGAATTGCAAGGTTTTGTCGAACAACACAGCATCGCCGTCGCCCGGCAATACGCCGACTACCTGCAACAGCGCAAGGAGGGCGGACCGCGGCAGTTCTTCAGCAACAAGGCGCACGCGCTGTTTTTTCTGCAGTCTGTTGCCCCGACCAAACGGGTGGACGGTGCCTGGCTGTATGGCCTGCTGCGGCATTGGCGCGACCCGCGTTTCGAAGGCCTGATTTGCACTTACCTGGAAGAGTTGGGCGAGGGCAATCCGGCGCAGAACCACGTGGTGATCTACCGCAGACTGCTCGCCGAGCATGGCTTGGACAGCGGCGTGATCGCTGACGAGTATTACCTGCAAGGCGCGGTGCAGTTGGCGCTGGGTGAATGCAGCGATGAGTGTCTGCCTGAGGTGATCGGCTACAACCTCGGCTACGAGGTGCTGCCGCTGCACTTGTTGATCAGTGCTTATGAACTCGGCGAGCTGGGCATCGATCCGTATTACTTCACCCTGCACGTGACCATCGACAATGCCAGCACCGGCCATGCGCACAAGGCTGTGCAGTCGGTGTTGCAGCTGCTGCCGATCGAAGGTGATCGCGAGGCGTTTTTGCGCCGGGTCGCATGGGGCTACCGGCTTAATGATCTGGGGCAGGGCAGCCGCGCGATTATCGAGTCCTTCGACTTGTACGGCGAAGTGCTGGACATGCTGGAACGTAAACGTCCGTTCGGCCAGCACATGCATTCCGACTACTGTCGCTTCGAGGGCAAGACCGTCAACCAATGGTTGTCGGCGCCCGGGCAGTTGCCCGGCTTCCTCGCTGCCCTGGAAGAAAAGGGCTGGATCAAGCGTCACCAGGACCCGCAGGCCAGCCGCTTCTGGCAATTGATCGACGGCGACGGCGCGGCCATGTTCGGGGTGTTCAGCCCCTATGAAAAACAGTTGCTGCATGACTGGATCGGCGGAAACTGGAGACCTGAGCATTTGCCCGCAGCGGTGCGACGGGGCACTGGCGCCTCGGCAGAACCGCCGGTGCCCGCCAATGATCCGGATATCGCGAGCCTGCACGCCGCGCTGGAGGGACTGGCCGCCCACGAGCAGATGCAGGTGCTGATCCCATGGCTGTCGGCCCACCGGCATTCCCACCCGGCTGGCCTGATGGCCACGCGACGGTTTATCGAACTCAAATCCAGCCTTCGATAGGGAGCCTGTGATGAATCAGGAAGCACAACTGGGCGCTGCCGATCTGGCATTGCTGCAACTGGGTCGCCGCTTGCAGGCCGACGGCTACCGTTTTATCACGCCGACGCCGCTGACCCACCAGCGGGTCAATGATCGCGCGTTCGGACAAAGCGCCCGGACCCTGCGCGAAATTTTTGGCTGGTCGCGGTCGTTCGAGCCCGGCCTGTTGTCGGTGGACGAACAGCGACAGTTGGAACAAGCGGGCGTCCTCGAGCAGAGCAATGGGCGGCTGAGAAGTCGTGTGCGCTGGTCTAGCCTCGATGATCTGCTGTTCGTGCATTCCGGGTTCCCCACCGATGCCGCTGACGCGGTGTTCTTCGGCCCCGACACCTACCGTTTCGCCCAGCTGATTCACACGCATCTGCAACAGAACTTCGCGCCGACCAGGCGTGCGGTCGACATCGGCTGTGGCGCCGGAGTCGGAGCGATCGTGATTGCCCGCGCGCGTCGTGAGGCCCAAGTGCTGGCCGTCGACATCAACCCGGCGGCGCTACGCCTGACAGCGGTCAACGTCGCGCTCGCCGAAGTGGCCAACGTCAGCATCGAAGCCAGCGATGTGCTGCAGGACGTCGACGGCAACTTCGACCTGATCGTTGCCAATCCACCCTACATGGCCGACCCCGCCGGGCGTGCCTACCGCCACGGCGGCGGAGCGCTTGGCGAACAGTTGTCGCTGCGTATCGTCGAGCAGGCCCTGTATCGACTGGCCCCCGGCGGCTCGCTGGTGCTGTACACCGGCGTGGCGATGATCGATGGTTGCGACCCGTTTCTGGCCGCACTGACCCCGCGTCTTGAGTCGCCGCTGTTCGGCTGGACGTACCGCGAACTCGACCCCGATGTGTTCGGTGAGGAGTTGTTGACCCAAGGCTATCAACGCGTGGAGCGGATTGCCGTGGTGGCGTTGATCGTCACGCGCATCGGCCCCGGCATCGGGGGCATCGTGACCTCGCCTGCAGGTGGGCCATGAACAGGAATCTGGACGATTACAACCGCATGCGCGACTTCTCGGCGACCTCTGAACCGGCCGCCAAGCGCTCGCGCAAAAAAAAAGCGCAAGACCATGCCCTGCAATTCTGCATCCAGAAGCATGATGCCTCGCGCCTGCATTACGACTTTCGCCTGGAACTCGACGGCGCCCTGAAAAGCTGGGCGGTGCCCAAGGGGCCGTCACTCGATCCCAAGGTCAAGCGCCTGGCAGTCCACGTTGAAGACCATCCGCTGGACTACGCCACGTTCGAGGGCAGCATCCCCGAAGGGCATTACGGCGCCGGCGACGTGATCGTCTGGGACCGTGGCGTGTGGATTCCCCAGGAGGATCCGGCCAAGGCCTACGCCAAGGGCAAGCTCAAGTTCGAGCTGCAGGGCGAGAAGCTCGGCGGGTTGTGGAACCTGGTGCGCACGCACATGCCGGGCAAGCAGGAGCAATGGTTTCTGATCAAGCACCAGGACGGCGCGGCCAAACCCGAAAGCGAGTACGACGTGGTCGCCGCCGAGCCCGACAGCGTGCTCAGTGACCGGACCATCGTCCCCAAAAAATCGAAGACTGCGGACAAGCCCAAACCCGTGAAGAAACCGGCCGCAGCGGCGCGCAAGGAAAGGGCGACGCCTTTGACCGGCGCCCGCAAAGCCAAACTGCCGGAACAGCTCAAGCCGGAACTGGCAACCCTGGTCGAGAAGGCCCCGGACGGTGACTGGAGCTATGAGATCAAGTTCGACGGCTATCGGATCATGGCGCGCATCGACCACGGCAAGGTCCAACTGTTTACGCGCAATGGTCACGACTGGACCCACAAGCTGCCGGGACAAGTCCAGGCGCTGGCAGCACTGGGCCTCGAATCAGCCTGGCTCGACGGCGAAATGGTGGTGGCCAACGACCAGGGCGTGCCGGACTTCCAGGCCTTGCAGAACGCCTTCGATTCCGGCCGCAGCGGCGCCATCCTGTACTACCTGTTCGACATGCCCTACCTCAACGGCGTGGACCTGCGCGAAGTGCCCGTCGAGGAGCGCAGGGCCGCGCTGGCGACAGTTCTCAAACCCAATGAACACCCGCTGCTGCGGTTCTCCGACGCGTTTGGCGAAGAACCGCAAGCCTTGCTCAATAGCGCCTGCCAGATGCGCATGGAAGGGCTGATCGGCAAGCGGCTGGGGTCGCCCTACGTGTCCCGGCGCAGCAGCGACTGGATCAAGCTCAAGTGCAAGCATCGCCAGGAATTCGTGCTGGTCGGCTTCACCGATCCAAAAGGTTCGCGCAATGGGTTCGGGGCCTTGTTGCTGGGGCTGCATGACCGCGACAGTGGCGAACTGCGCTACGCCGGCAAGGTCGGCACCGGCTTCAACGAGACCACGCTCAAACACATCCACGAGCAACTGAAACCCTTGCAGGTGAAAAAACCGCCCGTGGTCAATCCACCGACTGGCTTCGACGCCAAAGGCGTGCATTGGCTCAAGCCGACGCTGCTGGCGGAAGTGGCCTTTGCCGAAATGACCAAGGAAGGCTCGGTGCGCCATGCGGTGTTCCATGGCCTGCGCGACGACAAACCTGCCGAAGACATTACCGAGGAGCGTCCGAAAGCCGTGAAGACTTCGACCTCGAAAACTGCTGTTTCGAAGGCTGCTGCTGCGAAAACTGCTGCTCCAAAGACGGCTGCTGCGCAAGCTGCCGCGATAAAGACTGCCGCTTCAAAAACTGCCGCTACCAAAAAAAGCGCCGCTGAAAAGCCAGCCACCAAGATGAAAACCATCGAACCCGCACCTTCACAAATCGGCCTGGGCAAGGGCAAGGTGCGCATCACCCACCCGGACCGAGTGATCGACGCCAGCAGCGGCACCACCAAAGTGCAACTGGCCGAGTATTACGCCAGCGTCGCCGAATGGATATTGCCCGAACTCAAGGACCGGCCCGTGGCATTGGTGCGCGCCCCGGACGGCATCGCCGGCGAGCTGTTTTTCCAGAAGAACGCCGAACGCCTGGCCATTGCGGGAATCACCACCCTGGACAAGGCCCTCACCGGTCAACCGGTGATGATCATCAACAACGCCGAAGCCCTGATCGGCGCCGTGCAGATGAGCACGGTGGAACTGCACACCTGGAACGCCACATCCGACAACCTCGACAAACCCGACCGCTTCGTCCTTGACCTGGACCCGGACCCGGCGCTGCCCTGGAAACGCATGGTCGAGGCGACTCAACTGACGCTTTCGGTGCTCGATGAACTGGGGCTCAAGGCCTTCCTCAAGACCAGCGGCGGCAAGGGCATTCACCTGGTGGTGCCACTGACCCGCAAGCTGGGCTGGGACGAGGTCAAGGACTTCAGTCATGCCATCGTCAGCCACATGGCCAAATTGCTGCCGGATCGTTTTTCCGCGGTCTCCGGCCCGAAGAATCGGGTCGGACGGATCTTCATCGATTACCTGCGCAACGGACTGGGAGCCACCACCATCTGCGCCTACGCCGTGCGGACTCGCGAAGGGCTACCGGTGTCGGTGCCGGTCTTTCGCGAGGAGGTGGGTGAGCTCAAGGGGGGGAATCAATGGAATGTGCACACTGTGCATGAGCGGCTGGCAGAGGTGGGCGATGGACCCTGGGCGGACCTGAAGAAAACCCGGCAGACCATCACCGCCGAGATGCGGCGGCGGGTGGGGATGAAGAAGTAGAGACTCGTACTCCGGGACGATTTGTGGGTGTCCACAAGACCTGAGCCCGACAAAATCCACTGTGGGAGCGGGCTTGCTCGCGAAAGCGGTCTCATAGTCACTGCGATTCTAAATGGGCTGCCGTCTTCGCGAGCAAGCCCGCTCCCACAGATACCGGAGGGTGCTCGAGAGGAGGGACGGCGAGCAGGGCCCGCCGCCCGGATGACTATTGCTTGCTGACAACGGCTGCTAGTAACGGCGCCGCCTGCTCATCGGTCAACGCCGCATGGACTTCCATGTTCATGAGGTCATTCCATTGCAGCACCCACTTCTGAATCTGTACGACATCATCGGTTTCGGCGATGCCAAACCCGCTGGAGCCACCGACGGCGTGCCAGCGCCCCAGCATCTTCACGCCTTCGGGTGGAGCCCCCTTGGTCTCGAGAAAGCGCTGGATCACGCTGTTGCGGTTTTGCGGGCTGATAGTCCAACTGACCATGAATAACATTCGCCACCTCCCGTTACGGATTGGCACCTGTTGATCTTCGCGCACCTGGCTGGCGCCGGGACCACGGTCACGCCTGTCTTGCCGGCTTCATCCTGGCCGGCCTGAAACGATTTCTCCCATGAAAAGGCATAGCAGCGGGCCAGAATCCGCGTATGACCGCTGATCCTGTTTCGTTGTCTTTGCAAGAAAAGGCGCGGGAACGGGGCCAAGGATCAGGCATCGCGCAACAGGTCGTTGGCATTGAGCAGATCGTAGGCAACCTCGGGACGTTTCTCCAGACCGCGGCGAATGGCCGCCGGAATCGACTGCCGGGTCTTGCGGCACAAGCCGGGCAGTTCGCCGATGGAAATGGCGATGCCGCGCATGGTCCGTACTTCGTTGAACCCGGGGGCGATCTCCACCCGGATACCCAGCTGCTCGTACATCCGCTGCTGCAACCGTTCGAGGTCGCTCAGGCTCTGCAGGTTTTCCAGGCGCTCGACCAGGCGCTTTTCCTCCGAGCGGGTCAGGAACAGAATGCGCACGTCCGCGCCCGGGGTGTCCAGCAGCGGGTCACGCCCGCAGTCGCAGGCGCCGGGCGGGCAGGGTTGGCGGATTGGCGGCGTGGTCGTCATGGGGATCAATCATAGAGCGCTCCGGTCAGGTTTGCCCATAGGATCGCGAGTCTGCGTCTACGCGCTTGAATTCAAGGCGCTGTTCATCCGTCTGCGCGAACGGGAGGGACCAGCCCTCCCGCTGACATTCAGTCGCGATACACAGGGAAATCCCTGCACAACGCAGCGGCCTGACGGGCGACATTGGCCTCGACATCGGCATCACCAAGGTGATCGAGAATGTCGCAGATCCAACCCGCCAGCTCGACGCTCTGGGCTTCCTTGAAACCACGGCTGGTGATCGCCGGGGTGCCGATGCGCAGGCCGGAGGTCACGAACGGCGATTGCGGATCGTTCGGTACGGCGTTCTTGTTCACGGTGATACCGGCGCGGCCGAGGGCGGCGTCGGCGTCTTTACCGGTCAGGCCTTGGCGGATCAGGCTGACCAGGAACAGGTGGTTGTCGGTGCCGCCGGACACCACGTCGTAGCCACGGTCGATAAAGATTTTCGCCATGGCCTGGGCGTTGCGGATCACCTGCGCCTGATAGGTCTTGAAGGCAGGCTCCAGCGCTTCCTTGAAACACACGGCCTTGGCGGCGATCACGTGCATCAGCGGTCCGCCCTGGCCACCGGGGAACACGGCGGCGTTGAGTTTTTTCTCCAGTTCCGGGTTGGACCTGGCCAGGATCAAACCACCACGAGGGCCGCGCAGGGTCTTGTGGGTAGTGGTGGTGACCACATCGGCGTACGGCAGCGGGTTCGGGTACAAACCGGTCGCCACCAGTCCTGCGACGTGGGCCATGTCGACGAACAGATAGGCACCCACTTTGTCAGCGATCTGACGGAAGCGCGGGAAGTCCAGGGTCTTCGAATAGGCGGAGAACCCGGCGATAAGCATTTTTGGCTGGTGCTCGACCGCCAGGCGCTCGACTTCGTCGTAATCGATCAGCCCGGTGTCGGTGTCGATGCCGTACTGCACCGCGTTGTAGAGCTTGCCGGAAAAGCTGACCTTGGCGCCGTGGGTCAAATGGCCGCCGTGGGCCAGGCTCATGCCCAGCACGGTATCGCCGGCTTGCAGCAACGCCAGGTACACCGCGGCGTTCGCCTGGCTGCCGGAGTGTGGCTGGACGTTGGCGTAGTCGGCGCCAAACAGCTGTTTGGCGCGATCGATGGCCAGTTGCTCGACCACGTCGACGTGCTCGCAGCCGCCGTAATAGCGCTTGCCCGGATAGCCTTCGGCGTACTTGTTGGTCAGCCCGCTGCCTTGCGCCTCCATCACCCGTTGGCTGGTGTAGTTCTCCGACGCGATCAATTCGATGTGGTGCTCTTGCCGCGCGTCCTCGGCGTTGATCGCCGCCAGCAATTCGTCGTCGTAGCCTTTGATCTGGTCGTGCTTGCTGAACATGGTGGAATCCTCTGTTGTTCTTGGAAGGTATGACATGCCCTTGTGGGAGCGAGGCTTGCCCGCGAAGAGGCCCTTGAGACCGCTAAAAGCTTCGCGGGCAAGCCTCGCTCCTACAGGGATGCGGTGTTCTAGCTATCCCGCGCCGGGTGATGAGTCGTTTTTTTCCCGGCTGTGGTCGGCAGTGGAGGTTGACGAGCAAGTGCGATGCCAATAACAGTTATTCTTTAAAAATCAATAAGTTGAGATATTTTCGTGAGAAATGACTGAGCTTTGCGTATTGAAATCAATACAGGTACGGTGGAAGTTGGAACACAGAGGGAGTCGAACTGGAGGAATGCGGGGCCTGCGCAGAGTTGTATCGAATTCGATACGCTGTAGCGGTTTACACACACCACGATGCAAGTCGCTGTCGGCAGGTCAGCTGCAACGCTATCGCAAGCAGCTTTTCGCCAAAGCATCACGCTCGCGGTTGAAGGTCGCTCAGCAGTGTTCTGATTGCCGTCCTATGGACCAACTCACACCAGGGACCGTCGTCGATAATCGCGCCGTCCTGCATGACGATGACCTTCTAGAAACTGCGGTGATTGAGGACAATACCTCAGGCATCTCAAGTGCGTCAGGGCGCTCAACCTGGAAACCGGCAGGCCGTCGATGCTCAACTGACTTCTGACCGAAGCATTCAATCCGGCCAGCGTTTCCAGCAAGGTGGTTTTTCCCGCACCACTGGGACCGGTAATGGCAACCGATTGGCCTTGTTTAAAGGTATTACGAGGATGTTCTTGTATGTCGATTTACAGGCCTGCAAAAGTCATCAGCAAACACATCAAAGCTTCCCCGGAATCCCATACTTACGCAGCCGAATAGCAATCGCACTATGCGAAGTTTGCAAGCGTGCAGCCAATAAACGGCTCGACGGATAGCTGCGGTAAAGCTGTTCCAGCAGGTTCTTTTCAAAATCACCGACGGCCGCCTCCAGGCTGCCCACCTCACCGTCGTTCTTGCGCTCCACGGCCGTCCGGGCAATGTCGAGGTCATCGATGTCCACCAACGGATTCTCGCAAATGGCGGCGGCGCGGAAGATCACGTTCTGCAGTTGCCGGACGTTGCCTGGCCAGCGGTTGCCGAGCAGCGCCGGGTACGTGCCCGGCGCCAGGCGGCAGACCGGGCGCTGGATTTGTGCGCAGGCCTGTTGCATGAAGTGATTGGCCATCAGCAGGATGTCGTGGCCGCGTTCGCGCAGCGGTGGCACTTGCAGGTTGAGTACATTCAGGCGGTAGAACAGGTCCTCGCGAAAGCTGCCTTCGCTGACCATTTTCTCCAGGTCACGGTGGGTCGCACTGAGGATCCGCACGTTGACCTTGACCTCGCGATCGCCACCCACCCGACGGAAGCAGCCATCGCTCAGGAAGCGCAGCAGCTTGGCTTGCAGGTAGGGCGACATTTCACCGACTTCGTCGAGGAATACCGTGCCCTGGTCGGCCAGTTCCAGCAGGCCGAGTTTGCCACCCCGTTGCGCGCCGGTGAAGGCGCCGGCGGCGTAGCCGAACAGCTCGCTTTCGGCGAGGCTTTCCGGCAGTGCCGCGCAGTTCAGGGCCAGAAAGGGCGCATCACGCCGAGTGCTGATGGCGTGACAAGCGCGGGCCACCAGTTCTTTGCCGGTGCCGGTTTCGCCCTGGATCAGCAGCGGTGCATCGAGGGTGGCCACCCGCTGGGCGCGGGCCTTGAGGGTGCGAATCGCCGGGGACTCGCCCAGCAGCGCATCGAACCCTTCGGCATGGTCATGGTGCAGCGCCGATAGGCGTTCGCCGATGCGGTTCGGTTGATACAGAGTCAGCAGGGCGCCGGCATCGGTGATCGGCATCGCGTCGAGCAGCAAGGTCTGGCCAGCGAGGCTGACTTCGTGCATGGGCAAGCGGTAGCCGTGTTCGATCAGTGTGCGTTGCAAGTCGGGATCGTCGAACAGCGCCGTCAGCGGCTCACCCGCCGGCTCACGGCCACAAAGGGCGATCAGCGCGGGATTGGCCAGCAGCACATGGCCGCGGTCATCCACGGCCAGCACCGGGTCGATGCTGGCCGCGAGCAAGGCATCCAGCTGCAGGCGGCGACGTTGTCCCGGGAGGATGTCGACCATCGTCACCGCTTGCACACCCCGCACGCCGAGCAAGGCCTCGCGCAGTTCCTCCAGCACATCGGCACCGAGGGTCGGGGCATCGATGTACACGTTGGGCGGCACCATCTCGACGGCATCCAGATTGAAACTGCGCCCGCCGAGCAGGGCCAGTACTTCCTGGGTGATACCGACGCGGTCGATGAAGGTGACGTGGATGCGCATGACTGGCCTGCAAGGTGGCGAACGAGATGACTGCGCCAATCAGTATGCCGGGCACTGTTCAATTGTGGCGAGCAGTGTCTGTCAGTGACTGGCTGCCTTTCGAGAACAGGCGTCAAGGTCCTCGAGAAAAGCCTGCAAGATCGGCGGCGGGGCAGTGCCGCGTCGGGTGATCACATCGAACGGCGACATCAGTTGCAGGCTGGTGGGCGCCAGCTGATGCATTTCGCCGGTCTTGACCCACTGCGTGGCGAAGTGCACCGGCAGGAAACCCAGGTAGGCACCGGAGATCAGCAGGATGGCCAGGGCTTCGATGTTGTCCACGGTGGCCGCGGCCTTGCTGACGCCCAGGTGTTCCAGGTCGTATTGCTGCATGTAGCCCCTGACCACAATCCGGCTCGCGGCAATCTCTTCCAGCAGTTCGTCGCCCTCGGCCTTGCTGCCGTACAGCGGATGCCGCCGCCCGCAATACAGCCCCAGGGCTTCCTGATACAGCGGTGAATGCAACAGGCCGGGAACGTGGATCGGGAAGTGCCCGATGGCCAGGTGCAGGCGGCCGTCGAGTACGCGTTCTTCCAGTTCCGCCGGGGTGCCGACGTACACGTTCAGGTGCACGTCATGGCCCCTGGACACGAAGCGCTGGGTGGTGCGCGGCAGCGGTGAGTCCGGGTCGGTAATGGTGGTGTCGATGATGCCCAGGTTGAGCTTGCCGCTGATGTGCTGCTTGAGCACGTCGGCGTCCATGCAGAAGTTTTCCACCGCCGAGAGCAGGCGCTGGGTGGCTTCATGGATCGCCACGCCTTGCTCGGTCAGGCGAAAGCCGCTGCGCCCCCGTTGGCAGAGTTTGACCCCAAGCCGGGTTTCCAGATGAGTCATCTGTTCGCTGATGGTCGACTGGCCGGCATTCAGCGCCGCCTGCGCGGCGGAAAAGCCGCCGCACCTGACAATCGTGGCAAACACCCTGAGCAGTTTCAGATCGACATCGTGGAGCTGGATCACCTTGGACCTCCGGCGTGTGGATGCATCGGTAATGCCGATATGAGTATCTGATGTTTGGCATTTTTTCCACGAAAACCTGCGCCCATAGTCACTCCAACGGCGGTCGCCTTGCAGTCCGCCAAGCCGATAACAAGAAGTGGAGAGGCTTGAAATGTCGAATAACGGTTATGAATCCGGTCGTCTGAACCTGCCATTCGTGGGGCACTGCACCTTTGGCAAATCCCCGGTGTGCACCGATTGGGATGCCCTGGATGCCGACGTCGCAGTACTCGGCGTGCCCAACGACATGGGCACCCAGTGGCGTTCCGGCGCCCGTTTCGGGCCACGGGGCATTCGCGAGGCATCGACACTGTTCTCCTTCGGCCATGCCGGTGCCTACGACCACGAAGATGACGTCATGTACCTGACCGCCGCCGACGTGCGCATGGTGGATGTGGGTGACGCCGATATCGTCCATACCGACATGGTCACCAGCAACCAGAACACCGAGTATGCGGTGCGCAAGATCCTCGATGCCGGCGTCATGCCGGTGGTGCTTGGTGGCGATCATTCGGTGCACGCCCCGGTGATCAAGGCTTTCGAAGGGCGTGGCCCGATTCACATCATCCATTTCGATGCACACCTGGACTTCGTCGACGAACGCCATGGCGTGCGCTACGGCCATGGCAACCCGCTGCGCCGCGCGTCCGAAATGAACCACATCGTCGGCATGACCCAGATGGGCATCCGCAACGTGTCTTCCTCCAATCGCGATGACTACGAAGCAGCCCATGCGGCCGGCTCGAAGATCCTCTCGGTGCGCGACGTGCGCCGCCTGGGCGTCGGCGGTGTGCTGGCGTTGATCCCGCAGAACATCAACTACTACATCACCATCGACATCGACGGTTTCGACCCTTCCATCGCACCCGGCACCGGCACGCCGAGCCATGGCGGTTTCCTCTACTACGAAGTGCTGGAAATCATCCAGGCCCTGGCCAAACGCAGCCAGGGCAACATCGTCGGCATGGACCTGGTCGAGGTGGCGCCCGTTTATGACCCGACCGGCATGACCTCGATCCTGGCGGCGCAACTGCTGCTCAACAGCATCGGTTTCATCTTCCACGAGCGGGCCCGGGCGCGGCATGCCTTGAGCGAAACCACCACGGCCTCGGCGTGATCTGACCGCCGCACAGAGGGCATGAAAATGGACACGATCGTCAAAAATTACCTGCAGAAATTCGGCGTCTCCGAAGCCACCCAGACCTTCCTCGGCAAGGCGCAGAAGATGTTCATCGGCGGCGCCTTTGTCGAGGCCAGCGACGGGCAGACTTCCGATGTCATCGAGCCGTCGACCGCAGGCCTGATCACCCGTATTCCCATGGGCACCCCCTCGGATCTGGATCGCGCGGTGCAAGCCGCCCGCGCGCAATTTGACGGTGGCGCCTGGCGTCAGGCCAAACCGGCAGAGCGCGAACGGATGATGCAACGCCTGGCCGACCTGATTGAAAGCAACGCCGCCGAGCTGGCCGAAATCGAATCGATCGACATGGGCAAGTCAGCGGCCTTCGCCCGGGATGTCGATATCCAGGGCACGGTCGATACCCTGCGCTATTTCGCCGGTTGGGCCACCAAGCTTCACGGGCGCACCGTCGAGCCGTCGCTGCCGGGCAACTACCTGGCCTATACGCGCAAGGAAGCGGTGGGGGTGGTGGGCGCCATCGTGCCGTGGAATTTCCCACTGCAGACCATGGCCTGGAAGCTCGGTGCGGCGCTGGCAACCGGTTGCACCGTGGTGGTCAAGCCCGCCGAACTGACCTCGCTGTCGGCCTTGCGTTTCGCTGAACTGGTGCAGGAAGCCGGCATCCCGGACGGCGTGATCAATATCGTCACCGGTCGCGGCAGTGTGGTCGGTGCGGCCATGGCCACCCACCCGGGCATCGACAAGCTGACCTTCACCGGTTCGACCCCGGTCGGACGCACCGTCGGCCGCGCGGCGCTGGACGAAATGAAGCGACTTACCCTGGAACTCGGAGGAAAATCACCGGTAATCGTTCTGGCCGATGCCGACCTGAAAGCCGCCGCCCAGGCCATCGCCAACGGCGTGTTCTTCAACTCGGGCCAGGTGTGCGATGCCGGTACGCGGGCCTATATTCATCGCAGCGTCTACGACGAATTCCTGCGCGAACTGGTCGCCTACACCCGGACCTTGAAGATGGCGCCGGGTCTGGATCCCGACTGCTTCATCAGCCCGCTGGTCTCGGCGTTGCAGCAGCAGCGAGTGACCGACTACATCGAAACCGGCAAGCAGGAAGGCGCCGAACTGATCTACGGCGGCCAGCCTGTGGATGGCCCCGGCTTCTTCGTCGAGCCGACCATTTTTGCCCATTGCCGCAACGACATGCGCATCGTCCAGGAAGAAATCTTTGGCCCGGTGCTGGTGACCGCGCCGTTCGACGATGAGGAAGAGGCGCTGGCCCTGGCCAATGACTCGCCTTATGGCCTGGCGGCCGCACTGTATTCCAATGACCTTGGAAAGGTGCACAGCCTGATCCCACGGTTGAAAGCGGGGTCGGTCTACGTCAACGCCCATGGCACCCTCGATCCGTCGATGCCGTTCGGTGGCTACAAGCAGTCCGGATTCGGCAAGGACCTGGGCGCGGAGCAGCTCGATTATCTGCTCGAAACGAAGGCGGTCTGGATCACCCTGCCCTGAGTCATGGCTGACTCAACCCGTGTGGGAGCGGGCTTGCTCGCGAAGGGGCCATCTGATTCAACATCAATGTTGACTGACACGCCGCTTTCGCGAGCAAGTCGGATCGCCGCATCGCCGCTCCCACAGGAAAGGCGTTCACCGAAAAGAATGCAGTTATCCGTCATGATCTTCCAAAAATAAGAGCCCATCATGAACATTGACGCCAAAGCCGCCCCAAGCCTGTCTATCCTCGACAACAAACCCATCGTCGAAGGGCATTCGATCGATTTCATCCCGGAGAGCGAACGCACTGACAAACTGTCGAGCCAGGGGCCGTTCTGGTTTCTAGGCAATTTCACCTTCTTCACCATGACCATCGGCTTCGTGGGTCCGAGCGTCGGCCTGACCGCGCTCTGGACTACGCTCGCCGGCACGCTGGGCATCATGTTCGGCACTCTGTTCATGGCCTTTCACGGTTCGCAAGGCCCGCACCTGGGGCTGCCGCAGATGATCCAGTCCCGTGCGCAGTTCGGTTATCGCGGGGTGATCCTGGTGCTGCTGGCGACGCTGTTCGTGTTCGCCGGTTTCAACATCGTCAACCTGGTATTGATGATGCAGGGCCTGCATACGCTATTTGGCTTCAACCCCATTGTGGTGGCGGTGGCCGTGACGGTACCGGCTGCCGTCCTGGCGATCCTCGGTCATGACTGGATGCACCGCAGTTTCAAATGGGCGTTGTTTCTGTCGCTGCCGCTGTACGGCCTGGTGACCCTGGCGGTGCTGATGGGCTGGGTGCCCGATGCGCCGATGCCGATACTGGCCGCCGGCGAAGTGGCCCCCGCACCTTTGGGTTTCAACTGGACCGGTTTCATCGCCCAGTTCGCCGCGGCGGCGAGCTACAACATTGCCTACGCGCCCTATGTGTCCGACTATTCGCGCTACCTGCCGAAGAACACCTCCAGCGGTAAATTGATCGCGGTGGTGTTTGTCGGTGCCTCGTTGTCCGGCGCCTGGATGATTTCCGTGGGTGGCTGGCTGGCCGATCACCTGCATTCCACCGACGTGCTGGTCGCCCTTGGTCAAGTGGGTAACACCGTGTCGCCGTTCATGGGTACGGCCGTAGTGGTGGTCACGATCCTGGCGTTCCTGCCGGTCATCGCGATGAACATCTACAGCGCCAAGCTGACCACCCTGACCTGCGTCGACTCGATCAAGCATATCGAGCCGACCCGCAGGGCGCGGATCCTGGCCATCGCGTTCGTGATCCTGCTGCAACTGGGCGTGGCCCTGAGCATCCAGAGTTCGGGCAAAGGCCTGTCGGTGCTGGGCATCTACCTGGTGGTGATGCTGTACTTCCTGGTGCCCTGGACCTTGGTCAACCTCACCGACTATTTCTTCGTGCGCAAGGGCCGCTACGCCATCCCGCACTTCTTCATGCCCCACGGCAATATCTACGGCAGTTGGGGCCTGCGTGGCATTGCCGCGTACGCCATCGGCTTCATCTCGATGATCCCGTTCTTCTACATCTACGACGGCGTCGAGCAGCGCGAGGTCTATGTCGGCCCGCTGGCCAAGGCGCTCGGCAGCATCGACATCGCCTGGCTCGTCGGGCTGATCGTCTCGGGGCTGGCCTACTACTGGTTGAGCCGCTCGATCGACCTCAAGCGCGAAGAAACCGTCATCCAGCACATCGAAAAAACATCCCCCCAATACACCACCGGCGACCGGCTGACCAAGCCCTCGTTGCCGGTCTTCAACGAATCGACGGCCGGGAGATAACCATGACTACGCAAAAATACGACTACATCATCATCGGTGCAGGCTCGGCCGGTTGTGTGTTGGCCAACCGCCTGAGCGAAGACCCGGCCACTTCAGTGCTGGTGCTGGAATTCGGTGGCAGCGATCGCAGCGTGGTGATCCAGATGCCCAGTGCGTTTTCGATCCCGATGAACACCAAAAAGTACAACTGGCGCTACGAAACCGAGCCGGAACCTTACCTCAACGGCCGGCGTATTCACTGCCCGCGCGGCAAGGTGCTGGGCGGCTCGTCGTCGATCAATGGCCTGGTGTACATCCGTGGCCATGCGTATGACTTCGACGAATGGGAATCCCTCGGCGCGCAAGGTTGGGGCTACCGCAATTGCCTGCCGTATTTCAAGCGGGCCGAGCATTACGAGGAGGGTGGTGACGGCTATCGCGGCAGCACCGGCCCGTTGCACACCACCAACGGCAACCACATGAAGAATCCGCTGTATGGCGCCTGGGTCGAAGCCGGTGCCGAAGCGGGCTACATCAAGACCGACGACTGCAACGGTTTCATGCAGGAAGGTTTTGGAGCCATGCACATGACGGTGAAAAACGGCGTGCGCTGCTCCACCGCCAACGCCTATCTGCGCCCGGCCATGGGCCGTCCGAACCTGACCGTGATCACCCACGCGATGACCCGCCAGATCATCCTCGAAGGCAAGCGCGCGGTGGGGATCAGCTACGACCACCAAGGCCAGACTCACCAGGTCTATTGCAATCGGGAAGTGCTGGTATCGTCCGGGCCCATCGGTTCGCCACACTTGTTGCAACGCTCCGGCATCGGCCCGGCCGAGGTCCTGCGCAAAGCCGGGATCGGTGTGCGCCATGACCTGCCGGGAGTAGGGGAGAATCTGCAGGATCACGCCGAGGTCTACATCCAGTTCGGCTGCAAGGAACCGGTGACGCTCAACAGTAAAATGGACCCCCTGAGCAAGTTGATGATCGGCCTGCGCTGGCTGTTGTTCAAGGACGGGCTCGGCGCCACCAACCACTTCGAGGCCGGTGGTTTCATCCGCTCCGACAAGGGCCTGCGCTGGCCGGACATTCAGTTCCACTTTCTGCCGGCGGCCATGCGTTACGACGGCAACAAACCGATCAAGGGCCACGGCTTCATGGTGCTCACCGGGCCGAACAAACCCAAGAGCCGCGGCTATGTGCGGGTGCGTTCGGCTGACCCCTACGAACATCCGCAGATTCAGTTCAACTATCTGCAACGGGAAGAGGACCGCGAAGGTTTCCGCCGCTGCATTCGCCTGACCCGGGAGATCATCGGCCAGCCGGCGATGGACCGCTTCCGCGACGGCGAGATCGCACCCGGGCCGCAGGTGAACACCGATGAAGAGATCGACGCCTTCGTCCGCGAGAACCTGGAGAGCACCTACCATCCTTGCGGCTCGTGCCGGATGGGGGAGGATGACATGGCGGTGGTGGATTCAGAACTGCGGGTACGGGGCATCGCGGGTTTGCGGGTGATCGACTCGTCGGTGTTTCCGACCGAACCGAACGGCAACCTCAATGCACCGACCATCATGCTCGCCGAGCGCGCCTCGGATCTGGTTCGCGGGCGCAACATGCTGCCGGCGTCCGATGCACCGGTGGGTTTGGTGGAGGATTGGGAAAGCAGTCAGCGATCGACATTGCCGGGACGCAATGTGAGGGTTTGATCAAACCTGCGCAATGCGATCTCCATGGCTGAAGGAGATCAACTGTGGGAGCGGGCTTGCTCGCGAAGACGGAGTGTCAGTCAACATCTTTGTCGACTGGACGGCCGCTTTCGCGAGCAAGCCCGCTCCCACATTTGGGTTTGTGTAAGCCGAGGGTCCTGTTTACATCACTTCAACACCAGCAACCGATAAACCCCGCCCTCGCTTTCGATCCCATGGGTGTCATGGGTGAAACCCGGAAAGGATTTGTCGAAGCTTTCCAGCGCCCTGAGATAGGCCAGCAACGGCCCATCGGCCGGCCCTGCGTTTTCACCTGGCATCAACAATGGAATGCCCGGTGGATAGGGCACGATCCCGGTGGCGACAATCCGCCCGGCGGCTTCTTCCAGGGTCACCCGTTCGACCTGGTCTTTCACCAGTTTCTCGTACGCCTCTACCGGACTGAACTCGGCTTGCGGCAGCATGCCGAACGCCTGGGCCATGGTCGCCGTGGTCTTGTGTTGCTTCATGGCGGCGAAGATGTCCTCGGCGAGGTCCTTGAGTCCCATGCCGGCATAGCGTTGCTGGTTGGCGGTCAGCAGGTCCGGCAGGCACAGCTCGAGCTCGAGGTTATCGTCGAAGTCGCGCTTGAAGTCGAGCAGGGCGTTGACCAGGGTGCCCCATTTGCCTTTGGTGATGCCGATGGAGAACAGGAAGAGAATGGTGAAGTCGGTGGTTTTCTCGACGACGATGCCCTGGCGTCCGAGGTAGGCGGTGAGGATGCAGGCGGGGATGCCGAAGTCCAGCAGGTTGCCGTCGTCGCCCATGCCGGGGCTCAGCACCGAGACCTTGATCGGGTCGAGCATGCAGTAGCCGTCCTCGATGTCGCCGAAACCGTGCCACACCTCGTTCGGGTGCAGCACCCAGCAGTTCGGTTCGGTTTTGAGCAGCACCGGATCGACTTCATGGAAGGGTACCGCCGCGCCACCCACTTGCACCGACGGCGGCTGCCAGCAGGTGAAAAACCACTCGTCCTTGCCCTGCATCTCATTGTTCATGCGTGAGATGACCTGGCGGAAAGCGATGGCTTCTTCGATGGATTCGGTGGTCAGGATCTGCCCGCTGGGCGCTTCCATCATCGCCGAGCTGACGTCGCAGGAGGCCATGATCGCGTAGTTGGGCGAGGTCGAGGCGTGCATCATGAACGACTCGTTGAAGCGCCCGTGCGCAATCGGGTTGCGGCCGTTGCGCACGTGAATCATCGACGCCTGGGACAGTGCGGCGAGCAACTTGTGGGTCGATTGGGTGGCGAACACGGTCGGGCGCGACTCATCGTGATCGTCAGGGCTGCCATGCATGGCGAAGCGGTCGCGGTACAGCGGGTTGAACCGCGCATAACCGTACCAGGCTTCATCGAAATGCAGCCGGTCGACACTCTGGCCCAGCAACTCCTCGACCCGGGTGACGTTGTAGGTCAGGCCGTCGTAGGTGGAGTTGGTGATGATGGCGTGGATCGGCGTCGGGTCGATACCGTCCTTGACCAGCGGGTTGTCGGCAATGGCCGCCTTGACCCCTTCGGCGCTCAGGGTCTGCGGCAGGATCGGGCCGATGATGCCGTAGCGATTGCGGGTCGGCACCAGGTAGGTCGGAATGGCCCCGGACAAGGTCATCGCGTGCTCGGCGGACTTGTGGCAATTGCGGTCGCACAACGCGATCTGGTTGCGCGTGACGCTGGCCATGAGGATGACCCGGTTGGACGTCGACGAGCCGTTGGTGACGTAATAGGTGCGGTGCGCGCCAAACACCTTGGCCGCGTAACGCTCGCCCTGGCCGATGGGGCCGCTGTGATCGAGCAGCGAACCCAGTTCGCCGACCGAAATCGACAGGTCCGAACGCAGCAGGTTTTCCCCGAAGAACTCATAGAACGCGCGGCCCGCCGTGCTCTTGAGAAACGCCGTGCCACCGGCATGCCCTGGGGTGTGCCACGAGTATTCATAGGTGCGGGAAAATTTCACCAGCGCGCCGAACATCGGCGGCAGCGCGGCCTGGCGATAGCGTTCGATGGCCGCCAGGATGCGCCCGCTGAGGAAGCGGCTGGTGTCTTCGGGCAGCCAGATGAAGTCGTCGGCGTGCTGCATGACCACCAGCGGAATGCTCGACGCCGTGCTGCGGTCGCTGATCAGGAACACCGGCACCCGGGTGTTGCGTTCGCGCAGGCTGGTCAGCAGTTTGATGCATTCCTCGTGACCTTCGCTGTCGTCCATTTCCCAGCTGAGCAGCACGCACTGAATGGCCGGGTCCGACTGCAGGATCGAGGTGGCGTCGCTCAGGCTTTCCGAGACCAGCACGCTGATGGCGCGTTCTTCCACACCACTGATCAATTGATTCAGGGCGCGACCGAATACGGTTCTTTTGTCCGGCGGACTGCTCACCAGCAGCGTGAGCATTCCGAGCAAGTGTCTATATTCCGTCATTGTTGAACCTCCAGAGTGGCTGTTTGCAAACTGTTCACCGGCACCGGCTCGCCCGTGAGGTGCTGAGCGCTGACGGTTTGCGTCGGTACGCTGTTATTGCGCGCTTCGAGGCGGATCAGGCGGTTGTTGACGAAGCCGAACAGCGTGTAACCGAAGATGGTCGCCACGCCGCCAAGCATCAGTGCCTGCTCGCCCGAGCTGTAGAGCGCCAGGTAACTGTAAGCGGCCGCCACCCAGGCAATAATGTTGGTGGCCAGCGCCTTGCCTGCGGGTACGTTGGACACTTTCTGCATGGTCATAAGCGCCGCCATGGACAGGATGTACGGCACCAGATTGGTGACCACCGCGAGGTTGACCAGGGTGTCGAACTGCTTGCTCAGGTCCGGGCTGATGGTGAGAAAGCCCAGCGCCGTCTGCGCGGCCAGCAGGACCAGCATGCCGACAATGGGCGTTCCGGCCTTGTTGGATTTGGCGAAGATCGACAGGAAGTAACCGGTGTCCGCCGAGCTTTTGTACACCTGGGCGATGGTGAACTGCCAACCCAGCAATGAACCGATGCAGGCGAGTACCATCGCGGCCATCACGATATCGCCGACCAAGGGCGTGAACATCTTGGCAAAGACCAGGCCGAATGGTGCGGTGGAGGCGGCCAGTTCCGGGTTGTCCACAATGCCGGCGATGACGTTGGTGGAGACGATGTAGATCACGGCCGCGCCGAGGGTGCCGCCGAGTACCGCAATCGGTACGTTCTTCTCGGGATTTTCCACGGCATCGGTGTTGGCGCACGCCGACTCCAGGCCGAGGAAGGCCCATAAAGTGATCGCCACCGATGCCCCTGCGGCTTCGAACCAGCCCATGTTGTGCGGGTTCCAGCCAGCGGCATAGACACTGCTGTCGAACCAGAACCAGCCAATGGTGGACACCAGCACCACCGGTGCGATTACCCCCCACACCGTGATCGACCCGATTCGGCCGGTAATCCGCGCGCCGCCGAAGTTGGCGAACGTGGTGATCCACAACAGAGCGATAGTCGCCAGACCCACTTGCAGTGAATCAAGCTGGATGTGGAACAGCTCCTGGATATAGCCGACCGCCGTAATGCTGATCGCGACGTTGGCAATCAATAACGAGAGCCCATAGGTGTAGTTCGTGAGGTAGTTGCCCGCCTTGCCGAAGGTGTATTCAGCGTAACCGCCCATGCCCCCGGTCTTGCGACTGAGCATGCCGCAGCGCGCGAAGGCATAAGCCAGCGCCAGGGAGCCGGTGGCCGTGATCAGCCAGGAAAGAATGGAAATACCGCCGACTTCGGCGAGTTTGGTGGGCAACAACACAATGCCTGAGCCCAACATATTGACGGCCGTCAGCATTGTCAGTTGCCCCACGGTCATTTTCTTTGCGACTGACATTCCGTTGCCTCTCTGGATTGTGTTGGGAAACGTTAGCTATAGCCAAGGATTGAAATCTCGCAAGACATGTCCGTCAGACACTGAGAAAACAGGCTATCGCGCAGTTAAGGCATTTTGCTGGCCCCGAAGCCTTAAAACTTTGACCAGAATCAATTTATTTTCAGATAGTTAGGATCGAATGCTAATGCGGAATGTGTTGATCGCGCTGATGTCGTGCGGCCTGGCGAGCGGTACCGCCTCCGTTCAGGCCAGGGAGTTGGTGGCAAATGACCAGTATCTGTGCAGCTGGGGGGCGGGAACGGCGGCCAAAGCCCAGGAACTTAAACTGTCGGGCGTCTCGTTGTATGCCGCGCGCCAGAAGTTGCAGGCCTACAAATTCAGCAAGCCATGGATGCGCATGATGGCCATGGGCATTACCGAGCAGACCTACGACAGCCAATCGCGACTCAAGCCGGCGGCGGTCTGGCAGAGTTTTTACGACGATTGCGTCCGCTATAAGGTGGCGCGTCAATAGCGCCGGCGAAGGCACCCGTGAGACCGCCTTCGCCCCAAGCCGTGCCCATGCAGACATGGCCCCCCGCAGGAGCGAGGCTTGCCCGCGAAGGCGTCCGTGAAATCGCCTTCGCCCTTCAAGGTCTCCTATACTGGTTTGTCCAAGCGTTTCCCGACCCTTCACAGTGAGGAGAATGAGCATGGCAATTCGTATAGGCGACGAAGCACCGGATTTTTCCGTTGAGAGCACCGAAGGCACGCTGAACTTCCACGAGTGGATTGGCGACAAGTGGGCCATCCTGTTCTCGCATCCGAAGGACTTCACCCCGGTCTGCACCACTGAACTCGGCTACATGGCCGGGCTCAAGCCCGAGTTCGACAAGCGCAACACCAAAATCGTCGGCCTCAGCGTCGACCCCGTCAGTAACCATCAGACCTGGGCCAAAGACATCGAAGAAACCCAGGGCCATGCGGTCAATTACCCGATGATCGGCGACGAGAACCTGGTGGTGGCCAAGCTCTACGACATGATTCACCCCAATGCCAGTGGCGGCGCCCGGACCGCCGTGGACAACGCCACGGTACGTTCGGTGTTCATCATCGGCCCGGACAAGAAGGTCAAGGCGATGCTGATCTACCCGATGAGTGCCGGGCGCAACTTCGATGAAGTGCTGCGACTGCTCGACTCCCTCCAGCTGAACGCCAAACACACCGTCGCCACCCCAGTGAACTGGCGTCCGGGGGATGACGTGATCATTCCCACGTCGGTCTCCGACGAGGATGCACGCAAGAAGTATCCGGATGGCTTCAAGACAGTGAAACCTTACTTGCGCACGGTGGCGCAACCGAAGTAACCGTCCCTGATGCCGGGCACCCGCTCACACCGCGGGTGCCGGCTTGGCCAATTCAATCCCGGCGGCACCCAGGCGCTTGAGGATCTCGAACAGCAGGTCGCTTTTGGTGGTGCTGACAATTCTTGGGCTGCCGACATATCCGGTGATGGTCAAGGTGATGCCTTCGGGGGTCAGTTTGCTGAACCGGACCACCGGCGCCGGTTTGTCGAGAATGGTCTCGTGCTCGCAATACGTGTCGTACAGCAGGTTTTTCACTTGCTCGGGGTCGATGTCCAGGGGGAAGGTGAGTTCGAGTATCGCCACCCCTTGGGCGCTGCCGCCGAGGGTCACGTTGCGCAGGTTCTGCGAGATCAGCTGCGAGTTCGGGACGATGACGATCGAGCGGTCACTGAGCTGGATTTCGGTGGCCCTCACGTTGATTCGGCGGATGTCACCTTCGACCCCGCTGATACTGATCAGGTCGCCCACCTTCACCGGCCGTTCGGTCAGCAGGATCAGGCCGGAGACGAAGTTCTTGACGATCTCCTGCAAGCCGAAGCCGATCCCCACTGACAAGGCGCTGACGATCCAGGCCAGATTGGTCCACTGCACGCCCAATGACGACAGCGTCAGCAGAATGACCAGGGCGTAGCCGATGTTGGCAAACAGCGTGCTGAGCGAGGCCCGCATGCCCGGGTCCATGTCGGTTTTGGGCAGGAACTCGTTATCCAGCCAGCGGCGCAGCGATCGAATCAGGTAAATGCCGATCATCAGGGCCAGCACCGCATTGAGCAGGTGGCCCGGGATAATGTTGAGTTTGCGCAGTCCGCCGCCGCCGAGCATGGAAAAGACATTGGTGATCAGTTGGCCAAGCGTCGTTCCGACACCCCCGACAACCAGTGTGACAGCCGCTAATAGCAATAGCCCGGCCCGGCCGACCCCGGAGAGAATGACCTCGATCTGCTCCAGTCGACGATCATCAATGCCCAGCATCTGTTTCATCGCCTTGCCGCTGGAACTCCTGGATGAAAACAGGTATTCGCAGGCGTCCTTGAACAGCTGTATCAGGAGGTAGAAGCCGGAAAGGATCAGGAATCCCCAGACCAGCTCGTAGGTGATGAACCTCGCCAGAGAAACATATCCAGTCAGCAGCGATAACAGGGCGATCAACATTGCCAGACCGGTGATTGCATAGAGCAGTCCGGCGAAGGTCGTGCCCGCTTCAGGGGCTTCTCCACTGGCCACGACTGATCTTCGGACCTTGCTCGTGCGCATCAATAAAAAAACGACAATCGAGGCGACCGTCAGGGCGATGACGCCTCGACCAGCGATCACAATCTCACTGCTCATGCCGGTTGCGTTGGCGACCTGGATAATCGTCATCAGAACCAACAGGACAGCAGCCAACAGTCGAGGAAACGGCTTCAGCGACAGTGCCACCGGATCGGCAATTGCGAGCAATCGCCAGGAAGGATGTTGCGTGGACAACAAGGCGCGGCTCAAGGCGGCAATCAGCACGCAGGCGTAAACGATCTTTTCGAATTCCTGGGAAAAGGTCATCAGTATCGGCGTCGGTGGACTTTGGCGCGTGCAGGCAAAGAACAGCAATTGCAAGGAAATGCCAACGGTCAATACCGTGGCCAGTACCGAGGCCAGTGCGAGTGAGCTTCGGCGCAGGCGTCCCTCGGGCATGCGGTGGATGCACAGCCATGCCAGCCCTCGTTCGGCGAGCCTGCGGCCCAGGGTCCAGAGGACCAGGGCCAGCAACAGCAATGCGGCCGTGAAGAGGCGCTGACCGGGTTGCCAGGCGGCCTTGACCACGTCGCGCGCCTGATCGATGAAAAAGCTCAAGCGCTGCCGATCGTCCGGCGACGGGTTCAATAGCGGTGTCCAGAAGCCCGGATTCAGGATGCTTTGGGTGCTCAGGGTCAGCTCGCTTTCCAGCAGGTTGCGCCGAATGCCGGCAATCTGGGTGATGAGGTCAGTGGCACTCCCCTTGAGCGCTGCCAGGGTTTTCAAGGTGGCGTCGACTTTGTTTTTTTGCTCGGTGAGCGATGCCCTTTGCGCAGCGATATCGGATTGCTCCGATCCTGCATCGTCGAGCGTGGCAGGTCCCAGCACCCCGAGTTGCGCGCGCAGTTGGGTCTGCAGGGGAAGCAACGAGGCCGACAGGCGATCGACATCGAGGATGAACGCTTGAACCAGATCCTGCGGGCCTTCCAGCTGGTTGTAATCGTCAACCAGCGAAATCTGCTGTTTGAGGATGTCCAGTCGAAGTTGCAACGCCTGGAGGTCGCTCTGGGGCACGGCAAGGATTGCAGCCCCCGGTCTGGGCACTGAATCGTCTGGCGGGTCCGCTGCCGACAGCATTCCGGGACTCGACCCGAAAAGCGTGAAAGCGATGAGGATCATGGCTTTCAATACAGGACGCATAGGCGTGTTCGACTCTGTTGATAGTCACTCAGCCTATGAGGTTAGGTCATCACACCGATTTTCGAATGGTTTTGTCGATCACGCTCAAACTGCCCCCCGCTAAACGGGGGGCAAGGGGAGCGGGCGGGGGCTTGTCAGACGCGTTCGAACAACACGGCGATGCCCTGGCCGCCGCCGATGCACATGGTCGCCAGGGCGTAACGCCCCTGAACACGGTGCAGTTCATGAATGGCCTTGGTGGCGATAATCGCACCGGTGGCGCCCACCGGATGGCCCAGGGAGATGCCGGAACCGTTGGGGTTGACCTTCTCCGGGTCGAAGCCCAGTTCTTGCGCCACCGCACAGGCCTGGGCGGCGAAGGCCTCGTTCGACTCGATGACATCCAGGTCGGCGACGGTCAGGCCGGCGCGCTTGAGCACCAGGCGCGTGGCGGGAATCGGGCCCAGCCCCATCAGTTCCGGTTCGACACCGGCGTGGGCGTAACCGACCAGTCGGGCCATGGGCTTGAGGCCTTGCGCACGGACCATTTCACCGGTAGCCATGATCAGCGCACCGGCGCCGTCATTGAGGCCGGAGGCGTTGCCGGCGGTGACGCTGCCGTCTTTTTTGAAGGCCGGTTTCATCTTGCCCAATTGCTCGGCGTTGACCTCGGCGCGCACATGTTCGTCAGTGGCAAAGGTCACCGTACCTTTGCGGGTCGCCACTTCGATCGGCACGATCTGCTCGACAAAGCGGCCTTCGGCAATGGCTCGGGCGGCCCGTTGTTGGCTGACAAGCGCCAGTTCATCCTGGGCCTGGCGAGTGATGCCATAACGCTCGGCGATGTTTTCCGCGGTGATGCCCATGTGGAAACCGGCAAAGGGGTCTTGCAGCACGCCGAGCATGTAGTCGATGGCCTGCATGTCACCCATGCGTGCGCCCCAGCGTGCCTGCGGCAACAGGTAGGCGCCGCGGCTCATGGACTCGACGCCACCGGCCAGCGCAGCCCCGGCATCCCCCAGCATCAGACTTTGTGCTGCGCTGACGATTGCCTGCAAACCGGAGCCGCAGAGGCGGTTGACGTTGAAGGCCGGAGTTTCTTTGGGCAGGCCGGCATTCATTGCCACGGCTCGGGAGATGTAGGCATCACGTGTTTCGGTCGGGATCACATGCCCCATTACGGCGTGACCGATGTGCTCAGGCGCCAGACCTGAACGCTCGATGGCGGCGCGGCACACGTCGGTGGCCAACTGGATGGGTGGCACATCCTTGAGCGAGCCGCCAAAGCTGCCGATGGCCGAGCGCACGGCGCTGATAACAAAAATATCGGATGGGTTCATGGTGATTCTCCTGGATCAGCACCGGATTTTATTGAGCTTGGATGCTTTAATCTGAGGGCGAGTCTAGGTTCGGCAAAGCGTTGCGCCTATGCCGAAACTGCTCAAAGGCGCTGGTGTTTTTTGCCATTTTACTTGAAGTTCCCGGGTCTACTGTAGGAGCAAGCTTGCTCCTACAGTAGCTGTAGCATTGACGTTTTTGTCAGGCACATGTTTTTTCTTGTTCATGCCAGCCATTTTCAAACTGTAGATTGAGCTTATGAAGCTCGTGGTCCAGTTCGTTGATCGAGTTAATGGCAGCCATCAGGTCCGCCTCGCCAGTCTTGGCTTCCAGGTAAAGCCCGCGCAGGTAGCGGTCGTTTACAGTCGGAATCTTGTCAGTCTTTTCCCAGATCGCCACCGCCTGGGAGGTAAGCCCGACAATACCGGCCAGTCTTTCTTGCGATAAGCCCAGTTCTTTGCGCAGGAACCGAAACTCTGCACCGGTAAGTGCTGCTGGCTTTTGCGCAATAGTCTTGCCGATAAAGTCGTGAAGACCCTCGACATCCGTGATAGCAACAGACTCGCCATAAGCGGTCTCTTTCACCACGTAGCCGTTGCTAAGCCAAACGTTCGGCAAACCGCTTTCAACGTAGTGGTACATAAAATTATCTCTCCCTTTGCATCGTGGTCACTATGACGAGATATTTCCCATCCTCGTCGACATCGATTGCGCCGACAATCTGGAGGGGTGACCCGGCCCTGAACCATGAAATAGTGAATCTCCAATCGCCCCCTGGTGCTTGGTAGGGGCCATCAGTGACTTGTCCTCTGCGCAAGCATTCCATGACATCCGGCATGGTTATCTCCCGCTCAATCATGCGCGACCGCGCGTGTTTGGAATAAAAGACACGCTCAGAACCAATAGAAAGCTCTCTAATGATTTCCAGGGCTTTCTTTTTGGACAGCGGAAACGGCAGTAGGTCGCTCATGATTTTCTATAGTATTTATAGGTTGAGACAGCCTAAAGCTCAAGCCTCGATTGTCAAAGAGAAGAAATAAGATGTGACAACATAGGGGCGCATCGTCCGACGTAACGGGCTACAGAGGTCAGCCGCGCCAGTGTAGCCCGATCAAATGCGAGTACATCGCTGGCTCAATGATCACTGATGCACCACACACCCTGGGCCTGGTAATCCAGCACATGCTCGCGCCCCTGCTGGTCAAGGTAAGTGAACCGTGCGGGGACGATGCCGCACGCTTGCGTAATATCGGTACTGGTCAGCTCTTTGGCGACGTCCAGGTGGACGAAGAAACCGGGCTTGTCCTGTATGACAGGGTCGGCGGTGTGGGTATCGGCCAACGCCGGGCCGGCGAGGAGGGTGGCCAGACCGAGTGTGAACATTTTCATGATGATTCCCTCTGTTCAGGGCTGATTGGCTGCCGGAGGGTGGCCTGGCAATAAGTTCCGGTTAACCAGGCGATCCGCACAGCCGACCAACAGTTGAATGACAATTTTCTAATGAATTGGCGCCGTGGTTACGGCTGGCGACCGACGGCTCCCGGTGTGGGTGACCGACGACCCCACTGCAGGAATCGAGAGCGCCGGCTGCGCTGACAACTCGATGGCAAGTTTGTAATCTCCATGGCTTCAATCCCCTACGATGGAATCGGGTAGAGGCCATTCACACCGCTCAAGGAGGTGCGCCATGTTCCAGCCAGTCAGGTCCGGCCTGGCCAGTTTGACGAACTCGGTTCTTCAATCGCTGGGCGTCAGCGACAATGCGGCAAGCATCGTCTTGCCATGCTGCAAGCAGGTGGTGCTGTGTCTGGTTGACGGGCTGGGCGCTCAACTTCTGAACAGGTATGCCCACAGGGCTCCGTATCTGAGCTCACTGGTAAACAGGGGGGAGGGGCAAATACTGCATTCGGGCTTCCCGTCGACGACGGCTGCCAGCCTGGCTTCGCTGGCAACAGCAGAAGACAGCGGTAGTCACGGCATTGTCGGTGCGGCATTTAATGTCGAGGCGTGGCAGTTCAATCCTCTGTCCTGGCAGCTCTTCGACCCGCGCACCGGTCGACTTGAAGCTGCAGCCGCCTGTGCTGAAAAGATCGTTGCCAGCCAGTCGGCCTGGGTAAAGGCGGCTGCCGGTGGCTTGTTGATCAATGCGTTTCTGCCTGCCGCCATTGCCGGTTCGGCCTATACCCGGACCGTGTTCAATGGGGCCAAGGTCATTGCGTTCACTGATCCCGATGATCTGATGGCACGCTTTCGGTCGGTGTCAGGGTGCAATGATCGACAACTGTCGTACGTTTATTTCGGTGAGCTCGACCTGTGTGGACATTTGCATGGGCCAGGATCCGGGAAGTGGCAGGACACGCTCGAAGATATCGATCAACGAATCCGCAGTCTGCGAGATCAAATTGAGCAGGACGCGGTGCTAATAGTGACCGCTGACCATGGTATGACCACGGTCGATGATGCCAGGACGTTTGATTTTGACTTGATGCCGGACTTGCAACGGGGAGTAGCCAGTATCTGTGGTGATATTCGCGCGCGGCATGTTTATCTTCAAGACCCCACCGATGCCGATGCAGTGAAGCGCTGGCGCGAAGTTCTCGCAGGGCACTTTGAGGTGCTCACGCGAGAACAGGCATTGGCCCTTGGCCTGTTCGGGAAGAACGTGACGGATGCAGCGTGCAGGCGCATCGGAGATCTTTTGGTCATCGCCGGGGACGGTGCCGGTTTGGTTCGTTCAATCCGGGAACCCTTTCAGACATCCTGGATGGGTCATCATGGAGCGCTGTCGGATGAAGAGCAGCTTGTACCTTTGATTATCGCAACCGGGAGATAAAACGCCGCAAAAAGCGTTTCGATGAAGCGGTATCAATGTCTGATGACCTAAACGCCGTACGTCGGAATCGAGGAACGGTCCTTCATGAAAAAACTTCCAACAACAGTCACAACCCGGGAATCACCGGTGCCCCATGTGGGAGCGAGACCGGCTTGCCGGCGAAGGTAATTCGGCCTGCTGGGAGAACCATTGCATGATCAGCCCGCACGCCGGGTGAGAAGCCGCCGAAGGTTGCAGCTTCAGCGCGTATATTCCGCGGGTTTTCAAGGGGGGGCCGAAGGGTATGACCAGCACGCCCCGTTCAATGGATTCGACCGCCAGGGTCAAGTCGGTCATGGCGACCCCCAATCCTCGCGCTGCGGCATCGAGCGCCAGCTCGTCGAGGTTGAAGGGAATGTGCCGGTAATCTTCCAGCGACTTGCCGCCATTGGCGGACAGCCATTGGACCCAGTCATGCTTGTCCGCCGAACGATGCAGCAGCGGGAAACCCCCTAGATCCTCCACCGACTGCAACGGCCGGGTCGGGCTGCCCAGGCCCGGGGCGCACACCGGCACCAGGGCTTCCTCGAACAGGATCAGGCAATCCGGATCAGCGGACGGCTCCGGCAGATAGAGGATGTAGGCATCGCTATCGATCGCCGGTTCCACCACTTCAGTCGCCACGGTTTCGATCGACAGCGATACGTCCGGATGACTTCGATAGAACTCGCTCAACTTCGGCAGTAACCAGCGCACCGCCAGCGACACATGCATGCGGATGCGTAAAGGACGTTTCTGCGGTGCCAGCCGATCCTCCAGTGATTTCAACTGCGCCAGGATATTGCGCGCGATGGCCAGCACCTGTTCGCCTTCCGGGGTCAGGCGGACATTGCGGCTATTCCTTACGAACATGGGTAAGCCGAAGTGGCTCTCCAGTTGCTGAATTTTGCGGCTCACGGCGCTTTGGGTCAGGCACAGCGTCTGCGCAGCCTGGGTGAAGCTACCGCTGTCGGCGACTTCGACCAGTGCCTGCAAGGCCTGGAGCGAGGGAACGTGGCGAATGTTATCCATGCGTTTGCTGAATGGCTCGATGATTTTATAACGTTGGTTGTATTGCCGAAGGCCTTATAGATTCTAGCTCTAGCTACCGCCATCTCAAACCACTGATGCGATTGTTGCATGAGGTTGTGCTTTGGACAGAGACGGCTCGCGCAATGACAGTCGAATGAGGTGACGCATGGAAAATAAATGTGGCTGGATCGCGCAGGCTGGAGATTCTCGGGCACGCACTCGCCTGAGCGGCCCGCAAAAAGCTGACTGGCTGATTATCGGTGCCGGCATCACCGGCCTGTGCGCCGCTCATTCGCTGGCAGACATGCACCCTCAGGCACGCATTGTGGTTGTCGATCGGCAGCGCGCGGCGCAGGGGGCTTCGGCGCGCAACTCAGGCTTCGTGGTCGGCCATGAACACCCGACCGATGACGAGCTGATCGGCCGTCAGGGTTTTGCTGATTTTGAAGTGGATACCGAGATTTCACGGGTCGCCAGTGCGGAAGTCCGCCAGCGCATTGTTCGGCATGGCATCGAGTGCGATTTTCGCGATTCGGGTTATTACTTCGCTGTCAGCGATCCGGGCAAACTGACCCATGTCGAGGCCAAGCTGCAAACACTGAGAGCGGTCGGCGCCTCTGCGCAGTTCCTGCAAGGTGACGCACTGAGCAAAAAGCTCGGAACCAAGCATTACCAGGCCGCGATCTGGTGCGGCAATGGCAATGCCCTGCTGCAACCGGCGAAGTACGTGAAGGGCCTGCTCGATACGCTGCCGGACAGTGTCACCCTCTATGAAAATACCGATATCAGCGGGCTGGAGCGTCTGCGTAACGGAAGCCTTCGCGCCAATGCGGTCAACGCCAGCATCGAAGCGAAGCAGGTGCTCGTCTGCCTCAACGCGTTCATCCCCCGCGCAGGAATCACCGACAGCGGCACCTTCGCGATGGAACTCAGTGCCAGCCTCACGCGGCCGCTCAGTGACGAAGAGTTCCGCGCCATCGGCGCTGTCGAACCCTGGGGCGTGCTCTCTACCCGTCCGCTCGGGGCCACGGTGCGCCTGACGCCGGATCGTCGGGTGATGATCCGCAACACCGCGGAGTACCGTTCCCGGGACTTGTCCGACCGTGAACTTGCGCAGCGTCGAAAACACCATGTGCTCGGCTTGCAGCGCCGTTTTCCGTGGCTGAACGAGCAGGACATCCAATACACCTGGACCGGACACCTGAGCGCCTCACGCTCCGGCCAGCCTTACTTTGCCAAGGTCGAAGAGGGCGTTTTTGCCGTGGCCGGCTGCAACGGTTCGGGCGTCGCGCGCGGCACCCTGTGGGGACGCCTGCTCGCCGAACTGGCATCGGGTGCCAGCTCGCCGATCCTGACATCGGTCATGCACAGGGCTCAGCCGGGCTGGCTGCCGCCGCGTCCCTTGCTCGATATCGGTGCCATGCTGCGAATGCGCGTGGAAGCGGTCAGGGCCCGAACAGAAGTCTAGAAAACCCGGCATTCGGCAAACAATAAAAGCTCATCAATAACCAGGTGATTGAACATGCGCGTCAATAATATTCCGCTGATGGTCGTGCTGACGACGTTGTCGGCAGCCTGCTATGCCGACGAAGTCGTCAACATCTCAAACTGGAACGGCTACATCGCCGACGACACCCTGACCACGTTCACCAAAGAGACGGGAATCAAAGCCACCTACGACATTCACGACAGCAATGAAGTGCTGGAATCGAAGCTGATGACCGGTAACACCGGCTATGACGTGGTGAGCCCTTCGAACCATTTTCTGTCCCGATTGATCAAGGCAGGGGCCGTTCAGAAGCTTGATAAAAACCAGCTGCCCAACTGGAAAAACCTTGACCCGGCACTGATGAAAAAACTCGAGGTCAATGATCCGGGCAACCAGTATGGCTACCCCTACATGTGGGGCACCGCGGGTATCGGTTACAACGTCGAGAAGATCAAGGCGATCTTCGGCAACACCGATGTCACCCGCTCCTGGGATCTGTTTTTTGATGAAAACAACATCAAGAAACTGAGCCAGTGTGGCGTGGCGATTATCGATAACCCCACGCAAATCCTGCCGATCACCCTCAATTACCTGGGCCTGCCGCCTCACAGTCACGAACCTGCGGACTATAAGAAAGCCGAGCAGGCGCTGCTGAAAATCAGACCCTACGTGCAGTATTTCCACGCCTCCAAGTACATCAGCGACCTGGCGAACGGTAACGTCTGCGCGGTGATCGGTTTCAATGGTGACGTGGTGCAGGCGGCGGCCAGCGCCAAGGAAGCCAATAACGGCATCGACATCGCCTATTCGATTCCTGACGAAGGATCGACGTTGTGGTTCGACATGGTGGTCATGCCCAAGAGCGCGCCGCACGAGAAGAATGGCTATACCTACATGAATTACCTGCTGACGCCGCAGGTCATCGCCAACATCAGCAACAGCATCCACTACGCCAACCCCAACCTCGCAGCGGATCAGTATGTGGTTCCGGCCGTGAAGCAGGACCTGGCGATCTACCCGCCGAGCGGTGTGCTGGACAAGTTGTTTACCGTAGAGGAACTGCCTGCGGCCATCGCACGGTTGAGTACCCGGTTGTGGACCAGGCTGAAAACCAATACCTGACTGAGCGACCCGGTAAAAAAAGCCCGCCAGAAAAACGAGTGCGCGGCGTCGCAGGCAAGTTGGTTCAGGTGTACGCCAACAGTCGTCCGCACAGAATCACGGTGACCCATAGCGCAATCGAAAACAGCGCCTGGATCTTTGCGATGCCGGGCGCCGCAACGGCGGTGTTCCATTGGTTGACGGAGCGGTAGACACCGATGTGGAACAAGGCGGCATTGACGCCCGCCGCAGCGATCAGGCACAGCTTCAGGATAAACACGCCGTTGGAGGCGAAATCATGGGGATGGGCGGAAAACATCATCAGGCCGGCAGGCACGATCAACAACAGGGCGGCAATTGACCAGGTCAGGAGGTGGCGCGCCAGCGCCGTCACCGCGATATTTTTTGACAGCCCGAGCACCCGCAGATCGAACATCAGGACAGAGCCGACCAACACCGTGAAACCGATGATGTGAACCACCTCGATCATCGGATACAGCCACAGGTCGCCGCGCATGGCCGCCCCGACGGGCGAGTCATTCAACCAGTCCAGCCAGCTGTCCGGCCCCGTTCCACCGTTGCTATCCACGGCCTGCATCATCGCAGCTCCGTGGTCTTGCCGCCGACCGTGATGCGTTCGGCGCGCAATTCTTCAGGTTTGTTGCGATTCTGATAGCCGACCACGGTGGCCTCGTTGCCCACACTCAGCATGTCCCTGGTAAGGCCGCGATTCTCCATGCGCGAGGGCGGTGCGAGGACGACGGTCCAGGTCTTGTCCGCTGTCTTGAGGCGCACGAAACCATGGGGATGGGAGTAGCCCGACTCTTCAATCGTGCCATTGAGCTCCAGGGATTTGCTGGAGTCGTATTCACTCCAGCCGTGATGGGCGAACGCCGCTGTTGCCGCCAGTAACAGTGACAATCCAATGCCGCCGAGTATGCCTTTCATGACAAGTTTCCTGTTGCAGATTATTGAACAACTTGATTCCCGACGTAACAGGCCAGGGTTCAGCGCAGATGGTTTTTAGAATAACTCGGCATTGTTCAGCGCTGTAGCGCGCCATCAGGGTTAAGTGTTTCTGAAAAAGTAGAAGTTTGAATATCAATAAGTTGCTAGTCGGTAACGCGCCTTCACAACAAGACACTCAACAGCCCAAGTGGTGGCGCCCCTTTCGAAGCGACTCATCCTGTGTATGTCGTCGTCCTGACTATGGCCTACGCTTATCCGCAGGCCAAGCTTCATTGAACAGGGATTGCGCCCTGATCGACGTTCAGCCGGCAACGATAAAAATAATGCAATCGGGAGACAACTCATGTCCGCTTTGTTCCATCGATTCAATCGTTACCTTGCAGCCGGCATTGCTGCTGCGGCCCTTGCCGCACCGGCCTTTGCGCTGGACACCGTCAAGTTCATGGCCCCAGGCTCCGTGGGCGGCGGTTATGACCAGACCGCACGGGTGTTGGGCAAAGCCTTGGTCGAGGCCAAAGCGGCGAAATCCACCACCTTCGAGAACAAGGGCGGAGCAGGGGGGACCCTGGGGCTGGCGCAGTTCGCCAACAGCACCAAAGGCGATCCGAATGCGCTGCTGGTGGTCGGCGCGATCATGGTCACGGCCATTGAACAGAACAAGCCGCAAATCACCTTGAAGGACGTGACACCGATCGCCCGGCTGTTCACCGAATACAACGTGCTCGCCGTGCGCAAGGAGTCCGAATTCAAGACCCTGGAGGACTTGCTCAAAGCCTTTAAAGACAAGCCGACCAGTATCGCCTGGGGCGGTGGTTCCAAGGGTTCGATCGATCACATCGGGATTGCCGAGCTGGCGGGCAAAATGGGTGTGCCGGTCAACAAGGTGAATTACGTCGCCTTCGCCGGTGGCGGTGAAGTCGTGGCCCAGGCCTTGGGCGGCCAGATCAAGGTGATCACCGGTGGTTATGCCGAACTTGGCCAATACATCAGGAACGGCCAGTTCCGGGTACTGGCTATCGGCGCGCCGGAGCGTGTGGCCGGCATCGATGCGCCGACGCTCAAAGAGAGTGGCTATGACGTGACGATCGGCAATTGGCGTGGCGTTTACGGCGCCGCGGGCCTCACGCCAGAGCAGCGCAAGGAAGTGACCGACGCGGTCGTGGCCGCTACCAACAGCAAAGTCTGGAAAGACAATATCGACACCAACAAATGGTCACCCAACGTCCTGACCGGCGATGAGTTCGGCAAATTCGTCGACGAAGAGCACGTGCGGCTGCGGGCGATGCTGGTCGAGGTCGGGCTGGTTGCGAAATGACTCAGCCTCGCACGATTGTGCCGACGCAACTGGCGATTGGCATCGGTGTGATTGCCGTTAGCGCCGTGTTGGCGTTTGGCGCCTATCGGTTTCCCCCCGAGATGGGGTTCGTCATCCTCGGGGCGCACGTCTATCCCTATGCCGTAGCGGCATTCCTTGGCGCCGTAGGCCTGTTGCTCAGCTATCAAGCGGTCACGGGTGGCTTTCGCGAACTGGCAGACGACACCGATGGGACGGCTGGCGTCGTACCGGACGGAAAAGCCGGTGCGGCCTGGGTGACGGCGGGTCTTCTGGGGGTGGCGTTGCTCATCAACTTCATCGGCTTCGTGTTGGCGGCCGCGTTGTTGTTTGCCTGTTCGGCACGGGGTTTCGGCAGCCGCCGTCCAGTGCGCGATCTCGCCATCGGCATGGCCCTGACCCTGCCGATTTACTGGCTGTTCAACGCCGGGCTGGGGGTTTCCCTGCCGCCCCTGGTCAACGCCTGGATCTGAACCGGGCCGAAGGAGATCGATACGGTGGACATTCTCGCAAGCCTGGCGATGGGATTTTCCTCGGCACTGACGCCGATCAATCTGATGTGGGGGTTTATCGGCTGTTTGCTGGGCACTGCGATTGGTGTCCTGCCGGGCATCGGGCCGGCACTGACGGTGGCCTTGCTGTTGCCGATCACCGCCAAGGTCGATCCCACCGGGGCGCTGATCATGTTTGCCGGTATCTATTACGGCGCTCAATTCGGCGGTTCGACCACGTCCATTCTGCTCAATACCCCCGGTGAATCATCGTCCATGGTCACGGCCCTGGAAGGCAATCTCATGGCCCGCAACGGTCGAGCGGGACCGGCTTTGGCCACGGCGGCGATCGGCTCGTTCGTGGCCGGGACCATCGCGACGATACTGCTGACCCTGTTTGCCCCCCTTGTGGCCAAACTCGCGCTCAAGTTCGGTCCTGCGGAGTATTTCGCGATTCTGGTGCTGTCCTTCACCACCGTGTCTGCGGTACTGGGGGCCTCGATGCTGCGAGGCTTTGCCTCATTGGGGATCGGCCTGACCGTGGGCTTGATTGGCCTGGACTCGACCTCGGGCATTGCCCGGTACACCTTGGGCGTCCCCGAACTGGTGGATGGCATCGAGGTGGTGCTGGTGGCAGTCGGTTTGTTTGCCGTGGGGGAGGCCTTGTACAGCCTGCTCTATCAAAAAGAAGCTGCAGCCGGCCGGCACCGGTTGACCTCTTTATGGATGACCCGCTCCGACTGGAAGCGCTCGGTTCCCGCCTGGCTGCGCGGAACACTGATCGGTTTTCCCTTCGGCTCGATCCCGGCCGGTGGTGCTGAAATTCCGACGTTTCTGTCCTATTCGACCGAACGCAAACTCAGCAAACACCCGAAAGAATTCGCCGCCAGCAAAGGCGAGGGCGCCATCGAAGGTGTTGCCGGCCCCGAAGCCGCCAACAACGCGAGCGCGACCGGCTCTCTGGTGCCGCTGCTGACACTCGGCATTCCCACCTCCGCCACCGCGGCGATCCTGTTGGCCGCCTTCCAGAACTACAACCTGCAACCGGGGCCGATGCTCTTCGAGACCTCGGGCGACCTGGTCTGGACCCTGGTGGCTTCGCTGTACATCGGCAACGTCATACTGCTGGTGTTGAACCTGCCGCTGGTGGGTCTCTGGGTGAAGCTGCTGCAGATCCCCCGGCCTTACCTGAACGCCGGCATCCTGGTGTTCGCCACCATCGGCGTGTACGGCATGCGCCACTCTTCCTTCGATCTGTTGCTGATGCTGGCGATCGGTTGGGGCGGGGTCCTGATGCGGCGCTTCGACTTCCCCGTCGCCCCGGTGATCGTGGGCATGCTGCTGGGGCCGATGGCCGAAAAGCAATTGCGCAATGCCTTGTCCATCAGCGAGGGGGACTGGATGGTCTTTCTGACGCAACCCATATCGGCGGCGTTCCTGGCGCTGACATTGCTGGTGCTGCTGGTGCCTCATCTGCTGCATGCGCGGGGTATCAAGTTGCATGAGGATGATTGAACGTCCTTGCGCTGAACGCTTGCCTCAGGCCTTGACCCAGCGTTGACGGCTCCAGCTGCTCAATGTATCCACGGCGAATACCAGGATCAGCATGGCCAGGATCACCGTGCTGGCTTGGGCTTCCTGAAACAGGCTGAGGCTGACATACAGCATTTGCCCCAAGCCACCGGCGCCGACGAAGCCGAGCACACTGGCCATGCGGATATTGTTTTCCCAGCGGTACAGGATGTAGGCCAGCAGCTGTGGCAACAGGTTGGGCAGGGTGCCGTAACAGAACGCCCAGACGGCGTTGCCGCCCTGCAGGCGGATGGCTTCGGCCGGTTCTGGCGGGGTATTTTCCAGCGCTTCGGCGAACAGCCGGCCGAGCACGCCGGTGGTGTGCAGGGCTAATGCCAGTGTGCCGGCATTGGGCCCGAGGCCGGCGGCAAGCACCATCAGCGCGGCCCACACCAGTTCCGGCACCGCGCGCAAGGCGTTGAGCACCAGGCGCGAAGCACTCTGCAAAGGCCAGCCGAAGCGCCCGGCGGCGGGCAATGCCAAAAACAGGCCCAGTACCGCCGCCAGCAGAGTGCCCAGGGCGGACATGGCAATGGTTTCCAGGGCGCCGTGGCCGATGGCTTGCAGATGGCCCGGGCTCAGGTCCGGGCTGAGAAAACGCCGGGCATAAGCGCCCATCTGGTTCAGGTTGCCGCTGTCGCCGAGCTCGCCGAGGTCGATGCCCAGATAAATGAACGAAGCGACGACCGCAGCGCCGATGCACAGCAGCAGGACCAGGTTCAACAGGCGATTCATGCCAGCCTCCAGCGCAGCAGGCGGCTGAGTTGATCGGCGAGCAGCACCAGGACGAGGAACGTCAGTAACAGACTGGCCACTTCACCGCCGGCGAACATGCGCAACGACAGGTCCATTTGCTGGCCCAGGCCGCCGGCACCGACGAAGCCCATCACCACTGAGGCGCGGATGGCGCATTCCCAGCGGTACACCGTGTACGACAGCAGCTCCGCAGCGACATTGGGCAGGATCCCGTAGCAAAAGGCCGGTAGCCGACCACTGCCGGACTGCAGCAGCGCGTGGGCCGGACGCAGGTCGACCGATTCGAAAATTTCCGCGTAGACCTTGCCCAACATGCCGCTGTAGGTAATGGCAATGGCCAGGACCCCGGCCGTCGGGCCGAGGCCGACGGCGCGCACGAACAGCAGGGCCCAGACGATTTCCGGCACGCTGCGCAGGAAGATCAGTAAACCGCGTACCGGCCAGCGCACCAGTCCACCCCAAAAGCCCGGGCGGCCGGCACGGGAGGCAGCAGACAGCGACAGCGCACGACTGGCCAGCAGGCTGGCGGGGACTGCCAACAGCAACGCCAACGCCATGCCGGCCGTGGCGATGGCCAGGGTCTGCAGGGTGGCTTGCAACAACAGCTCAATGAACTCATCGCCATGGGCGGGCGGCCAGAAGGCTGACACGAACTTGCCGATCTCGCTCTGGCTGTCACTGGCTACCAGTACGCTCAGGTCCAACTCGCTGAAGTGGATGCCAGGCCATAGCAGGACAAGGGCCAGCAGCGTGAGGAGCAGGCGGGGGCGGGTGGCGGGATCTCGGGTATCGCGTTTCAGCATCGGGGAATCTGCACAACCAAGGGGGCCGGAGGAACTGGCGACGACTGCAGCTGCTCATTGGCGTAGAGCTTGTCGAGCAACTCGCGGTCGACGGCGCTGGCCGGCAAGTCAAACAGGATCTGTCCATCACGCAGGCCGATGATTCGCGAAAAGTGCGCCAGGGCCAGTTCTACCGCATGCAGGCTGGCGACCAGGGTAACGTGGTGTTCCCGGGCATGGCGGCAGAGCACCGACAGCGTGTGCTCGGCCAGCACCGGGTCCATCGCCGATACCGGCTCATCGGCCAGCAACACCTCGGGCGCTTGATACAACACCCGGGCGATGCCCACGCGCTGTAGCTGGCCGCCGGACAGTTGCTGGCATTGCGCAAACAACTTGTCGCCAAGGTCCAGCCTGGCCAATGCGGCGCGTGCGCCCGGAATATCCAGCGGATGCAGCAGGTTCAGCAGGCTCTTGCCCAGGCCCCACTGCCCCAGCTTTCCGGCCAGGACCGCGGTGACCACGCGCTGGCGCGGTGGCAGCGGGGGCGCTTGATGGATCAGACCGATGCGCGCGCGCAGACGCTGGCGCTGACGGGCAGACAGCTGCCAGGCTTGCTCGCCGAGCACCTGCAGCTCGCCGCTACCAGGTCGCAGGGCAGTGGCCAGCAGGTTGAGCAGACTCGACTTGCCCGCCCCGGACGGGCCGATGATGGCGACCTGTTCCCGCGCTGCGATGTGCAGGTCCACGCCATGCAGCGCCCGGACGCCGTTGGCGTGGGTGAGGCTGACCTGGGTCAGGTGCAAGGTCATTTGAGCAGGTCGGCGGCGCGTGCGGCTTCTTCGATACCCTTGTAGTTTTCAGGGCTGGTTTCGATGAATCGGCTGGCGGCCTGCAGGTCCAGAATCTCCTTGTCCTTCGGCTTGGCCGGATCGAGCGCAAGGAAGGCGGCCTTGATCTTGGCCGCCAGCGCCGGGTCGAGCGTCCCGCGCACCGTCCAGTTGTAGTCGAAGTAGGCCGGGGTGGTGGCAAACACTTTGACTTTGGTGGTGTCGACCTTGCCGGCGGCGACCAGTTTTTCCCAGACGCTGGCGTTCAGTACCCCGGCGTCCACCTTGCCGGCCTGGACCCAGGCGACGGTGGCGTCATGGGCACCGGAGTAGCCCACGCGACTGAACCAGGTTTCCGGCTTGATGCCGTCCTTGAGCATGAAAAAGCGCGGCATGAGGCTGCCTGAAGTGGAAGATACCGAGCCAAATGCAAAGGTCTTGCCCTTGAGGTCGGCCAGCGACTTGACGGCCGGGTCGGCCGTGATGAACTTGCTGGTGAATTGAGCGTCCTGTTCGCGCTGAACCAGCGGTATGGCATTGCCGGTTTTCAGGCGGGCCTGCACGAACGTGAAACCGCCCAGCCAGGCCAGGTCGATCCGGTCGGTGGCCAGCGCTTCGACCACGGCCGGATAGTCGCTCACGGGCACGAACTCGACCTTCATGCCCAATTGCTGTTCCAGATAAGTGCCCAGCGGCTTGAACTTGCGCAACAGTTCGGTGGGGGCTTCATCGGGAATCGCGCTGACTTTCAGGGTGTCGGCGGCCTGCGCCAGCAGGGTGCAAAAAGACAGGGTCAAGCCAACGGCCAATGCCAGGGGGCGTTTGAGCATGGAAATTCTCCGGTACATTAATGCAAGAATATCGAGGCGCCGGGCACGAGCTGATGGCTGCAGGGCGCTTGGTGAGGGTAGACGAAATGAAGCGATAATGACCGCCTCGGGCCCAATTGGCACCCATCGTCGAGGGTGACAATCAACCCAGGGCGGACCGGGCCTGCCCAGTCCGCCAGGCAGGATCAGCTTTGGCAGAACCGAATCCGGTTACCGAAAGGGTCGTGGACTTCCAGGACTTGTCCCCAGCCCTGCTGAACAATCTCCGGGCGTCCGTAGCCGTAGCGCTTGGCAAGTAACTCATCCCGAAGCCCTTCGATATTGTGCATGGGCACAAATACCGTGGACCCGGGGCTCGCATCGCCATGATGCTCGGAAAGATGCAGTTGCAGGCCGTCCCGGCTGATCCCCAGGTACAGCGGTAGATCCGCTTCGAACCGGTGCTCGAACTCGACGCTGAAGCCCAGGAAATCCAGATAGAACTCACGCGCCTTGGTTTCGTCGAACATCCGCAATATCGGGATGGGTTTGTCGAACGTAATCGCGGGAGGGGTGCTTTCCTGGGCAAGCATCGCTGACGCGGTGTTCCAGTCCTTGTAGCCGAGCTGGTGCGCTACCAGTTCAAGTGCGGTGGAGTGAGGTACTTCCTGATTGCGTGCTTGCAGCGAGGCACGCAGCTTCTTGGCCATCTGCTTGGCTTGATCGATTGAAAACATCGTTGCTCCTGTAGCCGAGGCTTTTTGGTGCTCGCATTGCCAAACCTCGACGATCAAGAGAATCGATGGCGTTCGGAAAAAATGGAGATGCTTTCACCTTTCCCTGCGGGAGCGAGCGGCGGGCAGCACCGGCCCGGGCTGATGATACATAGCCGCTGCCGAGTGCGGAAGGGTTTGGCTGGCAACTTGTCAGGGGCATGGGGGGCGCGCTGTGCCTTTTGGGCCCGCGTAGCAACCCTGAATCAGGTCGCGGCGTCCTTTCCGACGGACCACAGTTGCTGCGGGACGAGAACAAAGCGTCTGCCATGTCCTTTTGGCGGCATCTACTGGCTTATTGGCGTTAGTCGGTCATCAGCAGGCAGGTTACAGTCGTCACAACGTTCCTGGCGCCCCGGATGATACTAATGACCCGCCCTCGCTTCTTGCCCGACAACTTCACCCTGACCCTGATCGGCGTGGTCATCTTAGCCAGCGTGCTGCCCGCCAGCGGTCAGATAGGGGTCGCTTTCGGCTGGCTGACCAACTTCGCCATCGGCCTGTTGTTCTTCCTGCATGGCGCCAAGCTGTCGCGCGAATCGATCATCGCCGGTGCGGGTCACTGGCGTCTGCATCTGCTGGTGTTCGGCCTGACCTTTGTCCTGTTCCCGCTGCTCGGCCTGGCGCTCAAACCCTTGTTGTCGCCGCTGATCGGCAATGATCTGTACATGGGCATGCTCTACCTCTGTGCGCTCCCCGCCACCGTACAGTCGGCGATTGCTTTCACCTCTCTGGCCCGTGGCAATATTCCGGCGGCGATTTGCAGTGCGGCGGCGTCCAGCCTGTTCGGGATCTTCCTCACTCCGTTGCTGGTGACCTTGCTGTTGGATGTGCACGGCGATGGCGGCTCGACCCTCGATGCAATTCTGAAAATCAGCGTGCAACTGTTGCTGCCGTTCATTGCCGGGCAGGTCGCGCGGCGCTGGATCGGCAGCTGGGTGGCGCGCAACAAAAACTGGCTGAAGTTCGTTGATCAGGGCTCGATTCTGCTGGTGGTCTACGGTGCCTTCAGCGCGGCGGTGGTCGAAGGCATCTGGCATCAGATTCCGCTGTGGGCCCTGGCCGGGCTGGTGGTGGTTTGCTGCATCCTGTTGGCGCTGGTGCTGCTGATCGCCACGGTGCTGGGCAAAGCTTTTGGCTTCAATCAGGAAGACCGCATCACCATCCTCTTCTGTGGTTCGAAAAAAAGCCTGGCGACCGGTGTGCCGATGGCCCAGGTGCTGTTCGCCGGCAGCACCCTGGGCGTGTTGATCCTGCCGTTGATGCTGTTCCACCAGATTCAGCTGATGGTGTGTGCGGTGTTGGCGCAGCGCTTTGCCAATCGCTCGGAAACGGTCGCCGAACTGATGGGTCAGGTTGATCCCTGATCGCAGGACTGTAGGCGCGAGCACGTCCCCATGCCCCCGCCTGCCATAAGGACCATCACCCGCGTTGGGGCAGCTTCCAGTTCGGCCGGATGAAATGACAGGTGTAGCCATTGGGATAGTGTTCGAGATAGTCCTGATGTTCCGGCTCCGCTTCCCAGAACGGGCCGGCGGGCACGATCTCGGTGACCACCTTGTCGGGCCAGAGACCGGAGGCATCGGCGTCGGCCACCGTGTCTTCGGCCACGCGCTTCTGTTCGTCGTCGAGATAGAACAGGGCAGAGCGGTAGCTTGGACCGATATCGTTACCCTGACGGTTCTTCGTCGTCGGGTCGTGGATCTGGAAGAAAAACTCGAGGATCTGGCGGTAACTGATCTGCTGCGGATCGAACTCGATCTCGATCGCTTCGGCGTGGGTGCCATGGTTGCGATAAGTGGCATTGTCTACATCACCGCCGGTGTAGCCCACCCGCGTGGACAGCACACCGGGTTGGCGCCTGATCAGATCCTGCATGCCCCAGAAGCAACCGCCAGCCAGAATGGCCTTTTCAGTTCGCGTCGTCATGTTGCGGTCCGTCCCCTGTAGTGAGTTTTGCCCTGTGAATGTACCGCCCGGATGGGGCTCGCCAGACAGTCGAGTATTTACTTGAGCCCGGTGAACGTCAATTTTCATCCTTGGGGGCCGGGCCATAGTATTTTTGCTTCCAGCCGCTGTTTTTCATGAAGGAAATCGGTCTAAAAATCGCCACCAGCGCTCCGCGCTTTTTGCTACTCTGAAGTTGTAGGTGAAGACGCAGACTGATGCGCAAAGCGGATAGCGAGGAAACGTGGGGCGCGTTCCGAAGGGTACACGGTTAGAAAGATCTCCGCGTTGAGATCCAGCCCTTATGCCGTGTGAAGCAGAAGAGCACAAAACTCTTCTGTCAGAGTCCTGATAAACCTTGTAAGCCAGAGACCAGCGCTGGCCACCTACTCAACTTTCACTAACTAAGCCCGCCTTGTGCGGGCTTTTTCGTGGGCACGGTGGATGGGCGTACCCTGAAGCATCGAGAAGGACACGCGTTACTTCAACGGGCTGTTTGGGTGGCTAAACAACCGCATTCACTCTTTCGGCAAACGGATTTCATCTATCGTCGGGCTGTTGCGGATCAATCCGCTCAATCCTCAACCCGATTTGTTCGAAGCGAAGGCTCGCAGTTATCAGACTCGCTGGCCTTGGCTCAAAATTGTCGGCGATGAAGGCTCTTTTTTGAGATGAAGAAAGGGGACGCGCCCCAAATAAACGCGTCCCCTTTGTCGAACAGAAATCAGAAGCGGAAAGCTTGTCGGCCAACCAGCAACCATTGGCCTTTCTGTTTCTGCCAGATCTGGAAGTTCTCGATTTCCGTTGGCACCACCTCGGTGCCCTTGAGCGCCTGGGCCGAGAAGTGGTGACGAACCAGCGCCACATCACCGGACAGGGTGATGGTCTGGTTTTGCATTTCCAGGGTCTTGAACGCACTTCTGCCGGTTTCGATATCGGCGATGAATTCTTTCTTGTCCTGGATCTTGCCGCTGGAATGCCCGTAGGTGAGGTTCTCGGCGGTCAGTGCTTGCAGTTCCGGAATGTTTTTCTTGAGCATGGCTTGAGTCAGATGGTCCACGGCTTGCGCGACATCGTTCTCGCCTGGGGAAGAGGCGGCCGCTACGTAGCCACTGAACAGGCACAGAAAACCAATCAGCAGTCTGGTTCGTTTCATGGGTGTTTCCTTGTTGTTGTGGTTGATCGGAGCGATGGTCATTCAATTGACTCATCGGTCATCGTACAACCTAGCATGGGTTGCGGAAAAAACGAACTTGCAGGGCGAGCTTTTCTCGAAGTTCAAGGAGCCGGAGGCTATTCGGATCCAGGAGAAGGAAGCCTGAATGAACAAATCGATGAGTGCTTTATTGAACGAGCCCAATCAAATCCCGCCGATATACGTCGGTTGTGCCGGCTGGAGCCTGCCCCGAGAACACTGGCCGATGTTTCCTGAGCACGGCACCCATCTGCAGCGGTATGCCTCGCAGCTCACGGCCGTTGAAATCAACAGTTCGTTTTATCGCCCGCATCGGTCACAGACCTATTGGCGCTGGGCGCAGTCGGTGCCGGTGCAGTTTCGGTTTTCGGTCAAGGTGCCCAAACTCATCACCCATGTTCAACGCTTGCAAGGCTGTGAGGCGCTGCTGGACGAGTTTCTGTCCCAATGCATGGCGCTGGGTGATTCCCTGGGTTGTCTGTTGGTGCAGTTGCCGCCGTCGCTGGCTTATGACGAAAACATTGCTGCGGCGTTTTTCCTGGCGCTGCGGCAACGTTATGCCGGGCCGGTGGTACTCGAACCACGGCATGAGAGCTGGCTGGACGCGCAAGCCTTGTTGATCGAGCTGCGAATAGGGCGGGTCGCTGCCGATCCCTCGCCCATTACCGGGGGCGACACGCCAGGCGGTTGGCCGGGGATTCATTACTGGCGCTGGCACGGCTCCCCACGGATTTATTACAGCGACTACGACCTGAGCCGATTGGAGGCACTGGCGCGGCAGGTGCAAAACCCGGTGCAGGCGGGCATCACCACCTGGTGCATCTTCGATAACACCGCCAGTGGGTTTGCGCTGGCCAACGCGCTGACATTGCAGGCACTTCTGGGCCGCGAGGCTGTGCTGTGGCAAGCCGGGCATTAAGATGGGTCGTGTGGGGCCCTGACAGTCGATGACGACCGCATGTCGTAAAGAAGCGAGCGTATGGAAATAGCCTTCAATTAGCGCCCGGCACAGTCGATAACCCGTTCAGAGAAGCCCTCCGCGCAGCGAGCCTGCTCCGGGCGCCGTTCCGACGAAGGCGTCAGTCCTGAAAAAGCTGACCTCCTAGAGATACTTATCCGTCACAGCCCCTTCCGAGGCGCTGGACACGGTCTTGGCATACTTGGCCAGCACCCCGCGTTTGTACTTCGACTCCGGGCGTACCCAGCGGGTCTTGCGCTCGGCCAGCACGGCGTCGGACACGTCGACGCTGATCTGCCGGGTTTCAGCATCGATGGTGATCCTGTCGCCGTCTTCGATCAGCGCAATCGGCCCACCTTCGAAGGCTTCCGGCGTGATGTGCCCCACCACGAAACCGTGCGAGCCACCGGAGAAGCGGCCGTCGGTGATCAGCGCCACATCCTTGCCCAAGCCCTTGCCCATCACCGCCGATGTCGGCGAGAGCATTTCGCGCATGCCGGGTCCGCCCTTGGGGCCTTCGTAGCGGATCACGATCACGTCACCGGCCTTGACTTCGCCATTGAGAATGCCGGTCAGCGCGCCTTCTTCGCCGTGATACACCCGGGCTGTGCCTTCAAAGCGCAGGCCTTCCTTGCCGGTGATCTTGGCCACCGCACCGGTGGGCGACAGGTTGCCGCGCAGCACCACCAGGTGCGAGTCCTTCTTCACCGGTTGGTCGAAGGGCAGGATAACGTCCTGGCCTTCGGGATAGTCGGCCACATTTTCCAGGTTTTCGGCCAGGGTCTTGCCGGTGACCGTCAGCACATCGCCATGCAACATGCCGGCAGCCAGCATGCGTTTCATCAACGGTTGAATGCCGCCGATGGCCACCAGTTCGCTCATCATGTACTTGCCGCTGGGTCGCAGGTCGGCCACCACCGGGGACACCTTGCCCAGCTCGACGAAATCATCCAGGGTCAGCTCGACATCCACCGCATGGGCCATGGCCAACAGGTGCAGCACAGCGTTGGTCGAGCCGGCCAGGGCGATCACCACCCGAATCGCGTTTTCAAAGGCTTTGCGGGTCATGATGTCCCGCGGCTTGAGGTCCAGCTTGAGCAGCTCCATCACCTGCTGACCGGCGCGGAAACTGTCCGAGGCCTTGTCGCTGCCCACCGCGTCCTGGGAGCTGGAACCCGGCAGGCTCATGCCCAGCGCCTCGATCGCCGAGGCCATGGTGTTGGCCGTGTACATCCCGCCGCAGGAACCGGGACCGGGGATTGCCACTTCCTCGATCTGCTTGACCTGGATCTCGTTGATATCGCCCCGCGCATGCTGGCCTACGGCTTCGAACACGGAAATGATGTCGGTGTGGCCGGCGCCGGGGCGGATGGTGCCGCCGTAGACGAAGATGGAAGGGCGATTCAGCCGCGCCATGCCGATCAGGCAGCCCGGCATGTTCTTGTCGCAACCGCCCACGGTCACCAACCCGTCGAAGCCCTCGCAACCGGCCACCACTTCAATGGAATCGGCAATCACCTCCCGCGACACCAGCGAATACTTCATGCCCTCGGTGCCATTGGCGATGCCGTCGGAAATGGTGATGGTATTGAAGATCACACCCTTGGCCCCGGCAGCATTCGCGCCTTTTTCCGCTTCGATCGCCAGCTTGTCGATGTGCATGTTGCACGGCGTGACCATCGCCCAGGTCGAGGCGATTCCGATCTGCGGCTTCTTGAAGTCCTCGTCGGTGAAGCCCACGGCGCGCAGCATGGAGCGGCCGGGGGCGCGCTCTATGCCGTCCACCACTTGAGAGGAGTATTTGCGCAGATCGACTTTATCGCTCATGACTGTTCCTCACAGGCTCACCAGGAAAATCAGGATCAGTATAGTGGCGCCCGGCGCCCGTGCCCGGACCATCAAGTGGGGAACAGACGCGCGGGTTCGCCATGTCGTGATATTCTTTGCAATAACTTGCTTTGACTTATTCAGTTTGCGTGTCCACGAGACCCGCCAACAGAATCACTGTCGCTCAAGTAGCTGAAGCCAATAAAGATAAAAAACCAGTTCAGTAGGGACATATAAACTGAGGTCGATGGAACACGTCGGCCTTGTGTGCCCACCCTCCAATCGTCATGTGCGAGCACCCACGACATCTGCCTGTATGCCGTGAAACAAGGGGCTTGCGAGTGAAGATGGAAGGGCGGATGGCGTTTTATCATAGGTGCAACAGATGTTTAAAAAAATGAACACAGCCCTGCTGGGGCTGGCTTTGTCGATGGGGATCACGTCCGTTCAGGCGGAAGAGGCAAAGAAGGTCGACGTGCTGCTGATTGGCGGCGGGATCATGAGCGCGACCCTGGGTGTCTGGCTCAATGAGCTGGAACCCGGCACCTCGATGGAAATGATCGAGCGCCTCGACGGCGTCGCCCTGGAAAGCTCCAACGGCTGGAACAACGCCGGCACCGGTCACTCTGCCCTGGCCGAGTTGAACTACACCCCGGAAGACGACAAGGGCAACGTCCAGATCCCGAAAGCCGTTGAAATCAACGAAGCCTTCCAGATCTCCCGTCAGTTCTGGGCCTGGCAGGTTCAGCAAGGCGTGCTGAAAAACCCGCGTTCGTTCATCAACTCCACGCCGCACATGAGCTTTGTGTGGGGCGATGACAACATCAAGTTCCTGAAAAAGCGCTACGAAGCCCTGCAAGCGAGCCCGCTGTTCGCCGGCATGCAGTACTCCGAAGACCCGGCGGTGATCAAGCAGTGGGTGCCGCTGATGATGGAAGGGCGTGACCCGAACCAGAAAATCGCCGCCACCTGGTCCCCGATCGGTACCGACGTCAACTTCGGCGAAATCACCCGCCAGTTCGTCGCGCACCTGCAAACCACACCGAAATTCGACCTGAAACTGTCCAGCGAAGTGCAGGACATCACCCGGAACGACGACGGCAGCTGGCGCGTCAGCTACAAAAACCTCAAAGACGGCAAAAAATCCGAAACCGACGCCAAGTTCGTGTTCATCGGTGCCGGCGGCGGTGCCCTGCACCTGCTGCAGAAGTCCGGCATTCCTGAAGCCAAGGAATACGCAGGCTTCCCGGTAGGCGGCTCGTTCCTCGTCACCGAAAACCCGACCCTCGCCGAGCAACACCTGGCCAAGGCCTACGGCAAAGCTTCCGTTGGCGCACCGCCGATGTCGGTTCCGCACCTGGACACCCGTGTCCTGGACGGCAAGCGCGTCATCCTGTTTGGCCCATTCGCGACCTTCAGCACCAAGTTCCTCAAGGAAGGCTCGTACTTGGACCTGCTGAGCACCACCACCACGCACAACGTGTGGCCAATGACCAAGGTCGGCATCAAGGAATACCCGCTGGTCGAGTACCTTGCCGGCCAGCTGATGCTGTCGGACGAAGACCGCCTCGACGCCCTGAAAGAATACTTCCCGAACGCCAAGGCCGAAGACTGGCGCCTGTGGCAAGCCGGCCAGCGCGTGCAGATCATCAAGCGTGATGAAGCCGCCGGCGGCGTGCTGAAGCTGGGTACCGAGATTGTTGCGTCGCAAGACGGCACTATTGCCGGTTTGCTGGGTGCATCGCCAGGTGCTTCGACTGCTGCGCCGATCATGCTGACCGTGCTGCAGAAAGTGTTCAAGGACAAGGTGGCTTCCCCGGCGTGGCAGGAGAAGCTGCATCAGATCGTGCCGAGTTATGGCACGCAGTTGAATGGTAGCCCTGAGAAGGTGGCTGAAGAGTGGGCTTATACCGCTAAGGTGTTGGAGCTGACTCCGCCGCCGGTGATGGGGCAGGTGGCTGTTCCTGCTGCACCTGCCGCGACTGAAAAGCCTAAGGCAGTGAAAGAGAATGCTGCTAGCGATATGGCTTTGTAAGTAGAGGCCTGATCGAAAAAGCCCGCTGAACCGGAAACGGTCAGTGGGCTTTTTTGTGGGCTATCACCCACAATCCCAGCAAAGTCAGAACAGCAAAGCCCCCTCCCATCAGGAAGGTGCCTTGGAAGCCTACCTTGTCCCACAACGCCCCAGCGACCACACTGGCCAGCAGCAAGGCCAACCCGGTCAACAGATTGAACATGCCAAATGCTGTCCCGCGCAGTTCAGCCGGCGCGCAATCGGCGATCAGGGCGGCGAATATTCCTTGGGTAAACCCCATGTGCAGCCCCCATAGAATGACGCCGACGACCAGGCCATCGATACCCGGCGCGAACGCCAGAGTCAGGTCGGCAGCAATCAGCAATATCAAACCTGCGCCGAGCACCGCCACGCGGCTGACACGATCAGACAAGACCCCGGCGGGATAGGCTGACAGTGAGTACGCCACCCCCATCAGCACAAGCACCGCTGGCGCCCACATCGGCGACAGCCCGACGGCCTGACCGCGCAGAATCAGAAAGGCTTCACTGAAACGCGCCAGGCTGAACACCGCAGCGACACCCACCACCCACCAATAGCCAGCGCCCAGTCGGGCCAATTCACGCCGGCTCAAAGGCGCACGCACCCGGTGCGTCCCTTCCACTGGTCCGGGCTCATGAACGAACACCAGCAGCACCGCGACGGCAAGGAAGGCCGGGATGACGGCCACCCAGAACACCGTCTGGAAGTGGTTCGCGGTCAGCCACATCAATCCGATCGCCAGCAACGGTCCCAGGAATGCGCCAACGGTATCCAGGGTCTGGCGCAGGCCGAAAGCCGCCCCCCGTATCGCGGGTGGCGTGATGTCGGCCACCAACGCATCGCGCGGGGCGCCGCGAATGCCTTTGCCAATACGGTCGATAAAGCGAGCCCCGGTCAGCCAGTCCAGCGAGCCCGCCAATGGAAAGATCGGTTTGGACAGCGCCGCCAGCCCATAGCCCAGCGCCGCGAGCAGTTTGCGCTTGCCCAAGCGATCACTGAGTGCCCCGGAAAATACCTTGGTGATCGAGGCCGTAGCCTCGGCTATGCCTTCGATGAGCCCCACCGCCAGAACGGAGGTACCCAGTACTGTCACCATGTAGAGCGGCAACAGCGCATGGATCATCTCTGAGGAGATGTCCATCAGCATCGAGACGAAGCCCAACGCCCAGATGCCGCCAGGCATAGTACGCCAGACGTTGACGGTTGACGTCTTCTCGATTGGTGCAGCAATCGACGGGTCATCCGACTTGTCAGTGGTTTTCATCATGAGCCTCGAAAAACTGCTTGGCATGAGCGAGTAAAGCACAGCTACTTGGCTCATCCTCGGAGCTTTCCTACACATACCAGGCTTGCCGCTCGGGAAAAGGGTTGGAAAAGGGGTCAGGAAAAGGCAGGAAAGGGGTCCAGGAAAGAGGAAAGGGGTCGGATTTATTAAAGTCCAAAATAAATCAGTCCTGCTTTTTCAAAAATAAATCAGTCCCGCTTTTTCCCTTTTTCCCTTTTTCCCTTTTTCCCTTTTTCCGCTTTTTCGGTCCCGCTTTTTCTTTTTTCACGCTTTTTCAGTAGTCCCGTTTTTTGAGTCCCGCTTTTTCAACTACCCACTGGATTGAACTACAAAGAAGAGAATTTGCTGTGAAGCGTAGGCGATCTCAAAGCCGTTGAACCTAACAGTTCTGATAGTTCTCAGTTCGGCTCACCCGGCAGATACTCAAACTCCCAGACCTAAGCTCGGAGTCTTCAATGTCTTCTCAGCAGCCACGCTTGCTTTGCCTCTACGGCTACGATCCGCTGGATCGACTGATCGATCACGCCCAACCGGATACGCCCAAACTTCAACGGTTCTACTGCAAAAGCCGTCTGGCGACCGAAATTCAAGGGGAGATGCAGCATTCGATCTTCCAACACGACGACCAACTGCTTGCACAGCAGCGACGTGTGGATGATGTATTTGATAACGCGCTGATGGCGACCGATCAGCAACGTTCGGTGCTGCATACCCTCGATAAAAACCCTGCGCCGAAACCCATCGCCTATTCACCCTATGGTCACCGGGGCGAAAGCGGGTTGGCCAGTTTGTTGGGCTTCAACGGCCAACGGCCGGATCCTGTTACTGGACACTATTTATTGGGGAACGGGTATCGGGCGTATAACCCGGTGCTGATGCGATTTAATAGCCCGGACAGTTTAAGTCCGTTTGGGCGGGGAGGATTGAATTCGTATGCGTATTGTTTGGGGGATCCCGTTAATAGGTACGACCCGACAGGGCATGTTTCAGGAGCGATTATTAGTTTTGGTAGATCGGTTGCCAAGAGGAAAATTTTAGAAAATGCGGGAAATTTAAAAACGCCAGCGGGAGGCGTCAATGAATTAATGTTTGTTAAAGAGCATAATGCAATTTGGCTCAATAGGGGGAGGGGGCAGCCAGAAGCTCTTAAATTAAAACAACGTTCGAATGGTCCGATAAAGCCCGAAGAGGCTATAGCTAAGCGCAATGAATTGGTTGACCTTGAATATAGTGAACCCATGCAAAGAGACAGTGAGTTTTTCTTTAATCAGCTGGAGGCAGCCAGTAATCATCCTCAATCAAATAATCTCAGATTTTTGGAGGAAATAATGGATGCCGATTATGCTCGCGGATTCAATCAAGATAAGGTGAATAAAATTATTGAAAAGGGACGTGCTCCTGATGTACCTAAAGAATGGCGTGAGCATCACCCGCATGCTGTGGAGTTTCGCCGTGGGTTGGAGGCTAATTATGCGTCTGCAATGAAGGAAATACGGAAAAAATCAGAGTCGATAAGGTCGGAGTATTTTCAATAATAAGACCAAAAAAACGGGAAAAGGGACCGGAAAGGGATGGGTCTATTTGTCATTCCCAGGTTGGCGTTGCAACTTGCATGTTTGTAAAAGTCCGGAAAAATTCGGATTTTTCCTACGTTTTCTAGGCTTGCGCTTCGGAGGTCGCCCCGCTAACCTTCCTCCCGTCGCTGCCAATTCAGCGAACGGGTGTGGTAGCCCGGTTACTTCATAGACCCAGAACGCCTCAGGGCGTTTTTTTGTGCTGGCTGCTTTGTGGCGGCTGTGCATGGGAGGCTTCGGCCTGCCGGGTTCCTATGACCGGTCTACCACCCTGTGTACAGCCGTCTCCTTATTTTGCGTGGTAGCGGATAGGGAGGGGCTCACTTTCATAGGAACTTCACAATGTTCAAGGTAACGCCAAATCCGCCGGATACGGACGGCTGCACAGAAACCGATCCAGTGTCTCCATCCCGCAAGCCAGCCATGGCTGGGCGTCGTCCCAATCCCATCTTCACCATTGTCCCCACCGTAAATAGCGAGACCCTCCTGGTTCACGCCTGTGAAACCCTTGCCTCAGCCAGTGTCATGGCCAGTGAATTGGCGTTCATCCTTGAAGGTCCGAAATGTAATTTGGCATTGGCGATTCAGCAGATGATTTCGTTGGCGGAGTTGTCGGTGAATCGGGTGTTGGATCAGGTTGATCCGCAGGAATAGGTGAGGTTCAAGACGGTATCTACAGTGGGAATTGAGTAGGGTCGAAGTAGATTGGTTGGTTGTCAGCCGCCTTCGCGAGCAGGCTCGCTCCCACAATTTGGATTGCGTGCGGATCAGAGAGCCAGGTCGGCCGGTAGACGGCCTCGCTTTTGCTTGGATATGTACACGGTCAAGCATACCCATCGACCTTTAGGACGCCTTCGCGGGCAAGCCTCGCTCCTACAGGTCCCGGGCGTGACAGCAATGTTTGTGGTGTCCTTGAGCTGGGGGGATCTGATCCGTATTTTCCTGCGCCATCTGCTGCTGTAATGCACAGCGTCCGCGGCTCACAATGACGGCACGGTCCGCAGTTTCGTCAGCTACTGCACCGCAAACTCATAATGTAGGAGGCACAATGGGCAAGATGGCATTTTTCCTGGGTGGATTTCTGGTGTTGACCATTTTGATCGGCGCGCTTGCCACTATCTCTCCCATTTAGACCTTCCCGCAGTGCCGATGCCGATCACACCTCCTTGAGTTTCGAGCCGATCAGCAAGTGCGCCAGGTTCAATGCGTTGAAACCCTCGCCAGCCCAAAAGCACAACGCCTCCACAGAGGGAGGCGCTGCGGGTTTTCAGCAGTACCTTTGAGTTATTTGAGATCGAAGCGATCCAGGTTCATCACCTTGGTCCAGGCTGCAACGAAGTCCTTGACGAACTTCTCCTTCGAATCGCCGCTTGCATAGAATTCGGCCAATGCTCGCAGCTGCGAGTTCGAGCCGAAGACCAGATCGACACGGGTCCCGGTCCACTTCACTTCACCGGTTTTACGATCCCTTCCTTCAAATTCCTCATTAGCCTCCGAGACCGGCTTCCATTCCACGCCCATATCCAGCAGGTTCTTGAAGAAGTCGTTGGTCAACGCTTCCGGCTGCTGGGTGAACACACCGTGCCGGGTTTGTCCGGCGTTGATGTTCAACACGCGCAGGCCGCCGAGGAGCGCGGTCATTTCCGGTGCACTGAGGGTCAGCTGTTGTGCCTTGTCGATCAGTAAGGCCTCGGCGGGTACGCGGTAGCGGGACTTGAGGTAGTTGCGGAAACCATCGGCAACAGGTTCGAGGAAACCGAAGGATTCCACGTCCGTCTGCTCTTGCGAGGCGTCCATCCGTCCTGGTGTGAACGGTACCGTGACGTTGTGGCCGGCATTTTTCGCCGCCTGTTCGATACCGGCGCTGCCGCCCAGGACAATCAGGTCCGCCAGCGAGATCTTCTTGCCGCCGCTGTTGAACTCGCTCTGGATGCTCTCGAGTTTCGCCAGCACGTTCGCCAGTTGCTCAGGCTGGTTGGCCTGCCAGAACTTCTGCGGGGCCAGACGCAGGCGGCCACCGTTGGCGCCGCCGCGTTTGTCGGAGCCGCGGAAGGTGGAAGCCGCCGCCCAGGCGGTTGATACCAGCTGCGAGACCGTCAGGCCCGACGCCAGGAGTTTGCTTTTGAGTGCGGCAACGTCGCTGTCGTTGACCAAGGGGTGGTCGACCGCTGGAATCGGGTCTTGCCACAGCAGCTCTTCGTTGGGCAGTTCCGGGCCGAGGTAGCGCGACAGTGGACCCATGTCACGGTGGATCAGTTTGAACCAGGCGCGGGCGAACGCGTTGGCCAGTTGATCCGGATTTTCCAGGTAGCGCCGGGAGATCGGTTCATAGATGGGGTCGAAGCGCAGCGACAGGTCGGTGGTCAGCATCGTTGGATTACGCCGTTTCGACGGGTCGTGGGCATCGGGAATGATGCCGGCACCGGCACCGTTTTTCGCGACCCACTGGTTCGCCCCGGCCGGGCTTTTGCTCAGTTCCCACTCGAAACCGAACAAGTTTTCCAGGTAATTGTTGCTCCACCGGGTGGGCGTGGTGGTCCAGGTCACTTCCAGCCCGCTGGTGATGGTGTCGCCGCCTTTGCCGGTGCCGAAGGTGCTCTTCCAGCCCAGGCCCTGTTGTTCGAGGCCGGCGGCTTCGGGTTCGGCGCCGACATTGTCGGCAGGCCCGGCGCCATGGGTTTTGCCAAAGGCATGGCCGCCGGCGATCAGCGCCACGGTTTCTTCATCATTCATGGCCATGCGAGCGAAGGTTTCGCGGATGTCCTTCGCCGCGGCGAGCGGATCCGGGTTGCCCTCGGGGCCTTCCGGGTTGACGTAGATCAGACCCATCTGCACCGCCGCGAGCGGGTTTTCCAGGTTGCGCCCCTGCTCGGTGCGGCTCTCCTCGTTTTCCCCAGGCTCGGCCACCAGCGGGCCTTCGCCGGGCTCTTGCATGGGCTCGTTTTCCTTGCCATAGCGGGTGTCGCCGCCGAGCCATTTGTTTTCCGAACCCCAGTAAACGTCTTCATCCGGTTCCCAGACGTCCTTGCGACCGCCGGAAAAACCGAAGGTCTTGAAGCCCATGGACTCCAGCGCGACGTTGCCGGTCAGGACGATCAGGTCAGCCCAGGAAATGTTGCGGCCATATTTTTGCTTGATCGGCCACAGCAGCCGGCGCGCCTTGTCGAGGCTGACGTTGTCCGGCCAGCTGTTGAGTGGCGCGAAGCGCTGTTGACCGGAACCCGCACCGCCGCGGCCATCACCGGTGCGATAGGTACCGGCGGCGTGCCAGGACATGCGAATGAAAAGGGGCCCGTAGTGACCGAAATCCGCCGGCCACCATTCTTGTGAATCGGTCATCAGTGCATGCAGGTCTTGCTTGAGCGCCGCAAAGTCCAGGCTTTTGAATGCTTCGGCGTAATTGAAGCCTTCGTCCATGGGCTCGGTCAGGGACGAGTGCTGGTGCAGGATCTTCAGATTCAGTTGGTTCGGCCACCAGTCGCGGTTCGTCGTGCCACCGCCAGCGGCGTGGTTGAACGGGCATTTCGATTCGTTTGCCATGTGTGAGCTACCTTTAGGTCGTGTTCATCCGGCTATCCGGCCCGGTATGGGCGCGCAATAGCGACGAGCAAAATCAATGACTTAGGCGGCAGGGCCAGCAGTTTGATCAACTGATTGTCTTGACCACACGGGAATTCTGAACAGCGGCAATCGAGTTGCCTGCGCGGTGGCCCACGGGTGCCCTAGTCAAGCTTCGGACTCATTCGGTGTTTCCTGATCAGCGCTAAACCGGCCAGCTTATAATGCCAGCGCTGGATTAAGGTTAGACCCGAGTGCGGGAGTCAGCTAATAGGTGGAGTATTCGGGGGTGATAGGCAGAATCTTTCACCTAAAAACCCCATAGCGCGGACCGGCGAATGCTTTACTCCGTGAATCAGACTAAACCCCGGATATCGCTCGTCAGGAGTGACAACTATGGCGCACTGCACATGGACTCATTGATCACCGCGGCGGCGCGTGCGCTGGCGGCGGGTGATCCGCTCGGGGCGCTGGATCGGGTGGCGTTGCGTGACGACGCGCCGGCGCTCGCACTTCGGGGCATCGCCATGGCGCAGCTCGGCGATCTGGTGCGGGCCAAGGCGCTGGTGAAAAGTGCGGCGCGTGCCTTTGGGCCGAAAGAGGCGGTGGCCCGGGCACGGTGCGTGGTCGCCGAGGCCGAGATCGCTCTCGCGTCGCGGGACCTGGGCTGGCCGGTGAAGGCCCTCGACGCGGCGCGGGTGACGCTGGAGGCGCACGGCGATTGGGTCAACGCGGCCCATGCGCGCTACTTGCAGATTCGGCGCTTGCTGTTGATCGGGCAGCTCGACGAGGCTGAAGTCTTGCTGGCCGCGCTCGATCCGGCACCGCTACCCCCGGTCTTGCGCGCCGCCCATGAACTGGTGGTGGCGGGGATTGCCATTCGCCGCCTGCAATCGCAGTCGGCGCACAATGCCCTGGCGCGGGCCAGGCATGCTGCCGAATTGGCCGCTATCCCGGCGCTGACCGCCGAGGTCGAGAACGCCGTGCTCATCCTCGACTCGCCCGCCGCGCGCCTGATCGTCCATGGTGAAGAGCGGCCCGTGTTGCTGGATGAGGTCGAAGCGCTGCTGGGCTCAACGTCACTGGTGGTGGATGCGTGTCGTTACGGCGTGCGGGGCGCCGGCATGTCGGTTTCCCTCGCCACCCGCCCGGTGCTGTTCACACTGGCCAGAATGATGGCCGAGACCTGGCCCGGTGACGTGTCGCGCGAAGCGCTGATCGCCGGGGCCTTTCGCTTGAAGCTGACGGACGAATCCCATCGCGCCCGGTTGCGCGTCGAAATCGGCCGGCTGCGGGCGGCGCTCAAGCCCTTGGCCGGTGTGATGGCGACCCCGCGCGGATTCGCCCTGGTGCCTCTGGTGTCAGCCGACGTTGTGGTGTTGGCGCCACCGGTCGATGAGAAGTTTGCCGCAGTGTTCGCCTTCCTCGCCGACGGCGAGTCGTGGTCGAGTTCCGCCCTGGCGCTGGCCCTCGGCGCCAGTCAGCGCACCGTGCAGCGCACCCTCGAGGCGCTGGCGGCGGCCGGCAGGGTGCAGTCGTTCGGTCGCGGGCGCGCGCGGCGCTGGATGACCCCGCCGATACCGGGTTTCGCGACGACCTTGTTACTCCCGGCGCCACTGCCGAGTGACTAGGATGAACGCCATCAACCCGCGACGAGGAAGCCAGCATGAAAAGCTCAACCGCTGAAATACTGCGTGAATACGGCCCGTTTCCCGGTGTCGACACCATCCATGGCCTGACCTGGGACGGCCGCCAGGTCTGGTTCGCCAGCGGCGAAAAACTCAACGCCCTGGACCCGGAAAGCGGCAAGACCCTGCGCTCGATCGATGTCACCGCCGACGCGGGCACGGCTTTCGACGGCCAGTACCTGTTTCAGATCGCCGCCGATCGCATCCAGAAAATCGACCCGCGGACCGGGCGGGTGCTCAACAGCATCCCGGCACCGGGGGGCGGTAATGATTCGGGGCTCACCTGGGCCGAAGGCACGCTGTGGGTCGGCCGCTACCGTGATCGGAAAATCCACCAGATCGATGCCGAAACCGGGACGATTTTGCGCACGATCGAGTCCAACCGCTTCGTCACCGGGGTGACCTGGGTCGAAGGGCAGCTGTGGCATGGCACGTGGGAAGGGGACGAGAGTGAATTGCGCCGCGTCGATCCGCACACCGGCGAGGTCCTGGAAAGCCTCAAACTGCCGGATGGCGTCGGGGTGTCGGGACTTGAGTCCGATGGCGCCGACCGGTTTTTCTGCGGCGGTGGCAACAGTGGCAAGGTGAGGGCGGTTCGGCGCCCCCAATGAGCCGCCGCCCGCACGGGCTCAGTCCATGCACGCGTACACCACCAGCTCCACCCGCATCTCCTCCCTGGCCAGCCCGGCGACCACCAGCGCGGCGCGGTACCTGACTGCAGCATTCGCCAGCGCGACGACGTGAAGCAGATGCAGCGTTACAAGCCGGAGCGGAAGGCGGTCAAAACGCGGTATTGAGTTCAGTCAACAGACGCTCGATCTGCGCCAGCTCCCAGGTGCTGAGCAAACTGACGGGATCGGTGCGTTGCCAACTGTCGAACACACCCTCGCGGCCGTCCGGGCTCTGGCAGCGCTGGCAGTGACGCAGGTGGTTGCCGTCGACGTCGAGGGTCAGGCGCCAGCCTTCGATATCGACCTGCACCAGGCCAGTCCCGGGCTGATCGCCGAGGCGCTGCATAGGGCGAATGCCCAGGGCGGCGTCGCGCAATACCTGGTAAACGTCGCGGGCGGTAAGAGCTGTCACGAGTGTCTCCGTCGGGTGGGGGGTGTAGGAGCAAGCTTGCTCGCGATGGTCGCAAACGATAACGCGTTTTTTCTGAATGAATGCGTTGCTGTTGAGGCCATCACATAAAGATCAAAGATCGCAGCCTTCGGCAGCTCCAGGGATTGGCATTTTCCACAATCCAGCGGTATGCAGGTGATCCTGTAGGAGCTGGCTTGTCGGATCGCCGCACCGCAGCGAAGGCGGCCTCAAGCCTTGCAGCGCCCATGCAGACGCCTTCGCCAGCAAGCCGGCTCCTACAGGGTTTGGTGATTTCCAATTTGGTTGTATGCAGGTGATTGTACCAACACGATTCTCGGCAATGGATGAAGCATGCTCCCAGCTGATCCAGGCCGAAGAGAACTGGCAGGTGTCGTATGATGTTTTTTTTGCCGGTTACAAGGACTCCATCCATGGGTTTAAGCAAACGCGAGCAGGCGCACATCGAACGTCGCCTGGTCGCCACTCTCACCGAGGCGTGCGAGACGGCCAAGGCGGAACTGGTCGGGTTCGTCTGGCTGACCCACGAAATCGATTACGCCGAATTTCCTTCCAGCCTGAGGGTGGTCTGGGTGTTCGATACGCAGGCGCAAAAGGATCAGGCACTGGCGAGCGGGCAGGGTGGGCGCATGATTGAACTGACAGCCGAGGCGTTGACTGCAGCCCAGGTTCCGCTCAACTCGGTCTCGGCCCATGTGCAGTTCGACTCCGAAGAGGAATGTCGGCGTGCCAACGGCGGCAACTGGCCGCTACGCCTGGCGCGCAGGCACTCGCCGCGCAAGTGATTGGGGAGGATGGCAGAAAGTCAAACGCCACACCCGTTTGTATCTGCACGTATCTCCCACACCTACAGCTACCTTTGCATACAAATCCATGGTTCGCGCGACACTTGCGCGATACACGGCGGCCTCCCAATAGAGCCACCGCATCCGCGGCAAAACCTGGCGCGGCCTTGCCGTGTATTCCCTGGAGATATGCGATGTCCCGTATCAACTTCCGTAGCAACTTGCGCACTACCGCTGGCCTGTTCGCCGTTGCCGCCACCGTGGCGCTCGCCGCCTTCGCCGGCGTCTCGCAAGCTCAAGAATCGAAGGCTCCCGCCGAAGCCAGCCAAGGGTCGCAGCCGGCCAAAAGCTGGCAGTCCGGGATCCACCGTACGGATCTGTTGCAGCGCGACCTGGATGTTTCCGGGCGTGAGGTGATCCAGGTTCGGGTTGATATCGATCCGGGTGTTTCTTCACCCAAGCATTCTCATCCCGGTGTGGAAGTCGCCTACGTCCTGGAGGGCACGTTCGAGTATCAGCTCGAGGGGCAGCCACCGGTCACGCTCAAGGCGGGTGACTCCCTGTACATCCCCGCTGGCACTGCGCATGTCGCGAAGAACATCGGTGCAGCCAAGGCGTCGGAGCTGGCGACCTATATCGTGAAGAAAGGCGTGCCGGTTGTAGAGTTGAAGTAGGAGCCAGCGGTGCGGCGATCCGACTTGCCGGCGAAGGCGTCCTCGAAGGCGCCTTCGCCTTGGCGACGCGGTCAACGTGTTTGTTTCTCTCGTAAAGGGGCGCAAGATAAGCGACTGGACGTTTGAGCAAAGTGTCGCGGTTGCTTGCACATAGCCATCTCGGGCACCACCGGTAAGGACGTTTCACCGAATAACAAGATGAGCGCGTTCTCTGTCGATTGCAGGGGCCGGAGGAGGCGTTTTGAACCCGTTCCAGCTCAGACCCGGTGCCTCAACCATCAACATGTTGCTTCAGGCGTGCCTGCAACGCCGTGACGCCGTGCCGCCGACGTTAACGGAAAAAGCGGTCATACCGGGTATTCCCAATGCTCGCTACTGGATGGACCAGGACCTGAGTCCGTTCATTCAGGATGCCATTGCGGCCAACAAGAGAGAGTATGAGGCGCTCGTTGCAACCGGCAGGCCGGACACCCTCCTGCCGCTGGCAAGCATGCTGGCCATTTCCGGAGGTGGCGACGCTGGCACCTTTGCGGCGGGGCTCATTGCGGGATGGACCCTGCATGGCACTCGCCCGGCGTTCAAGATTGTCACAGGCATCAGCGCCGGCGCCCTGGTCGCCCCGTTCGCTTTCCTGGGGCCGCAGTATGATGCGGTCATCCAGCGTATCTGCAACGCAGTCGGCCCGAAAGACATTTTCCGTTCGCGTAATGTCCTGGCGCGTCTTGCCAGCGACGGGGTAGCCGACAGCAAACCACTGTCGCGGCTCATCGCGAAGTACATCACGCCTGAGGTGCTTGCGCAGATCGCGGCGCAATATGCCAAAGGACGAATCCTGATGATTGGCACCACTGACCTTGATTCCGCGCGGCCGGTCACCTGGAACATGGGCACTATCGCCGCCAGCCAGGCGCCGGGAGCGCTCGAGCTCTTTCGCAACATCATGGTCGCCTCGATGAGTATTCCCGGCGCCGTTTCACCGGTCATGATCGATGTGGAAGTCGACGGCCAACTGTTCCAGGAAATGCACGTGGATGGCGGCGTCATCACCCAGATGTTCCTGTACCCGCCAGGCACCGTGATGGCGATGAACAAAGTCCCGGGCGCACCCATGCGCCACGAACGTCATTTCTATGTCATTCGCAACGGCAAGCTGGAACCGCAGTGGTCCGGGACGAAGCGCCGTACGTTGAGCATTGGCGGTCGAGCCATCAGTGCCTTGATTCAAACCCAGGGCATCAGCGACCTCGATCGGATCTACCGGATGGCGAAGCAGGATGGGGCCGACTTCAATCTTGCCTACATCGGCGCTGACTTTTGCTTTTCGCGAAACCATAAATTCGATGGCGAGTACATGAAACGCTTGTTCGAGTACGCCTTTGAACTCGGCGCGAAGGGCTATCCGTGGCATAAGTTGCCACCGGGCCCGGTGCTCTGGCTCCCTTACGAGTAACACAGTGTCGCCGGGCCACTTACAACCCATCCCCCAACAGTTTGAGATAGTCGGGACTTTCGGAAATCGAATTGTGCCCGACACCCGGTATGACCCGTAACGACGCCACACCTTTGGCGAAATGCGTGTAGAGCCGGTCCGTGCTGGAGCGTGGAATCACTTCATCATGTTCGGCCGCCAACAACAACGTCGGCACTGTGATGCGAGCGGCGTATTTCCAGGAGTCAAAGGTGTCCTTGAGCATCCATCTCACGGGAAAAATCGGGTACAGCCGGGCCCCGAGTTCTGCAAGGCTGTTGTAAGGAGTGATCAGCACCAGGCGAGCCGCCGGCCGTTGGCTGGCAAGGCGCACGGCGACCCCCGAGCCCAGGCTGCGACCGACCACGGCGATATGGGGATGCGTGGCGTAGACCTGATCGAAGAGGGCCACGGCATCGCGCTGGATCGCTTCTTCGGAGGGTGACCCGGAACTGCCACCGTAGCCTCGGTAGTGCATCAGGTAGAGCGCATGATCGGGGAAAGCCCGGGCGAATCCGGGCAGGCTGCGGGACACGTCCTCGGCATTGCCGCCGAAATAGATCAACGCCTTGGCCCCGTCGCGCGGGCGCACGGTGACCAGCACCTGCGCGTCGTCGACCGTCAGGGCGAGCAGCGACGCCGAGGTGTCGATGGCGCGGGGTTGCGGGTAGTAGATGAGCGCGCGCTGGAACACGAACAACGCCACACAGAGCACCAGGTACAGCGCTGCGACGATGACGACGAGAGACACCAGGGTGCGCGACATTCGGCTAACGTCAGTGGGCGGCATTGACTGCTCTGGGCCTGAAGGCTGCTATCGCCTGATAGCGCTCAGAGTGTAGTCGATCCATAGCGCACGCAAAAACTGTGGAAGGGCCATTCCATGAGCCACACTGATGGATATACGCGTCGAAAAATTCTCACGCTGGCCGCCGGTGCTTCGGTGATTTACACCTTCGATCCGGCCTTTGCAGCGTCCCCGCCGTCGAAGGATACAGGAGGCAAGAATATGCTGACCCGAGCCATCCCTTCCAGCACCGAGCCGTTGCCCGTCGTCGGGCTGGGCACTTATCGCGGCTTCGATGTCGCGCCGGCGGACCCTGCCTACAAGGATCTGCCAGCGGTGCTCAGTGCGTTGTTCCAGAAGGGCGGGACCGTGATCGACAGCTCGCCGATGTATGGTCGCGCCGAACAGACCATCGGTGAATTGCTGTCGATCCACCGGCCGCGTTCACCGGCCTTCCTGGCCACCAAGGTCTGGACCCGTGGCCGCGAAGAAGGCATCGCGCAGATGGAACAGTCTTTCAAATTGTTACAGACCGACCGTATCGACTTGATGCAGATCCACAACCTGCTGGACTGGAAAACCCACTTGCCGACCTTGCGCAAATGGAAGGAGGAAGGGCGCATTCGCTACATCGGCATCACTCATTACACGGCGTCGGCCTATGACGAGGTAGAAGCGGTACTCAAGGCCGAACCGCTGGATTTCCTGCAGATCAACTATGCCCTGGATGATCGCAGCGTGGAGAAACGCCTGCTGCCGCTGTGCCGCGAGCGCGGCGTGGCGGTGATCTGCAATCGACCCTTCGGCGGCGGTGGCTTGATCGCACGCTTGAAGGGCAAGCCGCTACCGGGATGGGCCGCACAAGTGGAGGTCAGCAGTTGGCCGCAACTGGCGCTCAAGTTCCTGCTGGCGCATCCGGCGGTGACCTGTGTCATTCCCGGGACGGGCAACCCGCGCTACATGACGCAAAACGCCGGTGCCGGGTTTGGCCCGATGCTGACGGGGGCGCAGCGCGAGCAGTTGATCGATCTGGTGGGGTAGGCGGGGCATTACCCGGCCTTGGTCCATTTGATGAGATTGTTGCGCAGCGTCACGACCGCCTTCTGCATCTCCATGAACGCCTCCGGCGTCAGCCCGGTGGCGTCGGAGAGACCCAGTTCCGGGCGGCCTTCGCGCAGCTGTCGACCTTCCTTCGTCAGGCTGATCCGCACCTGGCGCTCGTCCTCGGGATCGCGCTGGCGCTGCAGATAGCCCATCGCTTCGAGCTTCTTCAGGATCGGCGTCAGGGTGTTCGATTCCAGAAACAGCTTTTCGCCGAGGCTGCCCACGGTCTGATCGTCTTGCTCCCATAACGCCACGATGGTGATGTATTGCGTGTAGGTCAGCCCAAGCTGCTCGAGAATCGGCTTGTAGGCCTTGCCGAACGCCAGGTTGGTGGAATAGACCGCAAAACACAGGAAGTCGGAGAGCTTCGGGTTGGCGGGAGACGTCTTGTCCGTGGTTTTCATGTGCATCCTCTTTGGCCGAAGACTGATGGCGGGTAAAAGGTGAAATATACCTCGTATGCGATTCTATCGGAACGATACCAACTTGGGGTTGCGACCGGTTCGTCGGCGAAGGCGAACCGGTCACAGGATGGATCACGCCGTCAGCGCGTTAATGACCACATCGATATTGCCTCGCGTCGCCTTCGAGTACGGACAGATCTGGTCGGCGGCATGCGCCAACTCCATCGCGACGTCTTGCGTCAGGCCCGGCACGCGCAGGGTCAAGCGCGCCTGGAGGAAGTAGGCCGGACCGGTCTGGCCCAGATCGACCTCGATGATGACGGCCAGATTGGACGGCAGTGTCACCTTCATGTTTTTCGCCGCCAGCTCGACGGCGGCGGTGTAGCAGGCCGACCATGCGCCGGCGAACAGTTGCTCGGCGGTCGGGTGCGGCACGATGGCGGTGAACTCGTGTGCCAGTTTTGCGTTACCAGGCGAGGAGAGCTGGATGTCGAGACCATGGGCAGAGTTGCCAGCGTCGCTGAACGTGGTGTGGGTTTTGCCGGTCGCCAGTACTTTTTCGATTTTGTTCATGGATGAGTCCTCATCGTTTGAATGGTTTCATGGTTCGCATGCGCTTTAAGCGTATGCGATATATATGGCGTATCGAAGCTGTCGATCGATATCAACGCCGCGCGGTGCGTCATGCCGTGAGGACGTTCAGGGCCACGTCAATATTACCCCGCGTCGCCTTCGAGTACGGGCAAATCTGGTCGGCGGTATGCGCCAGCGTCGTCGCGACATCGTGCGCCAACCCCGGCACGCGCAGGGTCAACCGAGCCTGAAGAAAGTAGGCCGGACCGGTCTGGCCCAGATCGACTTCGATGTCGACGGACAGATCGGATGGCAGCACCACGTTCATCTCACCGGCGACCAGCCCGACAGCGGCGGTGTAGCAGGCCGACCAGGCGCCGGCGAACAGTTGCTCGGCGGTCGGGTGCGGCTGGGTGGCTGCAAACACGTGGGCCGGTTTCGCGTTGCCGGGTGTCGACAGGGTGATGTCGAGGCTGCCGTCATGGCCGCGCGAGGTGATGCCAGCGGCGCTGACGGTGGTGTGGGTTTTGCCGGTGGCCAGGACTTTTTCGATCTTGCTCATGGGGTGGATCCTCAAGGTTTGGAAAACTGTGTGTATGTGTCGTATACGTTTGTATCGTATGCGCTGTAATAATAATCGCGCAGACGCCTATTACTGTCAATAGATCCGGCGCGGGGTTCCAGACGAGTGGTCGGACAGATCCGCGCCGACATTTCCTTCGGCTATGGCCAGGCCCTCCGACCAGCGCAATTTCTCCACCACCGGCTGGCAACTGCTACGCTGGGATCTGTCGGCACTCGAGTCGTTCATGGCCATCGAGATCGCGAGTGACTGGCGGCAACCTGCACGGAGGCAGGCAGTGGTGATCAAGCGCATTGGCGGTCCGAGTGCAGGCATCGTTCCCCAGCCTCTGGCCCGGGAAGAGGTGGAGCGGGTGCTCGCGCAATTGCTGGCCAGTCCGTTGTTCGCCAAGTCGCGGCGGCTGGGCAGCCTGCTGAGTTTCCTGGTCGAACATGACCTGCAATCCCCGGGCGTTCCCCTCACCGAACACGCCATCGGCCTCGCGGTGTTTCGTCGTGACCCCATGGTTTACTGCACAGGCGACGATCCGGTGGTGCGGGTTCAGGTAGGACGGTTGCGGCGCAAGCTCGCCGAACATTACGTCACCACTGGCCTGCAAGACCCCATACGGTTAAGCATTCCGGCCGGTTGTTATCGACTGGCTTGCCAAAGGCTCAGGCCTAAAGGGATCGCTATGCGCCATCCCGTTCTGCAAATCCAGCCGTTTACCTGCATCACCCTCGATGGCGACGACTTTACCCGTGGCTTGTGCGAAGAGTTGGGTTGCAGGTTGTTCGAGTCGTTCGAGCAAACCCGCAGCGGTGCCAATCATGTGTTGATGAGGGTGCCGCGCAACACCACCAAGGCAACGGAGCTGGTACGCGGCGGGCGGGGCAATTATTCCCTGGAAGGCAGCGTGCGGGTGGAGCCGGCACGGGTCCGGGCGACGCTGCGCCTGATCGATGTCGCGCAGGGCCGGATTCGCTGGTCGGAGCAGTTCGATCGCAAGCGACCCTACGGCATTGCCACCCAGCAAGACCTGGCGGAGTCTATCTGTCGGTCGTTGACCGGCTATTTCTCCCAGGGCGGCAGTGACGATTCCTGAGTGGAAAGGGCAACCCTGAGGTTGCCCCCGGTGCGTCGGGTTATATCGTTTTCCATTCACCTCCTTCGTAAAGGCGCGCGGCGTCATTAGCGAAAGTCAGCTCGATTTCGATCGACTTGGAGCGCGAGGTGCTGAACATGGTGCTGGTCTGCACGTTCTGTTCGAACCACACGAGAATGCTTTCGACGGGCGTCAGAACGGTATTGCCGGTGACCACCTGGTTCACGGCAACGTAGATCGGTGTGCTGACCTGGTTGCCATCGATGCCGGTTGACAGTTGATTGACCCCCGGATGAATGGGCGCGTAGTTGTTGACCAGGGTGAAGGAGGCGGCAGGACCCCCCGTCACTGCCGGACCCAGCAGGCCGGAGTCGGCGAGTATCGAGGTTTGTCCCAGCCCGATGTTGACGACATTGGTCGAGACTTTAACCTGCACGTTTTCCTTGAACAGGTTGGAGCCGAACAGCTGGTACTGGGGCGTCCAGCTGAATTCGTTGTTGCTCAGGTATTGGCCATAGGACTGCCAGACCACGTTGTAGTCGGCGGTACCGACCTTCTTGGCAAAGCACAGCTTGTACCCGGACTTCTTGAGCAGGGTCAGATCGGCGTCGGCGATCTCGATCGTGACTACCTTTTGGGTAGCCGCCAGGGTCGACGTCAGCACCTTGCCGTAATCGGCCGTGGTCAGGGCCTTGGTGGCGCCCAAAAGCGACTTGACGGCCTCTTGCACGTCATTTTGAAGTTGCAGTTGCAGGCTTATAGCGCTCGACTTGCTCATGGTTTCCCTCTTCCTTGGTTGTGTGTTGGGCAATCAATGGGCAGAGGGTATCGAATCCGACAAGCGATCAGACAGCACCCGTTTCAGGACTTCCATGCCTCCACTGCACAGAGGCGGGTGGTGTCGTCACAACCCTGTAGGCACATTGACGGCTTCACTCTAGGCGCAACGCGCAGTGCGGCGAAGTATCTTGGCGTTACAGGCAAGGTAACAGCCGGATATGCTCTGAGTCGGGCAAGGTAACAGGCACGTATCAACCGGTTTCGCCGGAATGCCTTCCGCGGGAACCGGCGATATCAACGTTCGGGCAGATTCCAGCTTGCACGAAAGTGCTCGTATTGCGCTTCGGGCAATTGAACCAGCAGCGGCGACTGGCGAGGATCCAACCAACCGAACAAGAGGGAAATATTCGCTTGATCCATGGCGGTGCAACCAAGCGTCGGCGAGGAGGGGCCTCGCCAGATATGGAAGAAGATGCACGAGCCCAAGGCGGGTGACGCCGGCGAGTTGTGCTCGATGAAAATGCCTTGGCGATACGTGTCATCGTCACGCCGCATGCGTTCGGAACTGTTCCAGTCCCTGGCTGTTGTCGCCCCGTCGACCAGCTCGTTGTAATGGTTGGATTGACTGTCATCCACGCATTCGGTGGTCGGGGTCAACGCCAGATAAGGCAGTTTGGTGTTGGCCGCATTGTCGTAGCCGAATGCTGTTCCCAGCTTGAAAATCCCGGCAGGCGCTTTTCCATCGCCTTCGCGTTTGACCGGGCCTTCCCGTTGCTCGACGTTCGCTGCAACACCCTTGCCCCAGGCCAGCCCGTTCTTGCCGAGCACCACCGGAAAGGGATCCGCGTATTTTTCAAAGGTGGACCCTTGTCGAACATAGCGCTGGGCAGTGCCCTGGACGTCAGTCCAGTTTTTGCTGGTGACCACTATCAGCTGGTGGCTGGAGTCGAGCACGTTGCTTGCCTCCAGCGGCGTGATGGGGAAATCCATGACGTCCTTGCGCGGACCCGCGCCACTGTAGGTGAAGTGCCACCATTCCTTGTCGTACCCGGAAAATCCTTCCTTTTCCATGGCCCGGCTGAGTAGCTGGCGATTTTTCCGGGCATCGGCGTTGATCAACGGCGTGTCGGTATGCGCGCGCTCATCGAAGCAGTCGTAACCTGTGCCCATATCGAGTGCGCCGTCGCGCCAGCGCTGGCCATAGGGCGCCGTACAGTCCACTTGCGCGGCCGCGGGCGACCAGGTTTCGGCGGGCAGTGCCTGTGGGCCGGTCAAGGTCAGGTCCACGGTCGAGCCTCGGGAGTGATTGGACACGCGGGCCACATAACCCAGGCGCCAGAAGTCCTGCTTGTCCACGCGCGGATAGAATTCGGCCTTGCGCGGGTCACCCGGCTCTGTGGCGAAGCGCCCCATGTCGGCAACCGCACGGCTGGGTCGATAGCAGTCGAATACCTTCAAACCATAGCCCTGGGCACGCAGTGCTTTTTGTACCCGGGCGAGGGCCAGGGCCGCGTCCTGCGTCAACAGGCACTGCGCCGCGGCGTAACCGTCGAGCGAGTGCCCGGTGAAGTTGTGGGCGCTGGCATAACGGATGTCCTGCTCGATGTCCGGATCGATCGAACGCAGATACACCATATCCTCGGGCCGAGACTCTGCAGCCGTAATGCCGGGCATGACGATACCCATGCACAGACCCCACCGCAGACAGAGCGCGAACCAGTTGTGCAAGCGCGCTGGAAACGATCTCGAGCTCGACGCAGGGTTGGTCCGACACAAAGGGCGCATGCGATGCCTCCAGGGCTAGTGGTAATTAGCCCCGATCATGATGACTCGCAAGGGTGATCTCAAGCGCACAACTGCAACAGGTTGCTTTTCCACGCACTACTGATCGAACTGGACGCCGCCACGATGGGCATGATGGTGCTGGTTTCATCGTTTCAGGGGCGCTACCACGCCAATGCGCAGACTTTCATCCGTCGGCCTGAGCCGTCCGATCCAGCGAACCCCTTGGCTCACTGCACCGAAAGGATTTTTGCGCTTCAGCGCAACGATCGGAACGCCGTGCGCAGTTCCTCGGTAAACAGCTGCGGCTGTTCCCAGGCCGCGAAATGGCCACCTTTTTTCGCCTGGTTAAAGTAGATCAGGTGGCCATAGGCGCGCTTGGCCCAACTTTCCGGGGGGTAGTAGACGTCATTCGGAAATACCGTGACGGCCACCGGCAGCGCGATCTCGGTGGTTTTCTGAGCAGCCGAAGAAAGCGGACTGCGTCCCATGTTCTCCCAGTAGAGCCGTGCTGCCGAAGCGGCGCTGTTCGTCAGCCAATACAACGTAATGTCATCCAGCACTTGATCCCTGGTTGGCGACTGCCGAGGGTCGGCGCCGTACGTCCATTTGGCAAAACCTGGATGCACGAGCATGAGTGCCGCGAGGAAGGCCGGCGAGTCCGTCGCGCCGTAGCCAATCATCTGCGGGGGGTGCGCAGGTCGGTGAGGTCCTTGTCGGCAATGGCGACGTGGAAGGGGCGGATGGCGTTGGCGTCGTCGGTGGGCGCTGTACTGGCGAGGGGCGAAATGGAAAGCGAGAGGGCAGCCAGGACGACCGCGAATAGGTGCTTCATCTTCACTTCCTCGGTTGAGGGGCAGGATGAGTTCGCTCGTGATCAGCATAACATCAGGCGAAGATCGGGCCATTCAGCCCGTGCACAGTGCGCATCGTTTCCAGCTTGAGCGAGCGGATTGGCAGAACCTCACATCAGGGTTCTGCCGCCACCCTCAATCACTCACGCACATTCTGATAAAGCATCAACCGCGAAGTCTCATGCATACCCCGAGTCAACTCCACCAGGCGCTTGAACTCGTCCGGGTTTTTCTCTGCCACGTTGTCCAGCGGCGTCTTCGAGGCCAGGTCATGAAGCGTCGGCGAGCTGCCGTCGTGTTCCATCTGCACCATATAGTGTTGAGTGACGCCTGCAATCAACGGGAAGGTGCCTTCGCGCAATACCAGCGGCACGACACGTTCACCCTCGGGCGCGGGTTGCTGGATGTCACGGCCCATGCCGCTGTTGCGGAACTCGAGGCCTGCCATGCCTGCGACGGTCGGCAGCAAGTCCACCAGGCCCACGGCTTCCTTGACGTTTCGCGTCCCGAGCAGGCCCGGGGCGTGGATGATCATCGGCACCGCATTGCTTTCCAGGCCCAGTTGCTCGTAGGCCGGAGCCAGGAACGGGATCTGCGCGATACGGGTGTTATGGTCGCCGAACAGCACGAAAATGGTGTTGTCGTACCAGCCGCCCGCCTTGGCGATTTCCATCAGGCGACCGATGTTGAAGTCCAGCAGGCGCACGGCGTTGTACTGTTCGACACTGCGCGATCCGGCGGCCTGGACTTCTTCCAGGGTAGGGTGCTTGACCTCGAAGCCGTCATTGGTCTTGGGAATGGTGAAGGGACGATGGTTGCCGGCCGTCTGCACATAAGCGAAGAACGGTTTGTCCTTGGGCAGTGCTTGCAGGATCTTGTCGGTTTCCTTGAACAGGTCCAGGTCGGAAATGCCCCACACGTCCACCACCGGAGCCTTCCAGTCGCGCTCTTCGAACAGGCGAACGCCGTCGATGCTCTGCCGGATCAAGGCATTCATGTTGGCCCAGCCGGAGTTGCCGCCAATGGTGTAGAGCTTCTCGTAACCGGTGAAGGCGTTGATCAGGGTGTGCTGCTTGGTGATCAGCGGGTTGCGGGTCGCGGTTTCCTGACGAGTGACGTCAGGCACGCCGCTGATACTGGCCCAGACAGTTTTCGCGGTCCCGGTCACCGGCACATAGAAGTGCTCGAAGAACCAGCTCTGCGTGGCAAGGCGATCGATGTTCGGCGTCGGATTGATCGGGTTGCCATAGGCACCGACGGCGCTGGTACCCAGGGATTCGAGCATGACGAACATCACGTTCGGTGGCCGGTTACCCGGTACCTTGTAGGGTTGTGGCGCCTGGTGGCGGACGAAATCAAGGCGTTGCGGGTCAGGCTGTGCGACCCCCAGGTACTTGGCCATGACGGCATAGTGTTCGCGCACCTGAGCTTCGTCGTAGCGCGACTGGCCGACCTTGACCGTGTCGTACAGGAAGATCACTGGATTCAGGCCCAGTGCCGCGACCTGGGTGTTACCCGAGAAGAACGCGTCGCTCCAGCGCAACGGCACAGGGTTTTCCAGGTTCATGTTCTCGACACGGCCCAGGATGCCCAGCAACACCACCACCACCATCAACGCGCTGCCCCAGGTGACGGAAAGCGGGTGGATGACTTTGCGCGGGCGGTCCAGGGTCACGCGCTCCAGGCGCATCAGGGCCAGGGTCACCAGGGCGACGGTCGCCAGCCAACCCAGTGAAATCCAGATGACCGGATAGGTCTGCCAGACCATGTCCCGGGATATTTGCGCATCGTCGATAAAGCGCAGCACGGTGGCGTTGATTCTGACGCCCAGGTACGCGTAATGGCCGAAATCGATGATGTAGATCAGCAGCATGACGCTCAGGATCGCGGCCAGGTACACCCGTGCGATCCGGCGCAGCAGGCGGCTGGTCGTGAGGTTCCAGCGCGGGATCCAGGCCAGCAACGCCACCGGCAACATCACCAGGATGGCCAGGCGCAGATCGAAACGAAAGCCGATGCCCAGGGTTTCCGGCACGGCCGGTTCAGCGCTCAACGCGTTGGCGTCAAAGCCGGAAAAGCCGAAGAAGAACACCACCCGCAGCAGTGCAAACAGCACAAACGCAATCGCTGTTGCGCCCAGCCAGTAATGCAAACGTCTCGATTGCAGCCAACCCATCCATGTTCCCCTGTCAAAAATTGTCGTTGAATCTTGAATGAATCGTTGTCACGCCGAACCGCGCAGCGAGCCGAGCCGACCAAAGGTCCAGTGCGTGGCCAACAGCAGCAGTGCCAGGCAGCAATACAGGCCCAGCAGCGGATCAACCAGGTAATCCCAATAATTGTGCGATGGCTTGATGCCGGCGATGAAGCCCAGGGTTGCGCCGGCCAGCATCAAGACCGCCAGGTAGTTGCGCAGGTAAAACAGGCTCAACGTCAGCAGCCCGACGAACACCAGCATCGGACGCGGACTGAAGCCGAACCGATACGGGTCCAGGTCGCTCAAGCCCAGGGTTGCCGGGTACAGCGCCAGGGCCATCACGGCAAAGAGGACCAATATGCCGGCCTGACCCTGCCGCGCAGGCGGCAAGAGCTCCAGTCGACGCAGACAACCCCAGGCCATGAACACCAGGGTCGTGACGGCAAGGTCATCGATGTGGCTGCGCAAGTACGCAGCCAGGGTCAATCCGTCCAGCGGGATGTAGCTGACTGCCAGCAAGGCGAGCAATAGCGCGACACGCCCGCCCTTGTTCAAGCCAAAAGACGGCAGCAGCAGGAAGAGGATCATTGCGAAGCTGATATGGGCTTGCCAGAGGTTGATCAATGGACTCGCTCCGCCAGCCAGGCATCGTTGAAGGTCACGTGCTTGATGAATGTGTTGTTCCAGGAATACACCAGGTGATACAGACCGTCGGGACTGCGGATGAAGTAGGGGTATTCATATTCGAATTCGCAGCCCTGGCTTTTGCAGACCCGGGTGTCGAGGTTGCTCAGGAACTGCGCTTCCAGCGGTTGGCGCAGAGCGCCACTGGAACCGCGAAATTCCTGGCCGATGATTTCCTTGTAGGCCTCGGGTGAAAACGGAGCCCCCAATGGATCGGGCGATTTATCCAGGTCCCGTAGCGAGCGCCAATCGTCCATCTCTGCGTCGGTACCGTACAGGCTCAGCTTGAAGCGCCCCTCCTGCAGGTCATTGAGCGCTACCAGCAGCCCGTGCTTGGGCGTCGCGACCGCCGCCAGCGAGGAGTTCGGATTCGATGGATCGAGCGGGTAGGGTTCACTCCAGGTTTGCCCGGCATCTTCAGTGCGGGTCGCCAGCACGCGGTGATGGGTGTTGCCGGCGTAGCGCAGCAAGGCCACACCGCGCTGACCATCCAGTGGAACCACCGTGGGTTGCAAGGAGTTGTTGCCGTGGCTGATGCGGTACTTATCGATCACATTGCCGTCCGCGCTCAGGTACAGATACTCGGCGAACTTGCCGAGAAACTCGTGGTAGACCGGCAGGCCGATCGAGCCATCGGCATGAAACACCGGTGCCGAGCGGACCAGGGTGCTGATATTGAGGAAGGGTGAGGTGATCAATTGGCGCGGCTCGGACCATTGGCGACCATAGTCGTCCGAAACCATCACATTGACCGCACTGCCGGCCCAGCCGCCCATGGACACCGATACATAGAACAGCCAGAGGCGATTGTCCGGCGCAAGTGCGACCACCGGATTGCCCAGCTTGCGAATGTATTTTCGGGTGCCCTGTTGCGTCGAATCCCGCGTCGCCAGTACCTGTTCCGCACCCCATTCGCCGGTGTTGGCGTCGAAGCGGGCAGAGCGCACCTGCACGTCGGCGGCGCCCTCGCGAGTGCCGGCGAACCAGACCGCCATCAGGCTGCCGTCAGGCAAGGCGGTGACCGCCGAGGAATGCACGAAGTCCACCAGCCCGGACGAGGCGAACCGGCTGGTATAGATGGGCTTGGCCACTTGATCGGCCACCGCCATGACCGGTTTCATCAGGGCAAAGGACGAATGCACAGGGGCCGGGTGGCTGAACCATGCGCCCGCAAACAGGCAGGCAAGGGCAAGGTAGGCACCGAAGGCAGGAAGACTGGGAAGGTTGATGCGCATAATTAAGGCAGAAGAGCATCTCATGGCCCGGGCAAGCGCCGTAACCTATCACTAGTAGCCGACAGCTCGGTGTTTAACGAGTCGTTGAATTGTAAGCAAATGTTTGCGGGATCGGTATCGACCGAAAACGGCCGATGCGGCACCTTCTAGCGCCTGTGTTTTCGGCGTTTAACCGGTGTGTGACCGTCAGTCTGAAACTTCGTTTGCCCAGGCAAATATCCCCGGGTTTCGTCCGTTTCTTGCCGGCTGCCGCATCATTTAGCCGTTCCCGGGCCTCGTTTATTGTTCTTCGCCAGCGCTTGGCGTTTTTCCCTGCTCAGGAACAGGCTCAGCAGCACCGAGGTCAGGATAATGCCGGCGACCAGCGCCAGCGACCATTGGATCGGCACATGAAACCACGGCATGGCCAACATTTTGCCGCCAATGAATACCAAGACGAAGGCCAGCCCGTATTTGAGCAGATGGAAACGCTCGGCCATATCGGCGAGCAGGAAGTACAGGGCGCGCAAGCCCATGATCGCAAAGATGTTCGAGGTGACTATGATGAAGGGGTCGGTGGTGACGGCGAAGATCGCCGGGACGCTGTCGACCGCGAATATCAGGTCGCTGGCTTCGATCAATACCATTACCAGAAACATCGGCGTCGCCCAGCGCACGCCGTTGAGCCGCACGAAGAACCGCTCGCCGTGAAAGCCGTCGGTCACGCGCAAATGACATCGCAACCAGCCCAGTAAGGGGTTCCTGGCCAGATCGGGCTGCTGGTCGGCGAAGATCAGCATCTTGATCCCGGTGATCATCAGGAACGCGCCGAAGACATAGAGCAGCCAGGCGAATTGCGACACCAGCCAGACCCCGGCGAAAATCATCAGGGTGCGCATCACGATGGCGCCCAGCACGCCATACAGCAGCACCCGGCGCTGCAACTCCGGCGGCACGGCGAAGTACCCGAAGATCATGACGAAGACGAACATGTTGTCGATCGAAAGCGATTGCTCGATCAGGTAGCCCGTAAGAAATTCAAGGGTTATGCGCTGGGCGACCTGCGCGCCGAAGGTGTCGTTCAGATACCACCAGAGCAGGGCGGCGAAAGCCAGCGCCAGGCCGCTCCAGGCGATGACCCAGGACAGTGCCTCGCGGACGGACACGCGATGGGCCTTGCGTCCGCCGAACACGAAAAGGTCCAGCGCCAGCATGCAGATGATGAAGGCGATGAAGCTGGCCCACATCCAGGGTTCGCCGATGTTCATGGGAGACATGCGATTTTTCCTGAACTGATCGAGGCAGGTGCAGGTCATGCTATCGAGCAGGGCGTATCAGGAAAAATCGTTTATTTTTTACTGATTCTCCGTTTTTTTCGAAGTGTTGCTGGCCTTGGCGACCGGCCTCTCGCGGCACGCCAATGCCCCCCCGCACATGGACAAGCAGACAGGCTTGCTCAAATCCGCGCCAGCGCCTGGGCCAGGTCGGCGCGCAAGTCTTCCACATCCTCGACACCTACTGACAGACGCACCAGCGCATCGCCGATGCCAAGCTGTGCTCGGGTCTCGGCAGGAATGGTGGCGTGGGTCATGATCGCCGGGTGCTCGATCAGGCTTTCCACGCCGCCCAGGCTTTCGGCCAGGGCAAAGATCTGCACACTTTCGAGGAAGCGCCTGGCGCCGGCCAGGTCGCTGTTCAGATCGAGGGAAATCATCCCGCCGAAACCGCGCATCTGCTGCCGCGCCAGTTCGTGCTGTGGATGCGAGGGCAGCCCCGGATAATAGACGCGCGCCACCTGTGGCTGACGCTCCAGCCATTGCGCCAGTTCCAGTGCGTTGCTGCAGTGGCGTTCCATGCGCAGTGCCAGGGTTTTCACCCCGCGCAGGGTCAGAAACGCGTCGAACGGCCCGGCGATAGCACCCACTGCGTTCTGCAGAAAACCCAGGCGCTCGGCCAGTTCGGCATTCTGACCGACCACCGCGATGCCGCCGATCACGTCGGAATGGCCGTTCAGGTACTTGGTCGTCGAGTGCAGCACGATGTCGAAGCCAAGTTCCAGCGGACGCTGTATCCACGGGCTGGCGAAGGTGTTGTCGGCCACACAAATGATGTCCCGGTCGCGGCAGATGCGCGCGATGGCCGCCAGGTCGGTGAGGCTCAGCAGGGGATTGCTCGGGGTCTCGACCATCACCATGCGCGTGTCGTCCTGCAGCGCCGCTTCGAAGGCCGCCAGGTCCGAGAGGTCGACGAAGCTGAAGCGAAGCCCGGCGCTGCGCCGACGCACCTTGTCGAACAGACGGAAAGTACCGCCGTACAGATCGTTGCCGGAGACGACGTGCGCCCCCGTGTCGAGCAGTTCGAGCACCGTGGAAATCGTCGCCAGCCCGGAGGCGAAGGCGAAGGCCTGGCTGCCGCCTTCGAGATTGGCGACGCAGCGCTCCAAGGCAAAGCGCGTCGGATTGTGCGAGCGCCCGTAGTCGAAGCCCTTGTGCACGCCGGGGCTCTGTTGCAAGTAGGTGGAGTTGGCGTAGATCGGCGGCATCAGCGCCCCGGTGGTGGGGTCCGGCACCTGCCCGGCGTGGATCACGCGGGTGGCGAAGGCGCGGCTTGCAGCGGATTCATCGTGCTGACTCATGTCAGGGATCTCCGTAAATGATTGAGCAGGTCGAACCGGGTAATCAGGCCGTAGAAGCCCGACGCATCGGCGATGATCGCCACCAGTCCGCGGTCGAGCTCTGCCTGCAGTTCGGCCAGGCTGGCGCCGGGCGGCAGGGTTTGCACCTTGTCGGTCATCGCGCTGGCCACGCTCATGCGAAAGTGCGAGGGATCTTCCTGCATGCCGAGCAGAATATCGGACTCGTCGATCACGCCGACCAGGCGCTGGCCGTTCACCAGCACCGGCAGTTGCGACACATCCGCCAGGCGCATGCGCTGGAACGCGGTGAGCAACGTGTCGTCCGGGCCGACGCTGATCACCCGGCCATCCTCGAAGCGCCGCGCGATCAGGTCGCGCAGATCGTCATAATGTTTGTACTGCAGCAGGCCCTGATCGTTCATCCACTGGTCGTTGTAGACCTTCGACAGGTAGCGGGTACCGGTGTCGCAGACAAAACTGACCACCCGTTTCGGCTCGGTTTGCTCGCGGCAGTAACGCAGTGCCGCGGCCAGCAGGGTGCCGGTCGAAGAGCCGCCGAGAATGCCTTCGGCGCGCAGCAGCTGGCGGGCATGGTCAAAGCTTTCTTCGTCGCTGATCGAATAGGCTTTGCGCACACTGGACAGGTCGGCAATCGAGGGGATGAAGTCTTCACCGATGCCTTCCACGGCCCATGAGCCGGGCGTGCCAAGGGTGCCGCTGCGGCTGTACTCGGCCATGACCGAGCCGACCGGGTCGGCCAGCACCATCTCCAAGTTCGGCTGCACCCGGCTGAAGAAGCGGGTCAATCCGGTCAGTGTGCCGGCGGAGCCGACGCCGACGACGATGGCATCCAGATCATGCTGGGTCTGCGCCCAGATCTCGGGCGCGGTGCTGCACTCATGGGCCAGCGGGTTGGCCGGGTTGTTGAATTGATCGGCGAAGAAGGCATCGGGAATGTCCTGCGCCAGGCGCGCGGCAACGTCCTGGTAGTACTCGGGATGGCCCTTGCCGACATCGGAGCGGGTGATGTGCACTTCGGCGCCCATGGCCTTGAGGTGCAGGACCTTCTCGGTGGACATCTTGTCCGGCACCACCAGCACCACCCGGTAACCCTTGGCGCGGCCGACCAGGGCCAGACCCAGGCCGGTGTTGCCGGCGGTGGCCTCGACTATGGTGCCGCCCGGTCGCAGGCGGCCATCGCGTTCGGCGGCGTCGATCATCGCCAGGCCGATGCGGTCCTTGATCGAACCGCCGGGGTTCTGCGATTCGAGTTTGAGAAACAGTGTGCACGGGCCGGTATCGAAGCGGCTGATACGCACCAGAGGCGTATTGCCGATCAGTTCGAGCACGGCGGGGCGGGAGTCATTCGGCATGTTGTCACCTCGTCGCAAAAATCTGCACTGAATGGGACAGCAACCCGCGGCGAGTTCGCGCGCCGGTCGCAAGCAAATGCGTCGTTTGGAACATAGGCCGGGATTGCTCCACTCGCAACCGCGCACGGTCAATTGGTAGCCTGCAGGAGCCGGCTTGCTGGCGAAGGCGTCCGTGAGTACGCCTTCGCTGTCGGGGTCAACACGGGCTGTCAGCATCTGGCAAAACGTATCGGCGGCAGTGTCCTCGGCGTCTGAATGATTGCGCAGGCGTCGCTGGATATGCCAACCCTTCGGCGTGTGGTTCGTCTGAAAAGAATAAAAAGTCGCGGTCGCGATCGCGGCGCATGAGACATCTTTAAATTATGAGCTAATGTCTAGTTGTTCCCCTCGCCAGTTGCGGCCCAATCAGCTCGTCCCTGACGTAACTGGCGAGGCGGACGCCGCTTTAGCGCTTTGTTAGTTACCATCCGCCACCTTGCGTTCTATCTCGGCAATTTTTTTGCTGAGTTCCTCGGCGTCCTGCTCCTTGGTCCGAGGGGACGAGGGCGTAATGCTTTCATCCACCCCCCTGGTGTCACTGTCCCTGTCCTCAATATCTCGTTCCACCACATTATTGACTGGCTTGCCGGACGAATCCGTGGGCGGGGCGTTCGACGTTGCTGGGGATTCGATGTCGTTGTTGCGCTCACCGTTGTTCATCGCACTTACCTCGGTTGGCCTACACATTGGATGCAGCACCAAGGGCTGAGTTCGAGATTTTTTGCCGCCGCCTTTACACCTCTTGTCGGCCCTCATGAACCTATGTCGCACGCGATAGCTCCATTCACAAAATAACTCTGGAATCCCACGGCCATGAATTCATTCAGAAACCTGCTTACGCAGGCCGAGGAGCGACGACTTTGTGCATTGGATGGCTGGCATCGGGCGCTGGAAAACATCGCGCTGCGCATGGAATCCCCCGATGCCTACCATGAAGAGCTGCTACGACAGTCGGACGAGATGGATCGCCAGGGGATCGTCAGTTGGGAGGAGTGGCGAGACCTGCGAATCGAGGCGGATCAGGCGTATCTGCGCGCGGTCGCGGGCGAGGACTATCACTTAAGGGCGCAGGGATGAACAGACACCTGAAGTTTGGCATTGAAGAGGAATACTTCATCACCGACCTGGACTCCCGGCGCATGTCCGGCAAGCCCCCCGGCGCTGCGATTGACGCGTGCAAGGCGGTGCTGGGCGATTGTTTTGCCCATGAGATGTTCCAGGGGCAGATCGAAGTCGCTTCCCCGATCTTCACCCGCCTTGCGCAAGCCGCGCAGTACCTGGGCACTGCTCGCCAAGGGCTGCGGCTCGCGCTCGAACCCTATGGTCTGGGATTGCTCACGGCCGGCAGTCATCCTTTGGCTGACTGGCGTACGCAACAGGCCACGGAGCAAACCCACTTTCTCAAACTGTTCGAAGACTACCAGCACGTCGCCTGGCGTAGCCTGCTATCCGGTCTGCACGTGCATGTCGAAGTGCCGGATCACCTGGATCGCATTCAAGTGATGAACGAAATCTTGCCGTGGATGCCGTTGTTATTGGCAATGAGCAGCTCCTCGCCTTTTTGGAACGGCACCGACAGCGGCTTCATGAGCTATCGCCAGGCGGCCTGTGATGAGTGGCCGAGGATGGGCGTTCCGGAGTACTTCGAAGATCAAGGTGCCTATGACGCTTACATCGCTTTGCTGATCCGCACCGGCGCCATCCGTCAGGCCAGCGAATGTTGGTGGGGTGTACGACCCGCTACCCGGTTTCCGACGCTGGAGCTGCGGATGACGGATGGGTGCCCACGGCTGGAGGATGCTTTGTGCATTGCCTCTTTGTTTCGATTACTGGTCGCCTGCGCCATCGATCAACCCCGCCCGGGATCGACCTGGTCACAGGAATCGCGATGGATCCTCCAGGAAAATCGCTGGCGCGCGAAGCGATTTGGCATCCACGCGTCCTTCATTGTCGAGGGTTACGACCGGCCTTTCTCTGCCGAGCAGTGGTTGTTCATGGCCGAGCAGATCTTTGGCGATGCAGCGCAGGCAATGGGCGTGGAGGAGGTCTTTGCCAAGGCACGCCGGATACTGCGGGACGGTACCAGTGCAGAGCGACAGCGCAGCCTCTACCAGCAAGTGCTGCGTAGCACCGGGGATGGGCAGGTCGCGCTGTCGGGTGTGGTGGATCAGTTGCTGATGGAAACGGCGGAGCAACCGTGCATCAGCAATGACCCGAAACGAGCCGTGTGTGAGTCATGACCCGAAGTCACCGCTAAACCAGATACCGCCGAAACCACCCCAGCGTCCGGTCCCAGGCCAACCTCGCCGCAGCGTCATCGTACCGGGGCGTGGAGTCGTTATGGAAACCGTGGTTGGCGCCCGGATAAATGTAGGCTTCATAGGTCTTTCCCGCCGCTTTCAACGCCTTCTCGTAGGCTGGCCAGCCTTCGTTGATACGGGTATCCAGTTCGCCATAGTGTAGCATCAACGGTGCCTTGATCCGGGGGACGTCCTTGGCCTCTGGCTGTCGGCCATAAAAGGACACGCCAGCCCCCAGTTCCGGATAAGCCACGGCCGCGGCATTGACCACGCCACCGCCGTAACAGAACCCGGTGATGCCGACTTTGCCAGTCGTTGCATCGTGCTTCATCAACCACTCGATCGCGGCGAAAAAGTCATTCATGAGCTTTTCAGGATCGACCGTCGCCTGTAGATCCCGGCCTTTGTCATCATTGCCAGGATAGCCGCCGACCGACGTCAGGCCATCGGGGGCGAGGGCGATGAAACCGGCCTTGGCCACGCGCCGCGCGACATCCTCGATGTAGGGGTTGAGCCCGCGGTTTTCATGCACGACCACCACCCCCGGCACCTTGCCGCTGGCCTTCGCCGGTCGCACCAGATAACCACGGACCTGCCCGTTGCCCTTGGGCGAGGGGTAAGTGACGTACTCGGCGATGATGTCCGGGTCGGTAAACTCCACCTGCTCGGCGAGCGCATAGTTCGGGCTCAGCGCGGCGAGGAGCGCGCTGGCCGTCAAGCCGCCCAGGGTGAACAACGCCGCACGATCAAGAAACTCGCGCCGGTTGATCTTGCCGTGGGCGTAGTAGTCATACAGTTCGAGCAATTCCGGGGCAAAGTCTTTCGCAGTGAGACGGGTCATCTGTGCGCTTCCTTTTGGGCGGGGCGGGTGTCTGCCGGCTCGACGATGTGAGCGATAATTATCGAGCGTAGTCGCTCAAGAACAAATGCTGAAGTGCAGATCAAACGATCGCCGTTATCGAACGACGCTTGTGGTACGGATAAATTGGCAAAAATACCTGTAAACAATCCATAAAGTAGCTTGGTGAACCGTATACGGGTATTTATACCAGCGAAGGCGGCATCAAGCCTTGCAGCACCCATGAAAACGCCTTCGCCTACAGGTTTATTCTAATCATCGTCTGAAGAGCGTCCGTCATGGCCAATCGCACCTATTCACCCCACACCTTCAAGGCACTAGAGATTCTGGGGAAGCCGATCCAGCTCAAGTGAAAAGAGCGTGGGTTGACCCTGCAGCAACTGGCTGACCGGGCCGGTGTTTCCCGTAGCCTCATACAGCGCCTCGAGAAATGTGAGCCAGGCTGTGAAATAGGCGTGGCGTTCGAGGTGGCTCATCTTCTGGGTATCGAGTTGTTTGAGTCGCCGATGGGCCAAAGCACCTTGATAGGCACTCTCACGGATAAAATCGCCTTGCTCCCGGCTTCTGTGCGCGACTCCAAAAAGGAGGTGAGCAATGCCTTTGTGGCACGGCATTAGACTTGAGCATTTTCTTTTGTCTTTTACCTTCCTCGACTCAGCAAAGGCTGTTAGTTGAGTTGATATTTAGTTATTGGTTTGACTTGAAAGTGTTTGAGCTATCTCAAAGATACAATATGAAACAAATAGTTGATTGAATCTTAATGTATCGAAATTATAGAAAGGTCCTTTTCTTCCAAGGAGGGAAGTAAATTTTCTTACACGATAAGGAGTGTCGTTAATGACCTTGACAGGTGAGGCAACACAACGTAGATCAAAACGCTGGTTAGGCCTAAGCGTGCTGATGCTACCTGTATTGCTGGTGACCGTTGACAATACGGTACTTGGATTTGCGTTACCAAAGATCGCCGAAGCCCTGCACCCGAGCGCCAGCCAGCAATTGTGGATGATCGATGCATATTCGCTGATATTGGCCGGATTGCTGGTGTCGATGGGGAGTCTGGGGGATCGAATCGGCCATCGTAAGTTGCTGTTGGCTGGTTCTTTGGGGTTTGCCATAGTGTCGGTGCTGACTGCGTATTCCGATACCGCCATGCAACTGATTGCCGGGCGAGCGTGTATGGGCGTTTTCGGTGCGATGTTGATGCCGTCAACTCTGGCGTTGATACGTTCGGTGTTCGAAGATCGGGAAGAACGCAGGCTTGCAGTCGCGATCTGGGCTACGACCTTGACGGTAGGATCGGCACTCGGTCCTTTGGTGGGTGGGGTGTTGCTGGAGTTCTTCAGTTGGGGGTCGATTTTCCTTTTGGCGGTACCCGTGTTGGTGCCGTTGCTGGTGCTGGGGCCTCTGTTGTTACCCGAATCCGAAAGAGACTCTTCAGGGCCGCTGGATCCGATAAGTATTCTGCAGTCAATGGTCGCCCTTGGCGCCATTGTTTATGGCATTAAACACAGCGCCAGTAATGGTATCGATTCGATGGCGTTGACAGCATTTGCAGTGGGCGTAGTCGCGGGCTGGATGTTTGTGCGTCGGCAGTTACGATTGCCTGTGCCGCTGATGGACCTGAGTCTGTTCCGCAACGGCACCTTTAGCGGTTCCGTGCTGATCAATTTGATGAGCCTGGCATTCCTCGTAGGCTTCGTATTTTTCACTACTCAATTCCTGCAGATTGTTCTCCAGATGTCGCCCTTGAGTGCCAGTCTCGCGTTGATACCGGGTCAGGTCATGGCGATTGTGGTGGGGATGGCGGTCGTGCCTGTCGCGCAGCGGGTTCAATTGCAGGTGCTGGTACCGATTCTCATGGCGTTTGCTGGAGCGGCATTTTTGCTGGTCGCCAGCATGGGCAGTAGCTTGACCGTTCTGGTGGTGGCGTTTGCCTTGCTGAACATCGGCGTGGGTGCGATCGCGACGGTATCCAATGACGTGATCTTGTCAGCCGCGCCGCCAGCAAAGGCGGGTGCGGCGTCGGCCATTAGCGAAACGGCCTATGAAGTGGGCGTGGTTTTGGGGACGACAGTGCTCGGTGGTCTCGTCACTGCCTACTATCGCGGTGCATTGCAACTTCCGGGGTTTCTGAACGATGTGCAGATGATGCTGGCGAGTGAGACGCTATCTGGCGCCCATCATGTGGCGGCAGACTTGTCGGCTGATCAAGGGAGAGAATTGATGGCGCAGGCCGCAAGGGCATTCGAGGGTGGAATCGGGCTGGTTTCGTGGGTGACGTTCGGCTTGGCGCTCATGGCCATTCTGATTGCTCGGCGTACTTTGCGCATACCAGGGACAAAACATTAATTGTAGGAGCGAGCTTGCTCCTACAGGCACCAGGCATCAGGCCTGGGTGTGTTCCTTGAACCTCTGCCGGAATTTGTGCAGCAACGGTTCGTATAGACATTGGGTTGCGCGCCACCTTCGAACACCAGCGCGCGGTTTTGCGGCGCCAGTTCATGCGTTTATTTAGCGCGAACTGCGCCCTGTTCATGTCAGGCTTTGCGCGCCGGCCTTGGCCACTTGTGCATCCTGCTCGGCCTTGACCCCGGACACCCCGACCGCGCCTATCACCTGGCCGTCGACGATGATCGGCACGCCGCCTTCCAGGGAGGTCAGCAGGGGGGCTGACAAGAAGGCGTGGCGTCCACCGTTGACCATCTCTTCATAGCCTTTGGACTCGCGCCGACCCAGGGCCGAAGTGCGGGCCTTTTCGGTGGCGATGTAGGCGCCGATCGGGGCACAACCGTCGAGGCGTTCGAGGGCCAGCGGATGACCGCCGTCGTCGACGATCGCGATGGTCACGGCCCACTGGTTGTTCTGGGCTTCGGTGCGGGCGGCAGCGAGGATCTGGCTGACTTCGCTCTGGCTCAGTACGGCTTTGCTGTTCATGGGATTCTCCAGGGTTGGGTTAAGGCAATGCGGCTTCGACCAGTTCGATCCAATGCCTGACCGGGGTTCGGCCCGCACCGTCGAGGTGAGACTGACAGCCGATATTGGCCGTGACAATGACTTCGGGGCGTCCACTCTCGAGCGCATTGAGCTTGTTGTCGCGCAGTTGTCGGGACAATTCGGGTTGGGTCACTGAATAAGTGCCCGCCGAGCCGCAGCACAGGTGAGCGTCGGGTACGGGCGTCAGGTTGAAGCCCAGGCGGGTCAGGATCGACTCGACCGCACCACCGAGTTTCTGTGCGTGCTGCAAGGTGCAGGGGCAGTGAAACGCCAGGCGCTGATCGCCGTGCACCCCGAGCTTTTCCAGCGGCTCGTCGCGCAGCACTTCGACCAGGTCCTTGGCCAGTGCACTGACCTTTTTCGCCTTCTCGGCATAGGCCGGGTCGGCGCTGAGCAGGTGCCCGTAGTCCTTGATGAAAGCGCCGCAACCGCTGGCGGTTTGCACGATGGCCTCGGCCCCGTTTTCAATGCTCGGCCACCAGGCGTCGATATTGCGCCGGGCACGATCGAGGCCGGCGGCCTGGGCGTCGAGGTGATAGTCCACGGCGCCGCAGCAGCCTGCTTCGCGGGTCGGTGTCACGCTGATGCCCAGCCGATCCAGGACGCGCGCGGTGGCCGCGTTGGTATTGGGCGACAGGCTCGGCTGCACGCAGCCTTCGAGCATCAGCACCTGCCGGGCATGGCGAGTGACCGGGCGCGGCTTCGCCGGGTAGACGCGGCGCGGCAACTTGGCCTGCAGGGAGTTGGGCAACAACGCGCGGAACACCTGGCCGCTGCTGACCAGCGCCTTGAACAGTCGCGGATTGGGCACGACGCCGCGCAATCCTTCGCGCAACAGGCGCTGGTCGAGCGAGCGCGGCACGGCCGCATCGACCACCGCGCGGCCGATGTCCAGCAAGTTGTGGTAGTCGACGCCGGAAGGGCAGGTGGTTTCGCAGTTGCGGCATGACAGGCAGCGATCCAGATGCTGTTGGGTTTTCTGTGTGACCTCGTTGCCTTCCAGCACCTGTTTGATCAGGTAGATGCGACCCCGGGGGCCATCCAGTTCATCGCCGAGCAACTGATAGGTCGGGCAGGTGGCATTGCAGAAACCGCAGTGCACGCAGGTGCGCAGGATGCTTTCGGCTTCTTCGGCACGGGGCAGTTGGCGCGCGTGTTCGCTCAAGGTGGTCTGCATGGCTCAAAGCTCCGCGTACAGGCGACCGGGGTTGAAGATGCCCCGGGGGTCGAGTTGCTGCTTCAGGCTGCGGTGGTAGCGCATCAGCGCGGTGGGCAGCGGCTGGAACGGACTGTCGATCAGACCGTGGCTGTAACAGGTCACATGCCCGCCAACCTCATCGACGACCTTGCGGATGAACGAGGCCTCGGCATCGGATTTGAGCCAGCGCTGTGCGCCGCCCCAATCGATCAGCTGCCGGCCGGGCAGGGACAGCCTTGCCGTGTTGTTGGGCACGGACAAGCGCCAGAGCGGCTGGTCCTCGTCGAAGAAACTCAAGCGATGCTCGTTGAGGTCCGCCCAGTACGCAGCATCCAGCAGCTCGCCACCCAAGCGGTCATGGGCTGCCGCCACCGAGCCTTCGCCACCTTCGAGGCGCAGGTGCAGGCGCTGACCGTCGTGGCACGCGGCACTGATCGGCAGCGGTTGCTGGCCCCATTGCGCCAGGCGCAGCAGGGCGCGATCGCTGTCCATATCGAGGCTGATGCTCAAGCATTGCCGCGGTTTGGGCAGGACCTTGAGCGAGACTTCGGTGATCACCCCAAGTGATCCGTAGCTGCCGGCCATCAGGCGCGACAGGTCGTAGCCGGCGACGTTTTTCATGACTTCGCCACCGAAGCGCAAATGTTTGCCGTGCCCGGTGATGACCCGTGTTCCCAGCACGAAATCGCGCACCGAGCCTGACCAGGGACGGCGTGGTCCCGACAGCCCACTGGCGATCATGCCGCCGACGGTGGCGTCGTCACCGAAGGACGGCGGTTCGCAGGGGAGCATCTGCTGCGCCGCGTCCAGCACCTCGGCCAGCTCGGCCAATGGCGTGCCGCAGCGGGCGGTAATCACCAGTTCGGTCGGGTCGTAGCTGACGATGCCTCGATGGGAGCGCGTATCAAGCACTTCCCCGGCGACGATGCGCCCCAGAAACGCCTTGCTGTTGGAGCCCTGGATGCGCAGCGGCGTGGCGTTTTGCAGCGCCTGGTCGACCTGTTCCAGCAGGGCGCCGCTGTCATCCATATCCTGTTCGCTGCGCATCAGAAACGCTCCAGTTCAGGGAAGGGCAACTGACCCATGTGCACGTGCATGGCGCCAAACTCGGCGCAGCGGTGCAGGGTCGGAATGTTCTTGCCGGGGTTGAGCAAGCCACTGGGATCGAAGGCGGCTTTGACGGCATGGAACAGGGTCAGCTCATCGCTGTTGAATTGCGCGCACATCTGATTGATCTTCTCCCGGCCCACGCCGTGTTCGCCGGTAATGCTGCCGCCGACTTTGACGCACAATTCAAGGATCTTGCCGCCCAGGGCTTCGGCGCGATCGAGTTCACCGGGTTGGTTGGCATCGAACAGAATCAGCGGGTGCATGTTGCCGTCGCCGGCGTGGAATACGTTGGCCACCCGCAGCTCGTATTCGGCCGACAAGGCGGCAATGGCTTGCAGCACGCCGGGCAGTTCGCGACGCGGGATGGTGCCGTCCATGCAGTAGTAATCCGGGGAGAGGCGGCCCACCGCCGGGAAGGCATTCTTGCGCCCGGCCCAGAAACGCACCCGCTCGGCTTCATCGCGGGCCAGGCGCACTTCGGTGGCACCGGCCTGTTCCAGCACCTGGCGCACGCGGTCGCAGTCGTCGTGGACGTCGGCTTCGACGCCATCGAGTTCGCACAGCAAAATGGCTTCGGCGTCCACTGGATAGCCGGCGTGGATGAAGTCTTCGGCGGCACGAATGGCCAGGTTGTCCATCATTTCCAGGCCGCCGGGGATGATGCCGGCGGCGATGATGTCACCCACCGCGCGCCCGGCCTTTTCTACGCAATCGAACGCCGCCAGCAGCACCTTGGCGGTCTGCGGTTTGGGCAGCAGCTTGACCGTAACCTCGGTGATGACCCCGAGCATGCCTTCGGAACCAGTGAACAGCGCCAGCAGATCGAACCCCGGCGAATCGAGGGCATTCGACCCCAGGCTCAGGTGCTCGCCATCGACAGTGAGGATGTCGACCTTGAGCAGGTTGTGCACCGTCAGCCCGTATTTCAGGCAATGCACGCCACCGGCGTTTTCCGCCACGTTGCCGCCGATGGAGCAGGCGATCTGCGAGGAAGGGTCCGGCGCGTAGTACAGGCCAAATGGCGCCGCCGCCTGGGAAATCGCCAGGTTGCGCACCCCCGGCTGGACCCGGGCGGTGCGGGCGGCGGGGTCGATGTGCAGGATGTTGTTGAAGCGCGCCATCACCAGCAGTACGCCTTTTTCCAACGGCAATGCACCACCGGACAAACCAGTGCCGGCGCCGCGGGCGACCACCGGGACCTGCAGCTCGTGGCAGATTCGCAGCACGCCTTGCACCTCGTCGAGGTGACGTGGCAGCACCACCAGCATGGGCGTGGTGCGGTAGGCAGAGAGTCCGTCGCATTCGTACGGCTTGAGTTCTTCGCGCTGATGCAGGATGTCCAGATCCGGCAATCGCGTTTGCAGCGCCTGGATCAGTGCGGTTCTGTCGACATCAGGCAAGACACCATCGACGCGTTCATCGTAGAGGATGTTCATAGGCGGTTCACGGCACTCGGTTGTTTTTATTGGAGCCCTGTTTGCGGATAACGCTCACTTGCATCATTGGCCCGAGGCGGTCTACTGTCTATGCGTTGTTTGACTGGTCGAACCAGTTTTTTATTCGATATTTTCAGCTATTTCGAAAAAACTTCCGATAAAACATAAGCTTATAATAGGGTTTGCATGGATGTGATTAGGCTGATGCAACTGGTCATACCAGTTGGAGGGTGAATGCAAAGCACAGAAACGGGTCGTAATCCGCAAGTGGCAGACGTGGTCTGTGAGCGCATAGAACGGCTGATCGTCGATGGGGTGCTCAAGACCGGGCAGCTGTTGCCATCGGAGCGGCGTCTGACCGAAAAACTCGGCGTCTCGCGCACGGCACTGCGTGAAGGGCTGAAGCTGTTGCGCGCTCGCGGCATTATCAGGACCGAACAGGGCAAGGGCTCATTCGTCGCCGATCTTTCCGGTCACGGTGGCGTATCACCGCTGATGCACCTGTTCAGCTCGCAGCCACGCACCCTCTACGATCTGTTCGAGGTCCGCAGCCTGCTCGAGGGCGAATCCGCGCGCCTGGCGGCCTTGCGCGGCACCGACGCCGACTTTGTCCTGATCACTCGCGCCTATGAGGTATTGATCGATGCCCACAACCGTTCGCTGCCAGCGTGCGACCATGCCCGGCTCGATCATGCGTTTCACCTGGCCATCTGCGAGGCCTCGCACAATCCCGTGCTGGTGCAGACCTTGCGCTCGCTGACCGACTTGCTGCTCAACACCGTCTTTGCCTCGGTCAACAACCTCTACCACCGCGAACCGCAAAAACGCCAGATCGACCGCCACCACGCGCGACTCTACAACGCCGTGACCGGGCGCATGCCGGAGCAGGCGCGCAAGGCCGCCATCGCGCATATCCAGAGCATTTGCGACAACCTCAGGGAAATCGAAGGCGAAGAGCAACGGCTGGTGCGGGCCACGCTGCGGCTTGAGGGGTGGATCTGATGCAGCACCTGGATCACCTGTCCTTGCACCTGTTCATCCTGGTCTGCGACGAAGGCACCATCGCCCGTGCCAGTGAGCGGGCCTTCCTCGCACCCTCGGCGGTCAGCAAGCGGATCTCGGACATCGAGGCGCGCTTTGGCACGCCGCTGCTCAAGCGCAGCAAGCGCGGGGTCGAACCGACGCCGGCGGGGCTGGCCTTGCTGCGGCATGCGCGGTCACTGACCCGAGCGATGGAGCGGCTCGACAGCGAACTGGGCGAATACGCCGAAGGGGCCCGCGGGCACGTGCGGGTATTGGCGAACGTGTCGTCGATCATGGAGTTTCTGCCGGAAGAACTGTCCGCTTTCATGTTGGACAACCCGCGGATCCAGGCCGACATCGAAGAGCGTTTCAGCCCCGACGTCGTGCGCGGGGTGGCTGAGGGCAATGCCGACCTGGGCATCTGCCGGCGCTCGATGGCCGTGGGCGACCTGGAATTTTTGCCTTACCGCCAGGACCACCTCGCAGTCGTGGTGAGTGCGAGTCATCCCTTGGCCGATCGCAGCAGCATTGCCTTCGAAGAGACGCTGGATTTTGATCATCTGGGATTGTCGGCCTTCGCCACCCTCAATACCTTCATGCGCGAAGACGCGTCCAGGCATGGCCGGGAGCTGCGTTTCCGCTCCTACGTGTCGTCATTCGATGCCGCGTTCCGGCTGGTGCAGTTCGGGCTGGGACTGGCGGTGTTCCCGCTGGAAGCGGTGGCGCGCTACGCGCAACTGTTCGACCTGCGCATCATCCCCCTGACCGACGATTGGGCGCTGGGTGAGTTTGTGATCTGCGTGCGCGATCGTGAGGCCTTGTCGCTGTCGGCGCGTCGATTGCTGGACCATCTGCTGCTACGCGCACCGCCGCGCCAATCGCCGCGCTGATCCATCCATCGCGGTTGACGATGGATCAGGCCGTGAATCACGTCTTTTCGGCACCGCGCTGTCTCTCTAGTCTGGGCCTGTGCTTCAGCCTGTGAGAGAACTTCATGACAACAATAACGATCAACGAAGTCGGCATGCGCGATGGTTTGCAGAGCCTTCAAGCCATCATGCCTACCATCGCCAAGCGCCAATGGATCGATGCGGCCTATGCCGCTGGCGTACGCCATATGGAAGTCGCGTCCTTCGTGCCCGCCAGATTGCTGCCGCAAATGGCCGATGCCAGGGAAGTGGTGGCTCATGCCTTGAGTTACCCCGATCTGGTGGTCTCGGTCCTGGCACCGAACCTGCGCGGCTGCCGCGACGCGCTTGAATCCGGCGCGCACCGCATCATCGCGCCGGTCTCTGTCAGCGCCGCCCATAGCCTGGCCAATGTGCGGCGAACTCCGCTGGAAATGGTCGAGGAGCTGGCACGGATGTGCCAGTTGCGCACTGAGATGGGCTTGCACACTGTGCAGCTGATTGCCGGAATGTCGGTTGCCTTTGGCTGCACCCGCCAGGGCGATGTGCCGCTGAGCGACCTTTGCGCATTGACCGGCCATGTGCTGGAAGCCGGTTGCGATCTGGTGTCCCTCGGCGACACCACCGGCTACGCCAATCCCGGCCAGGTGGCGACGACCTTGCAGGCGATTCGCGCCATTGCCGGGGACAAGCTCAGGGCCGCGCATTTCCACGACACCCGCGGCCTGGCGCTCGCCAACAGCCTGGTGGCGGTGCAGCAAGGCATCACCGAACTCGATTCGTCCCTGGCCGGGCTGGGCGGTTGCCCGTTCGCACCGGGTGCGTCCGGCAACACCGTGACCGAAGACCTGGTGTTCATGCTGCAAAGCATGGGCTACGACACCGGCATCGACCTGGCCGCCCTGATCGCCTCACGGCAGGTGCTGCGCGATGCCTTGCCCGACGAAGCCCAATACGGCTGCATTGCCCGCGCCGGCCTGCCGCTCAATTACCCCCCAGCCGCCAGCCGCGCTTGAACCACAGCGATTAAGGAAAACAATAATGTCCAGACTTCCATTGCAAGGCATTCGTGTCGTCGAAATCTCACACATGGTGATGGGGCCGACGTGCGGGATGATCCTCGGTGATCTCGGGGCCGAAGTGATCAAGATCGAGCCGACCCGCGGCGACGGTACCCGTCGTCTGTTGGGCGCCGGTGCCGGATTCTTCCGCACCTTCAACCGCAACAAGCAGTGCATTGCCATCGACGTCAACACCGCGCAAGGGCGCGATGCCGTACTGGAACTCATCGATACCAGCGATGTGTTCATCGAGAACTTCAAACCCGGGCGCATGCAGGAGCTGGGCTTCGGTTACGAGGCGATTCGTCAACGCAACCCGCGCCTGATCTATGCCTCGCACAAAGGCTTTCTCAAGGGTCCGTATGACAATCGCCTGGCCCTGGATGAAGTGGTGCAGATGATGGCCGGCCTGGCCTACATGACCGGGCCCGTCGGCCGGCCGTTGCGCGCCGGCAGCTCGGTGAACGACATCATGGGCGGCATGTTCGGTGCCATCGGCGTGCTTGCCGCGCTCAACGACCGCAACGTCACCGGCTTGGGTCGTGAGGTGCAGAGCGCGCTCTACGAAAACTGCGTGTTGCTCGCCGCCCAGCACATGCAGCAGTACGCCGTGACCGGCCAGGCCGCCGCGCCGATGCCGAACCGCATCAGCGCCTGGGCGATCTATGACGTGTTCGAGTTCGCCGGCGGTGAGCAGATGTTCGTCGCCGCTACCGGCGAAGGGCAGTGGAATGCCTTGTGCCAGTTGCTGGGCCAGACTGCGCTGCTCGATGACCAGACCCTGGCCACCAACAATGACCGGGTGTTGCAGCGCCCACGGCTGCTGGCGCATCTGGCCGAGGTCTTCGCGACGATGGATGCTCAGGCGCTAGCCCTGGAGCTCGAAGCCCACAGCATTCCTTTTGCGCCGATACGTCGCCCGGAAGAGTTGTTCGAGGATCCGCACCTGCTGCAAAGCGGCGGCCTGGCCAATCTCGAGCTCGAAGACGGATCCTTCACTGCCATGCCGTTGCTGCCGTTGTCCCTGGATGGCGAGCGCCTGCAACCGCGCCGGTCGATTCCCCGAATCGGCGAACATACGCACAAGGTCATGCGCGAACTCGGTTACAGCGACGAGCACATCGCCGAGCTGTGTGCGGCTGGCGTGCTTAAAACAGATGCTCAGGCCTGAGGAGGCGTTGCCATGGCGATCTATCAATACGATAGGCTGATCCCCGAGATCCACGCCGAAACCTTCGTCGCCGAAGACGCCACGGTCATCGGCAATGTCACGCTCGAGCAAGGCGTCAGTGTCTGGCCCCAGGCCGTGTTGCGCGGCGACAATGAGCCGATTCGCATCGGTCAGCACAGCAACGTGCAGGAAGGTGCCGTATTGCACGCCGATCCCGGCTTTGCATTGACCGTGGGCGAGGGCGTCACCATCGGCCACCAGGCCATGTTGCATGGCTGCACCATCGGCGACGGTGCGCTGATCGGGATTCAGGCGGTGGTGCTCAATGGCGCCGTGATCGGCAAGAACTGCCTGGTCGGTGCTGGCGCGATTGTCACCGAGGGCAAGGTGTTCCCGGACAACTCGCTGATTCTGGGGGCGCCGGCCAAAGTGGTGCGAGAGCTGACGCCTGAAGCCATCGCCGGCATGCACGGCAATGCCCGGGACTATGTTAGCAAGGGCCAGGCCTACAAGGAAAAATTGATTCGGATCCGTTAAACCCAGTTGAGCAACGTCCTGCAGGATTTTGCTTCTCTCTAATAACTACAAAAACGGAGATACACCATGGTTGCCATGACTGGCGAAATGGCGCTCGCGCGCAGCGAACAAACGATCGACGAGCTATTGCTTTATCGGCGCGTGGCCTGGCGCATCATGCCGCTGGCCATCATCTGCTTTCTGTTTTCCTATTTTGACCGGATCAATATCAGCTTCGCCAAAGTCCAGATGCAGCAGGAACTGGGCTTGTCCGACGCGGCCTATGGCCTGGCGGCGAGCATGTTTTTCATTGGCTACGTGCTGTTCGAAGTGCCCAGCAGCCTGGGCCTGAAACGCTACGGTGCGCCGGCCTGGATCTGCCGGATCATGATCTCCTGGGGCCTGGCCACCGCGGCCCTGATGTTCGCCTACACCCAATACACCCTGTACTTCCTGCGCTTTCTGATCGGCGTCATGGAAGCCGGTTTCGGCCCGGCGATCCTGTTCTACCTGGCCTGCTGGTTTCCGAAAAAGCACCTGGCGAAGATGAACGGGCTGTGGTTCCTGTCGGTACCGCTGGCCGGTGCCTTGGGCGGGCCAGCGGCCGGGATCCTGCTGGGGACGATGGATGGCGTGCTCGGCCTGGCGGGCTGGCACTGGTTGTTCCTGATGTCCGGCTTGCCCTGTGTGTTGCTGGGCCTGCTGGTGCTGTGGAAGCTGGACCGCGATATCGAATCGGCCAAGTGGCTGAGCCGGGGCGAGAAGGACCTGCTGGCGGCCAACCTCGAACAGGACCGGGCCAAAGCCAGACCGGTGCATGCCTCGCTGTGGCGCGTATTGCTGACCCGGGAAGTGGCGATCATGGCGCTGATCTACTTCGTGATCAAAATGGCCTCCTACGGCATCAATTTCTGGATGCCGCACCTGATCAAATCGTCCGGGGTGCAAAGCGTATTCTGGGTCGGCATGCTGTCATCGCTGCCCTACATCGTGGCGTGCATCGGCATGATCTGGCTGACCCGCCTCTCGGACCGTACCGGCGAGCGCAAGAAGTACCTGGTGATGTGCCTGTTGCTGGCGGCCGTGGGTTACTTGCTGGCCTGCCTGTTCTCCGATTCGTCCTGGGCGATGATGGCGGCGCTGGTGCTGGCCACGGCGGGCACCTTCATCGCGATCCCGATCTTCTGGACCATTCCGCAATCGACCTTCTCCGGGTTGGCGATTGCCAGTGGCACGGCGGCCATCAACTCCATCGGCCAGCTCAGTGGCATGGTCGCGCCGGTCATGGTCGGCAAGATCAACGATGTCTCCGGTACCAGTTACATGGGCATGCTGTCCATTGCGCCAATGATCCTGATCGCATGCATTGTGGTCGCGTGCTTCGTCAAGAATCCGAAGTCCTGACCCGGTTGTTGAAACAACCTCGCTCCTTATAACAACAATAAAAAAGGCAGAAACATGACTTCATTCGTTATGCAGCGAGCATCGCTGATGCTCGCGACGCTTTGCTGCACCTTTCATTCGGTGGCTCAGGCAGGTTTTGTTGATGATGGAAAAGGCAGTCTGGAGCTGCGTAATTTTTACTTTGATCGTGATTTCCACGGTGACTCCGCCACCCAGTCCCGGCGCGGCGAGTGGGCGCAGGGGTTCATGCTGAAGTTGCAATCGGGGTTTACGCCAGGATCGCTGGGCTTTGGCCTGGACGCGGTGGGCATGCTGGGAATCAAGCTCGACTCCAGCCCGGATCGCTCTGGCAGCGGGTTGTTGCCACGGGGGGCGGACAAGCGCGCCGTCGACGATTATTCCAAGGCCGTTGGCACGTTCAAGGCCAGGCTTGCGCAGACCGAGGTTCGAGTGGGTGGTCTCAGCCCGCAGTTGCCGTTGCTGGCTGCCAACAACAGTCGGCTGTTCCCGCAGTGGTTCAACGGTGCCCAGTTGGTGAGCAAGGACCTGGACAACTTCACCTTCACTGCGCTGGAGGTGGATTCGACCAAGCTACGCGACTCTACCGACTTCGAAGACCTGACAGCGATGGCGCAACAGGGTGCTTATTCGGCCAGTATCACCAGTGATCGTTTGTACTACGCCGGTGCTGACTACCAACCCCTCAAGAACCTGACCCTGAGCTTGCACACCAGCCAGCTCGAAGACCTGTTTCGGCGCGATTTTGCGGGGTTCAAGTACAGGATCGGGATGGGGCCGGGCGATGTGTTTACGGAGTGGCGCTATTTTTCCGCCCGTGAAACAGGGCGCGAGTTGTTGGGCAAGGTCGATAACCGGACTATGAGCACTAATTTAGGTTATTCGATCAAGGGCCATACCTTCAGCGGTGGCTACCAGAAAGTCCGCGGCGACACGGCTTACGCCTACGTGGGCGGTACCGACACTTATCTGTTCAGCGAGCAGCAGGTCAGCACCTTCGCCCTGGCCAATGAACGGGCCTGGATGATGCGTTATGACTACGATTTTGCTGCGCTCGGTGTACCTGGGCTGACCTTCAACCTGCGTTATGTGAAGGGGGACCAGGTGGATCCGACGACTATCAGCAGCGTCAAGGCTGGGGCCTTGCGGGCCTCGGGTGGGGAGGGGGAGGAATGGGAGCGGACGACGGATCTGAGCTACGTTATCCAGTCCGGGGTCTTGAAGAATGTTTCGCTGCGCTGGCGTAACGCGACGATGCGCTCGAATTTTGCCGATGCGGCGGATGAAAACCGGGTGATTGTTGGGTACACCATCAACTTCTAGGCTTTATCGACTCATTTAGTGTGGGAGCAAGCTCGCTCCCACAGGAATCGCGGCAGCACACTAATATTGTGTCCAACACGAAACCCTGTAATTGGATGGACTCGCCCACGCCGAGGCGTCAATGCGCCACGGTGGCAGTCTAAACAGCCAACGACAGCGAGGGCGAGTCCATGAAAAAGCATACTTCGATTGATCAATCATTGTCTTCTGCCGATTTGTCGGCCTGCACTACCGTGGCGGTCGACCTGGCCAAGCATGTTTTCCAGCTGGCCGGCGAA
>NZ_CABVII010000012.1 GCF_902497995.1 Pseudomonas fluorescens | reverse complement strand
CAGAAGACAATGATTGATCAATCGAAGTATGCTTTTTCATGGACTCGCCCTCGCTGTCGTTGGCTGTTTAGACTGCCACCGTGGCGCATTGACGCCTCGGCGTGGGCGAGTCCATCCAATTACAGGGGCAGCCGCGTCGCAGCTAGACCTCGACCGGGACTGTGAGCTTCGGGCTACCGAGCGCATGGCTCTTCGAATCAAAAAACCGCAACTCAACCCCCGTCCCCTCGAACACCTTCGCGTAATGCCGCTTCTGATGCTGGATGAACGCCTTGCTGCGTGGATTGATCGAGATCGCCACCACCGTCGGTTTCGCCTGGCGCAACGCATGGATGATGTGGCTGTCCTGCTCGCCCAAGGCATGACCGAAGATGCACAACCCACCGCCATGCCCCAGCAACTGTTCATAGCAGAACGACAGATAATCCGAACTGCGGATGGTCTTGAGCTTGTCCTGAGCCGGCCCTTCGTTGACGAACAGCGGCACGTCGTCGAGGGTCTTGATCGTGTTGTTGATGGCGAAACTGCCGAGCAAGGTACCCTCGGTCGACTTCAGCTTGCGCGCCGTGCCGTCCTGGTTGCGCACCAGATGCAGGCCCCCGTGCAGGTACAGCAGCCGGGTTTTATCGGTGGCCGTGACGCTCAGGTCGAAGCTTGGCTCGGCACCCTGGAACAGGTCCGTGATTGCATCAGGCTGGTGCTGGATCGCCCAGTAGTTGAGCAAGTCGTAGTTGGTGGTGAACACCGTCCGATAGCTGCCCAGTTCCTGACTGATCGTCGCCAGAGTCGAAGGCACCACCAACCGCCACGGAATATGCACCGCATGCACAGTGTTGATCAGCGCTTCCTTGATCGCGTAGTAGCGATTGCGCGGTGCGGCGGAGCTGACGGCGAGGGCCTTGTTGACCCGGCTGGTGGTTTTCAGCGCGCTGAGCACCTGCTCGAAGCTGCGCGTCTGCATCGCGTCGAACACGCTCAGCTCGGACTGGCTCATGGGTTTTTCTTCGACGGTGCGGGCGTTTTCAAACAGCGAGTCATAACCGAAGTCATCCCACACTGCGCGGCTGGCACCATTGCCCACCAGCAGGCCGCTGAACGAGGCGGTGGCGCGCAAGGCGTTCCAGTCTTCAAGCTGGGCATCGACATCCTGGAAATCGGTCATTGCAGTCGGCGTCTCAAAGCAAAAGGTCTGATGGGCGGCGACTTTATCACGACCCGGACTTGCGCCACATTGCCGCGCTGCCAACCAGCACCAGTCCTGCGCCAGCTGTCATCAGCTTTGCAATCGCCGTCTTCATGGTGGATGCGTTTGAGACTGGCAACGTCGAATACATCGCCAAGGCACTGGGGGCTTCACCCCCACGCGACGAAGGTCAACGCGGCTGTCGCGGGTGGTAGGCTATATTGCCGATTCAGTCGAACCGAAGTCATCGAGCCCTCCATGCTGCAAAAAAGCCTGATCCGCCGTCTCGACCTGATCACTCTCCAGCTGTTCGTCGCCGTCCACGAAGAAGGTACGTTGACCCGTGCCGCAAACCGCGAGGCGATTGCGGTGTCGGCGGCCAGCAAGCGGTTGATGGAACTGGAGGAGGCGCTGGGCATCGGCCTGTTCGTGCGCCAGGCCAAGGGCATGACCCTGACGCCGGCCGGCGAAACCCTGTTGCATCATGCGCGGAAGATGCTGTTCAACGTCGAGAAAATGGGGCTTGAGCTGGGCGAACATAGCCATGGCATTCGCGGCTATGTGCGGATGTTGGCCAATCTCTCGGCGATCATCCAGTTTTTGCCGGAAGACCTGCGAGACTTTTCCGAGCGCCATCCCCAGGTCAAGACCGACCTTGAGGAACGCCCCAGCGCCGGGGTGATCCAGGGGGTGCTCGATGGAGTGGCCGACCTGGGGATCTGCTCCAGTGACAGCGACGTCAAAGGTCTGCACAGCGTGCTGTATCGACAGGACAAGCTGGTGGTGCTGATGCTGCCCGATCATCCGTTGGCGAGCCGCTCGGCCCTGGCTTTTGCCGACACCCTGGACAGCGACTACGTCGGCCTGCACGCCGCCAGTTCGATCAACATGCGCACCCATGCCGCGGCGCGCAAGGCCGGCAAAGTGCTGCGGCTGCGGATTCATGTGCCCGGTTTCGATGCCATGTGTCGGATGGTGCAGGCCAATATGGGCATTGGCATTCTGCCGCACAAGGCTTACGAATTGTTTGGCCGGGCGTTGGGATTGCACGCGGTGCCGTTGACGGACGACTGGTCGGATCGGGCGTTGATTCTGGTGGTGCGCGATGAAGCGGGATTGTCGCCGGTGAGCCGGATGTTGTTTGAGCAGTTGCGTGGGGTGGTCTGACAATTCTCTGTGAATGGGCCGGCTTCTTCGCGGGCAAGCCTCGCTCCTACAAGGGATCTATGTACGCCGCCGATCAACTGTAGGAGCGAGGCTTGCCCGCGAAGACTGACCAGAGGTCGCGGTAATCTTGCGCAGCGTTCGCGTTTCACGAACGCCCCTTGCCGATTGAGGGTTGGATTGATCACCCCCCGGTCCTCTAGCCTTGGCTCATATTCCAAGAACAACATAGAGGTACCCCGCGATGACTGCCCCCTTAAGTGCCATCAAGGTGATCGAGATCGGCACGCTGATCGCCGCGCCGTTCGCCGCCCGCATGCTCGCCGAGTTCGGCGCCGAAGTGATCAAGATCGAAGCCATGGGCCAGGGCGACCCCCTGCGCAAATGGCGCAAGCTGCACGAAGGCACCTCGTTGTGGTGGTACCTGCAATCGCGCAACAAGAAATCCCTGGCGCTGAATCTGAAATCCCCCGAAGGCATCGACCTGGTCAAGCAACTGGCGACCAGTGCCGACGTGCTGATCGAAAACCTGCGCCCCGGTGCCCTGGAAAAACTCGGCCTGGGTTGGGATGTGTTGCATGCCCTCAATCCCAACCTGACCCTGGTGCGGATTTCCGGTTACGGCCAGACCGGCCCGTACCGCGATCGTCCGGGGTTCGGTGCGATCGGCGAGGCCATGGGCGGGATTCGCTACACCACCGGCACCCCCGGTTCGCCACCGGCCCGGGTCGGTGTCAGCCTCGGCGATTCCCTGGCGTCGCTGCACGCGGTGATCGGGGCCTTGATGTCGCTGCTGCGGGTCAAGACCGGGCAGGGCGGCGGACAAGTGGTCGATGTGTCCCTGGCCGAAAGCGTGTTCAACGTCATGGAAAGCCTGGTGCCGGAATACGACATGCTTGGCCATGTGCGTGAACGCAGCGGCGGAGCCTTGCCGGGCATCGCGCCCTCCAACACCTATCTGACGGCCGATGGCGCCTATGTGGTGATCGCCGGCAACAGCGACCCGATCTACAAGCGCCTGATGCTCGTCATCGGTCGTAATGACCTGGCCGAAACGCCGGAGTTCGCCCATAACGACGGTCGTGCCGCCAAAAGCAATCTGCTCGACGCCGCCATCACCCACTGGACCAGCAGCCTGCCGATCGACGAAGTCCTGTCGGCCCTGGAAGCCGCTGAGGTTCCGGCCGGGCGCATCTACTCGGTGGCCGACATCGTCGCCGACCCGCATTATCAGGCGCGGGACATGCTGCTCAGTGCCGAGCTGCCTGGCGGTACCAGGGTGAAGATGCCGGGTATCGTGCCGAAAATGTCGGAAACCCCCGGCGGCGTGAACTGGTCCGGACCGAGTCTGGGCCAGCACACCGATGGCATTCTCGCGGGGCTGGGCCTGACGGCCTCGGATATCGAGCGGCTGAAAACTGAAGGGGTGGTGCAATGATCACTGATTTTTCCGAGAGCCTGATCGTTCAGGAAGTCTCCCCACGCGACGGCTTGCAAATCGAGCCGACCTGGGTCGAAACCGTCGACAAGATTGCGCTGGTCGATCAGCTGTCGCTGGCCGGTTTCAGCCGCATCGAGGCGGGTTCGTTCGTCTCGCCCAAGGCAATCCCGGCGCTGCGCGATGGTGAGCAGGTGTTCAAGGGTATTGCCCGGCAACCGGGGGTGATCTACGTCGCCTTGATCCCCAACCTCAAAGGCGCGCAACGGGCGCTGGCGGCCAGGGCCGACGAGCTGAACCTGGTGATGTCCGCCAGCCAGACTCACAACCTGGCAAACATGCGCATGCGTTGCGAAGCCTCCTTGGCTGCGTTCGGCGAGATCGTGCACTACGTGGGCGGCACGAGGGTGCGGCTCAATGGCAGCATCGCCACCACCTTCGGTTGCCCGTTCGAAGGCAGGATCGATGAGGACCGCGTGCTGCAGATCGTCGACGCCTATCAGGAACTCGGCATCCAGGGCATTACCCTGGCCGACACCACCGGCATGGCCAATCCGCGGCAGGTCGATCGGCTGGTGCGACGGGTATTGCAGCGGGTTTCGCCAGCGGACCTGACCTTGCATTTCCACAACACCCGCGGCCTCGGCCTGTGCAACGTGCTGGCGGCCTATGAGGCCGGTGCCCGACGTTTCGACGCGGCATTGGGTGGTCTCGGTGGTTGCCCGTTTGCACCGGGAGCCTCGGGCAATATCTGCACCGAAGACCTGGTGAACCTGTGCGATGAAATCGGCATTCATACCGGCATCGATCTGCCGCTGTTGCTGAAGTTGTCCCGAGGGTTGCCGGCGCTGCTGGGCCATGAAGTGCCTGGCCAGCTGGCCAAGGCCGGACGCAATTGTGATTTGCACCCGACTCCGTCCTGAGCCACACCAAATAACCCCTGTAGGAGCGAGGCTTGCCCGCGAAGACGGCCTCCCATTCAACATCAATGGCTACTGACACACCGCCTTCGCGGGCAAGCCTCGCTCCTACAGAAAAGCGCATAACGAACCTAAACCAGACAACAAAAACAATCGGACACCCACGGAAAGTCCGCCTGGAGAACCACCATGAGCCTCAATGTACTGGAGGCGGGCGCGAGCCCGTCCGTTAGCCACGACGAAGAAAAAGCCCTGGTCAGCAAGGTCGCCTGGCGCCTGATGCCACTGATCATGGTCTGCTACCTGTTCGCTTTTTTCGATCGCATCAACATCAGCTTCGCCAAGTTCCAGCTACAGACCGACCTCAGCCTGAGCGACACCGCCTACGGCCTCGGCGCCGGGTTGTTCGTGGTGGGCTACGTGATTTTCGAAGTGCCGAGCAACATGATGCTCTACAAGGTCGGCGCCCGCCGCTGGATCGCCCGGATCATGATGTCCTGGGGCCTGGCCACCGCGGCCATGGTCTTCGTCAACAGCGAATGGCAGTTCTATGCGCTGCGCTTCGTGATCGGGGCGATGGAAGCCGGTTTCGCGCCGGGTGTGCTGTATTACCTGACGCTGTGGTTCCCGCAGCACTATCGCGGGCGCATCACTTCGATGCTGTTCCTGTCGTCGGCATTTGCCGGCCTGGTGGGCGCACCGTTCTCCGGACTGGTGCTGCAACACCTCGACGGCTTTATGGATATGCGCGGCTGGCACTGGCTGTTTCTGCTCGGCGGCGTGCCTTGCATCGGCCTCGGTTTGCTGGTGCTGACGCTGCTCAAGGACCGCATCGAAGATGCCCATTGGCTGACGCCGTCGGAGAAGTCCCTGTTGGCCAGCCGCATCGCGCACCATGAGCCGCACAAGACGGGCGGCTCGTTGCTCGCCGCGCTGCGGATCCCGGGTTTCCTGACGCTGGGGCTGATCTACTTCCTGATCCAGGTGGCGTCCTACGGCTTGAATTTCTGGGCCCCGCAACTGATCCGCAGTGCTGGCACCGAGAGTCCGGTGATGATCGGTTTGCTGACCGCCATCCCTTATATCTGCGGCGCCATCAGCATGGTGGTGATCGGGCGGTTGTCCGACTCGACGGGCGAGCGACGCAAGTTCGTCGCCGGTCTGGTCGCGGTGGGCGCAGTAGGGTTCTTCTGTGCGGGGATCTTTGCCAACCACACGACCTTCCTGATTGTCGCGCTGGGCTTGCTCGGTGCCGGCATCATCGCCTCCATCCCGAGCTTCTGGACCCTGCCGCCGAAACTGCTGGCCGGCGCCGGTGCAGGGGCTGCGGGCGGGATCGCGGTCATCAACACCCTCGGTCAGTTTGGCGGCATCGTCAGCCCGGTCATGGTCGGACGGATCAAGGACCTGACCGGCAGCACCACCCCGGCCCTGTACGTCATCGGCGTCTGCGCGCTGATCGCCGTCGCGCTGCTGTTGTGGGGGTTGCCGCAGAAGCTGCGCACGCTCGACAAGTACTGACAACAAGCGGCACCACCGCCCCGGGGACCTGAGATAGACTGGCGTGCATTCACCCAGGCTCAACAAGGACTTCCAATGACTCCATCGCTTCTAATGGCCGTTCTCGCCTCGGGCTTTATCTACGGCATCACGCCGGGGCCCGGGGTGCTGGCAGTGTTCGGCATCGGTGCGGCGCATGGCCGGCGGGCCGGGGCGGGGTTTCTATGCGGGCATTTGCTGGGGGATGTGGTCTGGTGCAGCACCGCGTTGATCGCGATTGTCGGTGCGCGGGAAATCGGCAGTACCGCCTTCGATGTGTTGGGCGTGCTCAGCGGGCTCTATCTGTTCTGGCTCGGTCTGCGCGCGGTTCGCGCTCGGCGCGCCAGTGTCGAAGCGCCTCAGGGCCCGGCGCGGCAACCGTTCTGGCACGGCATTGTGTTTGGCCTGACCAATCCGAAGGCTTATCCGGTGGCGGTCGCGACGTTTACCGCGCTGCTCTCAAGCCGCGCAGAACTGCTGCATTGGTCAATGTTGCCGTGGTTGATTGTCCTGAGCTTCGTCGGCGGCCTCATGGCCTACGCTATCCTCATAGGCATCGTCGGTGCGCGGCAGGTGCGCAGCCTGTATCAACGGCATGAACTGGCGATCACCCGCTTGTGCGGGGTGATGTTCATCGGTTTCGCCATCAACGCCCTGGTGCATGCATTGCCGGGGCTGGTGCCGAACAAGGCGTGAGGCTGATAGCACGGACGCGTCAGTGGCACTGATCGGTCAGGGATGGTTCTTTATTGCTGCATTGTCGGGAAGCGCCCAACGCACCATGGCAACCAGAAATTCAGCGCCCCAGGCGAGCTACCTCGATCTCTTGCTGGATGCTGTCTGTGCGGTCGATAAACAAGGTCGCTTCGTATTTGTCAGCGCGGCCTGCGAGCGCATTTTAGGCTACACCCCCGACGAGTTGATCGGCCAGCCGATGATCGATCTGGTGCATCCCGCCGATCGCCAGCGCACCCTCGACGCCGCTCGGGAAATCATGGGGGGCGAACCCAAGCTCAACTTTGAGAATCGCTACCTGCACAAGGATGGCCGGGTGGTGCACATCCTCTGGTCGGCCCGCTGGTCGGAGGTCGACCAACTGCGCATCGCCGTGGCCCGTGACATTACCGAGCGCAAACAGGCCGAGGCCCGGCAAGCGGCGCTGTACGCGATTTGCGAAGCCGCCCACGCCACGGAAGATTTGCTGGCGCTGTTCCAACGCATCCATTTGCTCATCGGCGAATGGCTGCCGGCGCTGAATTTCTCCGTCGCTTTGTATGACGAACATTGCGGGCAGCTGAATTTTCCTTATCACGTCGACGACCATGAGCTGCAACCCGAACAGCCCGGAACGATCACCGGGCGTCTGTGCGCCGAGGTCATTCGCAGCGGCGAGCCGATCCTGCTGAGCCCGGACCTGGACACTGTACCTGAAGGGTATGAGGCGCTGGTCGCCAACCAGCAATCGATCTGTTGGCTGGGCGTGCCGTTGAGTTCACAAAACGGCACCATCGGTGCGCTGATCGTCAAAAGCGTGCCCGGTGGCGAGCGCTACACCGAGCAGGATAAGGAGCTGCTGCAGTACGTTTGCGCCCAAGTCGCGACGGCTATCGAACGCAAGCAATTGCATGCCCGGCTGCAGCGCATGGCCCAGTACGACCAACTCACCCAGTTGCCCAATCGCGAGTTGCTCCGTGAGCGACTCAAAGCTTCATTGACACTGGCCCGGACAGAGTGCGGCCATATGGCATTGCTGTACATCGATCTCGACCGCTTCAAGGAGGTCAACGACACCCACGGCCACGCGGTGGGCGATATGTTGCTGCAAGCGGTCGCCAATCGGCTCAAGCACTGCGTGCGCGAAACCGACACGGTGGCGCGCATCGGCGGTGATGAGTTTGTCGTGTTGCTGCACAGCATCCACGCCGCGAAAGACGCCGATAGCGTGGCGGGGAAAATCCGTCAGGTCCTGGCCCAGCCTTTGCGTCTGGACGGACACAGTGTGACTATCCAGCCGAGCATCGGCGTCGCGCACTATCCTGAACACGGCACCGAAGAAAGTCAGTTGTTCAGGCATGCCGATCAAGCGATGTACAGCGCCAAACGCCAGCGCCACCTGCAACTCGATGAATGAAACCCGCCACCGTTCGTCGCGGCGATCCCATGTTTTCTAAACCTTTGCGCTGATCGAAATTCAGATTCTATGCGGGCTTTTGCTCGTCGCGATCATCACCAAGAGGTAGAGAATCATGCCTAACTCAAGAAACTCGAACTCGGGAAATTTCGCCAACGATCGAACGAAGGCGTCTGAAGCCGGTCGCAAGGGTGGGAAAACTACCACTACGACTGTCGAAAAAGACCCTGCGAAACCCGATATGGGCCGCAAAGGCGGTCAGAAATCGAAATAGTCGGTGAGGTGGTTTTGATTGAGAGGCGGGGGCGAAAGCTCCCGCTTGAATTTTTCGAGAAGGAGGGCGCGACCATGAGCTGGATGGCCACCCGATTACGCAATGCCGGTTTTGTCACGTTACTGGGCCTGTGTGCCAGCAGTGCCTTTGCCCAGTCTCCCGCCGAATTCATCAATGATGCCTCGGCCAAAGGCATGGCCGACATCGAAGCCAGTCGCCTGGCGCACCAATTGTCCGAGTCCAAAGAGGTCAAGGATTACACCATCGTCGTCATCAACGACCGCACCACCGCCAACCAGCATCTGGCGAAAATCGCCAAGCAACTGGATTTGCCAGTGGCCCCGCGCGAAGAAGTGGTCGACAAGGCCAAGGCTCTGATGCCGCAAGTGAAAGCTGACGCAAGCTTCGACCAGGCCTACGCGGCCAGTCAGGTGAAAACCACCCAGGAAGCCATCGAGCAGTTGCAGCAGGCCGCGCAGACGAGCGACGTGCCGCAGATCAAAGCCTTCGCTGAAGAAACCCTGCCCAAACTGCAAAACCATCTGCAGATGGCCAGGGCGCTGCAAGCCAGTCGCTAGGGGTTGGCAGGGTTAAACGTAAACGGCGCGTGACTCAGGTCAGGCGCCGTTTTTTGGCTCAGCACTCGTCCCATTTCTGCTTGTGCTTGCCCCTGGAGACGAGACCTTCGAGTTCGAACACTTCATTTTCACCCATGGCGCGATAGTGTTTGCGCAAGGCTTCCAATTGCTTGAGATCCAGCAATTCGAGCCCCAGCATCGCGTTTCGCGCCTCCTTGTTGACTCGCAGCAATTCATCGATCTTCAGATGCAGAATATCGGTATCGCGGTTCTGCGTGTTCTGGATCAGGAACACCATGAGGAAGGTGATGATGGTGGTCGAGGTGTTGATGATCAGTTGCCAGGTATCGTTGTAATCAAAAATCGGTCCACTCAGACCCCACAGACCAATCAGTATCAACGCGCCCATGAAGGTCTTGGGACTCCCGGCCCACAGCGCGAGTTTCTGCGAGATTTTTGCGAATTTCATTGCCGTGTTCCTTATGAGGATGCGCCTGATCGTGTGACAGCGCGGGCATGATGAAAATTCGCTTACCTTAAAACGTGCGTTGTAGAGTTGCCGGTGCTTTGATCTTGTTGCTAGAGGCGATAATGCACTTCACAAGGCTTGTGAGTGCTTCTGTCAGTTGCGGTTCGGTTATCTCGGTGTTGTACCACTGCGACTGCCCAAATAAAATCACAATGACTGCATTGGTGGCCGGGCAGATGTCGCCACCGGGCTTGCCTTTCTCACTGTACTCATCAGCTATGACTGCGCTTAAAAGAGATGAGTATTTATTCTTTAGCTGCATGATCTGCTGCTTTTGTTCTTCGTTAAGATTCACAAATTCACGGGTGATCAGAGCTAATTTGTGTTTTTCATTACAGTTAAAGGCGACGAAGGCTTGAATAAATAACTGTAGACGTTTGCAAGGGCTGCGCGCTCCTTTCATTCGACGCGTCGTGTCCAGCAATAAGTCGGATAAGGCGGACTCAATGAGTTCGAACAGCAAGGACTGTTTATTTTCGATGTGATGGTATAACGATCCGGCCTGCAGTCCCAGGTGGCTCGCCAGATCTCGCAAGCCGATGGCCTGAAAGCCGCGTGTGGCGAAAAGTTCGACCGCTGCGTCAAGCAGTCGATCGCGGGCGCGGTGTACTGGATTGGCTGATACGATGGTAGTTAGCATGTGAATTCGTCAACTGGGCAAATGAGAGCGTGGCCAATACGCTTCGTGATGGATACAGGTTCATTCATGTCCACATGGCGGGGTATTCAGGCTCGCGCCGCGAGACTTATCCCGCATGGCGATAGCCCGTTCTGGAAGCATGGTTCGCGGTGCGCATCAGCAACAGCACCGCGCCAATCACTGGCAGGCTCACTACCAGCAGCAGCGCATACCGCAGCGACTCCTGGCCAAACAGCGGCAGCAACATATCGCTGAACAAACCGGTGATCAGAGGCCCGACGCCGACCCCGAGCAGGGTACTGACGATGGTTTGCAGGGCCATGGCGGTACCGCGCCGACCCGCCGGCACCAGTTGGGTGACGAGGTTGTAGGACGGGGCGACCCACCACACGGCAAAGAAGGAATAGAGCGCGCACCAGAGCATTGCAGCCGGAATCGGTACATCGCCCAAGCGCACCAGCAGGGCATCGGACCAGAGCAGATAAGGGATCAGCGCGGCGATGGCCGCCAGGTGGCCCAACACTGGAATGGAAACCTGCCAGTGTGGATGGCGGCGGCACAGGCGGTCACTTAACCAACCACTGAAGAGGCCACCGATCCCGGCCGAGATACCGCAGATCACCCCGACCAGCAGCCCGGCGTGTTGCAGTGACAAACCGTGGGAGCGCACCAGGAAGCTGGTGTTCCACATGGCGATGGCATAGGAGCTGAGCGTGACCAGACCGCCCGCGAGGATCAGGCAACGGTAGGCCGGCAAGGCCCAGAGCTTGCGGGCTTCAGTGCCCATGCCCAGCAGCGCAGGCTGCGCCTGAGTGTGTGGCGTGAGGTCCCAACGGCCACGCTGCGGGTCGCGCACGACAAAGCTCAGGATGGCGCAAAACACCAGGGCTGGCACGCCAATGGCAATAAATGCACTGCGCCAGCCATAGTGTTCCACCACCCAGGCCCCGATACTCAAACCGATGATCGAGGAAAACGTCGGCGCCGCGGTAAAACAACTGATGGCGAATGAGCGCCGTTGGGGTGGATACAGGTCAGCGATCAACGACAGCGAGGCCGAGGTCGTCGGCGATTCACTGATCGCCACCAGCATCCGCGCAATGCCCAGCGCCAGGAAGCTGCCGGCCAGCCCGCAAGCCATTGTCGCCACGGCCCAGAGCAGGCACGACATGGCCAGCAGGCGGGTCCGCGGCATGCGGTCCACCAGCCGCCCCGCCGGCAGGGCCATGAGTGCATAGACGGCCGCGAACGCCAAACCCGAGATCAAGCCGATGGCGGTATCGCTGACCCCGAACTCGGATTTGATCGGTTCGATCATCACCGCGAGTATTTGTCGCCCGACGAAGTTGTCGGCAAACACCATGGCCAGCAGCAACAGTAAGCCGTGGCTGCCCCAGCCGACCCTGGCCGCCGGTAACGCCGCTTCGCGGGCGGTCATCGCGGGGCCCACAGATCCGGTAAGCCGGGGTCACTGACGACAATCAGGCGCTTGAGCAAGACCTTCAAGGCTTGTGCATCGGCGGGCCCGAGCTTGGCCGAGAGGTCCTCTTCCACGGCCTTGGCCAGCGCCAGTTGATGCAGTGAAACCTCGCGGCCCTGGGCCGTGAGGACAAAACGCAGCGACTCGGCCGAGCCCTCGATCGCCACCAGGCGCTGGTGTTCGAGAAAACGCATGCTCGCCAAGGTGACTTCGCGGCCGGTGTAAGCCACGAAGGTATTGATTTCCTCCAGGCTCAGGTTGTCGCGGATGCACAGAATCGACAGGATAAAAAACGCAAATTCGTCCAGTTGCTGATTACTCAGCATCTGGCGCAGCGTATTGAGCACCTGATAATGGCCGCGCCCCAACAGATAGCCGAGCAAGTCCTCGGTATAACTGCACTCAGGGGGCGGCGGCGTGGTGGCCAGACGCAGCTCACTGCGCGGCTTGCGGGTCGCCAGGGCATACTGGCCGCTCTGGAACGCCAGCGGCGCACGGTCGCTGTGATCGAAGGCGAGGACTTCACCGACAAAAATCACGTGGTCGCCGCCTTCGTACTGGAACGCGGTGCGGCATTGGAAACGTGCCGTGCAGTCTTGCAGCAGCGGCGCCTCGCTGACGCCATTGTCCAACTGGATTTCAGAAAACTTGTCCTCGCCCTGGGTGGCGAAACGTCCCGACAGGGTTTCCTGTTCGGTGGACAACACGTGGACGTTCCAGTGTTTGCCGCTGGTGAAGACCGGCAAGCTGCGGGCCTGCTTGGACAGGCTCCAGAGCACCAGCGGCGGATTGAGCGACACCGAGTTGAAGCTGTTGGCGGTGATCCCCACGGGTGAGCCGTCTTCGGTGTGGGTGGTGATGATGGTGACCCCGGTGGTAAAGGTGCCGAGCGCGGCACGAAAAGCCTGGGGATCGAAACTGACGTTTTGCGTTGCCATGACTGGCCTCATGGGGTGGGATTTTCGTAGGGCCAGTATTGGTCGCAATACGCGGTTCAACATCGTCTCAACGGACTAACAGATTTGCTCGATCCTCGTCCGATCGGACGAGGCGTGGCAAGGGGTGCACGGCTAGGGTAGCGGCAAGTGCATCGGGCGCTTCCCGGCCATGGGGCCAGTACCAGCAAGGGGCCACGTATGAGTTCAGTCACATCATCCGTCCAAGGGCTTGCCAGCCTGTTATCCCGGCAAAAAAGCGCATTCGCCAGCGCCGGTGCGGTGAGCGCTGACACTCGCCGACGTCGACTCCAGCAAGTGATCGATCTATTGGTCCGCCACCATGGCGCGTTGACCGAGGCGATCGATCTGGATTTCGGTGGCCGTCCTGCCGGCTTCTCTTTGATGAATGACGTGTTGGGCGCCCTCGCATCGCTCAAATATGCGCGGGACCATCTGCATGACTGGATGCAGGATGATCCGCGTGCGCCTTTCGCGCCTTATGATCAGCTCGGCGCCAAGGCGTGGGTGATGCACCAACCCAAGGGCACGGTGGGCATTCTCGGTACCTGGAACGCGCCTTTATTTACCCTGTTCAGCCCCTTGGCCTCGGTACTGGCGGCGGGCAACCGGGCCATCCTCAAACCGTCGGACGTGGTGCCACGGACGGCCGGGTTGGTGTCGCAGCTGTGCGCTGAATACCTCGATCCGCTGGAGATCGCCGTCGTCACCGGCGACGTGGAGTTGGCCGAAGCCTTCAGCGCCCAGCCGTTTGACCACCTGGTGTACACCGGCAGTACCGCGACGGGGCGGCTGGTCATGCGCAACGCTGCACAGAATCTGGTGCCGGTGACGCTTGAGCTGGGCGGCAAGTCGCCGGTCATCGTCACCCGTAGCGCCGACCTCAAGAAAACCGCGTTCAGTATCGCCGTGGGGAAGGCCTGCAATGGCGGGCAGATCTGCATCAATCCGGATCTGGTGTATGTGCCCAAGGCGCTGCTTGAACCCTTCCTTGATGCACTGCGCGATTCCTACAGCGAACTCAACCCATCAGTGACCGGTAACCCGGATGTGGTGGCGGTGGTCAACCAGCGGCACCTGGATCGCGTCGAAGGTTACGTACTGGATGCCCAGGCCCGCGGCGCACGCATCGAGTGCCTGCCCGAACCCCTGGCGCTGAATGCCCGGGACCGGCGCCGGCCCCTGCGCGTGGTGGTCGACCCGGCGCCAGACAGTGTGATCATGCACGAAGAAATCTTCGGCCCGGCCATGGTCGTGCTCACCTATGAAGACCTCAAGCAGGTCATTGACGATATCAATGGTCGTCCACGCCCGCTGGCGCTGTATTACTTCGGCAAAGACCCCGAAGAGCAGCGTTACGTGCTGGAGCACACCGTGTCCGGCGGGGTGACCGTCAACGATGTGATGATGCACGCGGCGATGCACGATGCGCCGTTCGGCGGTGTCGGCGCCTCGGGCATGGGCCATTACCACGGCCATGAAGGATTTCTCGAGTTCAGTCACCAGCGCACGGTGTTCAAGGCCCCGGAGCATGACCCGCGTCGTGAATGGGGGCTCTTGCCGCCGTATGGCGAACACTACCTCGCAGCCATGCTGGCCAGCGTGACGGCCGACTGACCGAGAGCGGGGCGCATCTGGCCGGGATCAAGGCCGGCGGGGGCAAGCGCTGGAACATAAAGCCGTTCAATGACCCTCATGACAATAATCGACAGGGCGCGACGATCACCATGCAAACCAACGAACACCAACCGATGACTGCCTCGACAACCACCGTGTCCAACGCGCCGGCAACCTGGCCGCGACGCAGCGTGCTCAAGGCTGGCGTCCTGGCTGCGGGCGTCGGGCTCCTGGGGCGCTTTGCCGATGCCCGTGCAGCGGGTCTGTCGGCCAGTGATTACCAGGGGCTGGATGCCTGGGCCATGAGCGAGGCGATCCGCAGCGGCGAACTGCGTGCCGAAGACCTGCTGGCGGCGGCGCTCGCCCGCTGCGACGCGGTCAATCCCCGGGTCAAGGCGGTGAACATGCTGCACGAGGCCTACGCCCGCACGCTGTTGTCCGGGCGCCGCTCCGCCGGCACCGAAACCCAAGGGACGCTGGCCGGCGTGCCAGTGTTGATCAAAGACCTCAATACCTACTTGCAAGGCACCGTGACCAGCAACGGTTGCCGGCTGTTCAAGGACGCCCCGCCAGCGCCCCGGACCAGCACCTTGATCACCCGCTACGAGCAGGCTGGGGCAGTGCCTTTTGGCAAGACGACGTGCCCCGAGTTCGGCTTGACCACCACCACCGAATCGTTGCTCTGGGGGCAGACGCGTAACCCGTGGAACCTGGCCATGAGCGCCGGTGGTTCCTCAGGCGGCGCGGCGGCGGCCGTGGCGGCCGGGATCGTGCCCGTGGCCCATGCCACCGACGGTGGCGGCTCGATCCGCATTCCCGCCTCGTATTGCGGCCTGGTGGGCCTCAAGCCCAGCCGCTATCGCACACCGAGCGGGCCGGCGCATTTCGAAGGCTGGTTTGGTGCCAGCGTCGGCAATGTGGTCTCGCGCACAGTGCGCGATACCGCGCTGTTTCTCGATGCCGGCCAGGGCCATGAAGCGGGCAGCGTCTACTGGATCCCGCCGCTGCAACGGTCATATGTCGAAGAATTGCAGCGCGAGCCGGGCAAGTTGCGCGTCGCCGTGGTTCGCCAGTCATTGACCGGCGCGGCGTTGGAGCCGGCGATTGCCGCCACTCTGGAGCAGACCATCAAGCAGTTGCTGGGACTGGGGCATGAAGTCGAAGAACTGACGCTGAACATCGATCCGCGCCAACTGTTCGGTGCTCATGGCGCGGTGATCGGCACCGCCTTGCGCACCGCGATTCACGACCGCGAGCAGGTGTTGGGACGGGCCGCCACGGCGCAGGACCTGGAGAAAATCACCCTGGTCAACCTGGGACGCGCCCAGACCACCACCGGTGAAGACCTGTACCGCGCCCGCCAGTCGTTCGAAAGCATCGGCGCCACCATGGAGCAGCCGTTCGAACGCTTCGACGTGATCCTGTCGCCGGTCACCGCCAACCTGACGCCGCAACTGGGCCTGCTGACGCTGGATCAGCCGTGGGACAGCTATGCCCATCACGCCATGGGCAGCGCCGGTTTCACCGTGTTGGCCAACGTCAGCGGCCAACCGGCCATCTCTCTGCCGCTGGGCCAAAGCGACAGCGCAATGCCGGTGGGCATGATGTTCACCGCCCGCCTGGGTGGCGAAGACGGGCTGCTGCGCCTGGCCAGTCAACTGGAGCAGGATCGTCCCTGGGCCGCCAGGCGCGCGGTCCTCTGACAGCGCTTGCCTGGCCCTTTCGACCGGTTGTTCCAGCTTTTATGGGCAACCGGCACCGGGCCGGGTTTCTAGTCCGCTTTGACGATGAGCCCGGCCCGTGCAGCCCCGATCATGGGCTGCACTCCGCCAGCATTCGCGCAGCGTCGTCGGCGGTTATTTCTGACCTCAGCTAATGGCATAACAACAATGACGGCTCAAGTTCAGTCTCAGACCCACTACGATGTGATTGTCGTTGGTTCGGGCGCAGGTGCAATGACGTCGGCGGTGTTCCTCGCCGACCAGGGTTTTCGTGTGCTGATCGTGGAAAAAAGCGACAAGTACGGCGGCACCTCGGCGATTTCCGGCGGCGGTATCTGGATCCCCAACAACCACTATTTCGCCCAGCTGAACGGCAACGACACTTACGAAACAGCCTTGCGTTATCTGCAGGCGGCGGCGGGCGAACATGTCGATGAAACCCGGCTGCGCACCTATCTGGACAACGCGCCGAAGATGATCGAAGAGCTTGCCCGGACCAGTCGGGTGCGCTACGCGGTCGCCGCCAAATACCCCGACTATTACCCGCACCTGCCGGGCGCGCTGCCCGGCGGCAGGACCCTGGATCCGGAGTTCTTCGATACCAGCCTGTTGGGTGACGAACTGGCCAACTTGCGCAAGCCTTCGCCGTCGACCTTGCTCATGGGCTGCATCGCCTGGACCGCCCGCGATGCACATAAGGTCATGGCACGTGGTTTTGGCTGGCGCCTGCTGATCCTGGGCCTGATGCTGCGTTACAAACTCGATTTCAAATGGCGCCGCAAAAGCAAGATCGACCGCCGAGCGTCCCTGGGCAGCTCGCTGGTGGCATCGCTGCGGCGCTCGCTGATGGATCGCAACGTGCCGCTGTGGCTCAACACCGATTTTTCTGGCTTGCTCACCAAAGACGGGCGGGTCAGCGGCGTTACCGTACGGCGTGACGGCGCCGAGGTGCAACTGCACGCGCGCCACGGGGTGATCCTGGCGTCCGGTGGTTTTGAACAGAACCAGGCGTTGCGTGAAAAATACCTGCCGCAACCGACCCGCATGGCCTGGAGTGCGACCCCTCCGGGGAACAACACCGGTGCTGCGCTGGAGGCCGGGCTGGCTCAGGGCGCGGCCACCGCATTGATGGATTGGGCCTGGTGGGCGCCGACCATCGCCGTACCGGGCGAGGAAAAGCCCCGGGGGATCTTTGCCGAGCGCGCGTTCCCTGGCGCCATCGTGGTCAACAGCCTGGGTCGGCGCTTCGTCAACGAGGCCGCGCCGTATCTGGAGTTCGTCGATGCCATGTACCGCGACAACGGGCTCACAGGCGGCAAGTCGGTGCCGGCCTGGGTGATTTTCGATGGGCATTTCCGTTTCAACTACGCGATGGGACCGTTGATGCCGGCCCAGATCATGCCTGACAGCCGCTTGCGCAAGGAATGGTTGAACAACCTGTACTGGAAGGATGACTCCCTGGCCGGGCTGGCCAAACAGATCGGCGTCGATGCCGCCGGTCTCGAAGCCACCGTGGTGAAGGTCAACGACTATGCGCGCACGGGTAAGGATCCGGACTTCGGGCGCGGCGGCAACGTGTTCGACCGTTACTACGGCGACAGCAACATCAAGCCCAACCCGTGCCTGGCACCACTGCGCAAGGGTCCGTATTACGCGATGCGCCTGGATGCCGGAGACATCGGCACCAAGGGCGGCCTGTTGACCAACGAACATGCGCAGGTGGTCCGCGAGGACGGCGCTCCCATCGCCGGCCTGTACGCGATCGGCAACTGTTCGGCGTCGGTGATGGGCACCAGCTATCCGGGCGCGGGCGGTACGCTGGGTCCGGCGATGACCTTTGCTTATATCGCTGCCAACCACCTGGCCCGCCAGCACGGCCAGCAATCCCAAACGACCCACGCACATGAGATGACATGATGACGTTCAATCAAAACAACAAGAACGGCCGGGTTCATGGCAAGGTCGCACTGGTCACCGGCGGCGCCAAGGGGATCGGTGCTGCCAGCGTGCGGATGCTGGCGGCCGAAGGGGCCCAGGTATTGATCAGCGACCTGGACGTCGAGGCAGGCCAGGCCCTGGCGGCTGAAATCGGGCCGGCTGCAGCCTTTATCCGCCACGACGTCAGCAGTGAAGACGCGTGGCGCCAGGTCATCGACCATGTGCGCGAGCGCTACGGTCGTCTGGATATCCTGGTCAACAATGCCGGCATCCTGATCGCTGGCTCGATTGAAGAAACCAGTCTGCAGGAGTGGCAAAAGGTGATGCGGGTGAATGCCGACAGTGTGTTTCTGGGCTGTCGCGAAGGCATCGCATTGATGAAGGACAGCGGTGGTTCGATCATCAACCTGTCGTCCATCGCGGCCCTGGCCGGGCGTGACGATTACCTGGCCTACAGTGCCTCCAAAGGGGCGGTGGCGGCATTGTCGCGTTCGGTGGCGGTGCTTTGCCGGCGGCGCAAGTACCGCATCCGCTGCAACACCCTGCACCCGGATGGCGTGCTCACCGACATGACCCGTGGCAGCCTCCCCGAAGGCGTCGACCCGGACCGCATGACCATCGACAGCGACCCGATGAACCGCATGTGCCGGCCCGAGGACGTGGCGGCCAGCGTGCTATTCCTGGCCAGCGATGAAGCCCGGGCGATCAATGGCGTCGAGTTGCGCATCGATAGTGGGCAGATGGTGATGAGTATCTAGCGGCCTCTCTTCCACATACACCCACACACGCCCGTAGGAGCGAGGCTTGCCCGCGAAGAACGATAACGCGGTCACACAGACAGACCGCAGCGTGCCAAGGCTCGCAAGCTTTTACGAAGTCGGTCGAGGTGGAAATAGGGCGTTTCTGATGGATGCGTAGGACGCTTCCGAGTGTTTGTAAGAAAGCCCTCACGTCACTTCCCGAAGGCCACGGCACCTTGCGTCGTTGCCTACGGTTACGCCAGAATCCGCCGGCTTGTGCGCCCAGGGGCTACTCGGTAACTTGATTCGCGTCACTGATGGTCAGTGATCGGGTTTAGTAGCCCGGCCAAGGTTAAAGCGGTCGCATGAGCATCATCAGTCAGGTATCCGCCTGCACTTGATGGTAGCTGTGCGCATGGCGTCCTCGGGCGCGCCGGTTTTTGCTTTCCCTTGCCGGTCTACTAACTTGCGCACAGCTGCCACCCTTTCGTGTAGTAGCGAGATGGTGCGGCCCAGCTAATTAAGGGAAGCATTCATGATCAAGCCGACACCAAACCCGCCGGACACCGATCCGGCAACGCCCTCAGAAATCATCGACTCAAACAATTCCCACCCACCATCCGAACGCATTCCCTCTGCCGCCGACATCCAGGCCACTCCGCGCAAGCTTTGCACCATGTTCATCGTCAACCCGGAACTCGATACCGAAACCCTGCTGGCCCACGCCTGTGAGTCGCTGGCTTCGGCCAATGTCATGACGCTGGATCTGGCGGATCATATGGAAGGGACGAGTCGCAACGCCCTGTTGGGGATTGCCCAGGTCATCATGCTGGGTGAGCTGGCGGTGAACCGGGCGTTGGATCGGATTGATCGGGCTGAATAGGAGATCAAAAGATCCCCGTAGGAGCCAGGCTTGCCGGCGAAGGCGATTTCAAATACGCCTTCGCCGGCAAGCCTGGCTCCTACGGGGATCAACGTTTTCGTTCGGGAGATGTTAATACCCCTCAAACTGCGCCGGGCGTTTGTCGATAAACGCCTGCATGCCTTCCTTCTGATCCCGTGAGGCGAACAACAATGCATTGGCCTTGCGCTCGAGCGCCAGGCCGGCTTCCAGTGGCGCGTCCATGCCTGCCAGAATCACTTCCTTGATCTGCTCGGCGGCCAGGGCCGGCATCGCTGCGATGACGCGCGCCAGCTCCAGGGCGTGGGCCTGCACCTGGTCATCGTCCACCAGGTCGCTGACCAACCCGGCAACCCAGGCCTCCTCGGCGCTGATGGGCTGCCCGGTGAGCGCCATGCGCATCGCCTTGACCTTGCCCACGGCCCGCACCAGCCGCTGGGTGCCACCGATGCCGGGCATGATGCCGATGCGGATTTCCGGTTGGCAGAAGCGTGCACTGCGCCCGGCGACGATCAGGTCGGCGTGCATCGCCAGCTCGCAACCACCGCCGTACGCGTAACCGCAGACGGCCGCGATCACCGGTTTCGGGCAGTGCTGGATCGGCCCCCAGACCCGCTCGGTGTGGCGCTTGTAGATATCGATGGCGCCGACCCCGGCCATGCTGTTGATGTCGCCACCGGCAGCGAACACCTTGTCTCCCCCCGTCAGCACGATGCAACGCACCTCGGGGTCGATCGCCAACTCACTGAAAAAACGTGACAGCAGCGCCTGCAATTCCAGGCTCAAGGCGTTGGTCGCCTGGGGACGATTGAGTCGCAGCAGGGCCACGCCGGGCAGTGGGCGTTCGAGCAGAACCGGTGCAGCGGATGAGTCGGACATGAGCATTCTCGAAGATCTGACAACGTGTGAATGGCTGCCAGTGTCCTGTTCACGAGGTTGAATTTTCATCGTCCGTTCAGACGTAGTTTGGCCTGCGGTTCGCCCCTAGAGTGACCCTTGTCAGTAGAAAAGGAGCACATGATGGAGCTGCATTCGGGTCTTGATTACAGCGGCAAGGTGGTGCTGGTCACCGGTGGCACCAAGGGCATCGGCGCCGGTATCGCGCTGGGGTTCCTGGCCGCGAACGCACGGGTGATCGTCTGTGCCCGGCGCGAGCCTGAACAGGTGCCGACCCAGGGTGGCAAGCGCGCGACCTTCATCGCCGCCGATGTGCGTGACCACGATTCCCTGCAACGCCTGTTCGCCACCATCGAGCGCGACTTCGGGCGCCTCGACGTGGTGATCAACAACGCCGGCGGCAGCCCTTCCGCCGACGCGGCCACGGCCTCGCCCAGGTTTCATGAAAGCATCATCGGTCTGAATCTGATCGCGCCGCTCAACGTCGCCCAGCACGCCAACCGGCTGATGCAGGCACAGGCGCAGGGCGGTTGCATCGTCTTTATCGGCAGTATCAGTGCGCTGCGTTCCTCGCCAGGCACCGCCGCCTACGGCGCGGCCAAGGCCGGGGTGCTGGCGCTGGTGCAATCGCTGGCGGTGGAGTGGGGGCCCAAGGTGCGGGTGGTCACGGTCAGCCCGGGGCTGGTGCAGACCGAGCAGTCGCATCTGCACTACGGCTCCGAGGCCGGTATCGCCGCCGTCGCGGCCGGCATTCCGGCCGCGCGCATGGCGGTGGCCGAAGACATCGCCAACGCCTGCCTGTACATCGCATCACCGCTGGCCAGTTACGCCAGCGGTTGCAACCTTTTGCTGCATGGCGGTGGTGAACGCCCGGCATTTCTCGGTGCTGCGCAGGTTCTGCCCACCTGATCGACCTATTGCGGCGACCGGGTTCGGTGGCCGCCTTCAATGTGAAGGAGACGACTTTGGCTGATCCACAATTGCTATCCAATGTGCGCGCCCTGGTGGGGCGCCAGTACGGCCGCGTGTATGCCTGGGACGAGGTCAATGCCCCGATGATTCGCCAGTGGTGCGAAGTCATGGGCGTGGACAACCCGCTATACACCGACGCGGGCTTTGCCTTGGGCACCGTCCATGAGGGCCTGATCGCTCCGCCTGCGATGTTGCAGGTGTGGACCATGGAGGGCCTGCACGCCAACAACTATCCGCCTGGCTCCACCGACGAGAACCCTTACGAGGTGCTCAAGGAAATGGAAGCCTACGGCTATGCCTCCACCGTGGCGGTGAACTCCGAGCTGAGCTTCGACCGCCCGGTGCGCCTGGGGGAAAAGCTCTACTACACCACGCGCCTGGATTCGGTCAGCGATGAGAAAACCACCGCCCTGGGCACCGGTTTCTTTGTCACCCTGGTGATGAGCCATTTCGTCGAAAAGCCTGGAGCAAAAGAGCCCGGCGGCGACGAGCCAGTGGGCCAGTTGCTGTTTCGCGTGTTCAAGTTCCGCGCGGCCAATGCCCAGGCACCTGCCAAGGTTGAGGCGGCACCGGCCAAGCCCAAGCGCCCGCTGCCGGGCATCAGCGACGACACGCGGTTCTTCTGGGAAGGCTGCGAGAAGGGCCAGTTGCTGATCCAGCGCTGCACCGCGTGCCAAACCCTGCGCCATCCACCGGCACCGGTGTGCATCCAGTGCCACAGCTTCGACTGGGACACCCTGCAGGCCAGCGGCCGCGCCACCTTGTATTCGTTCGTGGTGATGCACTACCCCGAAGTCGCGCCGTTCGATTACCCCAATCCGATCGGCCTGATCGAGCTGGAGGAGGGCGTGCGCCTGATCGCAGGCCTGGTCGGTATCGAACGCGAGCAACTGCAGATCGGCCAGCGCTTGCAGGTCGAGTTCCAGACCTTCGATGACCAGTTGACTCTGCCTTTGTTCCGGCCGGTAGACGCATAGGAGCCATTCACCATGGATTTCGAATTAAGTGAAGACCAGCGCGCCATTGCGCAAATGGCCGACAGCCTGTTTGTCGACCATTGCCATGACGACTACATGCGCCAATGGGACACCAGCGGCGAGCCGATGATGGCGCCGCTGTGGAAGCTGTGCATCGAGACCGGGCTGCAGGCTTTGGCCATCCCCGAAGAACACGGCGGCAGCGGCCTGGGCATGACCGAGCTGATGCTGGTGTTGCAGGCCCAGGGCAAGGCCCTGGCCCAGGTGCCGTTGTGGCGCCATCAACTGGCGGCCGCGACCCTGGCCCGTTTCGATTCCAGCGACAGTGCGGGATGGATCGCCAAAGCGGCGTCCGGCGAGGCGCTGTTGAGCCTGTCCGTCAATGCCTTGAGCAGCGCACTGGGCATCGAGCTGCAAGCACGTCCTTGCGCTGAAGGCTGGGTGATCAACGGCCGGGTGGCGGCCCTTTCCATGGGCGATCAAGCCCGGGCCGCGCTGGTGCTGGTGGAGGCCGATGGCCAACCGCGCTTGCTGCTGTTGGACCTGTCAGCGCCTGAATTACAACGGGTGTCGGCGGTGTTGACCCACGGCGAAGCGGTGGCCGACCTGCACATCGAGGGCTTGACCCTGAGCGCCGGGGCGCTGTTGCCTGCCGAGGCCGTCGCCTGGCTGGAACTGCGCAGCATGGCGGCGCTGGCTGCCCTGCAACTGGGGGTCAGCGAAGAGCAGATCCGCCGCACCGTGGCCTACGTCAGCGAGCGCCGGCAGTTCGAGCGCAGCATCGGCAGCTTCCAGGCGGTGCAGATGAGCATGGCCGACACCCATATCGCCGTCGAAGCCTTGCGCACGGTGCTGTGGCAACTGGCCTACCGCATCGATGCCGGTTTGCCGGCCCCCAGCGAAGCCCTGGCCACCGCGTGGATGGCCTGTGAAGCGGGGCATCGCATCGGCCATGTCGCACAACACGTGCATGGCGGCATCGGCGTCGACCTGACGTACCCGATCCACCGTTTTCTCTACTGGAGCCGTGGCCTCTGCCTTGCCCTGGGCGGTTCGGCGGCAAACCTGGAACGCCTGGGCGACTGGCTCAACGATAACGACAAGCTGGGATGGAAATATGACCTCGAAGAACACCAAGCGCTTTGAAGACGTGCGCCCCGGCGAAGTACTGCCGGAGCTTGCCGTGCCCATCACGGTGACCCTGATCAACGGCGGCGCGATTGCCACCCGTGATTACTTCCCCGGTCACCACGACGCGGAGGCGGCCCGTGCCTTGGGTTCGCCCCACGTGTTCATGAACATCCTCACCACCAACGGGTTGGTGCAGCGGTTCATCGAGCAGTGGGCCGGGCCGCTGGCGCAATTCACCGCGCTGAAAATCAAGCTCGGCGCACCGAACTATCCCGGCGACAGCATGACCTTCAGTGGCAGCGTCACCGGCGTCGATGCGCACACCCGCTCGGTGGAAATCACCTTGAGCGGCAAAAATTCCATGGGCAACCACGTGACCGGCACGGTCGCGCTGGTCCTGCCCTGACAGCCGGAGAGACACAGATGACTGATTCATCGATTTCCGGGCGTGCCGCGATCGTTGGTCTAGGCGCGACCGAATTTTCCAAGAACTCCGGACGCACCGAATTGCGCCTGGCCCTGGAGGCCACCTTGAGTGCCCTCAAGGACGCCGGCATCGACCCGAGCGAGGTCGAGGGTTTCAGTTCCTATTCCGTGGACAAGGTCCCGGAATACGAAATTGCCCGTCTGCTCGGTTGCAAGGACGTGAAGTTTTTCTCGCAAGTCCCCCACGGTGGCGGCGCGGCTTGCGGGCCGGTCATGCACGCGGCCATGGCCGTGGCGACCGGGATGGCAAAAGTGGTGGTGGTGTATCGCGCCATGAACGAGCGTTCCTGGTATCGCTTCGGTACCGGCGACTACGGCTTCGCTTCGGCGCCGACCTTCGACAACGTCAACTACGGCTGGTACATGCCCCACGGCTTCCATACGCCGGCGGCCTGGGTCGGCATGTTTGCCCAGCGCTACATGCACACCTATGGCGCCACCAGCGAAGACTTTGGCCGGATCGCAGTGGCGGCGCGGGATTTTGCCGCCACCAACCCCCAGGCGTTTTTCCACGGTAAGCCGATCACCCTGGAAGAACACCAGGCCTCGCGCTGGATCTGCGAACCGCTGCACTTGCTCGACTGCTGCCAGGAATCCGATGGCGCCGTGGCGATGGTCATCACCTCGGCCGAGCGCGCCCGTGACCTGCGCCAGAAACCGGTGACCATCAAGGCCGGTTCCCAAGGCATCAGCCATGGCCAGCAGAGCATGACCTCGTTCTACCGCGACGACATTACCGGGCTGCCGGAAATGGGCGTGGTCGCCCGCGAGCTGTATCGCCAGTCGGGCCTGGGCCCGGAGTCTTTCCAGACGGCGGTGATCTACGACCACTTCACCCCGTTCGTGTTGCCGCAGCTGGAAGAGTTCGGTTTCGCCAAACGCGGCGAAGCCAAGGAATTCATCCGCGCCGGGCACCACGCCCGTGGCGGCAAACTGCCGATCAACACCCACGGCGGGCAACTGGGCGAAGCCTATATCCACGGCATGAACGGCATCGCCGAAGCGGTGCGCCAGGTGCGTGGCACGGCGGTCAACCAGGTGGCGGATGTGCAGAACGTGCTGGTCACCGCCGGCACCGGCGTACCCACCAGCGGCCTGATTCTCGGCGCAGCTTAAGGAGCAGCCCATGTTCGTCGACCTCACTCCCGAACAACATGCCCTGCGCCACAAGGTGCGGGACTATTTCCAGGCCCTGATGACCCCGGACCTGCGCGACCAGTTGCGCGGCAAGGAAGGCGGCGAGCTGTTTCGCCAGACCATCCGCCAGATGGGGCGCGATGGCTGGCTGGCAGTCGGCTGGCCCAAGGCCCATGGCGGCCAGGGTTACGCCGCCACCGAACAGTTGATCTTCTTCGAAGAAGCCAACATTGCCGGGGCACCGCTGCCGTTCGTGACCATCAGCACCGTCGGCCCGGCCTTGATGGCCCATGGCAGCGAGCTGCAGAAAGAGCGTTTTCTGCCAGGGATCGCCGCGGGCGACATCATGTTCTCCATCGGTTATTCCGAACCTGACGCCGGCAGCGATCTGGCCGTGCTGAAAACCAGCGCCCGCCAGGACGACCAGGGCTTTGTGGTCAATGGCAACAAGCTGTGGACCTCGGGTGCCGAGTCCGCCGACTTCGTCTGGCTGGCGGCCCGTACCGATCCGACCCAGGCGCGGCACAAAGGCATTTCGCTGCTGATCGTCGACACCACGACGCCGGGCTTCTCCCACACCCTGATACCCACCACCAGCATTCCGACCACGGCCACCTACTACGACAACGTGCGGGTGCCCAACGAGATGTTGGTGGGCGAGTTGCACGGTGGCTGGAAGCTGATCACTTCGCAACTGAACCACGAACGCCTCGGCCTGGGCACCTGGTCGGACAAGGTGGTGGCGCTGTTTCGCCGGGTTTACCTGTGGGCGCGAGCCCGCGATGAGCAGGGCCGTCGGGCGATGGACAAAGCCTGGGTGCGCAGCTCGTTGGCCGAGTGTTATGCGCGACTGGAAGCGATGCGCCTGATCAACATGCGCATCGCCGCCGACCTGGAGCACGAACGCATGAACGTGGCGCTGAGTTCGACCACCAAGGTGTTCGGCTCGGAGTCGGCCATCGAGATCCTGCGCAAGCTGGCGGCGATCGTCGGGGCCAATGGTTCGATGCGCAGCGGCTCGGCGGCAACGCTGCTGCAGGGCGAACTGGAGTTTGAATTGCGCTCTGCACCGACCCTGACCTTTGGCGGCGGCACCAATGAAATCCAGCGCGAGCTGATCGCCCAGTTTGGCCTCGGCATGCCGCGCACCCAACGCTGACGCTCGTCCATCAAAAACAAAAACCGTACTCGCCCCGAATCCGGGGCGAGTCGAAGGGGACTTCCATGAGCACTATCGAGCAATTTCGGCAGGACACCCGTGCCTGGCTGGAGGCCAACTGCCCGCTGTCGATGCGCACCGGCATGGCTGAAGGCGATGTGGTGTGGGGCAGTCAGAATCCGCAATTTCCCTGTGAAGACGCGCGCCTGTGGTTCGAACGCATGCGTGACAAGCGCTGGTTCTGCCCAGAGTGGCCAGAGGAGTATGGCGGCGCGGGCCTGAGCGACGAACAACTGGCGGTGCTGGAAAGCGAAATGCGCCGGATCAAATGCCGGCCGCCGCAAATCAACCTGGGCATCTGGATGCTCGGGCCGGTGTTGCTGGCGTTCGGCAGCGAGGAGCAGAAACGCGATCTGTTGCCACCGATCGCCCGCGGTGAAGTGCGCTGGTGCCAGGGCTTTTCCGAGCCGAACGCCGGTTCCGACCTGGCCAGCCTGAAGATGGCCGCCCGTGATGCCGGTGACCACTTCGTGGTGGACGGCAGCAAGATCTGGACCTCCTACGGCGATAAATCCGACTGGATGTATGCCCTGGTGCGCACCGACTTCAGCGCGCCGAAACACGAGGGCATCAGCCTGATCGTGCTGGACATGCGCAGCCCTGGCGTCACGCCACAGCCGATCGATCTGATCAGCGGAAAATCGGCGTTCTGCCAGGTGTTCTTCGACTCCGTGAAAGTGCCCAAGAGCCAGTTGATCGGGCCGTTGAACGGCGGCTGGAACCTGGCCAAGTACCTGCTGCAGCACGAGCGCAAGGCGATGTCGAAGTTCGGCGAGTTCAGCCTGCCGTCGCACTTCGACCTGCTGGCCTTGATGCGTGAATACGTACCGGCGCCACAGACCATGAGTGAACACGCATTGCAGGCCCGGGCCACGGCCTGTGCGATGAACGAACATGCCTACAACCTGACTGTGCAGCGCATGGGTGAAGAGGCGCGGGCCGGTGATGACATCGGCGGCCTGATGTCGATCATGAAGCTGGTGCACACCGAACAGGAGCGCGACAAGTTCGAAGTGCTGCTCGATGCCATGGCCGGGCATGCCTTCGGCTGGGAGAACGCGGCGTTCAGCGAGCAGCAACTGGCGATCACCCGTTCCTGGTTGAACAGCTATGCGCTGACCATTTCCGGCGGTGCCTCGGAGATCCAACTCAATGTCATCGCCAAGCGCGTACTGGGCTTGCCCGACGCTAAAAAAGGAGTCACCCCATGAGCCTGCGTTATAGCGATGAACAGCGTTTGCTGGCTGACAGCGCGCGGGACTTTCTCGCTGCTCGCAGCCCGGTCAGCGCCCAGCGTCGACTGCGCGATGACGCGGTGGACCTGGGTTTCGATGCGCCGCTGTGGCGGGACGCGGTCGAGCTGGGCTGGAGTGCGATTCCGTTCCCGGAAGACTTCGGCGGCCTGGATTTCGGCTGCAAGGGCCTGGGCCCGATCTTCGAATCCATGGGCCGCAACCTGTCGGCCTCGCCGCTGTTATCCAGCGTGGTGCTCGGCGGTTCGCTGTTGCATCTGGCGGGCAATTCGGCGCAACAGACGCACTGGTTGCAAGCGGTGATCGGCGGCGAACAGCGCCTGGCCCTGGCCGTGGACGAACGCTCGCGCCACGATCCGAGTCGCACTGCCCTTGAGGCGAAGGCCGAGGGGCAGGGCTATCGCTTGCATGGCGACAAGTTCTGGGTGGTCGACGGCTTCGGTGCCGATGCCTATGTGGTGGCTGCACGCACATCCGGGCAGCCGGGTGACACGCAAGGCATCAGCCTGTTCCTGGTGCCCGCCGATACGCAGGGTTTGACCGTCAGTGCCTTGCCGCTGATCGATTCGCGCAACAGCGCACGCCTGCAGCTGGACCAGGTGCAATTGGGCAGCGACGCGCTGCTGGGCACCCTGGGCGAGGGCTGGACCGCGCTGGAAACCGCGCTGGACCGGGGCCGCACTTGCCTGGCCGCGGAGCTGTTGGGGATGGCCGAGCAATTGTTCGAAACCACCCTGGAGTACCTCAAGACCCGCGTGCAGTTCGACACGCCGATTGGCACCTTCCAGGTCCTGCAGCATCGCGCCGCACAGATGTACATCGACCTGGCGCTGAGCCGCAGCGCCCTGATGGCCGCGCTGGCGACCCTGGATGACGCCAGCCACGATGCCGGGGCACGCGCTCGATTGGTCAGCCTGGCGAAATGGAAGGCCGGCGACACGGCGATCAAGGTCGCCAACGAGGCGGTGCAGATGCATGGCGGCATTGGCGTCACCGACGAACTGGATGTCGGCCTGTACCTCAAGCGCGTCCGCGTTGCACAGAGCTGCCTGGGTGACCGGGATTTCCATTGCGAACGCTATTCGGCCCACGCGTAAACCCCTGTGGGAGCGGAGCCGCCCCCGGTCCATGAGTACGACACAACCCCCTGTGGGAGCGGGCTTGCTCGCGAAGGCGGAGTGTCAGGCCATGAAGATATTGAATGTGCTGGCCGCTCCCACAGGTTTTTCGCTGTACTGGAGAAAACACAGATGAGCATTGAACGCTGGCAAACCGCGTGGCGACAATTGATCGCCCCCGGTGCGCCCTTTGAAGTGGTGGCGCCGGATGACGGCGCGCCCCGCTACTTCCGTCACGCTGCACACGACCTGCTGCAGGTGCTCGACGCCGGTCGTGTCCACGGCGACCGTGAGTTCCTGGTCTGGCAGTCGCAACGCCTGACCTTCAATCAGTTCTACGATCAGGTTGACCGCCTCGCCGGGCAGATGGTCGCCCGTTTTGGCCTGCAACCGGGCGAGCGGGTGGCGATTGCCATGCGCAACCAGCCGGCGTGGCTGGTGGCCTTCGCCGCGATCCTGCGCTGTGGTGCGGTGTGTGTGCCGCTCAACAGTTGGGGCCTGCGCGACGAGTTGCAGTACGCGCTGCAAGACAGCGGTTCGCGCCTGCTGCTGTGCGACGAAGCGCGCCTCAATACCCTGCGCGAAGATCTGGCCCGTGAGCAGCGGGCCACGATTGTCGTCGGAGTCCAGGAAGAAACGTTGCCCGAGTACTGCCTGCGTTTCGAAGACTTGATCAGCGCGCCGGCATTACCGTTGCCTGCGCTGGAAATCGACCCCGACGCGCCAGCACTGATCCTTTACACCTCCGGCACCACCAGTCGCGCCAAGGGCGCATTGTCCAGCCACCGGGCGATCTGCCAGGCGCTGACCGCGCTGGATTTCCAGGGCGCGTTTTGCGCCATGAGTTCACCCGAACGCATCGGCGTGGTGATCAACAGCGGCTTCGCGCCAACCACGCTGGCGGCTGTTCCGCTGTTCCATGTCAGCGGCTTGCATGCGCAGTTCCTGTCGGCATTGCGCGGCGGTCGGCGCTTGATGCTGATGTACAAGTGGGATGTCGAACGCGCCATCGATCTGATTCGCGATGAGCGCTGCACCCAGTTCAACGGGGCGCCGGTGATGATGCAGCAACTGCTCGCCTCGCCGCGCTTCGGCAGTGAGCACACTGCCAGCCTGTTCGGCCTTGGGCTGGGCGGCGGAGCTTCGTCCGCCGGGGTGCTCGACGACATGCTCAAGCTCAAGCCCGACGCCATTGGCGGCGCCGGCTATGGCCTGACCGAAAGCAACGGCATCGGTGCGGCGATTGGTGGCGATCAGTTTGTGTACAAACCGGCGACGGCGGGTTGGGCGCTGCCGATCGTCGATATTCGCATCGGTGACAGCCCTGACCAGCCGCAGCTGGCGGGCACCCGCGGGGTGATCTGGCTGCGTTCGCCGACCTTGATGAGCGCCTACTGGAACCTGCCCGAGGCCACTGCGCAAAGCCTGCGCGACGGTTGGCTCGACACCGGCGATATCGGCCACCTCGACGACGAGGGCTTCCTCAGCATCACCGGCCGGGTCAAGGAGTTGATCAACCGTGGTGGCGAGAAGATTTCCGCCGCTGAAATCGAAACCTGCATCCTCGATATGCCCGGCGTTCTGGAGGCAGCGGCATTCGCCATCGCCGACCCGTTGCTGGGTGAGACGGTGGGGCTGGCCGTGCATGGCCAGGCATCGACGCTGCCCCAGGAGGCGCAAGTCTGTGCATTCATCGCCGAGCGCCTGGCCGCCTACAAGGTGCCGACGCAGGTCTATCGAGCACTCGAACCCTTGCCACGCAATGCCACCGGCAAGGTGCTCAAGGCACAGCTGCAAGAAAAGTTGGGCGCGTAACGCCGCCTTAGTCTTTCCGGACGATGTCGGGGCCGGCAGAACACGAACAATGGGTCCACACCACAAAGCCTTATCAGCGAAGGAGGCATTACATGAAAATAACAAGAACAGGTCTCATGCTTGCGGTCGCAGTCACAGCCAATAGTGGGCTGATGGGTGCTGCGCACGCCGCGGTGACACCTCAGGAAGCCGCCAAACTGGGCAAGGAGCTGACCTGTGTCGGCGCCGAGCAAGCCGGTAACGCCGCGGGCACCATTCCGCCATTCACCGGCAAATACCTGGGTGAAGTACCGGGCTGGAATCATGTGAAGTTCTCCGGTGACCAGCCGGTTGATCCCTATGCGGCGGAGAAGCCGATCCTGGTGATCACTGCGCAGAACATGAGCCAGTACGAGTCGCACCTGACGGAAGGGCAGAAGACCCTGCTGAAGAAGTACCCGACCACCTACAAGATGAACATCTACCCAGGCCACCGGGATTTCCGTTACCCCGATTACGTTTGCCGCCGCGTGATGGACAATGCGCTGAACGCCAAGCTGGTCAACGACGGTGCAGGTTTCACCGGGATAGGCCAGGTGCCGTTCCCGATCCCCAAAAACGGCATGGAATTGCTGTGGAATCACCAATTGCCGGCCCGTGCCTACACCGAGGAAAAAACCTCCGACCTGGCCTCGGTCCTGCCCAACGGCAGCATTGGCTGGGGGCGTGCCTACGCGCGTAACCTGGCGCCGACCAACTCACCGACCGTTGACTCAAGGGACAACGATGTGATTGCGTCCTTCAGCAACAACATGACCCTGAAACCGGCTCGCGACAACGGTAACCTCAGCATTGCCCATGAACCCTACAACTTCGGCACCGGTACGCGTCAGGCCTGGTCCTACAGCCCGTCGACGCGCCGCGTCAGGCAGCTGCCAGGCTACGGTTTCGATCAGCCGATGATCGGCACCAACGGGACCATGACCGTCGACGAGGACCGCTTGTATAACGGCTCACCGGAGCGCTTCACCTGGAAACTCATCGGCAAGCGCGAAATCTACAGCCCGGCCAACGCATTCAAGCCCAACACCGGGACCGTGAAGTACGCCGACATCCTGACGCCCAACCATCCCAACCCGGACTTCATGCGGTATGAGTTACGTCGGGTGTGGGTCCTGGAGGCCGATTTGAAGGAAGGCTATCGCCATGTCTATGGCAAACGCGTGCTGTTCATCGACGAGGACACCTGGCACTCGGTCATGGCCGATAACTATGATGCCCGTGGGCAGCTGTGGAAACACGCCATGATCAACTACTACTACCACCCCGACATGAGCAGCTGGCAGGCTGGTTCGCAGTTCTTCATGGACCTGAACTCTGGCCAGTACACCGGCTACGGCATGACCAACGAAGCGAAGAAAGGGCCGATCCTCAACGAAGGCAAATTCACCCCGGACCAGTACACCGCGGATGCGGCGCGTGCGATAGGGCGGTAATTATCCGGTAACACCCGCTGTACAAAGCCCTGCCGGTTTCCGGTGGGGCTTTGTGGTTATGGCGCTGACATTTGTGATCACCTGTAGGAGCCAGGCTTGCCGGCGAACCGGACGCTGCGGTGCATCTGTTGCACCGCGTTATCGTTCTTCACCTGTAGGAGCCAGGCTTGCCGGCGAACCAGGCGCTGCGGTGCATCTGTTGCACCGCGTTATCGTTCTTCACCTGTAGGAGCCAGGCTTGCCGGCGAACCAGGCGCTGCGGTGTACCTGCTGCACCACGTTATCGTTCTTCGCGGGCAAGCCTCGCTCCTACACCGGACCTCACGGTGTACCTGTGCCATCAATGAAAGCGAGCAGATATCGACAGACATATCGGGAACAACAGTTCACCGTCGATCTTTCTCCAGGTGGCTAGCCTGAGGTGATGGAGCCATGATCAAGGAGGATTACCCATGCCAGGCATTCGCCATGCACATCGACTGCGCACTGGTCGCTATTCAGCGCCGGGTCAGGTCTATCTGGTCACCACTGTCGTTCAGAACCGGGACCCCGTATTCACAGACTTTGAACAGGGTCGCCTCGTGGTTGAAGCGTTGAGAAAAGCTCAGCAAGAAGAGCTTGCCCTTTCCCTGGCCTGGGTTGTCATGCCGGATCATCTTCATTGGCTGATCGAGCTGAAGGACAGCACGCTCACTTACGTGATGGCGAGGACAAAATCTCGCATTACGTTCGCGTTGAATCGCTCGATCGGGCGTGATGGATCCCTCTGGCAGCATGGTTTTCATGACCGGGCCATCCGCAGGGAGGAAGACCTGCAGGCCGTGGCCCGCTATATCGTCGCCAATCCGTTGCGGGCGGGGTTGGTCGAAAAAATTGGCGACTATCCGTTGTGGGATGCCGTGTGGTTATGACCCCGCGAACCGGGCGCTGCGGTGCATTTATTGCACCGCGTTATCGTTCTTCGCCTGTAGGAGCCAGGCTTGCCGGCGAACCAGGCGCTGCGGTGTACCTGATGCACTGCGTTATCGTTCTTCGCTTGTAGGAGCCAGGCTTGCCGGCGAACCAGGCGCTGCGGTGTACCTGATGCACTGCGTTATCGTTCTTCGCCTGTAGGAGCCAGGCTTGCCGGCGAACCAGGCGCCGCGGTGTACCTGATGCACTGCGTTATCGTTCTTCGCGGGCAAGCCTCGCTCCTACAGGCGAACCAGGCGCCGCGGTGTACCTGATGCACTGCGTTATCGTTCTTCGCTTGTAGGAGCCAGGCTTGCCGGCGAACCAGGCGCCGCGGTGTACCTGATGCACTGCGTTATCGTTCTTCGCGGGCAAGCCTCGCTCCTACATCAACAAATGCCCCTTCAAGTCCCCGATCATCTCCAGGTGCGAATAATCACGAAAGCTGAACCGCCAAACCGAGCCGACACGCTCGAATTCATCAAAGTAGCGCCCGGCGGCGATAGGTTGCAAAGGCAGGGTATCGGTGGCCTGCAGGACGGTGTAGCAGGAGCGAACCGTCGCGGTTCCCGAGGCTTCGTCGATGTCGATGATGGGGTTGCTGATCACGTGTTTGGTGCGGGGCGTGCCGCAGGAGTAGAGCTTGATTCGCCGTTGCCAGATTCCCAGCATGGCTGCGTGATCAAGGAAGTCGCCCTGGCTTTGCACCTTGATGCGGGCATGACGAAACAGCTCGGCGGCCTCGACCAGTTGGCCGCTGTCCAGGCATTCGGCGTAACGGTAGAGCAGGTTGCTGATCTGTACGGCGCTGGTACTCATGGTGATCCTCATAAAAAAGCCGCTGGAACCTGACAGGTTTCCAGCGGCGCGGTGGTATGGGGAGGAGGGTCAGGCAGTCACGGCCTGGTTCGGTGCGGACCGCGGGGCGGGGCTCTTCATGTGTTGGCGGTAACGTGGCAGCGCCAGGGTCAGGAACACGCTGGCCAGCACCAGCATTGACACCGACGAAGCCAGGGCATAGCGCAGGGATTCACTGCCCAGGGTCGGCACGAAAAAATCGCTGAGCATGCCTACAAACAGCGGCCCGACACCGACGCCCAGCAGGGTCATGGACATGACGAAAATCGCCGTGGCCTGGGCCAGTCGCGTGGACGGGAACAGGTGGGTAATGGCGCTCAGGCACGGCGTTGCCCACCACACCCCGAAGAAGCCGAAGGCGCTGTAGAACAGGAACGCTTGCGGCACGGCGATGCTGCCGATATGGAACGCCGTGCCCTGGGGCCAGAGGAAGTACGCCAGAGCGAAGGGAATGCTGATCAGCGTACCCAGCAACGGCACACCGATTTGCCAGCCGACATCACGCCGTGCCATGCGGTCGGTGAGCATGCCGCAGACCAGGGTGCCGATAGTCGACCCGATGCCGCCCACTACGCCCACCAGGAATCCGGCCTCTTGCAGGTTGAGGCCGTGGGAACGGATCAGGAAGCTCGGGCTCCAGGTGCCGATGGCGTAGCCGGCAATCGCCGCCGAGCCGCCGGTGAGTACCAGGCACAGGAACGAGGGCATGCGAAACAGCTCGACCAGGGTGTTGAGCCAGCCATCCTGTTGCGCCGCGACGTTGCTCAGCGGCACTGCGCGCTTGGGCGCCCGCACGGTCAGCAGCAGAAGCAGACCAAGGAAGATGCCGGGCGCGCCGATCAGCAAGAAGGCGTAGCGCCAGCCGTGGTGCTGGGCAATCCAGCCGCCCAGGCCCAACCCTACTATCGCCCCCAGGCTGGAACCGAGCATCAGCACCGACAGGGCAGTGGAGCGGCGGTTCGCCGGGTACAAATCCGAGACCATGGCCACCGACGGCGCCGTGCCGCCGGCCTCACCAACGGCCACGCCGACTCGCGCCAGCACCAGGGTCAAAAAGTTGCCGGCCATGCCGCAGAGCATGGTCATCAGGCTCCAGGCGATGCAGCTGAAGGCGATCACCGGCTTGCGTCCGATGCGGTCCGACAGGCGGCCCAGCGGGAAGCCGAACACCGTATAGAAGACCGCGAAGGTCACCCCCGACAGCAGACCGATGCCGGTATCGGAAATGCCGAATTCGAGCTTCACCGGCTCGATCAGAATCGCCATCAACTGGCGGTCGATGTAGTTGAACACGTAGATGCTGGCGAGCACGAACAGCGCGTAGTGCGTTCGCCATGTCACGGGGGGGGATTGGTTCACTGCGGGTGCTCCCGGTCTTGTTCTGGTTGACGCGATGCTCGGCTGGTCGCGGTTTTTTTTCATCGTCCGTTCAGACCATCTTTTTCGTCCCCGGCTGGTCTCCTGTAGGAGCCAGGCTTGCCGGCGAAGAACGATGACGCGGTGTTTCAGATGCACCGCGGCGCCTGCTTCGCCGTAGGAGCCAGGCTTGCCGACCAAGAACGATGACGCGGTGTTTCAGATGCACCGCGGCGTGACATTCGCCGGCAAGCCTGGCTCCTACGTGCGTACAAACGATGCGGTGCCGGGATCGTCCTGTCGATAGCGAACCTAGTCTTGTCGGACGATGTTTCGCTCGCGCCCACAGTCAATCATTCAGCTCATATCCGCTGGTATGTCAGCACTTGCCCAAGCTGTGGCAAGCCCTGCGACAGCCTGAAAACAAAGAAGCTGAGGAATTGAAATGAGCGTCTTGTTCGAGCCGGTCACCCTGGGCGAGCTTCAATTGGCCAACCGCATTGTCATGGCGCCCATGACCCGCAGCCGCGCCCTTGCCGATGCAGTACCCGGTAGCGAGATGGTCGAGTACTACCGTCAGCGTGCCAGTGCCGGGTTGATCGTGGCCGAGGGCACCGCCCCGTCCGCCAGCGGCCTGGGCTATTGCCGCACCCCGGCGATCTACAGCAGCGAGCAGATCGCCGGCTGGCGGCGGGTCACCGAGGCCGTGCATGCCGAGGGCGGCTGCATCGTCCTGCAACTGATGCACGTCGGCCGCGCCGCCAGCCAGCACAACAAACCGGCAGGCGCTGCGACGGTGGCACCTTCGGCCCTGCGTGCGCGGACCCAGGTGTTCAGTGACGCCGCGGGCCTGGTCGATACCGACGAGCCACAGGCGCTGACCCTTCAGGGTATCGACGAGGCGATCGAAGACTATCGCCAAGCCGCATTGAATGCGCGCCTGGCAGGCTTCGACGGTGTCGAGCTGCACTGCACCAGCGGTTATCTGCCGATGCAATTCATGGCCTCTGGCAGCAATCAGCGCAACGATGCCTACGGCGGCGATGTGACCGGCCGGGTGCGTTTCGCCAAGGAAGTGATCGAGGCCATGGCCGGCGCGATCGGCGCCGGACGCGTCGGCTTTCGCCTGTGTCCCGGTAACCCCTACAACGACATCGACGACCAGGATCCGGCTGCCACGGCGGCCGCCTTGTGTGAAGCCGTAGCGCCGTTGGGCCTGGCTTATCTGCACATCATGCGCTCGCCACTGGCAGACCTCAATGCCTTCGCCCTGGCGCGTCAACACAGCCCCCATGCCTTGATTCTCAACGATGGTTTCGACGGTCCTTCGGCCAGTGCCGCTCTCGCGTCGGGCGAGGGGGCTGCCGTGTCGTTTGCCCGTCACTTTATTGCCAACCCCGATCTGGTGGAGCGCCTCAAGCGTGGCCTGCCACTGAATCGCTTCGATCGCAAGACGCTGTATACGCCGGGTTCGATCGGCTACTCGGATTACCCCGCCTATCAAGCCATTGCCCAGGAGGTGGCACAATGAACCTGAACGACTTGCCCAACGTCCTGCCGACCCACCCGGTACCGCGGGAGCAGACACAGGCGCTGCTCGACCAGCGCGCTGCCGCTGCCGGGAAGATCAAGCCGGGCGACCTCTACACCCTGGCCGACCGCCTGGAACATCAGGCACATGAACAGGGCGAACGCCCGTTCCTGATCTACGGCGAGCAGACCCTGAGCTACTTTGAGGTCGATGCGCGGGCCAATCAGATGGCCCACACTTTCTACGCCAATGGCCTGCGCGCCGGCGATGTCTGTGCCCTGGCCATGGAAAACCGCCCGGCGTTTTTCTGCACCTGGTTCGGCCTGGTCAAGCTCGGGGTGGTGGTGGCGTTCATCAATACCCAGGTCAGCGGCCGCCCGTTGCTGCATGCGTTGCAAACCACCGAAGCCAAGGCGTTGGTGATCGGCGAAGAATGCCTGGCCAATGTGCAGGCCACCGAAGGCTTTCCGGACTTGCCATGCTGGCTGATACGCGACGCGGAAAATCCCTGGACCGGACCGCTGCCCAAGGGTGTCGACGGGCATTTCGATGCGCGCCTGGAGAAAGCCCCGCGCACGCCGTTTCCCCGCGATATCCGCGCGCACATCGAAGCGCAAGCTCCGACCCTTCTGATCTTCACCTCGGGCACCACCGGCTTGCCCAAGGCGGCGCGCTACAGCCACATGCGCTGGATGTCCTCGGGCGACGTGATGGAAACCACCCTGCAAGCCACTTGCGAGGATGTGTTCTATTGCTGCCTGCCGCTGTACCACGGCGCCGCTGCCACGTCGGTGACCTCCACCGCGCTGCGGGTGGGTGCCGCCATCGTGGTGCGCCGCAAGTTCAGCGTGCGAGAGTTCTGGAAAGACGTCGCGCGTCACCAGATCAGCATCTTCCAGTACATCGGTGAGATCTGCCGCTACCTGCTCAATCAGCCGGTGCAAGAGGGTGAGCGCGAGCACAGCCTGCGCTGCATGCTCGGTGCCGGGCTGTCGCCGGATTCCTGGCAGCGCTGGCTGGAGCGCTTTGGTCCGATCCAGGTGTTCGAGGGTTGGGGCGCCACCGAGGCCAATACCACGGTGATCAACGTCGACAACTATTTCGGTTCCTGCGGCCGGGTGCCGGACTGGAACAAAACCAACCTGCGGCTGGTGCGGTACGACATCGAAAACGACTGCCACCCACGGGACGAAAACGGTTACTACCAAGTCTGCAAAGTGGGCGAGATTGGCGAGGCGATGGGCTTTATCGTCGATCACCCTGAGATCGGTGGCGGACGTTTCGAGGGCTACACCTCAAGCGAGGCCACCGAGAGCAAAATCCGCCGCAATGTGTTTCGCGAGGGCGATGCCTACTGGAGTTCCGGCGACTTGCTGCGCGAGGATGCCGACGGTTACTGCTACTTCGTCGACCGCATCGGCGATACCTATCGCTGGAAGAGCGAGAACGTTTCGACGCTGGAAGTGGCGGACGCCCTGGGCGATCTGTCGGGCCTGGAATTGATCAACATCTATGGCGTCCAGGTGCCGGTCCATGAAGGCCGCGCCGGCATGGCCGCCGTGCTGATGCAGGCGGGCCAGGCGTTTGATCCGGCCGCCCTGTACGCCCTCACCGAAGCGCGCCTGCCGCGCTATGCGGCCCCGGTGTTCGTACGGGTCACCCAGTCGGCAGACCTGACGGCCAGCTTCAAGCTGCGCAAGGTGGATCTGCAGCGCCAGGGCTACTGCCCAACCCGTTGCAACGATCCGCTGTTCATCCGCGACGAGCAAGCCCGCACCTATGTGCCTTATTCGGTAGAGGCCCTGACGCGGGCCGGTCTGACGCCTTTCGCGGTGGTCGACCATGGCTGATCTCGACGCCAACGGTCACGAACTGCGCGGCGGCCTGCGTTACCCCTGGCCGCAAGCACCTGAGTCGGGAGCAGTGCGCGAAGTGGCGCCGGGTGTGTGGTGGCTGCGCATGCCGCTGCCGTTTCGCCTGGACCACATCAACCTCTATCTGCTGCGTCACACCGATGGCTGGGTGGTGGTGGACACCGGCATGAACACCGCGCAAACCCGTGAAGTCTGGGACCGGGTGCTGAGCGAGGTGTGTGCTGGCTTGCCGCTGCTGGCGGTGGTCTGCACCCACTTTCACTCCGACCATGCCGGGGTGGCCGCCTGGCTCAGCGAGCGTTTTCACTGCCCGGTGTACATGACCGCCAGCGAGTTCCAGTCGTTGCACGTCAGGTTTCCCGCCGATCAACCGCCGGGCTGGGACTTTCTCGACTTCTACCGTAAGGCCGGCGTGGCCGATGAGCAAAGCAGCGAGATGTTCGCGGTGATGAGCAACGCCCATTTTCTGCCTGCGCCACTGAACCATTACCGCCGTTTGCGCGAGGGCAGCCTCCTGAATATCGGTGGCCGCACCTGGCAGGTGGTCATCGGGCGCGGCCACTCGCCGGAACATGCCTGTCTGTATGCCGCGGATGACGGCTTGCTGATCTCCGGCGACCAGGTGCTGCCGCGCATCACCTCCACCGTTGGCGTGCATGCCACGGAGCCGTTGGCCAACCCGCTGCGCGACTGGCTCGATTCCATCGAGCATCTGCGCAGCGTGCCCGACAGCGTGCTGGTGCTGCCGGCGCATGAGCGGCCGTTCTTCAATTTGCATCAACGCCTGGATCAGCTGGAGGCCCATCACCGCGGGCATCTGGCGCTGATGCTGGCCAACTGTGACGAGCCGCGCACCGTGCTCGAGCTGATGGCCGTGTTGTTTCCCAAGCTGTCAGGTCGTTTCGACGAACTGATGGCGCTGGGCGAAACGTTGGCCCATGCCAACTACCTGGTGGCCGAAGGGTCGCTGGAGCTTGAAGAGGACCGGGGGCGCTATCGCTACCGGCGTGCTGTAAGGGGAGCGTGCGCGGTTACACCGCTCAACGTGTTTTGAGCGGACGGCACGGCAGCAGTGTTGAACATTCCAGGCAGCCAACCGGTTGTCATTGAGGAGAATCAGTGTGATCAACAAAAATAATTCTAAGGTCATGGGTTCGAGCGCGTTTCAGGTCACCAGCCTGGCGGCGGCCATTGCGCTGGTGTCCACACCGGTGTGGGCTGGTGATACGTTCGAGTTCGACAACGGCGCGACCATCGACTGGTCGGTGACTACCAGTTACGGCATTGGTGTGCGCACCGGCAGCCAGAGCGATCGCTTGCTGACGGTCAACGCCGACGACGCCAACCGCAACTTCGATAGTGGCAGCCTGACCACCAACCGCGTGGGCGCGCTGGGAGAAATGATCCTGCGCAAGGATAACTACGGCGCCGTGGTGCGCGGCAGTACCTTCTACGACGACGTCTACCATCGCGAGAACGATAACGATTCGCCCGCCACCGTGAACAAAAGCGGCAGCAACGACGAGTTCACCAGCGATACCCGCTACTACAGCGGCGGTCGTAGCAAAATACTGGATGCGTATGTGTTCAGCGGCTGGCGCTTTGACAACGACACCATGCTCGACGTCAAGGCCGGGCGGCACATCGAATCCTGGGGCGAAAGTTTGTTCTACCCGGGTGTGAACGGCGTACAGAACCCGTCCGACGCGGTAAAAGCGTCCCAGCCGGGTGTTGAAGTCAAGGAAATATTGTTGCCGGTGGGTCAGTTCTCCGGCTCGTTCCGACTGAACCCCCAGCTGACCTTCGGTGCCTACGTGCAATACGAATGGAAGGGCACCGAACTACCGCCAGTCGGCAGCTACCTGTCGAGCAGTGACGTGGTCGGCCCCGGTCGCGAGTTCATCTACGCCAACGGCCAGAAGATCGCTTACCGCGGCACCGACGAACCGCGCGATAGCGGCCAGTGGGGCGTGCAGGTGCGCTACCGCCCGGTACCGGCCATCGAGCTGTCGTTGTTCCACGTCAACTACCACGACAAGAACCCGGCCACCGCTCTGGTGGGCTACGACCCGCTGCCGGTGGGCGGTGGCCTCAACGCCTTCGTCAGCAATGGTTACCGGATCAAGTACTTCGAAGACATCAAGCTGACCGGCATCAGCGCCTCGACCAAGATCGGCGACACCCAGGTCGGCGCCGAATGGTCGTACCGCGACGGTGCGCCAGTGATGGTCAATACCGGCCTTGGCGCGGTGCCGTCCAAGGGCAAGGGCCAGCAAATGCAGCTGTCGGCGATCCGTATCCTGGGGGACCGTCCCTGGGCCAGCCAGACCGCCCTGACTGCCGAAATCATCCGTGTGCAGGTCGACAGCGTCGAATCCACTTCGGCGGCGCCCAACCTGCAAGGCGTGAACCTGCTGCCCTCCCTGGCACCTCTAGTGGCGTCTTCCGATGACTATACCTACAGCACAGCCGCGGGCTTTCGCACCAAGTCTTCCAGCGCCTACACCCTGGGCGCATCGTTCAGTTATCCGGGCGTTTTCCAAGGCTGGGATCTGGAAGTCCCCTTCAGTTTCTCCAACGTCTTCAGCGGCTCAACGCCCATGGCCGGCAGCATCTCCGGCGTGCAAGGTGACCGACGCCTGAGTATGGGCACTACGTTCAAGTACCTGGGCAATCTGGAACTCGGCTTGAGGTACATCAGCTACCTGGGTGACGCGGACCCGGTCCATCGTCCGTTCGCCGACCGCGACTACGCCACGTTCTCGATGAAATACACCTTCTGATCGACCACTCAAAGTCCGGGTCACTCTGGTGCGCCCGTACCTACAACACAATCTGGAAATGGCCGCAGCGTAACGCTTCGGCATGGAGGCACTATGGGACTCAAAGGGCATGCGGCCATTGTTGGCACCGCACAGTACAAGCCGGAGAAGTATTCGACCGCGCCCAAGATGTTTCACCTTGAGCAAGTCGCCGACCTGGCGGCCCAGGCCCTGCGCGATGCCGGGCTCAAGGCCTCGGACCTCGACGGGCTGGTGATCAACGGTCCGCATTTTCACGAAGCCTCGGTGTTCGTCCCGGCGATGGCCGCCGAGTACCTGGGACTGCGCCTGAACTTCGCCGAAGTGGTCGACCTGGGCGGCTGCACGTCGGTGGGCATGGTCTGGCGCGCCGCCGCGGCCATCGAACTGGGGCTGTGCCAGGCCGTGCTGTGTGTCATCCCGGCACGCATGGCGCCGTTGGGCCCTGACGAGGACGCCGGCTGGATGGCCCGGTCCATGCGTTTCGGTGGACACAGCACGGCATTCGGCGCGCCCGAAGCCGAGTTCGACCTGCCTTACGGGCACATGGGCCAGAACACCGGCTACGCGATGATCGCCCAGCGTTACGCCGCACAGTACGACTACGACCAGCGGGCGATGGCCAAGATCGCGGTCGACCAGCGCACCAACGCCCTGGCCAATCCGCAAGCGATGTTCTACGGCCAGCCGTTGACCATCGAACAGGTACTGGCCAGCAGAATGGTCGCCGACCCGCTGCACGTCCTGGAAATCGTCATGCCGGTGGCCGGTGGCGCCGCGATGATCATCACCAACAAGGAAGTGGCGGCGCGGGCCCGCAAGCGTCCGGCGTTCATTACCGGGTTTGGCGAACACCTGGCGTTCAAGTCGCCGTCCTATGCCGAGGACATGCTGAACACGCCGATTGGTCCGGCTTCCCAACGGGCCTTTGCCATGGCCGGGCTCAAGCCCAAGGACGTCGATGCGGCGCAGATCTACGACTGCTACACCATCACCACCTTGCTGACCCTGGAAGATGCCGGTTTCTGTGGCAAGGGCGAGGGCATGGCGTTCGTGCGCGAACACGACCTGACCTGGCGTGGCGATTTCCCGATGAACACCCATGGCGGGCAACTCAGTTTCGGCCAGTCGGCCTCGGCCGGTGGCATGAGCCAGGTGATCGAGGCGGTGACGCAGATCGCCGGCACTGCCGGTGAGCGCCAACTGGGGCGCTGCGACAGCGTCTACGTCTCCGGTACCGGCGGCGTGATGAGCGAGCAGGGCGCATTGATACTTCAGGGAGCATAAGCACATGTCCAACAATAAACCGATGCCGGTGCCAACGCAGATCTCCGCACCGTTCTGGGAGGGCCTGAAGGCTCGCCGCCTGTTGATCCAGCAATGCAACGCCTGTGCGCACTGGAACTTCTACCCGCGCCGGCATTGCACGGTGTGCCTGGAACATGACCTGGCCTGGCGCGAAGTCGACGGCACCGCGACGCTGTACAGCTACACCGTGACGCGCATTGCCACCTTGCCCGACTTTCTTGATGAGATGCCGCAGAAACTGGCGGTGGTCGAGTTGGCCCAAGGGGTGCGCATCAACACCAACCTGGTAGGCCTTGAGGAAGACGAAATCCGCATCGGTATGCCCTTGCAGCCGGTGTTCGCCGAAGTCGACGCCAAGGGCAACCGCCTGCTGCGCTTCACCGGGGTGGACAAGGATGCGGCGAGCCTTGAGTCGCTGCCCGCACAGGACAGCGAACCGGCACCTGTTGCGTCCCAGCAACCGCCCGTCCGGCAGATCGACCTCAACGATGGGCCGGCCTTGCAGGCCCTGGTCAGCGAGCAGTACAGCGACTGGAGCAACGTGGTGGTGGTCGACCAGGCACTGATCGACGCCTTTGCCCTGTTGTCGGGCGACGATTACTGGATCCATACCGATCCGGAGCGGGCGCGCCTGCAAAGTCCGTTCGGCGGCACCATCGCCCACGGCGCGCTGGTCCAGGTGCTGCAGTCGCGGATGAAAATGGCGCTGGGCTTCGAGGTCAGCGGCTACACCACCCAGATCAACTACGGCTCCGATCGCCTGCGCTTCCCGGCGCCTGTGCCGGCCGGCTCGCGCATCCATTCGCGGGCGCGGGTGAAAAAAGTCGAGCTGTCGGCCCGTGGCACCCAGATGACCCTGGAACTGACCACCCATGTGGTGGGCCAGGACCGGCCGTCGGTGATCAACGACCTGGTGATCCTGTACATCGCCTGATCCCCCCGCCCCTGTAGGAGCCAGGCTTGCCGGCGAAGAACGATAACGCGGTGTACCTGTTGCACCGCGTTATCGTTCTTCGCCGGCAAGCCTGGCTCCTACAGGGGGTTGTGTCGCACACCTATATCCGGAACACCACACATCCCCCGTCCTGTGCCATTTGCGCCATTGCATAAGCCATTTGGACGATGTGTCACCCAAGCCTTGCCCCGACTATGCCCTCAGAGGCAACCCATCTCGATTGCCTCGCATGCCCTGGCGCCTGACAAGAACAAGAGGATCGGCCCTATGACTTGCCCTATGCACGCGTACCCCGAACAGGAGCGTTGCTCATGCGCTCTGTGATCGGCTATGCGGTTTGCCTGGTGGTCGCCTTGACCATCGGCTACACCTTTTCCCCCAAATCCCCACCGCAAGCGGAACTGTTGGCCACACGCCCGGACCGGGTGCAGGTCAATGGCCTGCTCAATCTTGGCTCGCGCGTGGTCGCCGTGGGCGAGCGGGGCAGCATCCTGCTCAGTGATGATCAGGGCGTCAGTTGGCAGCCAGCCAGCGTTGCCACGCAACGTAATGCCACCCTGACTGCCGTGGTGGCGCTGGACGACAAACGCTTGCTGGCCGTCGGGCATGACGGCTGGATCCTGCGCTCCCTGGACTCAGGCAGCAATTGGCAGGAAATGCGCTACGACAGCGACCTGGGCGAACCGCTGCTGGGGATCTGGACCGGCGGCGGCGACAGCATCATGGCGTTCGGCAGCTTCGGCAAGTTCTATCAATCCGTCGATGCCGGGCAGACCTGGACGCCGCAGTCCCTGGACATCGACAGCGCGCACCTGAACAGCATGGCCGGTGGCGACGATGGCCGGCGCATGCTGGTGGGCGAACAGGGCCTGGTGCTGCGCACGGCCGACGCCGGCCAGCACTGGCAGACCTTGCCGGCGTTCTACAGCGGCTCGCTGTTCGGCATCGTGCGCCTGAGCGCGGATAACTGGGTGACCTACGGCATGCGCGGGCATGTATTCGTCAGCCACGACTTCGGCGATAGCTGGACCCAGATCAACCTGGGCAACCAGCTGCCGTTGTACGGCCATGTGGTGCTCCCCGATCACTCGGGGCTGGTGATCGTCGGTGCCGGCAGCTCGGTGGTACGTCTGGATGCACAGGGCGCGCTGGTGGGTGTCGAACGCCTGGCCGGGCTCGGTACGTTGACCTCGGCGACGATGGTTGGCTCGCGCCTGCTGGTGGGTGGCGAGCGCGGAGTATTGCAGGGATCAGGTGGCAGCGTTGCTGCCCTAGTGGCCAAACAGGCCACCCAGTGAATGAGAGGCAGGCAATGAATCAAGGTAAACACTGGGTGACGCGCTGCGTCGAAACGTGTGCCGACCACCTGATGGCCTGGCGCAAGGGACTGCTGTTGCTGTTCGTCCTGGTGACGCTGGGCCTGGGCTACAGCGCCACCCACACGCAACTGGATCCGGGGTTCAATAAACAGATCCCGGTGACCCATCCCTACATGGTCAACTTTCTCGAGTTCAGCCGCTACTTCACCGGTGCCAACCGCCTTCTGGTCAGCGTGCGCTGGAAAGGCGAGGGTGATATCTATAACACCGAGTACCTCGACACCCTGCGCAAAGTCACCGACGACGTGTTTTTCATTTCCGGGGTCAGCCGCCCCAGCGTGACGTCGCTGTTTACCGCCAACGTGCGCTACATCGAAATTACCGAGGAAGGTTTTTTTGGTGACGTGGTGGTGCCACCGCGCTTTAGCGGCACCCCCGAGGACCTGGCACAGGTGCGCAGCAACACGGCGGCCTCCGGGCAAGTAGGCCGGCTGGTGGCCAATGACCTGAGGTCAGCCATGGTCCGCGCCGACCTGCAGGACACCGACCCCAAGACCGGCCAGCCGGTGTCCTATGTCGACATCGCCAAGCGCCTGGAAGAAATCCGCGCCAAGTACAACAGTCCCGATATCGAGATCAACATCGTCGGCTTCGCCAAACTGGTGGGCGATGTGGTCGAAGGGCTGAACACGGTGATCGGCTTCTTTATCGTGGCCTTCATAATCACCGGCTTGCTGCTGTGGCTGTATTCGCGCTCCCTGCGCCTGACCGTGGTGGCGCTGTCGGTGGCGTTGCTGCCGGTGGTCTGGCTGCTGGGCCTGTTGCCGCTGTTGGGCATGGGCATCGATCCGATGTCGATCCTGGTGCCGTTCCTGATCTTCTCCATCGGCGTGTCCCATGCGGTGCAGATGACCAACGCCTGGAAGCAGGATGTGCTGGCCGGCAGCAGTTCCAGGGAAGCGGCGCGTTCGGCGTTCTGCAAGATTTTCATCCCCGGGTCCCTGGCCTTGCTGATGAACGCCCTGGGCTTCGGGGTGATCATGCTGATCGACATTCCCATCGTCCACGAACTGGGGGTGACGGCCTGCATCGGCGTGATGCTGATGATCATCACCAACAAACTGATGCTGCCCATCATCATTTCCTACCTGCACCTGGAACCTGCGCTGTTGCGTCGGGCGCAATCCCGTCCTGCGGGCAGGCACCTCCTGTGGTGGCGCCTGTCGGCGCTGGCCGAACCGGGCCCGGCCCTCGGGGTATTCGCCATCAGTCTGTTGCTGCTGGCGGCCGGGGCCTACAAGGCTCGCGACCTGGCGGTGGGCGATATCGGTGCGGGTGCGCCGGAGCTGCGGGCCGATTCTCGCTATAACCAGGACAACGACAAGATCATCAACAGCTATTCCATCGGGCTCGATGTGATGTCGGTGTTCGTCCAGGTCAAGGGCGTCGAAGAAGGCTGCCTGTCGCCCACCGTGATGCGTGCGGTGGAAGCCTTCGATTTCCGCATGCGCACGGTTTCTGGCGTGCAGTCGATCCAGAGTGTGGCGGACATGGGCAAGCGGGTGATCGCCGGCAATAACGAAGGCAATCCACGCTGGGCGGCGATTCCGGGATCGCCCCGTGGCCTGAGTCAGGGTGCGCGGGCCTATGTGCCGGATGACGGACTGGTCACCGACGGCTGCCAACAGATGCAGATCCTGGTGTTCCTGGCCGACCACGAAGGCAGCACGGTCAGCCATACGATCACTGAAGCCCGGCGGATCATTGCCGAGGTCAGTTCGCCGCAAGTCGAATTCCTTCTGGCCGGTGGCAATGTCGGGGTGATGGCGGCCTCCAACGAGGCGGTCAAGCGTGCCGAAATCATCATGCTGGGGGCGCTGTTCGGTTCAGTGGCGCTGTTTTGCTGGCTGACCTTCCTGTCGATCCGCGCGGTGCTGTGCATTCTGGTGCCACTGGCGATCGTCGCGATTCTGTGCAACGCCCTCATGACCCTGCTCGGGATCGGCCTGAAGGTCGCCACCTTGCCGGTGATGGCGTTGGGGGTGGGCGTGGGCGTCGACTACGGCATTTATCTGTACGAGCGCATCCAGCATGAAATGCTACGCGGATCCAATCTGCGTGAGGCGTTCTACGAGGCCATGTGCCAACGCGGCACCGCGGCGGTATTCACAGCCGTGACCATGTCCATTGGCGTCTGCACCTGGGCCTTCGCGCCGCTGAAGTTCCAGGCTGACATGGGGGTGTTGCTGTCGTTCATGTTCCTGGTCAACGTGCTGGGGGCGATTTTCCTCTTGCCGGCGCTGGCCGCCTGGTTCAATCGCGGGCGACCGTTGGTCAGCGTACGGGCACCCCGGCACGCGGCACCACAAGGTCGGTTCCAGCTGAAAAACAGCCCGGCTGCGCGTGATTCTCAATAGCGAAAAAATAAACCTGTCGGGCCTATTGTGGAGTACGCAGGCGACAGGGACACTGAGGCGCGCTCCCCTGTCGCAGGGGGGCCGCAGGCCAATAGCCAAAATTATAAAAATAACAAGGGAGGGCACCGTCCTTACCCGAGCGAGGAGAAGACTATGCAAAATGGTGTCTTGACCGCTGACGCCCTGGCGAGCCTTGGCCTGGACCTCACGCGCTACAACGAGTTGGTGGGCGAAATCTACGAAGGCGCCCTCGATCCGAAACTGATGGCCCACGCCCTCAGAAGCTTTCTCAAACTCTACGATGCCAATTTCGTCACCTTGATCCTGCGGGTGCCGGACCAACCCGATACGGGCCTGATGATCCTTGTCGGCGATCTCGAAGGCGCCGGCGACATCTGCTACATGACCTACCCGCAGGCCAATACGCCGTTCGCCAACCAGCCACTGGACAAGGTGTTCACCGTCGATGACATCATGAGCCCGACTGAGTGGGAAAACTGCGGCTACTTCAAGGCATTCTGCGGTCCCAACGATGTGTATCACGTGATGTGCGCGGACATTTCCACCCCGGACGGCGGCAAACTGCGCTTTCGCGTCACCCGCCCCAAACGGGCCCCCAACTTCTCTGCCAACGAGCGGGCGCTGTGCGCCAGTTTCCTGCCACACCTGCGTCGTGCCTCGCAGTTGCATAACCTGCTGGACCGCAGCGAATCGCTGAGCGGGCTGTACTCCCAGGCCATCAGCCGGTTATCGGTGGCGACCCTGGTGCTCGACGAGAGCGGCAGCGTATTGCAGATCAATCCGGTGGCCCAGGAAATCCTGGCCCGTTCCGACGGCCTGAAACTGGTGGGCGGGCACCTGGAGGCAACGTACCCCAGCGACAATCGTGAACTGCAACGCTTGATTCGCGGCGCGTTCAGCCCGGATGCCCCGAAAAGCGCCGAGGCCATGTCGGTGACACGGCCTTCAGGGCTGGTCAACCTCGGTGTGGTGGTCGAATCGATTCCGTCCCTGGACTGGGCCGAAGAGAAGGGCCAGCCGGCGGCGCTGGTGTACATCCGCGATGCGTCGAGCAAATCCCTGGCCAGTGAAGTGGTGACCAAGCAGCTGTTCAACCTGACCAAGGCCGAAACCGCCCTGGCCATGGAACTGGCCAACGGCTTGTCCCTGGAGGAAGCTGCCGAGGTCTTGAATATCCGGCGTAACACCGCGCGGGCGCACTTGCGCTCGATCTTCTCCAAGACCGGTGTGCGACGCCAGACCGAGCTGGTGCGCATCATGCTCAACAGCGTGGTGGCCTTGGGCAAACCCAAGCTCGCGTTGAAAGCGGCCGAGAAAATCAAGGTTCCGCCGCTGCAACTGGCCGTGCCTGTCTATCGCCAGGCCTGAGTCCGGTTCGCTGTAGGAGCCAGGCTTGCCGGCGAAGAACGATAACGCGGTATGACAGATACACCGCGGCGTCTGGTTCGCCTGTAGGAGCCAGGCTTGCCGGCGAAGAACGATAACGCGGTGCAACAGATATACCGCGGCGTCTGGTTCGCGGGCAAGCCTCGCTCCTACAGGCGAAGAACGATAACGCGGTGCAACAGATACACCGCGGCGTCTGGTTCGCGGGCAAGCCTCGCTCCTACAGGCGAAGAACGATAACGCGGTGCAACAGATACACCGCGGCGTCTGGTTCGCGGGCAAGTCGGAACGCCGCCCGCTCGCTCCTACACGTAGTCCGCACAGACGATGCCGGCGCGTGATTGCCCTGTCGATACTGGGCGGACCAATCACGGAGAACCACAATGCCTATTACAGCCATCACCGGCAGTGCCTCGGGAATCGGCGCCGCGGTATCCGCGGCCATGCGCGCCGCCGGGCACCAGGTCATCGGTATCGATCGCAGCAACGCCGAAGTGGTCGCGGACCTGTCCACCCCACAGGGGCGTGACGCGGCCATCACGCAAGTGCTTGAACTCAGTGGCGGGGTCCTCGACGGGCTGATCTGCTGCGCCGGGGTCGGTGTCACGGCGCCGACTTGCAGCCTGATCCCGGCGGTCAATTATTTTGGCGTCAGCCAGTTGCTCGATGGCCTGCAAGGGGCGTTGGCCAGGGGCCAGCAACCGGCGGCGCTGGTGATCGGCTCGGTGGCGGCGACGCATTCGGGGGCCGACGGCCAGCCGATGATTGACGCGATGCTCGCAGGCGATGAAGACCAGGCGATGGAGTTGGCCAACACCCACGGCCAGCCTCACGTCGCCTATGCCGCCTCCAAATACGCCATCAGCCACCATGTCCGCAGCCTGGCCGTGAGCTGGGGCAAGCTGGGCTTGCGTTTGAACGTGGTGGCGCCGGGTGCGGTAGAAACTCCCTTGCACCAGGCCTCGTTGGACGATGCGCGTTTTGGCCAGGCGACCCGCGATTTCGTCGCGCCTCTGGGCCGCTCCGGGCGCCCTGATGAGATCGCCGCAATGGTAGCCTTTCTGCAATCGCCACAAGCGTCGTTTGTCCATGGCACCGTGGTGTTCGTCGATGGCGGTATGGACGCCATGGTCCGCGCCTCGCGCTTCTAAAAGGAGTTTATATGAACAAGGTGGCATTCATCACCGGCGCCAGCCGTGGTATCGGCCGCGAGGCGGCGCTGGCGTTCGCCCGCGCCGGTTTCGATCTGGCTATCAGCGCCCGCACCCTCAACGAGGGTGAACAACATGAACATGCCCTGCGCGACGCCGCCGGGGCGCCGCTGGCCGGCAGCCTCAACGGCACCGCCGAGGCGTTACGCGAACTCGGTTGCCGGGTACTCGTGGTGCCGATGGACCTGCTCGACAGCGCCTCGGCCCTGGCTGCCTGCGAGGCGGTGCTGGCCGAATACGGGCGCATCGACGTGCTGATCAACAACGCGATCTACCAGGGCAGTGACCTCAACGCCGGGTTCATGGACCTGCAAGCCAAGACCCTGGAGCGGATGTTCCAGGGCTACATCCTCACCCCCTTTCTATTGACTCGGGCGGTGGCCGAACACATGGTGACGCGCGGTGGCGGGGTGGTGATCAATGTCACCTCCGGCGCTGGCGAAAGCGACCCACCGGTGGCGGCGGGCAAGGGGGGGTGGGGTTATGCCTACGGCGCGGGCAAGGCGGCGGTGTCGCGACTGTCCGGGGTGCTGACCACGGAACTGGGCGAGGCCGGCGTGCGCGCCTATACCCTCAACCCGGGCGTAGTCACCACCGAAGCGCTCAAGGCCACCATCGGCGACAAAGGCCTGATCGCCTTGCGCGCCGGCAGTGCTCCGCCCCATGTACCGGCGGCAGTGATGCTGTGGCTGGCCACCGCCGAACAGGCACCAGGGTTTCAACGCCGGACCATCGCCGCGCAGCCGTTTGCGTTGGAGCATGGGATCGTTGCCGACTGGCGTTGACGGAACTTGCTCGCGAAAACGGTGGGTCAGTCGCCATAGATGGTGACTGGCATGGCCTCTTCGCGGGCAAGCCCGCTCCCACAGGTTCCGTGTCGTACACAAAATCTGTGTACGACACGGGACCTGTGGGAGCGGGCTTGCCCGCGAATGCGTCGGAACTAGCGACGGGATCTTTACGCCTGGCGCCGCTGACGGGCCAGGGTCATGGCGGTGTCTTCGATCATGTCTTCCTGGCCGCCGACCATACCGCGACGGCCCATTTCAACGAGAATTTCCCGGGCCGACACGCCATATTTCTTCTCGGCGCGCTTGGCGAACAACAGGAACGAGCCATAGACCCCGGCATAGCCCATGGTCAATGCATCGCGGTCGCTGCGGATCGGGAAGTCCATGATCGGCACCACCAGATCCTCGGCCACGTCCTGGATGCCGAACACGCTGACACCGGTCTCGATGCCCATGCGGTCGCACACCGCCACCAGCACTTCCATCGGCGTGTTGCCGGCACCGGCACCGAGGCCCGCGCAGGCGGCGTCGATACGGTTGGCCCCGGCGGCAATCGCGGCGATGGAGTTGGACACGCCCATCGACAGATTGTGATGGCCATGAAAGCCGATCTCGGTTTCCGGCTTGAGGGCCGCGCGCATTGCCGCCACGCGGGCGCTGACGTCGTGGGGCAGCAGGTAGCCCGCCGAGTCGGTCAGGTAGATGCAGTTGGCGCCATAGCTTTCCATCAGCAAGCCTTGCTTGACCAGGCCTTCGGAACTGTTCATGTGGGCCATCATCAGGAAACCGACGGTGTCCATGCCCAGGCCACGGGCGTGGGAAATGTGCTGTTCGCTGACATCGGCCTCGGTGCAATGGGTGGCCACGCGAATGGTGTTGACCCCCAGTTCATGGGCCATTGTCAGGTGATCGACGGTGCCGATGCCCGGCAACAGCAGGGCCGAGACCTTGGCCTTTTTCATCAGCGGGATCACCGCCGACAGGTACTCCTCGTCGGTGTGTGCCGGGAAGCCATAGTTCACCGAGCTGCCGCCCAGGCCGTCGCCGTGGGTGACTTCGATCATCGGCACGCCGGCCGCGTCGAGGCCGCAGGCGATGTCTTTCATCTGCTGCAGGCTGATCTGGTGACGCTTGGGGTGCATGCCGTCGCGCAGGCACATGTCGTGAACGGTGATGCTTTTGCCGCGAAGATCCATGGTCGGCTCCTTATGCGTGGGCGGTTTGGGCGGTGGCTTGCAGCACCAGCTCACCCTTGAGGATTTCCTCGGCGAACATCTCGGCGGTGCGCGCCGCGGCGGCGGTCATGATGTCGAGGTTGCCGGCGTACTTGGGCAAGTAGTCGCCCAGGCCTTCGACTTCCATGAAGATCGACACCCGGTTGCCGTCGAACACCGGGCCGTTGACCAGCTTGTAGCCGGGTACGTAGCGCTGCACTTGCTCGATCATGGCCAAGATGGCGGCGGTGATCGCCGGCTGGTCGGGTTCGCTGGCGGTCAGGCAATGCACGGTGTCGCGCATGATCAGCGGCGGCTCGGCGGGGTTGATGATGATGATCGCCTTGCCCTTCTTCGCGCCGCCGACCTTTTCCACTGCGCTGGCGGTGGTGCGGGTGAATTCGTCGATGTTTTTCCGGGTGCCGGGGCCGACCGATTTGGAAGCGGCGGTGGCAATGATTTCGGCGTATTCCACCGGCTGCACACTGGACACCGCCGCCACCAGTGGAATGGTGGCCTGGCCGCCGCAGGTGACCATGTTGACGTTCATCACGCCCAGGCCCAGTTGCGCCTTGAGGTTGACGGGCGGCACGCAATACGGGCCGATGGCCGCCGGGGTCAGGTCGATCATCAACACGCCCAGGGCATTGAGCTTGCGCGAGTTCTGCGCGTGCACGTAGGCCGAGGTGGCGTCGAAGGCGATCTGGATCTGGTCTTCGAGGACATGGGGCAGCAGGCCGTCAACGCCATCGGCGGTGGTTTTCAGGCCCAGCTCGCGAGCCCGTGCCAGACCTTCGGAGGTGGCGTCGATGCCCACCATCCATACCGGTTCCAGCACCTCGCTGCGCATCAGTTTGTACAGCAGGTCGGTGCCGATGTTGCCCGGCCCGATCAGCGCGCATTTGATCTTTTTGCTCATGTTCTTTGGCTCCTTGGGGGGGGAGAGAGAAGTGAAGTGAAGAGTGGTCAAGGGACAAAGCGCAGGCTGGTTTCGCCCAGCCCGCTCATGGACAGGCTGATGCGGTCGCCGGCGACCACGGGCACCAGCGGCGCCAGGGCACCGGAAAGAATGATCTCGCCACGGCGGAACGGGATGCCCAGCTCGCCCAGGGTATTGGCCAGCCAGGCCACGGCCGCACAGGGATGGCCTTGCACCGCCGAGCCCAGGCCCGAGCCTGCCGGTTCGCCGTTTTTCAGCAGTTGCATGTGCACGGCGGCCAGGTCCAGTGAACGCGGGTCGATGCGCTGGGTACCGAGGGCGAACACGCCACACGAAGCGTTGTCGGCCACGGTGTCCTGGATGCGGATCTGCCAGTCGTCGATCCGCGAATCGACGATCTCGAAGCACGGCACGACCCATTGGCTGGCGGCCAGCACGTCCTCGGCACTGATGCCCGGGCCCTGCAAGTCCTCGCCGAGGATAAAGGCGATTTCACCTTCGGCCCGTGGCTGGATCAGGTTATGGCGGGCCAGGCTGACATCGCTGCCATCCTCGACCTGCATGGCGTCGGTGAGGAACCCGAAGTCCGGTTGGTGGACATCGAGCATCTCCTGCACGGCGCGGCTGGTAACCCCGATTTTCTTGCCGATCACTCGCTCGCCGAGGGCTTCGCGGCGTTGCAGGAAGTGCAGGGAAATCCGGTAGGCCTGCTCCAGGGTGATCTGCGGATAACGACGGGTCAGGGGGGCCAGCGTCTGGCGACTGCGCAGGGCGTTGAACAGCTCGTCACCGAGCGCGTTGATCAAATGGGTGTCCATGGTGAGGGCTCCAGATGAATGGAAAGAAAAAAAGGCCTGCCCCAATGTCATCAGGGGCAGGCCCAAAGGAGTTGGTCAGCCGGGCCAGACCGACGAGTCGGCACCGCCATCGACATCAATGATCTTGCCGGTCACCCAGGCCGAAGCGGGGCTGGCCAGGTACAGCGCGGCAGCGGCGATGTCTTGCGGGGTGCCCAGGCATTTGAGCGGGGTGTTGGCTTCCATGACTTCGCGCATGGCGGCGGGCATCACGCCGTTCAGCGCTTCGGTCAGGGTGGGGCCGGGGGCGACGGCGTTGACCCGGATCTGCGGCGCGAAGTCCTGGGCCAGCAAGCGGGTCAGATGGCTGAGGGCGGCCTTGGCCGTGCCGTAGGCGCTGAAATGGCGCTGGGCATAGCGCGCCGCCACCGAGCTGATATTGATGATGTTGCCGCCACCGGCCTCGCGCATCAGGGGCACGCACAACTGGCAGAAGGCGTAGCTGGTGGCGACGTTGAAGTTCAGCACCTGGGCGAACTGCTCCGGTGTCATGGCCAGCGGGTCGTTGGGCCCGCCGCCGCCGACGTTGTTGACCAGATGCGTGATGCGGCCCATTTGCTCAACGCTGTGGCGCACCAGTGCCTGGCGTTGCTCGGCATCGTTGACGTCACAGGCGAAGGCCAGGGCGCGCCGGCCCAGGCCGCGAACTTCTTCGGCCACGGCCTCTACTTCTTCCAGCGAACGTGCCGAGCACACTACATCGGCGCCGGCTTCGGCATACGCCAGGGCAATCGCCCGACCGATACCCCGGCCGCTGCCGGTGACGATGGCGACGCTGCCGTGCATCTGGAAACGCTGCAAAATACTCATGGGCCCTTGCTCCGTGGGGTCGATTGTCGATGGATTTAATATCGCCGCCACGGCTGCCGCCAGCATCGTCTCAATGGACTAGCGCCGCGGTGATACCGCGTCATCGTTCTACGCCCGTAGGAGCCAGGCTTGCCGGCGAACCAGGCGCTGCGGTGTACCTGTTGCACCGCGTTATCGTTCTTCGCCCGTAGGAGCCAGGCTTGCCGGCGAACCGGGCACCGCGGTTTATCTGTTGCACCGCGTTATCGTTCTTCGCGGGCAAGCCTCGCTCCTACAGGCGAACCAGGCACCGCGGTTTATCTGTTGCACCGCGTTATCGTTCTTCGCCCGTAGGAGCCAGGCTTGCCGGCGAACCAGGCGCTGCGGTGTACCTGTTGCACCGCGTTATCGTTCTTCGCCCGTAGGAGCCAGGCTTGCCGGCGAACCAGGCGCTGCGGTGTACCTGATGCACCGCGTTATCGTTCTTCGCCTGTAGGAGCCAGGCTTGCCGGCGAACCGGGCACCGCGGTTTATCTGTTGCACCGCGTTATCGTTCTTCGCCCGTAGGAGCCAGGCTTGCCGGCGAACCGGGCACCGCGGTTTATCTGTTGCACCGCGTTATCGTTCTTCGCGGGCAAGCCTCGCTCCTACAGGCGAACCAGGCACCGCGGTTTATCTGTTGCACCGCGTTATCGTTCTTCGCCCGTAGGAGCCAGGCTTGCCGGCGAACCAGGCGCTGCGGTGTACCTGTTGCACCGCGTTATCGTTCTTCGCCCGTAGGAGCCAGGCTTGCCGGCGAACCAGGCGCTGCGGTGTACCTGTTGCACCGCGTTATCGTTCTTCGCCCGTAGGAGCCAGGCTTGCCGGCGAACCAGGCGCTGCGGTGTACCTGTTGCACCGCGTTATCGTTCTTCGCCCGTAGGAGCCAGGCTTGCCGGCGAACCAGGCGCTGCGGTGTACCTGTTGCACCGCGTTATCGTTCTTCGCCCGTAGGAGCCAGGCTTGCCGGCGAACCAGGCGCTGCGGTGTACCTGATGCACCGCGTTATCGTTCTTCGCCTGTAGGAGCCAGGCTTGCCGGCGAACCGGGCACCGCGGTTTATCTGTTGCACCGCGTTATCGTTCTTCGCCCGTAGGAGCCAGGCTTGCCGGCGAACCGGGCACCGCGGTTTATCTGTTGCACCGCGTTATCGTTCTTCGCGGGCAAGCCTCGCTCCTACAGGCGAACCAGGCGCTGCGGTGTACCTGATGCACCGCGTTATCGTTCTTCGCGGGCAAGCCTCGCTCCTACAGGCGAACCGGGCACCCCCTAGTCCGCTTTGACGATGAATGATTGCTCGCTCGACCCGATGATCCACCACAACTCGCGCAGTGGCGCAGTGAGATCGGGAGAATTGAGTGATGCACAGCATGCGAGAAAAGACCCAGGACGAACGTGATCTGCTGGAACGTGCACGCAGCCTGGTGCCGGCACTCAAGGCGCGCACGGCGCAGGCCGACAAGGATCAGAAGGTGCCGGTGGAGAGCATCGTCGAGTTGCAGGCCGCCGGTTTGCTGCGGGCCTTGCAGCCAAAGGAGTTCGGTGGTTATGAAGTGGACCCGCGAACCTTCTTCGAAATCCAGACCATCCTCGCCGAGGGTTGCATGTCCACCGCCTGGATCTACGGCGTGATGGGGGTTCACCCCTGGCAGCTGGCACGTTATCCGATCGAAGCACAGCGTGAAGTCTGGGCCGATGACCACAGCACCTTGATCAGCTCGACTTATATGCCGGCGGCCAAGGTCACGGTGGTGGAGGGCGGTTACCGGATCAGCGGGCGCTGGGGTTTCTCCAGCGGCAGCGAGCACTGCCAATGGGTGTTTTTGGGTGGCATCCTGCCTCCCGATGGCGAACTGGCCGCCGAGCACGGCACCTTCCTGCTGCCGCGTCGCGAGTATCAGATCGAGCGTAACTGGGATGTGCTGGGCCTGCGCGGCACCGGCAGTCATGACATCGTGGTCGAGGATGTGTTCGTCCCGTCCCATCGCGTGCAACGCACCAATAACTGGACCCTCGAAGCGACGCCCGGGCGCCTGGTCAATACCAACCCGATCTACGCGATTCCTTTCGCCCAGGTGTTCTCGCGCGCGGTCTCGACCTCGGCCATCGGCGCCCTGCAAGGCGCGATCAACGAGTTCCGCGACAACGCCGCCAAGCACATCGGCAAGCACGGCGCCCGTACCGCTGACGATCCGGTGGCGCAAACCGCAATTGCCGAAGCGATGATCACCGTCGACAGCCTGCGCCTGGTGCTGGAGCGCAACTACGAGCACCTGATGAGCCTGGCCCGTGCCGGCGAATACCCGGACACCGAGACTCGCCTGCTGTACCGCTACCAGTCAGCCTACGTGACCAATATCTGCGCCGAACGGGTCGACGACCTGCTGCGCAGCATGGCCGCCTCTGGCTTGTACAACACCAACCCGGTGGCGCGGCTGTTCCGCGACCTGCATCAGGCGCGCGGGCACATCGCCAACAACTACCTGGCCTACGGGCGCAGCTACGGCGCGGTGATGCTGGGCCTGCCCAACCCGGACCCCTACGTCTGAGGCCATGGTGCCGTTTCGATACCCCTGGGTTTACACCTGCCCGTGATGCGCGGGCAGGTGGTCATGAGTACCTGAGCTATGAACAATTATCTTGCCCTGCGCGTGGCGCGAGTGATCGAGGAAACCGCCGATGCGCGTTCCCTGGTGTTCGACGTGCCGGAGCATTTGAGCGAACACTTTCGTTATCAACCCGGCCAGTTCCTGACCTTGCGAGTGCCTTTCGAGGACGGCTGGTTGCCGCGCTGTTATTCGTTGTCGAGCACGCCGTTGCTGGGCGAACCGCTGCGGGTGACGGTCAAGCGCGTGCGTGACGGCCGGGCCTCGAACTGGCTCTGCGGCGAGTTGCAGGCCGGTCAAACCCTGGAGGTGCTGCCGCCTGCCGGGGTGTTTGTGCCGCGCAGTCTGGACGACGACCTGCTGCTGTTCGGCGGGGGCAGCGGCGTGACGCCGGTGCTTTCAATCCTGCGTTCGGCGCTATTGGCCGGCCACGGCAGGATTCTGTTGATCTACGCCAACCGCGATGAAGCCTCGGTGATCTTTCGCGACGAACTCAGGGCCCTGGCCAGCGCGCATCCGCAACGTCTGCAGATTGTCCACTGGCTCGATTCGGTGCAGGGCATTCCGAGCGTCGAGCAATTGGCTGAGCTGGCGCGCCCGTTTATCGACGCCCGGGCCTTTATCTGTGGCCCAGGGCCGTTCATGGACGCAGCGGTCAGCGCGCTGAAAAGCCTGGGCCTGCCCGGCGGCCGGGTCCATGTCGAACGCTTTGTCTCGCTGCCCGGCGAAGGCGAATTGCCGCTGGCGGCCAGCAGTGAAGCGGCGATGGCTGCGCAGTTATCGGTGCGCCTGGATGGCGAGGAACACAATCTGGCCTGCGACAGCGGCGAAACCGTGTTGGCAGCGATGGAGCGTGCCGGCCTGAATCCACCCAGCGCCTGCCGAGTGGGTGGCTGCGCCTCGTGCATGTGCACGTTGGAAAGTGGCGACATCGAACTGCTGCACAACGATGCGCTGGACAGCGGTGAACTGGCCGAAGGCTGGATCCTTGCCTGCCAGGCTGTGCCAACCAGCGCCCACTTGCGTATCCGTTTTCCCGAATGATGCAGATCACCGAGCCTACGATGAACCAGAGCCTGAAGCTATCCCCACCGCTAAGCGAAGTGCCCACCACCGTTGCCCGGTTGGTGTTCCAAAGCGCCGAACGTTTTGCCGGCCGCACGGCCATCGAAGACAACGGACAGTGCATTGATTACGCCGAGCTGCCAGAACGGGTCATGGGCTTTGCCCGGGGCTTGATGGCGCTGGGCATTCAGGCCGGCGACCGGGTCGGTGTCTGGGCGCCGAACAGCGGTGACTGGATCTTCGCGGCGCTGGGCATTCAATGCGCCGGTGCGGTGCTGGTGCCGATCAATACCCGCATGAAGGGCCTTGAGGCCGCCGATGTACTGGAGCGCAGCGGCTGCCGGTTGTTGTTTATCCAGCAGCGTTTTCTCGACGTCGACTACCCGGCACTGCTCGCGCCCCATCGGCCGGCGAGCCTCGAACACCTGGTGGTTTTCGAAGGTGACACGCCTGGGCTGTCGTCGGACCTGACCCTTGCCCAATTTCTGCATGGCGCGGCGACCATCGATGCCGACAGCGCCACACAGCGTGCATTGGCCGTCGGCCCCGAAGCCATGTGCGACCTGCTGTTCACCTCCGGCACCACTGGCAAACCCAAGGGTGTGATGAGCGGCCATGGGCAGAACCTGCGGGCCTTCACCGAATACGTCAAGGTCATCGGCCTGGTGCCGGGCGACCGCTACCTGATCGTCAACCCGTTCTTCCATGCCTTTGGCTACAAGGCCGGTTGGCTGACCTGCCTGATCGGCGGGGCGACCATCCTGCCCCACGCGGTGTTCGACGCCGAACAAGTGTTCCAGCGCATCGCCCGTGAGCGCATCAGCATACTGCCCGGCGCGCCGACCCTGTACCTCTCGCTGCTGGCCCATCCGCGGCTCAAGCAGACCGACCTGTCGAGCCTGCGCATCGCGGTGACCGGTTCGGCGAGCATCCCGCCGAGCCTGATCGAGCGCATGCGCAACGAGTTGGGATTTGCCGTGGTGACCACCGCCTACGGCCTGACCGAGTGCGGCGGGCTGGCGACCATCTGCGATCCCCAGGACTCGGCGCAGGTCATCGCCGGCACCAGCGGACGGCCGATCGCCGGCACCGAAGTGAGCATCCGCGACCCGGACAACCAGGCGCTGGACGCCGGGCTTACCGGTGAGATCTGCCTGCGTGGCTTTCACATCATGCAGGGCTATTTCCAGAACCCCGAAGCGACCCGCGAAGCGATCGATGCCGAAGGCTGGCTGCACACCGGCGATGTCGGGCGCCTGGACGAGGCGGGCAACCTGATCATCACCGACCGCCTGAAGGACATGTTCATCGTCGGCGGTTTCAACTGCTACCCGGCGGAAATCGAAGCAGCGCTGATCAGGCACCCGGCAATTGCCCAGGTGGCGGTAATCGGCATCGCCGATGAACGCATGGGCGAGGTCGGATGTGCCTGCGTGGTGCTGCGCGACGGTGAAGCACTTGACGAGGCGCAACTGATCGCCTGGAGCCGTGAGCAAATGGCCAATTACAAGGTGCCGCGCCAGGTGCGTTTCTTCAGCGCCTTGCCACTCAACCCGTCGAGCAAGGTGGCCAAGAACGAATTGCGGGCGGTGGTGGCCAACAGCGTTCAGGCATGACGCACAGCCATCTCACCAAACGGACGATGTGCGCGGTTCCGGCTTTTTTCATGCTGTGGCGACACAAGAAAAAACAACAAAAGGAGAGGAGCATGTTTACGCGAAACACTGTCGCGCGCCATTCGGGGAACCTGACCGGTAGCCGCTGCCTGTTGGCAACGGCCATCACCATCGCCAGTGCCACAGCCGGCGCCGCACCGACCATCGAACTGGGGGAAAACACTACCCTGGATTCGTCGCTGACGGTCAACTACACCGCCTCCATGCGTACCGCCAAGCAGGCCAGTCAATACCTCAACGACCCGAACAACGACGACGGCACGCGCAACTTCAAGCGCGGCTCGTTGATCAACAATCGCCTGAGCCTGTTCGGCGAATTGCAGCTCAAGCACGACAACCTCGGTGCGGTGCTGCGCGGCAGTCAGTTCTACGACGATGTCTACAACCAGAAAAACGCCAACGACTCGCCGCAGACGGTGAACAAGGTCGGCCACAACGATGGCTTCAGCGACGAAACCCGCAGGCTCAGTGGCAGCATGGCGCGCCTGCTCGACGCGTACGTGTATGGCAACTTCGATGTCGGCGAAACCCAGTACCTGTCGCTCAAGGCCGGGCGGCACCTGGTGGCCTGGGGCGAGAGCCTGTTCTGGCCGAACATCAGCCAGGGCCAGGCCCCGGTGGACGCCACCAAGTTCAACGTGCCGGGTACCGAGGCCAAGGACTCGTACCTGCCGGTGGGGCAGGTGTCCGGATCGTGGTCGCTGAATGAAAACCTGGCGCTGGTGGGCTACTACCAGTACGAGTGGGAAAAGACCCAGCTCAACCCTGTGGGCGACTACTTCGGCAGCGATACGTTCGGTCCCGGCGCCGAGTTCTATCGCCTGGGCAGCGGTGCGGTCGACCGCCTGCCCAACGGCCTGGCAGTCGGTTATGCCGGTGAAAAAGATGCCAGCGACAGCGGCCAATGGGGGCTTGGCGCACGCTACCGGATCACCGAGAACACCGAAGTGGGGCTGTTCCATTACCGCTATAACGAGCGCATCGGCTCGATGTTCTTCGACTTCACCGGCACCACCCAATACTCGTCGCTCAAGGGCATCGGTCATGACGGCACCGCGCCGTCCTATCGCCTGGGCTACTTCGAAGACGTCAAGCTGACGGGCATCAGTTTCACCTCCAAGGTCGGCGACTCGGTGCAGTACGCCGGTGACCTGAGCTACCGCGATGGCGCCTCGGTCTACCTGAACAACGGCGCGCCGACCACCGGGCAGATCTGGCAAGGCAACCTCAACGCCATGTACATCCTGGGCCCAAGCCTGCTCGCCCATCAGACCACCTTCATGGGTGAAGTGGTGCATCAACACATCGATGGGGTGGACAGCCTGACGATCACTGGCGGCGGGGCCGGCGTGGACGGCACCTTCGACACGTTCGAGTCGAAGACCCAGACCCGCGGTTCGACCCTGCTGGGCATTGGCGCCTACATGGATTACCCGTCCATCGCCACGGGACTGGACCTGAGCACCAAAGTGGTGTGGACGCAGAACGTCGACGGCAGCGCCTATCAGGGCCTGGGCCGTGACGAAAAGCGCCTGACCGTGGGTGGCGATTTCAAGTACCTGGGCAACTTCCAGATCGGCATGACCTATGTCGCCTACCTGAGCTCACCGGATGTCGCCCAGGGCCGACTGCTGGCTGACCGCGATTACCTGTCCCTCAACGCCAAGTACACCTTCTGATGATCATGGCTGCGTCGCGAGATGGCGACGCAGCCTTCATTTGTAGCCTGATAACAACAAAGAGAGGCCTGTCATGAACCCTCGTCCGACCCCATCACCGTTCAGCCCTATCGCGATCGGCCCACTGACCCTGAAAAACCGGTTTATCAAGTCCGCCACCAACGAGGGCATGAGTGCCCAGGGCGTGCCATCCAAACAACTGGTGAAGCTGCACTCGGCCCTGGTCGCTGGCGGCACCGCCATGACCACCGTGGCCTATTGCGCGGTGAGCAGCGATGGCCGCACCTTGCCCAACCAGTTGACCTTCACCCAATCCAGCCTGCCGCACTTCAAGGCCCTGACCGACGGCGTGCACCAGGCCGGTGGCCTGGCCAGCGCGCAGATCACCCACGGCGGCTGCTTTACCTTCATTCGCGAACGCTCGACCAAACGTCCGCTGTCAGCCAGCGGCGGCTTCAACAAGATCGGCCTGATGAGTGGCATGTTCCTCAAGCAGGCGATGAACGAAGCGGACATGCAGCAAGTGGTGCGCGAGTTTGCGCAAGGCGCACGCCTGGCACGCCAGGCGGGTTTCGATGCCGTGGAAATCCACATGGGTCACGGCTACCTGCTCAGCCAGTTTATTTCGCCGATGTACAACAAGCGCCGCGACCAGTACGGCGGCAGCCTGGAAAACCGTCTGCGCTTTCCGCGCCGGGTGCTGCGTGCGGTGCTGGAGGCGGTCGGCAAGGACATGGCAGTGATCTGCAAATACAGCGTCACTGAAGGCGTGCGCGCCGGTAACAGTGCCGAAGACGGGGCGCAGATCGCCCGCATGCTGGAAGAGGAGGGTGCGCACCTGCTGGTGCTCAGCGCCGGGATGAACGCCGAGTCGATCACCACCATGTTCGGCTCTTCCTTCCCCAAGGAAAACCGCGTGCAACAGAAGAACAAGATCATCGCCCTGGCCATGGCCATCCAGCGCCGCAAAGAGCCGACGGTGGAATTCCGTGAGCTGTATTTGCTGGAACATGCGCGCAAGGTGCGTGCGGCGGTGAAAATGCCACTGGCTTATCTGGGCGGCGCCAAGAGCCTGGCGAGCATCGAAAAGATCATGGCCGAGGGTTTCGACCTGGTCGCCATGGGCCGGGTGTTGCTGGCCGAGAATGACTACGTAGACAAACTCGCCAGTGGCGCCAGCCGCGACTCGATCTGCACCGCCTGCAACCGCTGCGTGGCGATGATGTACACCCCCGGCGGCACCTCCTGCGTGCTGGGCCAGCCCGGCGATGCCGTGTTGAACAGCCAGCAGGCGGCAGATCGCTAGGCAACCCCTGCCCGCGAACCGGGCGCCGCGGTGTGACAGATACACCGTGGCGCCCGGCTCCCTGTAGGAGCCAGGCTTGCCGGCGAAGAACGATAACGCGGTGTGACAGATACACCGCAGCGATTGGTTCGCGGGCAAGTCGGATCGCCGCACCGCTCGCTCCTACAGGCGAAAATGATGACACGGTGTGACAGTCAGACAAACAACGATAACGCGGTGCAGCAGATACACCGCGTCGCCCGGATCAGCCGTTCTGCAGGAAGTCGATGCAGCTGCGGTTGAACAGCTCGCGGTGTTCCACCTGGACCCAATGCCCGCAACGGTTGAGCACGATGAACCGGGCATTCGGCGCACCGTCGATGATGCGTTGGGCGCCACTGATCGGGTTGAAGAGATCGTTGGTGCCCCAGAAGCCAAGGATCGGGCACTGGATCTCACCCAGGCGCGCTTCCATGTTCGGCACCATCATCGTGCTGAACAGATTCTTCGGCTGGGTCACCGCCACCGCCACGCGTTCCTGCAGCAGGCTTTCCGGCAGGATCGAGTCATCGAACAGCTGCAGGCGCATCATGCTGCGCATCTCCTCCATGCCGATGGGGCCTGCGTTGAACAGGCTGACCATGCGCACGATGCCTTCCATCTGGAAGTAGGTTTCCCGCTCCTCGACACCGCCCGGTGCCAGCAGGATCAGGCTCTGGGGCAGCTGCGGCAGACGCAGGGCCAGACCCAGGGCGATCGCGCCGCCCAGCGAGTTACCCAGCAGCGTGCAACGCCGCACACCGACGGCCTCCAGGAGTGCCGCCACGCAGTCGACGAAGAAATCCAGGTTGTACTGCACGTCTTCGGGTTTGTCCGAGCGGCCAAAACCCGGGAGGTCGAGCACGAGGTTGCGATAGCCCGCGGCGACGAGCTGCGGGTAGTTACCCTTGAAGTTGCTGAAGCCACTGGCGCCCGGCCCGCTGCCGTGCAGCCACAGCACGACGGGGCCTGCGCCCTCATCCAGATAGTGCAGGCGCAGGCCGTTGGGCAGGGTCGCGTAATGGCCGACGGGCAGGGGCAGGTCTACGGGTTGGTTCATGGGGTTCTCCATTGTCTGCGGATTCATGAAGCACAGCCGCGCCAGGCGATGCAGCGAATTGAAGGGGAACACAGCGCCTGGCGTGGTGCGCACCCTGCGAATGCTCGGCCCTGGCGGCGTTATTCACATCGTCCGTTCAGACCACGCGGCGATAGTCCCATCGGACGATGTGTGCCAAGGCACTTGCCGCTAATCATGCAGGTGACGGCTCCACTGCAAGGGCAGCGGGCTGCAGCGTATTTGCACATTCGGAGATTGCTGATGAAGTTACTCAATAAAGTCGCCTTTGTGACCGGCGCAGGGCAAGGCATGGGCCAGGCCATCGTGCGTGGTTTTGTCGCCGAAGGCGCCAAGGTGGTGGCAGTCGATCTGAATCAGGCGGCCCTGGCCGAGAGCCTGGCAGACCTGGGCGACCAGGTATTGGCCCTGGCCTGCAACGTCGGTGACGGCGCCTCCGTGGCCGACGCCATGGGCCAGGCCGAGCAGCACTTCGGCGGCCTCGACATCCTGGTCAACAACGCTGGCGTGGGCGGGCTGGACAGCTTCCTCGACACCTCGGACGAGAGCTGGGCGCGAGTGATCGGCGTGAACCTGGGCGGCACGTTCCTGTGCTGCCGTGAAGGCGCCAGGCTGATGATCAAGGGTGGCCGCAAGGGCGCGATCATCAACCTCTCCAGCACCGCCGCGCTGAACGGCGAAGGACCTAGCCACTACTGCGCCTCGAAAGCCGGGGTGATGGGCCTGACCCGCTCGATCGCCCGTGAACTGGCGGCCAGCGGCATACGCGTCAACACCCTGGTGCCGGGACCGACCAACACGCCGATGATGGCCGGCATCCCTGACGACTACATGCTGACCCTGCTGAAAAACGTACCTTTGGGTCGCCTGTGCGAGACCGACGAGATCGCCAAAGTCGCCGTGTTCCTGGCTAGCGAAGACGCCAGTTTCATGACCGGGCAGAACATCGCCGTCAACGGCGGCATGGCCTTTATCTGATCAGGGAGTCACCCATGAGCAAGCGTTTACAAGGAAAAATCGCCTTCGTCACCGGCGCCGGTTCCGGCATCGGTGAAGCCACCGCCCTGCGATTCGCCGAAGAGGGCGCCACGGTGGTGCTGTGCGGGCGACGCATCGAGCCACTGCAAGGCGTGCAGGAAAAAATCCAGGCCCTGGGCGGGCAGGCCGAAATTGCCGTGGCCGATGTCAGCGATGAACAGGCCTACGTCGGCGCGCTGCAAGCCACCGCGCAACGTCACGGGCGCCTGGACATTCTGGTCAACAATGCGATGGCCTATACCTGGGGCGGCATCGACACGATGACCACCGCCGACTGGCACGCCAACTTCACCACCACCGTGGACGGCACCTTCTGGGGCACCCGCACCGCGATGCAGTTGATGAAAGCGCAGGGTGGCGGTTCGATCGTCAACATCGCGTCGATCTGCGGCCTGTTCGGCACGGCGTGGATGGCCGGTTACTCGGCGGCCAAGGCGGCGGTGATCAACTTCAGCCGGGCGGCGGCCAGCGAAGGCGCACCGCACAATGTCCGCTGCAACGTGATCATTCCCGGCGTGGTCGACACCCCGGCCACCGCCGGCATGCTCGGCGACGCCAAGGCCCGCACCAACACTGAAAAAGTGATCCCGATGAAACGGGTCGGCCTGCCGGTGGAATTGGCCAACGCCATTCTGTTCCTGGCCAGCGACGAGGCTTCCTATGTCACCGGCGCCAGCCTGGCGGTGGACGGCGGGCGCGGCTCGGACCTGTACGTGGTGCTCGAATGATGAACCAGGACACGAACGTATTGCTCGAGCGCATCGACCGACTGGAGTCGCTGGACGCGATCCGCCAACTGGCCGGCAAGTACGCCCTGGCCCTGGACATGCGGGACATGGATGCCATGGCCAACTGCTTCGCCCCGGACGTGCGCGTGGGCCGCGACAAGAGCGGTCGCGCGCACCTCAAGGCGTGGCTGGACGAAACCATGCGCAAGCAGTTCCATGGCACCTCCCATCACCTGGGGCAACACATCATCGAGTTCAGCGATGCCGATCACGCCACAGGCGTGGTCTATTCGAAGAATGAGCATGAGACCGGGCCGGAGTGGGTGATCATGCAGATGCTGTACTGGGACGACTACGAGCGGATCGACGGACGCTGGTGCTTCCGTCGTCGCTTGCCGTGCTACTGGTACGCGACCGACTTGAACAAGCCACCGATCGGCGGCCTGAAAATGCGCTGGCCAGGGCGCGAGCCGTACGCCGGTACCTTCCACGAGCTGTTCCCGTCCTGGGATGCGTTTTGGGCACAACGTCCGGATAAAGACGCCTTGCCGCAGATCGCCGAACCAGCGCCGCTGGAAGGCTTCCTCAAGACCCTGCGCCGCGGGGCGGGCGACCCGAAGATTCGCGTGCGCTGAAAACAGGGCGGCCGGTGCAGGATTGCCGCCTCAGGTGCAACATCAAACCAATGTGGGAGCGGGCTTGCTCGCGAAGGCGTCAGTACAGTCAACATCAATATTGACTGTACTGACGCCTTCGCGAGCAAGCCCGCTCCCACAGGGGATTTTTGTTGTGTTCAGATCACCCGTTCACCCGTGGTTCCCGAGGCATGCCCAGCGCCCGCTCGGCAATGACGTTGCGCTGGATTTCGTTGCTGCCGCCGTAGATGGTGTCGGAGCGGGTGAACAGGAACAGTGACTGCAGGCGGCTGAGCTGGTAGGGCGCGGCGTCGAGGATTTCTCCGGCGTCGCCCAGCACGTCCATGGCCAGTTTGCCCAGGTCGCTGTGCCAGGTGGACCAGGCCAGCTTGTAGATCATCGCTTCGCGCCCCAGGTTGCCGTCTTGCGGGCCCGAGAGCATGCGCAGGGAGTTGTAGCGCAACACCTTGAGCCCGGCCCAGGCCTGGGCGATGCGCTGGCGCAGCAATGGGTCGCGTGCGGCGCCGTTGGCGCGGGCGATGCGGATGATTTCATCGAGTTCGTTGTGGAACTGCATCTGCTGGCCCAGCGTGGACACGCCACGCTCGAAACCCAGCAGCGCCATGGCAATCTTCCAGCCGTCGCCCGGTTGGCCGATCAGGTTGTCGGCATGGGTAAGGGTCTGGTCGAAGAACACCTCGTTGAACTCACTGGTGCCGGTCAGTTGCTGGATCGGTTGCACGCGGATGGTGTCCTGGGCCATCGGCACCAGCAGGAACGACAAACCGTGATGCCCTTGGCTGCCCGGCTCGGTGCGCGCCAGCACGAAACACCAGTCGGCCTCGTGGGCCAGGGAGGTCCAGACCTTCTGCCCGCTGATCAGCCAATGCTCACCCGTGGCATCCAGTTTCGCCCGGGTCTGGACGTTGGCCAGGTCCGAACCTGCGCCCGGTTCCGAGTAGCCCTGGCACCAGAACTGGCTTCCATCGAGGATGCCGGGCAACAGGCGCTGCTGCTGGGCCGGGGTACCAAAGGCGGCGAGTGTCGGGCCGACCAGGCCTTCGCCGATGTGGCCCATGCGCCCGGGGCCACCGGCGCGGGCATATTCCTCATGGAAGATGACCTGCTGGCTGATGGACAGTCCCCGTCCGCCGTGTTCTTTGGCCCAGCCGACGCCGATCCAGGCACCTGCGGCCAGCGTGCGCTCCCAGGCTTTGCGCTCTTCAGGAAAGCTGTGCTCATCCCCCGGTCCGCCGCGAAAGCGCAAGGGCGCAAATTCGCCGCTCAGGTGCTCGGTCATCCATTGGGCGATGTCTTCGCGGAACACTTCGTCTGCACGACTGAAACCGATTTTCATGGTTGTTCTCCCAATAGATGTGCGGCCAGGCGCTCGCGGTGCAATGCCGGGCTGCCCAATAGCTGCTCGCCGGCGCGGGCACGTTTGAAGTACAGGTGTGGATCGTATTCCCAGGTGAAACCGACGCCGCCATGCAGTTGGATCGACTCGGCGGCGCAGTGGAAAAACGCCTCGCTGGCATGGATCTTCGCGGTGGCGGCGGCCTGTTCAAGCTCCTGGACCACCGCGCAATCGCCGTTCGGGTCCAGGCGTTCCTGGGCGACGCAGGCGGCGTAGTAGGCCGCTGATCGGGCGCATTCGACTTGCAGCATCATGTCGGCGCAGCGGTGCTTGATCGCCTGGAAACTGGCAATGGTGCGTTTGAACTGGCGGCGTTCGGCAATGTACGCCAGGGTCAGGTCCAGGGCCTGTTGCGCGCCGCCAGTCTGCTCGGCGGCAAGGCCAATGGCCGCGATCAACAGGGTGTCACGCAGCACCGCCCAGCCGTGCTCGGGGCCACACAGTCGTTGCGCCTCGCTGACCGGCACCTGACGCAGTTCAATGCGTGCCAGGCGACGGGTCTGGTCCAGCGTTGCCAGGGGGTTGCGCATCACGCCCGGCGTATTGCCCGGCAAGACGAACAGGCTGATGCCTTGTTCGCCCTCGGAACCGGGGGCACGGGCGGCGACGATCAGCAGGTCGGCCGAGGCACCGTCGATGACTTGGGCGTACTCGCCGTCAAGCGTCCAGCCTCCCGGGCGCGGTTCGGCCACGGTTTGCACACTGCAAGCCTCCAGCCCGGCCACACTGGCGAAGGCAAGTGTGGCGCGGGTTTCACCGGCGGCAATCGCCCCCAGCCAGTGTTCCTGCACGGCCTCGTTGTGCCCCAGCAACAGGGCCGGGGTGGCCAGGCATGCCGTGGCGAACAGCGGTGAACCGAGCAGGTAGCGACCGCTTTGTTCCAGCAGGATCGCCAGTTCGACAAACCCCAGGCCCATGCCGCCAAAGCGCTCGGGCACCATCAGCGCCGGCCAGTACAGTTCCTGGCCGATCCGCTGCCAGACCTCGGGGTCATGCGCGTCCGGGTGGTTCATGGCGGCGCGCACGGCATGCGAGTCGCTGGCCTGGGCGAGAAAGCGCTCGGCGCTGTCGCGAATCATCAGGTGTTCTTCGGTAAAAGCGAACTCCATGGGGGCTGTCTCTGTAAAGCGGATGGATGCGCCAGTCTGGAGCTGTGGGGGCGGTGTTCGAATCATTAAAACGGACTAGGGAGATCGCGTCTTCGTTCTTCGCCTGTAGGAGCCAGGCTTGCCGGCGAACCAAGCGCCGCGGTGTATCTGTTGCACCGCGTTACCGTTCTTCGCCTGTAGGAGCCAGGCTTGCCGGCGAACCAAGCGCTGCGGTGTACCTGTTGCACCGCGTTACCGTTCTTCGCGGGCAAGCCTCGCTCCTACAGGCGAACCAAGCGCTGCGGTGTACCTGTTGCACCGCGTTATCGTTCTTCGCGGGCAAGCCTCGCTCCTACAGGCGAACCAAGCGCCGCGGTGTACCTGTTGCACCGCGTTATCGTTCTTCGCGGGCAAGCCTCGCTCCTACAGGCGAACCGGGCGCCGCGGTGTCTCTGTCATACCGCGTCATCGTTCTTCGCCTGTAGGAGCCAGGCTTGCCGGCGAACCAGCGCTGCGGTGTACCTGTTGCACCGCGTTATCGTTCTTCGCGGGCAAGCCTCGCTCCTACAGGCGAACCGGGCGCCGCGGTGTCTCTGTCATACCGCGTCATCGTTCTTCGCCTGTAGGAGCCAGGCTTGCCGGCGAACCAAGCGCTGCGGTGTAGCTGTTGCACCGCGTCATCGTTCTTCGCCGGCAAGCCTGGCTCCTACAAAGAGCCACACCGTGCTTAGTCTCAACGGACGATGAAGGGGCGGGCGGCGCTTTGCACAATGCTCGCCACGAAGCCCATCCAGCCAACGAGGACCCAGGCATGATCGACATTCGCGGTTTGAGCTATTTCGTCTCGCAGATCGAAAACCTCAGCCATTGGCAGCGTTACGCCGAAGACGTGCTGGGCATGCAAGTGCACCCGGCGCCGGGCGGTGGCTTGTACGTGAAAATGGACGAACGCCCGTTTCGCATGCTGATCGTCGAAGGCAGCGAGGCGCGTTACCTGGCCTCCGGCTGGGAGCTGGCCAACGAGACGGCGTTCAAGGCCGCCCTTGAGCACCTGAGCGCTGCCGGTATCGAATGGCAGCCGGGCACTGCCGCCGAGATCGACCAGCGCGGCGTGCAGGCGCTGGTCAAGCTTACCGACCCGTCGGGCAACTGCCATGAACTGAGCTGGGGCCATCGCTCCGATTGCCTGCCGTTTGTTTCGCCTCAGGGTGTGCCGCGTTTCATCACCGGCGACATGGGCCTGGGCCACACCGTGCTGCCGGCGCCGAACTTCGACGCCACCCTGGCATTCGCCAAGGACGTGCTGGGCTTCGAGCTGTCGGACATTTTCAACTTCCGTCCCGACCCGTCGGTGGCGCCGATCCGCATTCACTTCCTGCATTGCCAGAACGCTCGTCACCACAGCCTGGCACTGGCCGAGTACCCGGTGCCGTCAGGTTGCGTGCACGTGATGGTCGAGGTGGATTCGATGACTGAAGTGGGGCGTGGCCATGACCGTCTGCTGGCCCATGACGTGAGCCTCTCGGCGACCCTCGGCCAGCACCTCAACGACCGCATGACCAGCTTCTACATGAAGACGCCGTCCGGTTTCGATATCGAATACGGCTTTGGCGGGCTGCAAGTCGACTGGGCCGAGCATTCGGCGTTCGAGTTCACCCGCGTGAGCATTTGGGGGCACGACTTTTCGGTCGGCCAACGCTAAGGAAATTGTCATGATGAACAAACAACTGACAGCGGCCGATGCGGTCGCTCAATTACGCGATGGCATGACCATCGGTTTCGGCGGCTGGGGCCCGCGGCGCAAGCCGATGGCCATCGTGCGCGAGATCCTCCGTTCACCGGTCAAGGACCTGACCGTGGTCGCCTACGGCGGTCCGGAAGTGGGCATGCTGTGCGCCGCCGGCAAGGTCAAGAAGCTGGTGTTCGGCTTCGCCACCCTCGATGCCATTCCGCTGGAACCCTACTACCGCAAGGCTCGCGAAGCGGGCGAACTGGAATTGATGGAACTGGACGAAGGCATGTTCCAGTGGGGCCTGCGCGCCGCCGGCATGCGCCTGCCGTTCCTGCCGACCCGTTGCGGCCTGGCCACCGATGTGACGCGCCTGAACCCGGAACTCAAGACCATCCAGTCGCCCTATGCCGATGGCGAGGTGCTGCTGGCGATGCCGGCGCTCAACCTCGACGTTGCGTTCCTGCACGTCAACGTCGCCGACCGCCTGGGCAACTGCCTGGTGACCGGGCCGGACCCGTATTTCGATCACCTGTTCGCCCGTGCCGCCGACCAGTGCTTTGTCTCGTGTGAACGCCTGGAAGATCGTCTGGAGCTGAGCGCCGACATGGCCCGTTTCAACACCTTCGAGCGTTACCTGGTGAAAGGCGTGGTGCATGCGCCCCTCGGCGCGCACCCGACGCTCTGCGCCCCCGACTACGGCTGGGACATGAAGCACCTCAAGGGCTATGTCGCCAGCAGCCAGGCGGAAAACGGCTGGCAGGACTATGTGCAGACCTACATCGCCGGTGGCGAGCAGGCCTATCAGGCACAGAACGGCGGTGCCGACTCCATGGGCGCCTTGCCCCTTCCCGTGTTCTGAGGATTAGCGACTATGTCTGCAACCTGTGATTTTACCCTCGCTGAACTGATGATCGTCGCCGCCTCCGAAGCCTGGCGCGGCAATGGTGAAGTGATTGCCTCGGGCCTTGGCGTGATCCCGCGCCTGGGTGCCAGCCTGGCCAAACTGACCCACAGCCCTGAACTGTTGATGACCGACAGCGAAGCGTTCCTGGTCGAAGAGCCGATCCCGCTAGGCCCGCGTGGCGACTACGTGCCGCGTTACTCCGGCTACATGTCGTTCGAGCGGGTGTTCGAATGCGTGTGGGGCGGACGCCGCCACGCGATGATCGGGCCGACCCAGATCGACCGTTGGGGCCAGACCAACCTGTCTTGCGTCGGCGATTATCAAAAGCCCAGGACTGCGATTCTTGGCGTGCGCGGCCTGCCGGGCAACAGTATCAACCACCTCAACTCGTTCTTCGTGCCCAGCCATAACAACCGGGTGTTCGTCAGCGGCGAAGTGGACATGGTCTCCGGTGTCGGCTTCAAGGCCGAACGCTGGCCCGAAGGTGCGCGCCGCGACTTGATGGACATCCATTGCGTGGTCAGCGACCTGTGCGTCCTCGATTTCAATGGCCCGGAGCGTGCGGTGCAGGTGCGCTCGTTGCACCCCGGGGTGAGTTTCGAACAGGTCCAGGACAACACCGGCTTCCCGTTGCTCAAGTCGGCGCAGTTGCACGAGACCGTGCACCCAACCCAAGAGCAGTTGGCCCTGATCCGACGACTCGATCCCCACGATTACCGCGCCACAGCGATCAAGGGCAACCCGCCCGGCATTCGTACGGCCTGAGGCGAGGACAGTGAACATGCACAGCAGCGAGAGTGAATTCGTCGTCCGCGAGGACAAAGCCGTCTACGAAACAGACACACCGGTGCTGTACAGCGTGGCCGAGGGTATTGCCACGTTGACGCTGAACCGGCCGACCTTCAACAACGCGCAAAACTCGCAGATGACCTACGCCCTGGACGCCGCCTTTCGCCAGGCGGTGAACGACGACAACGTCAAGGTCATCGTCCTGCGGGGCAACGGCAAGCATTTTTCGGCAGGCCACGATATCGGCACGCCGGGACGTGATATCGACAAGCCGTTCGAGCGTGCGCACCTGTGGTGGGACCACACCAACAAGCCCGGGGGCGAGCAACTCTATGCCCGCGAGCAGGAGGTCTATCTGGGCATGTGCCGGCGCTGGCGCGAGCTGCCCAAACCGACCATCGCCATGGTCCAGGGTGCGTGCATTGCGGGTGGGCTGATGCTGGCCTGGGTCTGCGATCTGATCGTCGCCAGCGACGACGCGTTCTTCCAGGATCCGGTGGTGCGCATGGGCATTCCGGGGGTGGAGTATTTTGCCCACCCCTATGAAATGAACCCGCGTATCGCCAAGGAATTTCTATTCACCGGTGACCGCATGAGCGCCACCCGTGCCTGGCAAGTGGGCATGGTCAACCGCATGGTGCCCCGCGAGGAGCTGGAGCAGGCCACCTATGCCCTGGCCGCCGGCATCGCCCGCCAGCCGCGCATGGGCCTGGCCCTGACCAAACAGGCGATCAACCACGTCGAGGACCTGCAAGGCAAGCGCACGGCGATGGATGCGGTGTTCGCCTGGCACCATTTCGCCCATGCCCATAACGAGTTGTTGTCCGGCGACAAACTGGGCGGCTTCGACGCCAAGGGCATGGCCCGGGCCAACAAGCAGGCAGAGGACAAGAGCCAATGAACCGCTGGCTGGAGACGCCACTGACCGAGGCCCTCGGTTGCCGCTACCCGATTGTGCAAACCGCCATGGGGTGGGTGGCCGACGCCAACCTGGTGATCGCCACTACCCAGGCCGGGGGCTTCGGTTTCCTGGCCGGGGCGACCATCGCGGCCGATGAGCTGGAAGGCGAAATCCGCAAGGTGATCGACGCCACCGGTGGCAGCAACTTCGGGCTCAACTTCCATATGTTCCAGGACAACGCCGCGCAGTGCGTTGACCTGGCGATCCAGTACCGCCTGCGTGCCGTGAGCTACGGACGCGGCCCGGACAAACAGACCATCGCACGTTTCAAGGCGGCCAAGGTGCTGTGCATTCCCACCGTGGGCGCACTCAAGCATGCGTTGAAGGCTGTGGAACTGGGCGCCGACCTGATCACCATTCAGGGCGGCGAGGGCGGCGGCCATACCGGCGGCGTGCCCAGCTCGATCCTGCTGCCCCAGGTGCTGGCGGCGGTGAAGGTACCGGTGATTGCGGCCGGCGGATTCGCCACCGGCCGTGGCCTGGCCTCGGTGCTGGCCGCCGGTGGCGCCGGCATCGCCATGGGCACGCGGTTCCTGATGACCCGCGAATCGCCGACCCCGGTCGCGACGCTGGAGCGCTACCTGAAGGTCAACGATCCGCAGCAGGTGCGCGTGACCACGGCGGTGGATGGCATGCGCCACCGCATGATCGAAAACCGTTTTGTCAATCATCTGGAGAAGGCCGGTCCGCTTGGCCGCCTGCGCATCGCCCTGGGCAGCGCCTGGCAGTGGAAGCAGCAGACCGGCATGAGCCTGGGGCACATGGCTTCAGTCTTTATCCGTGCGTTGCGTGAAGACCCGTCGCAGCTGTCGCAAGTGGTGATGGCCGCCAACCAGCCGGTGCTGTTGCAGCGCTCGATGGTCGATGGCGCCCCGGACGAGGGCATTCTGCCCAGCGGCCAGGTCGCGGCGGCCATCGGCGAGTTGCTCAGTTGTCGTGAAGTCATCGAAGGCATCGCCAGCGAGGCCCAGCAATGCCTGGACGCACTCCTGGCCCGTAGCCAGACCCTCCCCTCGAACCGTCCCGCCAGTATTGGAGAACCCCTGTGAACCAGGCATTTACGACACAACTCAACCAGGGGATCGCTGAACTGGTGATCGCCAAACCACCGGTCAACGCCCTCGACAGCCAGGAATGGCAAGCCCTGGCGCGGCAGATCGAAGCCCTTGGGGCCAACCCCGACGTGCGGGTGATCGTGATCCGCGCCGAAGGCCGGGGCTTTTGCGCCGGCGTCGACATCAAGGAGCTGGACAAGTATCCAGAGCGGATCGTCGAGGTCAACGCCGGTAACTACGCCACTTTCAAGGCGGTGCACCGTAACCCGGTGCCGGTGATTGTCGCGGTCCATGGTTTTGTCCTGGGCGGCGGCATCGGCATTACCGGGGCGGCGGACATCGTCGTCGCCTCCGACTGCGCGACCTTCGCGTTGCCGGAAGTCGACCGTGGCGCCATGGGTGGCGGTGCGCACTTGCAGCGTCTGTTCCCGGTACAAAAAGTCCGTTACCTGTTCTTTACCGGCGACAGCATTAGTGCTCCCGAAGCCCTGCAATACGGCTTTATCGAGCGCATCGTCAGCAAGGACCAACTGCGCGAAACCGCCCTGGGTATCGCGGCGAAAATCGCCGAGAAGAGCCCGGGCATGATCCGCATCGCAAAAGAAGCGTTGAACGGAATCGAAGACGGCAACCTGGAAGACAAATACCGCTGGGAGCAGGGCTTCACCATGCAGGCCTACAGCAGCCCGGACTCCGCGGAAACGCGCCGGGCCTTCGTCGAAAAACGCGACGCCAAGTTCTGAGAGAACGCCATGGACCTGACTTATACACCCAAGCAAAACGCCTTCCGCGCCGAAATACGGGCCTGGCTGGCGGCCAACCTTCCACGTGAGCCGCTGGCCAGCTATGACACCCGCGAAGGCTTTGAACAGCACCGCGCCTGGGAAGCGAAGCTGTTCGACAGCCGCTGGTCGATGGTGATGTGGCCCGCCGAACTGGGCGGTCGTGGTTGCGATTTGATCGAGTGGCTGATCTTCGAAGAAGAGTACTACGGTGCCGGGGCGCCGATGCGCGTCAACCAGAACGGCCAGCTGTTGCTGGGGCCGACACTGATGGAATTCGGCACCTCGGAACAGAAACAGCGCTTCCTGCCGCGCATGGCCGCCAGCCTGGACATGTGGGCACAAGGCTGGTCGGAACCGAATGCCGGTTCGGACATGGCGGCGATCACCAGCAAGGCCACGCTCGACGGCGATCATTACGTGATCAACGGCCAGAAAACCTGGTCGACCCGAGCGACCTTCGCCGACTGGCTGTTTGGCCTGTTCCGCAGCGAACCGGGCTCCTCGCGCCACCACGGCTTGTCGTTCGTGATGGTGCCGCTGAATGCGCCGGGAGTGAGCATCCGTCCGATCAAGGCACTCAATGGCAAGGACGCCTTTGCCGAAGTGTTTTTCGACGACGTCCGTGTGCCGGTGGCCAACCGCATCGGTGCCGAAGGGCAGGGCTGGCATGTGGCAATGGCCACCGCCGGTTTTGAACGCGGGTTGCTGCTGCGCTCGCCGGCGCGTTTCCAGTACACCGCGCGCAAGTTGGTGCAACTGTACAAGGCCAACCGCGACAGCGCCGACCGCGATCCGGGCCTGCGTGACGCGGTGCTGGAAACCTGGATGGGCGCCGAAGCCTATGCCCTGTCGGCCTACCACACGGTCGGGCGTCTCAGCCGGGGCGAGCAGATCGGTGCCGAGTCGAGCATCAACAAGATCATCTGGTCGGAGCTGGACCTGAAGATGCACGAAACCGCCATGCGCATTCTCGGTGCCCGCGCCGAGCTGCTGCCTGCTGTCGATGCCGATGCAGCTGGCTGGCTGGAGGGTTTCCTGTTCGCCCAGTCCGGGCCGATCTACGCCGGGACCAACGAAATCCAGCGCAACATCATTGCCGAGCGGATGCTCGGCTTGCCGAAATAAGGAACGGGCCATGGACTTCACTTTTACCGATGACCAGCTGACGTTTCGCGAAGCCATCAGTCGTTTCCTGATGACTGAAGCCGCCCCGGAGATGCTCCGGGAAATCTGGGAGACCGATGTCGGTCGCTCACCGGACCTGCGTCACAAGATCGCCGCTCAGGGCCTGACCGCCTTGTCGGTCCCCGAAGCCGAGGGTGGCCTGGGCATGGACGATGTGGCCTGGGCGCTGATGACCCAGGAACTGGGGTACTACGCAATTCCCGATTCCCTGGCTGACACCGCGTATGTCGCCACCGGCTTGCTCGCCAGCCTGGCGACCGATCACCCGGCACGCAGCAGCCTGCTGCCACGCATCGCCGAAGGCACCTTGCGCCTTGCCATCAGCCATCCCGTCAACCCGCTGGTCAGCGATGCGCAACTGGCAGAGGTGTTGATCCTCATCGATGGCGACGACATTCATGTGGTGCCGCGTTCGCAGGTGGATGTGCAGCAACAACTGAGCATCGATGCGTCGCGGCGCCTGGGTCGGGTGACCTGGAACCCGACACCGGCCACCTGCGTGGCCAGCGGCGTTCTGGGCCGTGCCCTGCAGACTCGACTGCTCGACCGTGGCGCTTTGTCGGTGGCCGGGCAACTGCTCGGGCTGGCGCAACGCATGCTCGATTTGTCGGTGGACTACGTCGCGCAGCGCAAGCAGTTCGGCAAGCCCATTGGCAGCTTCCAGGCAGTCAAGCATCACCTGGCCGATGTCGCCCGCCAGATCGAACAGGCCAAACCGGTGCTGTACCGCGCTGCCCACGGCCTGGCCCAAGGTGACAGCAACGCCAGCGTATGGGTTTCCCAGGCCCGCCTGGCCTGCTGCGAGGCCAGCTGGATCGCCGCACGCAAGGGCATTCAGGTGCATGGCGCGATGGGTTACACCTGGGAAGTCGATCTGCAGATGTTCATGAAACGTGCCTGGGCGCTCGATGCGTCCTGGGGTGATCGCGGCTTTCATAAAACCCGTGTCAGCGACTACCTGTTCGCCGACGGTGCCCGCCTGGGCCCGGGCCATACTTTCGAGGAGTGAGTCATGCCAGAGGCCTATATTGTTGATGCACTGCGCAGCCCGACCGGCAAGCGCAAAGGCGCCTTGAGCGAGGTCCACGCCATTGACCTGGGCGCCCAGGTGCTCAAGGCATTGGTGGAGCGCAACGCCATTCCGGGCGAAGACTATGACGACGTGATTTTCGGTTGCGTCGACACCATCGGCTCCCAGGCCGGTGATATCGCCCGTACCAGTTGGCTCGCCGCCGGGTTGCCACTGAATGTGCCCGGTACCACGATCGATCGCCAGTGCGGGTCGTCGCAACAGGCGCTGCATTTCGCGGCGCAGGCGGTGATGAGTGGCACCCAGGATGTGATCGCCGTGGGCGGGGTGCAAACCATGACCCGGATTCCGATTTCCTCGGCCATGCTCGCCGGGCAACCGCTGGGTTTTACCGATCCGTTTTCCGGTAGCGAAGGCTGGCGCGCACGTTTCGGTAATCAACCGGTCAACCAGTTCTACGCCGCCCAGCGCATCGCCGATCATTGGGGCATCACCCGTGAACAGATGGAGGCGTTTGCCCTGCAAAGCCATAGCCGCGCCCTGGCCGCCATCGAGAGCGGGCGTTTCGCTCGGGAAATCGTTGCGTGCAACGGCCTGCGTGCGGATGAAACGCCGCGCCTGACCAGCCTGGCAAAAATGGCCGAGCTGCTGCCGGTGGACCCGCAATTCCCCTCGATCACCGCAGCCGTTTCGAGCCAGACCTGCGATGCTTCGGCGGCGTTGCTGGTGGTGTCGGAGGCGGCGCTCAAGCGCTACGACCTGACGCCACGGGCGCGCATCCATCACCTCACGGTGCTGGGCGATGATCCGATCTGGCACCTGACTGCCCCAATCGCCGCGACACGCCGAGCCCTGGAAAAAACCGGCCTGCGCATGAGCGATATCGACCGGGTAGAGATCAACGAAGCCTTTGCCTCGGTGGTCATGGCCTGGACCAGGGAACTGGACTACGACCCGGCGCGCACCAACGTCAACGGTGGCGCCATTGCCCTGGGTCACCCGCTCGGCGCCACGGGAGCCCGGCTGATGACCACGCTGTTGAACGAGCTGGAATGCAGCGGTGGCCGTTATGGCCTGCAAACCATGTGCGAAGGCGGCGGCCAGGCCAACGTCACGATCATCGAACGCCTCTAGGTTTTTCCCATCCGTACCGCCGTCCGTCGGGCGTGCGGTCACGCAGTGATAAGGAGTCAAGCATGGCTATTTGTTCAGGCCGCACCGTGATCATCACCGGGGCCGGCGGCGGGCTCGGTCGCGCCTATGCGCTGGCGTTCGCGGCAGCGGGCGCCAACGTGGTGATCAACGATATTCGCGCCGACGCGGCGCAAGATGTAGCGGGCGAGATCCGCGCCAACGGTGGCCAGGCCATCGCCAACAGTGACGACATCACCACCCTGGCCACCGCCGGGCGCATCGTCGAAGCCGCAGTGGCGGCGTTCGGTGAGGTGCACGTGCTGGTCAACAATGCCGGGGTCTTGCGCGACCGCATGTTCATCAGCCTCAGTGAAGAGGACTGGGACATGGTCATGCGCGTTCACCTCAAGGGCCATTATTGCCTGGCGAACCTGTTGGGGCGGCGTTGGCGCGATCTGGCCAAGGCCGGTACTCCGGTCGACGCACGCATCATCAACACCAGTTCCGGCGCGGGCCTGCAAGGCTCGGTGGGGCAGTCCAACTATTCGGCGGCCAAGGGCGGGATTGCCGCGCTGACCCTGGTGCAAGCGGCAGAGCTGGCGCGCTACGGCATCACCGCCAACGCTTTGGCCCCGGCGGCGCGCACCTCGATGACCGAAAGCGCCATGCCCGATGTGGTGAAGAAGCCCGAGGACGGCAGTTTCGACGCCTGGGCGCCGGAAAACGTTACGCCGTTGGTGGTGTGGTTGGGCAGCGCCGAATCGGCCCACGTCAGCGGCCAGATTTTCGAAAGCCAGGGCGGCCGTATTTCCCTTGGAGACGGCTGGCGCACCGGGGTCACCCGCGACAAAGGTGCGCTTTGGCAGGTCGAGGAAATCGGCGCCGCCATCGATGCGATCCTCGCCGAAGCCCCTGCTGCGCAACAGGTCTGGGGCAGCTGAAAGGCCTGCCTGCTATACCGCGTCATCGTTCTTCGCCTGTAGGAGCCAGGCTTGCCGGCGAACCAGGCGCCGCGGTGTATCTGTTGCACCGCGTTATCGTTCTTCGCGGGCAAGCCTCGCTCCTACAGGCGAACCAGGCGCCGCGGTGTATCTGCTGTACCGCGTCATCGTTCTTCGCCTGTAGGAGCCAGGCTTGCCGGCGAACCAGGCGCCGCGGTGTATCTGTTGCACCGCGTTATCGTTCTTCGCGGGCAAGCCTCGCTCCTACAGGAATCGGGTGCTGCGGGGCCTTTCTACCCTATTTTGACGATGCGGCCGCGCAGCGCCCTCCGTACAACTACAGCGTATTGATTTCTTCGGAGGTAAACGCTGTGAAACAAGCTCCCCCTTATGTCCCGGGCCATCAATTACTGGCTGGAAAATCCGTGCTGATTACCGCCGCCGCAGGTGCCGGTATCGGTTACTCGGCCGCCCGGCGCAGCGCCGAGGAGGGCTGCCGGGCACTGATGATTTCCGACGTGCACCCGCGCCGCCTCGAAGAAGCCGTGGAGCGTCTCAAGGCCGAAACCGGCCTGCAGGCCATTTACGGCCAGCTGTGCAATGTCACCATCGAAGACGAAGTCCAGGCCTTGGTGGCGAGCGCGGAAGAGTTGCTGGGCGGTGTCGATGTGTTGATCAACAACGCCGGCCTCGGTGGCCAGAAACTCGTGGTCGAGATGAGCGACGAAGAATGGCAGCGAGTGCTGGATGTGACCCTGACCGGCACGTTCCGCATGACCCGCGCGATGCTGCCACACATGCAGCGCCGTGGCGCCGGGGCCATCGTCAATAATGCCTCGGTCCTCGGTTGGCGCGCTCAGAAGGAGCAGGCGCATTATGCCGCGGCCAAGGCCGGGGTAATGGCCTTGACACGTTGCAGCGCGCTCGAAGCGGCCGAGTATGGCGTGCGCATCAACGCGGTTTCACCCTCGATTGCCCTGCATGATTTTCTCAAGAAGGCCTCCAGTGAAGAGCTGCTCGCCAGCCTCGCCGGGCGCGAGGCATTCGGCCGTGCCGCCGAAGTCTGGGAAGTCGCCAACGTGATGATGTTCCTGGCCAGCGACTACGCCTCCTACATGGTTGGCGAAGTGCTGTCCGTCAGTTCCCAACAAGCCTGAGGAGTGGGCCATGAGTCATGTTTTCAGCAGTGCCCAGGCGTTGCTCGAGGCCGAGGGCCTGGACCTGGGTTGCACCGAGTGGCTGACCATCAGCCAACAGCGCATCGATCTGTTCGCCGAAGCCACGGGTGATCACCAGTGGATTCATGTCGACCCGGTCCGCGCCGCCAGCGGACCGTTTGGCGTCTGTATCGCCCACGGCTACCTGACCCAGTCGCTCGTCAACCTGTTCCTGCCGCAATTGCTCACCCTCGACAACATGGCGATGGGGGTCAATTACGGCAGCGACCGCGTGCGCTTCCCGGCGTCGGTCAAGGTGGGATCGCGAGTGCGCGGCAGCGCCAGCATCGTGCGCGCCGAGCAGCTGGCGGACGCCGTGCAACTGGTGGTGCGCGTGACCGTGGAAGTCGAGGGCCAGGCGCGGCCCGGCTGCGTGATCGACACCATCAGCCGTTACACCTTCAACCCTATTACCGAGTGAGCCTGTCATGGACCTGAATGAAGTTGTCATCGTTGCCACTGCGCGGACCGCGCTCGCCAAGTCGTTCCGCGGGTCGTTCAACGATACGGAAGCCCCGGTGTTGGGCGGACATGTAGTGCGTGCGGTGGTCGAACGCGCCGGCATCGAACCGGGTGACGTAGAAGATGTGATCATGGGCGCAGCGGTGCAGCAGGGCACCCAGGCCTACAACATCGGCCGCCTCTGCGCCTACACCGGTGGCTTGCCGGACACCGTGCCGGGCATGGCCCTGGACCGCATGTGCGCCTCGGGCCTGATGAGCATCGGCGTAGCCGCCAAAGGCATCATGACCGGCGAGATGAACATCGCCATTGGCGGTGGCGTGGAGTCGCTGTCACTGACCCAGACCAAGCACAAAAACACCTATCGCGCCCAGTCCGAAGCCGCGCTGCAAGCAATGCCCAGCGCCTATATCCCGATGCTGGAAACCGCCGAAATTGTCTCGCGCCGTTATGGCATCAGCCGCGCAGCCCAGGACGAGTATTCCCTGCAGAGCCAACTGCGCACCGCCGCTGCCCAACGTGACGGCTTGTTCGACGATGAAATCGTCGGCTTGAGTGTCGACAAGTTGTGCTTCGATGCAGGAGGTCAGCCCAGCGGCCATCAACGTGTGTTGGTCGAGCACGACGAATGCAATCGACCGAACACGCGCCTGGAAGACCTGGCTTCGCTGAAACCGGTGTGGAAGGACGGTAAATGGATCGAGCAGGGTGAATTCATTACCGCTGGCAATGCTTCGCAGTTCTCGGATGGCGCCTCGGCCAGCCTGCTGATGAGCCGCGCTGAAGCCAAGCGTCGGGGGCTGACACCGTTGGGCATCTACCGAGGCATTGCCGTGGGTGGCTGCGCGCCGGAGGAAATGGGCATTGGCCCGGTGGTGGCGGTGCCGAAATTGCTCAAGCGCTTCGGCCTGAGCGTGTCGGATATCGGCCTGTGGGAAATCAACGAAGCCTTTGCCTGCCAGGTCCTGCATTGCCGCGATGCACTGCAAATCCCGGCGGAGCGCCTGAACGTCAACGGCGGCGCGATTGCCATCGGCCACCCGTTCGGCATGTCCGGCGCACGCATGGTCGGTCACGCACTGCTGGAAGGTCGTCGTCGCGGCGCCCGTTATGTAGTGGTCGCCATGTGCATTGGCGGCGGCATGGGCGCCGCCGGGTTGTTCGAGCTGCCGTAAGGCCGGCCAAGGAGCGTTGAGCGCCAATAACACCCATTACCATTAAATTGATGCGGGCCCTGCAGTCCGGGCCCGCTGCTGGGGAGTGGTTATGCAAACTCGCGTGCCGAATGCGCAGGTCCTGGCGGAAATGGGACTGGAGCTGGCCGAATACGAACGGCTCATCGGCAACCTGTACGATTCGGCCATCAATATCCGCTGCATGGGCGATTCGTTGCGCCAGATCCGGACGCTGTTCAAGGCCAATTTCGTGACCTTGATTCTTCGCGTGCAGGATGAGCCGCTGCTGTCGCCGATGATGGTCGCCGGGGACGTCGAACTGGGGGAGGGCGGCATCAACCATTACGCCTATTACGCCAAGTCCACGCTCTTCGACAGCCTGCCCACCGACACGGTGTTCACCGTTGATGAGTTGATGAGCGAGGCCGAATGGGTCAGCTCTTCTTTTTACCTGTTGTTTTGCCAGCCACATGACTGCCATCAGATGCTCGGCGCCGATATCCGCCTGCCGGATGGCAGTACGGTGCGCTTTCGGATCAACCGGCCACGGGAGCAGGCGCGCTTTTCCCACGTCGAACGAGCCATGTGCGCCATGCTCTTGCCGCATTTTCGCCGCGCCCTGCACATGCATTCGCTGCTGGATCGCAGCGAGTCGTTGGGCAGCCTGTACTCGCAAACCATCAGCCGTATGGCGGTGGCGACCATCGTTCTCGATGAAAACGGCAGTGTGGTGCAACTGAACCCGGTGGCCCGAGAGATTCTCGACAGCCAGGACGGCCTGAAAGTCGTCGGCGGCCGGTTAGAGGCGACTTATCCGAGTGACAATCGTGAACTGTCGCGCCTGGTGCGCAACGCCTTTCAACGGGCGAAGCAGGGCGGCGCCGGATTACAGGGGGCCGAGGCCATGTCGATTTCTCGACCCTCCGGGAAAGTCAGCCTGGGCGTGGTGGTTGAGCTGATTCCGACGCAGGAGCTGGTCGAGGGCAAGGGCAAACCGACCGTCGTGGTGTATGTGCGTGACGCCGTCAGCAAGTCGCTGGTGAGCAACGTGGTGACCTCGCAGCTGTACAACCTGACACCCGCGGAAACCTTGCTGGCTCTGGAGTTGGCTAACGGCCTGTCGCTGGAGGAGGCCTCGGAGGCGCTGAATATCCGCCGCAATACCGCCCGTGCGCACCTGCGTTCGATCTTTTCCAAGACCGGTGTGCGGCGCCAGACCGAGCTTGTGCGGATCATGCTCAACAGTGTCGTGGCGTTGGCCAAACCGCAGCTACCGGAGAATGGCAGGCTGTAGCCTGGCGTTTGCCGGTGCGTGGAAAAACGCGTTAGTCCGTGCGGACGATGCTGCTCGATCCTGGGGCTGCCGATACTGGGCGACCGCTATCGGTAACCAAGGAGAATAAAAATGACCGGCAGTAACCTGGCCTCCAGTTGTCTTGTCTCGCGGGCTGCCAACGCCACTCCCACCTGGGTGTTGGGGTTGTTATTGGGATGCAGTGCAATCGGTACGGCCAACGCCGCACCGGAAGATGTGGAGCGCCTGGGCAAGGATTTGACTTGCATCGGTGCCGACAAGAGCGCCAATGCCGATGGCAGCATCCCGGCGTTCAGCGGCAAGTGGCTGGGCGTGCCGCCGCACGTGGACTTCAAAGGGACTGGCAACCATCCGGTCGATCCTTACCCGCAAGAAAAACCGCTGTTCGTGATTACCGCGGCCAACCTGGCGCAATACAGCGACTACCTGTCCGATGGTCAGAAAGCCTTGTTCAAGCAGTACCCGGCTACGTACAAGATGCCGATCTATCCCACGCACCGCGATTTCCGTTTCGACGACGCCGTGTGCAAAGCCACCCGCGAGAACGCCAGCATCGCGCGCCTGGTGGACGACGGTGAAGGGGTGGTGGGCAAAACCGGCGGCACCGCCTTTCCGGTACCGCGCAGCGGTCTGGAACTGTTGAAGAACGCCTCGACCTTTTCCTTGCGCGCCTGGACCGAGGAATACATCTCCGACAACGCCTACGTACTCAAGGACGGCAACATCAACTGGGGCCGCGTGCATTCGCGCAACCTGGCGCCGTCGCTGGAGCCGGGCAAACTCGGCGAGACCGTTGGCAACTCGACGTTCTACCTCAACGAAACCCTGCTGCCACAACGGGACAAGGGCGAGATCAATACCGGCACCGAGTTCTGGAACGACAAGACCGAGCCTCGCCAGGCCTGGCGTTACGATCCGGGCACCCGCCGTGTGCGGCAGTCGCCGGGGTATGGCTTCGACATGTCGTTCCCGGGCAGCGGTGGCTCGATCACCGTGGACGAGGTACGCCTGTTCAACGGTTCGGGGCAGCGCTATGACTGGAAGATCGTCGGCAAGCGCGAGATGTTCATTCCCTACAACACCTATCGCCTGCACGCGGCCAACCTCAAGTACGCCGATCTGCTGACCCCTGGACACATCAACCCGGATGCCATGCGCTTTGAGCGCCATCGGGTGTGGGAGCTGGAAGGCACCCTCAAGCCGGGTTACCGCCATCTGTACGGCAAACGCAAGTTGTACATCGACGAAGACACCTGGTTCCCGATGCTCGCCGACAATTACGACAACCGTGGCGAGCTGTGGCGCACCTCGATGCTCAACTACTTCTATGGCTACGAAAGCCAGCGGCCGCAAGCAGGCGTGGGGCTGTACTACGACCTCAATGCCGGCAGTTACCTGGCGTTCAACCTGATCAACGAACAGCGCAACGGCTATCAGTTGAACAAGCCGGGCTTCAGTCCGCGGGATTTCGGTCCGGAAGCCGCCCGTCGGTTTGGCCAATAGCCGACGCGGATTCGCGATGGCAGAGGCTGACAGGTGAACCCCTTGAGAGCGGATCTCGTTTGACCTAGTCCAAGTGAGGGATGAATCCCTTGCTGGGGCGCTCAATGATATCCGCTATGGGTTCACCCTGTTTTTCTTGGGGGTATTGCTCCCCAAAGTTTCCAATCGAGGAACAATAACAATGACGAAACTCGCTGAAATCAGCATCGAAAACGCCCAGCGTACTCACCGTTACGCCCGTGGCTGGCACTGTCTGGGCGTGGCGGAGGATTACCGCGATGGCCAGTTGCATACCTTGAATATCTTTGGCACCCGCCTGGTGGCGTTTGCCGACAGCAAGGGTGCTATCAGCATCCTCGACGCCCATTGCCCGCACATGGGGGCCGACCTGTCCAAAGGCACCATCGAAAACGACACGGTGGTGTGCCCGTTCCACCACTGGAAATACAACACCAGCGGTAAATGCGTCGAGATTCCTTATTGCAAGCGCATTCCACCGAAGGCCAAGACCCGCAGCTGGTTGACCTGTGAGGAAAACAACCTGCTGTTCGTCTGGAACAACCCTGAAGGCCGTCCGCCGAAAGAGGGCGTGATCATTCCGCACCTGCCCGAGACGGACGACCCGGACTGGATTCACGACTGGAACATCGACACCATGCTGATCGAAACCAACCCACGGGAGTTGGTCGATAACCTGGTGGACGCCATGCACTTCGGCCCGGTGCACGGCACGCCGACCAAGTACTTCGCCAATGTCTTCGAAGGGCACATCGGCCACCAGATCTTCCACGGTGATTCCGAGCGCCTGGGCGGCGATCTGATCGCACCGTCAGCCTACTATGGCCCGGCGACGCACTTCACTCACATCAGCTCGATGTTCGGCGATGTGCGGATCCACGCCATTTTGCTCAACAGCCATGTGCCCGTGACGGCCAACAGCTTCGACTTGCGTTTCGGCTGCATGGTCAAGCGTGTGCCCGGCTGGAGCGAAGAGCAGAACATTGAAGTGGCCAAAGCGTACGTCATGGGTAATCGGACCTCGTTCTATCAGGACGTGGAGATCTGGAAGCATAAAATCCGTATCGACAACCCGGTGCTGGCGGAAAACGACGGCCCGGTCTACCAGCTGCGCGAGTGGTACCAGCAATTCTTTACCGATGAGGATAAAGTGCCCGCGAGCATGGCTGAACGCCGTGAAATCATCACGGTCGACGAGCGCTGAAGAGTAGTGCCCCCTGCGAGCGACAAGCGATCGTTTGTCGATTGTGGGGGAGGCTCGAAAGGGGGTATAACTCCTGAGTTTTTGCAATGAGCCAGGTCCGACTTAACGGTCACGAGAGCACTGACAATGAAAATAAAAAGCCTTCTTGCCTATTACGTTTGTTCGTTGATTCTGTTCCTCCTGGTGGTGACCGTGCAGGTCTCCCAGCCAGCGGAATCGCCCAGTGTCAAAGCCTGCAAGCAATACTCAGGCTGTGTCGCCATCAGCCAGAGCGTTCCGAGCTGGCCGAATTTCCGCTAGGGGCTGCGTGCGTCGAACAATGCACACCACAAGGCTGACAAGGCTTTGTGGTGTGCATTTTTTGCTGTAGGAGCCAGGCTTGCCGGCGAAGAACGATGGCGCGGTGTATCAGACAGACCGCGGCGTCTGGTTCGCGGGCAAGCCTCGCTCCTACGGGCGAAGAACGATAACGCGGTGTATCAGACAGACCGCGGCGTCTGGTTCGCGGGCAAGCCTCGCTCCTACGGGCGAAGAACGATAACGCGGTACAACAGATACACCGCAGCGTCTGGTTCGCCTGTAGGAGCCAGGCTTGCCGGCGAAGAACGATGACGCGGTATAACAGATACACCGCGGCGCCTGGTTCGCCGGCAAGCCTGGCTCCTACGGGCGAAGAACGATGACGTCATCCGAAGGAGGCGACATCCCTGTCGCCTTGAAGGGTTCAGCAGGGCAGGAAGTGACCGCCGTTGACATCCAGTTGCGCGCCGGTAATCACTTTGGCGTAATCGCTGGCCAGGTACAGGGCGGCCATTGCGCAGTCGTTGTCTTCGGGGATTTTGCGCAACGCAATCTGCTGGGCGACCTGGTCGACCAGCGACTCCATCGGGACGCCCAGGCGCTTGGCTTCGCTCTCGAAGTAGCCGATCACCGGCGCACCCCACATCCAGCCCATGAAGGCGGAGTTGACGCGGATGCCGAACGGGCCGAGATCCTGGGCCAGGTACTGCACGGCGGTTTTCAATGCGCCCTTGGAGACGGCATAGCCGGATTCCAGTTGGTTGGGGGTGCGGGTGGCCATGGTGTTGATCATGACGATACTGCCCGACTTCTGTTTCTTCATCTGCGGCAGCACGGCCTGGGTCATGTGCATGGTGCCAAACAGGTTGACATCCATCGCCTTGCGCCAGTCGTCCATTGACGACTCGGAGGAACTGCCCCAGGCGCCATGGGCGTAGGCAGAGTTGATCAATACGTCGATCTGGCCGAAGTGCTCGATCGTCAGGTCGGCGAGCGTCTGGCACTGTTCGGCCTGGGCGATGTCGGTGGGGACTTTCAGGACCGGTGTGCTGTAGCCGGCCTCGCGAATGGCCTGTTCAGCCTGATCCAGCTTGGCGGGGGTGCGGGTGGCCAACACCACTGCCTTCGCCTGGTACTCCGCGGCACGCACGGCCAGCTTGATGCCCAGGCCAGGGCCGATACCGGAAATGATGACGACTTTATCTTTGAGCAACATGGCAATTACCTTCTTATTGTTTTGGTAGGGAATGGGGCGTTCAGGTGCGGCTGGCGTGCAGTGCTTCGGCACGTCGTTTCAGATCCAGGGCCATCTGGTCGAAGCCGATTTTTACCCAGGCACCGTGTTCACGCATGATCGTGTCCTGGTTCAGGCCCAGGAAAATATCAGTGGTGAAATAGCTGCAGCGGTTGGCATCGATGGCCTCGATGTATTGATCGCGGCGGGCGGCGTCCATGTTTTCCGGGACGGGGCGCTGCTCCCAGGACAACAGCTGCTCGGGGTCGCAGGCCACGAGGTATTCGAAGACCGGAACGGTTTCGCCGGTATCGGGGGTAAGTACCTGCATATGCACCTCGTCGCCGATCTGCAGGCCGCACTGAATGCTCGGACAGAAGCTGTTCCACTGGTGGTAATTGTCCAGATCAATGAGCACTTCCCAGACCACCCGCGCGGGGGCGTTAATGTCCACCGTGTGGGAGGTCACTATGTTTTCGGCTCTGGCCATGACGGTCTCCTGTTGTGCATTCAGTTGATGGGTCTGGAGGTGATTTGCAGCTGTTCGCTCAAGGGCTGGATCGTCTCGAGCAGGGTTTCGTAGCCCGTCTCGGCGATCATCCAGCGCTCGTCGCGCTTGACGTAGCGATCCTGATAGATCGCGCTGCCATGCATATGGGTGTTGTCCTCGAGGTTGATGAACACGTAGCTCAGGTACCAGAGTGCCGTGGCCTGGTTTCCATCGACTTCGATTTCCGGGGTGTGACCGTTGTGGGTGGCCAGGCGGGTCTTGGTGAACGAGGTGCGGTAGAACTCCAGCGCATCGCCCAGGCCGTTGACGTGGAACTCGTAGGCAGGGCTCTTGAACGACAGGGCGACGTCTTCGGTGAGCATGCCCTGCAGCATCTCGATTTTGCAGGTGTCGATGGCACGGAAGTAACGCGCCTTGAGCTGCTTGATCAGCTCGATTGCTTCTAGATCCAACATGTGAAGCCTCCTTGTGTACTCAGGCACTGAGCTGGTACTCGCTGGTGAGGATGCAGTCGAGCTTCTGGAAGTCGATGAACTTGCTGGTCGATTCGTACATGGCCTGCTGGCGCTGCGCGCATTTGTCCGGGTCGCCCAGGGCAGCGAAGAATCCTTGCGGATTGCCGATGGCCTCGGGCGGGAAGTTTTCTTCGACGATCGCGTGCAGCACCGGCGCAGCGTAGGTGAGCGCACGTACCACGGTGTTCTGCCGGTAGCCGAAGATCGACTGCAGAGGGTAGGCATTAGGCCCGTGGCCGTTGCGCCAGGTGTCGTACCAATGCTCGTAGCTCATCCGGTCTGGCTTGTGCAGCAGCGCCACCTGATTCATGCCGGGTGTGCGTTCGCCAACCGGTACCCGGTACTGGGCGACGCGCGCCTTGCGCTCCTCGGGGTAGGGTTCGGACTCCAGCACCAGATAAGCCTCCAGGCGGCTGGTCAAGGGAGTCACGAGCGCCTTGATCGAAGGCCATTGCGAGGCACTGTCCAGCCACAACGAGAGCAATCCGTCCAGGGGGACGGCGCTGTTGGTGATGCGCTGTGCAGACGCGGCGGCCACGCCCTCATCAACCACCATGACGCGCAGGGTGTGCGCGCCGGCGCTGACCAGGTCGTCGCTCAGGTCGAGCAATGCCTGGCGCCATTGCTCGACGCTTTGCTGTGGCGGTTTCCACAGGGTCAACATGAGTTTTTCCATGAATCCTCCAGCCTGGGTTTAGTGGTTGACGCTCAAATGACGGGCGCGATATTCGCTGTAGTCCCGGGTCATCTGTGCCTCGTTCAAACCGAAGCGCTCCAGGCTGTAGTCGTGGCTGGCACGTTTTTCCCGGCTGTTTTGCGACAGCCAACCCTGCGCGTCGGCGCGGGCCTTGTCGGTGAACGGCAGATTGGCGAAGGCGTAGACCCTTTCCAGTACTTCCATCGGCTGGTTCACGGTGTCGGCGAAGTTGATATCGAGGAAGCGCTCGGCAGCGTGCTGGTCGCGGACCTGCATGGTGTGGCGGATGCCTCGCGCCATGCGGCTGTTCCACTGCTCGCCAGCGGCTTTCGGGTCCGGGTTGTCGCTGTACATCTGCCACAGGGTGTGGGCCATGCTGGCCATTGAAGGGATGGTCTGGGCCGGTTCGCGGTGGGTCAGAATGACCTGCGCTTCAGGGAAAACATCCAGCAACAGGTGCAGGGTGTGCAGGTGTTGGGGGGCTTTGAGCAACCAGCGCTGGCCAGCCGGCTCACCTCGCTGTTGTTTCTGCCATTGCAGGAACTGCAGCATTTTTTTCAGCTGGGTGTAGACCGGCCGCTGATCTTGCCGATCCAGCCAGCGGGTATAGCTGGGCACGTTGACGTAGGCGTCCATGGCGCACATGAACGAGTGTTCCATGAGCATGAACTCTTCGTCGCAGAGCATGGCATCCAGTGGGTGGATGGCGAGGATCTGCGGGATGACCTGGGCCATCAGCTCGACCTCGGCCTTGGCCTGGGCGATGCGTTTGGCCGGCACGGCCAGGGTTTCGTCTGCCAGCGGTGCCGGGAAGCGGGTCTCCCACCAGGCGGCCGAGTAGAAACGCGGGTCAACCGCCAGGGTGCGCTGCAACATGGTAGTGCCAGTGCGTGGCAGGCCCAGGATGACCAGCGGGTCGTCGATCTGGATCTGGGTGATTTGCGGATAGCGGACAAGGTAGTCCTCCATCACCAGGCGATTGACCAGTTGCCCCACCAGTCTTTCCTGCAGCAAATACTGGCCGCTCTGCGACAGCTCGGCTTCGGTCGCCAGGGCATCGAGCAGTGCCTGCAAGGACTCGCGGTAATTGTCATCGCCGAAATTGCTCAGGCCGTTGGTGCGCGCGATGGCGCTGGCCAACAGCCTGTCGACGGTCAAATCTTCTATCAGAGTGTGCGCGTTCATAGGGCCTCCGCGACTGCAGATACTTTTACGACCTGGGTGGTGGGGTGGCATTGCTCCTGGGCACCGACCCAGCGCAGGCATAACGTGCCTTGGCGTACGCCGGCGGTTTGCAGCCAGTTGCTCACCCCTGGGTCCAGCTCGCTGAGGACCAGGGTCACGCCGCCGTTGTCGTCGTAGTGGGCCTGGTGTTTGTTGAAGCAGATCTGGTGGTAGCGGTAGTCCAGCGACTCCATCCAGTAGTTGTTGATCTGCAAGTTCCAGAAGTCGCACTCCGGCACTTTGTCGATGTGGATGACCAACGCTTCGTCAGCGGCCAGCGCCCAGTGCGAGTGGTAGTAGAAAATGTTCGGGTCGCCGCCCACTGACTGGCACAGGGCCTGGTTGGCCGGTGGCAGTTGATTGCTGTGAGGCAGGTAGCTTTGGCTCCAGTCGGCGAACAACCTGGCGGTGTTCTCCACGAAGCTGGACACCCGCGCCAGGCCTTGCTGGAAAGTCGCCGGGTCGAGGGCCTGGGGTTTGGAATCGGTGCCGATGCGCTCGATGTCCAGCTTGGCCGGCTCTTCGATCCGACGGTCAAGAAACGTCTGGCGCACGATCAGGGCGTTGGTGGCGTCTTCCATTTTCAGCCAGTTGCCCGGTTTCGGCTCGCGGCTGAGGATGATTTCGAAGTTGCCCTGGGCATCGACCTGTAATTGGCTGGCATCGATGAAGCCGGTCTGGATCAGGGTGCCGTCGGTTTCGTAACCGCCTTTCTGGGTCCCGAAGCTCAGGTAGGCGACGCTGCCGCGCTGGCCTTTGATGCGGTAATCCAGCGTGCCGTCCAGGCGCGAGTATTCGTAGAGGTTGTCCGGGTTGTCGGCACCGATCTTCGCGGTCTCGTGGGAGGTCTTGAAGAAGCTGGGAAAGGCCGGGTCGGCAAACTCGATGTGCATCTCCAGGCCGATGCGCAGCAGGCGCGTGAGGTAGCGGAAACCTTCGGCGCGGGTGGCTGCATCGGCTGGCGCTTCGGGGCGCAGAATCTGCTCGCCGCAGCGTTTGAGGTGATCGCAAAACGTGGCCCAGGTCTGGCCATTCAGCAGTTGTTGTTCGTCAATAGAGCTGATTGTCATTGTTAGACTCTCTTGATTAGGCAAGCCCGCACCGTGAGCGCCCCCGCAGAGGCGCTCCGTGTCGGGTGATGGGACTAGAACTCTTTACCGATGATGCCGCGCTCAACCAGCACCGCGATGATGCGATCCACGGCGCCCTCCGGTGTCAGCTTGCTGGTCTCGATATGGATGTCCGGCTTGTTCGGCACTTCGTAAGGCGAGTCGATGCCTGTGAAGTTTTTCAGTTCGCCACGGCGGACTTTCTTGTACAGGCCCTTGGGATCACGTTCCTCGGCCACGGCCAGCGGCGTGTCGACGAAGATCTCGATGAACTCGCCTTCCTGCAGCAGCTCGCGCGCCATCTCGCGCTCGGAACGGAACGGCGAGATGAAGGCCGTCAACACAATCATCCCGGCATCGACGAACAACTTGGACACCTCGGCCACCCGGCGGATGTTTTCCACACGGTCGGCATCGGTGAAGCCCAGGTCGCGGTTCAGGCCGTGGCGCACGTTGTCGCCGTCGAGCAAGTAGGTGTGCCGGCCGCGGGCGTACAGTCGGGTCTCGAGCAGGTTGGCGATGGCCGATTTACCAGCCCCCGACAAACCGGTGAACCACAGCAGCACCGGCTGTTGGCCCATCTGTTCGGCGCGCGCTTTCTTGTTCACATCCACGTGCTGCATGTGGATGTTCTGCGAGCGGCGCAGGGAGTACTCGATCAGGCCCGCACCGACGGTGGCGTTGCTCAGACGGTCGATGAGGATAAAACTGCCGGTCTCACGGTTGTCCTTGTAGGCATCGAAGGCGATCGGCTGGCTGGTAAAGAGGTTGCACACGCCGATCTCGTTCAGCGCCAGCTCTTTGGCCGCCAAGTGCTCCATGGTGTTGACGTTGACCTTGTACTTGGGCACCGACAAGGTCACGGACAGGGTCTTGCCGCCGATTTTCATCAGGTAGGGACGACCGGGGAGCATGGCCTGCTCGTGCATCCAGATCAGGCTGACCTGGAACTGGTCGGCCACGCTGGTCGGGTCTTCTGCGGTGGACAGCACATCGCCGCGACTGCAATCGACTTCGTCGCTCAGGGTCAGGGTGATGGACTGTCCGGCCACGGCTTGCTGCAAGTCACCATCGAGGGTGACGATGCGCGAGATACGGCTCTCTTGTCCGCCCGGCAACACACGTACACGGTCACCGGGATGAATCACACCGCTGGCGATGGTGCCGGTGAAACCACGGAAATCGAGGTTGGGGCGGTTCACCCACTGCACCGGCATACGGAACGACAGTTTCTGCTGGCGCGCCTCGTCGATCTCGACGGTTTCCAGGTAGCCCATCAGCGTGGTACCGCGGTACCACGGCATGTGCTCGCTCTGTTCGGTGATGTTCTCACCCCGCAGCGCAGACATCGGGATCGCGGTGACATCCTGCAGATCGATCTGCTTGGCGAAGGCGCGGTAGTCATCGACGATGGCGTTGAAGACTTTCTCCGAGTAGTCCATCAGGTCCATCTTGTTGACGGCCAGTACCACCTTGCGAATGCCGATCAGCGACGCCAGATAACTGTGGCGCCTGGACTGAGTCAGCACGCCGCGTCGGGCATCGATCATCACCACGGCCACATCGGCCGTGGAGGCGCCGGTCACCATGTTACGGGTGTACTGCTCATGGCCGGGGGTGTCGGCCACGATGAATTTGCGCCGGTCAGTGGAGAAAAAACGGTAGGCCACGTCGATGGTGATGCCTTGTTCGCGCTCGGCGGCCAGGCCATCCACCAACAGGGCGAAGTCCAGTTCGCCACCCTGGGTGCCGTCTTTTTTCGAGTCGGCCTCCAGCGCTTCCATCTGGTCTTCGAAGAGCATTTTCGAATCGTAGAGCAGGCGCCCGATCAGGGTGCTCTTGCCATCGTCGACACTGCCGCAAGTAATGAAGCGCAGCAGGCTCTTGTGCTCGTGGGCCTTGAGGTATTGCTCGATATCCTCGGCAATCAGGTCAGATACGTGTGCCATTAGAAATACCCCTCTTGTTTTTTCTTCTCCATCGAAGCGGACGAGTCGTGGTCGATCATTCGCCCCTGACGCTCGGATGTGCGGGTCAGCAGCATTTCCTGAATGATCTTGGGCAGGGTGTCGGCATCGGACTCGACGGCACCGGTGAGCGGGTAGCAGCCCAGGGTACGGAAGCGCACGTTGCGAATCATCGGCACTTCACCCGGGTTGAGCGGCATGCGTTCGTCATCGACCATGATCAGCATCCCGTCGCGCTCGACCACCGGGCGGGGCGCGGCGAAGTACAGCGGTACGATCGGGATGTTTTCCAGGTGGATGTACTGCCAGATGTCCAGCTCGGTCCAGTTCGAGAGGGGGAACACGCGGATCGACTCACCCTTGTGTTTACGCGTGTTGTACAGGTGCCAGAGCTCCGGGCGCTGGTTCTTCGGGTCCCAGCGGTGCTGGTCGGAGCGGAAGGAGAAAATCCGTTCCTTGGCCCGGGATTTCTCTTCGTCGCGGCGTGCGCCACCGAAGGCTGCGTCGAAGCCGTAGTGATCCAGCGCCTGCTTCAGACCTTCGGTCTTCATGATGTCGGTGTGGATTTGCGAGCCGTGCTTGAACGGGCTGATGCCCATTTCAATGCCTTCGGGGTTGGTGTGGGTCAGCAGGTCCACGTTCAGTTTGGCCACCATCTGATCGCGGAAGCGATACATCTCCTGGAACTTCCAGGTGGTGTCGACATGCAGCAAGGGGAAGGGCGGCTTGGCCGGGTAGAAGGCCTTCATCGCCAGGTGCAGCATGACCGCGCTGTCCTTGCCGACGGAGTAGAGCATGACCGGGTTGTCGGATTCGGCGACAACCTCGCGCATTGCCTGGATGCTTTCGGCTTCCAGTCGTTGTAAGTGGGTAAGCGTCATAGATTTTTCCTTCGCTTTTTGTTGTTGTCGCTTATCAACGTACAACTGCGGCGATTCGGACTTATGCGCGACTTGATGTTTTAACATCAGGCGCAACATCTGCAGCATGGGGTTGCGGGGCAGGGCGGAGGCGGCATCCATCGGGGTGTCCATCGCACTGCGCGCGGCCTGTTGGCAGATGTGGGTCGCCATCTCGCGGGCGCCGCTGAGCATTGCGCTGGCTTCGGGCAGGTGAAATAGCTGCAGTCGGTCGGCGCGCTCGCCGGCCCAGGTGATGAAGGTGGCGGCGCGTTGCCAGTGCATGCCCGACAGCAGTGCGAACACCTTGCGTTCGGCGCAGCGTTGCAGGCGGTCGAAGAACGCTTCCAGATGGGGCGCGCGCAACCTGTCTTCGTATGGCAGCCAGAGCACCTTGCCGCGATTGCTGACCGCACGCAGCAAGCCGTGACTGAACTTGCCCTGGTCGTTGCGTGCGCCGTAATCGTCGATCCAGTAGATTTCGCCGTTCTGCGCGCGAGCCTGATCGAGGATGTGCCGGTAGGTACTGCGGTACCAGCGTTGTATCGCCAGCGAAGCATTGGCAAAGCGCTTGGCCTGGCGCTCGGCATTGAGCTGCCAGCGTTGCAGATAATGGGCAGCGGTGCGCTCTGGCAAATCGATGTTGTGCAAGCGCTTGACCAGTGCCTGCATGGCCTCCAGCTGCCAGAGCAGGAACGGCAACTCATGCCGTTCCGGCAGTGTGCTGACCAGCAGCAGGTAGATGTTCTTCTCCTGCTCTGCCGAGAGGCTGCGGCCTTCGCCTTGCTTGCGCCCGCGGTCGCGCACTGGCACGGCATTCCAGCCGCCGGCTTGCCAGGCCTTGTACGCGGCGATGATGGTCGGCGAAGAGAGTCCTGTGTCCTGGCTGATGGCCTTGAGCGTACTGCCGGCAATGCGTAACTGCACGGCGCGCAGGCGCAGCCTGTTGATCTGAGGAACGGATAATCGATTGCCGTGGGGCACAGGAACTCCTGTTAAACATCCATTTGCTGATTGGCGGTGTGGTGGATGTCTGTACTGTTCCCCGATCCGGAAAATGGCGCATAGGCCATACGGACCATGTGAAGAATAAAAACAGGAGAAATCCCATGAACGAGTCAATGGCTGTTCTGCTCGAAGACGTCATCGGTATTGCTCGCGCAGCGGGCGAACGGGTGCTGGAGGTGTACCGCTCGGATTTCGAGGTGCGCGGGAAGGTCGATACCTCTCCGGTGACCGAGGCTGATGAACGCGCCGAGACCTTGATTCTGCAGGCCTTGGCAGCGCGCACACCGCAGATTCCGGTGATTTCGGAAGAGGCCGCCGCTGCCGGCCAGGTGCCCGAGGTGGGCCAGTGTTTCTGGCTGGTGGACCCGCTTGACGGCACCAAGGAGTTCATCAATCGCAACGGCGAGTTCACCGTCAATATCGCCCTGATCGATAACGGTGAACCGGTACTGGGGGTGGTTTTGGCGCCTGCGCTGGAACGCCTGTTCGCCGGTGCCCGTGGTTGTGGCGCCTTCATCGAACAGGCTGGGCAACGCCAGGCCATCCACTGCCGGGTCGTGTCGGAAGAGGGCCTGGACGTGGTCGCCAGCCGCTCCCATGGCGATGCCGAGGCGCTGGATACATTCCTCGACGGGCGCAAGGTGCGCTCACTGAAAAGCGCGGGCTCATCGCTGAAGATTTGCCTGGTGGCTGCCGGCGAGGCCGACCTTTATCCGCGCCTGGGACGCACCATGGAGTGGGACATTGCCGCGGGGCATGCGGTGCTGCTCGCCGCCGGTGGACAGGTCTGTACCCTGGCCGGCGATGTGCTGCGTTATGGCAAGCCCGGTCTGGACAACCCTCACTTCTACGCTCGCGGACTATAGATCCCGGCCAATACCCGCTTGCGCTCGGGGCCTGCTTCCAGAAAGAAGCAGGCCCTCTGTTTTCAGGGAGAACACCATGGACTCTGTAGTCGACCCATACCTCTTCATGGAGGTCAGATCGACAGGGGCGCGGTATCTTATCGGTCCGCTTTGCAGAAACGCACCGACAGGAGAATGTAATGAGTTGGTCCGCCAAACAATACGTCGCTTTTGAAGATGAACGCACACGCCCGGCCCGTGACCTGCTGGCTGCCATACCCGGTACGGAGGTGCGCTCGGCCATCGACATCGGTTGCGGCCCCGGGAACTCGACCGAGTTGCTGGTGGCGCGCTTCGCCAACGCCTCGGTGCGAGGGCTGGACAGTTCGACCGACATGATCGAAGCCGCCCGCAAGCGTTTGCCGCAGGTGCAATTCGATACCGCTGACATCGATACCTGGACCGAGCGCGGCCCGTTCGATGTGATCTTTGCCAACGCAGTGCTGCAATGGCTGCCTGATCACGCGAACCTGTTGCCGGCACTGGCGAACAAACTGGCGCCCGGTGGCAGCCTGGCGATCCAGATGCCGGACAACCTCAACGAACCCTCCCACCGCTTGATGCGCGAAGTCGCAGCCGATGGCCCCTGGGTTGGCAAGCTGGCGGGCGTCGCCGGGCAGCGAACGGCAATGGAAAGTGCCAGCAGCTACTATTCGATGCTGCGACCCCACTGTTCCCGGGTCGATGTGTGGCGCACCACTTACCACCACCCGCTCGCGGGCGGTGCGTTTGACGTGGTCGAGTGGTTCAAGGGCAGTGGATTGCGGCCGTTTCTCGCACCGCTGGATGAAGCGGAGCGGGCGCAGTACCTCAAGCAGTATCAGGCAGCGATCGAGCGGGCTTATCCGCCGTTGGACGATGGCTCGGTGCTGCTGCCGTTCCCGCGGTTGTTCATCGTCGCCACCCGCTGACCGCCCCCTGTAGGAGCCAGGCTTGCCGGCGAAGAACGATAACGCGGTATTACAGATACACCGCGGCGCCTGGTTCGCGGGCAAGCCTCGCTCCTACAGGCGAAGAACGATAACGCGGTATAACAGGTACACCGCAGCGTCTGGTTCGCTGTAGGAGCCAGGCTTGCCGGCGAAGAACGATAACGCGGTATGACAGGTACACCGCGGCGCCTGGTTCGCGGGCAAGCCTCGCTCCTACAGGCGAAGAACGATAACGCGGTATAACAGGTACACCGCGGCGCCTGGTTCGCGGGCAAGCCTCGCTCCTACAGGCGAAGAACGATAACGCGGTATGACAGGTACACCGCGGCGCCTGGTTCGCGGGCAAGTCGGATTCGGCCCATGCTATAGCCCAAATGCAGCACCTGGAACCGGCGGGTAAGACTGTTGATATAGGTGCAACCTTCAGCTCATACGGCGATTATTCAGTGCTGCTGCCATTCCCGCGGCTGTTTACCATCTCGACTCGCTGATGCAAAAAAAGGACAGGTGACGCTGATGGTCATCTGCCCTTTTTATTGGTGGTTTTATCGCATCAATCGTCGCTTGATGACGTCATGCCGGTTGCGCATCCATACGTCGCGCAACGACATCCAGCACATCGCAGCCATCGCGCAAGGGAATGCAGCAAAGCAATGCGAAGTCACTGAGTATCACCGAATCCGTGGTGATGTCGCCGCGCATCGCGAGGTTTTCCAGGACCTGTGTCACCGCACCAATTCTGTAACGGGCGGTGCTGAGCAGTGAATGCAGCGGTTGTGTGGTGTTTACATACAGCGAGGGAAGGTCGTCAGCGTTGCTGGTTAAAGCCATATATTCTTTCATGAGTGATCACCATGTAGATAGGAAGACCTACCACTCATCGTCGCCAAACAATAGGGTGGTAGCTGTACGCGGGTTGGCGAACCGGACCATGGTAAAACCGGCAGACCCTAAGGTCTCCCACGCACAGCCACCAAAAAGAGGCAGCCAAATGCGTTCAAAAGCGCTCCGAGAAATACTCGGAGGCTTCTGTACCATGGCATCGAGTCGCCAAACCCGATACGCCATTTTTGGCGCGGGTTGACTATAGGCTTCATGGTAAAAACACAGCAATGCGCAAGTGTACGGACAATTCCCAGAATCGTGTAGGACATTGCTTTTTTTGAGAATTGACGCCGTTCCTAATCCAGCCTGGCCGCAGCTATGTTGTAATCTTGAGCCCGGCAATGCATGGGCTGAGTTACGGCTCGTCGTTTTGGAGGGGAATATGGAAGTGAAATTTCAGCAGGGGGGCAATAGCGCAGCGATCCGTCTGCCGTCTACCTTGCTCAAGCAGATGAGCTTGGTCAGTGGGGATTTGCTGACGCTCGATGTGTCTGCCGAAGCGATGACGCTCAAGCCTGCGAAAACCAAGCGACATTACCGATTGGCCGATCTGATGGCGCAATGTGATTTGTCTGCGCCAGAGCCAGCAGACCTTGCCGCCTGGAATGCAATGCAGCCTGTAGGTCGCGAAGCGTAAAGAGAGCCAAATTCAACCGGGCCGACATTGTGCGACTGAACCTTAATCCAACCGCCGGTCGTGAGCAGCAAGATGATTTCCGGCCAGCACTGATTCTCACGCCGGCGGCCTACAACGCATATGGCCCAGCTCCGACGGCCTGATCCCTCGCTACAACGCCAAATTAAAGCCCAGCTCAACGCTGGGTTTTTGTGTGCAAGAGGGATGTTCTAAATCTTATAGCGATGCCCTGACCACCAATGGACAATCGACTGGCTGGGCTCCCGATACGTCGAGGGTCTCGATCAGGTGCCGGGCAGCCTTGCGACCGATCTCGTAGTACGGCAGTTGCACCGTGGTCAGCGGCGGGATGAACAGCTCGGCAATACCGATCATGTTGTCATAGCCGAGCACGGCGACATCGTCGGGAATTTTCAGGCCACGGCCCAACAACAGCTGATAGGCACAAAAGGCAATGCGGTCGTTGCCACAGATCAGAACATCGAACTGGGGGCGACCCTCAATGATGTGCCGGTCGAGGATGGCGGCGGTTTCACCATAGGCGTCATGATCGGAAAGGTCGTATTGCAGGAGCGCGTCAGGCGCCAGTGCGAATGCCTGACAGGCACGCTGCAGGCCTTTTTGTCGCAGGTCCCAGGCCAGACTCTGTTTTGGCAGATTGATGCACAGAGGCCGCCGATAGCCCTGGCTCAACGCGTGATGTACGGCTCGATACTGCCCCGTTTCGTCGTCTGGCACATAACTTACCAGGCGACTGTCAGCCGCCAGGCAATTGGCGAGTACCAGGGGTTTGCTCTTCAAGCGCTCGGGAATGCTCACCTGGCGAAAACCCATGGCGCTGAAGATCAACCCGTCGGGACGGTGCGACAACATCAGGTCGATGTTCTGGTCGGTGGGCGGGTTGCTCAACAGGTTAAGGATAAATACATTCCAGCCGGCTTGCTGCGCGGTCTGTTCGATGGACAGCAGCAACTCGACCGCGAACGGTGTGGTCGCGGTATCCAGCGCGAACACACCGATGGTGCGCGACTGGAGGTTGTCGCCGCGCATCTTGCGCGCCGACAGGCTCGGTACGAATTGCAGTTCGTCAATGGCGCGACGCACCCGCTGAAGGGTTTCGGGGCTCAGTTTTTCCGGATTGTTGAGCGCTCGAGAAACCGTCATCAGGGACACGCCGGCCAGCTGTGCAACGTCTTTCACTGAAGTCATGCGGGGCAAGGCCGGTCAGGTTGACGCAGAATCATGACACAGGGCCCGGGCTTTTCGCGACTCGAATGACGCTGCTCATAGCCATCCGCCGCTCATAGCCATCCAGAGCCGAGAGGCCATGCCTTGGGAATCGAGACACTCCCGCCACTCCCGTTGGCAAACAGCTTCACGCCCAGACTGTCGGGCCGCGGATAGAGGCGACTGCTGAGGCTGAAGCGCCCGTTTTCGTCGAACACCTCGATGGACGAGCGATCGAGAAACACGCGCAGTTCCAGCCGCTCCTGTGTCGAGTCGATCGACACGCTGCGCTGACCGGTGACTTGCGCACCCGAGCGACTGCGGTCAAGCACCAGGCGCTGGAGCGATGCATCGTAGTAGAGCAGGGTTTCTTCCTGGCCATCGTCGCTGCAGCGCAAGGCGATTCCCAGGTGGCCGTCGGTGCAGTCGCGCAAATCCAGATGCACATGAATTTCGAGCATGTCGCCATTCACTTCCGGCACCCACCGGGTTCCCGACTCTTCCCACCAAGGCGTGCTCGGCAATGGCGCCTTGCGCAGAGCGGTTAGCTCCCGTGCCGGATACACGCAAAGGCGATCGGCGCACAGTTCAAGTTCGCGCGGCAAACCGAGCATGCCGCACCAGTGATGGGCCTGGCTCGGCATCGGGCTTTCCCACATGTCGAGCCACGCCCACACAAGGCGCCGGCCATCGGCGGCCAGGAGCGTTTGCGCGGCATAGAAATCGTGGCCGTTATCCAGCTCGATAAAAGGCCCGCCGGTGAATTGCCATTCGCTGTCGAGTCGGCCCACTCGATAACCGGTCTGGTACTTGTTGAGCCGTTCGTAACCCTCGGGTTGCATTCCCTGGGGGGAGTAGAGCAGCACATCGCGTCCGTTCAGTCGGAACAGATCCGGGCACTCCCACATATAGCCATCGCCCGAGCTGCCGCTGGACACATAGTCGAGGAACTCCCAGGCGTGCAAATCCGTGGAACGGTACAGCGGGAGCAGCGGCACATCGCCCAAACGTGCGCCGGCAATCAGGTACCAACAGTCATCCTCCTTCCACACCTTGGGGTCGCGAAAGTGCATGATCGTGTCTTGCGGCGCGGTCTCGATGACGGCGCCATGCTTGACGAACCGGATGCCGTCGATACTGGTGGCCAGGCACTGGACTTGACGGATCAAACGTTCGTCACCCACGTCCCCCAACCAGGTGTGTCCGGTGTAGATCAGTGCCAGGGTATCTCCACACACCACCGCGCTACCGGAAAAACAACCGTCACGGTCGAAGTCATCGCCGGGTGCCAGCGCAATGGGCAGGTGCTGCCAATGAACCAGATCGGCACTCTTGGCGTGCCCCCAATACATCGGGCCCCATTTCGCTTCGAAGGGATGGTGTTGATAGAACACGTGGTATTCGCCACGAAAATACACCACCCCGTTAGGGTCGTTCATCCAGCCCGCTGGAGGGGCAAGATGATAACCGGGCCGATAATCATCGATGACGCGAGACAGACCATCACTCAGCGCAAGCTGCGCAAGGTCATGGGCGCAAGACATTGGGTCGTTCACAGGATTCAAATACACAGTCATTGGGCGCTTACTCGTGCCGAGCGCAGAGAGACGCCATCCGGCAGGATCTCAGTGGCTTGTGGGTGGCGCTTCAAGGCCATGCCGTCGGGGTCGAACAGATGCAGGTTGTCGATGTCCAGCTGTAGCTCGACCCGATCGCCTGCCTGCCATCCGGCGCTGACCTCGCAACGACAGATCAGTGGCTCGGCCTGACCTGTCTCGAGGTGCACATAGGTTTCGCTGCCCAGGTATTCGACCGCGGTCACGACGACGCCGGCGGTTCCCTGCGCCGCCTTGAGCGACATGTGCTCCGGGCGAATCCCCAGGCTCAACTGCGTACCCGCTGCCAGGTTCGAGCTGTCGAAGGGCAGGGATGTGATACCCCATACGAGGGTATCGACCAGGCTGGTTTCGCCTGGGGCCTGCAGGTGTGCCGGCAGAAAATTCATCCTGGGCGAACCGAGAAAACCGGCGACAAAGCGACTGGCCGGACGTTCATAGAGTTCGCGCGGTGAGCCGAACTGTTCTACGCGACCACCATTGAGCACGACAATTTTGTCGGCCAGGGTCATTGCTTCAACCTGATCGTGGGTGACGTAGATCATGGTCGAGCCCAGTCGGGCGTGCAGCCGGGCAATTTCGTTGCGCATCTGCACCCGCAAGGACGCATCCAGGTTGGAAAGCGGCTCATCGAACAACAAAATGTCCGGTTCCCGCGCCATGGCTCTGCCCATTGCCACACGCTGACGCTGCCCTCCGGACAGTTCCTTTGGCTTGCGTTGCAGCAGTTTGTCCAACTGCAGGATTTGCGCAGTTTTCAGCACGCGCTCGCGCAGGCTGGTCTTTTCAGTCTTGGCCAGTTTGAGACCAAAGCTGATGTTGTCGTAGACGCTCATGTGCGGGTACAGCGCATAAGACTGAAACACCATGCCGACGCCACGCTCGCGCGGCTCCAGGTCGTTGACCCTTCGCCCGTCAATCAGCAGGTCGCCGGTGCAGATCGAATCCAGTCCGGCGATCAGTCGCAGCAGAGTCGATTTTCCGCAGCCCGAAGGGCCAACGAACACCACGAATTCACCCGCAGCGATCTCCAGGTTGACGTCGCGAAGAATCCGCATGCCGCCCAATTGTTTGTTCACGTTGTCCAGTTTCAACTTGATCACGATGCTGTTCCTTGTAGTTGTCGGGCATCAACCCTTTAACGCGCCGGCAGTGAGACCGGAAACGATTCGGCGCTGGAAGATCAGCACCAGAATCACCAGTGGGACGGTGACCACCACCGATGCGGCCATCAACAGCCCCCAAGGCAGCTCATGGGGGCTCCCGCCGGAAATCAAGGCGATGGCGACCGGCACTGTGCGTTGGGTGTCGGTGAGGGTGAAGGTCAGGGCAAACAGGAACTCGTTCCACGCGGCGATAAAGGCCAACAAGCCAGTGGTGACCAGTGCGGGCCAGAGCAGCGGCAACAGCACCCGGGTCAGCGTGACCCAAGGCGACGCGCCATCCATGATTGCCGCTTCTTCCAGTTCATGGGGCAGTTGCCCCATGAACGTGGTCAGCACCCAGACGGTGAAGGGCAGGGTGAAAATCGTGTAGCTCAGGATCAACGCCAAAGACGTGTTGTACAGGCCCAGGGCGCGGATCACTTCGAACAGCCCCGACAGCACAGCGACCTGGGGAAACATCGACACGCCCAGCACCATCATCAACACCGTGCCACGCCCACGGAACTTCACCCTGCCCAAGGCATAGGCGGCAGTCACACTGAGGAACAGCGCCAAAGTCACCACGCAAAGCGCAACCACCAGCGAGTTACCGATAGCCCGCAGGAATGAGGCTTGGTGGAGTACCGCCGCGTAATTGGAGAAGTCGGGGTTATTGATCCAGTAGCTCACCTCGAACAAGGCGCTGGACGGCTTCAGCGAAGTCACGATGGCGTAGTAGAAAGGGAAGACCGCATACAGCAGCAACACCCCGATCAGACACCAGAACCCTAGGCGCAATAGCGATTTTTTCAGTAGGCGCAGGCTCATGACCGGACCTCCAGTTGACGACGTCCGAGGTAGAGATAAAGCATGGCGATCACCGCAACCACCAGAAACAGCAGGGTCGAGGCCGCGCTGCCATAGCCAACGTCCTGGAACTCCACCAGGTGCTGGCGGGCATAGACCGACATGCTCATGGTGCTCGAAGAGTTCGAGGTCAGGACATAGATGACGTCGAATACCCGCAGGGAATCGAGGATGCGGAAGATCGCCGCCACCAACAATGCAGGCATCAGCAGTGGAAGCGTGACACGCCAGAACACTTTCAGCGGATGAATGCCATCGACCCTGGCGGCTTCGTAGCAATCGCTCGGCAACATCTGCAAGGCAGCCAGCATCAGTAGCGTGACAAAAGGTACGGTCTTCCAGACGTCGACGATGATCACCGCCCACATCGACAGATCCGCATCTGCCGTCCAGGCCAGGGGCGCGTCAATCAGGCCGACGCTCAGCATCATGTGATTGATGATGCCGAACTGGTCGTTAAGCATCCATGACCAGATCTTCGCCGAGACAATGGTCGGAATCGCCCAGGGAATCAGAATCAACGCACGCACCAGGGAACGGCCGGTGAAGTTGATGTTCAACAGCAACGCCACCAGCAGTCCCAGTACGACTTCCAGGCCCACCGATACCACGGTGAAATGCAGGGTGTTGCGCACAGCGTTCCACCATTGTGGATCGACCAGGATGCCGGACCAGCTGGAACCGTTGTGGAACAGATAATTGCTCAAGCCTACGAAAGATCCGCCACTGGTGTCTGACAGGTTGGCATCGGTCAGGCTGAACCAGAATGTGCGCAGTAGCGGCCAGGCCGCCACCAGGGCCAGACACAGCAACATCGGCGTCAAAAACAGCCAGGCGGCGCGTACTCGGCGACGCTGTACAGGCGTTTCCCTGGCGAGCAGCAGCTCGTCACTGGGGGCATGGGTAGTAGAGACAGACATGGTGATTTCCTTCCTTGTGGCTTACCAGTTCCGGCGTTTAATGCGCGTGAGTTCGCTTTCCAGTTCGGCCAGCGCCTGATCGACAGGCAACTCGCCCGCCAGCACGCCATGCACTCGATCGAAGAACGCATTGGAGACCCTTGGATAGCGATCGGCGGTTATTGAGGCGGGGCGCATGACCCCGTCGTTGAGAATGCTGTGGAGCTGACTGTAATAAGGCATTGCCGCGAGCAGCTCGGGATCTTGATACAGCGACTCGATCACCGGGTTGTAGGCGGCAGTCAGAGCACGATGTTTTTGCTGTTGGGCACTGGTCAGGTAGCTCACCAGCTCTGCGGCAAGTTTTGGATGGGCGCTGTAACGCGACACCGCCAGGCCCCAGCCACCGAGGGTGGAGGCATGGGTGCCGGTCTCGCCGCCACGGGGCAGGGGAGCGACCCCGACCTTGTCTTTTACGGCACTGTCCTGGCTTTGCACCAGGGCCCAGACATACGGCCAGTTACGCATGAACAGCGCATTTCCCGACTGGAATACGCCACGTCCTTCTTCCTCGGTGTAATTGAGTACGCCACGGGGGGAGATGTCTCCCACCCAGCTTTTCGCCAGGGTCAACGCTGTTCTTGAGGCCTGGCTGTTGACCACGATGTCTCCTCGTGGATTGACCAGCCCGCCTTCCGGTTGGCTGCTGATCCACTCCAGCGCATTGCACGTCAGGCCCTCGTAGGCGCGCCCCTGAAAGATGTAACCCCACGCATTGGGGTTCCCGGCGTTGCGCTCGGCTTGCTGAACATCCCTGGCGGTAACGGTCATTTCCTCCCAGGTCTGGGGAACTTGCTTGTCGTACTTCTCGAGCAAGTCCTTGCGGTAATACAGCAGGCCTGAGTCGGTGAACCACGGCATCGTCACCAGCCGTCCGTTCACCGTGGCGTTATCGACCTGTGCCTGGAAGTAGCCTTGGGTAGCATTTGCGGGAAGCACCTCGCGCAGATCCATCAGGTGTTTGGCCAGCATCCCCGGCCACACCATATCGATTTGAATGATGTCGATGTCAGTGGATTGCGCACTGAGGATCTGTTGGTAGAACGACAACCTCTCGGTCGCCGAGTTAGGCGTGGAAACCACCTCGACGTTGTGGCCGGTCTGTTTCGACCACGCCTCGACAGCCTCCTTGCAGAGTTGTAGCTCCGCACCCACCGCACCGCACGAGATCGTCAATTCGGCTGCGCTCGAGAGGGATGGAAGCCCGGCACAGAGGGTGAGCAGTGCTGCTGGAAGGAGAGATTTTAGCTGTTTCATAAAGCCCTCTTTATTTTTGTTTTTAGAAAAGTTAACGTTAACATCGCCAAATGTAGCAGCGTATTTGCGATGAGGCATCCTTTTTTTCGTCCATTGCGACAATTCGCAACTCACGAAAAATGGCCGGTCGCGGGAACAACACAATAAAAACAAAACAGGAAATCCACATGCAGAAAGCATCAAGCTGGCTACTCGCAGGCGTGCTCGGCACCTCGGTGGCGACCGCTCAGGCCGCGACTCTGGAAGAACGCATGGCCGCGTTCGAAGCCCGTGCCAGCGCAGCGGAAAAGCGTGCAGCCGTAGCCGAACAGCAAACCCAGGCACTCGCCAGGGAATTGCAGCAGATCAAACTCGCCACTCCCACATTACAGCCTGCTGCGTCCACTGCCACAGCCATTGCGACGCCTGGCTTGGACACCCGGCTGGCAAAACTCGAAGCCCGTCAGCAAAGCATGGAAAAACAGGGCAGCAGCGGACACCTGACTGACGGCTTCAGCTTCAAGGGCTACGCGCGTTCCGGATTGCTGATGAATGATGAGCTGGGTGGTGGTCGTGGCGGCCCTTACGCAACCCCTGCCGGTTCAGTCGGGGGGGCCGTCGGGCGCCTCGGTAACGAAGACGACACCTACATGCGCATAGATCTCTCGAAAGAAATCCATGCGCAGAACGGCACCCGTTCCAAATTCACGGTGTCCATCGCCGACGGTGTGGAGAGCTCCAATGACTGGACGGCCGACGAGAGCAACCTGAACGTGCGTCAGGTATTTACCGAGCTCGATCATCTCGCCGCCTTTAAGGGCAACTCCGTGTTCGAAAATTCCACCCTGTGGGCGGGCAAGCGATTCGATAGGGACAATTTCGATATCCACTGGCTGGACTCGGATGTCGTCTATCTGGCTGGCACCGGGGGTGGAATCTACGATGTGCAGATGAACAAGAACTGGCGCTCGAACTACTCCTTGATCGGGCGTAACTACGGGGACTTTAGTGAGGGCGGCATCAATGCCGATGTGGAAAGCTACATCCTGACCTCCAACCAGTTCTTCGACAGTGGTCAGTGGCAGTGGATGTTCAATGGCATTGGCTCAAAGAAAAACGACATCGGCACCCGCACCAATGAAGCGGGTCTGACGCCTGCGGATTCTGGCTTGCACAGCATGCTGGCCAATCACCAGAAAGACTTTTTCGGCAGGGAAGGCTTCTTCAAGACGGCGCTGCTCTATGGGCAAGGGCTGGGAGCCGAGGTCAAGAACATCGGCTCGGATGGCGAACTCATCGACGATGCCCGCGCTCTGCGATTAGCACTTTACGGCGAGACCCCCATCGCGCCTGGATGGCGCATCGGCCCCAGCTTGCTGGCTGAACAAAGCAAGGATAGATACGTCAACGGTGACAACTACCGCTGGATGACCCTGAATATGCGTTTGGCCAATAAAATCAACAGCAATTTCGAGATGGCCTACGAGATGAGCTGGCAAACCATGGACCTCGACCCCAAGGGCTATCTACAACGTAATGCGGTCGACGGTAACTTCTGGAAATTCACGGTCGCCCCGACATTCAAGCCTGACGTTGGAGATCTGCTCACACGTCCCGAACTGCGTGTGTTCGCAAGCTTCATGAATTGGTCTTCGGATCTGGACAGATACAGTTCCGTAGACTCCTTCGGCAAGTCGGACTTCAATGCCGGCGGTGTATGGCAATACGGTATACAAATGGAAACCTGGTTTTAATAGTTGAACGCGCGCGGCCAACACACCTTCAGCACACGTCTGCGCCAGAGCCAGCAGACCTTGCCGCCTGGAACGCAATGCAGCCTGTCTGTGTAACCAGATCCGTACCGTTGACCTTGAGGCCTGGGGCGCGAAGCGCGTTGAGTCAGTTCCCGATGGGGTGATCGACGATGTGCTGGCCCGCGTCCAGGCACTCTTTCATACGCAACTCTCGGAGTTTGCCTACAAACTAGGCAGGAGTCACCCGCTATCCATAGATGAGTAGATAGGAAATAGTGCTCGCAGAACGGACTGCACGATTGATGATAAGCGATTGACGTCCAACAGATTTGCCGGCTTCGGAGACTGCCGAGGCCGGGACTCAACATGGCCCGCGACCTCGGAGGAGAAAGAGACATGTCCGCACATCGTAGTAAAGCAAGCATTGAGCAATTACATCGTGAGGTAGAGGCATTAGCTGAAGAGATGAGACGCCCGGCCCCGACCACAATCCGCGCTACGTTGTTGCCGTTCAGCATAGGTGCTGCGTTCGCGCTGACCCTGTTTGTCGCCGTCGCTTTTGTTGCAAAGCACCTTTAATTATCTGTCGGCTCAGATACTTTTTTTCGTGCTTCGCAGATGCTAAATCAAATTTCATCGCTGTGCGTTCCCTGACTGCCTCCCTCCAACTGACGCTTATCGGCAATCGTAGGGCGTTGCCTTATTGAAAATAGGCCTCGATCGGGCCCCTCGAATAATGGCCAACCGGCACTTAAAATTGACATGCGTTGACTTGCTTCCCAAGAGAAGGAAACAACGTTTCATCAAATCACGCCCATAAAAAACCGGTCACTAATGACTAATGCCAGTCAGTTAAGCGAAATCCCTGTGGGAGCGGGCTTGCTCGCGAAGACGGCGGCACAGTCAACATTGATGTCGCCTGATCCACCGCTTTCGCGAGCAAGCCCGCTCCCACAGGTTCTGCAGCTTAACTGACTGACATTAGTCACTAATGACCGGTTTTTTTGCTAGCACCACTTCATGCTCTTCTGAGTGTCAGGCAACACCCGCAAGCAAACTCTCATAAGGAATTCGCAACCCGTCGTGCAGACGCTTGATCATCGACAGGCTCAATTTGCGCTTGCGGTTCAGCACTTCGGATACGCGTCCGCTCGTGCCGATGAAGGGTTCCAGATCACGAGGGGTAAGGCCTTGCTGATCCATTCGAAATTTAATGGCCTCAATCGGATCGGAGGGCGGCATCGGGTAATGCTCGTCTTCGTATTTTTCGATGAGCAGTGCCAGAATTTCCAGTTCATCGCCTTCAGGCGAACCGATTTCTGCTCCCCACAGCTGTTCAACGCGAGCAAATGCAGCGGTCAGGTCTTCTTGGCTGCGAATAGGTTTAATGTTCATCACACGGTCTCCGCGTTGATCTGATCATACTGGACGTGGGTGCCGACGAATCGTATGAAGCCGAGCTGCCGCTGATAGTCGATTGCCAAAATCACTCGGTATTTATTGCCGCCGATGCCGATGTTGAATACAACCCTGCCACCCTTGAGGATGCTTGCCGTTCTCAGCTCCGCCTTGACCTCTTGTGGCGTGCGATAGATGGCCTTTTCCATGTGTCGATACCATTCAACAAGCGGTGTTTGCGCGTCAGAGTAAGCCAAGTTGCTTTCCCAGAATTCCCGCAAGGTTCCTTTTGCAATCACGCGCACCGCACATCCTCCCGTTTTGGGAGATGATAGTCTTCGCTTTGGAGAGATGCAACCGCAATGCTGTAACGGTTCGCGAGGGTCCTGAACCCGACTTGCATTGACGAAATCCTTTACTGGGGGAAGAAAAACGTATGGAGGAAGTCGGCGTCGTCGACCGCGGACACCAGGCCACAAGTCATATGGCGATCCAGCCTGCGCAATCAAATCCGGAACGACATGATCCCCTCTACGGATACAAAAAACCTGCGCAATTCCCGGGGCGGTTCATAATGAAAGGCTGCGACGTAGAAACTGATGTTCGCAGTAGCCACGGATCACCCAGGCAGGGCAACGAAGAGTGGTAAAGCTCAGTTGATGAGGTTACGCGATGCATCGCATGGTGAGACACGCGCTCGCAGCAATGGTCATCGCAGCCGCGCTCGCCGGCTGCGCCTCCCAGCCTCAGCCAACGACGAGCCTTGACTACAAGAGCCGCGCCGTGACGCGCAGCGATGGCGGCTTGCGCGTGTCGACCGCCGTACTGTCGGCCACAGAAAGCGAGGTGGTCTACGGCGCGCCTCTGGCGAATACATCGATACAGCCAGTCTGGATCGAAGTCAAAAATCGGGAAGACCGCGCCTACTATCTGCTTTCGCCGGGCCTCGATCCAAATTTCTTCCCCGCATCCGAGGCGGCCGAAGCATTTTTCTCGGGTGCCTCGCAGGACGAGCGGACGGCGCTCGACCGGCACTTTCGTCGGCTGGCCTTCCGCAACCCTGTCGCACCTGGCGCGACAACTTCGGGCTTCGTATTGACCAATCTCGACGAGGGGTTCAAGTTCGTTAACCTCGATCTGGTGGCAGACGGACGGTCGAGGCATTTCTCTGTACTGGCCGTCGTGCCGGGCCTGCGCACCGATTACCACATCAGCGAAGTGTTCAGGCAGGGCATCTATCCGCCCGAAGACATTGTGAACTACACCGATGACGCCAGTTTCCAGGCGGCGCTGGAGGCGCTGCCGTGCTGCGTCACCAACGAGGAGGGTTCCAGGAACGGCGATCCGCTGAACCTGGTGATCGTCGGCGGCCTCGATGATGCCTTCCCCGCATTCGCGCGTCGCGGCTGGCGTGGAACCGAGGAAAAGTGGTCGGGGTCGATCATGAAAATGGTTAATTCGGCGCTTGCCGGCGAGCGCTATCCCTATGCGCCGGTGAGCGATCTCTATCTGTTCGGGCGAGCTCAGGACCTTGCCTTGCAAAAGGCGCGTGACAACGTCCACCAGCGCAATCACCTGAGGCTGTGGCTGAGTCCGATGCAATATCACGGCAAGAAGGTGTGGGTCGGACAGATCAGCCGTGATATCGGCAGCCGGTTGACCGTGCATTCTGCGACGCTGACGACGCACAAGATCGACCCGGATGTCGACGAAGCGAGGAGTGCGCTGACACAGGATATGGCGTATTCGGTGACGCTGGCCAAGTTCGGATTTGTGAAGGGTGTGGGGGCCGCGCCCAAGAGCGCACCGCGCGAGAACCTGACGACCGATCCTTACTACACGGACGGGCTGCGCTGTGTCATGGTATTCGATCACCTGCACACCTCCCTGGCGCAAATCGAGTTCTTTCTATCGAAGGGCATCTACGAGAATGGCGGACAATCACCGGGGCGGGTCAAGCCATGAGCCGCTTGCCGTCGGCGCTACGCGCCAGGGGGACTCTGCGGTGTGCAATGCGCTGCTTGTGCACCATGAGTTGTGCAGCGATTCTTGCGCTCGCCGTTGCTTGTACGACCTGGCAGGCACCTGCCGATTTCAGTACTTCCGGGTTGCGTGAACGTGCGCAGACGGCCACCAGGCACGAGGTGCGCGTCAGCGCCGCCGTGCTCAGTGCCGAAGACAGGCGGCGCATGCTGGGTGTGGAGTTGGACAAGACACGCGTGCAGCCCGTGTGGGTCGAAGTCCAGAACCGGACTGCCGATCCGCTCTTTTTGCTGCGACCGGGAACCGATCCCGACTATTTCTCGCCACTCGAAGTCGCCTGGTCCATGCACGGGATATTCGCCCCGGCAGCGAACGCGCGCATCAATGAACACTTGGACCAACTGGGGTTCAAGAATCCCGTCCTGCCAGGCGAAACGAAAGCGGGCGTGCTGTTCATCAACCCGGAGCGCGTTACGCGGCTGCTGAATATCGATCTGCTGCAGAGAAAGACGCTGATCCCGTTCTCCCTCTTCTTGCAGGTGCCGGACGACGCTGGGGAAAAATGGTTTGCCGAAGGCTTGTTCCAGCATCAGGGTTCCGAGATCAAGGACTATGATGATCTGGCCGCGTTGCGTTCCGCGTTGGAGCGCCTTCCCTGCTGCGCCGCTGACGCGAACGGCAGGGCGCAGGGCGATCCGATCAATGCGATTCTCGTCGGCGAGTTTGCCGATATCGCCGCCGCATTTGTGCGTCGCGGCTACCGGCGTGCCGCGCACCCCGCGGATGCGGCCGAACGTGTGTTCGGCCGCATGCCCGATGCCGTGGTTCGCAAGCAATCGCAAGCCGGAGCGCCGGCGACTTGGGTGCGTGTGTGGAACACGCCAATGCGCTTCGAAGGTCACTCGGTCTATCTCGCGCAGGTCGCAAGACCGACCGGCGGACGCTTTGCACCGCGCGATTCGCAAAACCTCGTCTTGCATGAGGATGTCGATGAGGCGAGAAATCTCCTGATCCAGGACATGATGTATTCGGCCGGTCTGGACAAGCTCGGGTTCGTCACCGGCGTCGGTCCCGCGTCCCTGGCACAATCGCGAACGACGTTCAGCGGCGCCCATTACTTCAGCGACGGTCTGCGTGCGGTCATGTTCTTTGCGACGCGGCCGCTCAGCCTGTCGGAGGTGGAGCTGCTCGATTGGGAACCGTATCTGGACCGGCGCGACTCGCCTGCGCGAAAGGAGGTCGACGATGCCCGCAAGTGACCTGTTCGGCAGGCCGGATGACTCGGCTGGCCGTTTGTGCGGTACCCACACATCGTTGTGCAGCGCTGGCATGGCATGGCTGATGATCGCTGGCTGCCATGCGCTCACCGCCTGCACACCCGCGCCGCTGATTGCCTACTCGACGGACACACCGCCGCTGGTGCTGGTCCCTGCGTCGCAGGCTGGCGTGAAGGACCAGCGGGCGCGCTTTCGCGAGATTTTTTGCTCGATCCTCGACACGCGAGGAAGCGAGCTGCCCGATAGCCGCCCTTGCGAGGAGGCACTGACCCGCGTCGGTAGCGAACCTGGTGGCACCGGCAAACCCGTCGATCTCGGTCAATCGAAACGCCATCTGATCGGCGCTGTGGTGGCCGGCGTCGGCTACGAATGCTTCGAGCAATGGCTGCAAGCGCCCGGCAGCGTAGCGATTCATCTCCGCCAGTTCGGATTTGACCTGGTGCAGATCAAGGTCGACGCCTTATCGAGTTCCGCAAACAACGCTCGGCAAATACGCGACGCGATCATGGCGATGCCAGCCGACGCCGGACCGTCGCGCCTCGTCCTGATCGGCTATTCGAAGGGTGCGCCCGACATTCTCGAGGCGATGGTCGCTTACCCGGAAATCCGCGGCCGCGTGGCGGCAGTGATCAGCGCAGCCGGCTCGGTCGGCGGCTCGGCGCTGGCCAACGATGCCGAGCAGTACCAGGCGGACCTGTTGCGGCACTTTCCCGGTGCGACCTGCGATTCGGGCGACGGTGGCGCGATCAACAGCCTTCGACCCGCAACGCGCAAGAGCTGGCTGGCGCAGAACCGGCTGCCGTCCGAACTGAACTACTATTCGCTCGTTACCTTCCCGCAGCCGGATCACATCTCGTTCGCGTTGAAATCGAGTTACAACAAGCTGGCGCGCATCGATGCCCGCAACGACAGCCAAGTGATCTTCTACGATCAGGTTGTACCTGGCAGCACCCTGATGGGCTATATCAACGCCGATCATTGGGCACTGGCAGTGCCGATCGCCCGAACGCATTCGACCATCGCTTCACTATTGGTGACACAGAATGCCTACCCGCGCGAGGCGCTGGTGGAGGCGATGCTGCGCTTCGTCGAAGAGGATCTGGCGGCATCTTCGCGCTGATCCGCTCCCGCACGTATCGGCAGCTGGAAGCGTCAGGATCTTCGCGTCGCCAAGAGCGCGGGCAGGGCAGGAGCTCGAGAGCACCTTGTAGAAAAACGCTAACAAAACGTCGATTTTATGCGAAACGTTCGCAAAAGGTGACCGCAAAAGGTGACGGATTTATTTATCAACGGGCGCAGTACCTCAAGCAGTACCAGGTGGCAATTCAGCGGGTTTATCCGGCGTTGGACGGTGGTTCAGTGCTGCTGCCGTTCCCGCGGCTGTTTACCATCTCGACTCGCTGATGCAAAAAAAGGACAGGAGACGCTGATGGTCATCTGCCCTTTTTATTGGAGGTTTATCGCATCAATCGTCGCTTGATGACGTCATGCCGGTTGCGCATCCATACGTCGCGCAACGACATCCAGCACATCGCAGCCATCGCGCAAGGGAATGCAGCAAAGCAATGCGAAGTGGCCCGGCAGATCGCAGATATCGCAGTGTACTTCAGCGAGGAGAAACCATTTACGGTGTTCATGGCAGGCTCGCCCGGGGCTGGCAAGACGGAAGTATCCAAAGCCATTGCTGAGGATTTGGACGAGAGGAACTTGAGCCTTCAAGCGAAGCGCGTGCTGCGTATTGATCCTGACGATTTTAGAAGCCTGATCCCCGGCTATGTGGGAGGTAACTCGTACTTGTTTCAGCGCGCGGTTACCAAGATTCTGGAAAAGGTTCTGGATCGGGCATTTGAAAAACGCCTGTCGTTCATTCTGGACGGAACAATGGCCAATTTTGATGTCGCAAAGCGGAATATTGATCGGGTCTTGGGAAGCCGCAGGAACGCTCAGATTATGTACGTTTACCAGCGGCCGGAACTCGCTTGGCAGTTTGTTCAGGCCAGGGAGCTCACCGAGGGCAGGAATATTCCGTTGCAGGAGTTCGCCAGACAGTTCGTCGCAGCGCGAAGGAATGTCATTGAACTCAAGCGTTTGTACGATAACCAAATCCATATTGATCTGCTGATCAAAAACTTTGATGGCGGCAGCCAATGGGTAGAGCTCGACGCCAGTGGCGATACGATTGACGCTCTGATCCCGCAGACCTATGATCAGGTTCAGCTCGTTGAGCTGTTAACAGAGGCAGGAAATCAATGAGTACAGCAAAGGTCGAGAAAACCAGCGCATTGACTGAGTTTTTCTCCAACACCCCTGCCGAGACCAGGCGAGAGATCTTGATGGGCGTAATCAGCAAGGCTAATGCCTCTCAACGTGATGTCGTGCAGAAAGCAGAGGCTATCAAAGCCGCACGGGCCGCAGCTCCGACGGCCTGATCTTTCGCCACAACGCCAATTTAAAGCCCAGCTCAACGCTGGGCTTTTGTGTGCAAGAGGGATGTACTTATTTTTCCAGGTCGTCCCCTCCTGGCTAAAATGCACGTCCGTTCAGGACTGGACTGAGCTCTGCCAGATAACTCTGAGGCTCGACCAACCAAATCCCGCCCAAAAAAAACCGGTAACAATGGAGCGGTTTTTGTGGTCTTGAAACCGACTTGCATTGACGGAATCCTTTACTGGAGCAAGAAAAACGCTAACAGAACACCGATCTTATGCGAAAACGATAATTTTCGTAGGTGTGAAAATTCTAATGCTGGATGAAATTTGATACTAAATCCGTGATTTGCGAAAAAAACGCTAACAGACTTCAGCCGTGATGAAATTCTGTGGCATAGACCTGCATTCGAACTCGGATTAAGCCGGCCTTTGAGTTAGACGATTTCGAGTTCGGCGTTTGCTACTAATTCTTCCTCTTCAGGCTCAGCAACCTCGTCTTCAACCAGCTTGTTGAGGTCGAGGAACATCACCGGCTCTCGTCGCGCCCGATTTTCCTCGGTGTCCAGCAACGTCAAACCGACCTTTTCATAAAAAGGAACTGAATTGGCTTTGGAGTCTGTGACCAAAAACCTGCAGCCGACGAATTGAGCGATGTTGTCGACAGCTACGGCTATCGCTACATCCATTAACGTTTCACCGATCCGGAAGCCAGCATAACCCGCGTGACGGGCCAATCGTGCCACCTTAAGGGCTGGCATCGATGGGTAGCGATTTGCGTGCTCGCAGTCGTCAATGGCGTAGGTGCCACCGAGATCGATCTCGCTGCAGGTCAGGGTGATGTAACCAATCACTCGTGGTCTAGTCCCCTGTTCTGCCGGTGGTAGCACAGCAACATAGGTGACTGCGACGTTCGCGACCTGGTAATCCAAGGCGTTGTCTTGGATGAACGACTTCAAGGGCCGCAGATCAGGATCTGGGCCCAAGGAGAATTTGTTCGATTGGTGGTGAGGGTCAAGCTTTTCTATGAAGTAATCAACACCAGGCTGCATTGGCGCTCACTTTTTTCAGCGAGCGCGAGCGGCTTGGCTATTCACTACTTGGCTCAAAATGGCGCGACCACGTGCGTACGAGGCTTTCGCTTTGGCGTTGGGTTTGTCGTCGCGCATATGCTGCACGAAGCGAACTGCGTCTGAATCGCTCAATTCAACGCGGCTAAAGGTGTCGCTTTTGATTGCCATGGGCATTTCCCTCGCAGCTGGTACGCGCTGCTACTGGTCGGCACTGCCGATTCCTTCGCCGGACGAACGTCGGGCGGATGCGTTAAAACGCTTCGGTGATCATTTTTGAACACCAACAAACACTATGTCAATCGTAGTGAGTTTCGAAACGTGTGCAACGTATGCGGAATTCACTAAGGCGGTGCTCACCTATTTGGAGCGATGCGGGCTAAACGGTTGCCCATCTTTGGAGCGGGCCCCCGCTGGGCTTGTTGCGCCGATTTCGAGGCGAACAAATACTTACAGATCCTGCTGCGCGAGGCTTTATTGGCAGCCTGAGGGCGGTCGATTTGCGGGGCAACCTGAAAAATTTACTTTGCTGCGGAGGGGAGGGTGCTTCAGATGGTGTTTCAAGGGATTCGCGCTTTTATGCAAACGTCCCCAAAAACGTCCCCCAACTGATTGCAGTCATGTACATGCACCGCTGGAGGCATTGAAAATAGTGGAGCGGGTGAAGGGAATCGAACCCTCGTTATCAGCTTGGGAAGCTGGAGTAATGCCATTATACGACACCCGCTCAGAGCGGCTGACTTTGTACCAGATGTGCGCATGGATTTGAAGTTTTTCTTTGTGCGCGTTGCATTTAGCATCGAATAAATCAAAAACAGGGACCGCATGACGGTCGTTCGCGGGCAAGCCTCGCTCCCACAGGGATGCGTTTAACGGTGTAGGGCGAAGCCTGCTCGCGATGACGCTGTTTCAGATGGCCAGTGCATGTTGGTCCTGGACGTAGTGGTACCGCGGTCGGCTGGCCTGTGGCGCCGGTTTCAGGAAGCCCAGCAGTGCGTTGCGGCTGTCTCGGCAGGCGGATTTGTGCTCCATGTCGAGAAAGTGGCCGGTGGCCTGCAGGGTGCTGAAGGTGGCGTCCTGCACATGGTTGGCGAATAACCGGGCGCCATCGGTGGCGGTGTATTCGTCCCATTCGCCGTTCATGAACAGCACCGGCACGTTGATTTTCTGCGCAGCCTTGAAAAAGCACTGGCGATCGCTGTGCAGCAGGTCGCTGATGTGGAAGTGCATCTGCCCGTATTCATGCTCGGCCAGGCTGCTGACGTGCCGATAGTTGAAGCGCTTGAACAGGGTCGGCAGGTGTTTGCCGATGGTGCTGTTCACCAGGTTGCCGACCCGGTCGCCGTCCCGGCTGCCGAGGTAATCGATCCCGCGCTCGAGGTAATCGAGCATGTGCGAGTTGATCTCCGGGGAGAACGAGCTGATCACGGCTTTTTCGATGCGCCGTGGCTGTTGGGCCAGGGCGACCAGGGTCGCAGCGCCACCCCAGGAAAACGACAGCACGTGTTCGGCGGCGAAGTGATCGATCAGCTCCAGGAGGATCTGTCCTTCGATTTCCTTGGTCAGCGATTGCTCATGCAGGTTGTGGGCTTTTGACTTGCCCGCGTAGGGCTGGTCGTAGCAGACCACATTGAACTGCGGGTGCAGGTTTTTCACGGTTTGTGCAAACGACGCAGTCGTGGCCAGTGAGCCGTTGACCAGGATAATGGTCTTCTCTGCGGCGTCCGCGCGATAGAACTCCGTGTAAACCCGAAACTGACCCTGTATATCCAGCACAGCGATTTCTGGCCTCATGTCATAAGACTCCAAGCAAGCGGGTATGCGCGCAACTGAGATTGCACGAGCTTTGTGACAGGTAGGCACACGCCTGGAATTTTGGAGCCCATGTCGATCCAATGCGGTCCGGTCGACGGGTATTGTTATTGGCGGGCAGTTTGCCGGGGGAAAGCGGAACCTGAGGGTTCTCTGCCGGCAAAAAGTTTCTTAGAAGTATGTTATGACTCGTCGGTCACATTTTGGCCGACGTCCTGATTCAAGCAGGGGTCACGTCATCGCGCAAGTATCATTCGCAAATTGTTCGACAGCTTCTGCTGAGCGGTCGTGCGCTTGGATCAAATGGATCTCTTCGGTGCGCAACGCGCGGTACTCGCCCGGTTTTAGCGCATCGTCGAGCGCCAGCGGCCCCATGCGTTCGCGGTGCAGGCGCAACACTTTGTTGTCGAAGTGGCCGAACATCCGCTTCACCTGGTGATAACGGCCTTCGACGATGCTCAGACGTGCCGATTTCGGCCCGAGCACGACCAGGTCGGCGGGTTGGGTGGTGAGGTCTTCGAATGCGAAGTACAGGCCTTCGGTGAAGGTGATCGCGTATTCGGGACCGATGTCCTGCTCGGTCTCGACGTAATAGACCTTGGGCAGTTTGGTCTGTGGTTGGGTCAGGCGTCGCGACCAGCTGCCGTCGTTGGTGATCAGCATCAGGCCGGTGGTGTTGTAATCCAGGCGCCCGGCGATGTGCAGCTCGTGCTTGTCCGGTTCATGGATCAGGTCGAGTACGGTCGGGTGTTGTGGATCGCGGGTGGCGCTGACGCAGCCGGCTGGCTTGTGCAGCATGAAGTAGCGTGCGGACTTGCCGACTTGCAGTACGTCGTCATCGATCTCTACGCGGCTGAACTCCGAGACCTCGGCGTGCGTGTCGCTGACGATTTTTCCGTCGATCCGGACGCGCTTTTCCACCAGCAACAGGCGCACTTGCCGACGGTTGAAGCGGGGCAGGTTGCTGAGGAAACGGTCGACGCGCATGGCAGGAAATCGGTGGGGAAATGGGCCGCGCATCTTACGTGATTGGCCGCGCGGTTGCTTATAACTGCGCCTCGACCTGAGCGCAGCGGGGGCACAGGCAGGACTTGTCGCGCAGTTCCGGCGGCAGCGCTTCGAGTACCGCCGGGTCGATGCTGACGCCATAGCACCAGCAGGCCCGATCGGCGGTTCGAGGGTCGGCCAGGGTGCAGTCGTTGGAGGCGCCGCAGGCCGGGCAGAAATCTGGCTTGTTCATGTAGGACTATGCATAACTGGAGTGAGACATTTCCATGCAGATGCGGTTGCGACCGGAATGCTTGGCACGATACATCGCTTGATCGGCCCGCGACAGTAGTGTGTGCAAGGTGTCATCCGCTTGCAGGGTGGTCAGCCCGATGCTCACCGTCAGCCGCAGTTGCTTACCGTGGTAGGCATAACGCTGTTCTTCGACGTGACTACGCACCCGGTTATTACGACCCGCGCCTCTACGGCGGCTATCGCTATTGGTACTTCGGCGGCCATGGCCCGCACTATTACCGGGGTGGATATCACCGCTGGCACCATTGATCAGCGGGTGAATGATGAAAAAACTTTCATCGGCGACTTGTTTCAATGTGTTTCATAAACGCACCAGATTTCGAAATCGATGTCTGATCTTTCGACAGTCACCGAATAATTGACTGTCGCTCGCCAGCGTCGCTGGTGTGGCTCACTCGCGGTCCAGGAGGCCGCCATGCTCTGTCGAAAGAAGCTCCGTCAAATGCTGCTGATTGCTGTATTGGGATTGTCTCTTGGTGCATGCGTGCCCTATTCCGATGGAGGAGCCAGCTACTACCGGTCCGAGGTCTACACATCCCCTGCGCCGTATTATTCCGGTGGCGGGCCCTACTACTCCAATGGCGGTTATTACACGGCGCCGCGCAGGTATTATTCGCCGCCTGCACGGTATTACCAGCCAACGCCGCGGTATTACCACCAGCCGCGGGTTTATCAGCCAGCACCGCGTTACTACCGGTCGGCGCCGCGAGCCGACTACCGCGCCCATCAGAGTCGCAGCTGGGATGGGCACAGCCGTGGCGGTTGGGACGGCCGTAACGGCGGCGGTCGGGACGGCGACTATCGTGGCCATGGCGGGCGCGACAACCGTGGCGGCCGAGGCGACCACAACGGCCGCGGCGAACACGGTGACCGAGGCGGCCACCGTTAAAACAGTCAGTTAAATGCAATTCTTGTGGGAGCGGGCTTGCTCCGGGCGGCGTTCCGACGAAGGCGGTGTGTCAAGCAGCAGTAATGTCGACTGACACTCCCTCTTCGCGAGCAAGTCGGATCGCCGCACCGCCGCTCCCACATTTGTTTGGCATTCCTACAGGTCTGCCAAGGGGTGCCGACCTTCCCAGGCCTTGTGGAAATGGGCATCGACTACCGCATCGGGCACGTTGTTGATGTCCGGCCAGTGCCAGTGCGGTTTTTGATCCTTGTCGATCAGCCGCGCCCGCACACCCTCGCTGAACTCCGGATGACGGCAACAGTTGAGGCTCATGGTGTATTCCATCTGAAATACTTGAGCCAGGGACATGTGCCGGGCGCGGGTGATCTGCTCCCACACCAGATGAGCGGTCAGTGGCGAGCCCTCACTCATGGTTTTAGCCGCACGACTGAGCAGCAGATCCGTGTGATCGCGCTGCAAGCTGATGGCTTTCCAGGCGCAGCCCACGTTACTGACATCCAACAGTTCGTCGATCTGCTGCCGTCGCGGCAGCCATTGGGCTTCGGGCATCTGCGCGACCGCCTCCTGCTGCAAGGCCTTGAGCAGACTGTTGAGTTGCATCGCCGTCTGTTCCTGCCAATTCAACTGCAACAAGCCTTCGATCAGCTGTTCCTGCTGTTCATCGAGCAGGAAACGGTCGGCCAGGTCCAGATCGATCGCATCTCGACCGTTCATATGGGCGCCGGTCAGGCCGAGAAACAAACCGAGCTTGCCGGGCAGCCGCGACAGAAACCAACTCGCGCCGACATCCGGGTACAGGCCGATACTGATCTCAGGCATCGCCAGACGGCTGCTCGGCGTGACAATCCGGATACCCGCGCCTTGCAACAGCCCCATGCCGCCGCCAAGCACGTAGCCATGCCCCCAGCAGATCAGCGGTTTCGGGTAGGTGTGCAGCATGTAGTCCAGGTGATATTCCGCCGCAAAGAAATGCGCAGCCAAGGGCGGTACTTCACCCGGGTGAGCGCGACAGGCTTCCACCAGGCTGCGGACCTCGCCACCGGCGCAAAAAGCCTTGGTGCCCTTGCCACGCAACAGCACACAGACGATTTGCGGTTCCTTGGCCCAAGCGTCCAGTTGATCGCGCAGGGCGTTTATCATCGGCAGGGACAGGGCGTTGAGGGTCTGTTCGGCATCCAGGCTGGCCACGCCGATGCGTGCGCCGTCGGTGCCGGTGAGTTCTTCGAAGTGCAGATTCATCGTGACCTCGATCGGAAATTTGAGCGTTCAGTATGATCGCTGTTCAGGAAAGTGCCGGATGTGCGTCAGATCAATTGACAAGCATGGTCGGCTTTCCTAGGGTTCGCTCCATTGTTTTTGCCGGATGTAACCATGACTGCTGACGACCGTATCAAACTCGAACCGAGCTGGAAGGAGGCACTGCGTGCCGAATTCGACCAGCCCTACATGGCAGAGTTGCGCAACTTCCTGCAACAGGAGCGCGCGGCGGGCAAGGAGATCTATCCGCCGGGCCCGATGATTTTCAATGCGCTCAACTCGACGCCACTGGACAAGGTCAAGGTGGTCATTCTCGGCCAGGACCCGTACCACGGCCCGGGCCAGGCCCACGGCCTGTGTTTCTCGGTACAACCGGGCGTGCCGGCGCCGCCGTCGCTGGTGAACATCTATAAAGAGTTGAAACGCGACCTGAACATCGATATTCCGAGCCACGGCTACCTGCAAAGCTGGGCCGACCAGGGCGTGCTGATGATCAACACCACCATGACCGTGGAACGCGCCACCGCCAACGCCCATGCGGGCAAGGGCTGGCAGCATTTTACCGATCGGATTATCGAGGTGGTCAGCGAGCACCAGCCGCATTTGGTGTTCCTGCTGTGGGGCGCCCATGCCCAGAGCAAGCAGAAACTGATCGATGCCACCAAGCATTTGGTGCTGACGTCGGTGCATCCGTCGCCGTTGTCCGCCTATCGCGGCTTCCTTGGGTGCGGGCACTTCAGCCGGACCAACAAGTTTCTGGAACAGAATGGCGAGACGCCGATCGAGTGGCGGTTGCCGCCGGTTTGACGCGTTGCCAATAAGGGCCCCTTCGCGAGCAAGCCCGCTCCCACATTTTGACCGCATTCCACAGCGAGAACGCGGACAAAATGTGGGAGCGGGCTTGCCCGCGAAGGGGCCACCTCGGTCTATCAGACAGAATCCGGCCGACGGTCCCAATACTTGAACAACGGCTCCGCCAGAAACAACACAAACAACAACCGCATCACCTGCATTGCCGTCACCAACGGCACCGACAGCTGCAGGGTTTCCGCGGTGAGGCTCATCTCCGCGATCCCGCCGGGCATCATGCCCAGGGTCAGCGAGCGCAGGTCCAGGTGGGTCAGCGCACTCAAGCCCAGCGCCGCCAATGTGGCGATCAACATGGTCAGCACCGTCCCGATCAGGGTCCGGCCCATGAACGACGGCGCGCGACGGAAAAACTGCCGGTTGAAGTGACAGCCCAATCCGCTGCCGATCAGCCATTGGCCGATCTGGCTGCCGCCGTCGGGCAAGCCGATGTGCAGATCCCAACCAATGCTCACCGCCGCACTCACCAGCAACGGCCCGAACAGCCACGGGTTGGGTTGACGAAGACGCTCCCACAGCCACGCAGCCAACGCGCCTGCCGGGAATAGAAGGGCCAGCCAGCGCCAGTCGACGGCGCTCGGATGGAACACCGGTGCACCCTCGCCGAGCAAATACTTGAAGGCCGCCGGCACGCACAGCACCACCACCAGCACCCGCAGACTTTGCCCCGCCGCCACCCGACTGAGCACCGCGCCATTGCGCGCGCCGAGGTTGACCATCTCCCCGGAACCACCGGGCATGCTGGAAAAGAACGCCGTGGCGCGATCTTCGCCGGTGCGCCGCATCAACCAGACCCCGACCACGGCCGACAGGCTGGTGACCAACGCGCCGAAGAAGATCAAGCCGAAGTGACTCAGCACCTGTTCCATCACCACCGGGGTGAAGTGCAGGCCGATACCGATGCCGACGATCCACTGGCCGACCTTGCGCCCGCCAGGGATTTCCGCCAATTGCCAGGGGGTCAGGCAGCGCACCAGGATGATCGCCAGCAACGAGCCGACCATCCACGGCAGCGGCCAGCCGATCTGGCTGGCGAGGTAACCGCCCAGCAGACCCACCAGCGGGGTCCCCCACCAGGCTTTGAACGGCGTTCGATCAGACATCGGCGATGGCGCGCCGGGCGACCGAACGTTTGCGCCAGATCCGCAGCAGCGGCATCAACAGCATCAACGCGGTCAGTACCCAGACCCCGAAGGTGATCGGGCTCGACCAGAGGATTTCCAGCGCACCGTTGGAAATCGACAGGGCGCGCCGCAGGTTCTGTTCCATCAGGCCGCCGAGGATGAAGCCCAGCAACACCGGGGATAACGGGAAGTCCAGCTTGCGCAGGATGTAGCCGAAGATGCCGATGCCGATCATCAGGAACAGGTCGAAGGTGGTGGCATGCACCGCATAGACGCCGATCCCGGTGATGATGGCGATGACCGGCACCAGCGCCCAGTTCGGCACGGCGAGGATGCGGGTGAAAATGCGGATCATCGGGATGTTGAGGATCACCAGCATGATGTTGGCGACGAACAACGAAGCGATCAGGCCCCAGACAATGTCCGGTTGCTGTTGGAACAGCAGAGGGCCGGGGGTGATGTTGTACAGCGACAGCGCGCCGATCATCACCGCCGTGGTGCCCGAACCTGGGACGCCGAGGGTCAGCATCGGTACCAGGGCGCCGCACGCCGAAGCGCCGATGGCGGTTTCCGGTGCCGCGAGGCCGCGCATGTCGCCCTGGCCGAACGTGCCCTTGGCGCCAGCGATTCGTTTCTCGGTCATGTAGGCCACGGCACTGGCCAATGTTGCGCCAGCACCCGGCAGCACGCCCATGATGAAACCCAACAGACCGCATCGGATGTTCACCACGAACACCGAAGACGCTTCCTTGAAGTTGAACATCATCCGCCCGGTGGCTTTCACCGCTTCCTGGCCGCGATGGGTTTTTTCCAGCAGCAGCAGGATTTCGCTGATGGAGAACAGGCCCAGTACCAGCACCACGAACTGAATGCCGTCAGTCAGGTGGATGTTGTCCCCGGTGAAACGGTACACGCCGCTGTTGGCATCGATCCCGACCGTCGACAGAAACAGACCGATCAGCGCCGCGATAAAGGTCTTCAACGGTCGATCACCGGCCATGCCGCCCAGGCAGACAATCGCAAACACCATCAGCACGAAGTATTCCGCCGGCCCGAAGGCAATCGCCCATTTCGCCAGCAGCGGGGCGAACAGCACCATGCCGCAGGTGGCGATGAAGGCTCCGATGAACGAGCTCCAGGCCGACAGCGACAACGCCACCCCGGCCAGGCCTTTGCGGGCCATCGGGTAGCCGTCGAGGGTGGTCATCACGGTGGAGGCTTCGCCCGGGATGTTGAGCAGGATCGAGCTGATCCGGCCGCCGTATTCGCAACCCAGGTACACCGCCGCCAGCAGGATCAGCGCCGACTCCGGTGGCAGGCCCAGGGCAAAGGCGATCGGGATCAACAACGCCACGCCGTTGATCGGGCCCAGCCCCGGCAGCAGGCCAACGACGGTGCCGATCAGGGTGCCGCAGAGCGCGGTCACCAGGTTGTACGGGCTCAGTGCGACGCCGAAACCCTGGCCCAAATAGCTGAAAGTATCCATATCAGTTCTCCAGTACGTCGAGCAGGCCCAGGGGCAGCGGCACGTCCATCAACTTGTCGAACAGCAGGTAGAGACCAATGCTCATCAGCGTAGTCACGATGATGCTCGGCCCCCAGCGACCGCCGTACAGGCGCGCCATCGGAATGCCGATCAGGATGCTGCTGAGGATGAAGCCCAGCGGCTCGAACAGGCCGGCGAAGATCAGCAGCAGAACGACGCAGAGGCCGATCTTGTTCAGGGTTTCGCGGTCGAGCCTGGGGTCATCGTCGCTGTGCACGATCGGCGTCGGGCGAAACAGCATATAGAGCAGGCCAAGGCCCATCAGGCCGAGCATCAGCAGCGGAAAGGCCCGTGGTCCCACCGGTTCGTAGGAAAAAGCCGCTTGATACGGCCACGCCATCAGTGCCAGGCCGAGACAGGCCAGCAACAGCACCGCAGCGAAAATGCGTTGTAAGAGCATGAAAAACTCCTGTGCCGCAGCCCCGGGTATACGGAGCGGCAGCCGCTAGACAGAGGCGATCACTGGATCAGGCCGAACTCTTTGGCCAGCACTTTGTAGTCCGCTACCTGCTTCTTCACGTAGGTGTCCAGCTCCGGGCCGGTCATGGCGAACGGGAAGAGCTCGCGCTGATCGCGCAGCTTGGCGAACTCGTCGGACGCCAGCAGTTTGTCGAAGGAGTCTTTCCACCAGGCGTAGTCTTCGTCGCTGACCTTCGGCCCGAGGTAGAAACCGCGGACCACTGGCCAGACGATGTCGTAGCCTTGCTCTTTGGCGGTCGGAATGTCCTTCATTTCCGGCTCGTCCAGACGCTTCTCGGAGAACACCGCCAGCAGGCGCATGTCGCCGCTCAGGATATGCGGCATGGAGTCGGAGATATCGGTGCTGCCGACCTGGATGTGGCCGCCGAGCAGCGCGGTGGCGATTTCACCGCCGCCTTCGAGGGCGACATAACGCAAGTCCCGCGGGTTGATCCCGGCGGCCTTGGCGATCAGGGCGGTCTGCATCCAGTCCTGGCTGCCGACGGTGCCGCCGGAACCGATGACCACGGAACTCGGATCTTTCTTCAGCGCCTTGACCAGATCGTCGAGGTTTTTGTAAGGCGAATCTTTTTTCACCGCGATGGCGCCATAGCTGGTGCCGACCGCCGCCAGCCAACGCACGGCGTTTTCATCGAAGCGACCGAATTTGCCCTGGGCCAGGTTCAGCAGCGAACCGCTGGACCAGGCGACCAGCGTGCCGGCGTCGGCCGGACGCTGCGCCACCACGGCGTTGTACGCCACTGCACCGACACCGCCGGGCATGTAGGTCACGCGCATGGGTTTGCTCAGCAGTTTCTGGTTCACCAGCGCGCTTTGCACCAGTTTGCAGGTCAGGTCGAAACCGCCGCCCGGCGAGGCCGGGGCGATGCATTCCGGGCGCTTGGGCTCGGCCATCAGTTGGCCGGCAAACAGCACACAGCTGGCGGCGAGAGCGAAACGGCGCAGTGATCGATTCATTTTTGTCTCCACGGGAGTTGTTATTTTTGGGGATGTTTCAGATGCGGCGGTGTTGCGGCGTGCAGCCGGGTGCGGCGCTGGCGAGCGTAAACGATGGGAGAGGGAGGGGAGGGCGAGCCTGGAGCTGTAAGGACAGCATGGTGCAGTACCTCGTTATTGTTCTTATTGGCGAAAACGCATCGAGGCGTTTTTCGGGAGCTACATTTCAAAGCACGGTTCGATGGCCTGTCGAAACCATCCGTGGGCCGACTCTAACGGTCGAACCTTTCGCTAACCTTTCAGCGGACTATCACGGTTTTCGGGCTTCACAGTGGCGGATGCGGCTGTAAACTCCGCGCCAGAGAATGGCGTCGAACATCCCTGAATGAGGTAAATATCCATGCGTGTTCTGCTCGTCGAAGACCATCTGCAGCTCGCTGAAAGTGTCGCCCAGGCGCTCAAGAGCACCGGCCTGACCGTGGACGTGCTGCACGACGGCGTGGCGGCCGACCTGGCCTTGAGCAGCGAGGAATACGCCATGGCTATCCTCGACGTCGGCCTGCCGCGCATGGACGGTTTTGAAGTGCTGGCGCGCCTGCGGGCCCGGGGCAAGAACCTGCCGGTGCTGATGCTGACGGCCCGCAGCGATGTCAAGGATCGGGTCCATGGCCTGAACCTCGGCGCCGATGACTACCTGGCCAAACCTTTCGAACTCACCGAACTCGAAGCCCGGGTCAAAGCCTTGCTGCGCCGCAGTGTGCTGGGTGGCGAACGTCAGCAGACCTGTGGCGTGCTGGCTTACGATCTGGACACCCGGCGCTTTACCCTCGGCGATGAACTGCTGACGCTGACCTCCCGCGAGCAGGCCGTGCTCGAAGCCCTGATCGCCCGTCCCGGCCGGGTGATGAGCAAAGAGCAACTGGCCGCCCAGGTGTTCGGCCTGGACGAAGAAGCCAGCCCCGACGCCATCGAGATCTACGTTCACCGCCTGCGCAAGAAACTCGACGGGCACCCGGTTGCCATCGTCACCTTCCGCGGCCTCGGCTACTTGCTGGAAAGCCGCGATGCATAAGCCCAGCAGCCTGCGCTGGCGGTTGCTGTGGAACCTCGCACTGTTGCTGGTGGTGTTGATGCTGGCCAGTGGCTTGAGTGCGTACTGGAACGGTCGCGAAGCCGCCGACACCGCCTATGACCGGACGTTGCTGGCCTCGGCCAGGACCATCGCCGCCGGGGTGTCCCAGCGTGATGGCAGCCTCAGCGCCGATGTGCCGTACGTGGCCCTCGATACCTTTGCCTACGACAGCGCGGGGCGGATTTTCTACCTGGTCAACGACATCAACCAGAAGCTGATTTCGGGCTACGAAAACCTGCCGCCACCGCCGCCGGGTACACCGCGCACGGATGACTACCCGGCACTGGCACGCTTCTACAACGCTAAATACCAGGGGCAGAACGTACGGGTGGTCAGCCTGCTCAAGCCCGTAAGCGAGCCGAACATGAACGGCATGGCGGAAATCCGCGTCGCGGAAACCGATGAGGCGCGGGTCAGCATGGCGCGCAGCCTGGCGGCGGACACCTTGCTGCGTCTGGGCATGCTGGCGATCGGTGCGTTGTTGATGGTGTGGTTCGCGGTCAGCGCAGCACTGCGCCCGCTGGAACGCTTGCGCACGGCGGTGGAAGAGCGCCAGCCCGATGATTTGCGGCCGTTGCCGTTGGTGGAAGTGCAACATGAGTTGTGGCCGCTGGTGCGTGCGCTCAACCACTTCACCGAACGCCTGCGCGGACAGTTCGAGCGGCAGGCGCAGTTCATTGCCGATGCGGCCCATGAACTGCGTACGCCACTGGCGGCGCTCAAGGCTCGGCTCGAACTGGGCCTGCGCTCGACCGAACCGCAGACCTGGCGCAGCACCCTGGAAACGGCCGCCCAGGGCACGGATCGCCTGACCCATCTGGCGAATCAGCTGCTGTCCCTGGCCCGGGTGGAGAATGGCGCGCGGGCGATCGCCGAGGGCGGTGCACAGTTGCTGGACCTCAGTCAGCTGGCGCGTGAACTCGGCATGGCGATGGCGCCACTGGCGCACAAGCGTGGTGTGGCACTGGCGCTGGAAGCGGATGAACCGGTGTGGCTGCGCGGTGAACCGACGCTGTTGAATGAATTGCTGAGCAATCTGGTGGATAACGCGCTGGCTCACACGCCGCCGGGCGGCAATGTGATTCTGCGGGTCACCGCGCCGGCAGTGCTGGAGGTCGAGGACGATGGCCCCGGGATCCCGCTTGAAGAGCGTGATCGAGTGTTCGAGCGTTTCTATCGACGCAATCAGCAGGTGGCCGGGTCTGGGTTGGGCCTGGCGATTGTCGGTGAAATCTGCCGCGCACACCTGGCGCAGATCAGCCTGCACGATGGCGAGCAGGCGGGGTTGAAGGTGCGGGTGAGCTTTATTGCGGGGTAATTTTGTGGTGTGGGGGCTGGCCCCTTCGCGAGCAAGCCCGCTCCCACATTCGATCGCATTTCTCTAGGAACAACTCGGTCAAATGTGGGAGCGGGCTTGCTCGCGAAGGGCGCGACGCGGTCTTGATCAGTAAAACATCGGCCGCGATTCTTCCAGCGCCCTGCACTGCACCTCGTTCTCCAGATCAATTCCCAGCTTCTTTAATGCCGGCACGCTGAACACATCGATCCGGGCTAACGGGTGGTCGGTCCCCTTGTAGCAGTACAGGCAGGCCACCTGCACATTCAACGCTGGATTTCGCGATCGCGATCCAGTTGATAAGGCAGGTCGAGCAGGTGCAAGGCTGGCCCTTCGAGCGCGCCCAGATGAATATCGCCACCTTCTGCTGCTTCGGCTTGCAGCACGGCCAGGAGTTCGATGTTTTGCCCGGCGCGGGCGGCAAGCACCACTTCGCCGATAGCGCTGCCATGGGTCGGCGAAAACAGTGGTGTACCGGGTTCCGGCAATTCGCCAGCTTCCAGGTGCAGGCGATACAAGCGGCGCTTGAGTTTGCCCAGGTACTGCATCCGCGCGACGATTTCCTGGCCGGTATAGCAACCTTTCTTGAAACTCACACCACCGACGGCTTGCAGGTTGAGCATCTGCGGGATGAACAGTTCACGGGTGCCCGGCATGACCTGGCCGATCCCTGCGCGGACCTGGCCCAGCAGCCATTGATTCAGATCGCCTTCGGCCAGCAGGGCGGACAGTTTGCCCTTGAGGGCGTCCGCTTGATCGGCGCCCGCCCAGAGTTCGGCGCGATCAGGGGAAACGCGGATGGCGATCAGGCCGTCATTGCGCACGACACTGTCGGTTTCTGCCGGCAGCCCAAGGCCGAGGCTGATCAATGCTGCATCGCCATGCGCGATGCCGAAGCGCACCCAGGCGGCGCTTTCGTCGGTCAGTTTTGATTTGGAAAACACCGCGTACTTTTTCAGGTCCGCCAGTTGCGGCTCCAGCAATTCGCTGGCCATGGCCAGCAGGACGCCGTCACCTTCGAGCAGGATGCGGAAACTCGACTGCATCCGGCCTTTTTGCGTGCAGCGCGCGCCAAGGCTGGCCCGGGTGTCGCCCAGGTAATCGAGGTTGCAGGTCAATTGGCCTTGCAGGAATTTACCGGCATCCGCGCCGCGGACCGCGAGAACGCCTTCGTGAGACAGGGTGCAGAAAAAAGCAGAGTCGGCCATGGGTCATCGCAGGATAAAAAGTCTGGGGGACATCATAAGGGGGCGCCCATGAAATGGGTAGTTCACAAAAGACCCTGTTGCCCGACCAAAGCCGAGTGTTCGACGGAGCATGGGGCTGTATACTTGCCGCCTATTTGAGGAGCGCTCCATGGTCGAAGCTGTTGAACTGAATCGCCTCTACTGGCACAGCCGTCGCGGCATGCTTGAACTTGACGTGTTGCTGGTGCCGTTCGTGAAAGAGGTTTATCCGCACCTCAACGAAGTTGACCGCGCCTGCTACGTCAGGCTGCTCGAATGCGAAGACCAGGACATGTTCGGCTGGTTCATGGAACGCGCCGAATCGGAAGATCCGGAGTTGCAGCGCATGGTGCGCATGATCCTGGATCGTGTCCAGCCCAAGTAAATCATTCGAATGCCGCTGGCATGCCTCACGGCAGCTGCTGGCGGTGTATCTGTTGGCCCAGCTGTTCGCGCTGGGTTCGTTGTTTCTGCTGTCGATACCGGTCTGGGCCAGCCTGCTCGGCGTTTCGCTGTGCTTGGCTCATGGCGTGTGGGTGTTGCCGCGGCAGGTTCTGCTGACGCATCCCCGGGCGTTTCGCGGCTTGCGTCGCGATGGGGATGGCTGGCAGTTGTGGAACCAGGCGGCGGGCTGGCAACCGGTGCAACTGCGACCGGACAGCCTGGCGCTGCCCTTGATCGTGGTGCTGCGTTTTCGTCTGCGGGGTGAGCGGCATGACCGATCGATCTGTGTGCCCCGGGATTCGCAGGCGGCGGATCTGCACCGACGCCTGCGGGTCCGGCTCAAGTTCAGTCGGCGTAGGTGGGCGGCACCAGAATAGTGTCCAGGGCATCGGGCAGCATGTTCGGGTAGTCGAGGGTGTAATGCAGGCCGCGACTTTCCTTGCGCGCCATGGCTGACTGGATCATCAGCTCGGCCACCTGGGCCAGGTTACGCAACTCGATCAGGTCGCGACTGACCTTGTAATTGCTGTAGAACTCGTCGATTTCGTCCAGCAACAGACGCACGCGGTGCTGAGCCCGTTGCAGGCGCTTGTTGGTGCGCACGATACCGACGTAGTCCCACATGAAGCGCCGCAGTTCATCCCAGTTGTGCGCAATGATCACGTCTTCGTCCGAATCGGTGACCTGGCTCGCATCCCAGACGGGCAGGGCGACAGGAATCGACACCTGGGGCAACTGCTCAAGAATGTCCGCCGCCGCCGAGCGCGCGTAAACGAAACACTCCAGCAACGAGTTGCTGGCCATGCGGTTGGCCCCGTGCAGGCCGGTGAAACTGGTTTCGCCAATGGCGTACAGGCCCGGCACGTCGGTGCGGCCGTGCTGATCGACCATCACGCCGCCGCAGGTGTAGTGCGCCGCCGGAACCACCGGGATCGGTTGCTTGGTGATATCGATGGAAAACTCGAGGCAGCGCTCGTACACCGTCGGGAAATGAGTCTTGATGAAGGCTTCGGGTTTATGGCTGATGTCCAGATAAACGCAATCGACACCCAGGCGCTTCATCTCATGGTCGATGGCCCTGGCGACGATGTCCCGGGGTGCCAGTTCGGCCCGAGGGTCGAAGCGCTGCATGAAGCGTTGGCCGTTGGGCAGCTTCAGGTGCGCACCCTCGCCGCGCAGGGCTTCGGTGACCAGGAAACTCTTGGCTTGCGGGTGATAGAGGCAGGTGGGGTGGAACTGGTTGAATTCCAGATTGGCCACCCGGCAGCCGGAACGCCAGGCCATGGCGATGCCGTCACCACAGGCACCGTCAGGGTTGCTGGTATAGAGGTAGACCTTGGCGGCGCCGCCGGACGCGAGGATCACAAAGCGCGCGCCGTAGGTGTCGACTTCTCCGGTGCCACGATTGAGCACGTAGGCGCCGAGGCAGCGGTCGCCCTCGAGGCCCAGGCGTTTTTCGGTGATCAGGTCGATCGCGACCCGCTGCTCCAGCAGTTCGATGTTCGGTCTTTGCCTGGCTTTGTCGAGCAGGGTCCTGAAGATCGCGGCGCCCGTGGCATCGGCGGCATGAATGATGCGCCGATGACTGTGCCCCCCTTCTCGGGTCAGGTGGAACTCGAATCCACCGTCCTCGGCGCTTGCCTGTTCATCGCGGGTGAACGGCACGCCATGGTCGATCAGCCATTGAATGGCTTCTTTACTGTGCTCGACGGTAAAGCGCACGGCGTCTTCGTGACACAGGCCGCCGCCGGCATTGAGCGTGTCATCGACGTGGGATTCAACGGTGTCGGTGTCATCCAGGACGGCCGCGACACCGCCCTGGGCCCAGAAAGTCGAGCCATTGGCGAGGTTGCCTTTGCTCAGTACGGCAATGCGCAAATGATCGGGCAAGGTCAGCGCAAGGCTCAAGCCGGCAGCGCCGCTGCCAATTACCAGAACATCATGTTGAAACTGTTGGCTCATTTCAGGATTCCGCTCAAAGCGACCTGGGTCGGGGTTGGCGCATGACGCCTGGATCGGCGAGTCAAGACAGCCAGACAGCCCACTAGTATATAGAGGGGGGGAGCGGCACAATAGCCGAGCCTGTATGGCATTGTGAAACTACTGTGACGGGAAAGAGGGGACGCTTCGTCGGATGATTTCTCCTCCGGTTCGGCGACACGATCACTGTATCGTGGATTTAACACTCTTTTCCCGCTTACGGTTGCACAATGTCGGCTCGGTACGGCTATAAATATTTGGAACTTTTGCCAAAGGCCCAAGATCAATAGACGGTTGCCTGAATCAAGGGACAGTGTCGGCTTCAGTGCTGGATCGTGGTTTGATCCTCACCGGCGAAACCGATGACAAGATTATTCGCGCAGCCGGGTCAACTCGCGCTGCGCTTTTCGTGCGTGCCAGATCAGAGCCCGCAGGAAACTTGCCTGGAGGGGGAGAACTTTTGCGAAAAGCCCGAGTCTATGTTTGCAAGTCTGGTCGTTTGGTCGTGCAAGCCTCCTCCGAGCTTATCGAGGAGTGTTCATGCTAACCCAGGAAGAGGATCAGCAGCTGGTCGAACGCGTTCAGCGCGGCGACAAGCGAGCTTTCGATCTGCTAGTGCTGAAATATCAGCACAAAATTCTCGGGTTGATCGTGCGATTCGTGCACGACACCCATGAAGCCCAGGATGTGGCACAGGAAGCCTTTATCAAGGCGTACCGTGCGCTTGGAAATTTTCGCGGAGACAGCGCGTTTTATACGTGGCTTTACCGCATCGCCATTAACACGGCGAAAAACTATCTGGTTTCACGCGGCCGCCGGCCGCCTGATAGCGATGTCAGTTCCGAGGATGCAGAGTTCTACGATGGCGATCATGGCCTCAAGGACCTCGAGTCGCCAGAACGTGCACTGCTGCGCGATGAGATTGAAGGCACTGTCCATCGAACCATCCAGCAACTTCCAGAAGATTTACGTACAGCCTTAACTTTACGTGAATTCGATGGTCTGAGTTACGAGGACATTGCGGCCGTCATGCAATGTCCGGTGGGTACCGTGCGCTCCCGGATTTTCCGCGCTCGGGAAGCCATCGATAAAGCCCTGCAGCCGTTGTTGCAGGAAAACTGAAGACAGCGGCGACAGCCAAGAGAGGAACGCCATGAGTCGTGAAGCCCTGCAGGAATCGCTGTCCGCAGTGATGGATAACGAAGCGGACGAACTGGAATTGCGTCGGGTATTGAATGCCTTTGACGATGTTGAAACCCGTGAAACCTGGGCTCGTTATCAAATCGCTCGGGCAGTGATGCACAAGGATCTGCTGCTTCCACGCCTGGACATTGCCGCGGCAGTTTCCGCTGCGTTGGCTGACGAAGCCGTACCGGCAAAAGCTTCCCGTGGTCCATGGCGCAGCCTGGGTCGTCTGGCAGTCGCTGCGTCGGTCACCGTTGCGGTATTGGCAGGTGTTCGTCTGTTCAACCAGGACGAGATCGCCGGAGTCGAACTGGCCCAGCAATCCACTGCGCAGGGTCTGGTTGCTCCTCAGGTCAAGGGTCCAGCTGTTTTGGCAGGCTATAATGAGAGTTCGGATGCCACCGGCCCCATGGCCAACGGCGTATTGCAAGGTCAGCCAGGCTGGCACGATCAGCGTTTGCCAGGCTACTTGCGCCAACATGCTCAACAGGCCGCACTGAAAGGTACTGAGAGCGCGTTGCCATACGCTCGTGCAGCAAGTCTGGAAAACCGTTAAGGAGGACCATGCGCTCCATACCTCTACTTACGCTTCTGCTCGCTGGCTGGTTCGTTGTTCCAGCCCATGCCGATGAAGCCCAGGACTGGTTGACCCGTCTGGGCCAGGCCGAGCAACAGCAAAGCTTTCACGGTACTTTCGTCTACGAGCGTAACGGTAGCTTTTCTACCCATAACATCTGGCACAGCGTCCAGGATGGCAAGGTCCGCGAGCGTTTGCTCCAGCTCGACGGCTCGGCCCAGGAAGTCGTGCGCATTGATGGGCATACTCAATGCGTCAGCGGCACCCTGATTGCAGGACTCGGGGATGCCCCGAGTTCCGCTGCTCGTGCACTCGATCCTCAAAAGCTCAAGAATTGGTATGACCTTGCCGTCATTGGCAAGTCGCGTGTGGCCGGGCGTTCGGCAGTGATCATTTCCCTGACGCCTCGCGATCAGCATCGCTATGGGTTTGAACTGCATCTGGATAAAGAAACCGGCCTGCCTCTCAAGTCATTGCTGGTCAATGAAAAAGGGCAGTTGCTGGAGCGATTCCAGTTCACGCAGCTCAATACCACCGACATGCCGGCGGACAGAGACTTGCAGCCGGGCGACGACTGCAAGGCTATTGCCCTTGATAGCGACAAGGCTTCTGCAGCCAAGGTTGCCCAAGCCTGGCATTCGGACTGGTTGCCACCCGGTTTCGAGCTGACCAGCAGTACCGCACGCAAGGATCCGCAGACCAAAATCCAGGTCAACAGTCTGATGTTTGACGATGGTCTGGCCCGTTTCTCGGTATTCCTCGAGCCCTTGAATGGCGCAGCCGTCATCGATACTCGCGTTCAGTTGGGCCCGACCGTTGCTGTATCCCGGCGCTTGAATACCCCTCAGGGCGAAATGATGGTCACCGTGGTCGGTGAAATTCCTGCTGGCACCGCTGAACGCATTGCGCTGTCCATGCGTAACGAAAGCGCTGCATCCAGCAAGCAGTGAGCTGATTTTTCGGCCATTATCACCTCGTCGGCGAGACGTCGAAATGTTTGCTGAGCATTTTCATTTGCAAATATCCCGAAAATTTTTTATAGGTCAGGGCATCTCGGCTCTGGCCTTGTCTGTTGTTCCCGGAACAAAAATGCCGGCCTGTCGTGACCGGTGTTCCTTGCTCCATATCGCTTAACCCTGCTCGTCGTAATGGGAGCTGTATGTCGATACTCAGTTTGAAGTCTTATCTCTCCGTGGTTGCCACCGTACTGGTGCTTGGTCAGGCTATTCCTGCGCAAGCGGTCGAACTGCCTGATTTTACGCAGCTGGTCGAGCAAGCCTCGCCGGCGGTCGTGAACATCAGTACCACGCAGAAACTGCCGGACCGTAAAGTGAACGAGCAGATGCCCGACCTCGAGGGCTTGCCGCCGATGCTGCGCGAGTTCTTCGAGCGCGGCATGCCGCCACAACCGCGTACGCCACGGGGTGATCGTCAGCGTGAAGCCCAGTCCCTGGGGTCGGGTTTCATCATCTCGCCTGACGGCTACATCCTGACCAACAACCATGTGATTGCCGATGCCGACGAAATCCTCGTCCGCCTGGCTGACCGCAGCGAATTGAAAGCCAAGCTGGTCGGCACCGATCCGCGTTCCGACGTGGCCCTGCTGAAAATCGAAGGCAAGGACCTGCCGGTCCTGAGGCTCGGCAAATCCCAGGATCTGAAGGCTGGCCAATGGGTGGTGGCGATCGGCTCGCCGTTCGGTTTCGACCACACCGTGACCCAGGGCATCGTCAGCGCCATCGGTCGCAGTTTGCCGAACGAAAACTATGTGCCGTTCATCCAGACCGACGTGCCGATCAATCCGGGTAACTCCGGTGGTCCGCTGTTCAACCTGGCGGGCGAGGTGGTGGGGATCAACTCGCAGATCTACACCCGTTCCGGCGGCTTCATGGGCGTGTCGTTCGCGATTCCGATCGACGTGGCCATGGACGTTTCCAACCAGCTGAAAAGCGGCGGCAAGGTCAGCCGTGGCTGGTTAGGCGTGGTCATCCAGGAAGTGAACAAGGACCTGGCCGAGTCGTTTGGTCTTGAAAAGCCTGCCGGTGCGCTGGTGGCTCAGATCCAGGATGACGGCCCGGCTGCCAAGGGTGGTCTGCAAGTCGGCGACGTGATCCTGAGCATGAACGGCCAACCGATCGTCATGTCCGCCGATCTGCCGCACCTGGTCGGCGCGCTGAAGGCCGGCTCGAAAGCTGATCTGGAAGTGATCCGCGAAGGCAAGCGCAAGAACGTCGCACTGACGGTTGGCGCTATTCCTGAAGAAGGCAAGGAGCTGGACGCCCTGCCAAAATCCAGTGTCGAGCGTAGCAGCAATCGCCTGGGTGTTTCCGTGGCCGAGCTGACCGAGGAACAGAAGAAAGCCTACGACCTCAAAGGCGGCGTGGTCATCAAGGAAGTCCAGGACGGTCCTGCTGCCCTGATCGGCTTGCAGCCTGGCGATGTGATCACTCACCTGAACAATCAGGCGATTGGTTCCAGCAAGGAGTTCACCGATATCGCCAAGGCGCTGCCGAAGAACCGCTCGGTGTCGATGCGGGTTCTGCGTCAGGGGCGCGCCAGCTTCATCACCTTCAAGCTGGCTGAATAATCCGGCTGTCGGAATGTAGGAATGTAGGAATGTAGGAGCGAGCTTGCTCCGGGCGGCGTTCCGACGATGGTCTCAAGGGCGACGCGTTCATTCAGAAAGAACGCGTTATCGTTGACGTCCATCGTCGGAACGCCGCCCGGATCAATCGAGCGTCGACCGGCTGCTCCTACAAAAAAACCGCCTCGAAAGGGCGGTTTTTTATGCGTTCGCAAAAGGCGTCAGCCCATCATGTCCTTGATCATGCGCTCCTGTTCCATCAGCTCCCGTTGCCGCGCGTCGATCCGCGACGACAGCGGGAAGTTGGTGCCGGCCTTGCGCTTGGCGAAGTCCAGTTGCTGAATGGCCTGGCGGTAATCGCCGACCAGGGCGAAGTACTCGGCACGGGCCTGATGCAGGCCGATGATGTTGCCCGACAGGCCCCGAGTCTCGGCCACCATGTACCAGACGTCCGGATCGTCCGGACGACTCTTGAGCAGATTCTCCAGGGCTTTTTCCGCTTCGGGCGCACGGTTTTGCTTGAGCAGCAGGTCGACACGCACTGAGTTCAGCGGATAGTTGCCCGGATACTGAGTCAGCATCCGGTCCACCCGGGACTGAGCATCGGCCAGCCGATTGTTGGTGATATCCAGATCGACCTGAGCCAGGTTGTAGATGATCTCGTTCGGCGACTTGGCCAGCAACGACGCCAGGTTCTCACGAGCTTCGTTCAGCTGGCCGCCCTTGATCTGGGCGATCGCCAGGCCGTAGCGCGCGACATCGTTCTTCGGGTTTTCATCCAGCTGGGCGCGGAAGCGCTTGGCGCCCAGGCCCGGGGTTTCTTCATAAATCAGCTGAACCCGAGCACGAATCAGTTGATAGCGCATGGTGTCTTCGATACCGCCCGGCTTGGCTTGTTCGGCACGGTTGCGGGTGTCGGCGATCCGCGATTCGGTCACCGGGTGAGTCAGCAGGAATTCCGGTGGCTTGGCGTCGAAGCGGTATTGGCGCGACAAACGCTCGAACATGGTCGGCATCGAGCGCGGGTCGTAACCGGCCTTTACCAGATTGAGAATGCCGATTCGGTCGGCTTCCTGTTCATTCTGACGCGAGAAGCGCCGCTGTTCCTGAATCGCCGCTGCCTGCGTACCGGCAATGGCGGCGATCCCCGCGTCGCCGGCACCGGCCGCGGCAATCACGATCCCGGCCAGCAGTGCGGCCATCATCGGTACCTGCATGCGCTGTTGGGCTTCGACGCCACGGGCAAAGTGACGTTGCGACAAGTGAGCCAATTCGTGAGCCAGTACCGAGGCATATTCGCCTTCGGTCTGGGCATTGAGGAACAAACCGCCATTGACCCCGACGATTCCGCCCGGTGCCGCGAAGGCGTTGAGCTGCGGGCTGTTGATCAGGATGAACTCCAGGCGCCGGTCATTGAGCTGGCTGGTCTCCACCAGCCGGTAGACGCTGGATTCGACGTAGTCCTTGAGCTGTGGGTCGTTGAGCTGGGAAACCTGGCTGCGCAACATCGCCAGCCAGGCCCGGCCCAATTGGTGTTCCTGTTGCGGCGAGACAATGGCAGAACTGGCGTCGCCGAGTGACGGCAGGTCGTCGGCGAAGCCCGGTGAGGCGAGCAGGCAAGCGAGCGTCAGCAGGGTAGGGCGCAAAAAAGTCATGCACAAAGCCTTTGTCGACAAAGACCTTACTGTAGCCGGACACCACGCTTGGGACCAGATATTCTAAGCCCCTCGACCACCTGACCCGGAGTGATGCAATGACCGATGCTGTAGCCCACGACGCCGAACTCGACGCCAGCGGCCTCAATTGCCCGCTGCCGTTACTCAAGGCCAAACTGGAACTCAATCGCATGGCCAGCGGCGCAGTGCTCAAGGTGATCGCCACTGATGCGGGCTCGCAGCGCGACTTTCGCACCTTTGCCCGATTGGCCGGTCATACGCTGCTGCGTGAAGAAGATGAGGCGGGCGTTTACCGCTACTGGTTGAAAAAAGCCTGAAACCTGCTGCGTTCGTTTCTAAGGGATTATTGATGTTCAAGGTGTTACGCGACTGGATTCAGCGCTATTTTTCCGACGAAGAAGCCGTGGTGCTTGCCGTGCTGCTGTTTCTGGCGTTTACCGCCGTACTGACGCTCGGTGGCATGCTCGCGCCGGTGCTTGCCGGGATGGTGCTGGCGTATCTGATGCAGGGCCTGGTGGTGACGCTCGAACGCCTGCGCATGCCGGGTGGCGCGGCGGTGGGGCTGGTCTTTGCGTTATTCATGGGGCTGCTGCTGGTGTTCATCGTGGTGGTGGTGCCGTTGCTCTGGCATCAACTGATCACCTTGTTCAACGAATTGCCCGGCATGCTCGCCAAGTGGCAGTCACTGTTATTGCTGCTGCCCGAGCGTTACCCGCATCTGGTGTCCGATGAGCAGGTGCTGCGGGCCATCGAAGTGGCGCGGGGCGAGATCGGTAATTTCGGCCAGTGGGCGCTGACGTTCTCGCTGTCGAGCTTGCCGCTGCTGGTGAACATCATGATCTATCTGGTGCTGGTACCGATCCTGGTGTTTTTCTTTCTCAAGGACCGGGAAATGATCGGCCAGTGGGTGCGCGGCTATCTGCCTCGCGAGCGGGCGCTGATCACCCGCGTTGCCCACGAGATGAACCGGCAGATCGCCAACTACATTCGCGGCAAGGTCATCGAGATCTTCATTTGCGGCGGCGCCACCTATATCGGTTTCGTGGTGCTGGGGCTCAACTATGCGGCGCTGCTGGCGCTGCTGGTGGGGGTGTCGGTGGTGGTGCCCTATGTCGGAGCGGTGGTGGTGACCGTGCCGGTGCTGCTGATCGCGCTGTTCCAGTGGGGCTGGAGCGATCAGTTCATCTATTTGATGGCGGTCTACGGCATCATCCAGGTCCTGGACGGCAATGTGCTGGTGCCGCTGTTGTTCTCGGAAGCGGTCAACCTGCACCCGGTGGCCATCATCTGTGCGGTGCTGTTGTTTGGCGGGTTGTGGGGGTTTTGGGGGGTATTCTTTGCGATTCCCCTGGCGACGCTGTTCAAGGCAGTGCTGGATGCCTGGCCGCGCAAAGAGCCGGTGGTGGCGCCGCTGCTTTAAGCGTCGGCCTTGAGGGCCTCTTCGCGGGCAAGTCGGATCGCCGCACCGCTCGCTCCTACAGTATTTGTGTCGTGCCAGATCTCGCGATCGACACAATACCTGTAGGAGCGAGCGGTGCGGCGATCCGACTTGCCCGCGAAGGCGTCCGAAAGGACGCCAAATAATCAGGCCTCGTTCAACGCCTGCGCAGCCGCCAACACCGCACCCACATGCCCCGGCACCTTCACCCCCCGCCATTCCTGACGCAGCACGCCATCCTTATCAATCAGGAACGTGCTGCGATCAACCCCCATGTATTCCTTGCCATACAGCTTCTTCAACTTGATCACATCAAACAGCTGACACAGCGCTTCTTCCTTGTCGCTGATCAGCTCAAAGGTAAACGCCTGCTTGGCCTTGAAGTTCTCGTGGGACTTCAGGCTGTCGCGGGACACGCCGAAGACTTCGGTATTGGCCGCTTTAAAGGCGTCGAGCTGATCGCGAAAACCCTGACCCTGGGTGGTGCAGCCAGGCGTGCTGTCCTTCGGATAGAAGTAGATAACGACTTGCTTGCCTTTCAGGTTTGCCAGGCTGATGGTCTGCCCATTGGTGGCGGGCGCTTCGAAATCGGCAACCGGTTGGTCGATGGCAACGGCCATGAAAGCTTCCTTACATTGGGTTTTGTGGGCGCCAAGGTTCGATCAGGGCGTCCAGGTTCAGCGCATCGGCGAAATCCAGGAACTGATCGCGCAGCCAGCTGATCTGCACGCCGGCCGGCAAGGTCACGGTAAATGTGGCATTGAGCATGGTGCCGCCGGTCTGGGGCGCCTGATAGGTGTCGCAGGTCAGGTTTTCCAGCTCGACGTTGTGGTCCATGAAGAACTGGCACAGCTCGTTGATGATGTCCGAGCGGTAGGCCGAGCTGACATAAGCGACGTACGGCAGGGCCTGGGGGCGATTCTCCAGCGCCGCACTGCGCACCACATTGACGGTGAAGGCGTGCTTCTTGGCGAGGCTCGACAGGCTGCCTTCGAGGCGCGCCAGGGCATCCCAGCTGCCGGAGATCTCGAGGATCAACGCACTGCACTCGCCATGACGGGTCAGGCGAGAGGTAACCACGGCGCAGCGGTTTTCATGGCTGGCGCGGCACAGGACGTTAGTCAGCTCCATGGGGTTGGCGCCGAGGGCACTGATGACAAGGAATTGTTCGCGAACTGTGGGGGTGGACATGCAGCATTCCTAAAGCGATGAGCGGTCGATACTTTTATGGGCATTTTTGCCGGGGACGAGCCTGCGGATGCGAATTCAGAAAACCCGAACCGGAGGGTTGCAACCTGCTCAAGAGTGGCGAGAGCGAAGGATGGCAACGCTGGATCGGGGCTTGTGATGCCGAAAATGGAGGCTGGAACCCGGCTTGCGAGCTTATCAGTACCGATCAAAGTCTGAAGGGTAGCGAAAAGCAGCGCCAAGGGGAATGGCAGCAGCGCAGTACTTCGCTTGTACAAGCATCTTGGCGCCAGTACCATTACCGCTCTCTTTTTCCGGCAGGAGCGGTTGCATGATTGCGGGCAGTATGGTGGCACTGGTCACACCCATGGATGCACAAGGTCGTCTGGACTGGGACAGCCTGAGCAAACTGGTGGACTTTCACCTGCAAAACGGCACCCACGCCATCGTGGCGGTCGGCACTACAGGTGAATCGGCCACCCTCGACGTGAACGAGCACATCGAAGTGATTCGTTACGTGGTCAAGCAGGTTGCAGGGCGCATTCCGGTGATCGCCGGTACCGGCGCCAACTCGACACGCGAAGCGATCGAGCTGACCACCAATGCGAAGATCGCCGGTGCCGACGCTTGCCTGCTGGTGACGCCGTACTACAACAAGCCGACCCAGGAAGGCTTGTACCTGCACTTCAAGGCCATCGCCGAAGCCGTCGACATCCCGCAGATCCTGTATAACGTGCCTGGCCGCACCGCGTGCGACATGCTGGCCGACACCGTGATCCGCCTGTCGACCGTGAAGAACATCATCGGCATCAAGGAAGCCACCGGCGACCTGTCCCGTGCCAAAGCCATCATCGACGGCGTCAGCAAGGACTTCCTGGTGATATCCGGCGACGACGCCACCGCCGTCGAGCTGATGCTGCTGGGCGGCAAAGGCAATATCTCGGTGACCGCCAACGTTGCGCCGCGCGACATGGCCGACATGTGCAATGCCGCCTTGAAGGGCGATGCCGTCACGGCCCGCGCGATCCACGAAAAGCTGATGCCGCTCAATAAAACCCTGTTTATCGAATCCAACCCTATCCCCGTGAAATGGGCGCTGCATGAAATGGGCCTGATGCCGGACGGTATCCGTCTGCCGCTCACCTGGCTCAGCGCTGCCTGTCACGAACCGCTGCGGCAGGCCATGCGCCAGTCCGGCGTACTGGTTTAATTGAGGAAGCACTACGCATGAAGCGATTGGCCGGACTTTCCGCACTTGCCTTGATTATCTCCAGCACCAGTGGCTGTGGATGGGTCTGGGGCCCGGAAGGTTATTTCCGTGACCGTGGCAGCGATTACCTGGAAGCGCAACAGACTGCACCGATGCAATTGCCGCCGGACGTCGCCACCGCCAAACGTCTGGATCCGCTGTTGCCGATCCCGCGCAACGTGGCCGACGACACCGCCAAGGGCGAATACATCGTGCCGCGTCCACAGCCGCTGTCCGCTGGAGCCGACGCTGCCGGTGCCTACTCGCTGCAGAAGACCGGTGATACGCGCTGGATCGTGGCCCAGAGCCCGCCGGCCGAAGTCTGGCCAGTGGCCGTGCAGTTTTTCCAGGACAATGGTTTCCGGCTGGATGAACAGCGCCCGCAAACCGGTGAATTCACCACCACCTGGCAACATTCCGACGAACTGTCGGCCGCGATGGCCAAGCGCCTGAGCGCAGCCGGGGTCGGCACCGACAGCGAAACCCGCGTGCGGGTCCGCATCGAGCCAGGCGTGCAGCGCAACACCAGTGAAGTCTATGTGGTCAGCGCCCAACGTCCTGCCGGCAGCACCGCCGACGTGGCCTTCACCAACCGTTCGGTCAACACTGGCCTAGACGCGGCACTGGTCGACGACATGCTCGCGAGCATGAGCCGCGTTTCGGAGAAGGGCGGTTCGGTCTCCATGCTGGCTTCCCGTGATTTCGATACGCCTAGCCGCGTCAGCCTGAGCGAAGACGGCAGCGGCAACCCGGTGCTGAACGTCGGTACGGACCTGGATCGTGCCTGGTCAAGCGTCGGTCGCGCGCTGGAGCAGGGCGAATGGCGGGTTGAAGACATCAACCGCAGCCTGGGCCTGTACTACATCAACCTGGCGGAAAAAGCCGAGAAGAAAGACGACAAGCCTGGTTTCTTCAGCAGCCTGTTTGGCAGCGCGCCAGACAAGGAAGCCGTCGAAGCCCGTGCCGAGCGTTATCAGGTTCGCCTGAGCAAGGTTGGCGAAAACGTCCAGGTCACCGTCGAGAAAAACATCAACACCGTGGCGCCGGCAGAAGTGGCGCGCAAAGTGTTGAGCGTAATTCAGGACAACCTGGGCTGATCTCATGCGTTTTGCCGTTCTCGGCAGCGGTAGCCAAGGGAACGGCACGCTGATAGCCAGCGCTGACACGTACGTGCTGGTGGATTGTGGTTTCTCCCTGCGGGAAACCGAAAAACGCCTGTTGCGCCTGGGTGTAAACCCGGCGCAACTGAGCGCGATACTCGTGACCCATGAACATGCCGACCACGTGCATGGCGTGGGTTTGCTGTCTCGGCGTTACAATCTGCCGGTCTACCTCAGTCGCGGCACACTGCGCGGGATGCGCAAACCGATTGAACCGGCTGGCCTTCTGGCTGGCGGCGAGCAACTGCAGATCGGCAACCTGAGCATCGGTGTCATTGCCGTGGCCCATGATGCACAGGAACCGACGCAATATGTCTTCAGTGACGGTGAACGGCGCTTCGGCCTGTTGACCGACCTGGGCTCGTATTGCAACAAGGTGCTGGACGGCTATAGGGACCTCGATGCGTTGATGATCGAGTCCAACCATTGCCGTGACATGCTGGCTCGCGGTCACTACCCGTACTTTCTCAAGCAACGGGTGGGCGGTGAACTGGGACATTTGAACAACCACCAGGCGGCATTCCTGGTGTCCGAGTTGGGCTGGCAAGGCCTGCAACACCTGGTCCTGGCCCATCTGAGCAGCAAGAACAACCTGCCGCAGCTGGCCCGGCAATGTTTTGTCGACACCCTCGGGTGCGACCCGGACTGGCTGCAACTGGCCGATCAAGATTCAGGGCTCGACTGGCGACACATCGCCTAGCCCACCTACTTAGCAAGCGGAGCCCATCATGGAAAAACGTGAAGAACTCTACCGCGGCAAAGCCAAATCGGTTTACAAGACCGACGACGCTGACCGTTTGATCCTGCTGTTTCGCAACGACACCTCGGCGTTCGACGGCAAGCGTATCGAGCAGCTCGACCGCAAAGGCATGGTGAACAACAAGTTCAACGCCTTCATCATGCAGAAACTCGAAGCGGCCGGCGTACCGACCCAATTCGACAAACTGCTGGGCGACAACGAGTGCCTGGTGAAAAAACTCGACATGATCCCGGTCGAATGCGTCGTGCGTAACTACGCCGCCGGCAGCCTGGTCAAGCGCCTGGGCGTCGAAGAAGGCATGAAGCTCAACCCTTACACCTTCGAACTGTTCCTCAAGGACGACGCCAAGGGCGACCCGTTCATCAACGAATCCCACGTCGTGGCCTTCGGTTGGGGCACTGCCGAGCAACTGGTTCGCATGAAAGAGCTGTCGCTCAAGGTCAACGAAGTCCTGAACAAACTGTTCGACGACGCCGGCCTGCTGCTGGTCGACTTCAAACTCGAATTCGGCGTGTTCTCCGACGGCTCCATCGTCCTGGGCGACGAATTCAGCCCGGACGGCTGCCGCCTGTGGGACAAGGCCACCGGCAAGAAAATGGACAAGGACCGCTTCCGCCAGGGCCTCGGTGACGTCATCGAAGCCTACGAAGAAGTCGCCAATCGTCTGGGCGTACCGCTTTAATCGACGCAAGCATCTGAAAGCACAGAAATATTTCGCTCAGGGGGTTCGCTTTCGGCGAAAGTGTTGTTATGATGCGCGCCGTTGGAGAGATGCCAGAGTGGCCGAATGGGACGGATTCGAAATCCGTTGTACCTTCACCGGTACCTAGGGTTCGAATCCCTATCTCTCCGCCATTACATAGAAAAGCCCCGTAGCTGAAAAGTTACGGGGCTTTTTCGTTTCTGTCGCTATGGTTAATAGCTTCGTTTCTACGAGGGCCAGGAAGGCTTAACTCTCTCTGCCGGAAGCCTATGTTGCATAAGGGGGCGTAAATTCATTTGCGCTCGTTTGCGAGGCTCTGGGGGCGCTGGAGGGACAAGGCTCCGTATCCAATCGTCGTGCTATGACGTCCAGCAAATCGTAGCCATCGCGTAACGGAATACTGCAGAGCAGTGCGAAGTCGCTAAGGATCACCGAGTCAGTGGTGATATCACCGCGCATTGCGAGATTTTCCAGAATTTGAGTGACAGCGCCAATTCGATATCTTGCCGTGCTAAGCAATGAATGAAGGGGCTGCGTGGTGTTCACGTACAGAGAAGGAAGGTCGTCGGCGTTGCTGGTTAAAGCCATATAGTCATTCATGGGTAAACTCCACTCTTTTATAGGTTTACCAACCTGACGTCGCCAAACGAAAGGGTGGCAACTGTGCGCAGGTTGGCGAACCGGAGTGGAAGCCGGCAGACCCGAAGGTCTCCCGCGCACAGCTGCCATAATGGCAACTCTACAGATGCAAAAACGCCTGCAACGAAGCAAACGCTTTTGCATCCCACTGCGGGTCGCCAAACCCGGTCGCCATTTGGGCGACGGGCGGACTATAAGCCGCATGGCGAAGGCTGCGCAAGGAATTGGTGGGGAGGGGATTTCCGGGAGTGATGTAGGACTTTGCTACGTTGGTTGACAGATGTTTGCGATCGACAAAATTACCGTATACGAATCAAATCGGCTGTTTTGAAAATAAATCAGATCTGCTTGGCTCTTATGCATCGGCGGTGTGATCCGCGGCTGTTTACCCCCTATTCGGTATCATGATTTAATACCATGAATAGCAAACAACACAGTACTCTCAAAGCGGTGTTCGCAAGGCCGACACCGGCCACGCTGGAATGGGCGCGTATCGAGTCGCTTTTTGGCGCAGCTGGTGCCAAGACCATTGAAAGCAATGGGTCGCGGGTACGCTTCGAACTGAACGGTGTGGTTGCTACCTTTCACCGGCCCCACCCAGACAAAGAAGCAAAGCCTTACCAGGTTCGTGATGCGCGGGCTTTCCTTGAACAAGCAGGAGTCACCCCATGAACGTAATGAACTATCAAGGCTATGCCGCCCGAATTGAATACAGCGACGAAGACGGTCTGTTTGTCGGCCACATCGCAGGTATCAAGGATATCGTTGGCTTTCATGGCGAGTCGGTACGGGTGCTTCGAGAGGCCTTTGAAGAGGCTGTCACTGATTATCTGGATACGTGTGCCAAGCTTGGCCGCACGCCGCAGAAACCTTATTCGGGCAATCTCAGTCTGCGTTTGGCACCAGCGCTCCACGCAACCGTTGCCGTAAAAGCTCAGCTGGCTCGCAAAAGTATCAATCAGTGGGTAGCTGACGTTCTTGATCGTGAGGCGCATGCCTGACGAAATGGCATAGGGTGGCGCACCCGAAAAATAAAGTCGGCAGCTCTGGCTCGAACAACTCAATTTGTTCTGGCGCAGGTCCGAGTGTCGGCTCGAACAGGTCGGGCTGGGGGGGCAAGCGCGATGAGCGGCCGAGGGTACGTGCTTGTAATGTGAGTGCCTGTGCGCAATACTCTGTGCATAAAGATGCGTACAAAAATACGCACTATGTGCGGTGTAGGAATGTGCGGAGACAAGACGATGGCAGCATTATTAGAACGTGCTGATCAGGCTGTATCGGTTACGGCCATGGTCAGAAACTTCAGTACGAAGCTCAAAGAGGTATCTAGCCGGGCCACCGAGCGTCTCGTGATTTTCAAGGATAACGAGCCTGCTGCGGTGATCATCAATGTGGACGCCTACCAGGAAATGCTGGACGAGCTTGAGAACCTGCGGGTCGAAGCGACAGCTCGCGAGCGACTGATCGGCTTTGATCAAGCCAATGCCGTTTCCCATGATGACATGCGTGCGCGCTACAGCAATAACGATTGATAAGGAGGCTGGATGGCTTGGGGGGTCAGTTATCATCCGGAGGTCCGAGACGATCTTGATCAGCTAGGCGCCGCCGCTGCAAATCGCATCCTCGATGTGATTGAGGAGCGGATCATGAAGGGTGAGCCGGATAAAAGCGGTAAGCCTTTGCGAGGCAGCCTGGCGGGATGTCGAAGAATCAGGGCAGGAGACACGAGAATTGTCTACCGTGTCGATGGCAAGGCCATCCAGGTGCTGATCGTCGCGGTCGGTGCCAGGCGAGATAAAGAGGTTTATGACGCGGCAGAACGTCGTGTTTAAAAAAGCGGTTCAGGGTGCGCCCTATAACGTGAAGACGTTCGCTGCATCACGCGGTTGATGCAAACGATGTCGACAGCGATCCTGGACACTTCATTCGAGCAGTCGCGGGTTTCAGAACCGCCAGGTCATGTTTCCAGTCACGGTTTGTATCCAGGCGTTGTCGAACTGGCCCGAAGTGCGGTTGCCCGACAGGGATTTGGTCTGATCCACCGGCATATCGCCGAGCCATATCAAGGCCCAGCTGACGTTGACGTCGGTGTCCTTGTTCAGCGCATAGGTGGCGCCCGTCCCCAGTCGCCAGGATTCGGCCATGGGCACGGTAAAGGTGCGATTGCCGTCGGACACCGCGCTGCTGTCATACGCCACGCCGAAGTTCCACAGCAGCTGCGGGGTGGCCTGGAATTGTCCGCCAAGCGACAAGTGCCAGGTATCTTTGTAGTGGGCATCGATCGTGGTAGATACGGCATCGATCGCCGTGGTGTCGACCTGGGCCGCGATCTCGCCGAATTCCGACCAGTCCTGCCAGTTGACCGAGGCGAGCAGGGCCCAGCGTGGGTCGAGTTGCTGGAACAGGCTCAATGTGACGGTTTGTGGCACCGTCATGTCGAGTTCGGTGTTGGTGCCGTCCAGGCGCTGCAGGAGCGGGCCGTTACCCTTTACGTCCAGGCCGTCTTCGAACTCCAGGTCGACCTTGCTGGTATAGGTCAGACCGATGCGCGTGCCGGGTTGCGGGGCATAGATGACCCCCACGTTCGCGCCAAAGCCCCAATCGTTGTCCTTGTACTTGTACTGTCCATCGCCGCGGTCGGTAAGGGCGAACGGTGAGCGGTCGATGGCCGTCTGGGCTTGCAGCATGCCGTACATCGCTTTCACGCCTACGCCCACCGACCATTGTTCATTGAAACGGTAGGCCAGGCTCGGCACAAAGGACACTCCGAGGAGGCTGGAATTCTGCGCGAAGTAGCGCCCGGACCAGTCGTTGTCGTAATTGACGGCAAGACCGAAGTCGCCGTAGTTGCCGAAGCCCACGCTCCAATGATCATCCAGTTGATGGCTGATGAAAAAACTGGCACCAGGCATCGGGTCAAGGGCAGCGCCACTGCCGCTGCCCACGACGTTGGTGTCGTCGTCGCGATTGAATTCGAGGTTGCCGTAGAGCACCTGCAAGCCGCCTGTGATCTGCGTGCCCGGCAGGTAGCTCATGCCTGCCGGATTGCTGGCAATCGTCGAAGGGCCTTGAGCCCTGGCGGCGGCACCGGCGTTGGCGAGGCCGACGTTATCGGTGCCGATTTCGTACAGCATGATCCCGCCAGCCCAAGCGTACTGAGAACACAGGACGAGTAATGTGCAAGCGGGCAAGGTCGTTATTTTGGTCGGCATACATTCACCTCGGCAAAAGGTCGGTTTCGAATGCAAACAATCAACGCATGCATCCCTGGTGAATTCCGGACACACCCTTTACTTGCCCCGCGTTCCTACACCGCGAACTGGCCAGTCTTCACGGTCGAAAACTGACCAGCTGCCTGCCCCCTACTTCAGGAACGTCTGCAGGTCATGCATCGTGTCCCTGATCGCTGCCTTGAAATCATTAGCGGTGATCTCCTGGCTGTCATTTTTCAGGGTCGTACCGAAAATCTTGCGCACGACTTTGGCCAGCGGCTTGCCGGAGGTGGCATCGACGAATTCCGCTTCGACATACAGTTCGGTATCCTGAGTGCGATGGCCCGTAGCCGCCTGGGTAGCACCGACGACTGCCGCTATCGGCACCACTTCATACCAGCGCATGCCTTCATTGGACGCCGTCACGCCGGTAATCGCCGTGCGCATGATCATGGCTCGGGAACCACTCGGCACTGACTGGATATTGGGCACCACTCGGTACTTTTGCGCGAGCACGCTGTTGACACTGTTGCTGGCAGACGCCTGGATCTGCTGCAGGGTTTGCATATTCACCCGCTCATTGGGCTTTGGCGTCGGATACAACTGCAGGCGGTCAAACACCACTGTGTCATAAGCCGAAGGCTTAAAGTCCGGGGCCACCCAACGAAGCACTGGATGGCCACTGGGTGAGGTCACTTGTTGCAAGCCGTCATAGTTGGGCAGGAATCCCGAGAACTGTTCTTTCTCCGTCACCTTGGACGTGCAACCGGCAATCAGCAGGGTGCACAACACAGCACCAACAAGCCCTTTACCAACTGTTTTCATTTTGATGCTCCCGGCAGTGAGTTATTGAAACGTTAGCGGATACTCGCAAATGTCAGGTAAACAGTGACGGCGCCTGAAAAGCCCGCCACTTTTTTGCCTGGTTGACTAATTGCCGGCTGGCATCGGCAGGTGAATGCCTTCCTTCTGCAATTCTTCTCGAATCGACTGGAATTTCTGGTATTTGGACAACTCGATCGGCCCGTCATAGGTCATGCTTTGCATCTTGCGTGGCGGGTACTGAGCGTAGGTTTTCATCAGATTGTTGATCGCCATGCTGATGGGAACCATCGACCAGGTACGCTCGGTGAAGTTGTTCATGAAAATGTCGTAGCGTTCCTGGGGATCCTGCAACAAGTCGAAGACCTGCGGCACGGTCGCCACATACTTGCTCGCGCCTTTCCAGCCTTGGTTGGTATCGACAGCCAGGCCACCGGTGTGGGCGCCGTCATCGCCCCGCAGGTTGAATACGGCCTTGAAGTTACCGACGCGGGCAGCACCGGGCGACAGTTCGTTCTCCGTGAAGTAGAACCACTCTTTGCGAGGGGACGGGCCGGTGCCGAGCAGTACCGGGGTCATGTCATAGCTGTCAAACATGATGGGCTGGCCTTCGCGATCTTTCTCCGGCAGTTTGATCCCGGCTACCGAGGCAAAGGTCGCCATCAGATCGAGTCCACCGATAATGTCGTGGTTTTTCATACTGGGTTTGATTTTTTCCGGCCAGACCATTATCGCCGGCACCCGGTTGCCACCTTCACGCACCGTGCCCTTGGTACCCCGGAAGGGTGTGTAGCCGGCGTCGGGGTATACGTCCTGCCAGGCACCATTGTCGGTGGTGTAAACCACCAGGGTATTTTTATCCATTCCCAGTGCCTTGAGCTTGGCCATGATGCGGCCAATACGGGTGTCGAGTTCCACCACCGAGTCGGCATACTTGGATTTGGAGATCGATTTATGCACGAACTCAGGTGCCGGCATGTTCGGTTGATGCACTTTCATGAAGTTGACATTGATAAAAAACGGCTTGTCCGATTTGGCCGCCGTGTCGAGAAACTCCAGGGTGGCTTTTTCTACGTAGCTGTCGAAGTAAGGAACACCGACGACACCAGGCTTGCCATTGACCACCGGTGTATCGACATACTGACCGTTGATCTTGAACTCTTCGACGGGCTTCTCGCCGGCCTTGCCGGACAGTGCTCCCTTGGTGACTTGGGTGAACATCGCCCGCGTTTCAGGATCCATGTCGGGGAACCATTCCGGGTCAGCGTAGGTGTAGGCATTGAGATGATACAGGCCGACGTATTTCATCACGTCATAGCCCTGGGCATTGGGCATTGCATAGTCGGCTTCGCCCAAATGCCACTTACCGGTGAAGTACGTGTCGTAGCCGCCGGTCTTGAGCACCGAAGCCAGCGTCCACTCGGCCGCTGGCAAACCGCCACCCTGGCCCTGGAACGCTACCGTGGTCATGCCACTGCGGTTCGGAATGCGCCCGGTTTGCATGGCTGCCCGACCGGGCGTGCAACTGGGTTGGGCGTAAAAGGAATAAAAGGTCGTACCTTGTGCGGCCAGTTCATCAATGCTGGGTGTTGGCATGCCTCGACCGACACCACCACCGTAAGGTCCCAGGTCACCATAGCCAGTATCGTCGGAGACGATAAACAGAATATTGGGTTTTGCCGTTTGCGCGGCTTGGGCAAGACCGTTGAGCGCTATCAGTAATGAACAGGCGACGTAGAACCTGAAGCGATGCGGGAGTTTTTTCATGATTGGATTCCTCTGCCGGACATTGATCCTGTTGCCGCTACTTAAATATCAAGTGTGCAAAAACCAGAATCTAGGTGAGTGATCCCCCAAACCTTGCTCCCGGACAGTTCGATAAGGTCAACCAACCCAGTAATGGAACTCCCGTTCACTACTCAAGGTGCCCGCAATAGCGTAGTACGGTTATTTCATTCGCGCGGGTTGCAGCCTACAAATTTTTTCTTTTGTAGATTATTTTGCTCTATAGGGTTTGTTATTTTAAAAGTTGTGGATATGAAGAACTAATCGGAAAGTAAAGTAGTGTCTCGTCCTGAATAAGGGTTCTGACTTCTTATCTGGAAAGTGTAAAAAATACGGACACAAAGCGCAGTCAGCGCGATTACGTATGCGCATTACCGCGCCGCGACAAAAGAATGGGCTGCGCCGAATCGCCGCGAGTTGCTCAGGCCGAGGAACGCGGCCAGCCCGGTGCGATTATTTTGCTCACTGAGCGAGACCTGAATCGGAGGGAGGGCAGTTGCGTACGGTTATTGTACGGGTGGCGTTTGACTCTTGGTTGTTCGTACGTCTAGTATCCGTACATTGCTATGAAAATCTCTGGTCCGGAATGAGGCTGAGCCCATAACCACGCTCCGGGGCTGAGGGGGCAACAAAATGAAACCAGTAAGGGAAATATTCTCTCTGAAAACGGGGACACCCATGCTAGAAATCAACGAAATACTCAAAGCACCAAAAAACGCTCGGCTTGAACTCAAAACCACGGATCTCGCCAAGGAGTTCATCCGCAAGGCCGCAGCAATCTCTGGGCTTGATATGACTTCTTTCATAATTTCGTCTGCCTTTGAGAAGGCGGAGGAGGTGATGGAAAAACATCGGCGTATCGAAATGTCGGAGCAAGCCTATGCCCGAGCCTTGGAGATTCTTAACCAGGATACGACTCCAACGGCTGGACTACTGAACCTGATGAGAGGGAAGCATGGGGACAAAAGCGATTCCGGCTTATGAAATCGACAACCATTTGCAAGCCCGTTTCGAGACTTACCTTCATCTGAAAGATTTCGATTGTGGGCTTGCCATGATGGACGAGTACTACAAAAGCAGTTTGAAACGCGCCTTGAAGAGCGAAAATATCCGGGGGATTGGTGCGATCAACCCGGCAAGCGAACTCGTCGGCTTTGGTACGCTCACGCTGGGGCACATTGACAGGGCGCTAGGGAAAGCAGCCATCAAAAAATCGAACCTGCCGTCTCTGCTGCCCGTTGTGCGGATGGTAATGTTTGGCGTGGACCGTCGATATCAGGGGCTTGGAATTGGACAGGAAATCCTGAGGCATTCATTCATTCAGGCGGTCAAGGTTCACCACGAGGTGCCTATCAAAGGCTTGTATCTGGAGGCGGCGCCGAATGCCATTTCGTATTATGAGTCCTTGGGATTTCAATCCCTGAGCGGGCCGGATGTCAGGGGAGGAGTTCCCATGCTCATCAGCATCGAGCCGATTCTGCGGGCGATTGTCGATACGGCCGAGTAGCTTGATGCATGGAAAAGCCTTATGGATGGATCCAGCAAGGCGCATCCCGCTCATTAGCTATCATGCAATACAGAGCAAATCACCTGATGAGGGGATATGCATGAACAGATGGCGAAGGCTTTGGTTGGTTGTAAAGCTGATGGCAGCCGTTGCGGCCTGCCTGTATGTCGCTGTCCAGGCCTCGCGCTACATGCTGGAAAGCCCCGACGCAGAGCAGATTCACCCCTTGAGCATTTTGGTGGTCGGGCTGATCTTTGGCTTCGCTACCTTCGGGCTTTTGTCACTGATCGGATGGATTGCACGGCTTTTCGTGGCTTCCCCTGATCCGGTCATCCCTCCGGTAGTGGCTCAACCTCAAACAACGCCTGAGGAAGATGCGCCGCTGATTCCCGAATCTCCTTCGGTCCTGCCCGCTGAGGATTCAACTCAGCAGAAAAATCAGTGAACCGGTATCAGACCGCTTTCGGAAATTAAACGCGAACGGCATCAGCCTATTCACTTCGCCGCATAGACGTCGATTGCGACACCTACCTAAACTGTCGGCAGATACAGGGATCGGGATCAGTGGATGAATCGTAACGAATTACGCAAGGCTGATATCAACCTGATGGTGGTGTTCGAGACCTTGATGCTCGAACGCAATGTCACGCGCGTGGCGGAGAAGTTGTTCCTCGGTCAGCCGACCATCAGCTCGGCGCTCAACCGCCTGCGTGCGATGTTCAACGATCCATTGTTCATTCGCGTCGGCCATCGCATGGAGCCGACGGCGCGGGCCGAGGAGATCATTCGGCACCTGTCGCCGGCGCTGGATTCGTTGTCGGTGGCCTTGAGCCTGACCCATGATTTCGACCCCGTCAGCAGCACCATGACCTTCCGTATCGGGCTGTCGGACGATGTCGAGTTTGGCCTGCTGCCGCCGTTGCTGCGTGCCTTGCGCCAGGAGGCGCCGAAGGTGGTGTTCGTGGTGCAGCATGTCGATTACTGGCGGATTCCGGATTTGCTGGCGTCCGGCGACATCACCGTCGGCATCAGCCAGACCCGCGGTCTGCCGGCCAATGCCAAGCGCAAGTTGCTGCGGCATATCCAGGCCAATGTGTTGCGTGCCGATGCTTGCGATACGCCGCTGACCCTCGATGAATATTGCGCGCGCCCCCACGTGCTGGTGTCCCATACCGCCAATGTCAGTGGCTACGCCGATGAGTGGCTGGCGGAGATTGGCCGGACGCGCCATGTAGTGCTCTCGGTACCACAATACAGTTCGTTGCCGGCCTTGCTCGCCGGGACTGACCTGGTGGCCAGCCTGCCGGATTACACCGCCGAAGCAATGGCCGCGTCCGGTGTGCTGTTCAGGGAGCCTTTCCCGTTCCAGACGCCGACCCTGGACCTGTCGATGGTCTGGCTCAGCCATGTCGATACCGATCCGGCCGAGCGCTGGTTGCGGTCGCGGCTGGAGGCGTTCATGAGTGAGCGCGCGATGTTGCCGCTGCCTGAGTGAGCAGGGCGCAGCTGTGTTATATGTACGACCCTTTGCCCACTTTCAGGAGCACCGTCATGCCCCACCTGCACATGGAATACACCGCCAACCTGCCTGAGCTGAATGCCGACGTGGCGTTGATCCGGCTCAACAATGCGCTGGTGGCTTCCGGTCAGTTCGCTGCCGAATTCGACATCAAGAGCCGGGCGTTGAAGGTCGAGACGTTCAAGGTCGGTACTGCATTGACTGAGCGGGCGTTCGTGTATGTGAAGCTGGCGTTGTTGAGTGGTCGCTCGGGGCAGATCAAGAAGCAGTTGTCGGAGAGTCTGCTGGCGGTGGTGCAGGACCTGTGTCAGTGGCCGGCGGGCGTTGAAGTCCAGCTGGCCGTGGAAATACTCGATATCGATCGCGAGTCCTACACCAAGATCGCCATCGGTCACTGAGTCTCAGGCCTTTTCCTGCTCGATGCAGGCCTGGGCCACTTGCTCGCGCAACCAGGCATTGGCGCTGTCCTGATCGGCGCTTTGACTCCACTGCATGTCGAGGGTGAACCCTGGCAGGCCGTTGGGCACTTCGCAGTGCTTGAAAATCGCCTCGCTGGCCAGCAATTGCTGGATGCGCCGGGGCAAGGTCACGATGTAGTCGGTGCCGGTGATCATTTTCAGTGCCGCGCTGTAGCTGTTGGCGCGGGCGACGATCTGCCGTTTTTGCGCCTGTTGCGCCAGCCAGCCGTCGACCATGTTGGTGTGGGAGGTCCAGGGTGTCGGGAACACATGCCGGCGCTCGACGAAGGCTTGCAGGCTTAGACGCGGCTCCATTGGTGTGACGCGCTTATCAACGACACAGACGAGATCATCCTCCAGCAATTTCCGGGATTTGAGATCGCTGTGGCTACGATGGAAGTCGGGACCGAAGCAAATCACCAGGTCCAGGCTGCCATCGCGCAGTTCTTCGGCCGGGATGTCGGTTTCGAACTTGTGCATGTTGACCACTACCGGCAGGCTGGCGAAATCGAAGCGTTTCAGCAGGCGCGGCAAGATCAGTTGTTCGAAGTACTCCGGTGCGCAGATGTTGAACGTGACCGGCTGCAAGGCTGGGTCGAACATCCGGGCGCCGGCGTGACACAGGTTGATGCTTTCGAGGATTTTCAGCACGTGGGTGTACATGGTGCTGGCTTTGTAGGTGGGGCGCATACCCGCGCGGGTATTGATGAACAGCTCGTCTTCAAAACTGGTGCGCAACTTCTTCAGGCAGTAACTCACGGTGGACTGGCTGACGCAGAGTGCTTCGGATACACCGGTGACGCTGCTTTGCTCGTACACGGCGACAAACACCATGAGGTCCTGCATGTCGAGCTTTCTAAGCAAATTGCTGTTCAGCATCCATTCCCTCTCGCTGTGTTCCTTGCGCTGAACATGCGCAAACGTGTGCGAAAGATAACGGAACGATGGTGCCAGGAGAATGCCTTGTGGGAAGTTTCGCGGATTATTGTGCGGTGGTTGCCAAAAGTCTTCAGCCTTGAACGGTGGCAGGCACTGCGCGGCGGCTGGACATCAACGGCGCCAGCGTGCCGATGCATGACACCATCGCCAGTTCCGGATTAGCGGATGTGTCTGGCGTAGTGCCGTGGATCGAAGCGCAAGACCATCAGGATCATCAGCGCCATGACGCCGGTCAGTGACCACCACGCCCATTCGAAGCTGCCGAGTTGATCGCGGATCATCCCGGCCATCAGCGGCGAGAGACCGGCGATCAGGTAGCCGATGCCTTGCACGAAGGCGGTCAGTGCGCCGGCACGCTGGGGGTGGTCGAGGTGATCCAGCGACACGATCAGGCTCATCGGAAACAGCCCGCCGATGCCCAGGCCCAACAGGCACGGCCACAACAGGCTCAGGTGTTGCGGGCCGAGAATCAGCCCGCAGAACCCGGCCATGATCAGTGCCAGCAGCACCACCAGCACCAGGCGTCGGTCGCGGCTGCGGTTGGCGATGGCCGGTGTCAGCAGGCCGGACAACACTTCCATGGCGGTCAGGAAGCCCAGCAGCAACCCGGCGGTTTGTTCGCTCCAGCCCTTTTCCACGTAGTACGGCGCCAGCCAGGCCAGCACACAGGTGTAGGACGCAGTACCCAAGCCGAAGAAGATCGCCAGCAACCAGGCGCGGGAATTACCAAAAAAGGATTCGTTACAGGGTGACGCCGCCACCCGCATCGGCATCCCCGCGCGCCGGCCACACCAGAACAGCAACGCCACCAGCGCCAGCGCCGCCCAGATTGCCAGGCCCATGCGCCAACTGGCGGTCCGGGTCATCACCAGAGGTGCAAAAGACGCGGCGATGGCAGCGCCACCCATGATCGAGGTGACGTAAAGGCCCATGTACACGGAAACGTTATCGCTGAAGCGGGACTTGATCAGCGCTGGCATCAAGGCCTGGATCAGCGCGATACCGATTCCCGCCAGCACGGCGCTGAGGATCAGTTCGGCCGCCGTATCAAGGAACAGGCGCGACACGGTAGCCACGCCGATAATCAGCAACGAGAGCACCACAGTGCGCTGTTCGCCGAATCGTTGGCTGACCCTGAGGCCGAAGAACATCGCCAGCCCCATCGCCATCACTGGCAGCATGGTCAGCAACGAGGCCAGGCTGAAACTCAGCGCAATGTCGCCGCGAATGCCCGACAGCAAAGGACCCACGGCGGCCATGGAGGGGCGCAGGTTCAGGGCGACGAGGATGATGCTCACCATCAGCCAGAGGGCAGGGCGGGACGTTGCGCGGACGTTTTCCATCAATCGGACCTTGAGTGACAAGGTGCCGATTAGGCGTGTGGAGCACGGAGGCGGCAAATCAGAAAGTCTGGGGCAGTATTTAGAAATTAAATATCTCTGTCGGAACATAGCCCCCTGTGGGAGCGGGCTTGCTCGCGAAAGCGATTTCACATTCAACGATGATGTTGACTGTCAGTCCGCTTTCGCGAGCAAGCCCGCTCCCACATTGGATCTGTGTTGATTTGTTGATTGTTTAGCCAACCCACACCCAAAGTTCTTCAAATCCTGATTTAACGACTCAACCACCCGTGTGACGCTGCTGCTCATCTGTTTACTGCGGTCTTCTTTATGGACGGTTGTCCCGTCGCACTCCCTTCCGAACTCGCCTTCTGGGCGCTGTGGCATTGCCGTCACGCGCGCCCACCGGATTCTCACCTTTCCCGTTGACTGTTCCTACAGGCCCCGCGCTGTGCGCTGGAGCAAAATGGCGACGCCTGTGCGTTTGCCTGACGCGATTACAAGAGAATTCCCATGAGTAGTGCCACGACCTCCTTCGCCTCCAAGCAAGAAGCCCTGACCTTTCTCGAACAGAACCCGGATATCGAAATGTTCGAGCTGTTCATCCTCGACAACAACGGCGTACCCCGGGGCAAGTTGCTGCACCGCGATGAGTTGTTGGCGGTATATGAAAGCGGGCGGCCACTGCCGAGCACCATTCTCGGCTTGACCATCAACGGCGATGACGTGGAAAACTCCGGGCTGGTCTGGGACGTGGGGGACATCGATTGCCGGGCCTACCCGATCAGCGGCAGTCTGACGCGCATGCCGTGGCGATTGATTCCGACGGCGGCGGTGCAGGTCAGCATGCACCCGAAAGAGGGCATGCCCGCGACCATTGCCGATCCACGGCATCTGCTGGCGAAAGTCATCGAAGGCTTGCAGGCCGACGGTTATTACCCGGTCATGGCGGCGGAGCTGGAGTTCTACCTGCTGGACCGGCAGCGTGACAGCAACGGACGGCCGCAGCCGACGCGGGATGTCGATGGCGGCCGTCCGCGGGCGACTCAGGTCTACGGCTTGCGTGAACTGGAGCAGATCGAGCCGTTCCTGGCCGACCTCTACAGCGCCTGCAAACTCCAGGGCATTCCGGCGCGCACGGCGATTTCCGAATACGCGCCGGGGCAGGTGGAAATCACCCTCGAACACCGCACTGACGCCTTGCAGGCGATGGACGAAGCGGTGCGTTACAAAAGGCTGGTCAAGGGCGTGGCGCACAAACACGGGATGGCGGCGTGCTTCATGGCCAAACCCTTCGATGACCTGGCGGGCACCGGAATGCACATGCACGTCAGCCTGGCGGACAAGGACGGCAATAACCTGTTCGCCAGCGAAGCGCCGGAGGGCACGCCGCTGCTGAAACAGGCAGTCGGGGGGATGCTCGGCACTTTGCTCGATTCGTTGCTGTTGTTCTGTCCGAACGCCAACTCTTACCGCCGCTTCCAGACCAACAGCTACGCGCCGCTGGCGGCTACCTGGGGCGTGGACAATCGCACGGTGAGTTTGCGTGTGCCCGGCGGGCCGGCGTTCTCGCGGCATATCGAGCATCGCATCTGTGGCGCCGACGCCAACCCGTACCTGGCGGCGGCGGCAATCCTGGCCGGTATCCATCGCGGTATTCGCGGACAACTCGACCCTGGCGCACCGGTGGAAGGCAATGGATATGCCCAGGCCACGCAACTGTTGCCGACCGACTGGCTGACTACCTTGCGGGCGCTGGAAGGTTCGAGCTGGGCGCGGGAGGCGTTCGGCGCTGAGTTTCTCGGGGTTTACCTGGCAGTGAAGCGTGCCGAATACCGACAGTTCATGGGTGAAGTCGGGGAGCAGGACTGGCGCTGGTATTTGAATCAGGCCTGAACAGAACCTGAACCATTCTCAAATAAGTTTAAAGTTATAGCCTGAATCAGGAAGCCAACTAATCGTTGGCTTCTTTTTCACAAAAAATTGATGGTTGGCTGCTTAGATTTAGTGCTGTCGCGGTAAATGAAATTTTCACATTTGCCGGCGGTATTTTTTTTCAGGAACAGCCGATCATCATGTGGAAGATTAAAGCCGTGCGCCCCGAGTGGGTGACACTGATTGCCAGCGCCTTTTTATTGACGGCCTTCAATCTTGTGCTCTGGCAACACCTGTTTGCAATCACCGCGTCTGACGGCAAAGGCATGGTCGTGCGCATGGCGTTCGGGGTGATGATCCTCGCCGCCTTCAACATCGTATTGACCCTGCTGGCTTTCCGGGCCGTGATGAAACCGGTGCTGACGCTGATCTTCATGGTCAGTGCCGGCGTGGCTTACTTCATGGGTCAATATGGTGTGCTGATCGACATCGGCATGCTGCGTAACTTTGCACAGACCAATGCGACGGAAGTACGCGACTTACTCTCGATAAAGTTGCTTCTTTATATTCTGCTGCTGGGCATTCTGCCGTCCTGGTTGTTGTGGATGACACCGGTTGGTTATCGTCGCTGGCACCGTGAACTGTTAAGTAAAGTGCTGGTGAGTATCGCTTCTGTCGCCGTAATGGGCGGCGTGGCGTTGATCAACTACCAGGGCTTGTCTTCATTGTTTCGCAATCACCATGAGCTGCGCTTGATGGTGGTGCCGAGTAACTACATAGGCGCCTCGGCCAGCTACTTGCGTGAACAAGTGGTCTCCGCACAGCAACCTTTTGTCAAAGTAGGTGAGGACGCCGAGAGAAACCCGGCCTGGCAAACCCGCGGCCGTAAATCCCTGACCGTACTGGTGGTGGGCGAAAGCGCCCGGGCCGAAAACTTCGGCATCCTCGGTTACGCCCGGGATACCACGCCAAAACTGGATAAAGAGATCGGCCTGATCGCTTTCACCAATGTGCATTCCTGCGGTACGGAAACAGCCGTATCGGTGCCGTGCATGTTCTCCGACATGGGCCGCAAGGATTACAACGCCAGCACGGCGAAAAACGAAGAGGGCTTGCTGGATGTGCTCAAGCGCGCGGGCCTCGACGTCATCTGGCGCGATAACCAATCGGGCTGCAAAGGCACGTGCGATCGGGTCACCCTCGAAGACGTCAGCAACCTGAAGGACCCGGTGCTGTGCGCCAACAGTGAATGCCGCGATGAAATTCTCCTGCAGGGCCTGCAGCACTTCATCGATACCCTGGATAAGGACACGGTCCTGGTGCTGCATCAGATGGGCAGTCACGGTCCGGAATACTTCAAGCGCTACCCGAAAGAGTACGAACGCTTTACGCCTGTCTGCGAAAGCAATGCGCTGAACGATTGCAGTCGCGAAAGTATCGTCAACGGTTACGACAACACCCTGGTGTACACCGACCACGTGCTGTCGACCCTGATCGATCTGTTGCGCAGTAATCAGGACAAAGTCGATACCGCGATGCTGTACCTGTCGGATCACGGCGAATCCCTGGGCGAATACAATCTGTTCCTCCATGGCACGCCTTACCTGCTGGCGCCGGAACAACAAAAACATGTCGCGATGCTCGCCTGGTTCTCCGACAGCTATCAAAAATCGTTCTCGGTGGACACCCATTGCCTGCAACTGAGCCGTGAAAAGCCCTTGAGCCAGGACAACCTGTTCCATTCGATGCTCGGTCTGCTGGAGGTCAACAGCAAGGTCTACCAGCAGGATCTTGATCTGTTTGCCGGTTGCCGCGGTGCGGTGATCGACGGCGTGCTGGCCAAAGAATGAAGGCCTCGACCTTTTTTCACGCTCCGGCCGCTAAGCTGCGGCCTATTCCTACAAGAGTCATTGCACATGTCTGCGCAGTCCCCATCCGCCATCGAGCTGGAGTTTACCCGGCGCTACGATCAGGAACACGCCCGCGTCTGCCGTCAGTCGCGACCGCGGGGCCTGGGGCGGCGTTTGACGGAGGATGCACAGCCCCCGCAGTTGCCTGGCAAGGCCGAGGTTGAAGGCGAATTCAGGCAGGCGGGATTACGCTTGCTCAGCCATCAGGATTTCCTGCCCGGTTGCGCACGGATGCGGGTCTATGTGCTGCGTAAGACCAGATAACCTCCCTTTGTCAGACAATTCTTGCTAACTGGCGTGTATTTTCGCTAAAGCTCTTGTTCAGTGGATGCGTGGAAATCGCCTGCGGCGATATATACTGCGCGCCATTCTTCAAGGGAGAGCCGTGTGGCCATCGATATTCACTGGATTCGCGACAACGATAGCCTCGGTCAGTTTTGCGCCGAGTGGCAGCAGCTGCCGTTCGTTGCCCTCGACACCGAATTCATGCGGGTCGACACCTTTTATCCGATCGCTGGCCTGTTGCAGATCGGCGATGGCGTACGCGCTTATCTGATTGACCCGCTGACCATCGACAACTGGCAGCCGCTGGTCGCGTTGCTGGAAAACCCGGCCGTGGTCAAAGTCCTGCATGCCTGCAGCGAAGACCTGGAAGTCCTGCTGCGCCTGACCGGCAGCCTGCCGGCGCCACTGTTCGATACCCAGCTGGCAGCCGCTTACCTGAACCTGGGTTTCTCCATGGGGTATTCGCGGCTGGTGCAGGAAGTGCTCGGCATCGACCTGCCCAAGGGCGAGACCCGTTCCGACTGGCTGCAACGTCCGCTTTCCGACACTCAGATTAGCTACGCCGCCGAAGATGCCGTGCACCTGGCGGAAGTTTTCGTACAGCTGCGTCCGAAGCTTTCCGACGACAAATACGCCTGGGTCCTGGCAGACGGCGCCGAGCTGGTGGCCAATCTGCGTCGCGAAATCGATCCGTACGAGGTCTATCGCGACGCCAAGCTGGCCTGGAAGCTGTCCCGCGCCCAACTCGCCGTGTTGCGTGAGCTCTGCGCCTGGCGTGAGCGCGAGGCCCGCGCCCGTGATCTGCCGCGCAATCGCATTGTCCGTGAGCACTCCTTGTGGCCGCTGGCACGGACTCAGCCGGACAACCTTGGCGCACTGGCGAAAATCGAAGACATGCACCCGCGTACCGTGCGTCAGGACGGCGAATTTCTGCTTGATCTGATCAAGCGCTCTGGCAGTGTGTCGCCAGATCAATGGCCGCCCGCCGTGCCGGAACCGTTGCCGGTGGAGGCCGCCGCGCTGGTCAAACAGCTGCGGGCGATCGGCCAGGCCGAAGCTGAGCGCTTGAACATCGCGCCGGAATTGATGCTGCGCAAGAAAACCCTGGAAGCGCTGCTCAAGAGCGGTTTCCCCAATGGTCCTTACCAATTGCCTGATTCGTTGCGTGGCTGGCGCCGCGAATTGATGGGCCAGGCGTTGCTGGACAGCCTGGCCACCGCCGGAGAACAGCCATGAAACGTATTTGCTCCATCTACCGAAGCCTGAAGAAAAACGAGATGTACCTCTACGTGCTCAAAAGCGATGCACTGGAACGCGTCCCGGAAACCCTGATGGCCGCTTTCGGCAAACCGCATCACGCCTTCGACCTGGTGCTGAGCCCCGAGCGCAAACTGTCGCGCGAAGACATCACCCTGGTCCTGGAAAACCTCGACAAGCAGGGCTATCACCTGCAAATGCCGCCCGCCGAGGACGAATACATCGAACATTTGCCGGAAGAATTGCTGCGACGCAACGACCCGATGTGATCGGCAGGGCTTCTGTTCAGAGCTTCTGTTCAGCGTTTCTGTGAAGAGTTCCTGTGAAGAGTCTTCTCTTGAATCACTGGAGTTGAATTTGGCGATGGCCGCGCCGATGGAGCGTTACTTCATCGGCGGTCGTCTGCACTGTTTTCGAAAGGTTTGAACCATGCGCGTTCTGATTGCTGAACACGACCACCCTGTGTACGCCCAACTGCTGCGTCAGGCAGCGCCCGACCTGGAAGTGCTGACCAGCGGCGATTCCGCCGAACTGGCCAGCCAGGCCGCCGATTGTCCGATCTGGCTGGGCCAGCCGGATTTGCTGGCGACCCTGCTGCGCCAGGGCCACCAACCGCAATGGCTGCAATCGACCTGGGCCGGCATTACGCCGCTGTTGGCTGAGGGCTTGCCACGACACTATCGCCTGACCCGGGCGGTGGGGATTTTTGGCCAGGTCATGGCCGAATACGTGCTCACCTATATGCTCGGCCACGAGCGCGAAGTGCTGCCGCGACTGGTCAGCCAGGTCGAGCGCAAGTGGGACAGCCGCCAGGGCCATAGCCTGGCAAGGCGCAAAGTGTTGATCGTCGGCACCGGTGACATCGGCCAGACCGTGGCGCAGTTCCTGCTGCCATTTGGCGTCCAGGTGTATGGCATCGCCAGCGAAGCCCGCGAGCAGGCGCCGTTTGTCGAAGTGGGTGCGCTGGCCGATTTGCCGCGTCTGGTCGGTGAAGTGGATTACGTGATCAATCTGCTGCCCAATACGCCGAACACTCACGACCTGTACGACGCGGCGCTGTTCAAGCAGTTCAAGCCGACAGGCTTGTTCATCAACGTCGGACGTGGTGTGGCGGTGGTCGATGCGGATCTGGTGGAAGCCTTGAAGGAAGGGCATCTGGCGGGAGCGGTGATCGATGTGTGTCGTCAGGAGCCACTGCCGCAACGTCATCCGTTCTGGACCGCCTGGGGCTTGCTGTTGACCGGGCATAGTTCGGCACCGACCTCGCCATCGATCATGGTGAAGTTGTTTGTCGAGAATTTGCGAGCGTACCAGGCGGGTGAAGCGTTGCGCGGGGAAGTGGATTTCAGTCGCGGGTATTAAAGACACCGCAATAAAAATGTGGGAGCGGGCTTGCTCGCGAAGGCGGTGTGTCAGTCGATACAAATGTTGACTGATACTCCGCTTTCGCGAGCAAGCCCGCTCCCACAGTTGTTTTGCGGTGTGGCTTAGAGGGTGAAATCGCCTTCGGCGGCCAATTCGCTCAATGGACGACGCGGGCTCGGCTCTTCACGCGCTTGCAGATACTCCGCCAGCGTCGCCTTGTCGCCCAGCTTGCCGATCGCCACTGCCGCATGCAGCGCGTAGCCTTCAGGAATGTTCAGCTCCTTGCGGGTCAGCTCCTGATCGAAACCGGCCATGCCGTGGGTGTGCCAGCCACTGATGCTCGCTTGCAGCGCCAGATGGCCCCACGCCGAACCGGTATCGAAGGTGTGCCACAAGGCCGGGGTTTCTTCGCTGGCGCCAGGCGCCACGAAGGTGGTTTTCGAGACGACGATCACCAGCGCCGAGGCGTGTTGCGCCCAGCTGCGGTTGAATTCGTTCAACAGACCCAGGTAACGCTCCCAGTTCGGCGTGTCGCGACGCGCGTAGAGAAACCGCCAGGGTTGCGAGTTGTACGCCGATGGCGCCCAGCGTGCGGCTTCGAAGAAGCTCAGCAGGGTCTCGACAGGAATGGTTTCGCCGGTAAAAGCGCGGGGCGACCAGCGATCGGTAAACTGAGGGTGAATGGCATAATCGGCAACGCGTGGATTAGCGCTCATCGAGAGATTCCTTGCTACGGTTGAAAGTGAGGGGCGTCTGAAACCTGCGGGCGCAGTTGGGCTGAGCGATGAGGTTTGTCGAGTGCCTGGGCAGCTCACCTGAATGCGACGCGGTCGAGCGTTAATGGCACGCGGGTCTGGCCCCTTGCGACGGGCAAAGCTACTTGGCGGCGCAAAAACTGACAAGCCCTGTCGACCGGCAGTCGCCAATGCTTGGCCCGCAAGGGCCTTGGCACTAGACTGGCGGCCTTTTCACCACCTGATGTCGATGTTGAACCATGGCCGCTAAAGTCGAACCGTTCTGGATGCGCAAAACCCTCGATCAACTCGATCAAGAGGAATGGGAGTCGCTGTGCGATGGCTGTGGCCTGTGCTGCCTGCAAAAGCTCGAAGATGAAGACGATAACTCGGTCTATTACACGCGCATTGCCTGCAAGCTGCTGGACCTGAAAACCTGCCAGTGCATCGATTACCCCAACCGTCGTGACTTCGTGCCGGACTGCATCCAGCTCACGCCAGGCAAGGCCGACGAGTTCAAATGGCTGCCACCGACTTGCGGTTATCGACTGGTCAGCGAGGGCAAGGACCTGCCGCTCTGGCATCACTTGGTGTGCGGTGATCGCGACGCCGTGCACCACGAACGAATTTCACAATCCGGGCGCATGCTCGCCGAAGGCAGCGTGGCCGAAGAGGATTGGGAAGACCATCTGATTTTTCGGGCGGGTTAACGTTTCACCAAGGAGTGTGTATGGCTGTGGGATTGCGCCAGGCGTTGGCCGTCGGACTGCTGGCCCTGAGCTCGTCCGTGTGGGCCGCGAAGAAGGTCGATCTGGATTATCACGTGCGCCTGTTGCCGCAAAACGATCAGGCCGAAGTGCGCCTGACCCTGGCCCAGGGCTCGGCGGTACGCAGTCTGGATTTCGACCTGGGCGATGGCAGCCTCTACAGCGACTTCAAGGCCGACGGCCAATGGCAACTCACGCCGGGCAAGCCGGTGCGCGGTGTCTGGCAGCCTGCCACCGACAAGGCCAGCCTGACCTACCGCGTGCGCGTCAGCCACGGTCGCAAGAGCGGCAGCTTCGACACTCGCATGACCCCGACCTGGGCGTTGATGCGCGGCGACGATCTGGTGCCGGCCGCCCGACTTGATCAGCAGGACGGCATCGAGCTGGTTTCACGCCTTGAATTCGAATTGCCCAGCGGCTGGAAAAGCGTCGAAACCGCCTGGCCGCGGATCGGCAAGAACAAGTTTCGCATCGATAACGTCTCCCGATTGTTCGACCGGCCCACGGGCTGGATGCTCGCCGGCCACCTGGGCAGCCGACGCACGCGATTGGGAGAAACCGAAGTTACCGTCGCCTCGCCCCAAGGCCAGGGCATGCGTCGCATGGACGTGCTGACGCTGCTGACCTTTGTCTGGCCGCAAGTGCAAGCGGTGTTCCCGCGTCATCCCACCAAGCTGCTGATCGTCGGCGCCAATGACCCGATGTGGCGCGGCAGCCTGGCGGGGCGCGAATCGATTTACCTGAACACACGTCTGCCGCTGGTCAGCGAAAGCGGCACCAGCGCGGTGGTGCGCGAACTGGCCCAGATGTTCGGCCGGATCAACGACCGGCAGCGCAGTGACTGGATCAGTGAAGGGTTTGCCGAGTATTACGCGATCGAACTGGTGCGCCGAGCGGGCGGCATGAGTGATGAGCGCTATGAGAGTCTGCACGGAAAGCTGGTCAAGGACAGCCAGAAGGTCACGACATTGCGCGGTGAGCAAGTGAGCCCGGCACAGGTGTCCAGGTCGGTGTTGTTGCTACAGGAGCTGGATCGCGAGATTCGCCTGAAGACCCGCAACAAGCGTTCGCTGGATGACGTGCTGCGCGGGGCGATGCGTCTGGAAAGTGTAGATACCAAGGAACTTGTTCAGCTCGCCGCGAGCGTGATTGGCGAGTCCTCCAAGGTCCTCGACACCGAGTTGCTTCAGTAATACCGCCTTCGCGAGCAAGCCCGCTCCCACAGTTGATCTCGGGTGTTCACACATTATGTGTTCACCGCGGAACCCTGTGGGAGCGGGCTTGCCCGCGAAGAGGCCATAAGCCCCACTACTAAATCCCGGATCAAACCCCGGTCTTAGGCGACTTCAAAGAATCATTACCCGTCACGGTAGCGGTCTTGGTCGCCGCGTCGGCATTCGCCTTCAACCGCCCCAACTCTTCCCCGGCCCGTTCGATCTTCGCCCGCACGTTATTCATATCCTGGCGGCTTTTTTCCAGCAGGCTCTTGACCGAACTGTGCCCGGTAATCCCGCGAGCCAGCGCCACGCCGCCGATCGCCACTTGAATCAACCCGAACACACCGCCGCGACGCAGACCCTTGCTGACCATCACCACGCCACCGGCCACGGAGCCGATGCGCTCCCAGCCTTGAACGTTCTGGTCGGAATGAGTCTGGAACGGGGTGGACTCGATGCGTTCTACCCGTGTGAGTTCGCTCATGATCTGTCTCCTGGCTGGATTGGCTGCTTCAAGAATAGATAATTAAGCTGACTGCCGAGGCGGGCGGCTTGTTCCATCGGATGTGCAATGATTCAGCGGAATTTCGGCCCCGAGCGGGTGTTGAGGCCCTTGGCCATGCGGTCGTACAGCACGACGTTGACCGTGGCCGCCAGGTTCATGCAGCCAGTGGTCGGGATGTAGATCACGTCTTCACACCAGTCGCGAATCGCTTGATCCAGCGAGCCGTCTTCCGGGCCGAAGATGTACAGCGCGCGATCCGGGTGAGTGTATTCCGGCAGAGAACGGGCGCCTTCGACCAGTTCCACCGCGACCGGGACGCAGCCCAGGGGCAGGATTTTCTTCAGGTCGTCGATACCGATCAGCGGAATGTCGTAATGGACGCGCTTGGTGTCGGTGACGAAGTCCGCGGCACGTTCATAACGCTTGCCGGTGTAGAACACGGACGCGGCGCCATAACAACCGGCGGCGCGCATCACCGAACCGACGTTTTCCGGTGATTTGGGGTTATACAAACCAATGCAGCTGTACCGTTTGTCTGCCACGAGCGGGGTGCCTTCGGGGAAAAAGCGCGATTATACGGGGATTGGGGGAGGGGTGTCCGGTTTGGAGACTTGCGGTGACTGAACCGACCTCTTCGCGAGCAAGCTCGCTCCCACGGGGTTCTGCGGCGTATACAAATTTGTGATGACCGCCAATCAGTGTGGGGCTTGGGCTATTGCTATCGCGAGCAAGCCCGCTCCCACAGGGTTCTGCGGCGTATACAAAATTGTGATCACTGCCAATCACTGTGGGGCTTGGGCTGTTGCTATCGCGAGCAAGCCCGCTCCCACAGGGTTCTGCGGCGTATACAAAATTGTGATCACTGCCAATCACTGTGGGGCTTGGGCTGTTGCTATTGCGAGCAAGCTCGCTCCCACAGGGTTCTGCGGCGTATACAAATTTGTGATGACCGCCAATTACTGTGGGGCTTGGGCTGTTGCTATCGCGAGCAAGCTCGCTCCCACAGGGTTCTGCGGCGTATACAAATTTGTGATGACCGCCAATCACTGTGGGGCTTGGGCTTGGGCTGTTGCTATTGCGAGCAAGCTCGCTCCCAGGGTTCTGCGGCGTATACAAATTTGTGATGACCGCCAATTACTGTGGGAGCGAGCTTGCTCGCGAAGGGGCCAGTCGGGGCGCTGAATTTTATTCGTCTTTCTTCAACAGTCCGGCCAACGCCGCAAACGGGTTATGCGTCGCCTTGGCGATCTTCGGCGAACTCAGCGAGCCTTCGTCAAAATACTGCTGGTCGGTATACCGCGAGTGTTCATTGTCGTGGCAATACAGGCACAACAATTCCCAGTTCGAGCCGTCCTGCGGATTGTTGTCGTGGTTGTGGTCGCGGTGGTGCACGGTCAGTTCGCTCAGGCGCTTGCCGGAGAACTCGCGGGCGCAGCGGCCGCACACGTGCGGGTACATCTTCAGGGCCTTGTCGCGGTAACCCATTTCCTTGTCGCGCTGGTTGTCGGCGAGGATGCGGTCCAGCTTCGACGTGTTGGTCGCAGGTGTTGACGAACTCATGGGTTCACCTTTGTAAAAAGACTGATGACGGTTATGGACATAGTTTAGCTCAGCCCTTGAGCTTCTCGGCAACCCAGATGGTGTGGCGGGTGCCTTTGTTGCCGTGGGCGAAGACTTGCACTTCTTCGGCCTTGAAGCCGGCTTTTTTCAGCTTGTCGGAAAACTGCCGGTCAGCGCTGGCCGACCACACCGCCAGCACGCCTTTGGGGCGCAGGGCCTTGGCGCAGGCGCTCAGGCCTCCAGCGGAATAAAGCCAACTGTTAGCCTTCTGGGTCAGGCCTTCGGGGCCGTTGTCGACGTCGAGCATGATCGCATCGAAGCCCTGTGGCTCGGCTTGCAGCACTTTGGCCACGTCTTCCATGCGGATCACCGTGCGCGGGTCGAGCAGCGGGTTCCCGGCTTTCTCGCCCAGCGGTCCGCGGTTCCATTCCACGACGCCGGGCACCAGTTCGGCGACCACCACTTCAGCCGTCTTGCCCAAATGCTTGAGGGCCGAGGCGAGGGTGAAGCCCATACCCAGGCCACCGATCAACACCCGCGAATCCGCTCGGCCGGCCACCTTGCGGCACGGGATCTCGGCCAAGGCATCTTCGGAACCGTGCATGCGCGTGTTCATCAACTGCCCGCCATCGCCCCCCTGGATCTTGATGACGAAATCCTCACCGTATTCGAACAGGCACAAGGCACCGCCATTTTCAGGAATCGGAGTGGTGTCGAGCAGAACGAAACGTTTCATTGGGGCACTCTTGAGGGGAAATCGGCAATCAGGGGCAGGCAAACAGCGGCGGTTGAGAGTAGCCTGCAAAAAGACTACAAGGCCAACGGAGCCATTGATGAAGCGCACCATTCTAACGGTCATTGCCCTGGCCGCGCTCTCGATAACTGCAGTGCAGGCCCAGGAACAACTCACCACTCCCACCAGCCCCGGGCCGTTGCCCGGTTCACCCGGAACCGCGACGCCGACGCCCTACCCGCAGATCACCCCGATCAGCGTGCCCAAGACCGGACCCGGCAGTGGCGGGCCGCCGCTGTTGCCGCCGATCGAAATGCCTAACCCGCCCAAGGACCAGACGTTGCCGGGGCTTGAGCAGAACAGCACGAAGATCAAGTCGCCGGGCGGTTAAGGCGAGGACGATTGGCCGTCCGCCCTGGTCCCGAGACCGGGCAACAGGGCCAGTTTTCTCAGGCAATGCCCAAGACTTTAAAAACAAATGCATACTCGAGTGCTACGTCACGCAAGCCCTGGTACCGGCCGCTCATCCCGCCGTGCCCGGCGCCCAGTTCGGTCTTGAGCAACAGGGGATGGGTGTCGGTTTTGGTTGCGCGCAACTTTGCCACCCACTTGGCCGCTTCCCAGTACTGCACGCGACTGTCGTTGTAGCCGGCAATCACCAGGGTCGCCGGATAGGCCTGCGCGGTGACGTTTTCGTACGGCGCGTAAGCCTTGATCCGCTCATAGACGTCCGGCTCTTGCGGATTGCCCCACTCGTCGTACTCGGTGACGGTCAACGGCAGATCCGGGTCGAGCATGGTGTTGAGCACGTCGACGAACGGCACTTCGGCAATCGCTGCACCGAACAACTCCGGGCGCATGTTGAGTACGGCGCCGATCAGCAATCCACCGGCGCTACCGCCGCTGATTGCCAGTTGCCTTGGTGTAGTGAAGCCGTTGTCGATCAAGTGCTCGGCGCAGGCGATGAAGTCGCTGAAGGTGTTGTGCTTGTGTTCCTGCTTGCCGGCTCGATACCAGGCTTCGCCCAATTCACCGCCGCCACGCACGTGAGCGATGGCAAACGCCACGCCGCGATCCAGCAGACTCAGGCGTGCATGGGAGAACCATGGGTCGAGACTTTCGCCATACGCGCCGTAGCCGTACAGATAAAGGGGTGTCGGCTTGCCCAGGGCTTCGCGTTTGACGACGAGGCTGATCGGCACTTTCGTACCGTCGGGTGCGGTGGCCCACAGACGCTGGCTGACGTAGGCATCGGCATCGAACGGGCCCAGCACCGGGGTTTGCTTGAGGACTTTCTGCTCGCCGGTGGCCAGTCCCAGCTGGCGGATTTGCGCCGGACGGTTCAACGCTTCGTAGCGCAGGCGAATCCTGTCGCTGACGAATTCCAGGCTGTTCTGCACGTGAAGGCTGTAGGCCGCATCCGGCAGTTGCACACGGTAGCTCGGCAGGTCTTGCGGATGGACTTCGATCACCGGCAAGCCACCGACCCGCAGGCTCAGGGTCATGGCCCCGGCGTTCAGGCTCATGCCGTCAATCATCGTGGTGTCGCTGTGGGGAATCAGGTTCTGCCATTGCGCCAGGGTCGGCGCGACGCCGGTATCGACGGCCGTGTACAGAGCAAAGTTGATGCCGTCGCGATTGGTGCGAATGAACCAGGTCCATACACCGTCGAGCACACCGTGGTCGACGTCGTATTCATGGTCTTCCACCCGCGGCGCTACGCAGGCAAAGGTTTGCTGCGGCTGGAATGCGTCGAGCACCCAGACTTCGCTGGTCGTCTTGCTGCCCACGGACAGCAGCAATTGTTGCTCGGAACTGGACCGGTAGCAGTGCATGAAGAATCGACCGTCCGTTTCATGGAACACTTCTTCGGCCGCTGTGCCATCCAGTCGATAGCGGTACAGTTTGTGCGGGCGGTGGGTGTCGTCCAGTTCGCCAAAGAACAGCGTCAGGCTGTCGTTGGCCCAGGTCATGCTGCCGTCGCAGTCCTGGAATTCCAGTTCGCTGACACGATCATTGGACAATTCCTTCACGAACAGCGTGAAAATCTCATCGCCCGTGGAGTCGATGCTGTAGGCCAGGCGTTGGTGGTCCGGGCTGATGCTGAACGCGCCCAGGGAAAAGAAGCCGCCCTTGGCCAGTTCGTTCGGGTCCAGCAGCAGTTGCTCCTGGCTTTCGTCGAGCTGCAGGCTGTCGTCGGCGGGGCGCGGGCAGCGGTAGTGACGGGCGTATTCGTCACCCGCCGTGGTGCGCGTGTAATACAGGTACGGCCCCCAGGGGGAGGGCAGCGACAGGTCGGTTTCGAGAATCCGGCCTTTGATCTCTTCGAACAGGGTTTCGCGCAGCCCGGCCTGATCGGCGGTTTGCGCCTCTTGATAACGGTTTTCCGCTTTCAGGTAGTCGAGCACCGCGTCGGTGTCGCGCTCCTGGAGCCAGGCATACGGGTCATCGCCTTCGGCCTTGCGGGCGATCGGGGCGTTGGTAATGTTGGCGGATAGGGGCATGAAGGGCTCTCGTGCAATGTGCGGAATAGGGTTTGCGGGCAATGTCTGGTGCCCTGCAGCCCCTGTAGGAGCCAGGCTTGCCGGCGAACCGAGCGCTGCGGTGTATCTGTCGCACTGCGTTATCGTTCTTCGCGGGCAAGCCTCGCTCCTACAGGGAGCAAGCCTGACGGGCGAAAAGTCGTTACTATAAGCGCCTCTTTGCCTGCCTTGCCATGGACACCATGACCGAGAACGACTATCTGATCGCTTGGGGCCTCTACGCCTTCGCCGCTTTAGGCTGCCTGTTAGTGTGGATGCGCATGACCCGCTGGATGTGGCGCTGGCTGCGTGAGCCGCTGCGGCTGCTGGTTGTCGTGCTGCTGTTCAGCCCGACCATCATCGACCCGGTGAAGGAAAAGGTCGCCCCGGCCATCGCCATCACGGCCCTGGATCTATTGTTCAAGGTCGGCAACAACGCCTGGCGGGCGATTTCCGACCTGTTCATGTACGGCATACTCGCATTCGTCATCTACCTGATCTTCGTGGCGATCCGTTTCATGATCGAGCGCGGCTCCAAGGCTCGCAAGGCGCAGGCCGCCGCCGCCCAGGCTGCGGCCAGGGCCGACGCACCTGAAGAAGATCAGCCTTTCGGCGGTGCCGGCGATGATCGTTACGGACGCCCGCCAGTGCCGAGCAACCCTCAGCGTTCGCGGGTCGAACCGCGTTTGTAACCTTGCCCCTGCATTAAATCGAGAGTCAGAACATGTGTGAGTTATTGGGCATGAGCGCCAATGTCCCGACCGATATCGTGTTCAGCTTCACCGGGCTGATGCAGCGCGGCGGCCGCACCGGTCCGCACCGCGACGGTTGGGGCATCGCCTTCTATGAGGGCCGAGGCCTGCGATTGTTCCAGGACCCGGCGGCGAGCAGCGAATCGGAAGTCGCGAACCTGGTGCAACGCTATCCGATCAAGAGCGAAGTGGTGATCGGGCACATCCGCCAGGCCAACGTCGGCAAGGTCTGCCTGTCCAACACCCATCCGTTCGTGCGCGAGTTGTGGGGGCGCAACTGGTGTTTCGCCCACAACGGCCAACTGGCGGACTTTCAACCCCTCACCAGTTTTTACCGCCCCGTCGGCGATACCGATAGCGAAGCGGCGTTCTGCGACGTGCTCAATCGGGTGCGTGCCGCCTTCCCGGAACCCGTGGAAGTCGAAGAACTGCTGCCGGACCTGGTGGCCGCGTGCGCCGAATACCGCAGCAAAGGCGTGTTCAATTGCCTGCTCAGCGACGGCGACTGGCTGTTCTGCTATTGCTCGACCAAACTGGCGCAGATCACCCGCCGCGCACCGTTTGGCCCGGCGCGCCTGAAGGATGTCGATGTGATCGTCGACTTCCAGGCCGAAACCACGCCCAACGACGTGGTCACGGTGATTGCCACCGAACCCTTGACCGAAAACGAAACCTGGACCCGCTACGAACCGGGCCAATGGAGCCTGTGGCGGCGCGGCGAATGCGTCAGCCAGGGCCAGACCGAATAAGGACACGCAACCATGTTGCTCAGTTATCTACGGCTGGTGTTGTTTGCGGCGGGCCTGTTGATCGGTGTCCAGGTGCCGGGGTTCATCGGCGATTACGCGAAACGGGTCGAGGCCCATCTGATCGAAGCGCAGACCGGTTTGAGCGGTTTCCAGGGGACTGCCAATCAGTTTTTTAAGGGTGACATGCAGGCGCTGGTAGCCCATTACCGCGCCAGCGAAGACCCTATCTTTCGCAGCGATGCCGATAGCCTGAACACCCTGCTGACCCGCCGACAAGCCCTCGATAAACAGTTCCAGGCCATGCAGGGGCCGTGGTATATCCGCTTCCTGCAAGTGGTCCTGGCGGCCGATCCGGAAATTCGCAAGGAAACCTGGAATGGCTACAGCTACCAGATCCTGCTGACGCCGCCAGCGATGATCTGGGGCATGAGCGGCGCGCTGCTGCTGTCATTCGGCGTTGAATGCCTGTTCCGGCTGATCGACTGGGTGGTGCTGGGCGGCAAACGCCTGCGCCAGAGCCGGCCGATCGAGGATCGGGATGTGCGGGGGCTGTAAGCAAAAGATCAAGATCAAGATCAAGATCAAAAGATTGCAGCCTTCGGCAGTTCCTGCAGGGGAACGCATTTCAATGTAGGCGCTGTCGCAGGCTGCGATCTTTTGATTTAGCTAACCGAAGGTTTGCTCAATACGATGTAACCCTCTCCCATCTTGCGCGCATACCCGTCCAATACCTGCTGACACAACGCCACAATCTCCTCGACCCACTCCACCCCGGTCCGCCACGACACCACCACCTGCAAATTCGGCGGCCGTTGCTCGATGGCCAGCAAGGTCAGTTCCCCTCGCGCCAGTTCCTCGGCCACCAACACCGGCGGCAACGCGCCAATACCGAAGCCATCCCGCAGCAACCGGGTGATCGCCGACACCGAGTTCACGCAGTTGAGCCGCGGCGCCATGACGCCGTTGGCCTGCATCAGACTCAAGATGTCCTGATGCGGATGTGAATTTTTCGAGTAAGTGATAATCCGCTCCCGAGCCAGGTCGACGATGCCGGAGTACTCGCGGTTGTAAATCGAATTACTGGCAACGATCCAGCCCATCGGGTGACTGGCCAGCTCCAGGCTGCGCACACTTTCCTGGCGCAACAGGTCGGTTTGCAGGATCAGATCGAGAAAGCCTTTTTGCAGCTGATCGCAGAGGTTGAGCGCTGTATCGGCCACCAGTTCGATCTCCACCAGCGGATAGTGATCCATCATCTGTGCCACCAACGGGCTGAGCCACGTGTGAATCACCGTGTCCATCACGCCGACCCGCACGCGACCGACTTTGCTCGAGCGCGTCTCGATCGACTGCTTGAGTGCCTGCATGGTGTCCATCATCTGCTCGGCATAGTCGAGCACTTTCAGGCCTTCGGGCGTCAGGCTCACGCCGCGGGAATCGCGCAGGAACAGCTTCACGCCGAGCTCGCCTTCGAGCACCGCGATTCGGCTGGAAATCGATGCCTGGGTGGTGAAGAGCTTGTCTGCCGTCAGGCGAAAACTCTTGAGTCGGGCGACCCAGACAAAGGTCTCGAGAAACTTCAGGTTCATGGGGTCAGCTCGTGGGATAAAGTTTTTCTTATGTCTAGGGCGGGTTTTTATTAGTTGGACGCAGCAGGGTCAAGCGCAAAGAATCAGGTTGTCCGGTTCCCACGATAGGCGTCGTCGGGGCTCAGAACAATACCAATAAAAACTAGCGCGGAGATTTGCCATGAGTGCGCCCGACACGCTCGACATCCCCAAGGTAACGCCACGGCCGGGACCTTTCGACTGGTACCGCAACATCAATCAGCAGGAACGCCGCACCTTCTGGAGCTGCAAGATCGGCTATGGCCTGGATGGCATGGACACCCAGATGCTCAGCTTCGTGGTGCCGACCCTGATTGCCATGTGGGGCATCACCACCGGTGAAGCCGGGTTGATTCACACCAGTACCCTGATAGCTTCCGCCATCGGCGGCTGGGTGGCGGGGATTCTTTCCGATCGCATCGGTCGCGTGCGCACCCTGCAACTGACCGTATTGTGGTTCGCCTTCTTCACGTTCCTCTGCGGCTTCGCCCAGAACTACGAGCAACTGCTGATCAGTCGCACCTTGATGGGTTTCGGTTTCGGTGGTGAATGGACCGCCGGTGCGGTATTGATGGGCGAAGTGATTCGCGCCAAGGACCGCGGTAAAGCGGTGGGCATGGTGCAATCGGGCTGGGCACTGGGTTGGGGGCTGACGGCGATTCTGTATGCGCTGCTGTTCTCGGTATTGCCACCGGAAGACGCCTGGCGCGCATTGTTTCTCCTCGGCATCGTGCCGGCGATTTTCGTGATTTTCGTCCGCCGCCTGGTCAAGGACCCGGAAATCTACCGTGAAGCCAAGGCGAAGCAGGAGCCGAGCAACCCGGCGAAGTTCTACGAGATCTTTGCCCCCGGCATCCTCTTCACCACGATTCGCGCTTCGGTGCTGACCACCGGTGCGCTGGGCGGTTACTACGCGATTACTTCCTGGCTGCCGACTTTTCTGAAGAATGAACGTGGCTTGAGCGTACTGGGTACGGGCGGTTATCTGGCGATGGTGATCGTCGGTTCCTACGTTGGCTATGTCATCAGCGCGTATTTGACTGACATCCTCGGCCGCAAGAAGAACTTCATCCTGTTCGCGGTCGGCTCGTTCATCATCGTGCTGCTCTATACCCAACTGCCTGTCAGTAACGGTGTGATGCTCTGGCTGGGCTTTCCCCTGGGTTTCTTTGCCTCGGGTATTTTCAGCGGCATGGGCGCGTTTCTGACCGAGCTGTTTCCGACGCGGATTCGCGGCTCGGGCCAGGGCTTTTGCTACAACATCGGCCGGGCGCTGGCGGCGTTGTTCCCGCTGTTGATCGGCTTGATGAGTCAGAAGGTGCCTTTGAGCGTAGGCATCGGGGCGTTTGCGGCAGTGTCCTACGGGGTGGTGATCCTGGCGGCCTTGAGTCTGCCGGAAACCCGCGGCAAGCAACTCGAAGCCGAATAACCTGATGCCCGGCAACTGATCATCTGCGGGCAAATGCCCTGAAGATAAAAGAATAAAACCTACAGGAGTGTTCATCGTGAACCGCCTGCTATTGAACTGCGACATCGGCGAGAGTTTCGGCAACTGGACCCTGGGTCTGGACGCCGAGATCATGCCCTTCATCGATTGCGCCAACATCGCCTGCGGCTTCCACGCCGGCGATCCGAGCATCATGCGCAAGACTGTCAGCCTGGCCCTGAGCAACGGCGTACAGATAGGCGCCCATCCGGCCTATCAGGACCTGGTGGGATTTGGCCGACGTTCCATGGCCTATACGGCCCAGGAGCTTCAAGACATTGTGCATTACCAGATCGGCGCCCTCGATGGCATCTGCCGGGCCCAGGGCGGGCGGGTGAGTTACGTCAAGCCGCACGGCGCCATGTACAACGACATGATGGCCAACCCGGCGCAATTGCGCGCGGTGCTGCAGGCGGTGGCTGCCTATGACCGCAGCCTGCCGCTGATGCTGATGGCCACTCGCGACAATAGCGCGGCCCGGCAGTTGGGCGAGGAATACGGTGTGACCCTGTGGTTCGAAGCTTTCGCCGATCGTGCCTACGACGCCGCGGGCAGGCTGGTCTCGCGGCAACTGCCCGGGGCGGTGCATCACGATCCGGAGAAAATCATTGAACAGGCACTGACCATCGCCCGTGGCGGCCATCTCACCGCCAGCGACGGCAGCGCCTTGCATTTGCAGGCCAACACCCTCTGCGTGCACGGCGACAACGCCAGTTCGGTGGCGGCCGTGCGGCGTATCCGCGAAGCACTCGATCAGCAGAACGCATCATGAACCCGCGCGTGGAAGTGGTGGCGCTGGACTGTCTGATGGTGCGTCTGTTCGATGCGATCAGCGAAGCGAACATGCCGTGGATACACGCGGCCAGCGAAGGTCTGCGCGCTGCGTTCGCCGGACATCTGATCGATCTGGTGCCGTCCTATACGACGTTGATGGTGCATTATGATCTGACTTCACTGAGTCCGGCCCAGGCTCGGGAGCTGATTGCCGAAGCCTTGATCGATCTGTCGCCCAACGCCCGCACCCATGGCAACTGTCATGTGCTGCCGGTCTGGTACGACTTGAGTGTCGGTCCTGAGTTGAGCCTGTTGTCGCAGCGCAGCGGATTGGCGGTAGATGAAGTGATCCGCCGCCATAGCGAACGCGAGTATCAGGTGTTTGCGTTGGGTTTTGCGCCGGGGTTCGCCTTCATGGGTCTGGTGGAAGAAGCCCTGGCCGCACCGCGCATGAACACTCCGCGCAAAAAGGTCGCTGCCGGCAGTGTCGGCATCGCCGAACGCCAGACGGCGGCTTACCCCGTGGTTTCGCCCGGTGGCTGGAACCTGATCGGCCGGACCCCGGCCAAATTATTCGACCGCGAACGCGACGGCTACAGCCTGATGCAACCGGGCGACACCGTACGCTTTGAACCCGTCGGTCATGCCGAGTTCATCAACCTGGGCGGTGACGACACGCCACTGGAGGCACTGGCATGAGCCGTCTATCCATAGAAGCGAGTACCCCGCTGTGCCTGTTGCAGGACGCTGGCCGTTTCGGCGTTCGGCATCTGGGCGTGACCCAGGGCGGAGCACTGGATTGGCGATCGATGTCGTGGGCCAACTGGTTGCTGGGTAACCAGCTGGATGCGCCGGTGATCGAGATTACCCTCGGCGGTTTCAGCGTGTTGGCCGAAGAGGATTGCGTACTGGCCTTGGGTGGCGCGGACCTGGGAGCGCACATCGATGGCGAGGTGTTGGCGCCGTGGCGCAGTTTCAGGCTGCACAAAGGTCAACGACTGCAATTCACCCAGCCGTTACGCGGGGCGCGGGCCTATCTGGCGGCGCCGGGGGGATTCGAAGCGCCCGAGGTCCTGGGTAGCCGGGCGACAGTGGTGCGCGAAGAACTCGGCGGTCTCGATGGTATGGGGCGCCCGCTGACAAAGGGGCAGTCGTTGCGCTATTCGGGGAACTCGCTGATGCTGCTGCGGGAGTTGCCTGCCGATCAGCGACCGGACCTTAATCTCGCGGCACCGCTGGATCTGGTGCTCGGCGCGCAGATCGGTGAGTTCAGCGGGCAGAGTCTGTTCGACGCGTTCAACAGCGTCTGGACCCTCGACAGCCGTGCCGATCGCATGGGCATTCGCTTGTTGGGAACGGCGTTGGAGTACCAGGGCAAACCAATGATTTCCGAAGGCATCCCGCTGGGCGCGGTCCAGGTGCCGCCGGACGGGCAGCCGATCGTGTTGCTCAATGATCGGCAGACCATCGGCGGGTATCCGCGGTTGGGAGCGTTGACGCCGTTGGCGTTGGCGCGGCTGGCGCAGTGTTTGCCCGGGACAACCGTGAGATTGAAGCCGGTGGTGCAGGAGGTGGCGCATCGGGAGCAGGTCGAGTATCTGCGACGATTCATAACCCGCTAAAAGCTTCGCGAGCAAGCCCGCTCCCACATTGGAATCTGGTCATACACAAATAATGTGTTCGCTGGAGATCAACTGTGGGAGATTCTATGGTTGAGGGGAAGCCTCAACCTGCTTTCGGTTGGTATTCGCTCTGCCCTTTCAGTAGGGCGAATACGATTCGAGCGAGTTTGCGAGCCAGTATCACCAGTGCTTG
>NZ_CABVII010000011.1 GCF_902497995.1 Pseudomonas fluorescens | reverse complement strand
TGCTGATAATCTTGTTGACTATCAGTCTGACTCCACAAGCACCCACACGAATTGCTTGATTCAGTTGTTAAAGAGCGGTTGGTTAAGATCTTTCGTCTCAACCGAGGCGCGCATTCTACGCTTTCCTTTGCTGCTGTCAAGTGGCTATTTTCAGAAATTTTCAAAGTTTCCTTTGCAATTTCAACCACTTGCGCTTCCGATCTCTCGTTAGCGGGAGGCGAATAATACAGCATTAAATACTGCGGTCAACCACCTCCCTCAATCTTTTTCTTCATCGCACCCTGCCCCACTAAGCCGGGCAATAGAGCTGCAGCGTGCATGTTGCAAGGACCATTGATCCGCAGCGAACAGATGTGTTTGACGCTACGGGGAGGAAGCTCGCGGGTGTAGTGGGAAAATGACAGAAGCTTAATGCAGAAGGGAGATCAGAGCGGGTTAGTCGTCTCTATCGTCACGATCGCGATCGCGATCGTGATTTCGATCATACCGCCGATCATCGTCACGACGATCATATCCACGGTCATGCCCCCGATCATCGTCATACCCTCGATCGTATCTACGATCGTGATCATGACCTCGGTCACGATCTCGACCGTACCTTTCTCCGTCTTCCCAATGAGGCCCACAGCCTCCCAACAGGAGAGAACCTGAAATGGCCACAAGCATCATTACTGCGCGCTTCATTTAAATGTCCTAAAGGCAAAGGTCAGCGATATGACCGTGAGGCTGCTCAATGATTCATTGGTGAAATGCAGCAAACCAAAAAGCCAGAACCAACGCTGAACTAGCAGCACGCCCCCCCCTCCTACACCACACGCACGCCCCCCCTCCGCGCCCAACGGCAACCAGCAGAACGGATGAGTGCAGCCGAGTTTTGTTGGTTTAACTCAGCGCGACATCGATCGAGAAGAGCGCGCCCAGGCCAAGATAGATCTCGAAGATCGCATCAGGACACTGGCCGTGACCATGACGGGCAATCCCGGCCAGCGGCATAGATGAGGCAGGTCATGGCAGTCGCGCAGAAAGAACGATTGGCAAAGACTGCGGCGAGGAAGAAATCGGCTAACGGAAGGATTCCGACAACGGCCAGACGTTGACCGTGGTGCATCCAGGCATGCTTTCGAGCATGCCGGCTGAGTTATACCTGAATGGGTATAAGGAAAATGGCAGGGGCGGCTGGATTCGAACCAACGCATGGCAGGATCAAAACCTGCTGCCTTACCGCTTGGCGACGCCCCTGTATCTGTTGCTACGAGTGCCCAGCACTCTGTTCCTGATTTTGCAGCTTGCGAGCAACATCGAGATGCTGCGCCCTTACGCTATAAGCGCTGTAACGGCCTCTGCAAGATGCACGGAAATTTATCAACTTTCGCTTCGCCTGGGAAGACCAAAAACAAAAAATTTGCCTTAAAACAGTCACTTACTCTTGATCCAGGTTAGATCCAATCCTCTCCGGGGCTTTTGAGTTTTGCAGCAGTACCACGAAGGTTGCCGGTGAAAGGTCCGGCCCCAGCATGTCAACCATCAGGTTGCGAATCGAAAATCGAGATAGTCATTTTCGATGATCGTTCCGGGGGTCTTTCTCAATTCGAAAATATCTGTATATTCGAATATTCAAATATAAGAGCCACCCCCCATGAACCTCCTGCCTGCCACTGTCTTCAAGTGCCTGGGTGATGAAACCCGCGTCAGGGTCATGCTACTGCTCTGCGCGCAAGGCGAACTCTGTGTATGCGAGCTGATCTGCGCGCTCGATGACAGTCAGCCCAAGATTTCACGCCACCTGGCACAGTTGCGTACCTGCGGACTGCTGGAAACTCGCCGTCAAGGACAATGGATTTACTACCGACTGCACCCTGAGCTTCCACAGTGGGTGCTCGACGTGCTCCAAGTGACACTCAAAGCCAACCGCCACTGGTTGAGCCTGGACGAAAAGCGTCTTGATCAGATGGGTGAGCGTCCTGAGCGCCAAGCAGCATGCTGCTGACGTAACAACCAAATTCGACCAGGCCACGTCCTCCCCCTCCGAACACCGCAGACAAATGAGAACAACCCATGAGCATCAAAGTAGGTATTAACGGTTTCGGTCGCATCGGTCGTCTTGCCTTGCGTGCGGCCTGGAGCTGGCCTGAGTTTGAATTCGTGCAAATCAATGACCCTGCTGGCGACGCTGCTACCCACGCGCACCTGATCAATTTCGACTCGGTGCATGGCCGTTGGAACAATGAAGCCAGCGCCGATGGTGATTACGTGGTCATTGACGGTCGGCGCATTCGGGTGACTGCCAACAAGTCCATCGCCGACACTGACTGGTCCGGCTGTGATTTGGTCATCGAAGCCAGTGGCAAGATGAAGACCGTTACTGTGCTTCAGGCATATCTGGAACAGGGTGTTAAGCGTGTGGTGGTCTGTGCTCCAGTGAAGGAGCAGGGAGCGCTGAACATCGTCATGGGCGTCAATCAGCACCTGTTCGATCCGGCGCAGCACCGTATTGTTACCGCCGCGTCCTGCACTACCAATTGTCTAGCTCCAGTGGTCAAAGTGATCCACGAAAACCTGGGTATCCGCCATGGCTCGATCACCACGATTCACGACCTGACCAATACCCAAAGCATTCTCGATCAGCCGCACAAGGACCTGCGTCGGGCGCGTGCTTCGGGCATGAGCCTGATCCCCACCAGTACGGGTTCGGCGACGGCGATTGCTGAAATTTTCCCGGAGTTGCGTGGCCGCCTGAACGGCCATGCCGTACGCGTACCACTGGCCAATGCCTCGCTTACCGACTGTGTGTTTGAGGTGGAGCGTGCGACCTCGGCGGATGAGGTCAATGCCCTGCTCAAAGCTGCGGCCGCTGGCCCATTGAAAAATATCCTTGGCTATGAGGAGCGTCCGCTGGTTTCGATCGACTACCGCACCGATCCACGCTCCTCGATCATCGATGCGCTCTCAACCATGGTGGTGAACGGTACTCAAGTGAAGATCTACGCCTGGTACGACAACGAGTGGGGTTACGCCAACCGTGCTGTCGAATTGGCCAAGCTGGTCGGCTTGGCCGGTTAACAGGAGCGATCATGAAGGCGTTGTCAGCCCTTTCCCCGGAAGTTCGGCAGTACCTGCTGGTCACCGGTAACTACTGGGCCTTCACCCTCACCGATGGCGCATTGCGCATGTTGGTGGTGCTGCATTTCCACACGCTGGGCTACACGCCGCTGCAAATTGCCACACTGTTCCTGTTCTATGAGTTCTTCGGCGTCATCACAAACCTGGTGGGCGGCTACCTCGGCGCTCGCCTGGGCTTGAATCGCACGATGAATATCGGCCTGGGCATCCAGGTGGCCGCCTTGCTCATGCTCACAGTGCCGGCCGCCTGGCTGACCATCCCTTGGGTGATGGGCGCTCAAGCGTTATCCGGTATCGCCAAAGACCTCAACAAGATGAGCGCCAAGAGTTCGATCAAGCTCCTGGTGCCTGGCCAGCAACAGGGCACGCTTTATCAGTGGGTGGCCCTCCTGACCGGCTCAAAAAACGCCCTCAAGGGTGTGGGCTTTTTCATAGGCGGTGCATTGCTGGCATTTCTGGGGTTCAAAGGGGCCGTCCTATTGATGGCAGCGGTATTGGCGCTGATCTGGATCGCGAGTCTGTTTTTGCTGAAAAAGGATCTTGGCAAAGCCAAGGCCAAGCCGAAGTTCCGCGAGATTCTTTCCAAGAGCCGAGCGATCAACATCCTCTCGGCGGCACGACTGTTTCTCTTTGGTGCTCGCGATGTGTGGTTTGTCGTTGCCTTGCCGGTTTACCTGAGTGAGGTGTTTGGCTGGGACTTTTGGTGGGTGGGTGGGTTTCTGGCAGCCTGGGTCATCGGCTACGGCATCGTCCAGTCCCTCGCCCCAAGCATCACCGGGAAGAAGCGCGGTCACATCCCGGACGGGCGAGCGGCCTTCATTTGGGCGGCGTTGCTTGCTGGCCTGCCGGCGGCCATCGCCCTCGGCCTCTCGGCGGGTGGGTCGCCCGAGGCTGTACTCCTGGGTGGATTGATGATCTTCGGTGCGCTGTTTGCGGTGAACTCATCCTTACACAGCTACCTGATCGTCTCCTACGCCAAAGAGGACGGAGTATCACTGGACGTTGGTTTCTACTACATGTCCAACGCGCTGGGGCGGCTGCTCGGCACCGTGCTGTCCGGCTGCATTTACCAGACCTATGGACTGGAGGCTTGTCTGTGGGTTTCCACGGCCTTTGTCATGCTGGCCGCACTGATTTCCATTGCTTTGCCCAGGCACTCCGAAACGATACCGTTGACATGACCAGATGAGATTTCGCTGGTTGAATGCGAGTGGAAGTAACGGCAGCTCGGTGCACCGTACGGCGAAGGTGCAGTGGTCAACTAATCCCGGACATTGCGTTAAGTTTTTCCTCAGCCAAGGCTACGAGCGGTGTGCTATTGCCATAGTGGTCCCAGTTCTGGCTTTCGCTTGCAGCACCGGCGCGATCGCTCTTGACTGCCTACACACCGAAAGACTCGCGGCACAGGCGTCGAGCGCTCCTCGTCCATACGGAGTATGCCTCGCAGGTGCCTGCCCCATAACATAAATAAAAAACTATGCAACAGGAGCCAGGTATGCACACCACTTTTTCGTCTGACCGTCCCGTTCGGATCGAAGATGTTCCGCAGTGGGACCTCGAAACAGAGGTCGCCATCATCGGTTTCGGTGCCGCCGGAAGCTGTGCGGCCATCGAAGCTCGCGGTGCGGGGGCACAGGTGGATATCTTTGAGGTAGCGTCGGCGGCTGGGGGGAGTGCCGCGCTGTCGGGCGGCGAGGTGTATGTCGGCGGCAACGGTGGCACCGAGGTGCAGCGTGAGGCCGGCTTCGAGGACACCACTGAAGCCTTCCAGACTTACCTGATGATGGCGGGCGGGCCTGCCGCGGATGGCGAACGGGTGGCCTTGTATGCCGAGAACGGCGTTGCCCATTTCAACTGGCTGAAACAGCAAGGCGTGCCATTTAAGGGTACCTACCTTCCGGGCAAATGGGTCGAACCCACCACCGACGACACTCTGGTGTGGAGCGGCAACGAGTTGGCCTGGCCGTTCTCTGCACACGCCAAACCGGCTCCGCGCGGTCATACCGTGCAATACGAGGGGTGGGGCGGCGGTAAGGTGATGATGGACAAGCTCTGTCAGCGGGCCCTGGACCTAGGCGTAAACGCTCATTTCGACAGCCGCGCGCTGTGTCTGATCGTTGACTCGGCCAATGCCGTGCAGGGAGTGCTCATCCGCCGGGCTGGCGAGCTGCTCTATGTGCGCGCCCGTAAGGGCGTGATCCTGGCGGCAGGCGGCTTTATCGGCAACCGGGAAATGGTTCAGCACTACGCTCCCGGGGCCTTGGTGTGCGAGCAGCAAGTGACTGGCGGCAACGACGATGGCTCTGGCATCCGCATGGGCATGAGCGTCGGCGCGGCCACGTTGAATATGCATGAGTTCTTTGCCACCGTGCCTTTCTTCCCGCCGGCCTCTCTGGTCAAAGGCATTTTCATCAACGAATGCGGCCAACGCTTCATCAACGAGGACGCCTATCACGGCCGGGTCGCTCACTATGTGCTACGCCAGCCAAGCGGACGCGTCTGGCTACTGGTGGATAACGAGATTTTCGGCCGCCCGGTGCTCCAAGAAAACATAGACATCGCCGCCGTCGGCGAGACCTGGGACGAGGTGGCGGAAGGTCTGGGCCTGCCGGGTGGGGCTCTGCAACACAGTGTCGCGGAGTTCAACCGTCACGCCGTCGAGGGACTCGACCCATACTTCCACAAGAGTGCCGAATGGTTGCGCCCGTTGAGCGAGCCACCGTTCGCCGCGCTCAGCTACTGCCAAGGCGACATCGACGCCCATGCCTTCACCCTCGGTGGCCTAGCGACTCGTCCCAGTGGTGAGGTGGTCGACGGCGACGGCCAGCCGATTCCGGGCCTGTATGCTGCGGGTCGTACGGCCTGCGGCCTGCCTCGCTGGGGGGAAGGCTACAGTTCCGGGTTGTCATTGGGGGACTCGACGTTCTTCGGCCGTCAGGCCGGAGGGCATGCGGCGCGCCTGAAATAGCCTTAGCGTACGCCGATATACTGAATCACTGTGATTTTATACGGGGTTGGCTTGAGCCAACCCCGTATTATTTAAAAATTTCAGGCGCTTTTATCTGGCTGGGATTTTTCAGACATGAAAAAGCCCAACCTTTTCAGATTGGGCCAAGTCATTGAAAAATATGGTCGGGACGGAGTGATTCGAACACTCGACCCCTAGCACCCCATCTCCTTTTTCATACTTCTTGAAAGCTTCCAAAATTTTACTCTGGATTTTTCTAAGCTAGTATTTACTTGAGCTCCAGCGGTGTTCTGCTCTACGAGAGTCCAGTAACGTCCATCAAGAGCCGACGTTTTTGTGGGGGGAAAAGTAGGGGGAGTCCATTTTATGGCCAAAATCACCATCAAAGAACTCGAGTCACTGACCGCCAATGATGCCGGCCGGATCCTCAGGGAGGATGGCAATCTCGCCGGTCGAGTCTCTGTGCGTAAGGACGGCGTGTCGGTCAGCTTTTTCTATCGGTATCGGTGGGGAGAACAGAATAAAGAGTACTCCTGCGGGTCTTGGCCACGCAAATCCCTGACCGACATCCGCAAGGCACGCAACCAAGCCCGAGCGCTCATTGATGAGCAAATCAATCCCAACGAGCAAAAGAAAACCGCCAAGGCACAGGCTCATGCCGCGACGAACGCAAAAGCCGAGCAGGAAAAGTCGACGAAGGTGCAAACACTGGCCGTCCAGGATCTGGCCAAGGCCTGGCTGTTGGATGGTGTGGCGCGCAAGGACGGCAATGCTGAATTACAGCGCCGTTTTAACAAAGACCTTTTTCCGGCACTCGGCAAGACCGCGGTGAGCAGCGTCTCCGAACACGATGTTCGGGCGTTAATCCGCACCGTGGTCAACCGCGGCGCTCACCGGCAAGCCATCAGCTTCTTCGCCGACCTCACCCAAATGTTTGGCTGGGCTAGAAAGCGCCAGCCCTGGCGGGCGTTACTGGTTGAGGGTGATCCGACTGAACTGGTCGACATCTCCCCGTTGATCCCAGCTGACTACGAAGCCGAAAGAAGCCGCATCCTTTCCCCGGCGGAGCTGTTGGAATTGCACAACCGCTTCCAGCAAATGACCGCCGATTACATCGCCCTCCCCGCCGGGCAAAAATACGACGGTATTCGGCCGTTGAAAAAAGAAACCCAACTCGCGCTCTGGATCAGCCTGGGCACGCTGTGCCGAATTGGCGAGTTGCTGCAGGCCGAATGGAAAAATGTCGATCTGGACCGACAGACCTGGTTCCTCCCCAGTGAAAACGTCAAAGGCACCCGCGGCAAGAAACAGGACCTCCATGTCTTCCTATCCCCCTTCGCCCTGCATTTCTTTCAGGAACTCAAGACCCTCACGGGAGACTCCCAGTGGTGCTTTCCGAACAAGCAGGATGATGGGCATGTGGACGTGAAAGTGGTGAGCAAGCAGGTGGGTGATCGCCAGGCCCGGTTCAAAAACCGCAAGGCCCTCTCAAGACGGCGTCACGACGATACGCTAGTCCTTGCCGACGGCCAAAACGGCGACTGGACGCCGCATGACCTGCGCCGCACGGGCGCGACCATGATGCAGGCTTTGGGTGTCAGCCTGGACGTCATCGATCGCTGCCAAAACCATGTGCTGGCCGGCTCCCGGGTGAGGCGCCACTACCTGCACCACGATTATGCCGAAGAGCAGAAGTGTGCCTGGAACCTGTTGGGCGATCGACTCAGTGCCGTGCTGTCCTCAACTTACGAGCATCCACCAAGCAAGTCGATGATGTCTTTTCCAGCGTACGCCTCCACTGAATCCTTGCCGCCTTCATCAGCCTAATCAGCTCGATTAGCCCGGTAGCATCCTTGGCCACCGCTGTGTCTGATCTCACGACTGATCGTAGAGTCTGCTCGCCCTAGCAGCGTGTCCATGGAACGGATCGGGTTACCTGCCACCACTGCACGCGAAATCTCTTCGCGTTCAGCCAACGTCAGGCCCAATCCGGACCTGCGCTGTACAGCGGGGCTGATACCGCCTATTTCCGTCAAGATGCGCTGTATCAATGAGCGGTTTCGTTCAAATAGTAGGGCGACCTGCTGAATAGTCGCCTTTTTACCAGTGATCCCACATCAACTTTTTCTGGCTTTCGGTGTAATAGATCCGAGGTCTCTGCTTCATCTGTAACACTCCTTCTGCTTACACAGAATTTAGTTGTGGTGCATCGACCGGTTGAATCCACAGTAGATAGCAGCCCTTTCATAACAGGCTACAACGGACGAAGATTGGTCATTGTTTTCGAACTAGTTGTAGGAGGAACAACACCAGCATCACATTCAACATAGCCAACGAACTTAGCCCAGCAAGCACACCGCCCGCCCCCCACGTTTGCAAAAGGTAACCACCAGCAAGAGGTGTGAGTGCCTGTCCAATAAGTGAAGGTCGAAACATGCGTCCCATTAGCAAAACATAATGCGTTGGCGACATCAGCGTCAACGGTAGCAGCCCCCGAACAATCGCTCGCAAACCATTACCAGCACCATAAAGTACGAGGCCAAGACCCGTCATTGCCGGCGTCATGGTCACAACCGACAGACCGATTGCCACTAGTACGACAGAGATCAACGTCGTCCAAATTGGGTGTCGCTTTCGTGAAAATACTTGCAGAATCCGCGAGCCTACCTGACTCGGACCCAGTAAAGCGCTGAATCCGATGGCAGCTGCAAGTGAATACCCCTGACCTTGAAGCAAAGAAATCAGCTGAACAGAGATTGCCGTCATGATCACTGCGCCCAACGCAAAAATCGTCGTGAGGAGCCAGTAAACCCGTCGATCAATCGACAGACTTTCATCGTACAACGCGTCATTTTTTCTGAGTGAAACCGAGCCTCTCGGTAGCACCCACATATAAAGCGGTGCCACAGTCAGCACTAACAACGCTCCATAGGCCAAACACGTTGAGCGCCAACCAATGTAATCGATGACTAACGCAACCGCCGGCCAGGAAAGCGTTGTCGCAAACCCTGAGATCAATGTAATTCCTGTAATCACACCGCCCGCTCGCTCACCGTAAAGTGAACCTAAACAGGCGAATAGTGCTTCATACAATCCAAGCGCCATGCCAATGCCGATGACTGACCAAGCCAGTAAAAAAAACGGCAATGACGTGGCATTGGCCATCAGAAACAATCCAATGGCGACTCCTAGACCACTGCTGGCAAGAATTGGGCGACCGCCATAGCGGGCGATCAGTCGACTGATCAACGGAGCCAACACCGCAGAAACAAGAATGCTCAGAGACAATGCGCCATAGACCCACTGGCTAGCCCAGCCTGTCTCTTCAATGATCGGATCGGCCATTACGGCCATAAGGAAGAACGAACCTCCCCAGACCAAAACTTGCAGCATCCCTAACAAGACGATGCCGAACTTTCCAGGTAGTGGAGTTTGATTTCTCAAAACAATGTCATCAAAGATAAGAAATGCATGCAAAGCCACGAACGCATAAGCGACTGGGCTCAAGGGTGTTAACTATCTTCAAGCCACCGACTCAATAGCAGAGTCGTCAGTTGCGGCTGCTCAAGCGGCGGCAGATGCCCACATTGAGGCACCACCACCAATCGAGAATGCGGTATGCCGCGATGGATTTCTTCGGACTCAACTGGAGGGGTGATTTCGTCGCTTTCACCAACAACGATCAAGGTCGGGACCACAATGCTCTTCAATAATGGTCGATAATCGGGACGCTCTATAATCGCCAATTGCTGCCGAACAAACCCTTCCTTTCCTACTGCTGCGGCCATTTCCTGCACCGTATCGGCAATCGCAGTTCCAATGCAGCGGGGATGCACAAGCTTGGGCAACAGTTGTGGTGTTACGCCCTTGAACCGGCCAAGTTGTGAAAGAGTCAGCAGGCCACGTCTCGCCTTGGCACGGGCTTCATCGTCCGGTCGCACCATCGTGTCTATCATTGCCAACTTCAAAACCCGCTCAGGTGCCTTTTTCATAATTTCCATGGCTACATATCCGCCCATGGACAACGCAGCGAGTGCAAAAAAAGGTGGTGCTTCATCCAGAGTCCGTTCCGCCATCTGAGCAATGCTGGAGTCAAGGGAGACATCAGGGATGCAGATATGCGTTGAGTTTTCCAAGACAGATTTTTGATGTGCCCAAAGGCGGTCATCGCAAAGCAATCCGGGGATAAGCACGAGCGGCGTAAGGTTGGAAGACAACGGGGTTTCCTTCATAGGTTCATGGTCGAGGATTGATGTTGTTCAAAGCATGTGCCCTGCCCAGATTTCGCGACCTACTAGATCGGCGGCAATCTCGATGAACGCATCTCCAACAAATTTTGCGGCGGGGCTGACTCGCCTGTCCGCGGGAAATACCTGGACCAATTTACGCATGGGAATAGGGTCGACCAAAGGTGCAGCACTGAGCACTCCCGATTCAATTTGCGTGTAAATCGATGCCAGTGGCAAAGCTGTCAAACCGAAGCCATTGCGAACCAGGTCAATCATCGCGCCGAAGGAGTCAGCTTCAACGCTGGTTTTGAGCTTGATGCCGACTTCTCGCGCACAATTATCCAGAATCACGCGAAGACTGTGGCGGGCGCTTGGCAACACCAATTGCTGCTCGGCCAAAGACTCGAATGACACCGGCGCATCCAGGCGCAGATTGGCACTGGCAGGTCCGACCAGCAGCAAGTTTTCCATCATCACCGGCACGATACGCAGCGTATGCAAGGGTTGGGGATCGTAAGAAATCGCCAGTTCCAATTCGCCACGCTGAACCCAATCCAGCAGGTAGCCGCTAAAGGCGGAGGAGAACCTGATGGCAAGATTCGGATGCTCTTCTTTGATTTTCCGCACCAGCGGAACGGTGACAATTTCCGCTACCGTCGGTGTTGTACCGATCATCACCGTGCCCCGAAAAGAAGACTTCCCGCCCACGACCGAACTTCGAATGGACTCCATCTCTTCCATGATCCGGGTGGCATGCGCCAAGACTTCACGGCCGGCATCGGTAATTTCCATGCCTCGTCCATGCCGATCAAAAAGGTAGGCCCCGAGTTCCTTTTCCAACAGACGAATTTGCCTACTCAGTGCCGGTTGTGCGATGTGAAGCCGGTCGGAGGCCTTGCTGAGACTGCCAAGCTCGGCCACATGAATTAGGGTCTTGAGTTGAACGACATCCATTACCAGGCCAGTCAAAGTCGGGCTCGGCGCGAAATGCGTCGAAAGTAGTATGAGTGTAAACGCATTAGCGTTCCTTGGAATGCCACAGGACCCGCGCCGCATGGGGCCTCGCGGCTTTCGAGCCAGCTGTATCCCCCAGCCCGCACGGGTTGCAAGGCAAGCTATAAAATTTCGGTATATCAGTTAGGCCTGGCTGACGGCTTATTACCCTCGTCACTCTGCGGTAGCGTGCAATCAACGTCGACGCCAAGAGCGATCGACTGAATACAAGAATAAGATTCGAGGGCTTGCGCCATGATTTACTACCTTTCTCGTTACCTGACCGACCCGCCTTACACACTCAGTGAACAGCTGACCTCTCATATACATCCCCCCTCTTCATGTGCCTTGGTCGTCAAAGGGTCACAGCAACTGCGTTAAGCACATCAACCCATCGAGCTAGCAACGTCGGACACGCATCAGCGTGCGCCTCCTATCGTCTCGCCTTGAAAAAAGGGTGAACAGAATGTCTGCATCAACCAGCGACTCAACCCTCCACACTGAAAAATCCGATCAGATAAAAAGTCCGAATCGCGTCAGAGCCATCATGGGTGCCTGCTCGGGCAATCTGGTGGAGTGGTACGACTTTTTCATTTACGCCTATACCGCCATCTATTTTGCGAGCTCGTTTTTCCCCAAAGGCGACACCACCAGTCAGTTGCTCGCAACCGCCGGCGTCTTCGCCGTCGGCTTTTTCATGCGGCCGCTCGGCGGCTGGATTTTCGGCTGGATTGCCGATACTCGTGGCCGCAAGGTCTCGATGATCATCTCGGTGTTCATGATGTGCGCCGGTTCCCTGTTGATTGCCGTCATGCCGACCTATGAAACCATCGGTGTGGCGGCGCCAGTTTTGCTTGTCGTCGCCAGGCTGATTCAGGGGCTGTCGGTCGGCGCGGAGTACGGCACCGGTGCCACCTACATCAGTGAAATCGCGACACCTGGGCGTCGCTGTTTTTATGGCTCCTTTCAGTACTTCACCATCATTGCCGGTCAGCTCTTGGCATTGATGACCGTGGTCATTCTCCAGCAAACCCTCACCGGCGAAGAATTGCGCGAATGGGGCTGGAGGATTCCGTTCTTCATCGGTGCCCTGAGCTCAATCGTGGTGGTGTATCTGCGCCGCGCCATGCATGAAACCGCCACCAAGAAAGACATGAACCGCAAAGACGCCGGCTCGCTACGCGGCATGTTCAAGCACAAACGGGCGGTCGCACTGGTGGTAGCGTTTACCATCGGTGGTTCTTTGTACTTCTACACCTTCACCACCTATATGCAGAAGTTCCTGGTGATCTCAGCCGGTTTCAGCCCGGAAACGGTTAGTTTCATCATGACCGCAGCCTTGGTCGGTTTCATGTTCTGCCAGCCACTGTTTGGCTTGCTGGCGGACCGTATCGGGATCAAGGCGCACATGCTGATGTTTTCCGGGTTGGCGATGCTGTTGGTGATTCCCCTGCTCTATTCACTGCAATCGGTCAGCAGCCCGTTTACGGCGTTCCTGCTGGTGTTTGGTGGCCTGGCCATTGCGTCGCTCTACACCCCGATTGCCGGGATCGTCAAAGCTGAACTGTTCCCGCCTGCGGTACGCGCATTGGGCGTAGGCTTTCCGTATGCCATCGGCAATGCGGCATTCGGCGGCACCGCCGAATACGTCGCCTTGTCGCTCCGGTCCCAAGGCATTGAGGAGTATTTCTTCTTCTATGTCGCGGCCGTCGTGACCATCACTTTCATCGCCGCGATGCTGATGCCGAATCTTTCGCGCTATGGGTACATCAGCGGCTCCGGTGAGATCGAAGAGCGCACCGGTTTAAAGGGTTGCGCAAAGTCACACGCTGCGAGCGTTTGAAGCACTGACGATTACAGCAGGTATTTGAAAAGGGCCCATGAGATCCATGGGCCCTTTTTGCATCACTGGGTAGCAGATGCAGGTGCAACTTGAGTGACAGTTTCGGCGAGGACGTTGGCCGCGTGTTCCCGGTTCGGCCATGCCTGCAAATCAAGATCAAGATCCTTGAACTGACTTGAATCGAAGACAGGCGTTTTGATGCCGGCTTTGCGTTGCTGGTCATAGTCGCGCAGCAAGCGCATGCCGACATTGAACAACAGCGCCAGGGCGATCAGATTCACGAAGGCCAACAGCGTCATGGTGATATCGGCAAAAGCGAACACGGTGCCCAGGTTTTGCACAGCCCCCCAAAGGATCAGCAGCAACACCAAACCACGATAGACAATGACCGCAGCGCGCTTGTCACCCAGCAGAAAGCGCAGGTTATTCTCGCCCAGGTAGTAGTTGTAGAGGATCGACGTGAAGACAAACAGAGCCAACGCCACGCTGATGAAGGTGCGTCCCCAGTCTCCGACCACTGCCGCCAACGCGTTCTGAGTCAGCACCAGGCCATCGCCCTCAAAACCAGCCGTGTAAAAGCCTGACAGCAGAATCAGCAGCGCCGTACAGGTACAGATCACAAAGGTATCGAGAAAAACGCTGAAGGCCTGAACCACCCCTTGAGCCGCCGGGTGATCCACTTTCGCCACCGCAGCTACGTTGGGAGCACTACCCAGTCCCGCCTCGTTGGCAAACACCCCACGTTTGACGCCCATGACAATGGCACTGCCGACCAGGCCGGCAAAGGCCTGATCCAGGCCGAAAGCACTTTTGAAGATGGTCATCAGCATACCGGGAACATGATCAAACTGGAGCACGATCACATAGACGGTCACGCCAATGTAAGCCAGTGTTTTGACCGGCACCAGCAGGTCCGAGACCGCGGCGATGCGCTTGATACCACCCATGAACACCAGGCCAAGCAATACGGCAATCGTAATGCCGGAGTACGTCGTAGAGAAACCGAACGCATTATTCAGCGAGTGAGTCACGGCATGGGATTGCAGCCCGTTGAAAGCGAAACCAAAGGTCACCAGCAGCAACAAGGCCATGACCTTACCCAGCCAGGGTTGTTTCAGTCCGTACTGGATGTAGTACGACGGCCCGCCGCGGAACTGCCCGTTCGCATCACACCGTTTGTACAATTGCCCCAGGCTGCATTCAAAGAAGCTGGTGGACATACCCACCAGCGCCGTCACCCACATCCAGAACACCGCGCCCGGCCCGCCCAACGTTACCGCCAACCCAACACCGGCGATATTGCCCGCACCTACGCGCCCCGCCAGGCTAAGCATCAAGGCCTGGAAGGAGCTGATCTGCCCGGCACTCTTTTGCACGCTATCGCGGAAGGCGCCGAACATATGCAGAAAATGGCGGAACTGGACAAAGCGTGAACGCACCGTGAAGTAGCCGCCCAGGCCTACGATGAGCACGATCAGAAGCTTGCCGGAGAGAAAATCATTAATGACATCAAGCATGGGTCGAACCTCTTGTTGTTATAGGTACACGGATTTCAGGCACGCACGCGCCTGCACACGTCGCCGCCCGAAGGCAGGAGAAGTGACTGAATCAGCTTTTGAATTTCAACTTCGTGGCCTGGTCAGGCTCCCGCGAACGATCAGGAAGCCCTCAGGACGACCGGGCTTACCCGGTAAGGCTGCTCGCCTGGAAATCGGCGATCTGTTGCCACATCGCGATGGGGTTGGAATACATCGGGAAATGCCCGCAATGAGGAATGGGGGCCAGGCGGACACCTTCGGCCTGGATATGCGAGAGATAGGACAATGAAGCGTTCTGTTCGCCGAACATGAACACCCTTGGGCATTTCAACCTGAGGAATTTGCCCATCAGATCGGCGTTATCGGAGAGGTCGACCATCGACTGGAAAATCCCCCGCACCGCACCGGCACGCACCTTGTGCCGCAAGCTCGCGGAATAGAGTGCACTGGCATACGCCGGAGCGTGCCGGGCACGTTCGATGAAGGCGGCGAAAAACACCTCGGCATCGTTGCTCGGATAGTCGACGATCTGCCGGCTGAGAAAGCAGTCTTCCGGGGCGATATTGCCCTCGATATCGACGAAGCTGAGCACCCGGTCCGGGAACTGATGCACCAGCATCAATGCGGTCAGACCGCCCATGGAATGGCCGACCAGATGGAAGCGTTCGATGCCGAAATGTGCCAGCACCTGCAGCGCTGTCTGCAGCAGAAAGGGAATGGAAATCCTGGAAAGATCATCGCACTGGCTTTCACCACAACCCGGTGCGTCGTAAGCCACGAAAGGGTGACCGGCGAACGCGGGCTGCTGCACGATGTCGGCATAGTCCTCCTTGGTCGAACCAAAACCATGCAGGAACACGATCGGCGCAAGGACGCCGTCGCGATGGATGGCGGCCACGTTCAGTTGGACACCCTCCACCGTCAGAGGGAGTTGCACATGAGTGAACGTTTCTGGAGAAGACACGTTGTTGACTCCTTGAACGAAAAGGTAGCGCCGAGCCTGGGTTGCCGGCAGCCAGACTCGCAATTTCAAGGGAATCGAGCCTTCTGTAAATTCCTAATACGGGAAGGTTTCCATACGCCAAACCTATCACTCCTGTTCACGCACAGGGCCTTAGTCGACTCATACACGGGACTGGAGCCGGGTGACCAGTTCCGCCACCAGCGGGTTGGGCCGATCTGCATTCCAGGCCACCGCTGTGGTCACGACATTGAGCTTCTGGATCAGTGCTCGAAATACCACATTGTCCGGTGCCAGTTTTTTCAGCGACGCTGGTACCAGTGCGATACCCTGGCCGCAGCTGACAAAGGCAATTTGCGAGGCGACCGAGCGCACTTCATGCAGCACGCGCGGGGAAAAACCGCTGGCGCGGCAGGTCGCGATTAGATTGTCAAAGTAAACCGGGCTGACCTTTCGGGAAAACATCACCAAGGGTTCAGTGGCCAGGCTGGACAGGCTGATTCGCGTGCGCGCAGCCAAGGGGTGATCGCTGGGTAGGGCCACAACCAGGCGGTCCTGAGTCAGCGGCAGTGATTTGATCGAGGCCCCCAGATCACCGTCCAGCCGGGCGAAAGCCAGGTCGATATCCCCGGCTTCCAGCGCCGGGACCGCCTCGACGCTGTCGATTTCCCGCACGGACACGGTGAGGTGCGGGTAATCGCTCTTCAGTTGCTCGATCAAACCAGGCAAGACATCAAACATGGCCGTAGAAATCGCGCCGATGGTCAACATCCCGGACTGCCCCGCCACCGCCTCCTCCACGGCGAGTTCCAGCCGCTCCAATTGGTCTGCGAACTTGCGCACGGCCGGCAGAATCGCCGCCCCCACCGGGGTCAGCTTCGCACCGCGTCGCGAGCGATCAAACAGCTTGACCTTGAGCGCCAGCTCCAGCACCTGGATCTGCTCGCTCAGCGGTGGCTGGGACATGCCCAAACGCTTGGCCGCTCGGCCGAAATTCTGTTCTTCGGCCACCGCCAGGAACAACCAGAGATGACGAATCAGTCGAAAATTGATCATGATTAATCCATAGGTTTAACGTATCTAACGTATCTGTGATTAGTAATATACCTATCAAATTGTCTCACTGACACTGGGCGCCTCCGTCACCACTGGGGCTTTCCCATGATCAATAAGAGTTTGCTGGATCGCTTGGCGGCGCTGGATACCAACACGGTCTCCGATGCGCTCGACTTCCTCGGCCTGCCGGGTGCCACTGTAGGGCTGCGCCCACTGTGGAACTGCCCAAAGATTGTCGGCCGCGCCAGCACCGTGCTGCTGGCTCCTAAATCCGACAACGTCCCCACTGTGCACCTGATTACCCCCGTGGTGGAACAGATCGACAGCGATGATCGTGTACTGGTGATCGCAGGTGGAATCGAAGGCATCTCCTGCTGGGGCGATATCCTCGCCAATGCAGCGGCCAGCAAGAAAGTGCGCGGCACGGTAATCGACGGTTTCAGCCGCGACATCGACGGCAGCGAGTCAATTGGCTACCCGGTTTATGGCCGCGGGGTGACCATGATCAGTGCCCGCAATCGGGTGGTTCAGATCGATGCCGCCGTAACCATCAACATGGCCGGCGTCGACGTCAGCGAGAACGACTATGTCATCGCCGATACCTGCGGCACCGTGTTCGTGCCCTCAGCCTATATCGAGAAAGTGGTCGACCTTGGCGAGCGTATTGCCCGCCGCCAGGACGGCATGGTCGAGGCTGTTCGCAGCGGTCGCTCGGTAGCCGAAGTGATGCATGACACCCAATTCGAAGCGATCCACGTGGAGCACGCCTGATGAATATTGAAGACAAAGAACTGGTCGCCTTGTTTGAAGGCCTGGACACCCCGGGTGTTTCCGATGCGCTGGACAAACTCGGTCTGCCCGGCCAATGCCTCGGTGTGGCGCCACTGGACAATTACAGGAAGGTCATCGTCGGACCGGCATTCACTGTGCAGTACGTCTCGGCCAGCGTACCTCCCGGCACTGTGGGTGATTTCATCGAAGACGTGGCACCCGGCGACGTGGTGGTCATCGACAACAGCGGCCGCACCGACTGCACCGTCTGGGGCGACATCATGACCCAGTACGCCGGAACTCGGCAGATCGCTGCCACGGTAATCGATGGCGTGTGCCGTGACGTAAACAAAGCACTGGGCGATGGCTACCCGATGTTCAGCAAAGGCCGCTTCATGCGCACCGGCAAAGACCGCGTACAGGTTCAGTCGGTCAACCAGCCGGTGTCCATCGGTACGGCCCGGGTCTGTGCCCGCGACATCGTGGTCGCTGACGCAAACGGTGTGGTGGTTGTCCCCCGGGCTCGCTCAGCTGAAGTGGCGGCATGCGCCCGCCAGATCGAATCGGTCGAAGCCGAGATTCGCGCCCTGATCAGCCAAGGCAAAACCCTTAAAGAAGCCCGGGCCGCACTGGGTTACCACAACCTGCAGAGGAAAGTCTGATGACCACGCTCCCCCTCCCCCTGGATTTTCATGCGCGGGCAAAAGTGCTGGGCAGTTCAACGCTGTATGAAGCGTCCCATCTGCCTTGCGCAGTCGACAGTGCAATCCGCCCGATCTGGGACGGCGCCTTCATCTCCGCCCCCGCTTACCCTCTGGAATGTTCGCCCGGTGACAACCTCGCCCTGCACCTGGCGATGGAACGAGTGCCCCGTGGCAGCGTGCTGGTCGTCGGTACGGGTGGTTTCATCGCCGGTTATTGGGGCGAAGTGCTCACCGTGGCGGCCGAAGCGGCTGGCGTGGTCGGGCTGGTGATTGATGGTGGCGTACGCGATATTGCGGCCCTGAAGAAACGTCAGTTCCCGGTGTTTGCCCGTGGAATCTCGGTGAAAGGCACGGTCAAGGTCAGTGCGCCTTCAGTGGGGCAACCGTTCAGTTTCAACGGTGCTTTCGTGGCACAGGACGACTGGGTGGTGGCCGACGATGACGGTGTGATCATCATTCCCAAGGCAGATGCGGCGCGTACCCTGGCCGAAGGCGAGGCACGCGCGAGCAAGGAAGCGCAAATGATGCAGGCGTTAACCGAAGGCCGCTCGACCCTTGAGCTGATGAACCTGACTGAGTGGAGAACCCGCGCATGAGCGCCGATATCCAGCGTCTGAACCAGCGTCTGGCCAGTGCACAGCCTTCCGCGACCTACCGAATCATGGATCGGGTGGCAGAGCGCCCGGCGCAAGGTGCGAAGATTATTTCGCTATGCGCCGGCGAGCCAGATTTCGATACGCCCAAGCATGTGCGCGAAGCGGCCATTCACGCCATTGAACATGGCCACACCCGCTACACCCAGGTCGCTGGTGTACGTTCACTGCGAGAAGCGGTGGCCGCCAAGTTCCGCCGCGAGAACGGCCTGGATGTCACCTGGCAAGACACCCTGGTCTGCAACGGTGGCAAGCAGGTGATTTACAACGCCTTGGCCGCGACCCTCAATGAGGGTGACGAAGTCATCGTGCCGGCGCCGTACTGGGTCAGTTACCCGGAGATGGTGCAACTGTGTGGTGGTCAAGCCAGAATCGTTACCTGCGATGCCGACACTGGTTTCAAGCTGACGCCCTCGGCACTGGCCACGGCGATCACACCGCAGACCCGCTGGTTGATCCTCAATTCGCCATCCAACCCGACCGGCGCGGTGTACAGCCAGGAAGAACTGCACGCCCTGGCTGAGGTGTTGTTGGCCCATCCTCACGTGCTGATTCTGGCCGATGACATCTACGAGCATCTGATTTTCGACGATCAAGCGTTCTACACCCTGGCCCAGGTTGAACCACGACTGGCACCGCGCACCCTGACCATGAACGGGGTGTCCAAGGCCTATGCCATGACCGGCTGGCGCATCGGTTTCGCCACAGGGCCACGCTGGCTGCTGGACGCCATGGAAAAGCTGCAAGGTCAGCAAACCTCCGGCGCCAGCTCTGTGTCGCAACAGGCCGCACTCGCCGCGCTGGAAGGTCCCAAGGATTTCATCCGTGAAAGCCGCGTTGCATTCCAGAGTCGTCGCGATTTGATGGTGGCGCTGCTGAACGACACCCCAGGTCTTGAATGCGTCAGTCCAGCTGGGGCGTTCTACGCGTTCGCTTCCTGTGCCGGATTGATCGGGCGTACCTCAGCGGGTGGCCGGGTACTGCACACCGACGAAGATGTCGCGCATGCACTGCTCGACGAAGCGGATGTGGCCGTAGTGCATGGTAGCGCTTTTGGTCTTGGCCCTTACATTCGCATCGCCTACGCCCTGGATGACGCTTCATTGAGCCGGGCGTGCGGGGCGATCCGTACCTTCTGCACCTCGCTACGTTAATCATTTCCCTTCCCATAATGCGTGGCTATCGCCATTGCCCGGCAGGCCACGCATTCACCGCCCAGTTATACAAAATGGGCATATCTCAAAGACAAAAACGGTAGTCGTCCTTCTCCTCCATCCCTCCCAGAATGGGTGAAAACACAAAAGCAGCACTGCTTGGGAGATTGGCATGTCAACAGAAGCTGAACACACCGTGGGACAGGATTGGCAAGAGGACGTGTTCCGCGTGCTCAAGGCCCACGACGTCAAACACGTGGTCTTCGTACCGGATGCAGGTCACTCGGCGGCGATCCGTATGTCGTATGCAGACCCGGACATCAAGGCCGTTGTCCTCACCACCGAGGAAGAAGGTATCGGCTATCTCGCCGGCGCATGGCTTGGCGGAGAGCGCGGTGCCCTCCTGATGCAGTCCAGCGGCGTCGGTAACTGCATCAACACCCTGGCACTTCAAGTCTGTGCCGGCTTCCCGCTGTTGATGGTGGTTACCATGCGCGGCGACTGGGCCGAATTCAACGCGTGGCAGAACCCGATGGGGCAGGCCACAGAAGCCTCCCTGAACCTGTTGAAGGTCATGACCTGGCGTGCAGACGTTCCAGAAGACGTCGCCCCACTGCTGCACGGTGCCGCGACCATGGCCTTCAACGGTGATTCGTCCACTGCCCTGCTGCTCGGTCAGCGCCTGATTGGAGAAAAGAAATGGGTCAAGTAAGCGCAAACCACACTCTGTGCCGCCGCGAAGTGGTCAAGGCCTTGCTGGCCGACCGCAAAGACGTGCTGGTCGTGACAGGCCTGGGTTCAGCGTCCTATGACGTCATGGCCGCCGGTGACAACGATCTGAATTATTACCTCTGGGCCGCCATGGGCAGCGCAATCACTGTGGGCCTGGGCCTGGCGAATGCGCAGCCAAACAAATCGGTGGTGGTGGTCACCGGTGACGGCGAATTGCTCATGGGCTTCGGCGCACTGGCCACGGTGGCACTGCAAAAGCCCGCCAACCTGACAATTGCCGTACTGGACAACGGTCACTTTGGCGAAACCGGCATGCAAGTCAGTCACGCCGGTTTTGGAATTTCCCTGGACCAGGTCGCGAAGACTTGCGGCTTCAGTTGGACCGATGAAATCCGCAACATGGAAGGCGTACATGACCTGCGCGAGCGCTTTGCGACCCGCGATGGCGTCAAGCTCGCAACGATCAAGATCAAAGCGGAAAACCCGCCACGGGTGCTGCCGCCGCGTGATGGTCACTACGTCAAGAATCGCTTTCGTGCCGCCTTGGGTTTCAACCCGATCTGATTGCTCTTTGCCCGGACCCGGTCACGCAGGGCAGATGCCGTGCGTGACGCGTTGAGGAGAATAAAAATGACTGACCGTAACTCTGAAGAGCTCAATGCCATCCGCGAGGGCGTACGCGCTCTGTGCGCTGAATTCGATGCGGCGTACTGGCGCAAAGTCGACGAAGAAAAAGGCTTTCCGGAAACCTTCGTCAAGGCACTGACCGACGCAGGTTGGCTGGCAGCGATGATCCCTGTCGAATATGGCGGCTCCGGTCTTGGGCTGGCTGAGGCCTCGGTAATCCTGGAAGAAGTGAACCGCTGCGGCGGTAATTCCGGCACAGTTCACGGGCAGATGTACAACATGTTCACCCTGCTGCGTCACGGCAGCGAGGCGCAGAAAAGCTATTACCTGCCGAAACTGGCCAGCGGTGAATTGCGCCTGCAATCGATGGGCGTCACCGAGCCCACTACCGGTACCGACACTACAAAGATAAAGACCACCGCCGTGCGCAAAGGTGACAAGTATGTGATCAACGGGCAGAAGGTGTGGATCTCGCGCGTCCAGCACTCCGACCTGATGATCTTGCTGGCGCGTACCACGCCGTTGGCCGACGTGAAGAAAAAATCCGAAGGCATGTCGATCTTCCTCGTCGATCTACGCGAGGCCATCGGCAACGGCATGACCGTGCAGCCGATCGCCAACATGGTCAATCACGAAACCAACGAGTTGTTCTTCGACAACCTGGAAATCCCCGCTGACAGCCTGATCGGTGAGGAAGGCAAAGGCTTCCGCTACATCCTCGACGGGTTGAATGCCGAACGCACCCTCATCGCCGCCGAATGCATCGGTGACGGTCGCTGGTTTATCGAAAAGGCCAGTGCCTATGCTCGCGACCGCGTGGTGTTTGGGCGTCCTATCGGGCAGAACCAGGGCGTGCAATTCCCCATCGCCGAAGCGCACATCGAAATCGAAGCGGCCGACCTGATGCGCTGGCGCGCCTGCGAGGAATACGACAGCGGCCTCAACGCCGGGGCCAGCGCCAACATGGCCAAGTACCTGGCGGCGAAAGCCTCCTGGGAAGCGGCTAATGCCTGCTTGCAGACCCACGGAGGCTTCGGCTTTGCCTGCGAATACGACGTCGAGCGTAAATTCCGTGAAACCCGTCTGTATCAGGTGGCGCCCATCTCCACCAACCTGATCCTGTCGTACGTTGCCGAACACCTACTTGAACTGCCGCGCTCCTTTTAAAGGATCAGCGTAAAGCCCAGTGCGTCGGCCCAAGCAGGCGCGACTGGGGAGCCATGACAAGAGAGATAATTATCATGAGCCAACCCAAAGGCATCCGCCCGCTTGATGGCATTACCGTCGTCAGCCTTGAGCATGCGATTGCTGCGCCCTTCTGCACCCGACAATTGGCCGACCTTGGTGCGCGTGTGATCAAAGTCGAACGCCCGGGTACGGGGGACTTCGCCAGAGGTTACGACCAACGCGTCAACGGTCTCGCCTCGCACTTCGTCTGGACCAATCGCTCGAAAGAAAGCCTGACCCTCGATCTCAAACAGGATTCGGCCACCGAGGTGCTGGACAGTTTGCTGGGCACTGCTGATGTCCTGGTGCAGAACCTTGCGCCGGGTGCAGCAGCACGAATGGGGTTTTCATTTGAGGCTTTGCATCAGCGGTTTCCGCGCCTGATCGTTTGTGACATTTCAGGCTATGGCGCAGGCGGCCCGTATGAAAAGAAAAAAGCCTATGACCTATTGATCCAGAGCGAAGGCGGATTCCTATCGGTCACCGGCGGACCGGGTGAGGAAGAAATGGCCAAGGCCGGTTGCTCGATTGCTGACATCGCGGCCGGCATGTACGCCTACACCGGAATTCTATCTGCCTTGCTGTTGCGTGGACGCACTGGCGAAGGTAGCCACCTCGATGTGTCGATGCTGGAAAGCCTGGTCGAGTGGATGAACTACCCGATGTACTACGCCTACGACGGCGCTACACCTCCCCCTCGCGCCGGCGCCGCGCACGCCACGATCTACCCCTATGGCCCCTTCCCTATCGGTGACGGCACCACAGTCATGCTGGGGTTGCAGAACGAACGAGAGTGGCGGCTGTTTTGCGACAAGGTACTGCTTACTCCTGAACTGGCGAAAGACGAACGCTTCTCTGCCAACTTCAAGCGCGTCGAAAACCGTCAAGCGCTGCGGGCACTCATCGTTGAATCGTTCTCCACACTCAATTTCGATGCCGTGTTTGATCGGTTAGAGCATGCGCAAATTGCCAACGCCCGGGTCAACGACATGCAAGATGTTTGGGACCATCCGCAACTTCAGGCACGTGACCGATGGCGGGAAGTCGAAACCTCCGCCGGCACCGTCCCGAGCTTGATACCTCCCGGCAGCAACAGCGCGTTCGAGCCACGTATGGATGCCGTACCGGGCCTCGGTCAGCACACCGAACAGGTGCTCAGGGAACTGGGGCTGGGTACAGACCGTATTGAACAAATGCGCGCAGCCGGGGCGATTTAGCCTTCATCTGAAAACAAAAAACCTGCCTGCAACGATCAAAGTTTTTCGAGAGAACACTGCCCAATGAAAATGCTGGTAGCTGTGAAACGAGTGGTCGACTACAACGTCAAGGTTCGCGTTAAGGCGGACAATTCCGGCGTCGACCTCGCCAACGTGAAGATGTCGATGAACCCGTTCTGCGAGATCGCCGTGGAAGAAGCCGTACGCCTGAAAGAAAAGGGTGTTGCGACCGAAATCGTTGTCGTCTCCATCGGCCCGTCCACCGCTCAAGAGCAACTGCGCACCGCGCTGGCTCTGGGTGCCGATCGCGCCATCCTCGTCGAATCCGCCGAAGATCTGACTTCCCTGGCCGTTGCCAAGCTGCTGAAAGCTGTTGTCGACAAGGAACAGCCACAGCTGGTGATCCTTGGCAAACAAGCCATCGACAGCGACAACAACCAGACTGGCCAGATGCTCGCTGCATTGAGCGGCTACGGTCAGGGCACGTTCGCTTCGAAAGTCGAAATCAGCGGCGACAGCGTTGCTGTAACCCGTGAAGTCGACGGCGGCGCGCAGACAGTTTCCCTGAAACTGCCGGCCATTGTCACCACCGACCTGCGTTTGAACGAGCCGCGCTACGCGTCGCTGCCCAACATCATGAAAGCCAAGAAGAAGCCTCTCGACGTGCTGACTGCGGACGCTTTGGGCGTTTCCACCGCCTCCACCAACAAGACCGTGAAAGTCGAAGCGCCGGCTGCACGCAGCGCGGGTATCAAGGTCAAGTCGGTGGCTGAACTGGTCGAGAAACTGAAAAACGAAGCGAAGGTAATCTAAATGACTATCTTGGTTATTGCTGAACACGACAACAAAGTACTGGCCCCGGCCACGCTGAACACCGTGGCGGCTGCTGCCAAAATCGGCGGCGACATCCACGTACTGGTTGCTGGTCAAGGCGCTGGCGCCGTGGCTGAAGCCGCTGCGAAAATCGCTGGCGTGGCTAAAGTGCTGGTGGCCGACAACGCCGCCTACGCTCACCAGTTGCCGGAAAACGTAGCACCGCTGATGGCCGAGCTGGGCGCTGGCTACAGCCACATCCTGGCTGCCGCGACCTCCAACGGCAAAAACATCCTGCCGCGCGTTGCCGCTCAGCTGGACGTTGACCAGATCTCCGAGATCATCTCGGTCGAAAGCGCTGACACGTTCAAGCGCCCGATCTACGCCGGTAACGCCATCGCTACCGTTCAATCGAACGCTGCGATCAAGGTGATCACCGTGCGTGCCACCGGTTTCGACCCGGTGGCTGCTGAAGGTGGTTCGGCTGCCGTTGAAGCGGTTGCTGCTGCGCACAACGCTGGCACCTCGAGCTTCGTTGGCGAAGAACTGGCCAAGTCCGATCGTCCGGAACTGACCGCTGCCAAGATCGTCGTTTCCGGCGGTCGCGGCATGCAGAACGGCGACAACTTCAAACACCTGTACGCCCTGGCCGACAAGCTGGGCGCTGCCGTCGGTGCTTCCCGCGCCGCGGTCGACGCAGGTTTCGTACCCAACGACATGCAGGTCGGTCAGACCGGCAAGATCGTTGCGCCACAGCTGTACATCGCCGTCGGTATCTCCGGCGCGATCCAGCACCTGGCCGGCATGAAAGACTCCAAAGTGATCGTTGCGATCAACAAGGACGAAGAAGCGCCGATCTTCCAGGTGGCCGATTACGGCCTGGTGGCGGATCTTTTTGAAGCGATTCCAGAAATGGCCACCCTGGCTTGATCACTGACCGATTGGAGCAAAGAATATGAGCAGCAGTTCCGATTTTTCCGCCTGGATTGGACGACGTCAGGAAAGCCAGGACCGGATCAGTTTCACTCTGGTCAGACGCATTGCCGCGACATTGGGCGAGTCGGCACCACAACCCGGTGAGCCGCTGCCGCCCCTGTGGCACTGGGCATTTTTTCAGGAGCCGGTGGGTGCCAGCGAACTGGGGCCGGACGGCCATCCAGCGCTTGGGGGATTTTTGCCGCCGGCCCATAACCGCAATCGCATGTGGGCGGGAAGCCGAATTGAGTTTTTCCAGCCATTAAAAGTGGATGCTGAAGTGACCTGTGTATCGACCATCCTCAACGTCGAGGAGAAGCACGGTCGCACGGGTTCCTTATTGTTCGTCACAGTACGCCATGAGTTTTTCCAGGACGGCAAACGCGCCCTTCAAGACGATCAGGACATTGTTTACCGTGAACCTTCCCCGCCCAAACTGAACGGTACCGAAAAGCTACCTGAAGGCCAATGGCAGGAACGGATAGAGCCCACTCCAACCCTGCTGTTTCGCTATTCCGCAGTGACCTTCAATGGTCATCGTATTCACTATGACTGGCCGTATGTGACAGAGACCGAAGGTTATCCGGGGCTGGTGGTACATGGTCCATTGATCGCCACGTTGAATTTGCGTGCCTTTACCAAAGCGCATCCAACTGCGCGCCTGGAGCGTTTCGCATTCCGCGGAGTACGACCTCTGATTTCGCCTAAGCCTTTCCAGGTGGGCGGACGTCTAATCGAAAACGGCAAGGCACAGGTCTGGGCTGGCAATCAGGACGGCACAGCACAGATCGGAGAGATCGAGTTCAGCAATGGAGCAACGCCATGAGCAAATCAATTGTTCGCTCCGCCCTGTTTGTGCCGGCCACTCGACCAGAGCGCATCTCAAAAGCTATTGCCACCGGGGCGGATCGGGTCATCGTTGACTTGGAAGATGCCGTGCAAGAAAACCTCAAGGAGCAGGCGAGGGATAATCTCGACGCGTTCCTGAGCGAAGCCCCGGATGCACGGATTCTGGTCCGAGTGAATGCCCCGGATCACTGGGCGCATGTTGCGGATCTGGATCTTTGCCGACGCCACGCCGGCGTTATCGGAATTCTGCAGCCCAAAGCAGAAAGCGCGAAACAGGTCACCACAGCTGCCGGTACCGAAAAACCGATTTGGCCAATCATCGAGAGCGCGAAGGGCTTGTCAGCACTCAACGAAATTGCCGGCACTCAAGGCGTTGAGCGGTTGTCGTTCGGTAGTCTGGATCTGGGTCTGGACCTGAACCTGACTACTGGCAGCCCTGCCGCCGAAGAAATCCTTAGCCATGCGCGCTACGCCGTTTTGCTCGCCACCCGGGTTGCAGCGCTCGCTCCAGCGTTGGATGGAGTATTTCCGTCGATCCAGGACACCGCTGGGCTACTACGCGCTGTTCATTTTGCACGCGACATGGGCTTTGGTGGCGCGCTGTGTATCCATCCAACCCAAGTCGCGATCATTCATCAGGCGCTAAAACCAAGCCAGGAAGAATTGCACTGGGCGCAACGCATTATCGAAGCCGCTCGTTCAGGTGAAGGCGTTTTCGTGCTGGATGGGCAAATGGTCGATGCGCCGGTCATTGGTCGCGCGCAATCCATTTTGGCTCGCGCGACCTGATTCAACACCGGCGCCGTTGCTTAGAAGCTATGAATCCATTCCCATCCTACAGGACGGTGTCATGACTAACGTTTCCAGCCTTACCCATGCCATTTCAATCAATCCCGCCAATGGTGAGCAGATCGGCCACTACCCCTTCGAATCCGCATCGGAACTGGAGGCATCACTGTCACGTGCTAATAAGGGGTTTTCCACCTGGCGTAGCCAACCCGTCGAAATGCGTTCGCAAGCACTGATCGCTTTGGCAAGGGCATTGCGCGACAACGCAGAAGCGATGGCGAAGATGATCACTCAAGAGATGGGCAAACCCAACACTCAGGCGCGCGGTGAGATTGAAAAGTGTGCGCAACTCTGTGAGTGGTACGCCGAGCACGGCCCCGCCATGCTGACCGCCGAACCCACTCAGGTTGAGGGCGGAAAGGCACGAATTGAATATCGTCCACTGGGTCCGATTCTCGCCGTGATGCCGTGGAACTTTCCCGTCTGGCAGGTGCTGCGCGGCGCCGTCCCGGCGTTGATTGCCGGCAATACCTACGTCCTCAAACATGCGCCGAACGTGATGGGATGCGCCTATTTGCTGCAAGACGCGTTCAAGCACGCCGGCTTTGCAGAAGGTGTGTTCGAAGTCATCAATGTCACGCCCGACGGTGTCTCCACTGCGATAGCAGATCCTCGCATCGCCGCAGTGACGCTCACTGGCAGTGTTCGAGCTGGCATGGCTATTGGCGCGCAGGCGGGTGCAGCCTTGAAGAAGTGCGTGTTGGAACTGGGTGGCTCAGATCCATTCATTGTGCTCAACGACGCCGACCTAGACGAAGCCGTCAAAGCCGCTGTGATTGGCCGCTATCAAAACACCGGACAAGTCTGCGCGGCTGCCAAACGCCTAATTGTCGAGCAAGGCGTTGTCGAGGAGTTTACCCGCAAGTTTGTCGAGTCCACCTGCAAGTTGGTCATTGGCGATCCACTGGCCACAGACACTTACATCGGACCCATGGCCCGCTTTGATCTGCGCGATGAACTAGATCGTCAGGTCCAGGATACCCTGGAAGAAGGCGCGACCTTGTTGTTGGGTGGCAGAAAGGCTGAAGGGCCTGGAAACTTCTACGAGCTTACGGTGTTCGGTGATGTCACCGACCAGATGACCTCGTTCAAACAAGAATTGTTTGGACCCGTGGCATCGATCATCACTGCGCGGGACGCCGCACATGCCCTGGAACTGGCCAATGACAGTGAATTCGGGCTCGCCTCGACCATCTACACACGCAATGTCCAACTGGCCCAGAAGCTGGCCGGCGAACTGGAAACCGGAGGCGTGTTCATCAATGGCTATTGCGCAACCGACCCACGCGTCACCTTCGGCGGCGTAAAGAAAAGCGGGTTTGGCCGTGAGCTGTCGCATTTCGGTGTACGCGAATTCTGTAATGCACAGACCGTCTGGCTGGACCGTCACTAACAACAAGCAAGTCGCCAGGCCCAGCGAAAACGTCCGCTGAGCCAAAGATGGGCGAGTCAGAAAAAGACTCGCCCCACCTTTATGAGGAGCTTTTGATGCGAGTCTTCCCTGCAATGCTGGGCGTTACGCTGACTGCGGCGTTAACCTTCACGCCAGCGATGGCTGCCGAACTTACCGGTACACTTAGAAAAATCAAGAACTCGGGGACCATAAACCTGGGGCACCGAGACTCTTCAATTCCGTTCTCCTACATCGCCGACGCTTCCGGCAAACCAGTTGGCTACTCCCATGACATCCAATTGAAAATTGTCGACGCTATCAAGCAGGAACTTGAGATGCCCGAGCTGAACGTACGGTACAACCTGGTGACGTCACAAACGCGCATCCCGCTTGTGCAAAACGGTACTGTCGATCTGGAGTGCGGTTCTACAACCAATACCGCAGAGAGGGCGCAGCAAGTCGAATTTTCAGTCGGCATCTTCGAAGCCAGCACTCGACTGTTGGTCCGAAAGGATTCGACCTACAAAGACTTTGACCATCTCAATGGCAAGAACGTAGTGACCACTGCTGGCAGCACTGCCGAGCGGATGCTCAAGGTCATGAATGCAGAGAAAAAGATGAACATGAACGTCATCTCTGCCAAAGACATTGGCGAGTCTTACCAAATGCTCGAGTCCGGCCGCGCCATTGCGTTTATGCAGGACGACGCATTGCTGGCGGGCGAGATGGCCAAGGCAAAGAAACCGGAAGATTGGGTGGTGACCGGCACCCCGCAATCCAACGAAATCTATGGTTGCACAATGCGTCGGGGTGATCCGGATCTCAAAAAAGTCGTGGATGACTCGATCAAGTCACTTTTCGTCTCGGGCGAAATCAACGCCATCTACGATAAATGGTTTACTCAGCCCATCCCTCCCAAAGGCTTGAATCTCAAATTCCCCATGAGCGCAGAGCTCAGAACAATCATCGCCCACCCCAACGACCAACCGGCGCCGGAAAAGGCGCTTTAACGGTCGTCCCCTTCTGCTCGAGCGACCAGGACACAGCGAGGCAGTCTTCTCGCGCCATGACCTTGGTATCAGCTGAAGAGTCCACCAAGAGCCAGTGTTTTTGTAGGGGTAAAAACACCTAAAAATAAAAAGGGGTCGCGAGATAAAATCTCGCAACCCCTTGAATTATATGGTCGGGACGGAGTGATTCGAACACTCGACCCCTAGCACCCCATGCTGGGGACTGTACGGCGCTAACCTATTGATTTAAAACGGATACAACCAATTTAAAGGGTGGCAAAACACCCGCTTTTTTGTGTTTATGCAAACGGTAAACCGGGGATTTCAGCGGTGGTTTTGCGCACGTTGCGGCTGGCGTGCAAGAATCTAGCGAACAACCCAAAAAAAATCTGCAGGATGCAAAATGAACGCCCACTTAAACCACCCTAAGGCCAACCTCAACGCGGCCGAGCAAGCCATCACCGCAATGATAGGAGCACAGTCATTCGCGCAATACGAGTCAGAATGGAGAGAATATCTTGGCCATATAGAAAAGGCATGGATTAAGGTGGAGAGAGCCTGCGTCTCCTTCCAAGCAAAATTTCAACCCTGGCAAGGAAAATTCCAGTCGCTTCGAAAAAAAGACATGCTCCTGAGATATTTAAAAGCGGCCAGAGATGCGGACAACCATTCGATTCAAGATTTGGCGAGCATTGAGAATGGCTACCGCGCCATCAATTTTGCCAATTCCAATGGTGGGTATATCGAAAATCTGACCATTTCTAATGGTGAGATAATCGAATACTCCGGCGACCCCATAATCGTGACTGATGTTCCGCCGCGACCTGTAGCACTACCTGTGAAAAATAATGGGTCCTGGTATAACCCGCCTACTTCGCACCTGGGGAACGCGATCACCACTGCGCACCCGACTGAGCTAGCAATGTTAGGGTTAACTTTTTACAACGGGTTTATTTCAGACGTAGAAAAGACCTTTTTCACTTAAGAATGTCGACCTCGCTCCCGCAGTCAGCGGGGGCGGGTCGTTAAAGCACCACCATGTCAAGGTGACCCCGAAACCCACGCAAGTACATGAACTGTAAGGGAAAACTAGTGATTTTCAGAGGGTGAAAAACCCCCACATCACCCTATATGAATCAATAACTTAGCGTTGTATATTCCTACAGTAGTACCCTTCCCTGGCGTCCTGCCGACCGAACACAAATCCCTTTCCGACTGCTACCCTTTCTCTCATCTATAGAGGAATCGCCTTGCCGAATTCAGACCTGCTCCCTTCCCTGCTCTTCAAAATCAACGAGAACCAACTGGCCCTCGAAGCTGCCATTCTTGAGCTATCCAACTGGGTCGAAGCCCGCGGCTCTGCCGAGGTAGCCGACAACGTCCGAGGCGCCCTGGAAGCGATCGACCGGAATGAGGAATTCATCAAGATGACGCTGGCGGTGATGATGACGCCAGAGTGACGGCTATCGGCAAAATCCAGTCAGTCAAAAACCTCTACGAAAGCTATCCCAGAATCACTTCGTCGTTGAGCGAGGTTGGTATGAAAGATTCGAAAGCGCCAAAGGAGTCACTCTGGAACTCATTGGAATTCGCAAAGATTGTCGTAGGTATCCTCACCCCTGCGGCGATCTTCTACTTCACCTTGCTGGACAATCAACGTCAAACAGAACAATCGGAGAGCAAAGCGTCCGTCGTCCGCCAGGAAACTCAGGAGCGCGAGCGCTTTGTCCAAGTCACGAAGCTGAGAATTGCACTTTGGTCGGAGATCTCTCCGCTCATGAACGACTTGTACTGCTATTTCCTTTATGTGGGTCACTGGAAGGAAATCGCACCAGAACAAGTTATCGCCACAAAACGCAAACTGGACAGGCTGATTTCCTCAAACAGACCGTTCTTTTCTCCTGACTTCCTCAAAAAATACGACGCGTTTATGTCTTCAGCATTCAAGACGGGCACTGGCTGGGGCGAAGATGCCAAACTGAGATCAAGGCCAATCCGGGTACAAGACAAAGGCAGGGAGCAAATGTTCGAGCGAAAAGACGCAAAGTTTTTTTACAATTTTGTTGACAATGCCGAGGCAATTCACATTGCGTACTACGATTGGCTAGCCTACGCAGCCAAAGAAATGGATCTCGTGGTTGAGCAGCCTTCTAAACCCGGGGTGCCACCCCAGACCGGAACTAATAAGGGCAACTGACAATAAGCCCTGACTCTTCAGTCTCGCATCAGAGCAGGCACCTGTTTCAACAGAACCAGCAGCTGCTCAGGGAGAAGCGGGAACTGGAGAGCCAATAGCTCGGACATAGGCCTGGCATGCTGCCAACGCTATCAATCCCTGGTCGCCGTCACTGGTGATTCCGATAATTCGTTGAGCATGCGCTGGGTCAAGTCGGGCGCGCGCTGCTCCATGAACCATGCCGCCGGCGCTGGTGGCGGCTGACACTGGGCTACCATCACTAGCGGGGTAGCCGCTGGCCAGAAGGACTGACAGCCGTAATTCGCCAGTAGCAATACGATCGCGCAGGCGTTTCTGATGAGCTTGTTCACGCTGTAATTCCTGATAGCGGGTTTCGTCATTGGTCTGTATCCGCGCCTCAAGCGCGACGCGATCGGCCTTCTGCTGCTCCAGCTGGCCCACCACCGCCGCCAGTTCCTGGCTATGCTGCTCGGCGGCCTTCTGGGCCTCTTTGGCCAGCGCCTGGCCATAACGCCACTCCTGCACCTGCCAGGCGCCGCCGGCACTGAGCCCGGCCAGCAGCACCGGGGCGATTACCAGCGCCAGGGCGCGATAGCCGGCGGGAATCACTTCGATCAGCCGCATAGCACCGACTTGGCCTTGGCCCACAGCTCGCGACGCTCAGCGCGGCCATTGCCGCCGCCATTGATCACGCTGCTGATACCGTCGAACAGCCCGAGGTCGGCCTTATCGCTCAGGCCGCGATCCCACCAGAACCAAGCCGCCGACAGCGCCGCGTATTCCGGCTGCTGCAGCAGCTCGGGTTGTTCCAGCAGCGGCAGGTTCAGCGCCTGGCCGCACAGCCGGTAGTTGTCGCGAAAGGTGATGCCGATCCCGCCCCGGGCACGAAAGCGGAACCCATCGCCGGACGCCTCGGGCCCGTTACCGTAACGAGCGCCATACACCCGGTTCGCCAGCTTTTCCGAGTTGCGCAAATAGCCCTTGGCAAACTCGACCTCGGCCGGATCGACGCGGCCGTTATGGTTCAGGTCAAAGCCATACTTGAACAGCTGCGCCACGCGCTCGGCGTCCTTGTAATACAGACTTTCCGACAGCTGGGTTAGCTGGGCCGACTCGTGGCCGATCTGCGCCAGAAAGGCCGCCTGACGTACCCGGGTGCTGATGTCGAAGCGGGCCATGGCACGGTTGAGCGCCGGCAGCCAGGCGCCGACCACCGGCCGGCAGTTTGGGAGGATGGCCAGCAGCTGCTGCTGGGTCAGTGGGGAATAAGCCATTGCACAATCTCCAGGCATAAAAAAACCGCCCGAAGGCGGCCAGAGGGTGAGGGAAAACGGATCAGTCCAGCGGTGAAACGATTTTCAGCGGCGCGGTGGCCTTCTTGCCTTTGGCCTTGGCCTTGCCGCTCTTGCCGCCGTTACATTCGACGGTGGTGGTCCAGCCCGACTGGGTGAATACCTGTTCCACCGAGTCGACCAAATATTCACCGTCGAGTCCGTCCTTGAAGCCCTGGGCATTGATCACCCGCTCGGCGAACAGGTCAGTGCGACCGGGCATTTCCAGGCGCACACCGGCCGTTGAACGATTGAATGCCGCCAGACGCGCCTTGGCGGCCTGCTCGGCGGCGGACTTGTTGGGGTGGATATGGCGGTCGGTGTGAATCGGCGGCAGGCCGTCCGGCGATTCGTCGTTGTCCAGCTGGACAACCGACAGCTTGCCGGTGGCCTTGTCTTGGTGCTGGGTGCGCACCGCCTTGTGCGTGCTGCGATCCGACAGGCGAAACTGCCAACGGCTGACATCGCGGCGGGTCAGCGTGACCACCCCCAAGGCTTTGCCGCTGGCACTGAGGCCGGCCTGGCGCGGCAGCACCAACAACTTGCCGTCGGCGATCTTGGCCGTGCAGTCGTACTGCTTGGCAAGGCGGGTGACAAAGTTAAAATCGGACTCACCCAGCTGATCCACACGCGGCACGATCGTCGGCACGGGACATACCGTTGCCCAGCCATTACGCGCGGCAATATCACCGACGATACGACTCAGGCTGACCGCCTCCCAACTGCCACTGCGGATGGTCTTGCCGCTGCCACGCATGTCGCTGGCCTTGCCGCGGATCACCAGGGTGTCCGGTGGCCCGGACAACTCCACATCGTCCACGGTGTAGCGACCCAGGCGGCCTAAGGCGGCATCGGCATAGCCGAGGTAGATCTCGATACTGGCGCCGCGTGCCGGCAAGGTGACGGCGCCGTCACGGTCGTCAATGCGCAACTCAAACTCGTCCGACTCCATGCCGGGCTTGTCCGAGGTGCGCAGCAGCAACAGGCGGTCGTTGATCAGGCGGGTGATGTCGCTGCCATCGGCAACAATACGAAATACAGGGGTCATGCCAGGCTCCAGGTTAATCCCACAAGGTCACGCTCGCCTCCGCCGGCTGGGGTAAGTCCGGCAAGGTGATCAACACGCCCGCACGAAACGGTAAGACCTCGTCGGCCAAGCCGGGATTGGCCGCCAGTACCAGCTCCACGGTGCCGTTTAAATGCCCGTAGCGCTGATAACAGAGGGTGTCGAGTAGATCGCCGTCAGAGGTTCTGCAGATCATCGCCATAACGGACGAACTCCAAGCTAAAGGACTGCTTGCGCGGAATGCCGCCGTGTAACAGGGCGCTCTGCTCTTCTTCGATGTTGGTCAGGCACCAGTTGCCCAGCACATCGCCGTAACCGGTGGTCAAGCTCAGGGGCAGCAACTGGGCGGCAATGCGCCGCAGCGTATCGAGCTGTTTCAGGCCACCGCGAAAGCCCGGGTGGATGGCGCCCTTGAGGGTGATCTTTTCATCGCCCAAGCCCACCGCCTGCTGCGCCGGCCGGCGCGTCAAACGCTCCTGCGAGGCCCAACGAAAGGCGGTCTGCCGGCGCAACTCGTCGAAGGCCGCGGTGTCCAGGTTGAAGAAATACGGCGCGGCGGACGCCTTGAGCGGCTGCATGATCAGCAGGTGCGGAAACGGCTTGACCGCCTCAACCGCCGGCGTGGCATCCGTCGCCAATACACTGGTCGGGAAAATGTTAGCCAAGTTGCCCAGTGACGGCAGCGCTTTGCCGGCCAGTTGATTGATCGCCGCCCCCGCCTTGGCCGCCTGCTCTTGCAGCGCCCCGATCCGCCCGTCAATCTCTGACGCGGCCCGCGTGGCCGCGCCGTAGACCGCGACCACCGAGCCAATTTTGGCCTGGGCGGCGTTCACCCCGGTCATCAACCGCTGCAATTTGGCAGCGACCTCCTGGCCCACGAACGGCAAATTCTCCAGTTCGGACACGGCGCCGCCCATATCGCCGATGGCGCCGTTCATGGGGCCGATCATGCCGTCCAGGCTGCTGCGCCCTGCCTCGCCGGCCGCGACCATGAACTTCAGGCTGCTTTGCATCTGCTCCATGTAGGCCATGGCACCTCCTTAAACGTGCGGACTGTCATACAACTGGCGATCAGCGGCCCGGCGCATCTCGTCGCCGATGTCGCGCGCGAAGTCCTTGAACTTGCCTTCCAGCATCGGCTCCAGTTGCCGGAGCAAATCCGCCGGGTCTTTGACGTCGCCTTCAATGGTGATGGGCATGCTCAGCGGAAACGTGAAGGTTTGCTCGACCTTCGGCGCCTTGGCCTCGGGCTTGAGCATCATCGGCTTCCAGGCCTCGGGCTTGCCTTCCTTAGTCGACATTGAACGCACTACATCCCCCGGCGCCGCATCGCCAAACAGCGACTTGCCGAATGTTGCCCCGAGCGCATCACCGCCCATGCCGCCGAGGAACGCCCCCACCATGCCGCCGACTGCCGTGCCAATGATCGGCACAATAGAGCCAATCGCCGCACCGGCCGCCGCACCGGCCAGCGAGCCCGCCAGACCACCCGCCGCGCCGCCGTAGCCCTCGGCCTTTTCGTCGTCGGTTTTGGCCGAGAGGTATGTGTCAAAGACCTTCAGGCCAGCCTCAAATATCGTGCCCCCCGGCAGGGCCTTGCCCAACTTGCCGGTCTTGGTCGCCAGCGTCTTCAACCGGCCGGCCGGCGGCGATGGGGTGTGCGGTACCGGCGGTGGGGATGGCGGACTACCGTTGCCCTTGGCCTCGCTAATGACATCGAGCAGTTGCAGGCCCGTCTCCAGCGGATCAATGCCGGCGTGCCCATCACCTGCCGCCCCCTCCTTGCGCCCCAGCAGCGCCTCGGCGCCCGCCGTGACCAATCCCGCCACCAATCCACCCTTGCCGCCCCGGGACGACCCAGCGCCGACCAGGCCGCGTCCGGCGTTGGTAACAAAGACCTCCTGCACCCCGCCCTTGCCGCCACGCCCCGCCAGCCCACCCCGGGCGAGATTGGACAGACCGCGTCCGATCTTCAGCGTGCCCAGGACACCGACCACCGTGCTGGCCCCAGCCGCCAGTGCCGTCAGTCCCATCACCAGCTTGGGCGACTCGTCCGATACCTTGGCGATCCCTTGGGCGATGGTCGTCAACCCGCCGGCCAAGGCATCGGTCGCCGGGCGAATGGCATCCCCAATACTGCGCAAGGCGTCATTGCCCGCCTGCAGCGTTTCACTCCACTTCTGCGCCGAGGTGTCGCGCCGCTCGCCCAGGTTCTTGTCGAGAATGCCCGACGCCTCAGCGGCCTTATTTTTCAGCTGCTCATACAGCGCCTTGTTCTGCACATAGGCGGCCAATGCCGACTTGACCTGCATGTCGGCAAAAATATCGCCGGTGCGCAGGGCCTGCTCCAGGCTGTTGAGCATGGCCTTGGCTTTTTCCGGGTCCGCTTCCTTGCTGATCCGGGCCGTGGCCTCAGCCATCTGCGCGGCCTTTTTCGGGTCCGTCGCCTCGATGTACCGCTTGGCCAGGCCAAAGCTCGCCTCCAACGTCGACATGCCTCCTTGAATGCCGGTGTTCATCGAGCCTTGGTAATCAATGCCAGCCTTCTTGTACGCGTCCACCACCTCGCCGGAACCGATTTTCTCCATCCAGTTCTTGAGGTTGTTGGCCGCCTCGTCGGCGGTACCGGCGGTTTTCATTTGCACCTGGAGCATTGCACCCAGTTGCGTCACGGCGTCCATGCCGGTAATGCCCTGCTTCTGCATACCCGCCAGCAACTGCGGGAACCAGCGCGCCATGTCGCTGGCCTCGAAGCTGCCCGCCTGGCCTTGGAAGGCCACCGCCTCCAGCGCCTTTTCCAGCACCTTGGGATCGGTGATCTTGGCGTTGCTCTGCAGTGCCTGGATCATCTTCGCGGTGTCGACGCCGGAGGAACCTTGGCCGACGACGAACTTGGCCGCCACCGGCGCAAACTCCATGGCCTGCTTCAGCTCCATGCCGGCGCCGACCAACTGGTTGACCACGTCCGCCACTTCGTTGCGCCCCATCCCGATGTCTTTCGACGTCTGGATGATGCCGCGCGACATCTCGCCTTCTTGCGCCGAGCGGGCCACGCCGGCCTTGATCGCAATGTCGCGAATGATCGCTTGATAATCGGCGCTGACCTTGGTCGGAATCACCGCCAAACCCATCCCCACCGCCGCCTGCGCTATGCCGCCGCGCAGCTGCTGCTTGCCCTGATCAAGCTGGTTATGGCCCTTCAGTTTCAGCTCAGCGCTGCGCCCGGCGCGACCCAGGCGGTCATATTCCCGGGCCAGCTTGCCGACCTCGATGCCCTCTTTGCGCAGGACATTGAGGTTTTTTTCCAGTCGCCCCAGCAGCGCTGACGCGCCTTTCTCGCCGGCGTCGTGGGCCTTTTTCCACTCATCGCGCAGGCGCATCGTTTCGCCAATGGCGCTTTGCAGCACCCGGGCCTTTTTGCCTTGTTCGCTGAGTTTCTTAACGCGGCTTTCGACGTCCTTGAACGCCGCGCCCACGGTCGAACTCACCGCCCCGCCGATCACCAGGCCGAGCGCCATTTTGTTTGCCATAGGAATGCCCTGTTACGCGTAACGGAGGGAAGGGCTCAATCCCTGAGCCACCACAGCATGCGACCAAACGGCATCGCCTCAATTTCATTGGCCGAGAAGTGGTATTCCCGGGCCAGCTGTTTGGCTGCCGCCTTAATCGTTGTATTTGTAAGGTTCATCGTCCTCGACCAGGCGAAAATAGCCGGCCTGCACGCGGTTGTAGTTCACCACGGCCAGGCCCTCCAAATCGCCCTGCCCGACCTCGGCCAGGCTGGCTAACAGAATCACTTCGCGCTTCTCGGCGTCCCCACCCGATTGCGCGGTGGCCGCCCGCAGTTCACGCACGGTCGGCGAGCGCAGGTGCAGGCGGTCAACCTTCACCTGATTGAGTTCGCTCGGCTTGGTCAGCTTGATGCTCACGCCTTCTTCGGTGATTTCCATCCAGCTCGGCAGTGCTTTAGTCGTCATCGTCATAGTCCTTAAATACCCAAAATGGTGCGCACAGAGGCGAGTTGATCCACGCCGTCAATGACGCGCACGGAGTTGACGGGATCGATCTCGTACATCACCCGGCCATCGATCTCCAGCTTGTAATACGTCACGCTCACGGCGTACTTGAACTCGGCCTTGGCGCCCGGCGACCACTCGCCCGGATCGACTTCACGCAGACCGCCGCGCAGGGTCGCCACCGCACCGGTGGTCGCGCCCTTCTGGCCCTTGAATGCCCCTCGGAACGAGGCGTTAAAGCCGGTCTGGTCGAAGGCGCCGAAGTACTTCAGCACCTCTTTGCGAATGCCGTTGGTGGTAAAGCTGGCCTCGAGCTTTTCCAGGCCCATGTCCATGTCCACCGCAGCATCCATCCCGCCACCGCGATACTCCTCGGTTTTGACGGTGAGTTTGGGCAGGCTCAGGCTCGGCACATCGCCGTCCAGGCTCATGCCATCGACGAACATGTTGGTGTTGAACAGAGTTTGCGGAATCATTGAGCGGCCCCCTTAGGCGTCAAGCACTTCAGTCAGCCACTGATCAGTGACTTCAATACGGAAATTCGGGTTTTCAGCCGGCGGCACGTCGGTGAAACGGATGTTCCAATACACCTTGCCCTGGGCCAGTTGGCTGGCGGTGTTCAGCCCAGCGTCGGCATACACTTCAAAGTTCACCACCGCGCCCTGATTTTTCAGGTCGCGCATGAACGCCTCCAAGCCGTCGGTGACGTCCTTGACGTAGGTCTTGGTGATCGAGCGGTCGACGGCCCATTTGTGGGCGAACTGGATCGCGTCCATCACGATGTCCAGCGTTCGCACCCGGGTGACAAAGGCCCACTTCGGATCGGCCGACAGCGTGCGGTTGCCCCACAAGCGATAACCGCCATCCCGAATGATGGTCGCGATCAGAGCGTTGTTGAGCAGGTTGGCTCGGCAGGTTTCATCACCGTCGAGAAACTCCACCGGGCGCTTGGTGCCGGTGATACCCACAAACTCCTTGTTCGACGGCGAGGCCCAAAAACCGTACTCGGCATCGGTCCAGGCGAACAAGCCGGCGACCCAGGCCGAGGCCGGCGCGTCGACGGTGGCGGAGGTGCCGGTATCCCAATACTGCACCCCGGGATCGACCATAAAACCGCGCTTGGCGCCGAAGCTCTCGGCGTATTCCATGGCGTCTTCATCGGTGGTGTTGGGGCCGTCGAGAATGGCCAGACCGCGCAGCTTGTCAGCCAGGGCGACCAGGGCGGTGCCCACGGCCAAGGTCCCGGAGTGCTTGGGCGTGATCAACAGCCGCGGCTTGGCGTTGAATTTGCTCTTGCCATCGAGCAACGCCTGCAGGCCGGTGCGCTGGCCCGAGGCCAACACCCCGCCGATGATCGCCGAGGTTTGCGCGGCGGGGTCGACCACCACGGCCACGCCACAGGCGACGATCACCGCCTTGGCGCGCACGTAGATGGCTTGGCAGGCCCGCGTGATCGCCGAATTAGGCCCAAAGGCGGCGATGGCCTCGCGCTCACTGGTGATCAGCTTCAGCTCATTGGGCAGCGCTTCGCACGCCGGACCGGGGGTAAAGGTGTCGCACAGCCCGATGATGGACGACGACGGCAAGGCAATGGTGCGCGCGCCAGTATCGACGGCGGTGGTGGTGACACCATGAAAAAAGCTCATGCGGATTGCTCCAGAAGATTGGAAAGCCAGACAGAAAAAAACTCGCACCAGGCGAGTTGGGGTTTCAGGGCTGAGGCCCAGTGCAGCAAGGGGTTGCGCTTAGCTCGGCGGACTGGAATTCAGCGCCTCCACCAACTTCGCGACATCCGGGTTCTGCGCCAGGAACGCCGTCAACTTGGCGACCGGGTCGAGTGCCGCCTGAGGCACCGGCGCAGGCCGATTGACCAGACACCAGACCTGCCCGTTGAAACGCGGCCAACTGCCCTCGGGCACGCCTTGGGGCGGCTCCAACAGGGTGCAGCGCGCCGGCATAAGGAACACGCCCGCTTCCAGCGGGGACTCGTCGGCCACCGTCGCGCCGACGAACAGCCCCGCAAGGTCATATTGGTAAACCTGCATGGTGCCTCCTTAGAACTTGATACAGGCCAAAAAGGCCAGGTTACGCGCGCGGGTTTCCGCACCACCGGTGGTGCCGATGGTGATGCCGTGACTGTGGGTACCGGCGGAGTTGATCGACAGGGTGTGGCCGTGCTCGCCAGCGTTGCCGATGCCGATGGCGTGGGCGTGCTCGCCAGCCGCACCGATGCCGACGTTGTGGCCGTGAGCACCGGCGGCCAGGGTATTGGAGTAATAAGCGATGCCCTGCGTGTAGTCATCACCCGAGACCAACACGTCGCCACCGGGCCAGATCGGCCCATTGGTACCCTCCTTGACGGCGTGGGTGTGTGCCCCCTGCGAATCGGTCCACGCTGTGTGATTGTGATAACCGGCGGCGGCACTGCTGCCGGCGTGGTTGTGGCTGCCGCCGGCCTGCGCCGACCCGGTGTGGCCGTGGCTGCCGGCATCGGCCGAGCTGCCGGTGTGGGCATGGCTTTGAATCGCTCCAGCTTGCCAGCTGCCCAGGACGCGGCCGCTATCGACACCCCGGCCGTCGTCCCAGCCGCGAATATGTTCGCCTCGCAGGTCGGGCAAGTTGAACGTGGTAAACCCATCGCCAGCGCCATGGGTGGTGCCGATGGCGGCATACAGTTCGGCGTAGGCACTGCGGCTAATCGCGGCGCCGTTGGCCTTGAGCCAGCCGGCCGGGGCGGTCGTGCGCGCGAAGTAGCCGATCAGACTGGGCGGAGCCAACTGCCGCGCTTCGTCCTTGCTGAAAATATCCAGGTTCGCCCGGGCTTGAGCCTTGTCAATAACATCGGCCAGGTGCTGGCCACGCTCCAGCGGCGCCGGCGCTGAGCCTGCCGGTTCGTTGTTGACCAGCGTCAGGCGCGTCCCGGCGGGGTAGCTTTGGCCCAGGATCAGGCGAGTGGGGATGGTGGCGTGGGCTTTCCACTCACCGACCCCCGCGCCTATATCCAGACGCTTACCGTCGAGGTACACCGCCAGACCGTAGGTGGTGGTGAGCGACAGGTCCACTTGCGTCTGACTGGCCGCCAGCAACTGCTTCTCGGCGACGGTATCCACCGTCACGTTTATCGAACCGAGGTCCTGCCAGACGTAATCACCATCGGCGTTAGACGCCTTGCCCAGCACCTGCGTGACCGTACCGCCGGGGATGATCTGCGCGGCGGTAAGGTTGTTGATGACCCAGGCCTGGGACGCCACCGCCACATAGGGGTCGAGCTGCAAGGTAATCACACTGGCGCTGCTGACCACAAACTCCAGCCGCACCACGGCGTCGGCAAAGGCGCCCTCCTCGATCGTCGGCTTGTAGGTTTCTGGCAGGTTACCAACGGCAAACAGCCCGCCGGCACTGTCAAAGATAGCGACCTCACGCATCACCCAGCCTCCGACGGCGGCCGGTAGGACCAGCTCGGCGGTGAAGCGGGTGGGGTTGTCCGGCGACTGATAAACCCGATTGACCGGTGCGCGATAACGCTCACGCTGCAATTGGGTGTCAGTTTCCGCCGGGGTAGTAGGACCGCCGTTACCGTCACCCACCGCCATGTGCGTGAGGTTGATCGGTGTGCCGGTTAATTGCGCGGTGGCGAGTTTTGTGAGGCCGTACAGGGTGTGCAGCGTTTTAAAAGCCATGGTTGATCCTTTTCGCGGCGGCTCACTCAGCGGCCACGAGGATGCCGAGTGCGCCGGCCGTGTTCAGCCACTCACCTTCATCCGCGAAGCGCAGGAAAACGGTTTCTGCACCTGCATACACGCGGTACGGTTGAGCCGGGAACACCCGATATTGTTCAAGTTCAGGCACCAACTCAGTCATGTTGACGTGCCAACCGGATTGATAAGTGGGTGGAGTTAGTTCGTTGCCCTGCTCGCTGTAAGTGCCAGGTACGTCGATGATGCGGCCAATTACGCTATGTTCTCGGTTCATGCTGTTAGCACCTGTAGTTCTGCGTCAGTGAGACGGCGGGGGTAGTAGCGGATGGAGCGGATATGGCCATTGAGTTGCGTGGTGCCTGAAAAGGCCGCACCGAGTAGAAGTTTCGTCATGTTGACGGGGAGGACTCCAGACGTATCAGTCCATCGCACCGAACCCTGTTCCGCCCATACAAACGAATTGGCAGCGAAACCGAAAGCCCCCTTGGTCACTGTACCAGGCGCAGTGCCAAGGCCACTTCCTACCGCTTGGACCTGACCGTCGGAAGTAACCGTACTCCTAGCTACTCGCCCACCAATCTGTCGGGTGAATACAGCGTTATTTGCACTTTCGTTAGTTATCGCGACTATGCCCGACTCCGCCCTGTCGTGACTTGTCGCCCACTCAACAAACAGCGTTCCCTCGCTCGCGTTAAACCAAGGGCTAAGCGTATTGACCGATGCAACATCCGCCGCCCGTGTAACTTGAACCGACGAAGTAACGTCAGCGGCGCGGGTAACTTGAGCGGTAGTGGTTGGGATGTAGGAGGTGGAGTCATAGCCAACCTCCAACTGTCCTCCCCAAGCGTAGAAATCCAATGTTGCATCACCCGAAAATCTGTAGAGGTGAATACCTGAATTACCAGAGCCATCCCCGACAAATTCAGTGACGATAGTAACGGATGGGTGATTTCTTGTTATTCGCTGATAACTTGTTGACAACTTGGCTAAATCTACTCGCCATTGGCCTAAACCCACTCCCATTGCGTTGCCAAGTACAAGTACTCCCGTAGTAGTGCCCTTGGCAATGAAGATACTAGGCTCGCACCTGGTCGCCACCCCCACTGGAACATTGGGTTGAAATAAATCGTTGCCGGAATTACTAACCCCTTGCAAATATTGACCTGCTGCCGAACCGTCAGGGGCGGTTGGGCCGACGCCGGATGTAACTGTGCAAGATCCCCTCCGTTGCCACGGTGCACCAACATAGGCCGATGACTGGAGTAGAAGGTTCGTCGCCGCACCCTCAACCAGCAAACCGATAGGCCGAAGAACGCCCGCCGAGTCATACCCGTACGCGTTGTTTCGAGCGGTGTTGATAGCCGCCGTTTGCAGAACGCCGTTAGAGTCGAATAACCTAGCCGCCGAAGCGCGGCCAGCGAACGTACTTGGCGTTGGGTTATGCGAAGTCTCGAAAGAGCCCGCTTCAATCTGCGCCCCCCACATATACCCCCTATGTTGTATTGGGGTGTTTCCATAAGCACCAATATAGAATTTACCGCCAACGGTGGAAACGCCGGAAAGTTGAACGCCGACTACAGACACCCGAATCCATCCGTTACCAACTTCTGTAAAGCTGCGCGATATGGCCGCGCCTAACCCGCCTACAAATGCTTTTCCCAAAACATCGAACGTTTGGGACCCTCCAGAACCGCCGCCACCCACACCTTCGAAGACAACAGTAAACGGGTCAACGCCATTACTTTTCAGATATATGGTTCTGGTATACGTCCCGTCAGCGAGTATCGGATTTCTGGATATCTGGCTGTTAGAGTTTGGCGTATTCTCAACCATTGCTGCCGTTAGCGTCCCGTCGGGCGAAACAGTAGTGCTGGGGTATACCTTAGCGTCACCGAAGAGGGTCCACGTGTGAAACTGAGACGAAGCTACTTGTAAATTCGTCCGGCTTTCCTCGATCAACAGCCCTTTGATCAACTTGGTGACCGGGTCGTAATCAAAGCGCGGCTGATCCAACGGCACCAGTTCAAACACACCGTTGGCATTGTAACGACCACCACTAGAGCCGCGCATGAAGGTGATCAATTCACCAAATTGTTTTTGTACGAGCCCCATCTCAGGCACCCCCTACGAAGTATTTGTTCGCCGCAAAATCCAGCAGCAGGCTGGGCAATGGGTTCATTTGGTTGGCAATGGTTTCGTCAGCCGACTGGACGCCGTAAAGGCTGCGGGTGAAATCGAGGACCAGTGAGGCCGCCTGATCGCCTTGCTTAAAACTGCCCGCCCCGCTGGTAATCGTTGAAATGATTGGCCTGACGATCCTCCTGATGCTGCGCACCAGTGGACGCACGATCATTGGCGCACCTCGATACCGGCGGACTGGCAATCGAAGAACTGGATCTTGAGCTTGTCACCTAACTCGGCGGACAGCTCGACTGCGGCGCGCTGGCGGAAGGTCAACTCGGGATAATCGTAGAAAACCCCATCGGCGCCCTTGCGCAGCACAAGCACCCGGCCGCGCGGGCCCAATACACCATTGACAAAGATTTGCACCATGCCAGTCCCGGGCAGGGTGATTTCCGCGCTTTCAAACAGAGTTTTGCCGCTGATGCTTGCCAGTACGATCATGATTCAACCCTTCAAAAAGTGGACAGCGCAACACGCCGCCACGTGTTGCTGGCCACGGCCAAGTAGAAATGTTCGGCGGACACGGCGCAGTCGCCGAGGGCGCCCAGAGTGGTGGCGGTGGCCGGCACGGCGACCAGGCGCAGGTCCACGCCGGCGACAAAGGCCAACGGGCTTTGAGCCTGGGCATAGGCGCCGGCTTTGAAGTCCAGAGACAATGAGGCGCCTGGGGGATTAACGGCGCGATACCAACTGGCCCGACCGCCACGGGTTTCGTCGGCCAGCACGCGTACCAGCACGCCTTCGGCCAAGGTCCAGACGTCGGCATAGGCTTTGGCGTAGGTGTCGTAAATGGCGGTGATCGTCGCCAGGCCAGCCGCCAGTTCGGCGACCTGCGCCGCCGCTTGCGCGTTGGCGGCCGCCGTTTGCGCGGCCAGCATTGATTCGGTCACGTCGTTGCACTGGATGCGCAAGACGTAATCGCGGCCCGGGGCTATGACCCGCAGGTCATACAAACCATTGGGCGCGGCAAACTGCAGCAGGCCCTTGTCGCTCGCGGTGATGGGGTTGCCCAGCGCATTGCCGGCGGCATCCCGCAGACCACTGGCAAGCGTGGTGGTGCCAGGCAAATACAGGTAGCCCATGGCGCCTGGGAGGAAGTCGCCGGCGCTGTTCTGGGGGAAATAGTTTTTCAGTTCCACTGAGTGCTCCTGCGCGTCAGACCGGGCCGTCCAGTGACAGCGCGAACTCATTGATGATTAGGCGCGGCGCCTCATACCTGCTCAGCGTGATGTCGCTGCCCACAGAGGCGACCACAGCGACGTTAAGCCCGGCGCGCGTGGTGATGGTTTGCAGCACAGCCTCAAGATGGCTGCGCAAGTTTTTGGTGGCCTCGACCACTTCCAGCACTTTGAGAATGCCGCTCTGACTCACTGGCTGCTGATCGAAGTCGAGCAGCAGGCGGAACGTATACGGCGCGCCCTGAGGCGTCTGGTTAAACCATTCCTGCACGCGGGCCGGGATGCCCAGGGCGTCCAGGGCACTGCGCACGGCGCCGATGGTGCCTTTGATCCGCTGTACCGGCAGCGCCTGCTTCACCGTGTCGCGCTTTTGGCGCTCCGACCAGCTGTCCGACCAGGCGTCAACCGACCAGGCCCAGGCCAGCCAGGGCAACATGTTCAGCGGGCAGGTTTCCGGATTCCACAGCGCGCGCAGCATCACCGGCAGTTCAGTGGCACTCACGCCCGTTTGGGCCACCGCGCGCTCCAGCGCAGTGGCATTCAGCGGCAATAAGCTAGACATCGGTGTCCCCGGCAATGGTGAGGGTTATCGCGGTGCAGTACGCGGACTCCCCCGCGCCCAAAGTGAGGTTGGCCGCCGGGCTGCCCAGGTTGACCCGCTGCACGCCGGGCTGGTGCAACGCGGCATAGGCACCGGACAGGGTGATATCGCGGCTCATGCGGTGCTGACTGGCGGCATACAGCGCAGCGGCGGCTTGGGCAGCAGCACCCACCACGGCCGAGTCTGGGCCCGGCAGCACCACCAGCTCGGCGACGATGCTGTACGTCACAATGTGAGCCGACTGCACCGTGACCTGATCCGTCATGGGCCGCACCTGCTCTTTGTTGAGTGCCGCCGCCACGGCAGCCAGCAGCTCCTCAGACGCCTCCCCATTGCCCACGCGCGACAACACGTAGACCGTGACCGCACCGGGCAAGGGGCTGATGACACTGATGTCCGCGACATCGGGGTGCGCACTCAGCCCGTGGAACACGTAGCTCTGCTCACTGCCCGCCGTGGTGTAGCCTTCCGGCGACAGCTGGATACGCCGCCGAAAGTCATCATCGCGCTCATAGGTCGGCGCCCTGGGCGGTATCGCCTGACTGTCACCAGCATCGATCAGCAAGCGCTGAACGTTGTAGTTCGCGCCAATCTGATCCAGGTCAGCCTTGACGGCGTACGCCAGCATCACTGCGCGCGCCGCGTCATTGATCCGCGCCCGCAACATCATCTCGCGATAGGCGAACACCTCCAGCACCTTGACGATCGGGTCCGACTCCAGCACTGCCGTCCAGCCGGTCCCCATCGCGCCCTGAAAGTAGGCCAGTAGATCTTGGTAGATCGCTTCAAAATCCAGCGCCTCGATCACCGCTGGCACCGGCAACTGCGACAGGTCGATACCACTCATGCGGACACCTCTATTTCCACCGAACTGCCCACGTACTCACCGGTCAGCACCAGGTTGATTTGTCCGTTCAATACCGACACGACCCGCACCCGCTCCAGTTTCAGGCGCGGCTCCCAAGCACCCAGCGCCCGGGCCACTTCAGCCTGAACGGCACTTTTCCAGCCGGCGTTGGCCGGCAGGTCGACAAAAAGCCGCAACTTGCTGCCGTATTCGGGGCGCATGCGCCGGGTGCCGAGGGGCGTGGTCAGGATGTCGGCAATGGACTGCCGCAGATGGTCCCGGCCCGAAAGGGGCTGGCCGGTGTGGCGATCCATTCCGATCATCGGGCTTACTCCGCCAGCGGCTCAAACTCAGGGTGGGCCTTGAGGTAATCCAAGGCGGCCAGGTCATTCGCCGCGACGATCGCGCGACCTTTGGCCACTGCTAGCGTCCGCTGCCCCGGCAGGATCAGGGTGCGCGAGGTGTACAGCGTGTCGCGAAAGCTCACAGTGCTAACCGGTACCGCTGCGGGTGCGACGTCCGCGTTGTTCTTACTAGCCATATATTTCTCCAGGCATAAAAAAGCCCACACGCGGTGGGCTGGATAAGCGTTTCGATTAGTGCTGGTGGTTGGCCGTGTTGCCGGCGGTGTCGATGATTGCGCCGCCGCCGTTGATATCGCCCGTTACGCGTAACGCGCCCGTGATCAGCACGTCCCCCTCAATTTGCACGTTCCCCTTGAGCAGCGAAGGGCCGTCGAGGGTGATGTGCCCAGACTTCACCAACACGGCGTTATCCGTCACGTTCAAGTCCGAACTACCGACCTTGATCTTCACGGTGCCGGTCGGCAGCTCGATGCTGTACTGCTTGGCTTGCCAGTCGTAGGTCAGCGAGCCGCCATCGTCGAACAGCCAGCGCTCAACGTGATCGCGGCTATCCGGCGCCGGCCCCGCATCACCGTACAAGCCCGGCACAAAGGCGCCTTGTGACACGTCACCGCTGGGACTGATCAGTGTGCCCTGCTCGCCCAGGCTGGGCACTCGCCAGTGCCGCGCCTTGCCGGCCGCTTGGCTGTGCCAGCGCACCCAGGCGCTGGTCCACTCGCCATCCGACACCCGACACATCGGCGGACTGGCCGCCAGATCGAGCGCGACCACATAACAGGCTTTGACCAGGCCAGCCAGCATGCGGTCGTGCTCGGCGTTGGCATAACTCATTACAGATCCTCCGGTGCCACATATTCCTCGGCACTGCTCGACGCATCAGGAATCAAGCCAAACATCAGGGTGCCCGGCGGCTCATCCGCCCATGGCCACTCAAACTCGCCGAAATGCACCACCTGCATCCACTCCACGACCCACACGCAGAACTGCACCAGCTCCGGCGTGGAGCCGTCCGGCTGCACCGTGATGTGAGTAGGTTCCTCGACAAAGTCCACGTCCCAGTATTGGCCGCGCAGCACGGTGGCCACCCGACTGGCGAGAATGGCCGCCTGAAGCGGCGCCCGGTTGCGGGTTGAATCGACCAGAATCACCGCCTGAAAGCGACAGTTCAGGGCGGTCTTGCCGGTGCCAGAGTCCGCGTTCGGGGCAGGCGCCATGCCAGTCATGGCAAACACCAGCGCCGGCTCGCCCATACCCTTGTTCAGCTCGGGATAGGGCTCGACATGCCTGAAGGCCGGGATGCGCTCGCGCAACGTGACTTCAATGGCCTCATGCAAGACCGTCAGCTCGCTCACCGCAGTGGGCTCACTGGATATCGTCGTCTCGCTCATTGTCTGCACCCAATACCAGATTAACCATCCCCGAGCCGTCCGGCTCATGCCTGACGACCTTATAACGCCCGCCACCGTGTTCAACGGCCAAGTCGACGGTGACGAACGCCCCACGCGGCAGCTTGATGGCATCCACCGCCCGCACGTGAAACGTCGGCTCCGCGAGCTGGTCAGCGTTGACCGCTGCGCCAAGGCGAAAGCCGCTGGCCTTGGCGCCGATCTGCGCGCCAAGGAAAGGCGACGCAAACGCGCCGCGCATCATCGTGCCATCCTCAAGGGTCGCTTGATCACCGAGGCGATCGACCAGCAGGCGATCCATGCGCTCAGCCAGTGCCCTGAACGCGGGCGCCATTACTGAATCAACAACCCTTCAGCGAAACCGCCCACCGCATCGGTCAGCAGCTTGCCGAAGGGCACGGAACTGGCCGTACCGGCCGCCACCAGCACACCGGCCAACACGCTGACCTTGGCGCCCATTTTCAGCGCGCCCGTCACCGGCAGCCGCCAAGCACCGTCCAACACCACCGTGACCAGCTGATCCTTGACCGTGGTATCCAGCGGGATCATCACCGTGTCCAGGATCACCAGCGGCACTCCGGCGGTCGTGCCGCCGGTGGGGGAGATAATCGAAATGGATTTGCCAGCACCCGAATAATTTTTAGCCATCGTTCAATTCTCCAGAACGCAGAAACAACAAACCCCGCACGCGGCGGGGTTTCGAGGGACACCGGGCAATTACTGGCCGGCGGACTTGTACAGGCCGCGATAGTCGGACGGGGCCACACCGGCATCGATGCGCACCTTGCTGCGCACACCGTCGACGCTGAAGCCGTTTTCCTGCTCGACATAAGGCGTGTCGATGCCATTCAGGTACGCGACCTCAATCGTGTCGGTGCCTTGCTTGGCCGCCATGTACCACGCGGTAGGCGACGCATCATCCAGCCGCGGCTCGCCGATGACGGTGGCAAAACCACGGATCGGGTTGATGATGCCGGAGTTGACATCCGCACCCGGGACCGAGGCCGAATTGATCAACTGATTGGCCTTGTCTTCCAGGGCTACCGGGGTCAGCACGTAGGCCGGTCGAATGTTCAAGGTACGTGCCTTGCCGCCTTCCGCCTGAGTTTTCTGCGACGCCATGGCGGTCTTGCCGTCGATCAGGCTGGAAATCGACAGCTCAGCTCCCGAACCGGTGGCCAAGTTCTTGCGATCGGCGTGAAACAGCGCTTTGCCATCGCGCATTTTGGGCGCCGTGGTCAGCACCGCATACACCAGGTCACCGATGGTTGCGCGGGCCGCCTGACCCATCTTGTACGGCACATCGCTGAGCAGCGACAGGTCGTCGTTGATGATCGCCTGGCGAGTGATCGCGAACAGCTCACCGTAAGTCGCCAGGGTGATCGGCTCACCGCGATCGCTCAAGGTGATGTGTTTGTATTCGGCGCCCGGGCGCACTTCACGCAAGCTCGGGAACTCACCCAGACCCACCCGTGACGACGTTTTAAAGTCGCTCAACTGGCCTTTTTTGGTCCACAGCTGGAAGGTTTCCGGCGCGTCTTCCCAGCCCAGCAACACCGACTTGCCGGCGATATCCAACAGAATTTGCCCGAAGTCGCTGGACGAGTGAGTGAACGCCATGCCGACCATCTGCATCGGGTTGAGCGTTGACACGATAATCCCTCGCTCGGTCAGCGAGGCACGGGCCAGCTCGCGCATGCTCATGTGATTCAGGCCGTTGCTGGCCTCAATTTGTGCCGTGCCGATCCGCGCTTCCAGCGAAGCCCGCACCGAATCACCGACCAGGTTGCCGTTGCTGACATGGCCATGCAGGCCCGGCACATTCGATGGGCTCGTGGCCTCGCCCAGCTTGGCCAGCAACTTCGCCCGGGCACTTTCCACGGTACAGGTCATGTCACTGACGCAGGTCGCCAGCAGCTCGGCATGGGCCGTCGCGAAGCCACCGAAGGCGGCGGTGATGCCGGTACGACGCTCGCCGTCTTCGGCGATGATTTGCGCGCGAATCTGATCCGGCGTCAAGACATTGACCGGCGCCGGGGCTGGCACTTGGTTACGCGGTGTCATCAGGCTGTTAAAGGCGGCTGCCGGCATGTGTTCAAACTCCTGCATGCGTTTCGAATTGAGGTGAGCGGCAGCCACCAGAGGGTCAATCAACTGATCCGCGAAACCGGCTGCCACCGCCTCGCGACCATCCATCCACGTTTCAGCTTTCAGCAATGCGTGAATGTCTTCCGGGGTTTTCCCCGTCTTGCTGGCATACGCCTGCACCAGGGTGCCTTCGACCTTGTCGAGCAAATCAGCGTAACGGCGCATTTCATCCGCATCACCGCCCTGCGCGCCCCAGGGTTTGTGGATCATCATCATGGCGTTGGTCGGCATGTACACCGTGTCACCGGCCATCGCGATCACGCTGGCCATCGACGCCGCCAGGCCGTCGATGTAGACGTCCAGGCGGGCCGGGTGGGCCTTCAGCGTGTTGTAAATCGCCATGCCGGCGAACACGTCACCGCCCGGCGAATGAATGCGCAGATTGATGTGTGACACGTCACCGCACGCCGCCAGGTCCAGCGCGAATTGCTTGGCGGTGATACCCCAGCCGCCGATCTCGTCATACAGCAGAATCTCGACACTGCCGCGCGCCATGGCGCGCATCGAGTACCAGTTTTCCACCGGCTGGTTTTCCGCCGTGATCACGGCCGTAGCCGACGCCCGCGGCTTCATCAGCGGCGCTTTACGTTTGTTTTTTCGTGCTTGAAAGGTCTGCATTGAGGGTCACTTTCCCGTAGAACTGGTGATAGGCGTCGGAGCTGAACACCAGCCCTTTCACCCGGTTGCTTTCGATTTCCGCCTGACGCGACCGCTTGAGTTCCTGCGGGTTACGTCCACGCGCTCGCGCCACTTCGGCCTCATCGGCATAACCGGCCTTGACCAGCAACTCCCAGGCATTGGCCTCATGCACCGGGTTGATCCAAGGCATCACCGGCCCCTGATAAACCGCGCTGTAAACCGAGTCCATGTTCACGTTGGGCGGCGGCTTCAGCACCCCGCTGAGCAAGCCCATTTCGATAAACGCCCGGTAAACCTTGCGCGACCAGTAGTCGATGAATTCACGCTGCAGCAGGTCGTAACCCAGTTGGGACTCGACCAGCTCCTGACGCTGGGCTGAATACGTGCCGGTGTAACTGCGGGTCGCCGTTGAGTAACCGACGCGGGTGCCCGCCGCCACCGCGCGCAACTGACCGTTGCGGAAACTCTCCACGAACTGACTCGGCCGGTTGCTTTCGATCATCCCCACGTCTTCGCCGGGCAACAGCCCATCGAAGACCATGCCCGGGGCAATCGGAATACTTCGGGCGCCGGTGGCCTGACCGTCCTTGCCGGCCGTGGTCGGGGCCACCACGTAGTCATCGGTCGAGCCCTTTTTGATGAACATCGCCAGGGCGGCACTGATCCGAGCGGCCACCCGCTCGCTTTCCTCGTAATCCTTGATGTCCGCCAAGCGCGTCAGCACGGCGTGCAGCAGCGGCTGGCCCCGGTTCTGGCCCAGGCGCTTGCGATACGCGATGTGCAGCATCCGGTCGGCCGGTACGAACTTGGTATCCACCGACAGGCTGAAACCCAAGGCGCTGCCCGGGTGTCGCTTCAACAGGTTGTAACCTTTGACCCGCCGCCAGCTGTCGCGTGTGATGCCCTGGCAAATACCATTGGCTTCGTCGTTGTAGTTCCACGGCAGATAGTCCGGCTCCAGCAGCTCCAAGGAGAACGGCACCGCGTGCAGATGTTCAAAGTTCGGCACCTTGCCCATCAGCAGCTGGGCCAACGCCTCGCCATCGCGCAACCAGGTGCGGCACACCAGCCGCTCCATTTGTGCCCGAGTCAGTTCGCCCGAGGTTTCCGGCCGCAACGACCACTCGGCCCAGGCGTCCTTGATCTGCGAGGCAAATTCCAGGTGAATGTTGCCCGCGTGATCCAACGGCAATGGTTCCACCGCGATACCCGCGCCCCCCACTACCCGCTCTTCCAGCCGGTCAAAAATGCCGGTGACCAGGTCGTGATCTTCATCCAGCTTGCGGGCTTGTCCACGGAGCGACTCGGCGTCGCGCTGCAACGAACTGTCAGCACTGCGCGCTTGCCGTTCGGCCTTGTGCGTGCGGCTGATCTTGGCCGCCTCATACATCCGAATAGAGTCGCGCGCGGCCAAGCGCTTCAGCCCCTCCCGGGGGGAAACCGCCGCCACACACCGATCAAGGAAGTTCAACGAAAGTCAGCCAGGGCATAACCCGGGCTGCCCCGCGCAGCGGCCTGCTGAGCGTTAACCCGGCGCTCCCACTCGCGTCGTCCTGCTTGGATTTGCGGCAGCTCCGCCATTGTGTGGGTGCGACCGTTAAAGATGGTCGTTTTGCCCAGCAAAATCGCGGCCTCTGCCTCCAGATACTTATCCAGCATCTCCTGCGCGTTTATAGCCATCCGTTACTTTCCACGTTATGCCAATCGCCAGCGGCGGCGGCTTGAGTTGATGGGGGCTCAGGCCGCGCCGATTCATTCGGCGGTTCTGATTCTTCTGGCTCCGGCGCGGCCGGCACTTCCCAGGTGCCCGACTCGGGCACGAACTGGGCTTCCATGGCGAGCTGGTCCAGATCCAAACCGAATTTCTCCTGACTGATCCGCAGCGCCGCCAGGGCATACACAAAGCAGTCGAGCGCTTCGTTACGCTTCTTACTGGCGTCCCAGCGCAGCACGCGCCGCCCCTTCGCCAAGATCCATTTCTTGGTTTCGCTGGTCAGCTGCTTAAGCTCGTCGTCGTCACAGATTGAGTCGTCGGCCGGGAAGTGGATAAGCCCCGGCACCGGACGATTGCCGTCCGGCTGAACTTTGAGGCGGTTGTAAATGACCTCTTTAGCGTTGTCGGTGCCGACCTCGGTCAGATAGGTTTTTGACTTTTTCTCTTTCTTGCGCGGGAAGCTGGCAATCGACTTGCCGTAGGTGCTGGCCCCGAAAATCGGAATCACCCAATGCAAGCCATGCTTGCGGCTCTGAGCCTTAACAGTCTCCGAATGGTGACCGCCGGAGTCCCAGCACCAACGCATCACGCCCATTTTCGTGCCGTCGGCGCGGGTGAATTGCCTGTGCAGCTCCAGTCCGACTTGGCGCAACAGCTCAGTGCTGGCCGGATCACCCGTCAGGATTCGGCGGTAAATCAGCCAAGATTCTTCCTCGGCGCCAAAGCCCCACACGCGCAATTCGTAGCGATCGTCCTGTGTGTCGATACCGCCCATCAGCGCGACGCAACGCGCTGGCACCTGAGCTGCGTAAACCTCGCGACGTTCGCGCAGCTGCTCCCAGTCGACTTTCTCGGTGAGGTCTTCTTCCCAGGGCTCGCCAAGCGTCGTGTTGACGAAGGTTTTTAACTTGCCCCGGTCATTACCGGCCTTGACTCGCTCGTCGGCGATTTTCACCCAGGTGGTGAAGGTCGAATAAATGGTCCAGATATGGAACGTTAGGCGGCGCGGTGTGCGGATCGGCGCGTCGTCCGCCCCGAACCACTCCATGCTGTCGCGCGTCCAAACACCGGTTTTTTCGCAGATGTAGCGGCCGGCGCGTGACGCCTCGACCATCTCGTAATGTTCAAAGGTGCAGCCATTGCCGGACTCGCACAGATACCAGGCCTTGTCGACTTCGCCGAGCGCATCCTTGGACCACTTGAGCCCAAACGGATCATCCTTACCGCCCCACTTCAGGGTTTGCTCGATGCGGCAGTGCGGACAGCGGATGTGAAAGCGCATCAGGTAGGCCGATTCCTCGGCCGCCCGCGTGATCTGACAGCTACCCGCAAGCTTGGGGGTAGAGCCGCGAATCGACTTCGGGAAGGTCGCCCCCTCCAAGCGTTTGTCCCCCAGGAAGGTGGGCGAGCCCTCATTGTTAATGTCTGCGTCGAAGCTCGACAGCTCGTCGTAGCCCACTTCGTCCGGGCTCTTTTCCCGGTAGTTGCCCGACGCCTTACCGCCCAGCCACCACAACACCTTGCGGTTCTCGAAGGTCTTTTGATCCTCGGTGTTGTCCTTGTGCTTTTTCCCGTACCAGGGCGCCAAGGCCTTGATCACCGGCACGTCGCGGATCATCGGATCGACGTGCTTTTTCATGATGCCTTTGGCGTCGTCGTCCGTCGGGCTCCACATGCACACGCTGCGTTTCTTGTGCTTGATCTTGTAGGCGATGTTCGCCAGCAACATCTTGGTGTAGCCAATACGCGCCGACTTCGGCAGGTTCAGTTCGTGCACCAGGTCGTTACCCATGGCGTTCAGCAACGCCACCTGAAACGACTCGGTGGTCCACTTGCCCTCGCCATAGGACGACTCAGACGACATGTAGAAATATTCGTCGGCCCATTCCACTGCGGTCATGGGCGGATCTACTTCAAGGCTCTTGAGCCCGCGCCGGACAGCCTCAACCAGACTCTTGATCCAGGGAGGTGATGTACTCATCCAAAAGCTCCGGAATGCGATCAGCCAACCCAGCAGCCGCGTTACGCGTAACGGCAATCTCGCTCTCGACGGCCTCAAGGTGGCGCACGCTGATATCTGGATGCTTGCGCTTCACGCTTTTGTGGATGGTGTTGAGGGTTGAGGCCAGCTGCGCAGAAAGGCTGGCCAGCGCAAAAACCATGAATCCGACCGGGACCAGCTCCTTGTCACCGACCTTGTTTTTTCGTGCCTGGGCGTCGGCCTGCTCTTTGGTCAGGCGCAGACGCTCGACATCGATCTTGTAGCCAATGAGCGGATCGACCAGGTCGACGCCCGGTTGCTGCTTGCCGGCTTGGTGCTGGACGCGGTTATCGACCACCGCCCGAACGTCGTAGAACGATTCACGACCGATCTTTGCAACCGGCTGGACGCCCCATTTATCAAAGGCCTGCACCGAAATACCGAGACTGTCGGCCATGTTCTTCTTGTTCAGCCAGAACGGCTGTCGCGTGATCGTGGTGATCTTCGAAGACATAACAACAACCAACCTCTGCAAATGGGTCATACGTAGCGAAAGAGCGGGGCCCGAATTACCCCCTAGGCGGGTGGGGGGCCGGGAGTACCTTTGACCCGACCCCCTGCCCGACCTGTCAAGCGAAAAACACCCGAAAAGCGGCTTTTTTCGATCTTTTTTCACGAAACGGCATCAGGGCCGAGCCGTGGCCATGGTATGGGCCAGCGCATCGCCGAACTCCTGCGCCTTGTGGGCCTTGACGATGTTTTCCGCGATCTTGAAGAACGGGAAGATGGTGCGATAACTGGGTGCGCCATCACTGAAGATGAACACCGGCTGAACAGCCGCCCCCCACTTCGTATTCATGCGCTCCCACACACCCGACTCATCACCAACCACGCCGCCAAAGTAGCGCCTGTTACCTTTGGCCATACTGCGCTTGCTGTCCGTGGCGTTCGCATTGAAGCCACCGACGGTTTCAGCCGCACCCAGACCCGACAGCACCTTGGTCATCAGGCCCCGCGATACGTTGCCGTACTGGTTGAGAAACACCTTTGAGGGCAGCGCGTACTGGCCCGACTTCATGATGCCGCGCGCAATCAAGGACTTCTCAAAGCGCTTATGCGGCCGCAAGCCACCAAAGACCGCCTGCTGCAGGTAGGCATCTGCAGGAATGCCCGACGTCCAAGAATCCTTGAAGTACACCTCAGCCGGCTTGCCCTTGGTCGTCGCAGCCTTCACAAACAGGCTGTTCATCGTGGTCGGGGTTGGCCGATCGAGGCGCTGCCGCATCACGGCCAGTTCGCCCTTTTTGATCCGTTTAGCCAAACGGGTTGCCGTCAGGACCAACGCAAAAGGGATATGCCGGCGCTGCAAATCCATCGCCGACTTGGTCAGCGGTGCGTCATCAACGCCGATATCGAGCTTGAACATCAGTCACCCCCGTCACAACAAAGAGCCCTTACTTGGCCAGCTTCGGCTGCAGGACCACGCGGGCGATCATCACGATGACACCGAGGACGGCATAGGCCACCGGCGGCAGGATGGTCTGAAGCTGAGGCATCAACTGCTCAGCAACACCCAGCGCGACTACTGAGGCACCAGCCTGCACACTGGTCATCTTCAGGGCCTGTTTCCAATTTTCGATAAGTTGCATGGTCACTCCTGCCGTCTGGGCAATCTGAAATCAGCGAAACGATCAGCCAAATCAGCGATCTTCTTCACACCAAGGAAACCTATGAACACACCGGCAGCCGTCGCAAAGTTCTGAGGCAGCCCGAAGTACTCGAGTAGCGGGATAAGCCCAATGGTGATCAGCGTGCAAAGCGATGCTTCGAGCAAAGCCTGTCGTCGAGTGCCGCCGCCGTAGATGATCCGAAGAGCACCCACAACAAATGACAAGGCACCGGCATAAATCGTTGGGGCATGCTGGCCAAGCCACGCGATCACCATCAGCCAGGTGTCAGGTTTGTCGGGCATATTTTTCATTCTCATATGCCCTCACGGGGCGAGTAATAGGTTCGGCCCCAACAGCACTCCCAGCTCGGAGCGATGGGTGTGGTGGGGCCGAAAACGAAAAAGCCCCGGCAAATGCCGAGGCTCGAAGAACTGTAGAAAGCAAAAAGCCCAACTCTAGGGTCGGGCTTTGCTCGCGGAAAAACCGCAAAGTAACGAGAAATCTATAGATCGGGACCGGGGCTGTCAAGCGGCTTCGCGGCGAGTTTCTAGAGCACCGTCAACCCAAGCGACACCCGCCTTCCAGAGTTGCCGGGCCTTCTCTTCACCGAACTTCAAGTCGCGCGCTACATCCCTGAAAGTCGCATGCCGCGAGGTGTAGTACTTGATAATTACCCGGCCGCACTCTGGGTAGCGATTACGAAGCCGACCAACCAGACGATCTATGAGCAAAGCCTCATCGTCGGTGATCATCGGATCGGCGATGGTGTTTTCCCGTGAAGCACAGCAGGACACGCAAGACCCCAACACTACCCAGCGACCCCAATGCTCGAGCAGATCTTCCACGGTGCGATCATTGAACTGTTTTGCTCTGGTCATTGCTCAATCCCCTGTGTAATTCGTGCCACCGGCGCCCCGGCGGTTGTTCTGTTGGTACTGCACGCCCTCGCCCGACAAATACGGCGCACGCTTGAGTGCTGTGATTTCGCGCTGAGCCTCCTGCAATTTAAAGCTCAACTGGGTTACCAACTCGTCTGAAGAAAGCACCAACCTACTACCCGAAACAACCCAACCTGAGCCGTTGCAATGGGTGCAGATCAGCTCGAAAAACACCCCTTTTTTGACTGCTCTACCCCTGCACATCGGGCAAAGCTCCAGCTCGACCCTTTCCTTGCTAAAGCCAGGCCCCAGTGCTTGCTGCATGTTTTGATACCTCGCCCTTAACAAATTGCGGAGTTGACTCGCAGGCCGCGCTATTCAAGGCGTCTGCGAGGTTTTGCGAATCTTCATATCTAACGCCTGTCTGCTCGTGGATCGCCTTGAACCCGCGCTCATCTAACCAGTTGTGCCACTTCACCAGCGCCAGACGACGCTGCTCCTTGGCCTGGGTGTTGATGTAGGTCGAAGCGATCTTGCCCAGCGAATGGTTCAACAACATCTCGCCGATATGGCCGTCTACGCCGAGGTCAGTCCAAGCAGTACGGGCCACCTTGCGCAGGTCGTGACTGGTCCAAGCGCCGTGCCCCAGTCGGGTGAACACTGCACTGGCCTGGTTATCGCTCAGAGCCTTGCCTCGGCGAGATGGGAACAGGAAAGGGCCTTCATACCCCTGGGCGGCCTGAAGGTCACGGTACCGGCGCAGCAACGCGCAGACTTGGTCGGTCAGCGGCACCCGCAGCTCGGTCTTGCTCTTGGTGTGCTCGGCCGGCAGGAACCACTCACGCTCAGGCAGAGCAATGTCGGCCCAGCGGGACTGGCGGGTTTCGCCGATCCGCGTACCGTGGCACAGCATCATCAAGGCCAGCATGGCGTCACCGGGTGCGCTCTCGAAGCGCTCGGTCAGCTGCGCCACCAGTTCGGGCAACTGGACATCGCGCAGGCGGGCGGGCTTTGGCAGGATGCGGGCCGTCGTGAAGTGGATGAACTTGAGCTCGGCCATCGGGTTGGCCGGGATCAGGTCCAACTTGCGAGCCTGCCGGAAGGCCACCGCGAGCAGGCGGTACAACTGCTGGACGTACGACAGCGACAATTCTTCCTGTGCCGGCCACATCAGCAGCTTGTCGAGGGTCTGGGCGTTGACGTCGCGGATAAGCAGATCGTCCAGGCGTGGTTTGAGCTGGCAACTGATCGCCGACTTGCCGGCTGAACGTCGCTTGGCAGAGAGCGCGCGGGAGCGGGCCATGCGATCGCCAAACCAGTCCAGCAGTTCGCCGACGGTCACCCAACCTGAAACGCTGGCAGCGCCATCAGCCGCAACTCGCAGGCGCACGGCTGGCAAGGCCGCGACGACCTGCTTGGTGGAAAGATCAGGAAAGCCGCCGATGCGGTGCCACTGGCGTTTATTCAGCAGGTACCAAGACCCGCGCGCGCGGTTCTTCGCATAACGGAAGTGCAACGCCGGGTGACTCGCATCATGCAGGTCACGCACATGCTCAAGCTTGGCGTTGCGCTGAATTTCAGTGTCTGACAGCTTCACGGTCAGGGTCTTGATCAGAGCGCTCAATCGGTCATCTCCGGTTGGGCGAGACGGTCAACCACCTCGAACGTTGTAGGCCACATCCACGCGCCATACCGATTGGCCATGGCCTCGTCGGCGAACAGCGCCAAGGCATGGTCTGGCGTGCTGCTCAAATCCATTTTGAAAGAGCAGCAGAACACCGCGAAGCGGTAGGTGGACGGCTCGGGAACAGCAAGTCGCTTGGAGTCCATCAGAATGTTTCCTTTTGACGGTAACGGTTGGCCAGGCTGGTGACCTTTGCCGGTGGCTCGACAGCCTCCGGTTTCCACCCGGCAGCAAGGTTTTCAAAGCGGTTGTACTGGCCAAGGAATGCCGTGCGGACCGTGCCCATCTCAATGTCGCGCCCCTTACCGATGATGATTTCGGCAATGCCCTTGGCTTCGGTGTTTTCGTGATAGACCTCGTCGCGATACACGAACAAGATCACGTCGGCGTCCTGCTCGATGGCGCCTGACTCCCTCAAGTCCGAGGGGATTGGCCGCTTGTTGGGGCGTTCTTCGCATTTGCGGGAGAGTTGGCTCAGCAGCACGACGGGAATGCCCAGCTCCTTGGCGAGCAGCTTGCAACCGCGACTAATGCTGCTGACCTCTTCGGTCCGGTTGCCGCCCTCGCCTTCCAGCAGCTGCAAGTAATCGATCATCAGCAGGTCCAGGCCATAACGCATCTTGTGGCGGCGAGCCAATGAGCGAATGCGGCCAATCGATGATCCGGCGCGGTCAGCGATGTACAGCGGGGCCCGGGTCAGCACACCGGCCGCGGCCGCGAGTTCCGCGCCGTGGCTCTGGCATGCCGTACCGTTCTTCACCATGGTGAGCGGGATACGACCCTCAGATGCCACGGCCCGGTCGAGCAGCTGACCTTTATTCATCTCCAGGCTGATGACGAGTGCCGACTTGCTTTGGCGCACTGCTGCCTCGAGAACAAACCCCATCGCCAAGGTGGTCTTGCCCATGGCAGGACGCCCGGCAACGATGTACAGATGATCTGGCTGTAGGCCACCCAATTTCTCGTCAAGGTCTTTCAGGCCAGTCGATATTCCGATGAGAGTTTCACCGCGGGCATGGCGGTCGTGGCGGTCCTGCCAAACTTCCAGCTGATCGACCAGCACATCGCCGACTTTGACGATGTCGTCATCGCCCGAGCCGCAGTCAATCGCCATGGCGGCAGCCTGGACAGCGGCGATCTTCGCCTGCACATCCTGATCACTGTGAGCGATATCCATCGCCTGGCCGCCCAGATCGAACAGTGCCCGCTCGATTGCCCGCTCCCGCACGATTTCCGCGTAGGTCTTGGCATTGGCAACGCTGGGAGTGCCATTAACGATTTCGGCGCAGTAGGCGAAGGCAGGAGATCCGTCCAGCAGATTGCCAACGTGATTGCCAACCGTGAGGAAGTCGACAGCTTTGCCAGCCGAGCGAAGCGCCACGATCCCCCGGTACACCTCTGCGTTCTCGGGAAAGAAAAACGATTCAGGGGACAGGTCGTCGCTCAGGGTGTCGATCAGCTCAGGGCGCTGCATCATCGCGCCAAGCAGGCCGTGTTCGGCCTCGATGCTGTGCGGATCACGCATGGTAATTACCCTCGACAACCTTCACGAAGTTGCTCGGGGCGATCAGCCAGTCGAAGTTGCAACGGAACGGGCTGCCACCAGAAGCGGACACCTCCCCCATCAGAAACTTGCTCGAACGGACCAGGGCGAAATACTCAGCCCAGAAGCCGAGATCCTTATGCACATCGCTTTCGTTCCAGCGGGCATTGATCTTGGCGATTCGATCCTTGGTCAGCATCACGACCCGAGGGAATTCAGGAATTGTTTTGTTGAACAAGTCGACGATTGCCTGGATTGGGCATTTCGCCTTCGAGACTTTCGGGATTTGTTCATCGCCGACAAGAGGTGATGGTTCACTTGATGGTTCTATTACGGTTCTGGGTGCGGCTGCTGCGGGGGTTTGTGTCGTCAGCTGCGGGGGTGACGGTGCATCTGCTGCGGGGTGCGGCTCTTGCTGGGGTGCATATGCTGCCGGGGTTAGGGTGTACATGGTCGAGCGACCCATGCGCTCACGAACTGACAAGAGTCCAACCTGGCCCAACCACTTGATCGCAGTCTGGACAGTTCTTTCAGCAAGGCAGGTACGTTCCGAAATACGAGCAACTGAAGGCCAGCAAACTCCCTCGTCGTTAGCGTTGTCCGCCAACGAAATCAGCACAGCCTTTTGTGGTCCGCTCATGCCCTGAAGCGGCCAGCACAAGCTCATGATTATGGTGCTCACAGCTGTTCTCCAGTTTCAGATTCAACCGTGACGTTGAGTCGTGACACGTTTTCCGATTGCTCGGAAAGTGTCACGACCAGACGGGTATTGCCGGGGGTGCTTAGGTTGTGCATAATCATCTCCACAAAGTTTTGCCGCTGTTGAAAAAACCGACCTCGTACGTCGGTTTTTTTGTGTCTGAAATTCAGGCAGCCTTAAGCGACTCGCGCAGAACATGCAGCGCGTCGATGGCTTCCTGGATGGCTTTATCGCCCTGGGCTTTTTCGTGCTGGCTGATGTGGTTGTCGGCGGTTGCATCGAAGATCAGGCGACCCACATCACCGCACTCGGCGGACAGGTGCCCTAGCGCAGTCAACAATGGCTTCGGCGCTGGACGCTCACGCGCCACCAGATCAAAACCGAACTCGTCAGCTAGAGCCGCCAGCGGGCCCTTGTCGCCGGTATGCAGCAAGATCCCGTACAGATGCTCAATAGTCAGGTGGTGAGCGTCGTTGTCCGGGTTTGCGCGCTGGAGCAGGCTCACATGCGGAACACCCATCTTGGCGCTCAACGACTTCGCTTCATTGTCCTTGACCGCGTCGTGGCAGGCCCGCAAGAACTTGTCCATTCGTAAAACCTCGTTTCTGTTTCCGTGGTGGCGTAATGCCAACAAGGCGATCATTGGTTCATCAACTGATCAGGGATGAACCCATGACCTTATTTTCTTTTTGGCCCCTTATTAGGTGCCAGCCCCGCTTTGCTCAATCCCTATTGCGGCCCCTTATTAGGGGCCGGACCGTTACCTACCAGGGAAAATCGAAACCACGTTCTCTGCCTGCGCCCCTTGTGCGCAGTGAGCAGCGAGGCGGCCTCGCAAGGTGGCTTTATCTGCTGCGAGGCGAGCAGCACTACGCCGCTCGATTACGCGCAGCTCTGTCATCTGCAAGATCCGGTCGGCCAGCTGATCCATACCGATACCAACCTCGTCAGCCCACTTCTCAAGACCGTCCTTCTCTTCCTGCGTGTACTGCCCTACTTCTGGTAATGCAGGCATTGGCGCCTCCTCCATGGCCTCGTCAGGCCCTGAGCTGTTTGTCGTTGATCTGGGGCATGTCGTCCTGCTCCCGCTTGGCCTGCAGGGCTGACCGAATGAGTTCGCGAGCCAGTGCACCAGGTTGAATCTTCAGCTCGCGAGCCAGTTCACCCAGCGCCGGAAAGCCGTCCAACTCGTTGTCGTCAAGCAGCGGGAAGTACCCGTAGTCCCGCTTGAACTGCAAAGCCGCCAGAGTGAGATCGCGAACCAGTGCGCCCGGCTGAATCTGGCGCTCGACTGCTTCGGTCACGAGGTCGGCGTAAGCGTTGTCATTCAACCGCGACTTCAGCTGATGGGTGTTGCGATGCTTTTTGTTGTCGTAGGCCATTGGTTCACTTCCGGGGTCGGTGTGACGGGACTGGGTCAGGCGGCGGCTTTTTTGGGATGGGCTTCCGAGAGCAACCAAGACGGTTCGAACGGCTTTCCATTGGCAGCAGCTAGGGCAGCAATTCGCTCGGCATAGCGCGTCTCACCGGTGTATTCGGTGCGCGGCAAGCAGTCAGCGGTAAGCCACTTGTAAACGGCCCGAGGAGACTTTTCGCAGGCCAGCGCAACCACCGGCACGCCGCCAGCGTCATTGATCGATTTCTTAAGCGGCCGCATAAGGCCTCCGAGTCAATGTATGAACTTACAGTACATATTATGTCGGAACTGAAAGTACATGCAAGGGCGTGCGATGCTGAACCAATGGTTCAGATAGAAGAAATTCGCGCAGCGTTCGTTGCTCGCCTCAAAAAAGCGCTTTCCGCCCACGGCATTGACCAGTGGGGCGCTGGGGCTCGCCTGGCAGAAATTGCCAAAGTCACCCCCAAGGCTTCGAGCAAGTGGCTAAATGGTGAGGCCTTACCAGGGCCCGCCAAGATGAGCGCTATAGCGGATGCGCTAGGTGTAAAAATCGAATGGCTTCAACATGGCGCAGGTGGTGAGCCCAAGATTTCAAAGCTTGCTGAAGTAGAAAGTGGCGATAGTGAAAGCCACTCCCAATCGGCAGCTGATATCGTCCGGAACATGCTTTCCAAACAAGGAAAAGGATTGTCTGATGATGCTCGCAGGCGGTTACTTGCAGTTGCCGAGGCCGATGACGGCGGAGGTGTCATTGAGCTGGATTACTATCGTCCTGGAGCGATGGGTGACGAGGTCTGGATCGCGCATTACGACATCCGCGCTGCGATGGGTGGCGGGCAGATCCCGCACGACTATCCGGAAATGCTCCAGGACGTCCGGGTCAGCCCTCAGCATCTGCGCGAGATGGGTGTCGAGTTTAAGGAGCACTTCCATCTCAAGATGGTCACCGGATGGGGCCAGTCAATGGCGCCAACGATCAAGCATCGCGATCCGCTTCTCGTGGACGTCAGCATTCGTGATTTCGCAGGCGACGGAATTTACATGTTTTCCTGGGATGGACACCTGTACATCAAGCGCCTCCAGTGGATGGGCGATGATCGAGTCAAAATGATTTCTGATAATACCAGACACCCGCCGGAGACGATCCGCGCAGAAGAGGTTCACATTCAGGCTCGCGTGCTCCTGGTGTGGAATTCCCAGCTGGTTTAGCCCCTGCCTTATGGTTGTAACCCGTTATTAGCCAATCGAGAGCTGCCCAGCCCGGCCGGTTAAATGCTGAAATAATTCTGCTGGGGAGCAGCACCCCGCACCTTAAAAAAATCGCAGGAAGCAGATCGCCATGAGGGACGTTGTATTTGTTGATGGGCCGGAATCTTTCTTAAGCGCCCTAGATCAGATTCGTGATTTTGGCGGGGGACTTCCCGTCTTTAGGGGCTGGCCCATATTCGACGTTAAGGTGGAAGGCGATCGATATAAGGGTACGTTGACACCGAAGCTGATGCTGGGCCTTATCGAGTTCCAAGAGCAATTGATGCGAGCCTATACGGAAATTAGGTACGGCTCATCATCACTTGCTAAGCTGACGGCAGCCGAAAAGGCTGAGCTCGAGCTCATTTTCCACATCACGGAAGGAAGCACTGATGGCCAGGGTCCGCTTGATAATGCTCTCAACAAAATCATATCGGCCCTTCCCATGAGCAAAATGAGCGGCGGACAAGTCACTGCGCTGCTGATTGTTGCAGTGCTGTGTTTCGCTGGTTACATGGTTTTTTCCGGCTGGAACCATTCCGACCTGGAAAAGGCAAAGCTGGCAAGCGCAGACAAGACCTCTCAAACTCAAGCCGCGCTGGTTTCCAAACTGGCTGACGCCCTCGCCTCAAGCAAGCTCCCGCCAGAAGCGGTAGCTATAAAGGACCGAGCAGCTGAGGGTTATCGAGCTATCGTTATAGGGGCACCGGATGCCTCATCCATAGATATTCAAGGCGAGCACTTTAATGCTGACGAGCTCGATAAGATCCGAGCTCAGGAGCCGCCAATCAAGACGCGCCAAGAGCGACGGGAGGATGTTTACATCGAGATGATTAAGCGTCATCCCGAATATCTGTCGTTGACGCTTAGGCTTCCTGGTCAGGACTATACATTTCCAGGCAGAGTGGATCTTTCGAAGTTCGATCAGCAGAAAATAAATCAACTTTTCGATTCGCTGCGCGACTCTAGCCCCCTACGTATTTTCCATTATTCGGCTGAGCAAAAGGAGAAAATTGTCCGCACTGACGTCCTAGCAGTGGATGACATCACGGTCGCACGTAGTGCCCGGCTTTCCCAGCAATAATATCTCGATCAGATAAGCCCGCCCCTCAGCGGGCTTTTTCTTGCTTGCTAGAAAGGCGCCGGCTCCTCTACTGGCTCGAAAGCTTCTACCGGCCGATCTTCCTCGGTGCTCGCCTCCCACTTCAGCGTCACCGACTCATCATCGTTGAACGTCATATCTATCTCGTCCGTCTCGGATAGCAAGCCCATCACCTCCTCCCACTCCCGATCCCCATCGGTATCCAGACGATGAATCGTTACCCACCGCTGAGTCTGCGCGACCGGGTGGTTGATCATCGATGAGACGCGCATCCCGAGCCGCTCGACGCCGCTGACTTCCTCCCGGATTGTTGCTTTCGCCTGCTTCTTCGCCTTTGCCATATCGCCCTCAGATTGCTGTATATGCATCCAGTATAAACCCGACTATATCGAAGCCATCTCCTTCGGTAAATACCTAAAACAACCTGCGGCGGACATTCACCGTTCTCTGTACTTTTGGAACAAAATGTACTTTTGGTACTTGACCATTGTGAACCATTAGTACATATTCGCCCCATCACAGCCGGCACCCAATCAGGGGCCAGCTGAGAAGGGTCGAGAGACCTGCTGCTCTTTAACAGTCAGCGCAACAAACAACAGACCGCATTGCCTCTACCGGCGACCGGCGAGCAGACAGGCCCGAAAGCCTGCCAACGACAGGGAGCACCCTGTACGGCTGATCGATGGTGAAACGCCAGAACCGTGTGAATGACCCGGCAAGCAATGCGCCCCGCCCCGTCCGGCGGCAATCGTAAACAAATTGCACTTAACCGGAAAACTTTTTCCGTATCACTCACGGAGGGTTTGCATCAATGCAGCATTAACGGTTTCACCTTGGTAGCGCAGCAAGCCTGAAGGCTGCGCTGAAAATCCTGACAGGCAGCGGACAGTTGTGGCGTCGATGTCACCGCGCATCGGCCAGCCCTGAGCTGGTAGCCCGCCCGAACGTATATGGACCACCGCTAACGAATCAACCCCAGGCCGACGCCAGTAGCGGGCCTGGGTACCCCCTTCTCTGCCTTTATCCGTCAGCACTCTCCCCTGCGCCCAACGGCAACCAGCAGGCGGCCGAGTGCTGACGAATATACACACCCCACAACCCGAGGGATCAGCCATGCAAATGCACCCAATGATGCAAGCGCGAGTCGACGGCAACATCGCCCTGCACATCCGCGCAACGGCGGCCACCGCCGAGTTCTACGCAATGATCGGCAAGACTGCGCCGGTCAGCGCTGTTCGCTTTCAGGTCGTGACCAAGGCCGAGAACGCCTATCACGTCATTGAACGTGCCACCGGCAAAGTGAAAGGGTTCCGCTTCACTTGGCGGGCGGCAATCAACCTGGCACAGGTGCTGGAAGCGCGAGCCGACGGTGCGAAAGTGAACATCGATGGGTGGGACAAATGATCGGAGTACCAATGCCCAACCCGCGGGACTCGATCATCGCCAATCTCAACCAGCAGATGGATCACTTCTTCGCCACCGGCAAGAAGGCGCAGGAGATCCCTCGCGGCGTCAGCGCTGATGCGCCCTTCATTGGTACCACCAGCCACCATGACCGCCTCCGGGCAGGACGTGACAAGCTGGCACCCCAAGTCAAAGAACAGGCCGACGCCGGGAAGACTGCAGCTGAAGCCGCTAAAGCGCTGGGCTTGCACGTCAAAGGCGTGAAGCTGATTGGCCAGGAGAACGGCTTTAAATTCGCCGAACCATCGTGAGGCGCATCAACAACCAGGTGCGCCAGCGCCGACGACAGACATGGCTGGATATACCGGCCCACGGAATTGAAGAGGCAGGCCATGGCCAAGAGCAACGCAGAGATTCAGAAGGACAAGCGCGCCAAGGAGCGTGCCCTGCTGGATCGTATCGGTGCCGAGAAGCGCACTCTGATTGTGTCGAAGGCATTGGATGATGCCCTTCAGGTGCTGGGCGAACGCCACAGCTTCGAGGAATGGCAGGAGACGGTATCGACGTTCTTGATCAATCTGGCTGCCGCGACGGCCGAAGAATCGGAACGCTTCATCACTATGTCGCGACCTAAATTAGTGATTAAAGAAAAGTGGTCGCGGCAGCTTGAGAATTTTGCAGAAACCGGAATAGCGCCTTGAGTTACGGTCGCCTCTTTTTTTGGAAATCGGCGGAAATTTCGGAATGCAGGCCATTGCCCGAAAAGTGATTGCCCGGATGAATGAAACCGCTTCCATCATCGATCACAAATCTGATGGAGTATCGCAAAAGAATATCCCGTAAGCGCATCAATTCGACCGGGTCAGATGGCTGCTTCACGAGCAATCTGCCTATCCCTCCATTAGTTTTCGGAGTCGATTGCTCCAAGTACTCATAATCTTTTAACGCAGACATCAGCGCATCGTAACCACCAATCAAAATAGCTCTACGGGCTAGCTTCACTTGGATAGTAAATACTGCTGCGTAGCGGGCAATAGAGGGATCAGGCCATGATCGCTCTTTCCATCCGTCGCTATCCTTGCTTTGGATCATATACGGACCATCCCCAAAAAATTCTTGCCGTGTTTCGGCTAGATGGGCCATTTCAAATGTCGACTGAACTGTTGACGCGATTTCGAATACTGGCGTTGAGATCGAAACGACCAGCATAGAGGCTGCCGCCAATCCTTTGAGGTATGCCTGCAAGTCTTTTTGCTGAACTAGTTCTTTCATCGTCGCGTCCTTGATCCGGCTCCATGCCGGGTCGAACACAAATACCCCACTTCAACATCTAACGCCAGCAATAACGTGCGCCCTACTGCTTATGTTCCGCTCACTAAAGTCACACCTTCGACCGGTTCTTCTCCGGTATACATCGGCGCAGAGATACTTTCTCCCAAACTAGAGACACCCGACTTTATCTCACAAGCTAGACGCTCTAGCTTTTCAGCTTGTTCGATGACGACCATGTTCAGTTGCTCAATTTGAAGATTTGCCTCTACTTCAGAATCTTTGATTACATTTCCCGAATCATCGAGCAAACCACGGGAGTGCGGTAGACACTCTCTAAAAGCCATAGATTCAGCATGTGCGGCAAACATCAGCAGCATTTGTTTTGTAGGCTGATTACGCGGGTCAAACGTCAGAGTCATGCTTCTTTCATCAGCGGTCAGCTGAGTAGCTCTACCGCCAGACAAATCTGAATTACGATGGGATAGAAGCCAGCACGCGAACCCTGCCATCCCAAATACAAATGATCCCGCGAGAGGCACTTCCCATCCGGCCTTACCAGCCCACAAAAAGGCACAGCTTGCTAACAAACTGACGCCGGACAAAACTAGACAACCGACTGTAAATATCTGGCTTTTTTGAGGGGCAAGGGAAACTGTCGTTTCAAACTTTCCTTCCACGCTCATATTAGGCAGCCCCAATGGAGATAGTGCCATCGTCATGGTACGTCGGCGCGAAATAAGGAAACTGGTTTTTCATGTAATTATTTCGCACATGAAATAACCGCACGATGTTCAGAATCATACCTTCGAAAACTATCGAAGTATGCTCATCGATAAAGCAACGCTCCAAGCGAATGGAAGTCGTTGCAACATGAAGCACGCAACCGTCAAATCTGCAATTCTGGAACTGCCAACCATCAAGACGCATGGTTTGATCTTTAAACCACTGCCCTTTAACGATTGGATTTGCAGAAAGTCCAAGCCCTTGAGCAAGGCTATTAAATGGTCCAGGTGGTGTTGGCGCTGAGGGAAAGCTCAATTTTATATGCCTATACAGGTTAAGAATTTAATTCCATCGAAAGATAACTCACAAAAACTACTTCCGCCACCGAGGTATTAATAAATGCAGAAAATTTATCTCAGCGGGCCAATGACCGGCTTCCCCGATCTGAACTTCCCCGCCTTCCACGCTATGACCACCAGCCTGCGCGCCGCTGGCCACGCCGTTACCAACCCCGCCGAACTCAACCCGGACGGCGGTTCCTGGAGCGACTGCATGCGCCGCGACATTGCCGCTCTAATGGAGTGCGACACCGTGGCCAGACTGCCCGGTTGGCATACTTCGAAGGGCGCACGCCTCGAAGTGCTGATCGCTGAACGCCTCGGCATGACGGTTGTGAATGCCCATGATCTGGTATCGATGGAGATTGCATGATGAGCGATGTAGATCGGTTTACGCGACAGGGTGTTGGGTCGTCCGAGCGGTGCCACGAAATCCCAGGCACATCAGGCGTTCGCCTGAACATGCTAGCCAACCAGGGCGAATGACTCGACAGGAGTACATCCTCGAGCGCCGCTAACCCCTCTTCCACCTACCAGCCCGCCGGTGAACGGCGAGCGAGGTATCGCCATGATTGACGAAGAGAAAGTGCAGTGCACGCGCTGCCGAAACAAACACCAGCACGGCGAGCGCGCCAGGGTGCCGAGCAAATGGCTCAGCGGAGCAAAAGACCTGGTCTGCCCGCGCTGCAACTGCCGCAATTATTACCGCTTGGGTGCCGACGGCAAGCGAGCGGCGTAACCATCCCCATCTTCTGTCGCCACGCGCGGCATGGAGCATCCAATGAAAAAAGAACTGATCAAGATTAGCGAGTTTCAGCGCCGGCGCTGGGGCGAGAATGGTACCCCTCAATGCCCCCAGGCTATCCGCAACCATATCCGCAACGGCGTGGTGCCCGGCGAGCAGATCGGGAAACTCTGGTACGTTGACTGGACCGCATTCAACCGCTCTGCCGGTAACGACCTGGTGGCGATGGTATTGAAAGGAGCTGCATGATGGCGCCTCGGCCGCGCAACACTGCGAATAAAAACCTTCCGCAGAACCTGTACTTTGACGCGCGGCGCTCGACCTATCGCTACCGGCGGCCAACCGACGGCAAGTGGTTCCAATTCGGCACCGACCGCGTTAAGGCTATCGATGCCGCGAAGCAATTGAATCTGGAGTTTATGCGCGGTGCTGACTTGGTCGGCGCCGTGCTATCCGCATCATCAGAGTCGTTTGCCAACTTCCTCGATAAATACGAAGCCGATGTCCTACCGCCGCGCGAGCTGGCCAAGGGCACGCTCGGCCTGTACGCGGTGCACTTTAGGCGATTCCGCATACAGTTCGAGGGAAAGGCGGTCGACCAGATATCGATCCGCATGGTCGCGGAAATGCTGGACGCTCTCACCCCGCGCACGGCGAACCAGTGCCGGGCGCTGCTCGTCGACATCTTCAACCACGCCGCGGCCAAGGGCTTGTGCCCAGACAACCCGGCGGCAAGCACGATCAACCGTATAGAGAAGAAACAGCGCAAGCGCCACACCGTCGAGGGCTTGAAAGCCATCCGGGAAAATGCACCGGCCTGGCTGCAAAACGCAATCGATCTGGCCCTCATTACCGCCCAGCGGCGAACGGACATCCTCGACATGCGGTTCGATGGGGTTCGGGAGGGATATCTGTATGTGGTGCAGAAGAAAACGGCGAAGGCCACCGACGCGGCGTGGATTCGTTTTCGGGTCACCCCAGAGTTTCAGGCAGTCATCACCCGGTGCCGGGACGATATCGCATCGCCGTACCTGGTGCACCGCAAGCCAGATCGCCTTAAACAAAAGCAAGCGCAGAACAAAGACCACTGGACAAAGGTTGAGGAGAGGTATTTGACTCGAGCTTTCAAGGACGCCCGGGAGGCAGCGGAATGCTACAAGGGATGGAAGGAAGAGGAGATGCCGGGTTTCCACGAAGTGCGAGCGCTGTCGCTGCATCTGTACAAGAAAGCCGGAAAGGATGGGCAGAAGATCGCAGGGCATGCAAGCGAAGGCATGACCAAAAACTACCAGCGGGACCACGAGGAAATCGTCTGGTCAGAGGCGACTCCAGATCTAGATATAAGTGAAATCGCAGGGACGTGACTATCTTTTGGGGATTTTCCGAAAATCCTCGCCATTTTTATGAGTGACTCCAACCTGAAGTATTAGGCTAAAAGACCCTAGGACCGCTGTTAGGCAGCCTGAAAACTCCAAATCCTCGCACCCCTTAAAGCGAGATCGGATGGTGCTCCTGATTGCATATTTGTGTACTTCCAGCTTGCTCGAATCTGGGTCAAGAGTGTGCGCCATCATATTGCGAACACGATTGACCTTTTCCGCCACCGACCATAAATCTGCAAGCGATCCGATTTTAATATCATTGGGATAAAGGGCTTTCGATAGGTCCAGCACCTGGGAAAACGTAAACCGCGAATCGGCAAGAAATCGTGGTTGAGGCACCATCGCCGAGCAAAAGTCACGCAGCATTTCTTCAAGCAGTAAATGACATTTGAGGATTAGGGTGATGTCATCCATTTGACCATTGAAGTGTTTCAGGAATTTTTGGTCGTGCTTCTCGCTGAACTCAAGATTCACCATTGATTAGCCCTTTCCATGCGTCGAAAATCTCAAGGGTTTTGCGCCAGTTTTGCGCGGGTTTTGCGCAGACACAAAAAAGCCGATCTGGCTGATCGGCTTAAGTGCCTGATTTTACTCAGGAAATATGGTCGGGACGGAGTGATTCGAACACTCGACCCCTAGCACCCCATGCTAGTGCGCTACCGGACTGCGCTACGCCCCGACTAGGCGTGTTACCTGTTCCTCACCTCGAGGAACGCTCAAGAATATATCCCAAGCTTTTGAAAACTGGAAGTATTTAAAAGCAGAAATTTATTTCTTGAGCCCAACCAGTACATCTTCGAGCTCGGCAACCATCTGCCGGATCATCTGCTTGTACTGGGTGGTGTCATCTTTGGCTTCATCGCCGGACAAACGCAAGCGTGCGCCGCCGATGGTGAACCCCTGATCGTAAAGGAGCGCGCGGATCTGCCGGATCATCAGCACGTCCTGGCGCTGATAATACCGGCGGTTTCCGCGACGTTTGACGGGGTTCAGTTGAGGAAACTCCTGCTCCCAATAGCGCAGCACGTGCGGTTTTACCGCACACAGCTCGCTGACTTCACCGATGGTGAAGTAGCGTTTGCCGGGTATGACGGGAAGCTCGTCGTTATGACTTGGTTCCAGCATAAGCCTCAACTCGGGCCTTCAACTTCTGCCCTGGACGAAAGGTGACCACACGGCGAGCCGTGATCGGGATTTCTTCCCCCGTTTTCGGATTGCGGCCAGGCCGCTGGCGTTTGTCCCGAAGGTCGAAATTGCCGAAACCGGACAATTTGACTTGTTCGTTGTCTTCAAGAGCGTGCCTGATTTCTTCGAAAAACAGTTCGACCAATTCCTTGGCTTCCCGTTTGTTCAGGCCTAGCTCTTCATACAGACGTTCCGCCATCTCAGCTTTCGTCAAAGCCCCCATACGTCACTTCCTTAACGTGGCGTTCAACCTTTGTTCGAGCGAGGTGAGGATGTTTTGTGTCGTGGTATTCACCTCATCGTCATTAAGAGTGCGCGATGGATGCTGCCAGGTCAAGCCGACTGCAAGGCTTTTTCTATCAGGATCAATGCCTTTACCCTGATACACGTCAAATAGCCTGAGGTCTGTCAGCCATTCGCCTGCATTCTCACGGATTACGTCCAGTACGGCGCTGGCCGCGACGTCCTTGTGCGCAATCAGGGCCAGGTCACGTCGCACTTCAGGAAAGCGCGATAACTCCTGGAATTTAGGCATTTTGCCCAATGCCACTTCGGCCAGGACCAGCTCGAAGACGAAGACCGGACGGTCGAGACCGAGGGTTTTCGACAGTTCGGGGTGGATAGCGCCGACGAAGCCGACCAAGCGGCCTTCACGTTCGATGCGCGCGGTTTGACCCGGGTGCAATGCAGGGTGTTTGCCCGGCACGAAGGTGAACGAATCCAGGGCACCGGCGAAGCCCAGTACCGCTTCCACGTCGGCCTTGACGTCGAAGAAGTCGACGACATCGCGACCTTGTGCCCAGCCTTCCGGCAGACGGCTGCCGCAGACGACGCCAGCGAGCATGGGTTCTTGCTTCAGGCCGGCCAGCTGACCGACGAAGCGCAGGCCGCTTTCGAACAGGCGGACACGATCCTGTTGCCGGTTCAGGTTGTGCTGCAGCGCCTTGACCAGACCTGGCCACAACGACGAGCGCATGGCGGCCATGTCGTTGGAGATCGGGTTGGCCAGTAGCAGCGGTTCGACACCCGGATTAAACAACTCGAATTGTTTCGGATCGATGAAGCTGTAGGTGATCGCTTCCTGGTAACCGCGGGCCACCAGCAGACGACGCAGCTCAGGCAGGTCGCTACGGGCTTCAGCCTTGGCTTGCGGTGCCAGGCGGGCTTGCGGGTAACGAACCGGCAGACGGTTGTAGCCGTACAGGCGGGCCAGCTCTTCGATCAGGTCGACTTCCAGGCTGATGTCGAAGCGATGGCTCGGCACTTCTACACACCACCGCCCTGCCCCGTCGGCGGAAACGGTCAGGCCCAGGGCGTTGAGCAGGCGCTCGACTTCGGCCGGGTTCATTTCCATGCCGAGCATCTGGGTGATGCGCTGGGCACGCAGGGTGACCGGCGCGATCTTCGGCAGGTGCTGCTCGCTGACGGTTTCGATGATCGGGCCGGCTTCGCCGCCGGTGATTTCCAGCAGCAGGCCGGTGGCGCGCTCCATGGCTTCACGGGCCAGCTGCCAGTCCACGCCACGCTCGTAGCGGTGCGAGGCGTCGGTGTGCAGGCCGTAGGAGCGGGCCTTGCCGGCCACGGCGATCTGGTCGAAGAAGGCGCTTTCGAGGAATACATCGCGGGTGGTCGCGGTGTTGACGCCACTGTGCTCGCCGCCCATGACGCCGGCGATAGCCAAGGCGCGGGTGTGGTCGGCGATCACCAGGGTATCGCTACGCAGGCTGACTTCCTGACCGTCGAGCAGCACCAGCTTCTCGCCCTCGATGGCCATGCGCACGCGGATGCCGCCATTGATTTCGGCGAGATCGAACGCGTGCAGCGGTTGACCCAGTTCCAGCATCACGTAGTTGGTGATGTCGACGGCGGCGTCGATGCTGCGCACGTCGGCACGGCGCAGGCGCTCGACCATCCACAACGGCGTAGCCCTGGACAGGTCGACATTACGGATCACGCGACCCAGGTAACGCGGGCAGGCGGCGGGCGCCAGCACTTCAACCGAGCGCACTTCGTCGTGCACGGCCGGCACGGTGGCGATGACCGGACGGGTGACTTCGGTGGCGTACAGCGCGCCGACTTCACGGGCCAGGCCGGCCAGGGACAGGCAGTCGCCGCGGTTCGGGGTCAGGTCGACCTCGATGCTCGAGTCGTCCAGGCCCAGGTATTCACGAATGTCTTCTCCGACCGGTGCATCGGCCGGCAATTCCATCAGGCCGTCGTTGCCTTCACCGACTTGCAGCTCGGCTTGCGAGCACAGCATGCCGTTGGACTCGACGCCCCGCAGCTTGGCTTTCTTGATCTTGAAGTCGCCTGGCAGTTCGGCACCGATCATGGCGAACGGGATCTTCAGGCCCGGGCGCACGTTGGGTGCACCGCAAACCACCTGAAAGGTCTCCGCGCCATTGCTGACCTGGCACACGCGCAACTTGTCGGCGTCCGGGTGCGGCTCGGTGCTCAGCACCTCGCCCACCACCACACCGGTGAACTCGCCGGCGGCCGGCGTAACGCTATCGACCTCAAGACCGGCCATCGACAGACGGGCAACCAGCTCGTCGCGACCTACCTGCGGGCTAACCCAGCCACGCAGCCATTTTTCACTGAATTTCATCCTGCTCTCCTAAGAATTCGTTACGACTAGCGAAATTGCGCGAGGAACCGCAAGTCGTTGTCGAAGAACAGACGCAAGTCGTTCACGCCGTAACGCAGCATGGCCAGACGCTCAACGCCCATGCCGAAGGCAAAGCCCGAAAACTCTTCCGGGTCGACCCCGGACATGCGCAGCACGTTGGGGTGAACCATGCCGCAGCCCATCACTTCCAGCCAGCCGGTCTGTTTGCAGACACGGCAGCCTTTACCGCTGCACATCACGCATTCCATGTCGACTTCAGCGGATGGCTCGGTGAACGGGAAGTACGAAGGACGGAAACGCACGGCCAGTTCTTTTTCGAAGAACACGCGCAGGAACTCTTCGATGGTGCCTTTGAGGTCGGCGAAATTGATGTCGCGATCGACCAGCAGGCCTTCGACCTGGTGGAACATCGGCGAGTGGGTGATATCGGAGTCGCTGCGGTACACACGGCCCGGGCAGACGATGCGGATCGGCGGCTGTGTCGATTCCATGGTGCGGACCTGTACCGGCGAGGTATGGGTGCGCAGCAACATGTTGGCATTGAAATAGAAGGTGTCATGCATCGACCGGGCCGGGTGATGGCCTGGGATGTTGAGCGCTTCGAAGTTGTGGTAGTCGTCTTCGACCTCAGGGCCTTCGGCGATGCCGTAGCCGATGTGGGTGAAGAATTGTTCGATACGTTCCAGAGTGCGAGTAACCGGATGCAGGCCACCCGAGGTCTGGCCGCGGCCAGGCAGGGTCACGTCAATGGACTCGGCGGACAGTTTGGCGGCCAGGTCGGCCTCTTCAAACAGTGCCTTGCGCGCATTGAGAACCTCTGTGACACGCTCCTTGGCAACGTTGATCAGGGCGCCGACTTGCGGACGCTCTTCTGCCGGCAGATTCCCCAGGGTCTTCATCACCTGAGTCAATTCGCCCTTCTTGCCAAGGTAGTGAACCCGGATTTGCTCCAGGGCATTGATATCTTCAGCGCTTTGCACAGCCTCTAGTGCTTGAGAGACGAGCGCATCCAGGTTTTCCATGTACAGACTCCAGATACAAAATAGGGGAAGAGCTTGAAGGCTCTTCCCCTATTTATGACGTTTAACACCTGGCCCCACGGAGGTGAGGCCGGGTGACTGTCGGGGGTACTTAAGCCAAGGTGGCTTTAGCTTTCTCGACAATCGCAGCAAACGCCGCTTTTTCGTTCACTGCCAGATCAGCCAGAACCTTACGGTCGATCTCGATGGACGCTTTTTTCAGGCCGGCGATGAAACGGCTGTAGGACAGGCCGTTGATACGTGCACCAGCGTTGATACGAGCGATCCACAGAGCGCGGAACTGACGTTTTTTCTGACGACGGTCACGGTAGGCGTATTGGCCTGCCTTGATTACCGCTTGCTTGGCAACACGGAATACGCGCGAGCGAGCGCCGTAGTAGCCTTTAGCAAGTTTCAGAATTTTTTTGTGACGTTTACGGGCAATGACGCCACGCTTTACACGAGCCATGAGTTACTTCCTCTATTCTTGACTAAATTAACGAAGGCGCAGCATGCGCTCGACTTTTGCCACGTCACACGGTGCCAGCAAGCTGCTACCGCGCAGTTGACGCTTACGCTTGGTCGACATTTTAGTCAGGATGTGGCTCTTGAAAGCGTGCTTGTGCTTGATACCGTTAGCAGTTTTCAGAAACCGCTTAGCAGCACCACTTTTAGTTTTCATTTTTGGCATGTTCGGATACTCCGCATTCAGTTGATAAACATAATCAGAAGGCCTGCCGTGCCCTATTGATTACTTCTTCTTTTTCGGGGCGATGACCATGATCAGCTGGCGTCCTTCCATCTTAGGATGCTGTTCGACCGAACCGTACTCGAGCAAGTCACCTTCAACTCGCTTGAGGAGTTCCATCCCCAGCTCCTGGTGGGCCATCTCACGGCCGCGGAATCGCAAGGATACCTTGGCCCTGTCCCCATCACTCAGGAAACGTACCAGGTTGCGCAGTTTTACCTGGTAATCCCCTTCCTCCGTCCCTGGACGAAACTTGATTTCTTTAACCTGAATCTGCTTCTGGTTTTTCTTGGCCGCGGCAATCTGCTTCTTCTTCTCGAAGATCGATTTGCCGTAGTCCATCAGTTTGCAAACAGGGGGTACTGCATCGGCGGAAATTTCCACCAGATCCAGTTTGGCCTCTTCAGCCTTAAGAAGCGCGTCTTCAATTGACACAATCCCAAGCTGTTCACCCTCAGCTCCAATTAACCGAACCTCGCGTGCCGAGATATTCTCGTTGATCGGGGCTTTCGGTGCAGCTCGTTTATCTTGTCTCATTTCACGCTTAATAGTAATTACTCCGAATCTGGGCGACCACGCCGGGAAACCGCTTGCGCGAGAAACTCAGCGAACTGGGCGACGGGCATCGAGCCCAGGTCAGCACCTTCACGAGTACGCACAGCGACAGTCTGCATCTCGACTTCCCGATCTCCGATAACCAAGAGATAAGGAACCTTGAGCAACGTATGCTCGCGGATTTTAAAGCCGATCTTTTCATTTCTCAAGTCAGACTTGGCACGAAATCCGCTTTCGTTGAGGGTTTTTTCGACCTCGGCGGCAAAATCGGCCTGTTTATCAGTGATATTCATGATCACTGCCTGGGTCGGAGCCAGCCACGCGGGGAACGCACCCTCGTAGTGCTCGATCAGGATTCCGACGAAACGTTCGAAGGAGCCCAGGATCGCCCGGTGCAACATCACCGGGTGCTTGCGACTGTTGTCTTCGGAGACGTATTCGGCTCCCAGGCGGACAGGCAGGTTAAAATCGAGCTGAAGGGTACCACACTGCCAGACACGGCCAAGGCAATCTTTCAGCGAGAATTCGATCTTCGGACCGTAGAACGCACCCTCGCCCGGCTGCAAATCGTACGGCAGCCCAGCACTATCAAGGGCTGCAGCCAATGCCGCTTCGGCGCGATCCCACAGCTCGTCGGAACCGACGCGTTTTTCCGGACGAGTGGACAGCTTCATCTCGACGTCTTTGAAGCCGAAGTCGGCGTAGACGTCCATGGTCAGCTTGATGAACGCGGCGGATTCGGCCTGCATCTGCTCTTCGGTGCAGAAGATGTGGGCATCGTCCTGGGTAAACGCACGCACGCGCATGATGCCGTGCAGCGCACCCGATGGCTCGTTACGGTGGCAAGCACCGAATTCGGCCAAACGCATTGGCAACTCGCGGTAGCTTTTCAGGCCCTGGTTGAACACCTGCACGTGGCAAGGGCAGTTCATTGGCTTGATGGCGTAGTCGCGGTTTTCCGACTGGGTAGTGAACATGTTGTCGGCGTAGTTGGCCCAGTGCCCGGATTTCTCCCACAGGCTGCGGTCAACGACTTGCGGCGTCTTGATTTCCAGGTAGCCGTTGTCGCGCTGAACCTTGCGCATGTACTGCTCAAGCACCTGGTACAGGGTCCAGCCGTTCGGGTGCCAGAACACCATGCCCGGCGACTCTTCCTGGGTGTGGAACAGGCCCAGGCGCTTGCCGATCTTGCGGTGATCGCGCTTCTCGGCTTCCTCGATGCGCTGGATGTAAGCCGCCAGCTGCTTCTTGTCGGCCCAGGCGGTGCCGTAGACGCGCTGCAGTTGCTCGTTCTTGGCATCGCCACGCCAGTAGGCGCCGGACAGCTTGGTCAGCTTGAAGGATTTCAGGAAGCGCGTGTTCGGCACGTGCGGACCGCGGCACATGTCGACGTATTCTTCGTGATAGTACAGGCCCATGGCCTGCTCGTTCGGCATGTCCTCGACCAGGCGCAGCTTGTAGTCTTCGCCGCGGCCCTGGAACACTTCGATCACTTCGGCGCGCGGAGTGACTTTCTTGATCACGTCGTAATCTTTTTCGATCAGCTGCTGCATGCGCTGTTCGATGGCGGCCAGGTCGTCCGGAGTAAAAGGACGCTCGAAGGCGATGTCGTAATAGAAGCCTTCGTCAATGACCGGACCGATGACCATCTTGGCCGTCGGGTACAATTGCTTGACCGCGTGACCGACCAGGTGGGCGCAAGAGTGGCGAATGATCTCCAGCCCCTCTTCATCCTTTGGCGTAATGATTTGCAGCGTGGAATCGCTGTCGATGAGGTCGCTGGCGTCGACCAGCTTGCCATCGACCTTGCCGGCCACGGTGGCCTTGGCCAGACCGGCACCAATGGATGCGGCGACCTCGGCTACGGAAACCGGGTGATCGAATGAACGTTGACTGCCATCGGGAAGAGTAATAGTTGGCATGGCGCCTCCTCTCCTAGTGGTGACCCCTACCAAAGGTCACGTGGGTTGGGATGAGCCAGTACAAGATCCGGTCCAGGCCATTCAATGACGAACGCCTGCCTTACAGCGGCAGGAGCCTTGCGGCCAACCGGAAAACCGAACCAGAGTGACTGGGATTCAAATCAGGGTTGTTCGCGCCTCTGCCGCCACCGGGACTGAAGGTCATCCGGAGCCTGCAAACGCCCGAGCGAGGCATGCTAGCACAGATGAACGGTCGTCGCGGCACCGAGGCTTGCCGCGGGGGTAAATCGGGCCTTTTTATGCCAGAGTGCTGAACTTGAACCGCGCTTTACCCCTCAGATAACAAGACATTGACCCACAAGGAGCATCCCAGCATGCGTCTGAATCGTTTGTTCGCAGTCGTCGCCCCCATCGTCCTGCTGCTGCCACTGGCCGCCCATGCCGACTGGCCAAAGGGCGAGCGCGAAAAATACATGGCTCAGTGCACCCAGGCAGCCACCCCGCAGATCGGCGCGCCTGCAGCCAAATCTCACTGCGCCTGCGGGGCCGATGCGATCAAATCGTACCCGGCCAGCGACCTCCAGGCCTTGATGGACAACACGGCCAGTGATGCCCTTAAACAGAAAGCACTTACGCAAATCGCTTCGTGCAAGGCCAAGCCCGAGGCGAAAAAGTAAGCCTGACTCAGGGCTTTCAGGGGCCCAATCGACGGAGAAAAGCCGCTGAAAAGCGCTTTCTCCTACAATTTATCCAGGTTCTACAGCTTTTTTTTCCGTCTTTACTTTCGGCTGAAAGCCTTTAAAACCGGGGCCTTCAGCCCTACAAAGCAACAAAGAAAGGGTGACTGTAGGACAAACAGCACGTCCGGGGGGCTCCCAAAGCGAACATTTCGACTATGATACCCCGGTGTGCCCAGTTGGCCTGAGCAGCACAGTACTACTGAAAATATATGTTTCTTGGAGATACACCATGTCTAATCGCCAAACCGGCACCGTTAAATGGTTCAACGATGAAAAAGGCTTCGGCTTCATCACTCCTCAAGGTGGCGGTGACGACCTGTTCGTACACTTCAAAGCTATCGAAAGCGACGGTTTCAAAAGCCTGAAAGAAGGCCAGACCGTTTCCTTCGTGGCTGAGAAAGGCCAAAAGGGTATGCAAGCTGCACAAGTCCGCCCAGAGTAAGTTTCTGGCGCACTAAAAAAACCCCGTCCATGTGACGGGGTTTTTTATGGGCGAAACCAACGTGAAGCGATCAGCCGCAGTTGACGCGGGTGACCACCCGGCTGGCATCGGTGTTCAGGTTCAGGCGATCGGAGCGGTACTCCAGCGTCACCATGTCGGTGGGCAGGAGGAACCGTGCGTTCTGTGCGCCTGCACGGGTACGCGCCTGCTCCAGCAGTTCGGGCGAAGCCTTTTTGCCAATGGTGAATTCGGCAGCTTTTGCCTCACAACGGCTGTGCCCCGTGTCAGTGGTCGTGACAGGGTCTGTTGTCGACTCGGTGGAGGTAGTGCTGCAACCGGCCAACATGGCAGCGGCCAGCAAAGTACCCAATGACGCGAGCTTCCAAGGCATGAAGCCTCCTTTTTTCAATAGTTGAGCTGAGATCGTGCGACCGCCAATCTGGCGTTTGGTTTCCCAGGATGTACTAGCACCCTGCCCTCGATCATGAAAAGCGGCGAGTTTGCCTGATCATCCCCGGCTGTCCACCGCGCAATCATGACTGAATATGAGCAACGCTCAATAGACATCGATGTAATCGAATGGCGGATTGGGCCAGTTCTCTTTCAGCGCATTGAAGATCTGCATGACCCAGACCTCGTCGCTGGCCGCGACACGCCCGACATAACCGGAGCCCTTGGCCCAGGTTTCCAGGCGAAACAATAGTCCGTCGATATCGGTTCCACCCACGACGCCCGACGAAATGTAGGCGATGCCGCCCTTGGTCACCCGCAGTTGCGTGTGCTCATCATCGCTGGCAGAGGCCAGCAGCTGGCGCACCGCTTCAAGGGTCAAGCCGTCAGGGGTGTTCAAATCGATCTGCACAGCACGGTCCTTGAAAATCCATCAAAGGCCAAGTGTCGCATAGCCCCACACTCATGCCTAAGTCGGAGTGCCAAATGTCGCGCAAAATGGTTAACTCCACACTCAGACTTTCCCGACTTCACGAGCCCCCTCATGACCACCATAAGTATCGACGCCGACATCAAAGCCAAGTGGTCGCAAGGTCATAGCTCCTACAGCCCCGGCAGCCCGGAAGAATTGGCAATCATCAGTATCGATCTTCTGGTCAAGGAACTGGGAACGGATGCAGCCCAGTCATTCATTGCGCAGATTTTCGAGAAGTACACGGCAAATCACGTGGTTATTGCGCAGACAAAACGGCGATAAGACCCGCAGGCTGCACCTGCGGGCCGGCAGCTTACTTCAGACGTGCCAGGCGTTCGGTCAGCAGGTCAAAGAAGCCTTGGGCGTCGCCGTTTTCGACCCAGAAGGCATTCTTTGGCGCACCCAGGCCGTCATACCAGTCGACGATGGTCTGGCCGAAGGTCGGGCCTTCGCGACTATCGACCACCACGTTGACCGAACGCCCCGTGAACAGCTCTGGCTTGAGCAGGTAGGCGATCACCGTGGCGTCATGCACCGGGCCACCCGCAAGGCCGTAGTGCTCCATGTCGCCTTTGACGTACTCATTGAGAATATTGCTCACCAGCTTGCCGGCATTGTTGTTGATCGCCGCGATCTGCTTCAGGCGTGCCTCGCTGGTGAGGATCTTGTGGGTCACGTCCAGCGGCAGGTAGGTCAGCTTCACGCCACTCTTGAGCACCACTTCGGCTGCCTGCGGGTCGGCGAACAGGTTGAACTCGGCCACCGGCGTGATATTGCCGCCGTTGAAGTGCGCCCCGCCCATGATCACCACTTCCTTGATGCCCCGAACGATTTCAGGCGCCTGGATCAGGGCCAGCGCCAGGTTGGTCTGCGGACCGAGCATGGCGATGGTGATGCTGTGGGGCTGGGCGACCTTCAAGGTATCGATCAGGTAGTTGACCGCGTTGCCCTGGGTCAGGCCCGCCTTCGGCTCGTGCACGGCGACACCCGACAAGCCTTCCTCGCCATGGATGTTCTCGGCGTAGATCGGCGTGCGCATCAGCGGTTTCGGCGCGCCCGCATACACCGGCACCTCCTCGCGCCCTGCCCACTCGCGGGCCAGCCGCGCATTGCGCGAAGTCTTGTCCAGGCGAACATTGCCGGAGACGGTGGTCAACGCACGGACATTCAGTTCTTGCGGCGACGCCAGGGCAAACAGCAAGGCCACCACGTCGTCGGCACCCGGGTCGGTGTCGATGATCAGGTCGATCTTTTGCGCCGCCTGGGCGCTTGTAGCGGTCATCGGGCCTGTACTTCGGACAAGGTGGGTATCGACGGTTGCGCGCCGGCACGGGTCACCGACAGCGCCGCAGCGACCTGGCCAAAACGGATCGCCTCGGCTTCGCTGTTGCCGGCCGCAAGTGCTGCGGCGAAACCACCGACGAAGGTATCGCCGGCCGCCGTGGTATCGACAGCCTTTACCTGTGGCGCCGGAAAATGTTCGAAGCCTGTGCCGTTGGCAAACAGCGAGCCTTGGGCACCGAGGGTGATGATCACTTTGCCGGCGCCCAGGGCGATCAAGCGGCTGGCGGCGGTTTCGGCGGCGTCCAGGGAATCCACTGGCAAACCGCTCAAGACCGAGGCCTCGCTTTCGTTGGGAATCAGGTAATCGATGGCCGCGTACCAGTCCGCCGGCAGGGGGCGACTGGCTGGTGCCGGGTTGAGGATCATGGTCTTGCCCATCTCACGGCCGCGCTTGAGCGCATGGCCGACCGTGGCATCCGGCACTTCCAGCTGACAGATGATCACATCCGCCGCCTGCAACACCGCGTCGAAACGGTCGATCACTTCTGGCGTCAGCGCGCCGTTGGCACCCGCGACGATCACGATCGCGTTCTGACTGTTGTCGTCGACCACGATCAACGCCACGCCGCTGCAATCGTCAACCACGCTGACCGCCTGGCAATCGATCTGCTCGGCCAACAGCGCCGCGCGCAGCTGTTCGCCATAGGCGTCGCTGCCCACGCAACCGACCATCGACACCTGCGCGCCCAGCCGAGCCGCGGCCACCGCCTGATTCGCGCCCTTGCCGCCGCAGACCGTGGCAAACGACGTGCCTATCAGCGTTTCACCACCACGGGGCAGCCGCGGCGCCCGAGTTACCAGGTCCATGTTCAGGCTGCCTATTACCACTACGTTTGCTGGCATACGTCACTACTCATCCATTCGGTTTCAGCGAAGCTTTTGGTTCAACGGTTCTTTGGATTCAGCAGCTTCCCATTCAGCGGTTTTCCATTCAACGGCTTTCCATTCAACAGCACTGGGCAAACACACCGGCCAGCGGCGCAGTCGATTCGCGCAGGACAATACTGGGCGTCACGATCCGTTGATCGATGGCCATGGCCGGTGTGGCGATCCGGCGCAACAGCACTTCAGCGGCCATCTCGCCGAGTTCGCCGAGTTCGCCGACCAGGGTGTCCGGGTCGATGCCGGCCAGCACCGGTTGAGCGTGGGTCTTGCCGATGCCGCCGACCGAGAGGACGGCGTTCGGGGCACTCGGAGAGCCGAACATGAATGCCCCAGCTGTTCGGAAATCCGGACGAACCAGCGCCGACCCGTTTAAAAATTTTTAAAAAATAATGATACAAATCATTATGTTACGAGTTATTTCCGATACAAGGCATGTCTGGTATGAATCCTGCTCCCTCTCGTACACCCCACGCGTTCAGATCGCCTTGGGGCCGTATCTAGATGAACTTGCATCAGTACCGTCTGACTACTAGAGAGAAAAATAATGACATCTGTTTTCAAGACCTTCGTTCCGGGCGCCTTGGCCCTCCTGTTGCTTCTGCCCACCGCCCTTCAGGCCAAAGAAGCACAAACCCAACAAAAACTGGCGAACGTGGTGATCCTGGCCACGGGCGGCACCATTGCCGGCGCCGGTGCCAGCGCAGCCAATAGCGCGACCTATCAAGCGGCGAAAGTCGGCATCGAACAATTGATCGCCGGAGTTCCGGAACTGAGCCAGCTGGCCAACGTTCGGGGCGAACAGGTCATGCAGATCGCCTCCGAAAGCATCACCAACGACAACCTGCTGCAGTTGGGTCGCCGTGTGGCTGAACTGGCCGACAGCAACGACGTCGATGGCATTGTCATCACCCACGGCACCGACACCCTGGAAGAAACCGCCTACTTCCTGAACCTGGTGGAAAAAACCGACAAGCCGATCATCGTCGTCGGCTCCATGCGCCCAGGCACCGCGATGTCCGCCGACGGCATGCTCAACCTGTACAACGCGGTGGCCGTGGCCGGCAGCAAAGAAGCGCGGGGCAAAGGCGTACTGGTGACCATGAACGATGAAATCCAGTCGGGTCGCGACGTCAGCAAGATGATCAACATCAAGACCGAAGCCTTCAAAAGTGCCTGGGGCCCACTGGGCATGGTGGTTGAAGGCAAGTCCTACTGGTTCCGCCTGCCGGCCAAGCGCCACACCATGGATTCGGAATTCGACATCAAAACCATCGAGAGCCTGCCGAACGTCGAAATCGCCTACTCCTATGGCAACGTGAGCGATACCGCCTACAAAGCCCTGGCGCAGTCGGGCGCCAAAGCCATCATCCATGCCGGCACCGGCAATGGCTCGGTCTCTTCGCGGGTGGTTCCAGCCCTGCAGGCCTTGCGCAAGGACGGCGTACAAATCATCCGTTCCTCCCACGTCAACGCCGGCGGTTTCGTGCTGCGCAACGCCGAACAGCCTGACGACAAGTACGACTGGGTCGTGGCCCATGACCTGAACCCGCAGAAGGCGCGCATCCTGGCCATGGTCGCGCTGACCAAGACCAGTGACAGCAAAGAGCTGCAACGGATGTTCTGGGAATATTGATTCGCCCTCGCCTGACCGGTTCCGGTCAGGCACCGCGCTAACCACTCGCCCTTTGGCGAGTGGTTCATGACGTTGCTCCGATAAAAAAATCTCCAACGTCCTACATCAAAAGCACGAGTTGATCGCCGCTTTGATTGAGCAACACTTTGGTCTCCCCACCAGGCCCAGCACAACTACCAGTGCTCGCTCACCCAACCGCAATCAACGCGCCGAAATGCGTCTTCCGATTCAGCGCGCCGCATTGTTGTGCCCACCGGGATCGGAGGATGCTCAACCTTCGAATTGGTGATAAACCTTGGCTATGACCTTCCAGGTACCGTCAATTTTGATCAGGGTGAGGTAGTCGTTGTAATCAGCGCCGATCGCATCCTTCTCCATATCCACACGCACAACAGCTGTCGTCGGCGTGATCGCCAATACGTCGAGTCGGGTTGTGATTTCGGGGGCATTGCCGTTCTTCCGAACGAAATCAAATAGATTCTGGATCGGGCCGCCAAGTAGCTCGCCATTGGTGAAGCCATACATCACCGCGTCTTTATGGAAGGCTTGCGCAACGCCTTCTGCGCTACCCACCCGCAGGCCTTCAACGTACTGATTGGCGGTAGCGATGACAGCGTTGTACTCGGAGGTTGGTACTGCCTTGATGTTCTTTGACATGGTTCTCTCCTTTCAGTGAGGACGAGGTACAGCACACCTCGCCAGATGCATTCGAGGGGTCAAGCGCTCGGGTGGGTGTGGTAAATCTTGCTGACAATCGTCCACTTGCCTTCTACCTTCAGTAGGTTGAAGAAGTCGGTGAAACGAAATCCCGAAACGTTGTCGGTATCGACCCGAGCACTGGCGGCAGTGCCCACGATGTCGATGCGAACGATCGCGGCTTTGGCTTCGGGGGATGGGCGGAACGAGTTGTCGATGACGTCGTACAGATTCTGGATCGCGCCGCCGACGAGCTTGTCGCTGTCGACGCCAAACATGGTGGCCTGCTCGTTGAACGCGGGCTTCATCAAAGCGCAATGGCAATCCGGTTCAGCTCCTGAGCAGCCTTGCGCCCCACTGGATCGCTGACCTTGTCTGCCCAACCGGTATTGATGACGCCCGGGCTGACTGTGTTGACGCGAATGCCATGCTGCACTCATTCGTTGAAGTTGCCGGTTGGCCAATCGGTGTAGCCCTTGGCGCCTCCGCCGTAGTAACTCTCACGTGGCGCGATGGTAAGTTCCGCACCAAGACGCAGCCGCTCTACAAGGTCTGGGTTGGCGATGAACAAACGGCCAAACGCTACAGCGTCAATCCGGCCTTGCGCCCGGCGTTCCAGCGCCATATCCAAGTCATAATTGTTGTTACCAACGAACGGCCCTTCGAACTGCGCACTCAGCGAGTCCAGATCCACTCCTTCAGGAACGGTGCGAGAAGTGGCGGTTGCGCCCTCGACGAAGTGCAGATAGGCCAGGTTGAATCTGTTCAGCTGCTGAATCAGGTAGCCGTAGGTCGCCATGACGTTGCTGTCAGGGGGCGTATTGCCTGCATCAGGCGTCACCGGTGACAGGCGGATACCGACCCGGTCACTGCCCCAGATCGCTACCACTGCTTCGGTGACTTCAAGCGTCAGCCGCGTCCGGTTCTCGATGGAGCCGCCGTACTGGTCAGTGCGCTGGTTGGTGGAATCACGCAAGAACTGGTCGAGCAGATAGCTGTTGGCAGAATGGACTTCCACACCATCAAAACCGGCTCGCTTGGCATTTTCTGCCGCATGCCTGTACTGCTCGATGATCCCCGGGATCTCTGAAGTCTGAAGCGCCCGAGGCATGGACACTTCGACCATGCCATTGTTGGTGTAGGTGGTACCTTCGGCCTTGATTGCCGAGGGAGCCACCGGCGGCTCGCCGTTCGGCTGTAACTCGACGCTGGAAAAGCGCCCCACGTGCCATAGTTGGCTGACGATTTTGCCGCCTGCCGCGTGCACCGCGTCGGTGACTTTTTTCCAGCCTGCCACCTGTTCTTCCGACCAGATCCCCGGCGTCATCGCGTAACCGCGCCCTTGGGCGGAAATGTTCGTGGCCTCGGCGATGATCAAGCCTGCGCCTGCACGCTGGGCGTAATAGGTGGCGTGCAGTTCATTCGGCACCCCATCTTCTGCCACCCGGCTACGTGTCACCGGAGCCATGACGATACGATTAGCCAGTTGCAAGGCGCCCATCTGCGCGGGGGAGAAAAGGTCGGTGTTATGACTGCTATCAATCATGCTGAATACCTCGACTACTAGACCGGTCGTCTAGGAAGACTGTTAAAAAAAAGCCCCTAGGCCAGCAGGCGTTTACTTGTGATCAGTGCGGTTTCAAAGGGAGCCGTGGTCTTATTGACCTTGACCAACAGCGAGGCGCCAAGCCATAGCTGATACAGCGATTCGGATAATGTCAGCGCGTCCTGGGTCTGCGAGATGGAACCGTCGGCCATGCCCTGCTCAACACAACGCGTGATCCGCTGGATGATCAGCGCGGTGCCTTCTTCCAGCACCGTGCGCATGTCTTCCGACAAGTCGCAGACCTCAGCGCCCAGTTTAACCACCAGGCATTTCTCCTCGGGATGATCGAACGCTTGCGTCTTTGCCCAGTAGTGCAGATAGCCCAGCAGCCGTTCGGCTCCGGTTCCTTCTGCAGCCATGACAATGTCGACACGCCCGATGTACTCCTGAAAGTACTCCTCGAGCAGCGCCTGGCCGAACTCCTCTTTCGAACGGAAGTAGTGATAGAACGACCCTTTGGGCACACCAGCCGTTGTCAGCACTTGCGACAGACCGACGGCGGTGTAGCCCTTATTGGTCATCAGCGACCTGGCCACATCGATAATGTGCTGTCGCATGTCTTGGATAGGTTTCTTCATGGGGAAGGCATCCTATACAAAAACTAGACCGGTCGTCTAGCAACTCTCTCCGTCATCTGATGAAATGACTGAACCGCTCCTGTCGGACGCCTCCTCATGGATTGCTATATTCTTTGCGTCACCGAATGGACCCGTGAAGGCTCAAGGGCTGCCCTCTCCCATTTGGCGATAACCAATGGTGCGATGGCATTACCCAGCACATTCAGGGTGGTTGTCCCACTATCGATAATTCTGAAAATGCCCGCGATCAGTGCTACCCCTTCCAATGGAAGACCGGCAGAGGCCAACGTCGCAGACAAGATAATGATGGCAAATCCAGGTACTCCGGCAGCACCCTTGGAGGTCAGCACCATCGTGACCACCAACAAAATCTGCTGAGCAAGCGACAGATCAATGCCATAAAGTTGCGCAACAAAAATAGTCGCCACGCCCAGGAAAATCGACGCGCCATCCAGATTGAATGCATAGCCCACCGGCACAACGAAACTGACGATCCGACGTGGGACACCATAGCTCTCCAGCTTGCTCATCAACTGCGGCATAACCGCTGCCGATGCGGCACTCGAGAATGCAAGAATCAGCTCATTCCGAAAATATTTGATCAGCTTGAAAATGTTCTCGCCGATCAGATAGCAAATTGCGCCGAGTACCACCAACGCAAAGACAATCAGTGCCAGGTAGACCACACCAATCAGCTTGAGCAAGGGCAACAGCGAGGCAAAGCCAAAGGTCGCAACGGTAGCGCCGATCATGCCAAACACGCCTATCGGTGCGTATGCCATGACGATCGAGACGACTTTGAACATCGCATCAGAAATCCCCTGAACCACAGCGACCACTGGCGCGCTCTTCTCTCTCGGCAGTGAGTTCAAGGCCATGCCGAACAATACGGCGAAGAACAGCACCGACAGCAGCTTCGCTTCCGACATCGCCACAAAAACGTTGTCCGGGACGATGTTCTGCACAATCACGAGGGCGCCCTTCGAAGGTTCCATGGTGATAGACGCAGCGCTGTGCGTAATGCCCGAAATATCAGTGCCCGCTCCAGGCTCGAAGATGTTCGCGAAACACAATCCCATCACAATGGCCAGGCCGGTAATCGCAAAGAAGTATCCCAGCGACTTGATACCCATACGACCAAACGACTTGTTATCTCCACCTCCTGCGATGCCAAGAATCATGCAACAGAACACGATCGGTACAACGACCATCTTCATCATCTTGATAAAGATATCGCCGAGTGGTTTCAGGATTTCTGCACTGACCCATGATTGATATTGCGGATGAGTATTGAAGTACCAACCGACGAGCACGCCAAGCAACAGCCCGGCAATGATTTGCCACACCAAGGGAATACGTTTCATGTCTAGCCTTCTTGTTGGAATGAAAGGTCTGCGTTAATTGGCAGTTGCTAGAGTCATGAGCTTCCAGCTCACTTGAGATCGAATGGCACAACGCGGTTGTGCCACTACTTTGTTATTTGGCGAAGAGCTGGCCCATATCCTTGAAAGCCTTGAATTCAAGGGCGTTGCCGCATGGATCAAAGAGAAACATGGTGGCTTGCTCGCCAACCTGTCCTTTGAAACGAACATAAGGTTCGATCACAAACTCGGTACCGAAGGACTTCAGGCGCTCCGCCAGCGCTTCCCATTCTTCCCAACCCAGGATGATGCCGAAGTGCGGAACGGGCACGTCGTGTCCATCGACCGGATTGCTGTGGACACTCTCCTGGGAAGCGGTTTTTGGGTGTTCGTGAATAACCAGTTGGTGCCCATAAAAATTAAAGTCGACCCATTGGGTGCTGGAACGACCTTCTTCCAGTCCAAAAACTTCACCATAAAAGGTGCGCGCTCCGGCGAGGTTGTAAACAGGTATGGCGAGGTGGAAAGGAGAAAGGCTCATCAGAACTCCAGTGACAGTATTTTTGTTGGTGAGGGACGGAGCAGCGTATGAGTGCCGACCGCTGTTCGCGCGACGCTTCAAGGTCAGGCGTCCCACCGACATCGGCTTACTGGTTCAGGCCGCTGCCGGGGGATGGGCACATCGTAGTGCGGGAATACCAGCAAAAAAATCAATATATATTTCTCAGAAACACAATTATTATTTGTGAATGATCAAAGAACTCAAGACACTCATTGCTGTAGCACGGGAAGGCACATTCGCCGCTGCCGGCAACAAGATCGGTCTCACCCAAGCGGCAGTCAGCGCCCAGATTCACCGTCTGGAGGCTGAGCTCGGCTTCGAGATATTCGACAGGAAGGGACGCTCGGCCCACCTCAACAGGATGGGTCACCAGATACTCCTGCAAGCGCAAGAGCTGCTTCGCCTTTACGACAATCTGGGATCCACCACCGTCGGACTTCCTCCCAGCGTCCTGGTGAACATCGGCGCTATCGCCTCCGTCCAGCGCTCCTATCTACCGGACGCTTTAGCCAAATTTCATCAACAATGCCCCCAGTGCCGAACACGTGTTATCCCAGGGCTATCGATGGAGTTGGTCAACCTCGTGGATGCTGGCGAAATCGACATGGCCGCAATCATTCGCCCGCCCTTCTCGCTTCAAAGCGATCTGCGCTGGACGACCCTGGCGCTTGAGCCCTACCGTCTGATTGTGCCGCGTGAACTGCCAGGAGAAGATTGGTCAGAACTCATTTCCAGCCACGCGTTCATTCGGTATGACCGATCATCCTTCGGGGGCAGACAGGTGGATCGCTTCCTTCGGCAGATGCATTTCACCTTGCGTGAGGTTTGCGAGCTGGATGAACTGGAGGCCATCATCAAGCTGGTTGAAAATGGCGTCGGCGTAGCTTTGGTGCCGCAGACAGCAACCCATCAGGAATGGCCCGCAGGTGTGCGAGCGCTCGATCTCGGACAGCACACCTTCCACCGTGATATCGGGCTCGTACACAGGTCTCGACAGAGCTTTACCGAACCGGTGCGTATACTCGCCCAACTTATTAGTGACCAGGTAAAGACCGGCCCTGAATAAAACCCGGACGACAAAACAGGCCCTCGAAGGGCAATGCCAGTCAGTTAAGCGAAATCCCTGTGGGAGCGGGCTTGCTCGCGAAGACGGCGGCACAGTCAACATTGATGTCGCCTGATCCACCGCTTTCGCGAGCAAGCCCGCTCCCACAGGTTCTGCAGCTTAACTGACTGACATTACCCTCGAAGGGCCCTTTTGTACTCAAACCAGTATCACTTGGTCAGCCAGGACTCAACGGTCGCGGAGCCGTGTTCTGCTTTCCACTCCTTCAAAGTTTTGTGATTGCCGCAACGCTCTTGACGTTCAATCGCCGCTGATGCACGCATTGGTATTGCTACCCCTGCCCTCGCAACGCCGAAATATCCCTCTTGGGAGGTACGCCAAACAGACGACTGTATTCACGGCTGAACTGAGACGGACTTTCATAGCCGACCTTGAAAGCCGCACTGGATACGTCCTGGTGCTCATTAAGCATCAACCGTCTTGCTTCATTCAGTCGTAGCCATTTTTGGTACTGCAAGGGGCTCATTGCGGTGAGTTGGCGGAAGTGGTGGTGAAAGGTCGGAGCGCTCATCTGCACACGAGCCGCCAGTTCATCGACGCGAAGCGCCGAGGTGTAATGCAACTTCAGCCAATCGATGGCTTTCGCGATCCGATAACCTTGGCCATCGACCGACGTTATTTGTCGAAGCCGGCTCGCCTGATCAGTCTGCAAGAGACGGTAGTGAATCTCGCGCTGGATCAAGGGGGCGAGAACAGGGATTGACTCCGGCTCGTCGAGCAGCGCCAGTAAGCGTTCGAATGACGCTAGCATTGCAGGTGTCACTGAACCAATTCCTACCCCTTTCGCAACTGATCGCTCACGGGTTGGCGGCAGGTCACTTTGCGCTATCAGCTCAGTCAGCATGCGCAGATCGAGTTTCAAGGTCAGCCCCAGGCATGGCTGTTCCGGGCTTGCCGCCAGCACTTCTGAATTGGCAGGCAAGTCCAACGAGGTGATCAGAAATCGCGACCTGTCATAGGGGTAGCCCTCGCCGCCTACCCAGAGCTGTTTCTCACCTCGGGCGATGAGAATGATGCTTGGCTCGACCATGCAGACATAGGGCGGTGCTGGATGTTCGCGCCTGAAAAAGCCGAGACCTGTAATGGCCGTTGCGTAATCACCTGGTTTCGAGATCTGCGCGCCGATGATCTGCGCAAGCTTTTCTTGTGGCGATGTTTGTTGAGAATCGGTGTTGGATTTGTTCGTCATATTCGTCTTGCACCTCTTCACTGAACTCTAACTCGCCAGCTCCCGACCGTCCTGCCAAAAAACAGAGACTCATAGGATCAGGCAAGTAATCCAGCGAAATGCACTACAGAGAGCCTTGGCAGACCGGGAAAATGTCCATCCGACAAATCCTTTGAGGTCTCTCACATGCTTGTACAAGCCTATGGCGCTCACGCTGGCGACAAACCCCTTGAGCCGATGCAGATCAGTCGCCGCACGCCTGCAGCCCATGATGTTCAGATCGACATCGCCTTCTGTGGCATCTGCCATTCGGATTTTCACCAAGTGCGCGCCGAGTGGGCAGGCACGCAATTTCCCTGCGTACCGGGGCACGAAATTGTCGGCCGTGTATCGGCGGTGGGCGCGCATGTTGCGGACTTCAAAGTCGGTGATCTGGTCGGTGTGGGTTGCGTCGGATTTCTGTGCCGAGCACAGCATCGTCGCCGACATCGAACTGGTTCGAGCAGACCAGATAAATGAATCCTACGAGCGAATGCTCAAGGGTGACGTCAAGTATCGCTTCGTGATCGACAACTCCACATTGGTTGATTGAGCGCCTCAGATTCAAGAACGCAAATGGACACCATCCAAAAGTAAGGAATATCGAATGAACAGACTCTTTTTTGCCCTGGGGCTACTTATCGCCTCTTTCTCATCAATGGGAGCTGATATGTCTAACGGTGCTGACAACTTCTACAAAAGCGAAAAGGTCATCGCAGAAAAGGTCACCTTCAAAAACCAGTATCAGATGAACGTTGCAGGGAACCTCTACATTCCTAAAGGGGTGGATCCCAAGATCAAGAACCCCGCGATCATCGTAGGGCACCCAATGGGCGCGGTGAAGGAGCAGAGTTCCAACCTGTATGCCCAGAAGCTCGCCGAGCAAGGTTTCGTGACATTGGCGATTGATCTTTCGTTCTGGGGTGAAAGCGAGGGGCAGCCCCGTCAAGCTGTGTCGCCGGACATCTACGCCGAGGACTTCAGCGCGGCGGTGGATTTCCTGGGCACACGGCCTTTCGTTAACCGTGATCGCATCGGCATCATCGGCATTTGCGGCAGCGGCGCCTTCGTCATCAGCGCGGCCAAGATCGACCCTCGACTGAAGGCAATCGCAACGGTCAGCATGTACAACCACGGCGACCTCTATCGCAAAGGTTTGGGTAATTCGACGACCCCAGAGCAGAAACGCATGGCACTCGCCGAAGCTGCAGAACAACGCTATGTGGAATTCACTGGCGGCGCTACCAAGTACACCGCCGGTGCCCCGTTGAAACTGACAGGCAATGCGATAGGCGATGAGTTTTTTGATTTCTATCGCACTCCTCGCGGCGAAGTTACCCCTGCCGGCGCATCGCCGCAGACTTCCACCATGCCGACGCTGACCACCAATGCGAAGTTCTACAATTTCTACCCGTTCGAAGACATCGAGACTATTTCGCCACGTCCGCTTCTGTTTATCACCGGCTCCGAGGCGCACTCCCGTGAATACAGTGAAGATGCCTTCAAGCGTGCTGCGGAGCCTAAAGAACTGGTCATCATTCCGGGCGCCAACCACGTCGATCTCTACGACCGGGTCAGCCTCATCCCATTTGCCAAGTTGGCCACGTTCTTCAAAAGCAACCTGAAGTAGCCTGATCGGTGCCCTGGCCGGGCACCGTTTTTTTCTCGTAGCCTCGTTTTCGGGGCTGCGACGTTTCGCGCAGGATTCAAACAATGACTGATCACCTTCTACCAGTGCCTCATAAATCATGGGGCGCCGTATTCGCCATGTCGCTCGCCGCCTTCGTGCTGGTGGCATCGGAGTTCATGCCCGTCAGCCTGCTGACACCCATTGCCGCCGATCTGCATATCACCGAGGGGCAAGCCGGCCAGGGAATATCCGTTTCGGGACTGTTTGCCCTGTTCACCAGCCTTCTGATCGCATCGGTGGCTGCGCGGGTCGACCGCAAACCGCTACTCCTTTCACTGACACTGCTTATGATCCTTTCTGGAACAGTCGTCGCGTTCGCCCCGAACTACTGGGTGTTCATGATCGGCCGCGCGCTGACAGGTGTTGCAATAGGTGGCTTCTGGTCATTGTCGGCGGCAACCGCCATGCGCCTGGTGCCTGATGACCAGATCACTCGCGCCATGGCAATCGTCAACGGCGGCAACGCTTTGGCGACTGTGATTGCAGCACCATTGGGTAGTTTTCTCGGCGCCTTGATTGGCTGGCGCGGTGCATTCTTGTGCGTCATCCCTGTCGCGATAGTCGCTTGTGTATGGCTGTCTGTAAGCCTTCCACCGATGAAATCGCAAAGCAGTTCAGGCACTGGAAACGTCTTCAGGTTGATGAAAAGCGTACCGGTCGCGCTAGGCATGGTGGCGGTCAGTGTTTTTTTCATGGGCCAGTTCATGCTGTTTACCTATTTGCGCCCGTTTCTTGAAACGGTCACGAACGTCAGTGTCTCCATGCTGCCGTTGATGTTGCTCGTCCTGGGTCTTGCGGGCCTCGCAGGAACCTTCCTGATCGAAGCGTTCTTGAAAAATGGCCTGCATCGAACCCTCATCGTCATTCCGATCTTGATGGCGGTGATTGCACTGGCGCTTGTTTCATTCGGTAGCTCGGCGGCTACCACGACCGTCTTGCTTGGCCTATGGGGGCTGGTTGCCACTGCTGCGCCCGTGGGATGGTGGACATGGCTGGCGAGAACGCTGCCAGACGCTGCTGAAGCGGGAGGCGGCTTAATGGTGGCGATCATCCAACTGGCAATCGCGTCTGGGGCAACCGTTGGCGGGCTGGTCTTCGACTCGAGCGGCTATCGAGCGACCTTCGAGTTGAGCGCAGCCTTGCTGGGCGTGGCAGCCGTTCTTGCCTTCCTGGCTGCACGCGCAGCAACGCGGGAGTCTCCTGCATTGGCGAACATCGCTTGAAAATAACCACAAGACACGCCAAGGCATGTCTTGTGGTTTCGGTTGAGCATGCGCTCGGAAGTGGGACGTGACATTCAGCGAACTCAGACCGTACGAGTTTCAGTCATCGCCACTCCCTTTCGCCCCAGCTCCTTGACGCCATACATGGCCTGATCCGCAGCCTTAAGCAATGTATCGAGGCTCTGACCATGGATAGGACACAGCGAAACTCCGATACTGCACGAGAGTGTTAGCTCTCCTACCGTCGTTTCGACCGACTTGGCGATGGCTTCCAGCATCCTCTCAGCTCTGATTTCCGCACATTCTGTCTTGGTGATATTCGTGATCAAAACAACAAATTCATCTCCGCCGTAGCGTGCGACGGTGTCACACGAACGAGTGGCCTGAAGCATGCGATTCGCAACCGCCCAGAGAACCTGATCCCCAACCTCATGGCCGTACTTGTCATTAATTTTCTTAAAGTGATCCAAGTCGATCAACATTATTGCAAACGGAATGCCGTTCACTTTCCAATCGGAGAAGGCCTGATCAAAACGATCGGCGAAGAGGTAGCGATTGGGCAATTGGGTGAGCACATCATGGGATGCGAGATAGGCGGAGCGTTCATGTTCGAGCTCTGCCCTTTCTATCGCCCTGAAATGCCGAATCAATACCACCGGCATCAGGACGAGTGCTCCTGCCAGAACCGCAAGGATTATCAATGTTTGCGCAGTCAGGACATCGCCTAAACGCAACTGACGATCAAACAACAAGGTCATCGGTTGTGAAACACTCCTGATCTCGACGCGGTCAGCCAGAAGCGGCATGAACAGGTGATCCAGGAAACCAGCTTGCTTGGTCTGCGTTGAAAACACATTGCTTTCAGACCCTGCAGCGGTTTTCAGGACAGCACTGATGTGAACCAGGGGATCCACGTTCGCATGATTCACCGCTTCCAGTAGCGCGCCCGTCTTGACCAATAGCAAAGACACCATCGTGCTACCAAAAAAATTCGGAAGCGTGTTCTCTCGCACCCGTTCAGTCCGACTGACTGACTGCATCAGAATGTAAGCGTTGCCACCCTCATACATTGTGAAAACAGGTGATACGACGGGCTTTTGATTATTGTGGGTTCGAGCCAGCGCATAGGAGAGGTAGGCGACGGTTTCCAGCCTGACGCCATAGATCGAACTGGATTCCGGGAGCAACGGGTACATGAACAACACAGGCCAAGTCTCGTTGAGATAGACCTGATGTTGGGCAGGTTGCTGAGTGAGGCTCGGGAAATCCTTGAGTTCAAAGTCTGGCCGCCAGGTGCGGCGCAGCAGATCTTCAAAAGCAGCCTGCTCAGCGATAGGCACCGCCCTCGCCGCCTCGAGCATGTAAATATGAGGATAAGCTGATAAAACGGCTGCCGCATAACGGGCGGCAGCTTCCGTATCGCTCTGATCGACGGCTTGGAGAAATGCTGAGAACCCCGCCAACACAGCTTCATTGGTATCAAGCTGATTGCGCACGATGCCAGAAATATTCTGCACGTATTCCGAGAAATGCGTTTCTCTGCGCTGAGTCTCCGACTTCAACAGCAACATGGCCGAAAACCCAACCAGGCTGACAGCCAGAATAATGAAACCCACCAAGGAACTGCGCCGTTTAGTGGACATCATCCTGCTTGACCAACGTGTAGAACCTGCACGGACTTTTGACCAGCCCCTTTCGGATCCTGACTCCCCATCGCGTCTCGTCCTTGTCGTACTTTCATGCGGCTTGATGCCTGATCTACTGTCTGTTGTGCTTGGGCTGAAATCTCAGCCTTTCGAGTGATAGCGCTTCAACGTTCTCAAGGGTTGAAGGCTTCGTTTGCGACGACAGAACAAGCTGATTCAAGGGCGATTCGCCACTACTCAGTAGAGCGAATTTTATGCCCATTGCAAGCTCAATTTACGCAGTCTGCCACTGAGGATGGGCGCACATGCTCAGCGGTAACGTAAGTCGTTGAATTGACGCTAAAGAGCAATTAATCCAATTGGGCTGTTAAAGCGCGTAGGGCTCGTAGAAAGGAATAATGGGAACGCAACCTCCTTTCTCACCGCCCGTAATGTCTACCAAGTTCACGGGGATGACACGGGTGCCGTCGACAGTTCTTGTTCAGATGTCTGTGTTGCGCTGCCTTGTAGCCCTTCGATTTCGCTGGCTACCAGTTCTTGCAGCCGCCAGAGATTACGGTCTTCAATGCCGTGCTGGTGAAGCATCGAAACGGTACGGAAAAGGTAGTGCGCCGCTGATCCCCAGTGGCCCGCCGCTCTTGCCAATACGTAGGCAACACTTTCCAGAGGAAGTTTGCCCGCATACGCTCCGCCGTGGCGCTCCGCTACGAATGCCAGTGCGCGAATTGTGTCTTGCCCGGTCTTGACGTAAATCCAACGGGGAATGTTGGTCGGCGGATTGGCGTCTATTTCACGCACCATCAAAAGCATTAGCTGCTGAAAATGATCCTGTGCGGGTAATCGGTACACCAGGCCGTTACAACTACCGCCACGATCAAGCGCGAGCATCAAGGCTGGTGTCTCACGTGTGCCGCGCCAACGAGTCAGCTTCAGACAAAATGAGCGGTGCCAACCTGAGGCCACCGCAGGTCGGCTTTCGACAAATTCGAATTCCGGACTCCAGATCAAAGAACCATAGGCGAAGACCCATAGGTCTTGCGGAGTGTGCTCCTGCAACAATCCCTCCACCATAGCTGTCAATTCAGCCTCAGTATGCTCACTCGTGCCCGGCTCCGGGCCAGGATCGGGCTCAACACGCTCAACCCGAGCAACCAATTCCTGCGTCAACGTAAGCGTTCTGGAACGAAGGTTTTTCTTCTTGATCATCGCTGTCGTCTCGTTATGTGACGCACTTGTTTCAATCGCAGGACGAACAGCAGAAAAAGAATGCGCAAAGAGATTGAACCAGAAGCCTAGCAGTCCACCTCATTCAAGACTCAGCGACCGACCTGCGGTGTTTGTCGTGCACTCCTGCTTGCCTGTTACAAGCATGTCGAGGCGTAGGCGGACGAGCGCGAACATAAGAGCAATGTCCGATCCTCGCCCGGATGCCTTGTAATGCGTGTCTACATGGGCGATACACAAAAAATTCACATAGACAGGGCATCATGGCCAGGATCGATCACCGGCACGGTGCATTTCGACATTTGATGCCTGCTAATGGCGCATTTTAACTAACCTTTTTCTGATGGTCGAAATGAGGCCCTGAACCTATGACTCCCAAACGGGCAGAACTGCCCAGAGCCTGATGTCATCCAGCTCAGCCATCAGCTCCTCGCCTGTGCCGATCTGCCAGCGGCGTTGGCAATAAGAGCTCTGCTGGTCGGCATCGTCTTGAAATTATTGCAGTTGTGAAGCAATTTTTCGAACCCGACCCAGCCTGCCAACCCCACAGAGCAGGTTGACCAAAAAGAATAAAAAAAGATCAAGCAAAAGGGTGCTGCAATGAGGAGAAGCGTCGACATGCAGATCTGAAATATGAAAATGCCATCGAGCATCTGAGATTACTCATGACGCGATACCAATCCCCACCTCAAACACTCCAATAACGTACCGGCATCGATTTTGCTTGAGCGGTCATGGACGCCTGATTGAACAGAGAAATGGGATCGTTATGTATAAAATGAGTACAGGCTATGCCCGCGTGCTGGTGAAAACACTTTCGGAGCAAGGATTGGATGTCGACCGTCTGTGCCAGGAGGCCGGGCTTGATATAAAGCTCACAGCTATACCGGGATCCTTCTGCGAACGAAGCACTCTCTACCGCCTATGGGATCTGGCAGCTCAGGCCTCCAACGATCCGAACATTGGTTTGAAGTCCGCCAAAAACTTTCATCCGGACATTTTTCAGGTCGTCGGCTATACCATGATGTCCAGTTCGAACCTGAAACAGGCATTCGAACGACTGGTTCATTTCAGCCCGTTGATCGGTACGGGTTTCACCCTGTTTGTTGTCCAGGAACAACAGCATTACCGCCTGGTTACGATGGATCACCATCAGCGCGGCTCGATCAAGCCCCGCCAGTACACCGATGCCAGCCTTGGAACACTGCTTGGTGTCTATCGCTGGCTGAGCAGCGGCACATCGCTGAGACCGCTGAGCGTGGAATTCAGCTATCCCCAGCCGAAAGACATCCACGAGCATCAACAGCTGTTTGGCTGTGAGCTGCATTTCGGGGCGGCCTATGACAGCATCCTGTTCGATGGTGAGGAGCTGCTACGTCCGTTGGCCACCGCCAACGAAGGGTTGGCCAAGCTCCATTACAGCTATGCCAATGCTCAGCTCGACCTGTTGAATGACTCCACCATGGTCTGCATGACTCGTGCACTGATCACCAAACGCCTGAGTCTGGAACAAAGCCAGGTACCGTGTGATATGGAATCGATTGCGGCCGCGCTAAGCATCAGCAAGCGAACACTGCAACGGGCACTGGAAAGAGCAGGTACGCAGTTCACGGATATCCTGAACTATGTGCGTCAGCAGTTAGCCGACTTCTACCTGCGTCATTCCCATTTCAATGTGCAGCATGTGACTCACCTGCTCGGCTTTCATGACCACAGCAGTTTCCATAAGGCTTGCCTGCGCTGGTTCGGCATGACGCCTGGTGAGTATCGAGTGATTCAATCATCGCAAGAAGTCAAGGAAACAAAGATTTTCCGAGTCCGCCAGGGTAGGCGTTATACCTTGAGTTGAGCGCCTTCTGCTCATCGCTGGGCGCGACTGTTGGCGGTGTTGTATTCGATCTCAGCGGTTATAAAGCGACATTCGAACTGAGCGCCACGTTGCTCGCTATTGCCGCCGGTCTTGCCGTTTTGGCAGAGCTGCAACGGATGTTCCGGGAATATTGATTCGCCCTCGCCTGACCGGTTCCGGTCGGCACCGCGTACACCACTCGCCCTTTTGGCGAGTGGTGTACTCCGATAAAAAATCTCCATCCTCCTACATCAAAAGCAAAAAGTAGCTGTCAGAGGATTTTCTTGTGGTTTAAGTAGTTGCGAAAATTCCTACAGTTAAATACTGTATGCACGTACAGCTCAATAAGGATAATCCCGTGGCCTCTACCCCTGTTTCTCCTGACGCCTATACACGCATGGGTCTTCGCGTGCAGAAAATCATCAATTCCCCCTCCGCGCAAAAAGCCAAAGCCGCCTTGATCTTCCGTCTGCCGGACGAACCCGTGGACGAGTGGGAACAATTGCTCGAAGAAATCGATGAGAACGACAACGTCACCCTCGCCTATCGCGACGATGGCGGCGTGCAGGTTTTCTGGGTTGTGCCGAAGGAAGACTGAGTCGATGAGTGTCCGCTGGTTTGCTTTGCTGTTTCTGTTCATCACCCTTGGCGCCCAGGCTGGCGCCCCACGCACCTTCAGCGAAGCCAAGAAAGTCGCCTGGAAACTGTACGCCCCGCAATCCACCGAGTTTTATTGCGGCTGTAAATACACCGGCAACAAGGTCAATCTCGCGGCCTGCGGTTATGTACCGCGCAAAAACGCCAAGCGCGCGTCCCGTATCGAGTGGGAACACATTGTCCCGGCCTGGCAGATCGGCCATCAACGTCAGTGCTGGCAAGAAGGCGGCCGCAAGAACTGCACGCGCTACGATCCGGTCTACCAGAAGGCCGAAGCCGACCTGCACAACCTGGTGCCGAGCATCGGCGAGGTTTATCTAGGAGCGCCTCAAATCCTTGGGTTTGTTGACACCTTTCCCGAGCGCCCCTAATCGTCGTTACGCCTCGTTCAAGCAAAAAACAGTCTGAACAATTGTCAACAATTGTCGGAAAGTTTTTCTTCAGCACCGTCTGGCGCGAACTCACCCTAGAGCTGATGTGTGGTCTTTCGACTTAAGGCCACATCAGTTGCAGATGTAGCCTGCCGACTTGGTTTCTAAAACTCAATTTTGATTCCTTTGGCACCGACGAACGAAGGCCTGAAGTGATTGAGTCGTTTGTTGTAGATTTAACACTAAATACGGCAGTGGATTTATTGAACCGGGGCCTTTAGGCTGCAGTGATAATACTGCAAACTAAATTAAAACACAGAACAACGCAAAAACTGACAGCAATAATACAACTGAAAAATAACTAATTTTTTTGCATCTTATTAAGTGCAATTATCATATCTCGCAACTGTCCATTTAAAGATTTATTCCTTTCCCTCAAATCCTTGTTTTCAATAGAGAGCGTTTCATTCAGCAAAATAAGTTCTGATTTTGACACAGCAAGATTCTTTTCGATCGCAGAAGTGAATGCTTCAGCGAGTCGTAAATTTTCCAAGATATGGAACTCGGAGTTAAGCAAGGCTAGCTGCTTTACCAATTCTGGTTTTGTTAATTTTCTGCCGCTCCCGCCTCGCTTAGCACACTTACTAATCCAATACTGATCAAGCTCTATATTTTTCTGAGCTATAAATTTTATCAGATCCGGTTGACGTCGAGAACTGAGCAAACTTGGATCAACCGAACAATCTTTGGCCAAACGTCGAAGAACGATTCGACGTTCTTTTATCGAAAGATGAGCACTCAATTCCATTTTCGATTTAATTATATCAAAATAATAAATGCATTGGACATACAATTTCTTGCACGAAGCTGACTTGACCCAAGATGGCATCTCTTCCACCTCAGCCGGCTTCTTATAGTTATCCAAGCTAAAATCCATCATTTTGTTAACCTGCGTTGTATAATTTTTACAACATCAGCACTCATCTCCTTAATTGTGTCAAGAGGATGTGTGTCAGCAATATTTTGATGCGCTATCGCTATCCGCTCCAAAGTTTTGCACTGAAGGTCATTGTTCATATTGTGCACACAACCACAGCAAAGTTCTGGACAGCTGTTCACATCAACTTTGGGTAGCCCAGTTGAAGAATCAACACATTTTGCCTTGTATTCTTCGCCTTTACGAAGCGCGCAATAGCCCCACTCAAATGCTATGAACCTTACATACAAATCAGCATGCTTTGCTATAAATCCTCCCAACTCACTGAATGAATACACAGATACAGCCTTTAACTCCTTCTCTAACCGTTTAGCTGCCGGCCCATAGAATCTATCCTCCAGGCTACCTTTTGCCACTCGATGCATTACCTCTTTGAGATAGTCACGCTCAAGGCTCATCTTCACAGACTCACTCAGTTTGTTTCTTGTATAGCGCCTCATCTGATAAGATCCTTTTACATGGCGATAATGTTCTCGCAGCTTGGGTAAAATACTTCCATCAAATCGACGAAGAGCGAATTCGGCAAAGGTATGCCGAGCTTGGTGCGGGCTCACAGAACGATGATGTATAACTATATCGGGAAATTTAGGAATGATTTGTTTTAAATAGAACCGCTTAAACCAATAACTGAGGGTATTCTTCGCATATCTACAAGAAACCAGCCACGTTTCGGGCGTCCAGCCTCCCCATTTCAATGTGGCGTTGAAAGCATTTCCTCGAAATCCGCAATGGAAAATAGGGACATCGTATTTTTTTATGTCTACAGCACAAAGATTTTTCATAACAGTCGCAGCTTTGGCAGCCATGCCATGGAGTGAACGAGGAAGCATCACCCCTTTTTCAGTCTTTGTGTTAACAGTTTTGAACCACCACGAACCATCATTATCCTGATAAAAATCGCTTATATCCATTTTTTGAACCTCATTAATTCTGAAAGCACTCAACAATAGAATTATCGTAAGTCCGGCCTTCATAACCAGTTCACAGAAATCACCTAATTCAGTTAAATTTTTCCACGGAAGGGAGTGGAATTGCTTTAGACATCTTTCATCTACAAGCTCTCCAAAGCTAATAAGAGATGTATATGTCTCAGGCTTAATTACTCGCTCAATAGATCCATTTTTTTGCCACTCGCGATAAGCCATTAGTCGATCAAACCCCTTACTACCATCAAACCAAAGCACCGGTGCACATGGAGTTTTACGCCAAGATTCAAAGAACACCTGAGCCAATTTAGCATCTTCCGACTCAATGATTGAAATCGCTTCACTCAGGATAATTGATGCACATGTAAGAGGGATTGAGCCGTAGGTTCCGCCCTCTAACCATTCCTCGTACTCTAAATTTAATCCTTCAAGCAGAGGCCTCATCACATCTTTTTTGAATTTTTTATTGATTACAAATTGGAACCCGTCAAAAATCATTCCTTTATTATAAAGTGTTCTTGACCGTCCAAGAAGGACGCATATAGTGCCGAGCACACTCCTGCTCATGACTTTATCTTTGCCGTCGATGGAAAGCATTAGCGTTCTAATCATTACCTGAGTTTCTGCTAAGCTTAATGAGCTAAGCGTGCGATCGGCATGGATTCTATGCCAGTACTCACATATTCTTTGAATCAATGACACCTCTGTTTTGGCGGCAGAAATACTAGACGGAACAATTCGATTACTTTCATCAGCATACCCCCTTGACACCTTCCCCTTCAAAAACAATAACTGACCATAAACAATTTTATCCTTTGAACAGTCCCACACGAAAGAAACATTAATTATTAGATTTGTACTGACATCCACTAGCCGGAAGTGCGAATCACCGATCGAGTTTGAGGTTGTAGTTTCTTCACCCGCAGACTCTCGCCAAGTTTTAATAATCGTTGACATACGAACCTCAATTTACCGGATAATTGGCGCGGGAAAGTTTCTTGTCCGCATCAGTTCTTGCGCCCCGCTCACTGTCTTTCTATCGAATCGCGCCAGTACGGCATCAGCATAAGCTATTTGCATTATCAGGGCGCTCTCCCGAAGCTCTTCAATACTTGAAAGGCTCTCCAGTTGATTACTACATTCTTCTCGATATGATATAAGCAGCGCAGCTGTGACAGGGCTAATGATGATTATAGTATCTTCACCACGCTCTAGTTGACCAAAGGGAGTTATACCCCAGCCTTGTTTCTGATGAGCTAGTAATAGAGCATCAAACTCCTGAAAATCATTCAAAGTTGGCGTATCAGCTTTCCATCCTAGAGACTCTTTGACCTGATCCACTGTCAGGTATATATTTTGCTTGCATAGATCATTTATTTTTCTTGCGTCAGCAACCATTAACTCACCCACAAGCGAAGCAAATCCTGCTCTTTTTTCTAACCTATACTTAGTGGTACTGGCATGAATGTAATAACGTTCTTTTACACCAAAAGAGTGAGCGGTTGCTGTTGCCCCTACAACCTCTTCCGAGTAACGCCCGAAAGTCTCTTCACTCTTATCAGCACCGGATTTATTATGATGCACTGGATCTTCATCCAAAATAGCTCGAGAGTGAGCTATAATATTCACAGTGATTGATTGTCGTTTTTTTCCGCAAACAAATTCTTCTCCTTTCTCTGCCGCCACTCTTTTTTGGCGCAGCTCATCGTTATGAATAGAAACCTGCTCAAGTATTTTCGCAAACGGCGCAATCTCACTGCTGATTCCCTGCATCTGACTGTAGAGTAACGTGTGCGGAAGCGAGGCTAGAATCAATGGGCGAAAGAAACTACTTTCTAAAACTTGCAGAGACCCTGGTTCTGCCACATCAAAAAGTTTATCTTCAGCCTGAGGAAAAAGCTTTAGAAAGCCGGCGCGAACATTCACATAAGTCGTGTATGCGTGATACCTCAACGACCCCCTCGGATGCAGCGGACTTTGTTGTGGATATTCAGAAGATCGACGTTTGGTATATTCAATTGAGACGGAACTTGACGATATTTTTATATCAGACAGCAATAAGTCATTTATACCAGACTGCTGAATTCGATCTGACCCCAGCAGCCAGGCAAAGCAGATCTCCTCGGCAGGCGTGTGCTTGATCAGAAACAGATAATCCAGATTGACGAAAAGTAGCGGCCCTGGCCACGTTGGGTTTGAAAATTCAAGCCCACCACCAACGGTCAAACCAGATTTAATATAGGTATCCGCTTGCGCTCTAGAAATTTTTTCCCCGCCATCACGTAGCGCACGAATAAAATCTACACGATTTGATAACAAAAACTCTTTAAGAGCACAGTCTTCACTTGACAATACTGCTGCCGCCATGTGCTTATAATCACGTTTATAGTGCCCCCCACTTGCTGTCCATCTCAACCCACTAATATCCCCCTTACATTCACGTAAAAGCTTTTGTAGTTGTTCTTCCACCTGAGTGTTTCGGCGGAGCGCATCACGAAAATCATTCATTATTTGCAAATAGGCATTACAAAACCTCATGCATGATCTGACCAAAAGCTTCTCATCACTTATAATGCCAGTTGTGACTTGGCTTAGACTTGGATGGGATTTAGCACGAGTATTTGGAACCGATGGGATGAACGAAAATATCTTGACCAGCTCTTCTTGTTGTCGACAACCATCTTCATCTACATACATAAATTGTAATGCCCAAACGACTACTTGTCTGAGCTGGGCTATATATTGACATATTGACCCTGCCGAAAGCTTCTTCAGCTTAAGATACGAGTGATAACGCTCCACGACATCTGATGGCAGTGAGCGTTCGTCTCGGAATTCTTCCTGGATCCACAGGAACACGTTGCTCACAAATCTGAATTTAACATAATTAGCATCAAAGTTATTTGATTGTGTTTGCGTTAGATAGTTAAGAAGCGCAATGCAGAATGTGCATTCTCGAAACAACTCTGGCGCTTCTATACAATGTTCAGTAACCTTTCCACCATACGAACTTCGCGCAAAAACTCGCGCGGAATACTGTGTATTAGAAATAGGCGGCTTTACACATTCATACGAGCCACCATCAACCAGAGAAAATCTCTTTGTTTTATCAGCGCTAGGTATCTTCATCCTCCAATGCCCTCCGGACTTTTTCCCGACGATAAATCAACCCATCAAATACAATATATTCTTTCGTTGTATCTTCATCTTCGTGCCCCATTTGCTCCGGCACATATTCCCAAGGATCAAATCCGTTCTTATAACAAAAGTCTACTAGGTTTGTAGCATAGGTATGACGAAGGCAGTGAAAGGTTAAATCATTAAAAGCACTAGTACTTACATAGTAGTGATTACGTGTATTTGCTCCCAGGCTTTCAAGTAGGGACGGCATTCGATGCTGAACACATCGCTTGGCCGATCTGAATACATCTGTAGCGAATGACTCCCTTAGCGCATCACCATGAGTGGAGCAAATAAGCGGGCCGTCTTTGATATTTTTCCTTCGCCCATCCATGAAATATTTAATTTTTTTTGTCAATGAAGGTGAAAAATCCACACTCCTTAATTTATTTCTTTTCCCGAAAATCTTAACTTTTATGGTATTCTCACCAACTTTCTCAGCTTCTGAAATCAGTAAGCTTAAATCCGAGGTAATAAGATTACGATTATCAGTCACTTCACTTGTTCTCAACCCCGCACGAAATCCCAACTCCAAGGCCAACTCGTTTCGCTCTCTTATTAAATCAGAGCGCGCTACAACACCACTGAGTACTTCCTCGAAAAGAACACGATCGAGATACTGATTTTTTAAATTAAAGTTAATTTTTCTTGTTTCACTTCGGTACTGTTTAGATTCATCACGCTTATAGTAATATGTAAAACTCTTTGGAGCACCCAAAAATCCGGAAACCCATCCAAACATATAAAACCCTTTAATACTTGATATGTGACGCGCAATAGAGTTATCCTTGAGCTCTTTCTCCCGTATCAAGTGAAAATGTATATAACTAGTCATTTCTCCATCCGTAACATCACGCCAATCCATACTCATTCTCAAAAAGTAATCAAATAAAGACTTCAGATCCTCAGCAATCGCTCTAAGAGAATGTTCTAATATTCCTCGCTGCGCTTCAGATAAAAGAAATAAACTAGGCGCAGGAACAATGGACACAGTACGTAATCCGTAGTCCATCAGCAATGCATAGGTGCTTAACTCCGTCCCAGACCATATAATATTTTGCACCCTTCGAATTTCCATAGAGATCACTGACCGAATTAAATAATCCCCCAGGTAGCACCAACGGTTTGAAGAATTGTTCGGATCAGCGAAAAGCAAATCTCCCGGCTTAAATTTTGATAACCACTCGGCGCTCAACTTACGAACTGGTACAGGATAAGCATGAGAGTCGTTCGTCTTCTTGAAATATACAAACAAGTAACTATCAGACATTTCCACTGCTTTGCATCCGCAGAATTCAGTAAGGCTGATTCCTGAACAGAGCAAGTCGAAAACCACCAGTTCTTTTAGTTTTTTTGAACCCAACAAATCATCATGGATTTTCCTTAGATCTTCTCCGACTAGAGGCAATGGCGCTAATTTATGCAAGCTCATCGATGCACCTCCCAGGAATCTCCTTGAAAGCTAGATCGCAACTGCGCTAGGTGTCAAATTTTTTTTAAAAAAAAACTTATGAAAACCGATAAAAATCAATTATTTACCATATATTGCCATCCTCAACTAACAAACAAGTAAACACTGCAAACATCCGTAAAATAACCATTTTCTCGCGCAGGAGTTGATGCACCAAATCTGCAAAAAATGGCTGGGGTTACGACTTTTTTATCAAAAAAATAAATTTAGCCTTAAGCTCATCCAACGTAGAACAGGGAGCTATTCGTCCAGAATTTGGACACGCTGAGCTCTTGTTCCATGCACTCAAAAAACCCTTGTCCAGGGCTTATGTGGGCTACCAGCTCTCGCAACGTGCTAACCAATTGCACCAGCTCTTGGACTTGAGCTACAGGTAACTGAGACTGCCTCCTTGGCGAAGAGCTCCGAACATTTGCTACGCGGTATCCAAACGCGGCCTGGGCGTCATGGGGTGACTACGATGCTCGGCAGCTTGAACGCGATGCTGGGTTTGCTGCGTGCCCTTCTCTGCTCGAAGGCTTGCCACATTTCAATGCCAGGAAATGGTATGCCGGCCTATATGACAATCGACCGAAAGGACTTATGCAAACGGTGGAGTCGCTGGGTTTGGATTGGCAGGGTACCTACCATCGGGGGATAAATGCTCGGCTGACGGCATGAGCCGGGCCAGGTGCCCGAGAAAGCGATGTCCTATTTGGGCTGCTGTTTTAGCACCGCTGATCGATCGGCGGGGATGTGTCGAACAGCCGAGTCTCTGCCCTGTGGGCTTGAATCCTCACATCGGCATACTCCACTAGTTTTCTAACGCGAACTGTAACGTAACTTTCTGGTTCAACTTAAGTGGCGTTACAGAGCAAAAAGTACGTTACAGGCAGCTGAGATCGCGTGGTTCACGGCGCCTAGAACGTCATTTGCCCGGCAGGCACTCGATGCCGGAAACCCTCACTTCAGAAGTCTTCGCCATCAGCACATACGTGCGTCCCTGGCGCCGAGACCTCCGCTCACACTCACCCCTTGTGCTTCCTCCCCAGTAATCGGCGACCGCGGCCTTCAAGCCTTAATCAAAAATCAATGGGTATACTCTTAATATACTGATTACAAAAGAAAAATTACCACTGGTCGCTTCATCTTGACCGACGTCCTCCTGTCGACTTCAGTAATCCTTACCCCTCAGGAGAGAAGCCGCCATGATCTTTTCACACCTGCTTCACCTCGAAAGCCCTCCCGTAGCGCTCGATGGTCTCCACTATGCTGTCTTCAGCTGCCTACAGTGGAAAACCCCCAATCTTGAACTGATGACCCAGGCATCCAAGCAGCGCTTCGCAATCTTGTACAACCAGCCTCTAGAGAACAGCTTCGTCATGGAGACACTGGAGCAAGCACACATCCAAGGTGCCATGTCCGGGGTAAAGGTGGTCGCAGTTCACAAAAATTTGCTCTATCTCTTTTTGAGCAGAGAGGTGGCCAGCATCACCTTCCCTGCTATGGAGACCTTGTGGACTCCGATCACCGAGCTGGATCTCAATCAGGGATTGAAAGTAGATTTCGCGTGTGAGAACGAAGTCTATTCTTGCCGCTCCGATTACGCATTTTGGCCAGCGGTCAAAGAAATCCTTGCGTCCAATGAATTGGGAGTTGAGCAGTATGTGACGCCTATACTCGGTCGCTCCCAAGATATCGTTGACGATGCGATCGAGCTCCGATTTGCCGCTGGGGACATAGGGCTGTGTGCCTCAGCAACCCCGGCGATGCAGCTTGAACACGCTTCCTCTTTAGAGTGTCTTAAGTGCTCGAATGCGTGGAGGCAAACTTCGAGTCTCGAGGATTTTCCTCCAGAGCTAGAGCCTTTAAATCAGAGCGAGCTTGAGGCCATTGGTCAAGCCGTTAAGCGCAGGGGCAACCTCCGTGATGCGTGCCTGTATGCATTGTTGTGTGTTGAAGGGCTCCGTGTAAATGAAATCAGAGAGATGAAGGCGAGTGATTTGTCCAAGAATGCATGCATGACCGTGCAGTTAGCCAAGAAGTTTTGGAAAACAAGGACGCAAGCGCTGTCTGCCGATGCTTACGCCTTGATCAACCATTATGTTGAAGCAAGCGGCCTCTCTGGTAATGACTTTCTATTTCCCTCAGCTGGAGACTATAAACAGCCGATTAGCCCTGCTGTCATGAAGAAAGTGTTTAAGTCGTGGCTCATTGAAGCAAATATTGCCCCTCGACATCTCTCTTTACACAGCATCGGGCGGGCCTTGAGGCTGGAGCGTTCGGAGGCTGTAATGCAAAGCATTGTTCGCAAACTTGGACACTCCCAGCAACTGATGACTGAGTGTTACCTCTCCCCGCGCGTTAGGAAGCCAGACGCTTAATATTTTAGCCGGACTGTCACGAGTTGTGTCGGTGCAAACCCTCTTACGCAGAGACGATCATCACAGTCCCTTCGCCAAAAACGGTGCCCATCTCATGATCTATTCCCGCTGGCTTTATACCGAACATGAGCAACCCCACAATGATGATGGTGAGGGGGCGTATACAATTTTCTCTACGCAGCAATTATGGGGCGCTAACTGCATACCACTTGATTCTGTATGCATTCAAAGATTTGCTGTGCTGTGGGAAGGTAGCCCCGACACAAGGGTAATCGATTTGATTGAGCAGTCGATTGTCATAACCATCCTCTCCCCTGTGAAGCTGTTGAGTGCCTCCAAAGGGATGCTTGTCGTTGTGTATGACTCTATTTTAATCGGCGAGACGTATGAGCTGTTTCAGCTCACTTGGGAGAAGCTTGCTTCCGGTGTGATGTATGACGAATGGACTGTACTGTTTATCAAAGATACCGACGCAGGATTCGGCTTCGATGGCGGCAGGATATTTAGACAATTCGCTCGTGAAATTCTGGATAACAACGAGCTCGGAATCACAGACTTCACGCCTGATATGTTCTTGTTTAAGGATGACTGGACACCTGAAAATGTCTTTGGGACAGACTTTCGAGAGAAAGCGGAGGCAAAGGCGAAAGAGTTGCGAGAAGACCCAGATTTTTTTGACGATGACATAATTTTTTGAGACCAGTCGACTATCGCTTCCAGACCAAAAAAATCATGTGTAAAGGAAATGATCGTGATTTTGTCTTCCGACTCAGCAGCCTTGTTTGAAAGGTACATTGAGGCAGCGAACCTTTCAGCAGGTGACTATCTGTTTCCGTCCGCAGGCAACGCCAAGCGCCCGATGAGCACGGAGGAGTTGAACCGGATTGTCCAGCCTTACCTACTCGAAGCCCTGACTGCCCGTACAAAAACATTCCAATTCACCTGATCCGGCGGTCTGTAGCTTTCAATATCCTGAAAGTCATGAAACCGCAGTCCCTGGCGAATTTTATGGGACACAGTTCAACTCAATTAATCAGTTGCCACTTGCCAAGTTTCAAAAAATTAAATGAGTAAAGTGTTATCGGGTAGACCAGGCTTTGTGAATGCAAGGTTTAGTCACTTCGCCAAACAGGTGACCTACCATGACCTATTCTCATCTACTTCACATCGAACATGAGCAATCTCACATTGACGATCATGGTGGAGCATATACAGTATTTAGTACTAAATTTCCCTACGATAACGATGTAGAGCCTACCGGTCTACTTGTTCAAAATTTCGCTGTGCTATGGGACAGAACTTTCAACCCTAGCGTTATAAAATTCATCGAACATGCTATTATGGCAAGCGTGTTTTCACCCATAAAAATTATACATTTATCTAAAGGCATCCTCTCTATAGTTCACTGCTGGGATACAGAGGACACGGATATCAACAAAGCTACGCACGCATGGATGAGAATAGCCAAGAGAGTCTCTCATAATGATTGGATGATAGATACATACGATGAAACTGAGGTTGGTAGTGGCGATGAACGCAGCGAAGCCATTGGGAGCTATGCATATATTATTATGGACTGCCATAACTTAGGCATTAAACAAGGTAGGATCTGATGCCTTGGTCGATATTCCTCGATCGATAACAGCACTTCACCTCCATCTGAAAAACCTAACCCTAGCCGGGCCAGCCGGCCCGAACCGGCGACAAATCCTCTCGCCGCCCCTCACCACTCAGCCTCTTTCGAAATCTACACTCGGCGCATGACAAGCGCTTCAAGCGCGGATAATGTCAGTACCATGAACGAATCAAATCCTGCTTCATCCGTATCCACGATCCTTTCTCGCAATGAGACGGATGGCACAGAAACCTCCAAGAATGATCGGGAGCTTTGCGAGTTTCTGACGCTGTTAGAGGACGATATCCTGAGTAACCCTGGGAAGCTGATCGCCCTCGATTCAACTCTCCAAGTTAGCCTCGATTCTTTGATCGGCGCCATCGATGTTGACATCAACTCTCCGCTCTCAGCGGATGATGAATGAATGCTCGGCACTGGCGCAATGGACGGCGCCTGCAGTCAGGATGGAGCGAGAGCTGGATGGCTCGTAACCTGTACAAACTCCAAGTAAGGTTTCCCATGCCATGAGCATCGAAGCAAAACTCCTTCATCTCCAAGCTATCCAAAACCTCCTCGCGCCATACCACTATCTGTATTGCGTAGACCTTGAGGCAACCTGCGATGAGATTGAGAAATCTGAGCCGCCACGTTCGCTCACAGTCGCCCCCGAGCAGATGGAAACAATTGAGATTGGCCTGGTGGTGATTGATTTGGAGTCACTTGAAATCGTCGACGAATTCCAGCGCTTCGTTCGGCCTCAGATCAACCCTACCCTGACCGATTTCTGCACGAAGCTTACGTCCATTCAACAACCCGACGTGGATGGTGCCCGAACCTATCGAGAGATTGGCGAAGAGCTACGAACATTTGCTCATAGTTATCCAAACGCGGCTTGGTCATCTTGGGGCGACTATGACGCAAGACAGCTTGAGCGCGATGCCGGCTTAGCTGGATGCCCTTCCCTGCTCGAGGGCTTGCCGCATTTCAATTCCAGGAAATGGCATGCCGGCTTATATGACGATCGACCTAAATCACTTAAGCACACGGTAGAGTCGTTGGGCTTGGTTTGGCAGGGTACCTATCACCGTGGGATAGACGACGCAAGAAATGTGGCCTCCATCGTGAAGGAAATGCTTAGCTAACTGATGAGCCGGGCCCATTGGCCCGAAGGATCGACCTCCCCGTTGACGCCACTTTATGCCGCAGCTTAGCTGGCAAGCGATGACCTGAAACCGAAATGAATTGAACACAACCTCTCCCCTCAGGGCCGCTCGCGGTTCGAAAGGCGCGGCTGCACATTCAGGAATTAACCACCGTGGCACTTTTTGAACTTCCGCCCTGACCCACACGGGCACGGCTCGTTGCGACCTACTGCCCCCATCTGGGAACGGAACGCCACACGTCTGCTTTCACTGATGATGCTGCCAATCAGTAGAGTTTGGCCATGCAGCTCCTGCTTCTGCCAATCTTCCAGGCCTTCCATGTAGGGGTCTAGCCGCCTGATTTCAGAGATTGCACCTTGGTGATCACCACACCGAGCCAGTATCACCGCATACTGACTTCTGACCTGAACCAGCCTTCCGATAAGACCTGCCCCAGTAACGACCGGCAGGACATGCTGTTCCATGACCTCCTTTGCACCCACGAAGTCTTTGACCCCCACAAATTCATCGGCCAAGTCTTGCCCTACCCGCACAATCGACTCGTACCCCTCCACCATTCCATAAAATTTCATGGCATGGATACGTTGCAGGAGCGCTTTCAACCCCTGGCCTTCGCGAGCTTTGGCGTACACTTCCAAGGCGTCCGCAAGGTGCTTGATGTGCTCATGGACATTTGGTGGTCGCTTGATGACCTCCCACAGGACATCCGAATTTTTGCCCCTCACAGTTTTAGGCGTCAGCCCCAAGATCTCAAAGTATTCACTGACCACTTTCTCGCACATCGCTTCAGCGGCTTTGTGGCGCTTCAACTTCCACAGCGCGACTGCGTGGTTGTAATCGAATACTCGGCGGTAGTCGGGGTCGGGAATTTTCGGGGTGGCGTACGCTACTGCCTGCTCAACCTCTTCCGCACGGCCCTGGTCGGACGCCAGCAGCACTTTTCGCATCGCCCATGCGATCTGCTCGCGGGCCTCGAATCCGTGAGTATCAAGAAGCTGCTGCATCATCGAGAGAGGTTCAGCCGCCTCGTCAAAGCGCCCTTCTCGCATGTAGGAAAACACTAGGGCATCAAGCGCCCAGAACGCCTCGTGTGGGTTGAGTTCGTCCGCATCAAGTGCCCGCTTCAAGCTGGAGGTTATGTCGACCGATATACCCATCTCGTAAAACAGTTCCTCGCCTGCGAGGCCGATCAGGGTCATCACATCGTGGAGCCTGATAAAAACACGCGTGAGCAGCGAAAACCGCGAGACATCACGACTCTTTTCCAGGCTTCGGATCAGCAGCTCCTTCAGCGCTACCAATGCCTCAGTGATCACGGGCTCGCCCATGAGCTCCAGGTGACGTAGGCCCAGAGTACGGACAGCGTCATGGACTTTGAGTGTCTTGGCGCCAAACACCTCAACTGTCCCTGTGGCCTGGATTTTTTTGATGGCCGCAGCCGCGCCGCCTTGGGACAGCTTGAGCGTAGCCGATAGCAAACGGACGACTTCCTCATGCGTGAGCCCTGTATCAGCAAGGCTGACAATGGCTAACGCGTTCTGGGTAATCTGCTCGAAACCATCGTAAACGCGAGCCAGGATGACCTCCTGGGCCGTTTCCACTACGTTCGATTGCTGGCCGAGATCGACACAGAGCGCCTCGATGTCTCCGCCATATTCTGACAGGGCAACCGTAACGGCGCTGTCAACGTACAGTGGCAACCCACCGGAGTATGTTCGGAGTTGCTCAAATGCCCGTGCACTGCCGAACGCGCCGGCGTCACTGGCCACCCGTGCCACGGTATCCAGATCCCACCCGAGAAGCGTCTCCCGCCGCAACGTCATGACCGCTTCAAGTTCCCGGACGTTTTCATGGGGCTGGCACAGAAGTGTGAAACGGATGTGGCGGGTCGCGCTCAGCAAATCTCGCAGGTAGGCGACTGGCACGCGGTGCGCGTTGTCTATAACAACAACCAAGGGCGCCTGAGCCTGTTCCAAAAAGCGGTCGAATGCCCGAATGGCTTCGTATCCGCTAGCACCAGGCAACAGAATTTTCCGAATACCTTCGGGGTCTTTTTGGGAGTACTTGGAGGCAAGCTCGCGCACGATTGAGCTCGCAATCGAGGGCCCTGGGAGGTCACCAACGTCGTAGTAGGCACATGGTTCAGGGCTATGCAGAGCCGCGTAGGCTGCCCAAGTCGTTTTCCCGGCACCGGACAAACCGCAAATGATCCGTACCCGCTCCGCCGATACCAGTGCAGGTTCGTTCTGTTGAGGCCTGTAGGAGGCAGGCGGCGTAGGAAAATCTTGGAGCTGAACGATCAGTTGCTCGAACAAGCCCGGCAAGTCCGAAGTGCGGAATACGTGCTTGGCGTTTCCGTTACCGCCAGCGGACGCCAGCATCACCAACCCCGCCATTTTCCAGGTCAGCGCAGAAGGTGAGAGAAGCGAGAACTGCAGCTTTTCAGCCAAGTCTACGCACCACTGGGCCGCCTCCTCCAATGTCACCCACGCAGGCGGAAGGTATTCAGGGCGCGGGGCCTTCGATCCGGGATAGAGATAAATCAGATCCGAAGGCGTCTGTTTCTCGTCTACCTCCGCCTGAAGCGTTCTGCCGAGTGGCTGGTTCGCAACGATCACGAACTCTGGATTCCCAGAACGACCCTCAGGCCCATGCGACTGCCGAATCTGCTCGAAGCGCTCCAATGCGCCTGTAACGTCGCCAGGCATCAGCGGCTGAGAGCGTGTTTTGACCTGGACATAGACTCGTCCAGCATCAGTGCTGAGTTCGATGTCTTCATCCAGCTCGACCAGCACCTCTTTGACGCCCGCAGCCTGCGCCAAGAACAAGCAACCCACACCATACAGGTGCTGATACAGGAAACCTCTGTGCAGAGACTCGATGCGCTTGAGCTGGGCAGGATCAAGCACGTCCACGGTGTTGAGTTGGTCGTCGGATTGCATAGGGGTTTCCACTTCGCTCTGGCAGAAGGCTTCTGTGCTCAGGCAGAACCGAGCACCGGTGACGGTGCAACATTCTGTGGTGATTGGTGCAAAAGATCGAGCAGAAGCGCTAGCGACCGTGGCTCGGCATAGGCCGCCATTTACGCCAGTCAGTCCACGACTCAATCCCATGACGACGGCAATCGAGGTGGGTCACTGGCGGTGGACGCAAAGCGAGGGCATAAAAGCCTCGTGGCGAGCCAGGCATCCTTGCAGCCATGCCACCAGAATTCCTGCGCGCAGCGCCGCTGCTGGATTACGCCATCGACAAAAAGAGATTCCAGGCTTCGAGGTACGGATTTGAAAGTCCGCCACGTTTGCGAAACTGACCCGCGCTGGATCGACTATAGTTTGCGTGGCAACGTGCAAACCCAAATTGGGCCAAGCTAGCAGCGCCCTTCCCCAATCTGCACCAATGGCAACGGAAGGGGAATCAGCCGCCCGGCCAGCTTGGAGAGGCTCACAAGCATCAGCAGCATTAGGACGGTATAGGCTGACTGCATACGACGGTATTCCTCCTATCCCTGGTACATCGGGATTAGGTTGATCAGTGGGCTCATCCAAGCGGGGGACTGCACATACCACGCTAAGCAGGCGGCAACTCAGCGGGCAGCTCCCCGGCTCGCTCGCGGTCAGCAACGCTCACTACGCAACGCTCGATGAACTGAAGCTCCTGGGTGAGCTCAATGGAGCGCTTTTCCAGCGCTTTCAACCCTGCCTGGTGCTCTTTTTGTACCTCTTCAGGTGCTCTGGCAAGTCCTGCCAATTTCCTGCGGCTCTTCTCGAGTTTTTCATTTACCTCTGCAAGGTACCTTTCTCCGGACTCCTTCTTTTTGTCCATGAAAAGCTGGCATTCCAGGAAACGGATCGCGTCATAGATTTTCAAGACCTCGCCACTGGTCTTGGAGTGCACAAAGTTCAGGCTTCCTTCATCAAAGGCATGGTGTTCTTGGTTTTGGCCACCCCAGTTCACCAGATCATTCTTGATGAAATTGAAGTGCGATAGGTCGTAGTCAATGAAGGGCTCCACCAGCTTGAAGGTGTGCTCCTGGCTCACCTGCAGGTACATACTCTTCTTGAGCTGCGATTTGTTGAAGTTCGCGGTGACCTGGACGCCGTTCTCAATGCAGAACTCCAGCACCATGGACTCGAACCAGATCCGGCAATACAGCAATGCTTGCCGAACGTCGAAAACCGACAGCGCCACGTGCACCTTTTTCTGAAAACCACCTGCGTGATCAATGACCACGATGCCTTTGTTCGTGTAGCTGAGCACATGGTTTGCGTGCTGGTCGCATTGAGGATGACGGTCAGCGATGATGCAGAAGCGCTCCCAGAAGAGGCGATCATGGGTGGTCACCACCATCTGGATCCGACGCAGGTAAGTGTCATTGAAAAACAGATCAATGATGTTGGATCGGTGATCCGTGTCGATCGCATTGACGACGTCATCAAAGACGATGAGGGGAAAATTGTTTTTCTCAGCCATCGCCAGAAGAATCGATAAGCCCAATGCCCTCAGATGCCCCTCGCTGAGCACAGCAAACGCATCCAGCAGAGACCCGTCCACGTTGGTGATCTTGATCCGGTAACTCTCCGTGAGCTTTTCAAAGGCCAGTGTCTCTATCTGCTCATGGTCATCGTCATGGTTATTGATCGCTCGGTAGTACTCGGCAGCCTTGGCTTCGATCCCTGTAATGCGCGCTTTTTCGAGCTCTAGCTTGTAACCCAGCAGGTCGCCATACAGCGTTCGGTATTCAACCTCAAGATCCTTGAGCAACTGGTTGTAGTGACTGTTATCCACAGAATCGTTGAGCAAAAACGTTCTCTGCCCCATAAAGGCAAGCATTCTGTTATTGGCGGTTTTGAACTCGGTTTCTGCACGGGTTTTGATGTCGAACTGTCGCTTCAACGATTCATCTACCTTCTTGAGGAGTTCGATGAGCTCATCGAGACGGGCCGCTTGAACTTCTGCCTGGTCAACCTCTCGCCGCTTACGCTCGCAGGCGCGCAGATAGGCCTCGATTTGGGCTGTACTGTCAGCACAGAGCGCGATGAAAGCATTGAGGACAGACGCCGCCACTGTCGAGCGATCAGTGGCCGTATGGAATTCTGCGAGCACCGCTTCCAACGCGTCCATCGCCAGTGGGCAAGGTACATCAGCGTAAACATTACCTTTCACGGAACTGATCCCAGTAGCGATCCTTGAAGCCCACAGGACAACTTGAGCATCATTTCTCAGCTTGGATTGCTTCAGGGCCTCCAATGCTCCGAGCGCTTTGATCTGGTCGCGAGCCCTTTCAAACGGGTTCACCGTGACCTGATCAAGTGGCGTCAAACAGGCAGGACAGGTCTGCTCAGACTGTTGTTCAATGGCTTCCAAGGCTTCAAAAACAGCGCGATAGTTAACGTCACTGGCCCTTTGCAGAAAAATTGTCTCGATCTGAGTTCTGCGGTTGAGCAACCGCTTGGCGATGGCAGAAGTACGTGCAACACCTTTCACAGGAATGACCACTGGTGCTTTGGCTGCTCGCAGTCGCTCGGCCCCACGGATGTGCATGTCTATCGTTTTGCGCAGCCGCTGTACCTTCGGACGAATTTCGAAATCCTGATCGGGCCGCAGCCCCAAGAGCTGACATATCTCCGAAATCGCGGCTTGAAGATCTGCCCTGTGCTTGCTCCGCTGTTGAACTAGTTCTGTTCGAGCGCGTTCGAGGTTCGTCAGTGCCTCGGCTTGGTCGGCACGCATAAATGCTTTGAGCGTAAAGCTTTCAGGGCGGACGAAACGAGAAATGACTTCTTGAAGCTCTTCTAAGCCGAACAAGGTGGCCAGAACATCACTTTCGCCACTGCCTGTGTCCTTGGAGCCCAGGAGCGAAAACTCCTGAAGGCGATTGCGATCAATGAAACAACTCGACCAACTGATACTAGGCGTAATTTTGAGCTTATTCGTTCCCAAGAGAGCGAGCTGAGGCTTGGTTTCTCCACGTGCAATGTACTGCTTGACCTTGGTCTTGCGCCTGGCGGCTTCCTTGATGTCCCCAGTGGTGCAAATTTCGATGGCTTCGCAGAGCGATGATTTACCGCCACCATTGGGCGCGTAGAAAATGTTTTTCAGCTTACTGAATCGAATGAACGTGCCTTTATCGTCGGCGCCAAACTCCCCAAAGCCACGGAAATTCTTGACGCGAAGGTAATCCAACGCCCCCAAGCCCGAGGGTGGTATTCGATCCAGTTCAGGCCTTTTATCGAGCACTTTCTTGAAACGAGCAGCGACACGTTGGTAGTTGCGACCCAGCAGCTGATCCGACGCCGTGGTGATGTGTGATTTGATGTGGTCGGAGTAGCGGCCCTTGCTTTGGTTAGCCTGGTACATACACCAGAGAAGCACCAAGTAAGCATCAGTGCGCCCCTCAAGGTTCTGCCTTGCAAAACTTAAAAGGTACTGACTCATCGCGCATCCTCCCTGGTGCACATCAGCGTAACCGGACTGGCATCAAGAAGCCATTACCAAGCGCTCTGGAAAGGCCGGAGCTCGGATAACCTTGGACAGTCTCGTGCAAGACAGGTAAGCGCCCAACCTGCCTCTCAGCCCCAGATACAGAGATATTGATCCCGTAGTCTGATCCCAAGCACTTTTTAGAGGGCTGTATACTCCTGAAAAAAATTGCACCGCGAAACGCATCTTTACGCCATCAGCGCCCTTTTTGATTATGCCGAGGAAGCACCATGCCAGTTGACGGGCCTTTACCTGGGACGGGTGATCAGCACGACATCAATGCCGATGCAACACGTTGCCTGATGGCTCGTCATCCCAAGGATTGGCGATTGCAAAGCCTGGAAGGGACTGACGACTATGGCTATGACTTCCAAGTGCAGACCACGCCGAATCAACGCGCGACGGATATTTTCCGTATCCAACTTAAAGGCACCCGCTCTCCGAGCCTGACGGCGGATGGCGAATACATTTCGGTCGCTCTGAAAGCCACCACTGTCCGCTATTACGCCCGAGCCGTAGAACCGGTGCTCTTGGTGATCTGCGACCTTTCGGTAAACGAAGACCCTGTTGACTGCCCCCTTTACTACGTCTGGCTCAGGGATGAGCTGATCCGCATCACCGTCGATGATCTGTCTGCCGAACAGAAATACGTCACCCTTCGCGCGCCAACAAAGAACATTCTGAAACGGACTACAGATCTCTCTGAGGGCATTCGCCACCAGAACGAACTGTCTCGCGTGGGGCATGTCCTTAGCCAACGCGCGGAGCAAACCCACCCCGGGATGCAAGCAGATGACCGCTTAACCTTGGTTCAGGGGGTGGTAAAAGGCGTGGCTGCGAGAGGGTCTGCACTGATGAACGCTTTGGCAGGCTCAACGGAAGACTACTGGGTCAACCCAGCTCGGGACACGCTTGCCTGGAATCTGACTCAGGCCAAAGCAGATCTACGGGTAACTGCGCTGGATCGAGCAAAGATACAGCTCGACGAGGCAGAGCCAAAGCTAGAAGAATCGACCACCCTTGAGCGCGCGGAATATTGGCGTCTACGTGGCAACTGGCAGGTTCAAACGGGGGATAACCAAGCGGCAGTCACTTCATACCAGAACGCGTATGAGACAACGCCTTTGCCCAAGTACCGAGCCGCCAGGGTGGAAGCAGAGATCCGCATCAGATTCGAAAACGATAGCGACTCGCTTGCTGAGCTGCATGATCTACTGGAGGGTGAAGACCCAATAGTCATCACCGTTCGTTCCCGGCTACATGCGGTGCAAGGGCATTACCAAATGGCCGCTGAGCTGGCTGATTTGCTTCCAGAACCTCAACGGTCTTTCGCCAGAGCGTTTGCACATTGGTTGTCTGAGGAGCCTGCAAATGCCCTGGCGGACTGCGAGGCGGGCCTTGCATCCTGCGAGGCATCCGATGACATACGTGAACTGTTGCTTTTGCTTAGGGCCCGAGCCAAATTTGCCCTCGCGTTGGCCACGGCCAGTACTCAGCGACGTGAATCTATCCCACCAGCAGGTCTTCCGGGTGTAGACCGTCAAAAGCTTGAGGAGGCTTGGGCTGCGATTAACGACGCTGTCTTGTCCATAAAGGCATCAGGCTGGGATTCCAACATAGAGCAGCTCGTCGACATTTGGGGGGCTACAGCGTCGGCACTCGGCAAGGCAGAGTCGATACTTGCAGACCTGAAGGATGCTGCGCAGAAACGCCCGGACTTGCCCCATATCCATGAGGTCTTACGGGGCATTGCAGGTCAGTTATCGGACTTCACCCTCGCGTTGTCGGCAAATGATCAGTTGCCCGATTCACCGGACAAGCATCTCTGGAACACGCTCCTGCTATATGAAACCCGGAAGTTCCGGGCATGCTACCAAAGCTTCAGCGTATACATCGGTAGCGTGGATCGCAGCCATCCCCTGTTTGGGTCGGCTGTCACAGCAGCCTCTATTTCTGCTCACAAATCAGTTCAGCCTGGCCTCGTGAAACAGTGGATGGGTCTGCTCGAATCCGATCCTGATCTAGCCCCCCAAGCCGCCCTCGCACATTTTTATCTCCAGTTGGAGATCAGCAGGTTGGATAAAGATGAGGCTTTGAGTTCGCTACAGGCCAGGTATGAGGAACTGGATCGGCCCGTGAGCATTGCACTCACCCTCATCCACGAGCTTGATCCTACCGATTCGGAAAGTGCGATGGAGTGTGTTCGACTCGCCGAAAGGATAACTGAGCACTACGTACTTTCGCCTGCGATGGCTGCGCGCCTGGGGATGGCGTTGGTAACCTTGAAAGATTGGCAGGGCCTCGTAGAACTGTGTCAAAGCAATCGAGTGCGCGTTGAGCCAGGTGATCGAATGGGGGCCTTTGAGGCATTGGCACTTGATCATCTAGGCGAAACGGAAAAAGCCCGGGATCGGTTGTTGAAAATTGTAGCTACGGGATCCGACGACCCACTGGCTCTGAACACCTATGTCACGATCGCTACTCGTTGCGGCTACGTCGATGACGCCGTAGAGGCGGCGGAAAGGGCTCTCGAAACTGCGAAGTCCAAAGGGGAACAGTTGGAATTTGTGAAGTTACTGTTCTTCCTCATACAGTTTTCCGACCCAACGAGCGACAGGCTATTGGAGCTGGCCCTGCGAGCAGGCGAGCTAGTGGATCAGAGCGTAGAGAGCCAGGAAGGCACCTACTTGATGATGCATCTGAGCGGCACCCTGGGTGGGCGCAGTGACATCGACCTTGCCAGAGATAGAGAGCAATTCCGAACACGCGCTGATGCATTCTTCAGAAATTTCCCGAATTCCCGGATGCTCTGGAGGGGCGAGGTTCGAGAGGGCGCCTCTGGTACGGAGTTGGTTGAAAGCCTGAAAGCACTGACTGGACTGACGCCCGACAGAGAAGCGTTCCAGAAACGGCTGGAGCGCTCCCTACAGCAGGGATTAAACACCATCCCTTTCTCATGGCGCCCGCGACTGGTGCTGTCCTGCATTTCCGATATCGTGCATCTGTGGGAAGTTGCCAAGGTGTCCAGCCGGGATGATCGCCAGTATCACCTGGCGATGGTCAACGTTATTGGTTGGCAACCAACCGGTGCCGATGCCCTGCGCAAGCGAGTGCCTTTGCTGGATTGGACAGCGCTGCTAGTCCTCAATGATTTGGGGCTCATCGACGCCGTCATCACTTTCTTCGGTCAAATTGCAGTGGCCAGAGCCACGATGGAGGAGCTTGCCGAGTTCACAAATCCTTTATTCGGAAGCCCAATGCGAAGCAAGTGCTTGGGCCTACAGAACGCCTTGAAACCCCATCTCGCTTCGATCCTCCAACCCTCCTCTCCAGAGGAAGCAAACGAAGCTTCGTCATCAACAGTCATTGGGCGAAGCAACAGCGAAATGGTGGAGATATGCGCCAAAGAGCCAGAACGGTACAGGCTCTATTCTGATGACGAAGCGCTGCGCGCTTTTTGTGCCGCAGGTTCCGAGGTCGATGGCTTCTGCACGCTTGACGTCCTGGCCGCCCTGACAGAGGTTGGGCAGCTTTCACCACATGAAAAAGCAGGCAAAGTTGCCCAGCTGTGCGAATGGCGGGTCGGGGTAATCGTACAGCTATCCGAAATTGTGCAGTTACTCCCTCCGACTGTCTTTACTGCACGAACCGTACGTCTAGGCGTAGAAATCCTTGACGCAGAACCTGGGTTCATTTCAGTGATCTCGGCGCTCTGGGATTTCCGCGCGCCCTTTGAGAAAGCGCTGGGGCATGCAGCATCGGTACTATTTGTACTGGTGGCGCAGGCTCTGCTTCCTGAGATTGCGTTAGCTGCGCTGATGCGACACTGGCATGTCAAAGCAGCTATGAAAAATGATGCCCCTGATAAGGCCCTTGAGACCATAGTCCTTTTGATCATCACCGCCGCACTCATGGGTCATTTGCCGAAGGCTTGCGCCAAACGACTCTGGGCGGTTTACAGGCTGTTAGTCGAGTCTCACCATGGTGACCAAATGGACGAGCGTCTTGAGAAGGTTGCCATCCGGTTGCTAGGTTCGAAATGTGCTCAGTTGGAATCCGTAGCAGCCGGCGAAGGATTGCGAATCTTTACCGAGCTCAATGAGAGTCTAACGATGGGCACAATTGACCAGTCCGAGTTCGCCAACGCTTACACCACAGCACGAATAGCGGCGCAAAGCCACCTATAAAAATCATGATCGAGGAATGGGATGGTGACGGTGCGATTCGAATTCCCCGGCATTGCAAGAGCTGGAGCTTGATGTTGGCGACTCGCTATATTTGATAGAGGAATTTGTCGGCAACACGCGCTGCCTCGTCCTATCAAAAACGCCTCAGATTACGGATCGAATAGACGAGCTCACTGAAGCCTGGACTGGCGGACAGCCTAGTAACGCCGAGGTGAAATAAAGCAGTCACTCGACGATCCGGGCTTAAAGCCCGAATACGCGACAGCAACAACCGGTCTCAGAAGCTGCCTTGGAAGGAAGCGTGAGACAAACCTAGCAAGCCTTTCTCCTTGTGAACCGCAATCGACGAGCATTTACTCTTTCAGCGCAAAAACCGCGTTCATGTCATCGATGCTTACGACGACCTTCGGCTTGCGAATCAAGCCCTTCAGTCGCTCAACGGAATACGGTGCCGGCACGATGGCGAACTGACCATTCCTCAGGTCGATGAATTCGATTTTATCTCCTGGTTGTAGGCCAAGAGCAACCCGTACCTGGACAGGGATGGTGATTTGGCCTTTAGCGCTCAGAGTGGCAGTTGCCATGAGGGATACCTACGCGATTGGGCACTTACATGATAGCCGAGCGGCGCGGCAGGCCACGTAACGTGAAGAAGTGAGGTCGAGCCGGGCTGAAGCCCGAAGGAGCGGTAGCCAAATCAGCATTAGCTGCGCCGCCCGACACGTCGCCTAGCTTTGATTATTGGCAACAGGAAGCCAGGTGTATCACCGCTCAAAGGGATGCCCGAGCTACGATCAGGTGACGGCGAAAAACCAAATAACTTTTGATTCTGAATCCGAGGCGCAGGAGGCGGATATCTTAAAGCGAGCAACTGTAAGTAGCTGCAGTCGCGTATTGGGGAATCCTACGGTAACCGCCCGGCGAACTCACCTATTCGCCCCCTGCTTTTAGAGCTTGCCGTGGGAAACAAATTTCCCCAGCCGAGAGTAGCGAGCTGCCAAGCTAAGGCGCATCTCTTCCAAGTCGAGGAAAAAGACTGAATCGAGCTTCAGCATCTCAAAGCCCAATTACACACCCATTTACACCCATTTAACGCTAGCTGAACCCTACGGAGTGTCCGGCTCAATAAAGCGTCACACCGAGCCGGGCCTCAAGGCCCGAAGATGCGATAGCAACAATCAACCTGAGCTGCCATCCCTAGTGGCAGTCAAAGAGAGATCTATCATGGCATCATGTATGTTGAAATTGATGGCTGGCATAGGCCATCTCAACGACCGCTTATGGCTCCCTTTCGTGCAATCGAAAGTGGTAAGCGATTAGTATTTTGCCAACCAATGGGAGCCCCCGCATGAAGCTTTTTCTCGACTGCGAATTCACAGAACTCTCGACTCAAGCAAAGCTCATCTCGCTGGCTTTGGTCGCCGAGGATGGTCGCGAGTTCTACGTTGAGCTTCTAGACACCTGGCGGCCAGAAGACTGCAGCGATTTCGTTATCGAAATAGTGCTGCCTCAGCTATGGGGTGGTGCCTATGCTATGCCCATCATCGACGCCCGAGCAGCGTTACTCCGATATCTGGGATCGTTCCATCAAACACTGGAGGTGGTCACAGATGCTCCAGATTACGATTGGATGCTGTTCTGTGAACTTGCACATTCTGAGGGTAAGTGGCCGCACAACGTGCTGGATACCCCCACTAATGCCGTGACTCTGGAGGCGTGCAATGATGGCTCTCCCCTTCCTCACCATGCGCTCCTAGATGCCCGAATCATTGCAGGAATGTTCAAGCAGTAAAATGCGCAAGAAAATCGGAGTTTTTCTGCTTGATCACAGAAGTGGCGATCCCCCAACGACGATCAACTCCAGCTTACGTATCTCCAATACAAAGGTAAGAGTCGATTCCCTCGATCACCGACTGAAGCTTCTGCCTGAGTACCGGAAGCTCTGATGCGGTTAAGGCATGTGGCCGCTCTGCCATGCCAAGGAACGCAGCCAGTGCCAGGTCAGAATGTTTGACCAACGCCACCAAATGCTCCCCCCTCGGCCCGCTGCTTCCAGCCAGCCAGTTCTTCACCGTCCTTTCATTCGCGTTAGTCCAACGCATCAACGTTTTGGTCGCCTGGTGCGTGGCTCCAAGCTCCATATGCAGAGCTTTGGCGATTCCGACCGCGTATTGCTTCTGAGCCAGAAAAGAATTGCCCGTTTTCGTGAACATTTTTCCCTCCCCGGTCTTCTACCTTCTTTAGAGCCACTTTTAAAAAACGAAGTAACTGATCACGGCTTCCGGCCTCGCCTTCAGCGGCTGCCCGATCAGGTTGAGGACTTGCCGATGCAAACTCTCATTGGCGCGAGCACCTACAACTCTGGCTCAAGCGCGGCCATGGCGGCGGCTTATGTGCGGATGTCCACCGAGCATCAGCAATATTCGACAGAAAACCAGCTCGATACGATCCGCCTTTATGCAGCGACCCACGCCCTGGACATCACCAAGGTTTACACCGACGCAGGTAAGAGTGGCCTGCGCTTGGAAGGTCGAGACGCTCTCAAACAGCTCTTTTCCGATGTAGAGAAAGGGCTAGCCGACTACTCGACAGTCCTGGTCTACGACGTCAGCCGCTGGGGTCGCTTTCAAGATCCTGATGTGAGTGCCAGCTATGAGGTTCGCTGCCGGCAAGCGGGTGTGTCCGTTCAATACTGTGCGGAGCAATTCACCAACGACGGCTCACCGGTCTCCAACATTGTCAAAAGCGTGAAGCGCATGATGGCTGGCGAGTACAGTCGCGAACTATCGGTGAAGGTGTTTGCCGGGCAATCTCGTCTCATCGAACTTGGGTATCGCCAGGGAGGCCCTGCTGGTTATGGTCTGAGACGTCAGCTAGTCGATGGCAACGGTACGCCCAAAAACGAATTGAGTGTTGGCGAGCACAAAAGCATCCAAACAGACCGGGTAATTTTAGTCCCGGGCCCGAAACATGAGATCGAGATGGTTCGGCACATCTATCGGCTTTTCGTTGAGGAGGGTCGAAGCGAGCGCGAAATTGCTGATTGGTTGAATGCTCAAGGCGTACTGAATGACCGTTCCGGGACGTGGTCTCGGGGTACCGTGCACCAGGTGCTGATCAACGAAAAATATATCGGCAACAACGTCTGGAACCATACCTCCTTCAAGTTGAAGCAAACGTATACGCAGAACCCTCCTGAAGAATGGATTCGAGCGGATGGAGCCTTCCTTCCCATTGTCAGCGTCATCCTATTCAAAGCTGCTCAGTCAATCATAGAAACGCGTTCCTACCGCATGCCTGATGAGGAAATGCTCCAGGTATTGAAGACGATCTATAAACGCAGGGGATACTTATCGGGACTTGTGATTGACGAGTCTGAGGGGTGCCCCTCAAGTAGCGCTTACCAACACCGGTTCGGCAGCTTGCTTCGCTGTTACTCCCTGATCGGCTACTCCCCCGCACGCGACTACCAGTACATCGAAGCCAATAAACGCCTTCGGCAAATGCATCCGTTGCTCCTTCAGCAAACGACTCAGAAGATTGAGGAGGTAGGCGGAAAGGTCTGGGTAGACCCACGCACTGATCTCATGCTGGTCAACCAGGAAGTGACCATCTCTCTTGTACTTAGCCGTTGTCAGGTTTCACCCACGGGCAGCAAGCGATGGAACATCCGCTTCGATTATGGCTTGAACCCGGATCTGACCGTTGCGGTTCGCATGAAGGAACAGGAAGAGGCTGCACTGGACTACTACATCCTACCCGCCATCGACATTGAACAACCAAAGCTGCGACTAGCAGAAAGTAACCAGGCCAACCTCGAGATTTACCGGTTCGACACCTTGGAGATTCTTTCTGATCTATCACGCCGCAGTGATTTTAGGAGGGTCGCATGACGGCTATCGAGACCCATCGTAGAGCTCTGATGCACATTGCGGAAGAGACGACCATTCGGCTCATTCCAATCGAAGATATTCGAGTGCTCAATCCACGAGCGCGTAACAGGCAAGTCTTTGCCAGGCTGGTGGAGAACATATCGGCGTTAGGTCTGAAACGCCCCATTACCGTCGCTCCCACGACTGGCGGCACGGAGTCCTACGAAATTGTTTGTGGTCAAGGTCGGTTTGAAGCGTTGCAAGCGTTGGGGGAGAAAAAAATTCCCTGCATCGTGGTAAGCGCAAGCGAAGCGGATCGATACCTGATCGGTTTGGTTGAAAACCTAGCACGCCGAAAACATTCGAATCGTGAGCTTTTGACGTCAATCCAAATCCTTTCAGATCGTGGATATACCTGCCAGCAAATTGCCGAAAAAACCTGTTTGGATGCAGGCTACATACACGGAATCCTTGTGCTTTTGCGTCAGGGAGAAGAGCGCCTGATCGCTGCGGTGGAGAAAGGATGGTTGTCGATAAAATTGGCGATGGAAATTGCCCGCTCTAAGGATGTTGATCTTCAGAAGGCGATGATGGAAGCCTATGAAAGCGGAGTGCTGAAAGGCGAACAACTGATGAGGGTGCGCCGCCTCGTTGATAAACGAAAAACCTTTGGCAAGCGTTATGGCCAGCAAGCGCCTCGTACTGAGAAGCCGACACCTCAGAAGCTTCTACACGCCTATCAAGTAGAGGTTCGGCGCCAGAAGGTCATGATCAAAAAGTCGGACATCAACGAACAACGACTGCTGATCATCGTCACGGCGATGCGCAAACTGCTAACCGATGACTACTTCAGGACGCTGCTTCGTAACGAAGAAATTCCGGACATGCCCAAACCACTGGCTGACCGGATATTTGGAGAGACGCCGTGATTACAGAGGTCAAGCAGGCATTCGAGCAGCGTGTCATTGCGATTCCCCTCGAGCGAATCCTACCCTCGCGTAAGGTTGACCAACTGACACCCGGAAGTAAAAAGTACGCCAGCATTTTGAGCTCAATCAAAGAGCTCGGAGTCGTTGAACCGTTGGTGGTTCACCCCAAGCCTGTCGTTGCCGATGGAGTGACTTTGTTCATGCTTTTGGATGGGCATTTTCGCTTAGAGGCACTCAAGGCATTGGGGGCAACTGAGGCGCTATGCCTGATTTCCACCGACGATGAAGGCTTTACCTACAACCGGCAAATCAACCGACTGACACCGATCCAAGAACATAAAATGATCATCTCCGCTCTGAAAAAAGGTATTGAAGCCTCTCGCATTGCGGCGGTTCTTGGGATCAACGTGGATAGGGTTCACGAAAGAGAAAATCTGCTGAAAGGCATAGCGCCGGAGGTAGCGGAGATGCTGAAGGTTCGCATGGTATCGCAGGACGTGTTTCGTGCCCTTCGAATGATGAAGCCCATCCGACAGATCGAAACCGTTGAAATGATGATTTCAGCCAACTGCTTTACGAGAAATTACGCACGAATGGTTTTGGCGGCGTCGCGACCGGAGATGCTGGTTGAAAGGAAGAAAAAACTAAGTGACGTCAGTGCCGTCGACATAGCCCGCATGGAGCGAGAGATGGAGAACCTCCAGCACGATTACAAACAGGTTGAGGACACACTGGGTGAGACGATGCTGGTCTTGGTTGTGGCCAAGGGTTATCTCGTACGTATCCTTCGAAACGATGCCATTGCCGGCTATCTCACTCGCTACTATGCAGAATTGCTTGAGGAGCTGATGTCTATCATGGAAGCCGTAACCTCCGATGCCAGGCAGCTTGAACGAGAGTAACACCCTTTTTTTCTCCGCTCAGGTGCTGAAGGACGTCGCGGTTGGCTTACGCATCATGAAACGGGCCACCAGCCAGCCATGGATGAGATCGAATCACAGCCTCATGCCTGTTGATGGCTTGAGACTCACGCTTTTCAATGACTACGAACGCCTGGACTATTTCGAGGATTGCAGGTCGACATGCACCCAACCTGCAATCGAACCCTTCCCGACTAGATAGGTCTGCTCCTGTATAACTCCTTTGGAATTAGATCCTATGTCCGTGCAACAGAGCCTTGTCGTAGTCGCACGAGGTGGATATGCCGCTCGAGGCGCTCTTTATCTGATCATAGGTATTTTCGCTCTGCTGGCGGCTATCGACTCGACGAAACCGAAGGATAGTCACCGGAGCTTGGAAGCGTTGCTGAGCCAGCCGTTCGGCTACGTTTTGGTCGGACTGGTGGTGGCTGGTCTGCTCGCCTTCGCCGCTTGGCGAGTGTTGCAGGCAATACGCGACGTTGATCATCACGGTAAAGAAATGAAGGGAGTGGTAATCCGTGCAGGTTTGCTGGCGGGTGGTGTAGTCAACGGTGCGCTGGCGTTTTTTGCCTTGGGCCTACTCATAAGTGGCATCAGGAGCTCGGGCAATTCCGGAGGTGGGCAAACCAGGGATTTGCTGGCGCATCTATTGTCCTGGGAACACTCAAACTTACTGGTATACCTCGTCGCACTCGTACCACTAGGCGTAGGCATTGCACACATCATCAAGGGCTGGAAGGCGACGTTCGAGAAATATTTCGAAGCTGACGAAGACGTTATGCGGTACGTACGACCGGTGTCTCAATTCGGTCTGATAGCCCGTGGTGTCGTCTTTATCGAGATCGCCCTGCTGCTGATGATCAGCGGATCGAATTACAAAGCCTTGGATCCACCGGGCATGAAGGAGGCACTCGATGCTCTTCAGAATCTGCCGGCGGGAGGTTTGATTTTGATGGTGATGGCCTTGGGGATGATCGCATTTTCGGTTTACAGCTTTTCCGAAGCTGCTTGGCGCAAGATCAACATGGATGTGCCCGGAGTACGGAGCGCATAGGCAAATGATTACTGCAAGGACTGCAGGTCGCCAGAGGGACGTGTCGGGTCTCTTGAAAGCTGGCAGCGCTATGGCTCTTCCTTGGGAGCGTGAGCAACTAGAGCCTTTTTAACAACCTCTGTAGACATTCCTTGTAATGAAGAAATGCAAAGCCCTCAACTCACTGATGCGCCGTCCTTCCCACGGGGAAAGCATGATGCGCTGTCATAAATTGTCTCAGCTCAATCCTGCACCGCTGTTGAAATCATCGCGTCTTACCGGTACTTGTAGAGCACCATTCTTTAGCAGGGAACGCACCATGCAGCCGAGATTCAAGGTGATTGGAACCACCAAATTGGACGATGGCAGTAAGCGATATAGGGTTGTAGATCTCGTGGAGGGAGGCTCAGCTAGCAAGCATGGCGTATTCGAAGTCAGGGCTGATGCAGAGGCTGTGTGCTCACTCTTGAACGCCGAGCATCCAAGAGAGATGAGAGCACGTCACCGCACCGCTTAACCCCCACTGTAATGGTCAACTAATTCCGGACAGTTCGATAGGCGATTTCGACGCCCACTTCGGTCGAAGGCACCAGAAGCTCCTGAAATTTCTCCACCGCTACTGTTGTTTCGTCAAGCGCCTGCGCCCCCCCTCAGTCGTTCACGACTTCACACCTCTGAGTGCGTAGGCATTTGATATGAGCGCAGCGGTATCGAGGTCAGATAGCGCGCCCATTCCTCGAAATTTCGACAACTGGTGGAGGATTGCAGCTAGCGCCTCGCTCTCATTCTCTGCAAAACGCCTGCATAGCATTGTGATCAAGTGGGTGGCCTGTTCGCTATCTGTAATCGCGCGTGGATCAAAGCGTTCCGCGATGCTACAAGCCAGCAATCCATATCCAGGGTGTTCCTTGCAAAGCGTGACTAAGCTGTCGAACTGACCAGCGGGTGCTGCGGGTGCTGCACCGACACGGCCCCATTCCATTTTTTTATCCGACGTAGACATATCCATCCGTGGGTTGCTCTGGTGATTAAAAAGCTTGAAGTACCGGCTTGTAGAATAGCGTTTGCAGAAGGTTGGTGCAGCAATCGGGCGGTTTCACGGCGCGACTTTCGAATTGGCGGTTCGTGCACGCCTTCAGACCTTCCACACAAGTGCCGACCGGGGGACAGTGGGCCGGGGCGCATTATCTGCCCCCACTTAGCATGGTTCCCAATAGGTGACGACGATTGTGCGCGGATGCCCGGCTTTGGCGGTCAGAAACCAGCCGTACGCCGTAGCAAATCACGATTGGTAGATCCCTCTTCGCCGATGAAATTGGGTGGAACTTTCGAGCGCCGCTGACCCCATACCATCAGCCCTTAAAGTGTTGGGGGATGGACTCTGCGCACTGCGACATACGCTTGCAGTGGTAGTTACCAGGAGATCTAAATGCTAGTGCTCACGGACACGCAGCGCGCGTACCTCAAGAAAATACGAGCCCTCAGTAACGACCTGCAAGGCAACGAAGTCTTCGTTGGCCTGACGCTTGAGGAATCCTTGCGATTCAATTTTTTAAGTGAGTCGCTTTTGGAGCAGGAGCATCGCGCTCAGGAACACGTCGACGAGTATCTCTCACTCGTCCAAAAGCACGAACATAGCCGGCGCCAATTGCTAGAAGCAGAGATAGAGGCGCAGCAGAACAGATTGGCACGTCATTGAAAAATTACCTGACGTCGCTTGATCTGGGGGTCGACCTTGTTGGTAAACGTGATCCATCGCATTGATGGCGACCGATCTCAGTCCACCAGTGACTAAATTCACCAGTGCTCTGATGGGTTGCCTGCGTCTTTTAAGCCAGGAAAATCATCGAGCGCAATTCCAGCATCAACATCGCTCTAGTGCTCGCATTCGGGCCTATGAATCACCCCCGCTTCAGCATCTGCCCGCATCTGGTCGAGTTCTCTAATGAACGCTTTATCTTGAACCGTGGGCTTAGTGGTGTATCGCTTCCGCTCAGGCTCGGATTGGGCGGCATACGTCGTTACCGCGTCAGGGTCACGCTGCAGCTTTTCTTTAACTTGAGATTCCAGCATCGCACGAAGCGCATCTTTATCTGGACGATTTAGCAATTTATTACTCCAGTAACAGTAAATCAGAAGCTCCAAAAAGAGCCGTGTCATCGGCCGACTGGCGAAATCAAAATTGTCGTTTACTTCGGTAAACGAGCCAGAGACCTACAGATCTCATCGACTGACTGGAAGTCTCAGACAGCATTTCGCCAGCTCTCAGAATCTATCAGATTGAGCGCCTATATCGAGTTGCGCCTGCCGTTCTGAATGGACGATTGAAGCCGTTTCAGGTTGCGCCGCTGGCACACATACTCCGCCTCTGCACGGGTCTGATAGATGGTCTGTAGCCGCAGCTTTTTTTCGTTGTCGTAGAGGTTAAAACCTATGGTCGCGGTTTTACAGAAAGAGCGCGTTCCGTTGCGCATGCAGTCCGTATCCATGGGTAAGGCAGGTATAACATCGAATCTCAGGGCCATTTCACGTCCTCTTCGAATTTACCGTTGAGTCATTTCACTACTAACTATTAGCGGCTACGGACAGCTACGGCAAGGAACGTTCTTGCGAATCCGATGAATAGCTCCGGCTTGCGCCCTTGGCCCTCGACAAACATGAAAAACACAGAGGCGAAAATTGCTTTTCGCATACCCAGCTTGCCTTGACGCTCCTATGAATTTCCAACTGCTATGCTGTCCTCTTTGACGGAGGAACTCGATGCCAACGTCAGACCTGATTCGCCCATTTTTACTAAAATGCGCCACATCAGCTGTCAACGCGCCAACCTCGTCCCGTTACGTCCAGTCCCAGTTGTGAGTTGTCGGATCAAAAGGTGGGGACAGCACATACCTAGATGCCCATTGGGAGGGCTCAATACTCAGACGATATCGAGCGGTAAATGGTAGAGGCGGATCAAGGAGACCTACTGCATGGCGTCATTTTGAAATATTGAAACTGTACACTGACATTTCTGACCGTAGCCGGCCTGCCGCCACCACAGAGCGAGGTTCAGCCAAAAAAAATAAAAATAGATCAGTCAAAAGGTTACCGCATGAACGACACACGTGTGTCCCATCAAACCAAAGCCTGCCTCAAACAAGCTTTTGAGCGTAACCATCAGCTGTTCAGCGAAGCCCAGCGCTTGCGCTGCGCGGCCCTGAATATTCTGGATCGGCCCTACCTGAATCCGGCAGCTTTCAGCCAGTACCAAGAACAGCGACGACAGGCCGATCTAAAATATGAGGATGCCATGGAGCACCTACGATCGCTCATGGCGCACTACCACCACTCCAGCACACCCAACATTTCCGCTAGCATAAGGACGCCGATATTCGCTTGAGCGGCCATGGATGTCGAATTCAACAGGGAGATGGGATCGTCATGTATAAAATGAGTGCAGGCTATGCCCGCGTACTGGTGAACACACTGTCGGAGCAAGGTCTGGATGTCGACCGTCTGTGCCAGGAGGCTGGGCTTGATGTAAAACTCACCACTACACCGAGATCCTTCTGCGAACGAAGCATACTCTACCGTTTATGGGATCTGGCAGCTCGGGCCTCCGGTGATCCGAACATTGGTTTGAAGTCCGCCAAGAACTTCCATCCGGACATTTTTCAAGTCGTCGGCTATACCATGATGTCCAGTTCGAACCTGAAACAGGCATTCGAACGACTAATTCATTTCAACCCGTTGCTCGGTACGGGTTTCACCCTGTTTGTTGTCCAAGAAAACCAGCATTACCGCCTGGTTACGCTCGATCACCATCAGCGCGGCTCGATCAAGCCCCGCCAGTACACCGATGCCAATCTCGCAACCCTGCTAGGTGCCTACCGCTGGCTGAGTGGTGACCAATCGCTGAGACCGCTGAGTGTGGAATTCAGCTATCCCCAACCAAAAGACATCCACGAGCATCAACAGCTGTTTGGCTGTGAGCTGCATTTTGGGGCGGCTTATGACAACATCTTGTTCGATGGCGAGGAAATCTTGCGTCCATTGAGCACAGCCAACGAAGGGTTGGCCAAGCTCCATTACAGCTATGCCAATGCTCAGCTTGACCTGTTGAATGACTCCACCGTGGTCTGCAGAATCCGTGCGCTGATTACCGAACGCTTGAGTCTGGAAAAAACCCAGGTAGCGTGTGATATGGAATCGATTGCGGCCGCGCTGAGCATCAGCAAGCGCACACTGCAACGGGCACTGGAAAGAGCAGGTACGCAGTTCACGGATATCCTGAACTATGTGCGTCAGCAACTGGCCGACTTCTACCTGCGTCATTCCCATTTCAATGTGCAGCATGTGACTCACCTGCTCGGCTTTCATGACCACAGCAGTTTCCACAAGGCTTGCCTGCGTTGGTTCGGCATGACGCCCGGTGAGTATCGAGTGATTCAATCATCGCAAGAAGCCAAGAAAGCCAAGATTCTCCGAGTCCGCTAGGGTAGGCGTTATACCTTGAGTTGAGCGCCTGCTGCTCATGTTGATTGCATCAGGCGAAGGCAACTGGCCGAAAAATCCCCAGCCAGTCTTTTCAATATTAAGGGTTTAGTACCCATGCACGTAGGTGTCGGGTAAAGGCATCAAATAGCAAGTCCTCAGCCGGGGGCCAATTGGGTCGAAGGAAAGTCTTCCATTCGGGACAGCTGTACTCACCATAGTCACCGAGCTTTGCGTAAGCCATGACTTGCACAACGACGGTTTTGAACACGCCCTTACCCTCCCTCCGCCCGCGAGGTCACCAATTGCTGAGGGACGTCGCATTCGGCACGGCACTGGATTATCCCCTTCGCTGATGGTGGATATCGTGGCTGAGATAGGCTCAAAAGCAGTGGCGTTCGACACTGCTGATGTGCGTTAACCTATCTGTTGGAAGCGCATGATCAGTGCCAGCTGGTGATCGCAGACCATGGTGTTCCGGGGCAGATCCAAGGCATCGAATTCATTGAAATGGTCAGGGGTAGATGGCCGTACATCGCTGCAATTTGACCTCCGGGTATCTGATCGACCGCGCAACGGTACCACCATCAACCATCTATCTGCACAAGCTCTGGTCACTGGACGATCTGGTCATCTCGGTGGCGTCCCTCCTGCAGCCTGATCACCCCATCCGCAAGACTTGAGTCGTCGTAAGCTGGTGGGCTCTGATGCTGCCAGTCCACCATATGCCGTAGCGATCACGCACAGATCGTTTTGCGAGCCGCCATTTCAATTCTGAGTTCGCCGATCAAATTTGAAATCGCTCGACTGGACGTGAGATGCGAAGCCAACACGCCGGGGACAAACAGTTCGACCCGGCCCGAGGAAGGCTCAACCATCTTGATCAAAAGCGACCCTTTTGGGTTCACGGTGCAGGTGCAAGAGCGGGGTAATAAACCGCTCTCTATGATATGTCGGAGCTCAAGAGCTGAAATCATGACGTTTCGTCCGAAGGGGAAAAATTCCTTCTCAGTCTTGTCTATGAAACCCAGTAGTCAAGGAACGCGCCGGAACGAATTCACGACCAATTGTGTCTCCCCCCTTCGGCATCGAACTGACATAGCTAACCCTTAATTTTTATACTGCTACGCTTGCCTTTTCCATGGAGGAACACAGATGCCAAATTCAGACCTACTCCCTTCCCTATTGTCCAAAATCTATCAAAACCAAGTCTCGCTCGAAGCGGCCATCATGGAACTCACATTGTGGGTCGAGCAGCGAGACTCAGGTGAGGTTGGAGGCAATGTGCGCGGCGCGCTGGCAACGATCAGCAAGAACGAAGAATTCATCAATATGACGTTAGCGGTGCTCATGACGCCTGAGTGAGTAGGTCTCGGTTTGGTAGGCTACGTGCGGCCAAGGAGCTCAGGAGCTAGGCACTCAATGCAACCTCATTTACCTTTGCCTTGGTGTTGGCTCGCACCCAGGTGTTGCGGGTTGGCCATGCGATGAAGCTTCCGCCTTCAAGCCAGATTGCTGGTAAAAGGTAGCCTGCCAAATTTTTTAGCGGACATCGGCTCAACAGGGATCGTATGTTAAAGAGAACGCATGGAGGCTCCTCACCAACCTGTGAGGTTGTGAGTTTTAGATTGTGCCCCGCGAAGACTCATCAAAAATCTGATGGGGCAACAGTCCTCGGCAGAACAGTTGTCGACCATTGCCAGATCGTTGGTGAGGTCGCCAGGGAAATAATTTCAAGGTATCCGATTACTCTCCAAGGCACCCTGTTTCCCCGTGGGGCTCACCTTGTTGCTGCCCTCCACGATATTGGCAAGGTCAGTCCGTACTTTGTCGAAAAGCTGCGCCAGGCGTGTACCCCAGGCTGCACCAATTTACCGGCCCAGCCGGGTATTAATCCAACATTAGAAAGTCAATGGGGTGGACATGCGGGGGTCAGCCAGGTCACCGCTAAAGCAATCCATGCACCTGAGTTCGTGCCGGAAATTCTCGGTCAGCACCATGGCTTTTCACCTCCGGTAGCAGGACGCAGGGCAAGCGACGATGTTTTCGGGGGGCTGTTGTGGCAGCAAGAGCGTGAGGCCTTGGTTGCGGAACTGAAAACTTTGCTTGGCGCGAATTGGCCGCAAGTGAACTCAGTGCCACAAGCGCGGCTGCTGGCCGGTTTGACCTCCGTCGCTGACTGGATCGGCTCCGGCGAACACTTTGAGGATCCCACCGCTCCTTGGCAGGGCAATATCTCCCGAGCACTGGATCGTGCCGGATTTAGTCCACCGGCGTACCAGCCAGGACAGTCGTTCCTACAGATATTCGATTTTGCTCCCCGTCCAGCCCAGCAACAACTCTTGGATGTGGTGACGGAGCCAGGCGTCTATATTTTGGAAGCCCCGATGGGCCTCGGCAAGACAGAAGCGGCCCTATATGCAGCTTACCGCATGCTGGACAGCGGGCACGCCAGTGGTATCTATTTCGCTCTGCCGACCCAGCTCACCTCAAAAAAAATCTTTGAACGCTTCAACAGGTTCCTCCAAAGCATTCTTGCAAAGGATTGCCAGCATAGCTCTTTACTTTTGCACGGAAATGCTTGGCTGTTGGATACCGAAATGGGGGAAGAAGGCCGCCCTGGCGGCGCCTGGTTTAACCATGCCAAGCGAGGTTTGCTGGCCCCTTTTGCAGTCGGCACCATCGACCAAGCACTGATGGCCGCGATGAACGTCAAGCATGGTTTTGTACGAGCTTTCGGTCTGGCAGGCAAGGTGGTGATTCTCGACGAGGTGCACACTTATGATGCTTATACCGGCACCTTGCTCGATGCGCTGATTGATCTACTGCGTAGCTTGCATTGCACCGTGATAATTCTCAGCGCGACGCTTAATCGCGACCGTCGCCAGCAACTTCTTGGTTGCAAACTGTCCAGCGATGCATACCCGCTGATCACAGCGGTGTCCCGTCAGGGCGATATCAACGAGCTGGTCGTAGCAACAATCGACAACCAATCGATTACCATCCGATTGCTTGATCAGGATCAGCTCGCCATCGAGGAAGCCATCGAGCGCGCGCTGCAGGGCCAGCAAGTATTGTGGATCGAAAACACCGTTATCGAAGCCCAGCAGCGCTACCTCGATCTGGCCGCCAAGGCCTGCGAGTTAGGGTTAGCGTGCGGACTGCTACATTCGCGCTTCACCGTCGGAGATCGGCAGAACATAGAAGATCTTTGGGTCAACCTTTTTGGCAAGCCTGGCTGGCCGGAACGCCAACTGCATGGGCGAATTTTGATCGGTACTCAAGTGTTAGAGCAGTCACTGGATATCGATGCGGACTTTCTGATTAGCCGCTTCGCTCCCAGCGACATGCTACTACAACGCATGGGTAGGCTATGGCGGCATAAGGAAACGCCCCGAGTACAACATGCACGTTGTGAGGCTTGGTTGCTGGCGCCAGATATTGGACAAGCGATCGCGGCACCGCAGCAAGCATTTGGTAATACCGCCTTTGTCTACAGCCCCTATGTGCTCTGCCGTAGCCTGGAAGTATGGCAGGAGCGGACAACCCTCGACCTGCCGCAGGAAATCCGCTCTCTGGTTGAGCAGACCTATGTCCAACGCAATGAAGACGGGGCTATGGCCACTTGGTTACATGAGTTGGACAGCGGCACACGTTGGCGCACCGGGCGTAAGGCCATGCGGCAATTGGCCAAGATAGCCCTAGCGGAATTGGGCAATACCCTGCCTGAGAGCAAGGCACAGACCCGCTATAGCGAAATGGAAAGCCACGATGTACTGCTATTGCGCGGACTGATTCAAGTACCGGAGCAGAAAGTCAGCCTTCTGACCCTCCTCAGCGGTGAACAGGTGCATCTGCCTTGGGAACGCCACCGACTGGGCAAGCACGACTGGCGCCAGATCAGCGCGAAGCTAATGCGCCAGATCGTCTCAGTGCGGGTGCAAGATGCGCCGCTGAAACTGCCCATCGAAACCCTAAGCAAGTTTGGCTTGCAACATTGTTTTTATCTAGGCAGCCCGGAACACGACGAGGCCATCTTGCGTGTGGGGCTGGTGGATGACTTCGGCGGTATTCACAGCGTGCAAGGCACACGAGCGCATGAGAAACGCCAATTAGATTATCGCGATGATCTGGGTTACCGAGTGATCAAACAATAAGGATAGAAACCATGGAAAATCGTTTCAATCTGGTGGATGAACCCTGGATACCAGTTTCCGACGTCGGCCGAATCAGTCTGCGGCAGGTATTCTCGAATACTGGTTATCGGAGCTTAGGCGGTAACCCGGTACAAAAAATCGCCCTAATGAAGCTACTACTGGCTATCGCCCAGGCGGCGGAAACACCCGCCGATGAAAAGGAGTGGTGGGCGCTGGGAGCCGAAGGATTGGCCCTGCGCTGCCTTGCCTATGTGGATCGCTGGTACGAGTGTTTTTATCTATATGGCGAGCGGCCTTTTTTACAGATGCCGGCTATTGCTGCAGCTGCGGTGCAAAGCTATGGCGCTGTGTTGCCAGAAGTATCTACCGGTAACACCACCGTGCTTAGCCAATCTCAAGTACAGCGTGCACTGGATGATGCGGAAAAAGCGGTATTACTGGTGAGCCTGATGGCTTTTGCTCTGTCAGGAAAAAAAACCGATAACAGCGTAACCCTGAGCCTCGGCTACCAAGGCAAGCGTAATGACAAGGGCAAGCCCTCCTCCAGCAAACCCGGGCCAGCAGTAGCTCACATGGGCCTGCTACATAACCTCCTGCTTGGCGATAACCTGCAGCAATCGCTTTGGCTGAATCTACTGAGCACCAAGCAGATTGAGCAGGCCAATATATTCCCCCAAGGTTTAGGCACCGCACCTTGGCAGCAGATGCCCGCTGGCGAGGATTGCCTCGTGGCTCAAGCGCACAAGCAATCCTTACAAGGTCGGCTTGTGCCGCTATGCCGTTTTTGTCTTTTGACCGATGACGGCCTTCATTACTCCGAAGGCCTTGCCCATCCGGGCTACAAAGAAGGCGTTGCTGACCCTACGGTGGCAGTCAATTACACAGGTAAAGACCCCAGGGCTCTGTGGGCTGACCCTGAGAAACGCCCTTGGCGTGAATTAACTGCATTGCTCAGCTTTTTCGAGCAAGGGCGCAGCCAAGGTTTTCAAAGCTGGCAAGTTCGCGCTTGTGTGGATCGCGCCCGGGATGCAACTGCGGCTTTTGCCATCTGGTCAGGCGGGTTGCGTGTCAGTAGTAATGCCGGCGAGCAGTATGCTTCCGGCAATGATGATTTCGTCGAGTCAGTGGTGTGGCTGCGCAGCGACATGCTGGGTGAGTTCTGGTTTGCCCAGCTAAAGGCTGAAATGGATGCCTTGGATGAACTGGCCAAGAGGCTGTATGGCCGGGTGATGGCTTTTTTCAAGGAGCAAAAGGTGGATGGCGGCAAGTTAGCGGCTCAAGCAACCCATCTGTTCTGGCAACTCAATGAGCGTAACTTTCAGGAACTCGTCGACAGCTGCAATCCCGATGAACAGGGACTACTGCAGCGTCAGCGATTACGTAAGCGCTTTGCCGATTATTGCCATCAGGCCTACGACCGGTTTTGCCCCAAGGAGACTGCACGCCAGCTCGATGCCTGGGCCAAATGCCGTCCGAACAACAGCACATATTTGAAGCAGGAGGCGTAATGGGATGGAGTCAATACAAGTTCAGGAACTGATCCCGGACAAAACCAAGCTCGATCGAGACGAGCGTTTTGTCAGCGGAGTAATTCAGCAGTGCATACAGAACAAGGGCTTGGCCGCACGCCTACGGCGGGCAGACAACCCAGCCACCGAGTATCAAAGCTGGGAGTTATTAGCCGCCTACGGCATTGACTTGGAGTTCGAACAGCAACGCTTGCCTTTTATCACCGTGGCGGCCGCTATTGCCAAGGCGAAAACCGAGCACAACGGTGCTCTAAAGCTGGGCAGAGCCATTGCTATTTGCTATGAGAATGGCTCTGACAGTAATCAAGCAAAAGCTCGACTGCGGCGCTTGCTAGCCTGTGATGATCTGTCGGAGCTATGCCGGATTCTTCGACCCTTGTTCTCGCTGATTGATAGTAAGGCGGGGCAATCGCTCGACTATCTGCGGCTGCTCAAGCAATTACGACGTTTCTCGTTCAACGCTCAACAGGTCAAGGCACAGTGGGCAATGGAGTTCTACGGTCAGCCAGCGGGTGCAAAGGAGAAGGACGCATGAGCATGATTGCCAGCGTGCTGCATTTAGATCGCAAGGCGGTCAAGGCTCTACGGATCACCGACCCTTACTCACTGCATCGGGTTGTCTACAGCCTGTATAAGGATGTGCGCAGCACCGAGGAAAAAGGTGCTGGTCAGGCTAGTGGCATCCTATTCGCGGATCAGGGTGGCGATTTTTCCGGTCGACGAATTCTATTGCTGGCAGACCGTCCACCTGCGGACTGCGTCGATGGTCAGTACGGCTCAGTGCAAAGTAAGCCAATCCCAAACAGCTTTCTTGATCACACGCAATATCGTTTCAACGTAATCGTCAATCCAACCCGCCGTGACAATGCCAGCCGCAAGTTGGTGCCCATAAAAGGACGCGAAGCCATTGGGGAGTGGTTCTGTGAGCGTGCCGCGCAGAGCTGGGGCTTCCAGGTCTCCGCCCTGAGTCTGCAGGTGGATCGGGTGGACGTGCAGCGCTTTAACGACAAACAGCAAAATCCAGTGACTCTGGCCCAGGCTCACGTGCAAGGTCAGCTCAGTATTTGCGACCCCGACCTCTTCCGCAACAGCTTTGCACGAGGCATTGGTCGCGGCCGTGCCTTTGGCTGCGGCCTGCTGCAGATCGTCCCCCTTCTCGACAACCCCTTCGCATGAAAAGGATATTCGACGTGACCAACACTTACACCAATACCCGTATCGAGTACCACATCCTGCAGTCCTTTCCGGTGACTTGTTTGAACCGTGACGATGTGGGCGCTCCGAAAACCGCCATCGTCGGCGGCGTAACTCGAGCTAGGGTGAGCTCCCAGTGCTGGAAGCGGCAGGTACGGCTGGCCATGCAGACCTTTGGCATAAAGCTCGCGGTACGAACTAAAAATGTGGAGCACCTTTTTACTCAGGCTTGCCTGACAGCCGGAGCTGATGAGGCAGGAGCTCGGACGTGTGGTAAAAAAATGGCCGAACTTCTTGTCGACGATACTCTGCTATTTATCAGTGAGAGCGAAGCCCAAGCTTTTGCCGAATATGCCCGCTTGCAAGAATTTGACGAGTCCAAACTGAAAGATAAGGAACTGGCTAAAGTTGCCAAAAAAGCAATCAATCCAGCAGTGGACGCGCTCGACATTGCCCTGTTCGGCCGCATGGTAGCTAAGGCGGCCGACATGAATGTAGAGGCAGCTGCCTCATTCGCCCATGCCATTTCCACCCATAAGGTGAGCAATGAAGTAGAGTTTTTCACTGCATTGGACGACCTTCAATCAGAGCCAGGCTCGGCACATATGGGCAGTTTGGAGTTTAATTCCGCTACCTATTATCGCTACGTCAGCCTAGATCTTGGGCAATTGGCTCAGTCCATGGGTGAGGATGACTTGAAAAAAGCCATTGCTGCCTTCACTCAGGCACTGTTCGTCGCTATTCCAAATGCGCGTCAGACCACCCAATCCGGCGCTAGTCCCTGGGAGCTCGCTCGCGTGATGGTACGCAAGGGCCAGCGCCTGCAGGTTCCATTTGAGACGGCCGTCAAGGCTCGGGATGGTGGCTTCCTGCAGCCTAGTATCGATGCGCTCAAAACCTACCTGGACAAGAAGGAGAAACTGTCCGGCTCGTTGTTCGGCAAGTTGGCCAGCTACGATTGGGGCGAGGATGAAGACTTCAGCATCGATGACCTGATCACTGCGTTGCAAAGCCATGTGAAGTGAGGTGCCTATGAGCAATCCGTATCTGCTTCTCTGGTTGGAGGCGCCCTTGCAGGCCTGGGGACATGACTCCAAATTTGGGAGACGTGACAGCCTCGACTTCCCGACCAAATCTGGTGTCCTGGGTTTGCTCTGCAGTGCCCGTGGCGCCGGTGGCGATGAAAGCACTTGGTTAAAAGCATGGGCTGACTTAGATATGCAGGTGATCGCCTATGTACCAAAAGACCGGCAGGGCAAGCCCTCGCCGCGCGAACCGCTGCTGCGCGACTTCCACATGGTCGGCAGTGGCTACGATGACCAAGATCCTTGGGCCAGCCTTCTGATTCCAAAAACTAGCGATGGGAAGAAAGCGGTGGGGGGTGGCACTAAAATGACTTATCGCTACTACCTACAGGACATTGCCTATGCGGTTGCCTTACAAGCACCGGCAGCACTGGCGGATGAAGTGAGCAGCGCACTGGTTAGCCCAGTCTGGGATCTTTACTTGGGACGCAAAAGCTGCGTACCGACCGAACTCATTTACCAAGGCCAGTTCGGCGTGGTGACAGAAGCGCTGCAAGCGGGGGAGCTGCTCGCAGCCGACAAGAACCGCGCCTTTGCCTTGCGAGTGCTACAAGGTGAATACGAAGGAGAGGTACTGACGCTGAACGATGTGCCCCTGCAGTTTGGTGAACACAAAAAATACAGAGATCGTCGAGTTACCGTTCAGAACTGGGAGTAAAGGGAGGGCTGCCAGCCAACGTCTGTTCATCAAGGCCACTCGCCTGGTTTCGAAATGCTGAGCATTTCTGAAGTGCAATTGATTGTGGAAACTCCGACACTTAAAACGATCTGATTCGCATATTTTGTGTTTGAAAAAAGGGCTCTTTAACAATATGTTGGTGTCTTCCCCACGCCCGTGGGGGTGTTTCTACGATCACCTCTCAAGGGAGTGCTATCACAGCATCTTCCCCACGCCTGTGGGGGTGTTTCCTTCGGCGATGACGCGTCCTTTCAGATCTATCAGTCTTCCCCTCGCCCGTGGGGGTGTTTCCGACGATCCGATTATCCCGCTGTGCAATATGAAGTCCTCCCCACGCCCGTGGGGGTGTTTCCTTCGGCGCGGGCATGGTCTTCGCTGACTTCGAATCTTCCCCAGACCCGTGGGGGTATTTCCGGGACGGCCCCGAAGGCGTAACCCATGGCTTCGTCTTCCCACGCTAGTGGGGGTGTTTCCAAGTCGAACCTGTACTCTGCGACCGTCAACCTGCCTTCCACACGCCTGTGAGGGTGTTTCCTACTGTCCATCCGGCAGATCGATAAAAGTATGGTCTTCCCCACGCTAGTGGAGGTGTTTCCGTCTGAAACACGGTTATTGACCAGACTCAGCGGTCTTCCCCTCAATCGTAAGGGGTGTTTCCCACGGGAGAGGTATCGACGGTGAGCCTGGTCGAGTCTTCCCCATGCACGTGGAGGTGTTTCCACCAGGCCGGTCAAATCCTGCGTACTGGACAAGTCTTCCCCACGCTCGTGGGTGTGTTTCCAACGTGGGATTGCAGGGTGACGTGGTGCGCCGGTCTTCCCCACGCCCGTGGGGGTGTTTCTAACGTGGGGCTGCAGGGCGACGTAGTGCGACGATCTTCCCCACGCCCATGGGGGTGTTCCAAGCGCCCGGACGCCTGGGCCGAATATGGCTAGTCTTTTCCCCACGCCCGTGGGGGTGTTTCCTCGTCGATCTTGCAGTGCAGGCCTTCGTGCGCGTCTTCCCCACTCCCGTGGAGGTGTTTCCACGCCAGAGATCGCGCGCCATCTCGCAAAAGGGTCTTCCCACGCCCGTGGGGGTGTTTCCATCTTGTGTCGCCGGCGCGCTGATCGGACACTGTCTTCCCCACGCCCGTGGGGGTATTTTCTCACCCATGCCGACGCGCCTGGCGGTCTTGAAGTCTTCCCCACCCCCGTGGGGTGTTTCCGGCACACCTACTGCACGACTGATATTTGCCGAGTCTTCCCCACGCCCGTGGGGGTGTTTCCTCGATTGAGGCGATGTGCAGCATCTGGCCGGAGTCTTCCCAGCGCCCGTGAGGGTGTTTCTGATTTAGCCGATATCGAAAGCGGCCTGCTCGCGTCTTCCCCTCGCCCGTGGGGGTGTTTCTGTGGGAAGCCTCACCCGTATTGAGGGTCTGTCGACTTCCCCGCGCCCGTGGGGGTGTTTCTATCGCAGCGGAAAATGTCACTCAGGGCGATGCGTCTTCCCCACGCCCGTGGAGGTGTTTCCATCTATCAGCCTTCAATGCTAAACCGCCGGCAGTCTTCCTCGCGCTCGTGGGGGTGTTTCCAAGGGCTTAAAAAAAAAGAGAACCCCAGGCCTGGTCTTCCCCATGCCCATGGGGGTGTTTCCAACTACATGCCGATGTCGATGCCGTTCCAGATGTATTCCCTACGCCCGTGGGGGTGTTTCCCAGAACGACCAAGGCACCACCCTGTTTATGAGGTCTTCCCCACGCCCATGGGGGTGTTTCCGAGAAAGACCTGCACAGCATGACGGCGTCGGGGGGCTTCCCCACGCTCGTGGGGGTGTTTCCTACCCCGCGCTCTATGACAAGTCGGCTGTGTATTCTTCCCCACGCCGGTGGGGGTGTTTCCTCCATGGTCTGGTTGGCTACTTCCTGGTCAACGACTTCCCCATGTCCGTGGGGGTGTTTCCGACGGAATCCGCCTGCACAGCAATGACGGTACGATTCCCCACGCCCGTGGGGGTGTTTCCGGCACACCTACTGCACGACTGATCTTTGCCGAGTCTTCCCACACCCGTGGGGGTGTTTCCAACGCCTCGGCTACCCTGTCGCACCAGCCGAAGTCTTCCCCACGCCCGTGGGTTTCCTCACTCGACATCGATAAAGTATTGGTGAAGCCGTCTTACCCACACTCGTGGGGGTGTTTCCAAAGAGCAGGAATCTGCCGTTCTTGGCAAGCGGTCTTCCCCACGCCCGTGGGGGTGTTTCTTACACGCAGCAGGCTTTGCTAGATCCGACTGGGTCTTCCCCACGCCCGCCCGTGGGGGTGTTTCCATCGTCTACGGGATGCCTCTAGAAATGCTGGCGTCTTCCCTACGCCCGTGGGGGTGTTTCCAAGAAGAGTCAAGGTTCGTACTGGTTCGAGAAGTCTTCCCCACGCCCGTGGGGGTGTTTCCGCCGTCCAGAACCCCTTGGTCGGTACCGCCAAGTCTTCCCCACGCCAGTGGGGGTGTTTCTAAGTTGACCAGTACCTTGCTGAGCTACCGATTGTCTTCCCCACGCCAGTGAGGGTGTTGGGCTGCAGGGCGACGTAGTGCGACGATCTTCCCCACGCCCGTGGAGGTGTTTCTAACCAAGCGTCTACCATTGCCGCGATAAGCGAGTCTTTCCCCACGCTCCTGGGGGTGTTTCTGTGGGAAGCCTCACCCGTATTAAGGGTCTGTCGTCTTCCCCCGCGCCCATGGTGGTGCTTCTTCGAATTGCAGCAGGTCATAGCCCAGCTGCCCGTCTTCCTCACGCCCGTGGGAGTGTTTCTAATTGGGGCCAAGACGGTTCGGATTGGGGCCGGTCTTCCCCATGCCCGTGGGGGTGTTTCCAGTTCAAGCATCACCAACCTGACTGCTGAGGTGTCTTCCCCACGCTCGTGGGGGTGTTTCCATGCGTTGCTATTGGGCTGTGATCACCCCGCTGTCTTCCCCACGCCCGTGGGGGTGTTTCCAGTTTGCAAGGTAGTGATCTGATATGACCCCAGTCTTCCCCACACCCGTGGGGGTGTTTCCGACAAAGGAACGATCGGCCAAGTCTGCCGAGAGTCTTCCCCATGCCGTGGGGGTGTTTCCTCGTCGAACTTCTTGCCCAGGGCTTCGGTGATGTCTTCCCCACGCCCGTGTGGGTGTTTCCGGCACACCTACTGCACGACTAATCTTTGCCGAGTCTTCCCCACGTCTATGGGGGTGTTTCCATCTGACTTTCTCATGAAGCGACTCCTATCGAGTCTTCCCCACGCCCGTGGGGCTGTTTCCATCGGCAAGATCGTGTCCGAGTACCGCCGCACGTCTTCCCCGCGCCCGTGGGGGTGTTTCCAAAGCGCACATGATCACCCGAGGCTTTACCCTGTCTTCCCCACGCCAGTGGGGGTGTATCCAGACACAGGCTGAGGCTGGAGATCAGGAACAAGTCTTCCCCACGCCCGTGGGGGTGTTTCTGCCGACCGGAAAAGGCGGGACTGCCAAGACGTGTCGGCAACCTCACCTCTTTGATCTGGCGATCATTCTCCCTCTGGCTAGCAGCACGCAGCTCGACGGCGTCACGAAGTTCGTATGTGCTTTCCGGGTTGCCGTGGTTGATGAGTAGGCGATGCTGATCTGGTGTCGTTTGGCACCGCGTTCCTGGCCACCCGGATTTGGCCGAGCGATTCAAACACGGCAGTGCCCTGAACAAAGCAGACCCGACGACGTTCTACCAAGGTGAGGAACGCGGCTACACGGACTATCCGACCATGGCGGAATTCCGATAAACACAATGAGTCAAATATTGGATTAGAAGCCAGTCAGCGCAGTGTCTCCCGCACATCACAAGGCATTCGCTGACGCTTTTGGCTTGCCAGCCATGTCCAATTGCGCGCTTTTCTTCCTTGAATATCCCCTCAATAGGCACGTAGGCGAATGCCCAAAAGTGTGGTCAGGATTCTCCACCAGCGAGCAATACGTGCCATTCAAGCACACCATGAGTGGACTTGGTCATGTACTGGGGCGTCAGTGCAGTGCCAGCATCAGGCCAGATTAACGATCGTTGCTCCCCTTTCCTCCCAGAGTGCGATCACGCCGCCTCTCCATCCACGATGGAATCCTGTCTTGACAAAAAAACTGTGATCACATATCACTATACGAGAATTCCTAGTCACACCATGCGTCGACTGCGGAATACGTCCCACAAAAATAAGACAGGGTAAATAGCTATGAACGTTGTGAAACGACTCACCCCATACTCCGGATTGAAGGTCTTGATATCGGGGGGAGCAGCGGGAATTGGGGAAGTAATTGCTGCTGCCTATCTCGAAATCGGGGCGAAAGTGCATGTATGTGATGTCAGTGAGCGAGCAATCTCACAATTTCGTGAGCGCTACCCAGAAGCCTTGGCCACGCAGGCCGATGTTTCCGATTCTGCTCAAGTTAAGCGCGTCTTTGACATACAAAAGGAATGGGGGAATGGACTCGATGTACTGATAAATAATGCAGGCATCGCAGGGCCGACCGGCGGAATTGACACGATCAGCGATGCCGAATGGGAACAAACGATAGACATAAACCTCAATGCACAGTACCGCTTCGCTCATCATGCTATCCCCCTGCTGGTTGAGTCTGAACATGCTCACATCATTCACATCTCATCCGTCGCAGGGCGCTTAGGTTACGCTTGGAGAACCCCTTATGCGGCGACCAAATGGGCAATTGTAGGGCTGATGAAGTCATTGGCAGCGGAGTTGGGCGAAAAGGACATTCGGGTCAACGCACTTCTACCGGGTATCGTCGAAGGCCCTCGCCAGGATCGCGTTATCAGTGATCGCGCCAAGCAATTAGGAATCTCTGAGCCTGAGATGCTCCAACAAACGTTGAAGAAAATCTCATTACGCCGGATGACTCCACCTGAGGATGTGGCAGCAATGGCCTTATTTCTCTGCTCTCCCGCCGCTCACAATGTGACAGGCCAAGCGATCAGCATCGACGGCAATGTCGAGTATCTCTGATCAAGTTTCGTGATAGATCTACAACGGCTCGCCAACAGTCTTGCTGGCGAGCCGTTTTTTATTTAGCGTGTGAATCGGGAATGGCAAATTGCTTTCGTACCCAAACTGAACCACAACGCCGGATCCCACCCGATTAACCAGTTCGATAAGCCAGTACGTGCCCGAGCCCAGGAACAACGCAGTACTCGTGACATTAGGGTGGCAATGAGAGCTTCTGGAATTCCACAAAGACCAAATCCACCTACTGCCACATGATGTCGTTATGGATAATCACGTCAAGAGCCACTTCGGGGAAGCGTAGTTTTGTTGCTCAATCCGATCCTTGAGCTGAAAAATGTCTGGCACTTCGCGCCGTGTTGTTTATCCGCGCGCACCATGAAGGCTGCGGACTTCGATCGTTAACGAATCGCTGGCGTCTTCTGCAAGATCTGCTAAAAAACGACTTGCATTAACAACGTACCCCTGTGCGTTGGCGCGTAGTCCTGCTTGCTGCTCTTCATTGAGTACGCGAACCACCTTGGCAGGGGAGCCCAGCACTAATGACCCATCCGGGATAACCATTTTTTCTGTAACGAGAGCCTTAGCACCAATCAGGCAGTTCCTGCCAATTCGAGCACCGTTGAGTACGACGGCCTGAATACCAATCAGGCTGCCATCACCGACTTCACATCCATGAAGCATGGCTTGATGACCGATGGTGACATCCTTCCCCAAGGTCAATGGAAACCCCGGATCCGTATGAAGGATGGCACCGTCCTGGACATTCGATCCCTGACCTATCGTGATCAACTCGTTATCGCCGCGAATTACAGCACCGAACCACACACTGGAGTTTTCCTCCAAGCGCACCCGACCTATGACAGAAGCTGTAGGTGCCACCCAACTCTTTGGGTGAGCGTCAACTTTTAGGTCTTCCAAGCGGTATTTCATTGCTGATCACTCCTTTCAACTGTGTGGATGAATCGCTTACCCGTTATATCGGAGCCGGTAGATTTATGAGCAGCTGCGAGGTTTTTAGGTGCTAGGTATTTTTCAGCTCCAGACATGTCCTGCTGCACGAACCTTTGCTGCTCCAAATAGACAGCCGGGAGACAGCTGCATTTGAGGGTGGGCTCTGCCTGGTGCACAACCCAGCCTGGTGACCATTGGGATAGTTCTCCTAGATAGCAACCGTGCAAATACGTTACGCATCGGAGTGAGGTGTCGAGCGAGCGCATTCTTCGAAGAAAATTTCGTAGCAATGTGGAGATAGGGCTTAACGGGCGAGGCCCGCGCAAGTGACTCCCCGGTTGTCGTAGTGCGCTCATGACCGTTCTCCAGTCTTATTTTATGTAGATCGATGCTAGTCGGCTTTCAATCTGAGCACGAGCACCTTGTGATATGTGATCACGGTTCATAATTTTGCGCAAGATTCTTTTCGGCGGTATGGAGAAAGGCCGACCAAGCTATTAAATGCTGCTCCGTATTCACCCACCCGAAAAAACGACGCAAACCGATCTCGCTGTCGAAAACATAAAGGCTTCGGGACTCCTGAAGCAATGTGAGTGTTCTGATGCCCAAATACGGCCTGTTTCGGATTTTCTATCGCCCTTCACAACCGTGATCACAGATGTCTTATTTTTCTATGCCAGCCGGTTCAATCTGCCTATAATCCTCGCCATGAACATATCCACACTTGTAACGCCAATGATCCACCAGACCCTCAGTGCGGACGTTTACTCCCAGCTGCGTGATCTGCTGATAAGTGGACGTGTGATGCCCGGGGAGAAGCTTTCACTCAGATCCATTGCGGATGCTTTTGGCGTTAGCGTTATGCCTGTCCGCGAAGCGGTACACAGGTTGGTCGCTGAGCAGGCGCTTGAAATGGCGGCAAATCGATATATTCGCGTTCCTGTACTAACGGTCAGCCAGTTCCGCGAAATCACCAGTATTCGGTTGAATCTGGAAGGGCAGGCTGCGGCACGCGCTGCGGAACTGGTTGGCGCAGAGGCGCTGCGTGAAATAGAGGATATACACGAAGCATTTTGCAAAGAGTTTGCACAAAGCGCTCCCGATGAGTCACGACTCATCGCACTGAATAAAGAATTGCATTTCGCAATCTATAATCAGGCGGAAATGCCCATCCTGCTCCAGATCGTTGAGTCCCTGTGGTTAAGAATCGGGCCTATCCTCAATTATGATCTGCGATCAGGCAATGAACGCGTGGTACAGCGAGTACAAGCCAGTCATCACGCTGCGATGGTTGATGCTTTAAAGAAGCGCGATCCCGTTGCTGCTTGCGAGTCACTGCAGAATGACATTAAAAGTGCCGCCGAATTTATCCTGAATACCGGGGCGCTGATCGTGGCCGATGCAATCAAGCCTGTCGAAACTGATTAACTTTACCGACAAGCTATAAAAACGAGGCGCTCTGGTATACAGGGCGCCTCTTTTTTTGCTCGCTTCTTACATCTGAGCTCCGATCATCCAAGGTACTGTTTCTTCGTTGCCAACGCCCAGCGCTTCGCTTTTAGATTTTTCTCCAGACGCCACGCGAATAAGCATATCGAAGATTTCCTTGCCCTTGGTTTCAAGGGTGGCATCGCCATCCATGACGTCCCCGCAGTTGATATCCATGTCATCCTTCATCCGGGTGTACATTTTGGTGTTGGTCGCAAGCTTGATCGAAGGAGCAGGTTTGGCGCCAAAGCACGAGCCGCGTCCGGTGGTGAATGCAACGAGGTTCGCGCCGCTGGCGATTTGTCCTGTGGCGCCCATCGGGTCGTAGCCAGGTGCATCCATAAACACCAAGCCTCGGGCTGTAATTGGCTCGGCGTAACGGTAGACCCCCATGAGTGCTGAAGAGCCGCTTTTGGCAACTGCGCCTAGAGACTTTTCAAGAATGGTCGTCAGGCCGCCAGCCTTGTTGCCGGGAGTGGGGTTGTTATCGATGCTGCCTTTTTCGCGGTCTGCGTAGCTTTCCCACCATTTAATAAGGTCGACGATACCCTGGCCAACCTCATGGGTTGCCGCACGGCGAGTGAGGAGGTGTTCAGCGCCGTAGATCTCGGGCGTTTCGCTCAGGATGGCCGTTCCACCTTGCGCTACGAGCATATCGACAGCAACACCGAGGGCAGGGTTGGCCGTGATGCCTGAGTACCCGTCCGAACCGCCGCATTGGAGCGCTACGGTGAGATGTTTGGCCGAGACCGGCTCGCGCCGGCACTCGTTGGCAACCGGCAGCATTGATTCCACTGCAGCGATGGCGGCATCAGCTGCATTGCGGGTTCCGCCAACGTCCTGGATGACCACAGGAGCGATAAGCTTGCCGGTCTCGATGCCTTGGGCCATGAACAGCGCGCCCATCTGATTGGCTTCACAGCCAAGGCCGATGACCACCACGCCAGCGAAGTTGGCGTGCTTGATGAACCCGCCAAGCGTTCGCCGCAGTTGGTTCACCCCCTCGCCGTTGTGCTCAATGCAGCAACCAAAGCTGTGGGTGATCGGCACCACGCCATCCACGTTCGGATAAGCATCTAGTACACCGTTTCGCGAGAAGTGCTCAACCACCATTTTGGTCACTGTAGCAGAGCAGTTCACTGTACTCACGACACCTATGTAGTTTCGAGTAGCAACCCGTCCGTCCGCTCGGACGAAACCTTGGAACGTGACGGGAGAGGTGGCTGGTGAGGCGATTTTGGCATCCTCGCCGAACGCGTAGTCCCGCTCGAACGTCGCCATCTCAAGATTGTGCGTGTGTACGTAATCACCTGGCTCGATGGTTTGCGTAGCAAAGCCAATAATTTGGCCGTAACGCAGAACAGGTTCGCCTGCGTTCACATGCGCAAGGGCAATTTTGTGCGCTGCGGGTACATCGGTACGCACCACAATATTGCCGAACTCGGTGACCACCGTTCCTCGAGAGATCGAAGCGCGTGCGATCGCAACGTTATCGTTGGGGTGGAGTTTAAGTGCCAGGGATATGGTATTCATTTCATCCTCGAATTTTCAGTAATGCACGGCGCGGCTTGGGGCAATACTATGTTGTCCCGAGTTGTAGTGATCGTTTCCTGTGCTTGACGTAACTTGGTACTCAGGAATGCTGCGACGGTCAAAAGCGCTGCGACAATGATGAGTCCATTCTTGGTGCTCCCTGTCGTTTGCTCTACGAAGCCCAGCAATGAAGGGCCGAAGAAACCACCGGTAATTCCGAACGTATTTACTAACGCAAGTCCTGCCGCCATACCAGCTCCCGCTAGCCTTGAACTGGCGAAGAGGAATATCACAGGCTGAACAACAAAAAACATCGACGCAGTGAGAGTAAATCCTATGAGTGCGATCAAGGGCGTGGTGTAAGCTGCAAGGGTCAATCCGGCCGACATCAGGAGAAGGCCTCCAAACATGATCTTGCGAGATAACTTTGGAGTTGTTGCATATTTTGGAAGGAATGCTGCGCCGAGTGCTGCAGCTATCCATGGGATTGAATTTAACAGCCCTATTTGTAAGGATGACAACCCTCCGTAGGTACCGATGATGCCCGGCAAGAAGAAAATTACCGAATACACACTAATTTGATGTAGAAAGTACACCGCGATGGCAAGCCAAATTTGAGGGATTTTAAGAACGCCCTTAAAAGAATGACCAACGTTGCCGGAAGCGATTTCTTCATCATGTTCTTTCTTGAGACTTTGCTCTACTTCAATGGCTTGTTCCTTTGATAGCCAACTTGCAGTAGATGGGCCGTCCGGAAGCTTTCGCCAAATAACGACGGAAAATAGAACAGCTGGAATGCCCTCCAAGAAAAACAGCCACTGCCAGCCGTGCCACCCCAGAATTCCATCCATCTGCAACAACAACCCGCCAACCGGGCCGCTGATGATGTTTGCGAGACAGACCCCGATGAGGAAATAGCCGCTGGCTCGTGCTCTTTGCTCCCGACCAAACCAATAGGTTAGATAGAGCATTACACCTGGAAATAGTCCTGCTTCAGCCGCCCCCAGTAGTGCACGCGCAATGTAAAACGTAGTCTCATCGGTAATGAAGGCCATACCGGCAGACAATAACCCCCACGTGATCATGATCCTGGTGATCCAGAGTCGGGCACCTACTCGGTGCATGATCAGGTTGCTGGGTACTTCCATGAGCGCATAGCTGAGGAAGAAGAGCCCTGCGCCAAACCCGTAGGCGGCAGCGGAAATACCCAAGTCGACTGCCATGTGAGTTTTGGCAAGTGAAATGTTAGTTCTGTCCAGAAAGCTTATGACGTAAGCAAAGACCAACATCGGCATTAGTTTGCGAAACATTAAAGCGTTCAGCGACTGTCCCTTTTGTGTTTTTGTATGGGTCGTGGCTAACATGGTTCAGGTTCTCCTCATGAGGATAGAGTCCCAGGACGCTGCTGCTGTGCAGCGCCGCTTGACGAAATATCCTCTAGATAAACTTCAGGGGGAGTGCAGCGCTTAGAAGTTGACGTTATCGCCACCTTTGAGTTTCAGGATTTTCCTGGCGTCATCGGGTGTCGCAACTTCAAGAGAAAGTCCTTCAAGAATCTTGCGCATGCGCAAGACTTGATCGGCGTTGCTCTTTGCCAATTGACCCGGCCCGTCCCAAAGCGAGTCTTCGAGCCCTACACGAACGTGTCCGCCCAAGGTGGCCGATTGAGCGCCAATGCTCATCTGTTGCTTGCCTGCTGGAAGAACCGACCATTGATAGTCATCCCCGAAGAGCCGATCGGCCGTGCGCCGCATATGCAGGACGTCCTCAGGGTGACCGCCGATACCGCCCAGAATGCCGAAAACCGATTGGATCAAAAATGGGGGTTTGATGAGGCCGCGATCAATGAAATGTGCAGCGGTATAGAGATGCCCAATGTCATAGCATTCGATTTCGAAACGGGTACCGTTTTCACTGCATGACTCAAGGATATGAGCAATGTCGGTAAATGTGTTTTTGAAAATACGATCATGGCTGCCAGCCAGGTAAGGTTCCTCCCAGGCGTGTTTGAACTCCTTAAACCGATTGAGCATTGGGTAAAGGCCCATGTTCATCGTGCCCATATTTAGTGAGGCCACTTCCGGTTTGAATTGGTGTGCCGGGCGAAGTCGATCCTCAAGAGACATTGTCGGTGCACCACCTGTCGTCAGGTTGATCACCACATCGCTAGCCTCTTTGATAGCAGGAAGGAACTGTTTGAACAGTTCAGGATCCTGAGAGGGGCTGCCGTCAATTGGGTTACGAGCATGTAGGTGAACAATTGAGGCGCCCGCCTCAGCAGCACCAATCGCCGCTTCGGCAATTTGGCCTGGCGTGACCGGCAGGTAACGGGACATGGAAGGTGTGTGAATTGCGCCGGTAACCGCGCAAGTAATGATGACTTTACGAGCCATGGTGATCTCCTGGGTACTTTTATTTTGGTGTTCAGGATGAAGTAGAACTGTCAAGAATTTGGGGCTTGACGCTTATGAGCAGCGAGAGCCATCAGGCGTCGGTCGCGCCAGGCGGAACGTAATGCAATTCCTTCGAGCTCAAGTTTTTGGCGGCGCTCGTCATGCACTTTGGCTACGGCTGATTCCGACCAGTCAAAAGCATTTTCGGAACCGATCGTTTCGCGATTTTGTTGACCATAGCGTTTGGCATAGTCGGACACGCCGGCAGGGGCGTTGAGATCGATAGTTTCGAACGGGCCCATAAACGACCAGCGAAGGGCGAGTCCATCTTTCAGCACCCGATCAATATCCTCCGAGCTGGCCAGACCGTCCTCGTGCAATTTGAAGCATTCGTTCAGGACTGCGGCTTGAACTCGATTGAGCAAGAAGCCGTGTATCTCCCTCGACAGGACGACAGGGCTCTGTCCGGCTGCGGTGTAGATCTCATGCGCTCGAACCATGACCTCGGAGTTTGTCCACGGCGCAGGACACAGTTCTACCAGCGGAACCAGGTAAGGCGGGTTGGTTGGGTGAGCAACTACGCAACGCCCCCGTCCTGGCAGATCCTTGGTGAACTCAGAGGCCGGTAGCCATGAGGTTGAACTGGCAAGAATCGCGTCCTTGGGAGCCAGCGCATCCATTCGACTAAAAATGTCGATTTTTGCTTCCACCGTTTCCCGAACGTTTTCTTGCACCAGCACCACGTCACGTAGCGCTTCTGCCAGGTCGGGAACACACGTAATGCGCGCAAGTACGGTGAGGGGGGCGTCATTGAGAAGATCGAATTCTGCGAGCTCATTGAGTCTCGCTTCGATGTAGGTATGGCTGTTCTGCATTGTCTGCAGATCCATGTCGTGCAGACGTACCGGGTGCCCTGCGCGAGCAAAAACGATCGCCCACGCTCTGCCAATCAGGCCAGCACCAACGATTGCAACGGGGGCACGCTCAGTCGCAGAGGTAGTTGTACTTCGCATGATGTTCTCCAACTTTTGTATTTATGGTTAGGAGTGATCGTTCGAGCGAGGTTTTACATATTGCCGCCGCTCAGATGTACGCTCTGAAATTGATGCTATCCGGTGTGATCACAGATCACAAGGAAATTTTCGCGACTGTCTGACGATCGGCCTCACGAGCAATGCGAGGCCGCAGAGGTGATAGTTGAGAGGGATTTAAGTGAAATAAAGCAGCGGGAGCTGAGTACGCGCGTAGCGGTAGCGGCTAAGTAAAAAAAGCAGGAGCCTCAAGGGTTGGCGCAAGACCAAGTCTTGCGCCCAGGTTGGCGAAGGTCTCTTTCGACCCTCGACCTGCAGACTGAATGCACCCCGGAAAGCCCGCCTTCCAAGCGGGCCTTTCAATCATGTCTTTCAGCTTTTGCGACCGTGACCGGCTTCCTGAAGGAACGCGCGCACGGTGTCACAGAACTCCAGAGGGTTTTCCGTCATGGGATAATGTCCAGTGCCGGCAAGTACCGCGACTTTGCTGCCTGGGATGCGAGAGGCTGTTTCTTCGACCTTCTCTTGGAACACTAACCAATCGGCATCACCCCGCAAAAGCAAAACAGGGGCTTTGATCTTTCCTACATGTTGCCGCTGATCAAAGTTTGCATAGCCTGTCAGGTCACCTTTCATCACCTGCGGCGTGGTGCGCGAGATCTGCCACACCACCTCCCTCGCGCGATCTGGTGGAGTGCGATTGCCCGTCATCGAACGAGACCAGGCACCGATGATCTCCGGCCCATTCATGAGCAACATATCGAGGAAGAACTCCGAAACCGTTGGGGTAAAATCTGCCCCTTCAGCTGAAATGATCGCGCTGTACGCATCGGGTCGACGCGCCCCCAATTCCAACACCAGATTGCCACCCATCGAGCATCCCATGATGGCGGGCCTCTCAAGTCCCAAGGCCTCCATAAGACGCTCGTTGAACTCCGCATGGCGAGTGAGGCTGTGGAATGGGCCTGATTCGGGTAGCTCTGATTTGCTGTGCCCAGGGGCGTCAATCGCAATGACGCGGAATTCATCTGAGAGACCGTCCAGTACGTGCCTGTACATTAGAGAATCTTGTGATGCTGCGTGGAAGCAAACGAGTGGACGCCCCTCCCCTGATTCTTCGTAGTAAACGCGAATTCCATCCACGGTAATGTACCGTCCTACCGTCTCTTTGCCGGACGGTTTCGGCCCGGGAGAATAGGAAACTGGAGGGGTTGTATCGGTTTTCCCTACACGTTTCATTGCGTCGAACGAGCGGGCCATCACATCAACGTACTGCCATGCGGCAACCACGTTGCCCTCAAGCTCAAGTTTGCCCAACCCTGGGGACAACGCTTCAAACCAGTCGATCTTTCCGTCAAGAACGCGTTGCCACTCATCATCAGAACCAGACACGATGATATCCGCGCCCAAGGGGCTTCCTTCCGGGTAGACCGCAACGACTTTACCGGCGAGAACCGCAAGCGTTGAGAAGCCTGTGCTGTGCTTGAATTGAATGCGCCCATCGAAATAGCGAGCAGCGGCAGTCCAATCAGCATCACCGTTTAACTCATCGGCGAATTGGCTCAACCATTTGGCATCATTAATAAGGGTCATGACTTTCTCCTAGCTTCAGCTATCCCCAACGGGATTTTCTTGTAAGTGCAGGTGCAACAGGTTTGTTACAAACCCATGTTGCAAGATTGCTTCGAGACCAGCGCCTTATCGTACTTAAGGAACCAGCCGGTAGTTTCACGTGTGAAGAAAATGGTGATGATGGCCGCTAGTACCATGAGGCCGGAGATAAAGTAGAGCGCGTAGTTGTAGCCAGCAGCCTGCTCAAAGCCACCACCAGCGCCGATGAACATCCCGATCACGAAAGGCCCGAAGCCACCGGCGTAAATACCGACGTTGACGATTGAGCCTGCAAGGCCAGTCGTGCCTTGCTTTGCAGAATCGAACGCGATGGCATACAGCAACGTGTAGGGCGCGTTCATTGCGAACCCAGCAAACAATTGAATCGCAATCAGCCAGGTCAGGCTGACTGATGAGTATTTGAAGAGATACATGCCCACCGCAAGCCACGCGAAAACAAGTACCAGGCAAAGTTTTCGGCCAGCTCGGTCTGAAATCCATCCCCAAACGATCTGGCCGATGCCGCCGGTGATGGTGAAGAGCACCGAGTAAGCAGCAGCCTCCGCGAAGTTGTAATGAGCAACAAAGGCCAGGTACTGAGGCAGCCAGAAGCTGATGCCGAAGTAGCCCACAATCGCAAACATCGAGATCAATGCGATGGTGCTGATGTTTGGATTTTTCATCGCCGATTTGAAAGCACCTTTGGGTACTTCTACGACGCCTTGGGCAGCTTCCAACGCCGGTGGCGTTTCGCCTACAGCTTGAGCATGCTCAACAAATGACTCGTATCGCTTCTTCGTACTGAACCACCAGTAAATCGAGAAGATGATGATCATCGGCACCGGAAATATCAGAAAGGCCAAGCGCCAGTTTTCTGGGCCATAAGCATTCAGCAGTGCACTGATCGCCAGGCCGCCGATCAATGTGCCCCAAGGATATCCAGTGTGATGAAGGCCCAATGCGAAGCCTCGTCGCTCTTTCGACCACCACTCGGACAACGAGGTAACTTCGATGGCTTCACCGGCACCGCCAAATGCGTGAGACATCACCTGAAGTGCGACGAGCACTCCCAGCGATCCGGTCAAGAAATTCAGACCTGTCAGAAAGGTGAAAAGGGTGTAGGCGACTACGATCGGCAGATGGCGATATTTTCGCATCCATCCTTGGCCACCTTTATCAGCCCAAATCATGCAAGGCACTGCTATCAACGACGTCGCGATCGTGATGAAGGCAGCAAGCAATCCGGTTAGCTCTGCGCTTGTTTTAAATTCGCTGGTGATGGAAGGCAAGACCATGAAAAACATCTGGCGGGAGTTGGCATCCATGGCATAGACGAGCCATAGAAGAGCCATCGCTCCCCATGAGGCTACACCTGCCCCTTTCGGCACGCACTTAATCGCAGGTAATGCTTCGATTTTGTCTTGAGCAAATCCCATGGGGATATCTCCGGGTGTTTATTTTTATTCTCCGGCTGAGGATTCGTGTTTTGCACACTTGCGACCCCAGCATCTGAGATGAATCAGCGCTTGTCGAACTGCTCACCATGGACAGAGGTTATGGGTCAATTTTAAGGTTGAATATAGCTAGCCGAGCACACCTGCTGTGAACGGTAGGAACAGGTCAGTGGCACAAAACGAGAGGAGCCCCACCGAAGCACTCGTCCAGGAAATTTCGGGGGACTTGGTTTCAAACTGAGAATGATCTGTCGAGCACAGGGCAGGCGCGAAGTTACCAACGAGTAGGATCAGCGGCTCACTGAGCCTAGGAGCCAAAGTTGCAGGTTGGCCCAAGGGTAAAATGAAAATTTGTGGAGGTGCCAGAGTGGCTATCAAGGCGCTTCGGGTAGTCCTCTCACGACCTTCCATGGATGATCAATCCATTTTTGCTGGAAAAATTCGATAAACACTCTGATGCGAGGGCTCAGATGTTTACGGTCTGAGTAGAGGAGGTAAATCGGCTCCAGGATCTCCGCTTTATACTCGTCGAGCAGGAGTACCAAAGAGCCTTCCTGGATGTCTTTTCCAATGTGAAAATCTGCAAGGCGGACTATGCCCGCTCCTGATTTGGCCATGTCTCTTAGCAGCTCGCCTTGAGTAAACGAACCCCTCGGTTTCACAGGGGTCGTAACGCCCAGACCATCCTGGATAAACGCCCATTTGTTCCAGGGGCTGACGAAACTGAAGATAAAGCAGCGATGGTTCATCAGGTCTTTCGGCTGCAGCGGTGTTCCATACTTTTCGAGGTAATCAGGCGAAGCGCATAACAACCATTCACATTCGCCGATTTTCTTTGCAATTCTGGATGAGCTCGGAAGAATCCCACTGTGAATTGCTATGTCCAACCCTTGCTCGAACTGGTCAACGAACTGGGCGCCTAACTGAATCTCGACATCAAGACCGGGATAAGTGTCGAGGAATTCTGGCAACCAAGGCACGATTTGCTGCTTTGCAAAAGAGGTCATCGTGTGGATGCGTAGCGTGCCACTGACCCTTGAAGGAAGCCCTTCTGCCAGAGAGTCAGCCTCACTCATAGCTTCAACCACAGCTTTCGCACTGCGCAGGTAAGCTGCCCCCTCCTCCGTCAGAGTGAGGACTCGGGAACCCCTCTGGAAAAGCCGAACCCGAAGCCGATCCTCTAGCCGCGCTATCAATTTACTGATGGCCGACGGAGTCATCTCGTGCGCCCTGGCGGCAGCAGAAAAACTTCCGCACTCTGTTGACCAGATGAAGGCTAGCATTTGAGAGTATTGATCCATTTCGGTACGCTCCTTAGGCGACTGAATCCACCTGTTTATCTACACAAAAAAACGCGCCGGAGCGCGTTTTTTTTGACCCAAAATCAGCGAATGAACTGCTCGATATAATCGTCCGGCAAGCCCAAGTCTTTGTAATGGCTGCGGGCAGCTTCCAGCTTGGTGAAAACGTCTTCATAGCCAACCGCGACACCCTGGGGGTCGACGTAAGTGTAGCCACCCTGAACGTGGAACCAGGTAATCATTTCTTCGACATCTTCAGGGACGAACAGAGTGTGAGTCTCCCCTGGCGGCTCGAATGCAAAGGAGCCTTCATCAGCAACCCAGTCGTGTTCGAGGTAGTACCAACGCCCCTTCAACACGATCGCATGCACTGCACCTGAGTGGCGGTGACGTGACAAAACCCCGCTCTGCCGCACTCGGAGCAAGTTGATGTAGTACCCGCCGCTAACGCTCAGCAGCAGTGGTTTGAAAGATACTGACTTGGTGACAGGCACCCAGAGATTATCGTCTTCGAGCCAAGTGGTCATAACGCCTGGATGCACCATGTCTGGAGACATGAAAGGCACCTGCGGCAAAGCATAAGGAATGGCAAGTTCATCAGGTTTAACGGGCGTATTCATTATAATTTCTCTCAACGTGTGACTGGCGAGCGAGCCAGGATTTCAATCGCTGAGTGAGAGTAGGTGATGCTCTCGCACAGGAGAATACTCAGAAATTCACACCATCTGTGACCACTCGTCACAGCGCGTAAGACTCATCCCGTTGAAGGCCGCGACTCATCTAAGACGCCAACTGCGCACGAGTTCAAGCGATTGACCCAGCAGATTTTTCATTGAGTGGATAGCGGCCACCAGTGGATCGCGCCCCATCAGAGGGGACACATTTTCCCCAATACCTTCACTACCATGCAGACCTGTTCATCTGAAAGCCGCTTACACAGTAGTAATCGGCTTGAAATAATGAGGTTTAGCAATGACTTCTCTCAGCCCTTCCCTTGAGCTCAGTCCCGAGCTTGCAGCTCACCCGGCCTATTCGCGAGTGTTCCAGCCCGAAGGCCTCACCTTCGGATACATCATGCCTCTGGAAGGCTACCCAAATTCGCCGTTCCCTACTTTGCAGGATCATCAGCGCCTTGCTCGAATCGCGGATGAGGCTGGTTTTGCAAGTTTATGGATGAGGGACGTGCCCTTCTACGATCCAAGCTTTGGTGACACCGGGCAGATGATCGACCCCTTCGTCTACCTTGGATATTTGGCAGCCGTAACTAAAAAAATTGCTTTGGGAACGACAGGAATCGTTCTTCCACTGCGCGAGCCGTTGATCGTTGCTAAACAATCTGTGTCGGTTGACCAGCTCACCGGTGGACGATTCTTGTTAGGGCTCTCCAGCGGAGATCGCCCGATTGAATATCCCGCATTCGGGATTGATTTCGAAGCGAGAGAAGAACGATACCGGGAAGGCTTCGAGCTGATTAAGACAGTCACTGAAAACAGCTTCCCAAGCGTCTCAACCAAACTTTTCGGCCAGCTGGAAGGCTTGCTAGACATGGTACCCAAGCCAGTTGGCCCTCGACTCCCAATGATTGTCGTGGGCCGGGCCCGTCAGACGCTTGAGTGGATAGCCAATAATGCCGATGCCTGGATTTGGCATCTGAGCGACTTCAATCGTTTGCCCGGCCTCATCCGCGAGTTCCGTTCTGCCAGTCAGACCGGCAATGCAAAACCATACGGCTACGCGACGTTTTTCGATCTGGCGAAGGATCCGAGCACACCGCTGGAACGCGGCTACAACGGAATAAGGATCGGGCGTAATGCTCTCGTGGATCTCTGGAAACGGCAACAGGATGAAGGTGTTTCACACGTCGCACTGAATATCAAACCTCTGCAGCGACCAGCCGCTGATGTCCTGGAGGAGATGGCTGAGTATGTCCTGCCACACTTTCCCATAGGCCAACCTGTCTCGCAGGTGACCCAGTGACCGGCTCAAGTGATCGCACCGACATTAAGGGCGTTATAGCCACCTTTCTGGAAGCCTGGGAGAGCGGTTATTGGGAATCTGCTGGGGATATGTTCACTGACAATTGCCAGCTGGTAACAAGCCACATGTCCGCTCATGAGGGTGGAGGCAAGATTGTCAGAGCCTTCCAGCAAGACCGTGCCAAGGCTGATGGCTTTTCAGTGAAGGCAACCAATCACTATGTGGGTGGTGGAGAAACCGACGCCAATTTCAGTTTCTACGCCTATGGCCATATCAGCAAAGCCACAAAGTCGGCCACTCTCGGATTTGGAATGACTGTCACAGGCTCTATGAAAAAGACAGCAGGCACCTGGCGCCTCGACAGCGTGCTGATTGCCTTGAATTGGATAACCGGGGACTACTCGCTTGCAATTCACTGGCAGCTTCCACCAGGTGACGACGGATGGAGGATTGGCGACCCAGCCCCGACCATCGTTAGCGAGCTGAATTCGCCATGGCTTGCTTTCCCTAACTCAACGGCTTCGGTGACCAGTGCGGAATGTATTGCTGAAACCTACGCTCGTTACTCATGGGCGCTGGATCAGGCTGACATGCAGCTGCTTGCTCATTGCTTTACCAACGACGCCGCTGGCGATTTCCAACCGATGGGCCTTATTGAAGGGCGCCACGCGATCATCGGCTCCTTCAAGAATTTCGCAGGCCCTGGCCGTGGATGCAGCATTTCGCGGACGTGCTGGAGATCAAGTCCGACGAGGAAAAGGGTGTAGCGGAAATGATTGTCGGCAGAGTCATTCCTGGAAACTCACACACGCAAGATGGCACGCCTCTCTATGGCGCGCATTACCGGATGCGACTTCGTCGCAAGCATGAGGGATTCTGGCAACTGACCTGGAGCGAGTACCGCCCAGGCTGGTTCAATGCCAATGAAGCACCAAGAGTTTAGTCCCTTCCTGGAAACGCTCTAGGGCCGTGGCGCCGTACTATCTCGGACGACGAGTTCGATTTGTATGCGCTCGCGGCGTGCAAGTGGGCGCCCCTCGATCAGCGCAACGATGTTGTTAGCGCTGCTGATACCAATTTTCGAAGTCGGCACCCTGACGGTCGTCAGGGCTGGCACGTAGGCAGCCGCGAACTCGATATCATCGAACCCGCTGACTGATAGTTCTTTGGGGACGTCGATCCCATTGGAGCGCGCTTCCGCCAACGCTCCGATACAGGTGAGGTCAGTGCTGCAGACAATGGCTGTAGGCTTGGGGTTAAGCTCCATAGCAATCCGCAGCCCGGCGCGCCCTCCCTCAATCGTGAATGGCTGCTCAATAATCCGTTCACTTGAAAGCTCTATCCCTGACTCGAGTAGCTGAGCGGTGATTCCTTTCAGACGGTATTTTGCTCGTTCGTTGTTAGAAACAACTCCACTGATCATGGCGATACTTTGATGACCAAGGCTAAGCAAGTGCTTGGCTATCAATCGACCACCCTCCTCATTGCTGAACCCCACGCAGTGATGGTCGTGAGCACCATCTAGCGACCACATCAGAATGAATGGGCATTGGGCGGCAGTTAGTGCTTCATAAATTTCAGGACTATGTTCAGTACCCACCAACAGTAGGCCTTCGACGCCCCGCTCAATCATGTTCCTTACGTTTACCAGTTCTTGCGCCTGGTCGTATTCATGGGAAGAAATGATTAGGTGATACCCAAGCTCCGTTAGCCTTAACTGGAGGGCCTGGACAGCTTCAGCGAACGCAGGGTTGTTAAAAGTAGGAAACACGGCTCCGATGCTGTGCGTGCGCCTGGATGCCAAAGCACGCGCGGCCCCGTCTCGCACGTACCCGAGCTCTTGAACAGCTGCTTGTACTTTGGCCAGGGTTGCAGGTTTCACTAAGTGCGGGACAGCCAATGCTCTTGAAGCACTCCCCATCGAGACGCCCGCCAATTCAGCCACATCCTTGAGCTTCGGTTTCTCGATTTTTTTCATTGGAGATTCAGCATCCTCAATCGTAGCGCGGAGACAGGACGATCAGAAGAACGCCCTCGATTTGCGCAGAGGATGATAAGCCAACAGCCTGCCGTTCGGGAGCCGTTAATTGAAGGGAAGAACCTGAGAACAGCGTTTCTGCTGCCCCCAGGCAAAGACACTTATTTAATGACGATCGGATTCACAGGAGCTCCGGTTCCGCCAACGACCTTTAGAGGGGCTGCGGTGTAGAGGAACGTCCACTGACCGTCCTCAGCGCAGTCCTCAGCGAGAGGATCAAGCTGAGCGATCTCAGTGAGAGTGATGCCCAAGTTCCTCATGAGTGCGTTGTGCAACGGCAACGCAACCCCTGACACGGGATCGACGGTGACTTCGTTAGCGATGGTGTCGGTGACAATGTTCGGAATTTCCATCTCCTGAAACCACTTCACCAGCTCAGGGCTGTAGGTCAGGCCTGGCTCGATAAAGTCTTTGTAGAACTCTTCCGGGTCGCGTTTATAAAACGAGCCAATCCATCCAGTGCGGATGATGAGAATGTCGCGCTTGTTGATAGAGACGCCTTGAGCCCGGGCCGCAGCCATTAGATCCTCATGGTTGAAAGTTTCACCTGCATCCAGCACGTCTTTACCACGGTGGCGCGCTATGTCGATCAGAATGCCTCGGCCAACGATGCCTTTTTCACCCAATGGAGCAACGCTCGCCTTGGCCAGGGAGCCGATAGTGGTATCGGCGCTGTAGCCATTCCAAATCTGATCGTCGTACCAGACATGCCCAAGGGCGTCGTACTGAGTTGACCCTTGAAGATGAAAAAACATCACGTCGTCGGCGAACTCGTAAGAACCCGGAAAGTGTGGGCCTTTGCCACAGTTGTAGTGACCACGATCCATGATATTCATGCGTTTTGACTGGGAGCGGCCAGGCCAGACCGGGTCACCTGCAGGATCAGCCATCCGCACCTGCAAAGTAAATGTCTTGCCTTGCTTAACCTCTTTGACCCCTTGGAGCACTTCGATACCTGTAAGGTAGTTGAGTGAACCTACCTCATCATCCGGGCCCCACTTCCCCCAGTTCTTAGGGGAGTCTTTGAGCAAGTCATGAATGTGCGGAACGGTCTTGTCTGTCATTTTCTGAGCCTCTTTTATTCTTGGATTAGCTGTGCTGCATTTAGCGGTTAGTTGAAACGTTCAAATCGTTGTCCAAGCTCGTCAGCACGAGCGAGTCCTCGGATGAGTCGTTCAGCCGTAAGGGCTGGCGCCATATTTTTCGCGTACACCGCACCCAGTGTTGCCTGGACGACAATGTCCAGTTCCTCAGAGGTAAACGGAGACGTCTGGCCAAGGCCGTAGAGGGTAACGGGAAGATTCACATCATTCAGAAGCTGAGCGACCTCTAGGATCTCTGAGTCTGAGCGCTCTTCGACGGACATCTGCACCAGCGTCCCGAATGCGACAAGCTCACCATGCAGCATGGAAGTAATCGCAGGAATTGCCGTAAGACCTCGCACAAGCGCATGGGCTAGCGACAAGCCGCCACTCTCAAACCCAACGCCACTGATAAGGACGGTTCCTTCAACAACCCGCTCGACATCATCATTAACTTCGTGCCGGCATACTGCTTGGTAAGCGCTGTATCCGTAGGTCATGAGTGTCGTAAACACTGCTTCGGTTAGCAGCAACGCTGTATTCAGCGCAGGAGTACCAAAAGAGTTATTGCCTCCGGCAGACTGACATTGTTGCGCCTCAAATTTTTTACTTATGGCGTCCCCGATACCGGCGGCGAAAAACCTTGCAGGCGCACGGACGATGACTTCAGTGTCAACGACCACTGCAGAAGGGTTCATATTCAGGTACTCGACACCGACGACTTTATGCGTTTCGTCGTAGAGCACAATTAATCGGCTGGTTGGGGCATCGCTCGATGCGATCGTCGGGCATACGACGATCGGAACGTTGAGCTGGGCGGCCATCCCCTTAGCAGTGTCAATTGTCTTTCCCCCACCCAAAGCGATGATGGTGTCTGGCTCGTAATCTGCTGATCGCTCACAGAGGGAGGAAATTGCCGCTTTGGTGCATTCACCAGGAAAAACGATACTGCTCGCCTCGATGCCATGCTCGGACAATGCATTCCCGACTTCAGGCCATAAGTGCCTCGAGACAAACTCGTCGCATAACACCAAAGGGCGCGATTGCCCCATATCCGAAAGGATTCTGCCAAGCTGTTTTAGCGCGCCAGGCCCTTGCTCGTATCGGCCAGGAAAACCCATTGTTCGAACCATGCCACCACCCGCTGCTTAAAAAAAACCGTGAGATAAATCGTTACGTTGAATACGAGCCCGGCTGGATCAGCGCATCAACCAGCCACCTGCCACATCCACGACTTGGCCAGTGATGAAGTCGCTGTCGTTTGAAGTCAAAAAGCATGCTGCTTTAGCTACCTCAATTGGCGTTCCAAGACGGCCCAACGGAGTCTCATCAACGACTGCCTGGTTCGCTTGCGCAGAAACGGTTTTAAGAAGCGGCGTTTCGATGCGTCCCGGAGCCAGTGCGTTTGCCGTAATGCCATAGGGCCCGAGCTCACCTGCCAGGTGACGGGTGAAACCGATAACTGCGGCTTTCGTGGCGCTGTAATGCGCCGCGACGATAGGGAGGTAAGCGCTGCCAGCAACGGAAGACATGTTCACTATTCTTCCAAAACGGCGTTCGACCATCGCTGGTGCGAGAGCTCTGACCAAGTTGAATGAGCCTGTCAGGTTGATACCAACGACGCGATCCCATTCCTGAGGATCCATTTCCCAAATCGGCGCTGGTGCGCCCTCGTGTTTGGGTGAGATACCTGCATTGTTAATCAAGGTGTCGATCGGGCCGAGCTGCTCGGTAAGCTCAACACAGGCTCGACTGCATTGAGCGAAATCTGACACGTCAGCTTTCGCCCAGGCCACCACATGTCCGGCAGCAATTAGTTGCCGGGAAAGCTCGGAAACTGACTGTTCGTCGAAATCTACCAAGGCAACCCGCGCGCCCTCTTCGCAATACAGCCGGGCGATCGCAGCACCGATACCTCCCCCCGCCCCGGTAATGAGAACTGTGCGTCCTGAATGTCTAAGATTCGTCATGCCAAATTCCCCGCGCTGAAAAAACAGAAACAAGACGCGGTGATGCTCACACGCGTCCAATGCCGCAGTGGCTGACCGAAAATTTCGGAATCATGTAGGCGGGTGGTTTTAGGAGATTTGCGTGGCGAAGCCAGTGCCCCCGTGCCGGAGCGGTCGGTGACTTTAGATAAGAGAGTGGCGCGGGCTGCCGGCGTGATTGACCGAGCGAAGGCTAATGATGCAGTGACCATTATGATCTCCAGACTTGCCTAGGAAAACGGCAAATATGAATCGTTTCATTCTCACAGCCTGCGGCCCTAAGCCAACAAAATCCGTGATCTGTTCACGACTCTATTTTTTGTATTTATTCTCGAAAGAGATATTTATGAAGCGCTTCATTTTTATTAGGATATTTGACCGCTGTCAAGCGTCTGCACGGTCACTTCCCCCGCAAGGAGCGCCAGTAGCTCCTACGAAACGCAGTCATGAGCATCTTCACCAATCATATTGAGGATGTGGAAAACACCGGCGCACTAAGCCTCTGAGGCACTGGCTCCTTTGGCAGATGCACGGAATACGGGCGCAGTGCCCACGCCTGGAAGTCGATGCTCAAGTGAGATGAATGCGTGATGCATATACTAGGTATTGATTAGCCGCGCGGGCTTCGCTCACGGGTCAGGCAGAGTGAATGCCTTCCGCAGAATGCTGCTCCCATGGTGGGCATGGTGACCAAGCCTCCACGAGCTTATCGATGAAGAGTCGAATTTTTGGAGATAGGTGCCGCTTGCTAGGGTAGATCACCCGAATAGGCTCTGCGGCCTCTGCATACCCAGCGAGCAATTGAACAAGCTTGCCGCTCCTCAAATCGTCGTTCACCACGTAGGAAGGAAGAGTCGCGATGCCCAGGCCAGCGACAGCTGACTGGTGTAATGACTCAGCACTGTCCATCTGTAGCCTTCCACCATGAGTAACGGGCACGGAGCTCCCATTCACTCGAAAATTCCAAGGAAGCAATCTCCCACCGCTCACGAAATGCAGGCACTGGTGCTCGGATAAATCCTCAGGCGTTTTAGGCTCGGCATGCTCAGCCAGATACTTGGGTGAAGCGCAGGTAATCATTTGTTGGTAGGCCACGGTACGCGTGAGCAACCGAGAGTCTTCCTTAGGTGGCCCGATGCGCATGGCCAAATCAAATCCCTCATCGATCAGATCGACCAGCCTGTCAGAAAAGGTGATATCCACGCTCAGGGAGGGCCAATCCTTAAGACAGCACTCAATGTGCTGAAGGACATGAAGTCTGCCCAACGCAACCGGCAGGCTCATCCGCAGCCGGCCACTGGGTGTCGAACGACGAAACGCAAGGGCATCCTCCACGTCGTCCAGATCCTGAAGAACGCCCACACAGCGCTCATAAAGAACCTGGCCGTCATCCGTCATGCTCAAACTACGCGTGGTGCGATTTAGTAGACGTACCTGTAAACGAGCCTCGAGCCTGACTACCGACTTCCCCACCGCCGAGCGAGTAAGGCCAAGTTGCTTTGCAGCCGCAGTGAAGCTTCCAGCGTTTACCGAGCTTACAAACGCTGCGATATCGTTCAGGTTATGGAGTTCCATGGGGGCCTCAGGAGTCTCAACGTTCGGGCGGTTTGGCACCTGTTATGGGGAACCATATTCCCCAATACTAAGCATAGTATCTCAATTAGCTAATCCATTGCCCAACGATCAATTGAGGTCATTATGAACACTAAAGTACAAGCAGCCGTCCAAACCTGGGCCAACAGCCTTAGCGATCTGGTACCCGTTCTTAAGGGAATTGATACCACCACAAAAATGAGCGACATCCGCGACTCCTACGCAAAAATGCTCGCGCAAAATCCAGCGCCTGCTGGCGTCAAATTCGAAGCGGTCGATATGGGCGGCGTACCGGGCACACTGGTCACTCCCGACGAGATCAAAACCGACGCAGTCGTGATGTACATACACGGCGGGGCGTACATTGTTGGCCGTCCAGACGGCTACCACGGCATCGGCGGTAACTACGCAAAAATGCTCGGCGCTCGTGTGTACATGCCGGACTACCGCCTTGCCCCTGAGCATAAGTTCCCAGCTTCCATTGACGACACATTGCGCGCCTACGAGTGGTTGCTTGAGCAGAAAATCCCAGCTAACAAGATTGCATTCTCTGGCGAGTCAGCTGGCGGCGCGATGGTTGTCAGCGTGATGGTTGCGGCAAAATCCAAAGGACTTCCATTGCCTGCGGTTGGCTCCTCCATTTCGCCATGGGCAAACCTTGAACACACCGGTGCTTCCATGAGCAATCGTGAAGGTCTGGATCCTCTGAACTCCAAGCCTGTGCTGGATATCCTGGCCAGAGCGTTCTTGGGCGACACATTGGCCAATCATCCTCTGGCCTCTCCTGTGTTCGCGGACGTCACTGGTCTTCCGCCAATTTTGGTGCAGATCGGCGAGAACGAGTTGATGTTGAGTGACGCGATGCGTCTTGCAACTCACTTGGCTGATAACCGCGTTCGCGTCAACCTGGAAGTATGGCCTGCGATGTTCCACGCCTGGCACTTCTACGCCAACATGCTGCCAGAAGGTCAGCAGGCGATGGAAAACTCAGTACGCTTCATTGAGATGGGTCTGGCCGACGCCAACCGCTGAGTCGAAACTCAAACTGCAGGAGTTTTCCAGCTCCCGCAGCTGTGACGCTTATTGATCAAATAGCCAGACCGATGCAGGCGCAAATTCACAGTGAGAATATCTGACCTACCTTAATCAGTTTCAGATAGCAGAAAGGGCCCCTAGGGGCCCTTTTGTACTCAAACCAACCTCACTTGGCGAGCCAGGACTCCACCGTGTCAGAACCGAATTTCGCTTTCCATTCTTTCAGAGTCTTGTGGTTGCCGCCTTTGGTTTCGACGACTTCACGAGACTCTGCGTTTTTATAGATATTCAACTGGCGCAGCTTGCGAGTGCTAGATTTTACGTCAACAGTCGGTGCATGACGGGACGTTTGTGGATCAAGGAGGCTGACCACATTCTCAGGCTACAGCCATATTCGGCAAGCAAGGCACGGTGCTTCTTTTCGAAATCAATTTCCTGTTGGAGGCTACCGTTCATTGCTTCAAGCTCAATAAGCTGTTCGGCTAAGCGCCTTGAAGCTGGCAAAATTCGGGGAGTTTGGACATAGGAAATCTCTTTTTTTTAGTGCCTAAAAATATATTATAAATAGGATTACGCAAATATTAGCAATCGAATTTTCGCCAGACTGTTTCCCGCAACTATAGAGTCGTCCGCGCCCCCTCTCAGTCGGTGCTGAAATTTGTTTTAGGCTCAAAATAAAAGCATTCACTTTTATGAGCCCTCAGATTCACGCTTCCATAAAACGAAGAAATTGCTAGATCTGCCTAATATAAAATCATCACCACTGTCACTTGTAAATGTAAAAACCTCTCTTGCTTCCGGCAACCACTGAAGCACAGCTAACTGCTTGCCACTGCTTTTATCCCACAGTCTAATCGTCCCATCCCGACTTGATGTTACGATTGTTTTTTCATCATCCATCCAGTCGACATCAGTTATATCCCATGCATGTCCTTTTAGCATTATCCCTGCATCAATTTTCAAATTAAATCCTGAAGCGTCAGCACAGTAAGTTTTACCATTAAAAACCCCCCAACACATTCTATTCTCGTTAAAAAACCATTCGTTGGTTCTCTGCCGCAACTGACCACCCGCCATTGGAGGGCCGTACTTCAAAGAAATGTTACAACCTGAATAAACAAATTTAGAAACTGAACTTTCGGACTTGCACTTTAACCTCTCAAGGTAAGCCTTGTTCTTTTTTGTCACAACCTGAGGTGTGTTTACACCATCGTTATCACCTTGAAATTTAAATTCAATTAATGCCCCTGAATTAGCGTTAACAACAGCCCAATCATCACCTAATCTCCACTGATAAAACCAATCCCCGTCATCAATTGCATATACCCCTGCACAATAATCCGAATTTATATCTTTTTTCTTTTTTAACGTTGAGAGATCATAAACTTCTACATCTTTGACATACAGCTCGCTTGATCTCTTGCACGCGATCAGCTCCATACGAGGGAAAGATACCGCGACATTGTGCCAACCAAACCCAGCCCCAGAAACTCTCCTAACCTCCTTAAATTCTCTAAATTTAAGTGAGTAATTGTTATGAACGCTATCCGCATCACCTCCGACCTGCAGTTTCTCATTAGAGATTACATAGCCTGGACGGGAAATACGTAAATTATAGTTACCTGGTAAAAGCTCCATCCCTGCGTCATATAGCTTCTCCCCCACCACTTCTATCTTTGCATCCTTTGGATCTACATCAATGAAGACTTTTTTAGCCAAAGCAGGAGCAGGAGCAGGAGCAGGAGCAGGCGCAGGCGCAGGCGCTTCTGATGGAGCTGCAGGAGGAGTATCGATAGGCTTCTCAACCTCTCCTTGCGTCTTTTTACCCGCTGAAAAAAACTCCGCCACGGAGGGAAATGTAAAGTAAATACTAACCACTAATGCAGCATTAACTATTAATACTACCGCATACTTAATTTTAAACCTAGCGACAGTTTTTTCAAAAAGTGATTGCTTCACCTCAGGCACAGCATCGGCCAATTCGGTAGGAGCACCAACATTTACATCTACTTTCGAGCCGTCGTCATTAGCTTCACTGGGATCGCTTACTTCAAGATCCAGAGCACCTCCAGCATGTGCGGAGGCTATGTCGTTAAAATCATTTCCTTTTGAATGCTCAGAATTAGCTACCCAGCACGGATTTCTAAATATATTCAATCTATGAATAAGGCCATGTTTTTGATCTGGAGTGTGTAGTTCTGGCAGCACACCATCATCCGGATGCTCAATTTCTATATTAAACCTAACAACCTCATAAATATCCTCAAAAGTTAAAAACTCACCCTTATTAGTATCCCCACGAGTCAGCGCACTTAAAAGCGCATTTGAAAACATGGTTCCATCTGGTAAGTATTTTGCCGCATCCCCTTTAGCCGCTGCACAAATAATTGCTGTACCACCGGCCACTGTGTTAGGCGTATCCCATCGTATTTCAGACAATTTCTCTTTGACAACACTTTGTTCCGCGCCCTGAAAGGCAGAAATGGCAGCCGCAGAGAAACAAGAGTCCAAAAAGATAAAGCGCCTTAACTCCCTCGCGTTCTTTCGCAGCAAGCTAGCAACCACTTTTGCGAGTAAACTCGACTGGTACAATGATGACCGTCTCGTATCTCTGATTGTTAAAAAATACTCCTGACCGGAATCACTAACCCCTCCATGACCTATGTAGAAAATAAAAAGATTTTTTATTGATGGCTGCGATGATATTGAAGCCAACAAAAACTCTTCAATCTTCTCATATTGATCGCTTGCTGACCAGATTGAGTCAAATAGATCCAAAACCATACTTTCATCTACAAGCGATTTCATCAATTCAACTTTCAAGCGATAGTGCGCGCTTTTGAAAGAGCTTCCTCCATCATTAAGGTGCGGTGCTTTTGGATAAGAACTCGCACCTAAAAATATTGCAGCATCAACCTTTAAATTTTTCATTTTCTGACATAAACGCATAAATTATCTGCTGTATGTCACTAGCTCTAACATTTTTCACGTCGAGAGTTCGATCTCCCATCGTCAATATTATTGAAGCCTCATTATTTTTTCTTATCCAATTCCCGATACCTTTGGCTATAGCAGTAATTGATGCTGAACCTAAGATTATTGCAAGAGTGGCACCCATATCCATGGTGTTACCACTCTCTCTTTGAATATGTGGATTAACACCAGCAACCTCATCCTCTAAAAATCGCATTAAGCTTTCAGCAAGTAAGTTTTTTCCCAATAACTCATCGCCAATAAAATTAACCTTTAAGGTTGTGCTGTTCATATGACCTCCCGACAAACGCCTGTAAGCCGCAAGCATTAGAATAGATAAAATCCATTGGCTGCCTTTAATCGACAAACTTAATAACGCTTGTTCATTTGACTCATGAGCAACCTACCTATTTTTACAGCAATGCCATTTCGTCCTTGAATCAGAGACTAGCTCACTTATTTAAGGTCTGCTTTTTCGCTGTGTAGTTTGATGCGGTGGCGGCGAACACTCTCAGGATGAGAAAGGCGGAGGCACGCTCACTGGCTTGGTTGGTAGCAGTTGTCCCAAGCTCATCCACCCTCGTTATAAAGCTCTGGCTCATCATCTCCCTTCGCATACCCCAATCCGGATCGATCGGCACACTCGCCAAGCGCATGGTGCCTCGGCCCCATCGACCATTGATGGCATCCAAAACGCTCATCACTTTCTCCGTTGCGAGTGGCTGCGAGATGGAGAAAAGGTCTTCGGTGTACTCGCCTTTTTGGCAAAGGCTAATAAGGAGCACCTCTGCTTTGCTGTACTTGAATCCAGGACGGTAGATCCGATCCACTGCTTCCACCGCAGCTTTTGTCATCAACCGTACGTCATCCGTTGGATAGGGCAATTCTACCAACACACCATTGGCGTACTTGGCCTCCTCCGGATTGAACATGCCGGTACGGATACTCACCCTGATTTTCTTACAAAGGGACTGCTGGGCTCGGAGCTTCTCCGTGGCTCGCATCATGTAAGTGGCCACGGCCTCCTTGATTGGTGCCATCTCTGCGAGACGCTTTCCGAACATCCGGCTGCAGCAAACCTCTTGCTTGGGTGGATCAGGTTCATCGAGCTCAAGGCACGGAGTACCGGCTAACTCACGCGCTGTTTTCTCGATCACCACACTGAATTTTTTGCGAAGCATCCAGGGTTCGGTTTTGGAAAGATCCCATGCTGTCTTGATGCCCATGCCTTCGAGGTGAAGAGTCATCTTTCGTCCTACACCCCACACGTCTGACACCGAGCATTTCTTCAGCACCCAATCGCGCTTGATTTGATCTCGAAGATCGACCACTCCACCACTCTGTGCCTGCCATTTCTTCGCTGCGTGATTAGCGAGCTTACTCAAGGTTTTCGTGGCGCCGATACCTACACCGACTGGGATGCCAGTGCTCCGATAAACCTGGGCACGGATCCGCCGTCCAAGCGCTTCAAGATCACCAGGCACCCCAGCCAAATCAGCGAAGGCTTCATCAATGCTGTAGACCTCAACCGCAGGCACGAGGGACTCGATCACGCTCATCACGCGCTGGCTCATGTCGCCATACAACGCATAGTTCGACGAGAACGCGACGATGCCGTGCTGCTTGAGTTTGTGCTTGATCTGAAAATACGGCTCACCCATTTTCACGAATGGCTTGGCGTCGTAGCTCCGGGCAATCACACACCCGTCGTTGTTGCTGAGCACGACGATTGGGGTGTTGCGCAAATCGGGTCTGAATACACGTTCGCAGGATGCGTAGAAGCTGTTGCAGTCGATTAGGGCGAAGGCCGGCTCAGGCTTTTTCATGGCTGCGCACGCTGTACATCACGACGCCCCAGACCAACAGCTCTTCTCCATCCATCATGTACCGCGAAGGGTATTTCGGGTTCTCAGACTTCAGAATGATCTGCCCGCACTCCTTGACCAGCCGCTTACAGACAGGCTCGGCATCCACGGCGGCAATGACGATATGGCCGGACTCCGCTTCCATGGATCTGTCGACAACGGCCAGATCACCAGGAAAAATACCGGCACCAATCATGCTGTCGCCTTCGATGCGCACGAGATACATGTGAGGAGCGCGAAGATCCAGGAGCTCGTCCAATGAGACCTTTTGTTCAAGGTGATCCGCCGCTGGCGACGGAAAGCCTGCAGGAACACGGTAGGAATAAAACGGAAGCTGAACGCCGCTGCTGGATAGCGGCCCAAGGATGGTGACCATAATACAAATCGCCGAATACTGTATGTTCGTACAGTAAACCGCTGAAATGGGTTTGCGGTCAAATCAAGAGTCAAGGCAGTCGACAAGGGGTAGAGATCTGCGGGTGTTTTGTTCAGCTCGAAGGCGTTGCGGTTTTCATGGAGATGCTGTCTCTCAGCTGCCTTCGTATCCCGGATTGGATGATCTTCTGATCAATCTGAGCAAAGTGGTACGGTCGATGTACCAGCCGACATCCGCTGATGCAGTCGCTTCTTCGCGTAAGCGGCTAGCCGTGCGAGTTGGAATGTTCCAATCATGAACGGTTCTATTAGCCGCCTTGAAATGGGGTGCTTGCTTAAGGGTAAACTTGGGTATCGCGGTTGAGGGGACAAGACCATGCAAACTCACGAAGGATTTCAATTGGAGCAGGCTTTGGCTGAGGCACTGAGTAGGAAACAGTGCGAGCAATGGCTGGCAGAGAACAGCGAAGCCGTTAATGCCTACAACGAACATGTGAAAGCTCACGGAGTGTTCAGCGACAACATACGGAGTTGGTGAGTGCAGAGACGAAGGAGAGATGCTGCTGGAGGCTAAGAGATAAACCCCCCCGATATTCAATATCGGTCGGCTGCAGGCCTCGTAAACCGGGCCGCACACCAAATTCCGGTGGTTGCTTCGCCCAGAAAGCGCTCACCAAATTCCGGTCGGCGTACAAAGAATTCCGGTGCCCTGTGTCGATATCTTGAGAGATAAAACCCCCGATATTCGATCCGGTCGGCTGCAGACCACGCGAACTGGGCCGCTCACCAAATTCCGGTGGTTGCTTCGGCCATGAAGCGCACGCCACATTCTGGTGGGCGTACACGGATTGTGGAAGGCAACGGACTCTTCATGGCGGATCACTACAGAGCAGCTTCCGACATGGTCATCAAGTGGACACTGAGCGAGGCCCGGCGCTGCAATGTTGAGATCGATGAGTGGTTTCCTTCTGAAGCCGAAAGACAGCAGTTGCTTGCGATGTTGTATTTGGGAAAACCCAAGCTTTACGAGCTAGGTAGGCTGCAAAAAATGGAAGCTTGGCTAAGCTCGCAGTAGCCGATGAAGCCGGGTTGTCTAGGAAGATAACCTTCGTATTGCTTGCTGAACTAGAGCGATGGATATGCGCAAAAAATCTCAGTCATGGTTTGTCCCGCTACTAATTCTTGGCGTCGTTCTATGGGCCATGGGTAAAAAAGACACCCCTCCTGCACCAACCCAGCCAAGCCCTCAGAGCATACCAACCTCTTTAGTTTCAACTCCCTCCCCTTCTTCCCCAGCGTCGGTCTCGCCAATTGACCAGTACGTGAGCGCGGACAAGCTCAACATCAGGGATCAACCAGGCGGAAAAGTCATCTCCAAGCTGAAGCGTGGGGACAGGGTTCAGGTCTTCGAAAAGCGAAATGATTGGGTGCGTATAAGCATCGACGGCAAACCCGCAAAATGGCTTTCATCCAAAAGCCTTTGCAGCGGGTCAAACTGCTACGTCGCTTCACAACCAAAACCCTCGCCTCCACCATTACAGCCGGCCCGCAGGCAGACTCCCGAGTACGGATCCTCCTGTCCTTGTTCTTCTGGAAATATTTGTATCGGGCCGAGAGGCGGTCGGTACTGCATCACTTCCGGTGGAAACAAGCGCTACGGCGTCTGAATCGATCAGTTGTGTATGGAGTCATCTATAAACCAATGGGATCGTGCGATGTAGCTTGAAAAGGATGTGGTACGCGAGATTTTGCTAGCCATTGAGGCGGATACCGGAAGCCCTGAGGAGTCGATCTAACTAGAGCTTGAGGGCTGGACACATCAAGAGACCGCTTACCATGTGATACTGCTGCACGAAGCAGGCTAGCCCATAGGCCAAGACGAGTCAGTCTGGCTGACGTATTTCCGGTTTGGAGGCCAAAACGATTAACACAGCCATCAGATGGGGTTGATCGAGACGACGTCGAAATATCTGAATTTTTTCTTCTTGGCTGCATTTTTCGCTTCTTGCTCAGCCACAAGTGTGCTCAGTGTATTGGCATCATAAGTGAAGATCTCTCCCTCCCCCTCGAACTCCCGGGTCACATGCAGCGTAACCCTCAGCTTAGGAGACGTTGGCCTGCTGGACGCTTTCTTGGGGGCCGACGGGCTAGCCAAAGGTGGCTGCACAATGGCCTTTGGCTCGGTGATAGGTTGAGCAGGATCTGATGCACCGAACAGGGCACGGCGCATCTCTTCTTCCGTAAGTGTGTTACTCATGTGGGAATCTCAAGAAACGGTACAGATATATTCTAAGGCTATACAGGGTCTGAGGCACCGCTCTTCAGTGAGGTCAGTACAGACTGGAGGGCCAACAGAAACGTCGCTACAAGCTGGTTGTATTGTACCTCGCGAGCTCATAAATGTTTCTGCTGACGAAACCTTCAGTATCACTCTCCCTCCTGCCGAGATTCTCGACGAAACCGCATCCCTCATGAATAGAGACGGGTGGGCAGAGGTCTTTGCTTCTCTGATCGACATTTTGTCGCTGGTTAAAATCAATCTGTCCCGGTTCTTTATTACACCGTTCTGCGTTCCCTCTCAATGCTGCCGGCTTGCGATTCGCGTTACCCGTGGGAAAAGATCGCAGCCTGCGGCAACTCCTGCAAAGGACTGATGTACATCCGGAAATTCACGGATGTACAGGGTCGGTGTATGAGCTGCCGCAGGCTGCACCCTTTGATCTTCTAGCTTTGTTACACCCGCAATGTACGCGTCATGCGTAGCGCCAACAGGCTACCCGCGATAATCACCCCAGCCAGCAGGTACAACGCGACATCGGTAGAGCCGGTGCTGTCCTTGACCCAGCCGATCAGGTACGGGCTGAGAAAGCCGGCCATCTGGCCCATGGAGTTGATCAGCGCCAGGCCACCGGCGGCCGCACCAGCGCTTAGCATTGCCGTAGGCACCGGCCAGAACATTGGCAGACCGGTGAGGGCACCCATGGTGGCAATGGTCAGCCCAAGGATGGCGATGGCCGGATAGGCGGCAAAATTGACCGCAATCAGCAGGCCGACCGCGCCCATCAGCATCGGAACCACCAAATGCCAGCGACGCTCTTTGCATAGGTCGGCGGAGCGGCCGACCATCAACATGAACAGTGCGGCCAGCAGATAGGGAATCGCACTGATCCAGCCGATTACCAGGTTGTCGCTGAAGCCCAGGTTCTTGATGATCGACGGCAGCCAGAAGTTGATCGCGTAGACGCCACTCTGGATGCAGAAGTAAATCAGCCCAAACGCCCAGATCGTCGGGTTCTTGAACACTGCCAACAGCGAATCGGTCGTGGTTTTCGGCTTGTGGGACAGGTCTTCTGCGTGATCGGTTTCAAGCACCGAGCGCTCGTAAGGGCTCAGCCACTTGGCGTTGGCATAACTGTCGCTGAGCAGGAAAAACGCCAGCGCGCCGAGAATCACCGTCGGGATGCCTTGCAGCAGGAACATCCACTGCCAGCCGGCCAGGCCGCCCTGGCCCGCAGCGAAATGGGTGAGAATCCAGCCGGAGAACGGGCCACCGAGCAGGCCTGAAACCGGGATCGCCGACATGAACAACGCCATGATGCGGCCACGACGGAAGGTCGGGAACCACTGCGAGAGGTACAGCACCACACCGGGGAAGAACCCGGCTTCAGCCGCACCGGTGAACAGGCGCAAGGTGTAGAACTCGATTGGGGTGGTGACGAACAGCAGGCAGGTCGAGAGGATGCCCCAGGTGATCATCATCAGCGCAATCCAGCGCCGGGGGCCGAACCGGGTCAACGCCAGGTTGCTCGGTACGCCACACAGCACGTAACCGATAAAAAAGATCCCGGCCCCGAGGCCGTACACGGTTTCGCTGAACTTCAGGGCATCGAGCATCTGCAGCTTGGCAAATCCAACGTTGACCCGGTCGAGGTAGTTGAACAAGTAGCAGATGAAAATGAAGGGAATCAGGCGCAGGGTAATACGCTTGTAGACGGCATTTTTATCGTCAGCTGTGGCCAGGGTGGCGGGGGCGCTCTGTGACATGACGGCTCTCTCTTTATTATGATTTTTTGCGATACGAGGGTAACGTTGACCGCACCCAGAGTCTCGGTCACCCCAGGGTTCCTGTCTTTGTGCCTGCGCACAGGGTTTGGATGCTCGGCCTGTGCCGCTGAACACCCCACAAGCAACTGCCTTCAAGGATCTCGCCGCTATGTTCGAACTGGATCATGACCTGGCGCAGGACATCGTCGACCGCGCAATGGCCATCCTGCCCTACAACGTCAATGTCATGGACAGCCAGGGCCTGATCCTCGGTAGTGGCGAGCCGGAGCGGGTCAACACCCGTCACGAAGGTGCACAGCTTGTTCTTGCGAATGGTCGCGTGGTGGAAATCGATACGCAGACCGCCAAACACCTAAAAGGCGTGCAGCCTGGGATCAATCTGCCCCTGTTCCTCGACCAGCGACTGATCGGGGTGCTGGGCATCACCGGTGAACCGGAGCAACTGCGAACCTACGCCGAGCTGGTACGCATGACTGCCGAAATGCTGTTGGGCCAGCGTAACCAGCAGGACGAACAGCAATGGCGGCGCCAGCGTTGCGATGCCCTGCTGGCCCTGTTGCTCAGCGAGGCCGGTGATTCGCCGCGTTTGATTGACGAAGCTCAGCAATTGGGACTCAAGCCTCAACTGCCGCGCATTCCTTATCTATTCGAACTGGGGGTGGAGCATGGCCCCGGGCAGTCGGTTGAAGCCTTGAGTGCCTGGTTGGTTTCACGTTATCCGGACAGCTGGTGCATGAGTTCGGCCAGGTCGTCATTGCTGTGGTGTCGTGCGACGACCCAGTCGATAGAAAATGAACGACTGCTGGAAAAACTCGACGGTCAGGGCTGGAGTATTCTGCGGATTGCCGTGGGCGGTCAGGCGGAAGGTCTGCAGGGGTTGCGGCGCTGTTACCGGCGAGTCACCGACTTGCTGGCCTACGGCCGTGATGTCTTGCCGCAGAATCGTTTGCTGATCCTGAACCGTTATCGCCTGCCGGTGATGCTCTGGCGTCATCGAAACGATGATGCTATCGATGAATTGCTCAACCCGTTGCGCAAGGTCATCGCCAAGGAAAACAACGGCCAGTTGATCGCGACCCTGCGCAGCTGGTGTGAACACGACGGCCAGAGCCAGGCCTGTGCCGAGGCATTGGGAATACACCGCAACAGTCTGCGCTACCGGATGGAGCGCATTGCCGAACTGAGCGGAGTCGATCCGTTGCGGCTCGATGGAATGCTGGCGCTGTTCCTGGGTGTGCAGCTGTTGCCGCAGACTGACGCTCCCTCGTAGGAAGTAACATCGTGAAGATCAAAAGATCGTCCGAACGCGGCCCGAGCCTTCGCAAGTTCCTACGCCGACCGAGTACAACCGTGAAATTCCACATACACGTGATCCCGTAGAGCTGCCGCAGGCTTTGATCTTTGATCTTTGATCTTTGCGTTTGTGACAATGAGTCACACTCGATCATTGAAATGGCCGAGGCCAGTGGATTGCAATTGGTTGCGGTCGGCCAGCGCGATGCCTGTACCAGTAGCACCTATGGTACCGGCCATTTGATTGGCGAGGCCCTCGACGCGGGTGCGCAACAAATTAGGAGGACAGCATCCCTTTGGCGTCGGGGTCAGGAAGGTGTGTTGGCCGAACGCATGCACTGGTTTGACATCATGAAATCGACTCACGGGATATGCGATCTGGCTATCGAATGGGCCAACTCCAACGCCTCAGCATTGGCGATAAGACTGGGATTCATTCCCTATGAGAATGGTCGGGACTGGGTGGGTTCAATTGAAGCTACTCAAAAAACCATCAGAACGAGCATACAAAATAGTGTCTCGATACCGCAGCCTATCCCGCAGATTTCATCAGTTCAGAATGAATCCTACACAGTCAGGGGTCTAAACGTGCATTGCAGCTGCTGCCATATCAATCATGAGTGGCGCCCTTGATATGATGCCTGATCATCACGAAGTGACCTGTTGACTATAGTGCCTTGAGGGTGTCGAGTTGATGCCGCCCTGGTTTGTAACTTGGGGCGAGCGAGGTCGATGGGCAAATCAGCCCTCTCAGAGTTCACGGCATTTGCTAGTGGGTGAAGCAAACTCAGCGGTATCGCATTGGCTGTCTACCTTTAAGTGCCTGGGAGCGAGAACAGCTCAAACTTTTGCTCGCGGCCCTATAAGCCTGGACGCAAAAGCACGTTACCATTGCCGACTCAAAGCAATGGAGACCACACGTGAAAAAGCCACCTATGAAAATCAGGATCGAAGAATGGGATGGTGACGGTGCGATTCGAATTCCCGATGAGGCGCTGCAGGAACTGGAACTCGATGTTGGCGACTCGCTGTATTTGATCGAGGAGTTTTTCGGCAATACGCGCTGCCTTGTCCTATCGAAAAAGCCTCAAATCGCTGATCGAATAGACGAGCTCACTGAAGCCTGGAGTAGTGGACAGCCTGGTAACGCCGAGGTGAAATAAAGCAGTGACTCGACGAGCCGGGTCTTAGACCCGAACACGCGATAGCAACAACCCATCTCAGAAGCCGCCTTGGAACGAAGCACGAGAGAAACCTTAGCCAGCCTTTCTTCTTAGTAAACGCTATCGACGAGCATTTACTCCTTCGGCGAAAAAACTGCGTTCATGTCATCAATGCTCACGATGACCTTCGGTTTGCGAATCATGCCCTTCAGTCGCTCAACGGAATACACTGCTGCCACCATGGCGAACTGGCCACTCTCCAGATTGACGAATTCGACCTCATCTCCTGGTTGCAGGCCTAGAGCAGCCCTTACCTGGACAGGGATGGTGATTTGGCCTTTAGAATTCACAGTGGCAGTAGCCATGAGGGATACCTTCGCGATTGGGCACTTAAATGATAGCCGAGCGGTGCGGTAGGCCACATAACGTGAAAACGTGAGGTCGAGCCGAGCTTAAGCCCGAAGGAACGATAGCCACTGAAGCTAGTTCCGAAGCCCAACAAATCGCCTAGCCTCTACGCCTGAACAAAAGCAGCATGCCTCTTACAACTCAGTCAGAACGTGGCTGTATACACGTGTCGATGTATCTTGGACAGATCAAAGTTAGGACATCCTTGCCATGAGCATTGAAGCAAAGCTCCTTCACCTTCAAGCAATCCATAACTTGCTCGCGCCATACCACTATCTGTATTGCGTAGACCTTGAGGCAACCTGCGATGAGGTGGACGAGTCGGAGTCAACAAGACCGCTAATAGTCACCCCCGAACAGATGGAAACGATAGAGATTGGCCTGGTAGTTGTCGACCTGGAATCGCTTGAGATCGTCGATGAATTCCAGCGTTTCGTCCGACCTCAAATCCACCCTACCCTGACCGACTTCTGCATAAAACTTACCTCCATTCAACAAGCCGACGTGGACGGTGCCCGTACCTATCAAAGGGTTGGCGAAGAGCTACGGATATTTGTTGCGCGGTATCCAAACGCTGCCTGGGCGTCATGGGGTGACTACGATGCGAGACAGCTTGAGCGCGATGCTGGCTTTGCTGCCTGCCCTTCCCTTCTCGAAGGCGTGCCACATTTCAATGCCAGGAAATGGCATGCCGGCCTATACGACATCCAACAGAAGGGTCTTAAGCAAACGGTAGAGGCCATGGGCCTAGTTTGGCAGGGTACATATCACCGAGGAATCGACGATGCCAAGAACGTTGCATCTATCATCAAGGAGATGCTCGGCTGATTATGTGAGCCGGGCCCATTGGCCCGAAGGAGCGATCTCTCCATTCACTGCACACCACCGCTTAGCCGGGCAAGCGATGACTCGAGCGCAGAATGATTTGAACACAACCTCTCCTCTCCCCGCCCTCGAGGTCTGCCAGGTGCTGACGGACATCGCGCTCGGCAAACGCTTCATGATGCGAAGCTCGATTCAATCATGGAATGAGATTTACTACGGCCTCATGCCTGTGGAGATTGATGGCTGGCAGCTCACACTCTTCAATGACTGTGACACCCTGGATTACTGCGAGTACTGCAGGTCGCCTGATGGCCGAGTCGGTACACTTGAACTCTGACAGCGCGACGGCGCCGATCCCATCGAGCTATTGAGCGCCTGGGAGCGAGAACAGCTCGAAAGATTGCTCACTGCCCTCTGAACCTCCATGCAAAAAAAGGCAGGTGAGGGTTTGGTCACTTCAGTTATCTCGAAAACTGCATCCAAGACCGTAGCTATGACATCATTTTCATCACAGGCGGTTGCCGCCAAGGCTTGGTAGGCTTACCAGGATTTTTAACCTGCAATCCGGGCAACTGCCAATCTGCGATGTGACCACAAATATAAACGGCCCTGCCCTCACCAACTGCTCAATGTACCAATCGAATAGTTAGTGCTTGGCTTCCGAATAGGATAAACAAATTGCTGAATCGTCCCGACAAAGACGCGCTCCGTGCAATGCTGGAATCGCAAGTTCAAGAGAAGCTGCAACACGACCCAGACGCGGTAACGACTTATGCAGCCCAGCCTGTACCTGACCGAAAACCGTACACCAGCAAACCCACGGTTCAAGACAAGGCATTTCACAAAGAGCTCGAGCAGATGCGTGCTGATGCTGAAGCTGGAGTCATACATACGCCTAAGCGCGAACCGGAGGACGGAGGCGCTCCTAGCCTTAAGCTTGATGATTATCCTGATCTGTAAACGTGCCACTGAGAATCTAAAGACGGGAACGGCTTGCCTGCTCATAGCAACGGAGACCACACGTGAAAAAGCCACCTATGAAAATCATCATCGAAGAATGGGATGGTGACGGTGCGATTCGAATTCCTGATGAGGCGTTGCAGGAACTGGAACTCGATGTCGGCGACGCCGTGTATCTGATTGAAGAATTTATCGGCAACACGCGCTGCCTAGTCCTATCAAAAACGCCTCAGATTGCGGATCGAATAGACGAGCTCACCGAGGCCTGGGATAGCGGACAGCTTGGCAACGCCTAGAAAAAATAGGTCGCCGTGATGCGCTTCCGTGACTCGACCAGGGTATGAGAAGACTTGGGGTCGAGCCGGGCTTAAGCCCGAAGGAGCGATAGCAAAATATCTTAAGCTCCGCAGCCCAACATCTCGTCTATCGAATCTCACATGAACCACCCGCGCAATGTATGGCGCCTGCAGTCAGGCTGGAGCGAGAGCTGCCCCGATCAAGCGTGCGTTAGGTACGGCTCGGCGCACGTCTTCTATGGCACCCTCGATTGCGTCATCCGCAGAGGGAGCTTCACGGACAAACTCCAATGCCAGGCGATCTGGTTGTCCGATTCCGACCAATGCATCATCGCAGCCTTCTTCAGCCAAGCGTTCCACAAGCGAGTCCATATCGCTCTCGTCAGACGTAAGTTGGTATTTAAGGGTGAAGGCAAAGACCATCTGTAGTACTCCGCTTCCGCAAGATTCTGCGTGACATCGATTGTCGCACGCCACGATGGGTAGACCACCGCAGCCCTTCTTCAAGTATCGGAGCGGAAGAAAACTTAAGCCCGTGAATACGCCACGATTCGTGAAGTGTTTGATCACTGAATCGCCATTGTTTGAAGCTAGCAACGTAATTACGCTCGTGGCCGCGAATTTCCCCAACAATAGCCAGTGCGGCCTGGCAGCGAGGGTTTTATGTTTAATGTTGTATCTTCGGGCCAATGGCCTGCTGGCTACCTGATCAATCCAAACGTAGAACCTCTGGATCAAAAATGGCTCAAAGAATTCAGCAAAATCCCTGCTGCGGCTGTCAGTGATTGCCTTGGACGCAATGTCGGTGGATTAGGATTACGTTCGTTTCACGGAAATGCGCCAATGCTTGGCAGCGCCCTGACGGTAAGAGTCAGACCTGGCGATAATCTGATGATCCTAAAAGCGATGCAGATGGCACGTCCTGGCGATGTCCTCGTGATTGACGGTAGTGCAGACCTCACGCGAGCCGTCTTCGGGGGCATCATGCGAGCTATGGCGCTAAAGGCCGGGATCGTTGGCGTGGTAATCAATGGCGCTCTGCGCGATCTCGATGAGTGGCAGACCGGCGAGTTGCCAGCCTACGCTATCGGCGGGGTGCATCGAGGGCCAAGCACCGATGGTGGAGGAGAAATCAATGTCCCGATCTCCTGCGCTGGAATGCTGGTCACACCTGGTGATTTGATGATCGGCGACGGCGATGGTGTAGTTGCTGCCGCCCGTTCAGAGCTGCCTGAATTGCTTGTGCGTTGCCACGATTTGCTTGCACGCGAGCAGGCAACATTGAAGGCTATTGAAGCCGGCACACTAGACCCGAATCGCTTCGACGCTATTTTGCGGGCAAAGGGCTGTCCGCTTTAACTTCTCAGGCTCGCCGACTCATCCCCACGAGCGGTACTCAATTTACTTCTTTGTTAGCGCGATGCAATGCGCGCGAGTCTCTATCAACCCTCTAACTCATAAGCTAAAGGCGGGCAGCCTCATATGATCGATTGGGCTATGTACCTGCTGCTGGGTGCTGCAATGGGTACGCTCGGAGGGATATTCGGGATCGGTGGTGGACTCATTGCAATCCCGGCTTTGGTGTTGATGTTCGGGATGGATCAACAGCTAGCTCAGGGGACGACGCTCGTTATGGTCGTGCCCAACGTGATGCTCGCGCTGTGGCGGTACCACCAACGAACACGAATTTTACTGCGTCATGCGGCGCCATTAGCGGCAGCAGGGTTTGTCTTCGCCTGGATAGGATCGATCATTGCCGTAGGCTTGGATCCCGATGCGATGCGCATAGGTTTTGCGGTCTTCATGATGCTGCTTTCGGCCTACAGCTATTTACAGATGTACTTACCCAAACCGCCGCCAAGCAAAGAGCTGCGACATCCATGGCCATGGTTAATGGTCTTGGGATCGGGCTCCGGGATCTTGGGCGGGATTTTCGGGTTGGGAGCATCGGTATTGGCCACCCCCGTTTTATCCACCGTCTTCGGTACAACCCAAGTAGTCGCTCAGGGGTTATCGCTGGCACTGGCCGTTCCGAGTACGGGTGTAACACTGCTGACCTATGCGCTCCACGACCATGTCCAATGGCATCTTGGCCTGCCCATGGCGGTAGGTGGCCTGCTAAGTGTCAGCTGGGGAGTGAAGCTCGCCCACGCTTTACCCGAAAGGTCACTACGCACTTGGTTTTGTCTGTTTCTTATGGTGAGTGCTGCCTTGATGATCTCTAAAGCTTGAGGCGAATAGAGCAATCATACTGAGAACGCGCCACTTCGATTATTCACAATTCGTGCTGAACGCGTTCACTTTCACGCTCTTGATGCGTGATCGGGGATCAATATGCTGTAAGCATGTTGTACCCGTGATCTCGAATAAGACAGAGAAAGAATCAGCCATGAATACGCCTCGAACGCTCTACCAGAAACACATCGATAGCCACACCGTTTGCTCTCTGGATGACCAGGGCCACGTGCTT
>NZ_CABVII010000010.1 GCF_902497995.1 Pseudomonas fluorescens | reverse complement strand
AAAGACGTCTGCTTCACCGTGGTGAAAGGCTTGATCCAGTCGAGGCGCTTGGCTTGCTCGCGCCAGAAGCCGTCCGGGTTGACGACCGACTGCTGGTACATGGCCTTGTAGGTCGCCTCATCAGTCAACGTGTTGGCCGCAACCTCGGGACGAACGGGATACAGAGAAGCCGCACTCATCTTTCTTACCTCGGTGGAATAGTTGTTTTTGTATGAACCAGTTGTAGCCGGACCGCGCCTATAGAACCATTCGACGATGGTAGTAACAACCCCCTGCAAATTACCCCGACAACCCCAGAACGCCCACCCAAAACGCCCCTGTAGGAGCGAGGCTTGCCCGCGAAGAACGATAACGCAGTCCCCCTGAAAAACCACACCACAAAAAATGCGACGTGCCTGACCAACCACGTCGCAAACACCGCCAGCAAGCCGGCTCCTACAAAGGTATTCCACGATTGTTACGAAATTCGCCAAAGGTGTTTATCAAAACCCCACCTATATGAATGCCCCCCCCACGCCTAAAATCCACCCCGCCAACAAGGCAACCTGATTAACCAAGTTACAGCCCCCACGAAGGCAGTTAATCCAACACCCGGTAAGCAAGTTCCACACGCAACCCCCAAAAGGTTGCGTGACCCCACTCGACCTCTAAAAGGTAACCCTGAAATGAAAGCTTTATTAGTTCTGGCCCTCAGCAGCCTGTGCGCAACCGCCATGGCAAACGAGGTTCCGACTGATGTCGCACAGCAGCAACCCGCCATCGAGGAATACACCTACTCCACCGACCTGGACATCGCCAAAGTCATATCAATGAGCGAAATCCCCAACGTCTGCGAAGTTGTCCCAGCCAAAATGGAATACGACGACTCCAAAGGTCAGCGCCACATTCTGCGTTACAGCGTCATGGGTAACGGCTGCTCCAACGGCTGATCCCCCACCCTCACCTTCCCAAGGTTCGCCCCACCCGCCCGCGGTTTAAGGCAGATCAAGCACCGAACCCTACATATCGATTTAATCGATTGTTTTTAGCGTTTATTTGCGCTTTTTAATCAAAATAGTCGGCGTATTATCCATTCCACACCCAAGGCACACAACGCCAACGAACCTGGAGCCACTCTCATGAAAATCAAACTGATCCTCGCCCTGACCCTCTCCGTCCTGGCTGCCAACACCTTCGCCGCTGACGGCTATGACCGCACGGGTTCAGCCGCCTACACCACCTCGACAGCTGTCGCTTCTGACGGTTATGACCATACCGGCTCGGCATCCTTCGCCGCCGACGGTTCCGATCACGTCGGTGCTGGCAAACTCGCTTCTGACGGTTTTGATCATACCGGCGCTGCCAAGGTTGCCGCTGACGGCTTCGATCACACCGGTGCCGCCAAGGTTGCTGCCGATGGTTCCGATCACGTGGGTGCTGCTCGCCTCAGCTGATCATCAGGGCAAATTCACTGCCCGGCCTCGGCCGGGCTTAGTTGTGTCTGAAGCCATGAAAAACAGACTAAAAACACAACATGTAGTGAAAAGCATCGATTTTTGGCTATTTTTTGATCAGGCAGCTCCGGGGTCATTTCCCCAGCAAAACGGCCCACAATGGCGACCAAAATTCCCCCCTTCCTCCTCTGTAAGCCCCGTACTGCATGGCTCGCCGCGTTTCAGCCAACCTTTACCCCGCCGCCAACCTGATCACAGCGTCAAAAACAAGCCATTTCAGGCGAAAAAAAAACTTCATCCGCCAAAGCCCTGTAAACCCTCGCTCCGACCGGAAAACGTGCCCTGCGCACCCTTCACAGCGCCGATTCGACGCCCCACGCCGCTGAATTTTTCCTTATAATGCGGGCTTAAACGGGCCTGCAATATTCCCTTACAGGGGTCAATAGCCAGTCTGAAGCCCACGCAGAAACCGTTCATGCTTTCTGCGCCCGTCAGCGGCTTCGGAACACCCGTACAAAATTCTGTTTATTGCCTGCGCTGTACTGCTGCAAAAAACGATTTCCTTTAGATCCAACGCGGCCAGCCGGTCGTGTGAAACCACCTATCGGTTTTCACACGGGCATCTGGCCCTCACGCAGGAGACGACACGTCATGCTGAGCTGGGACGAATTCGACAAAGAAGACAGCGGCGAAACCGTTGTAAAAGGCGCCAACGCCGGCCACGCGACTGAAGCCAACATGGACCGCCTCGACACCGCTGGCGGTGTCGCGGCTCAAGAAGCTCGCGCCGTCACCGCGTCCGACTCCGCCGCAATCGCCCGTGCCAAAGCAGCCCTGGACAACCTCGACATCGCCGAAGGCCTCGCCGAACTCGAAGGCGCCTCCGCCCGTGTCGCTGTCGACGAAAAGCGCATGATCAACTGCCGCGCCGACCTCAACCAACTCGTACCCTTCAAGTACGACTGGGCCTGGCAGAAATACCTGGACGGCTGCGCAAACCACTGGATGCCGCAAGAAGTCAACATGACCGCCGACATCGCCCTCTGGAAAGACCCGGAAGGCCTGACCGACGACGAACGCCGCATCGTCATGCGCAACCTCGGCTTCTTCTCCACCGCCGACTCCCTGGTGGCCAACAACCTGGTCCTGGCCGTGTACCGCCTGATCACCAACCCGGAATGCCGCCAGTACATCCTGCGCCAGGCCTTCGAAGAGGCGATCCACACCCACGCCTACCAGTACTGCATCGAATCCCTGGCCATGGATGAAGGCGAGATCTTCAACATGTACCACGAGATCCCGTCGGTCGCGAAAAAAGCCACTTGGGGCCTCAAATACACCCGCTCGATCTCCGATCCGAAGTTCGAAACCGGCACTGTCGAAACCGACAAAGAACTGCTGCGCAACCTGATCGCCTACTACTGCGTCCTGGAAGGCATCTTCTTCTACTGCGGCTTCACCCAGATCCTCTCCATGGGCCGCCGCAACAAAATGACCGGCGTCGCCGAGCAGTTCCAGTACATCCTGCGCGACGAATCCATGCACCTGAACTTCGGCATCGACGTGATCAACCAGATCAAAATCGAAAACCCGCATTTGTGGGATGCCGAGATGAAGGAAGAAGCGAGCCAGATGATTCTGCAGGGGACTCAGCTGGAGATCGAATACGCGCGGGATACCATGCCTCGTGGCGTACTCGGCATGAATGCGGCGATGATGGAGGATTACCTGAAGTTTATTGCTAACCGTCGGTTGTCGCAGATTGGGTTGAAGGAAGAGTACCCAGGGACGACTAACCCGTTCCCTTGGATGAGCGAGATTATGGACTTGAAGAAAGAGAAAAATTTCTTTGAGACGCGGGTTATTGAGTATCAGACTGGTGGGGCGTTGAGCTGGGATTGATTCCCGAGCTCGCCGCGATTTGACGATCTCAATCTGAATCGACAAACCGAAAAAGCAAAAGCCCCGATCTGATCGGGGCTTTTTTATTGGGCAGTGAATGTACTTTATTCACCCTTACGCTACGAAGCTAAATTTCCTACAGCACTTACGGCTGCTTCCGCATTGATGCCCATTAAAATCACCTCTAATCTCCGTTGCAGGTGCCTAAGAAACGCCCAACGTGCGTAATTGCACCTCACTTGACCACCCGTTTGCACAGCCACTGCCCACCCGTTTGCATTCGACTTGACCAGTCGTTTGCATTCCCACTGACCACTTGTTTGCATTCGAGCTGACCAGCGATAGATGACGTATCACCTCAACCAAAAAAGCATGGCGATCTCTACTGCGCCGCATTGTGTGCCTGAAAAATGACGAGCTTGAGCGCTTGCCGAAGGGCGCCCGAGTCAGTCAGGCCAAGGAGGTGGGGGGCGATCCATCAGAGTTAAAATATCGCTTCCCCACTCTCATCGCTGAAACTCAGAAGTATGTAGCAGCCCATCTTGATGTTGACCGGAATCCGCTCATCAGGTCAGGGTTACAGCTCGTAAAAAGAACCGCGGCCTCCGGGAACGAATGGGAGCGGTTGTGCAGCAACGCGATACCTTGCCAGCCTACTGCCAGAATCATGTTGCCGAATTGGAGCGGGCGCTTTCGAGCCCCAACGTTGTGCTACTTGGACAGGCGAAGAAAAATCAGTAGTGAGCGGTCAACTGCATGCGTCTTGATTCACCGCGATAGATCAGAACCGTATTTATCGCCAGACAGTTTTTAGCCCAGTTCTTAGCGTTGATACAAAGGTCTCCAGTGAAGGATCTTTCTCAGCATCTTGCTTATGCCTGCCGATGAAAATCCACTCATCTTCTGCCCAAAAAATTCGAATTGTTTTGGGTGATTTGCAGTCGAATACAACTTGATAAATTCTCGTTTCTCGCTGCTGGACGACGACGCATTGCTCATGGCAAACCAACAGTCGTTGCCCAGGCTCTAGGGTCGGAGCATTGAGCGGGAGGCGCTTCTCACTTTCTGTTTTCCGCATGATGAATGTCGTCGTCCTTAAAATTCAGAAACCGTACGCGTTGAATCAAAAGCAAGGAGGATCCGCCGCTGCGAGGTACTCATCTGGTGCCTTTGCGCATGACGCCAAATGTGTTCTTCAAGGTGGTAACCATCACGATCCAGTAAGCCATTTCGGAGCCTGTGCAGACAATCACCTTCAAGGCCTTGAATTGATAGCTCGCTACTTATTGTGAGAGCCCTTTGGTTCCGCTTGTTCTCGATCTGGCCGGCAAATCCTGTTATCGCGGGAAACTGGCCGTATGGCCGTGCGCCCTCAAAGCCACGGCATTGGGCGGACCGACTCGGACCCGCGTGACTGAGGTGCTTCGACAGTCCTGCTCATGACTAGCCTCCAAGGGGTCATATGTGCATAATATTATCATGCGGTGATAATGAAAAGGCAATCTACTCGCCCTTGCTTCAGGCAGAGGCGAGGTCTTTTGATCGATTGCCGGGAGGCAAAGACATGCATGAGAACAGCAATACGTGAGCGCTTGGAGAGCCGTATGAAACGTGAGGACGTAAAAACCAAACACGCTGAAGGCATTCAGTTTGATACCCATTTGATTGCCAACCCGGCCAACACCCAGGAGTGGATCGCCTTCTTTAAAAAGGATGCAGGAAGAAGCTTCTTCCTGGTCAATGACAACGAAGAAATCGAACCCTTTCGGTACCTTGATGATTTGATTCATGAGCTGCGAGAAATCGGTATCAAGGTTGCTGAAATTCATTTTTGAATTCTTTTCCTTGGAGTGTCGGCATGTCCGTCAGAATCGAGCATCTGTCTAGTCAGAGTGAAAATCTATGGTCCGTGTGTATTGGAGCCAGGCGCATTCAATTTCGCAATGAGCAGGGTGCAAAAGATTACGCAGCAAAGCTAAAAGAGCGTATTGAAGCTCCGCACTCATACCCTCGTGCATTGCCGTCCGCCTACAAGCGCGGTAGCAGCAAGTAATAGTGCTTAATGACTTTCTATTAACGCTAAAGTTACGGTAACAAAATATTGTTTCTTCCATAGAGTGCTGTGGAACTTAGTAAGTCGAATTAATTTTCATGCTGCGTTCCTGCAATTGCACAGCATTCGGCGAATGAGCACCCGTCCAACCAGTCTCTGGTGTTCATAATGAGGGTAAAAGTACCACTATGAAGCCTGCACTAATTGCTATGTCACGAACTGCGGGAAAGTTGGCTGCGGAGGTTCTGAGCATGATTGCGCCTCACGTCAGGCCCGGGGTTTCGACCAATGAGCTTGATAAGCTCTGCCATGACTATATTGTCAACGTGCAGAAGGCCACTCCAGCCAATATCGGTTATCACGGTTTCCCCAAAACCTTGTGCACCTCCATCAATCATGTCGTATGCCACGGAATCCCGTCAGATAAAGAACTCTCGGATGGCGATATCCTCAATATTGATGTCGCGGTGCTCAAGGATGGTTGGTTCGGTGATACAAGCCGAATGTATTTTGTCGGCGAGCCAAGCGCAGAGGCTCGTCGGCTGGTGGACACGACCTATGAGGCGATGTGTGCCGGCATTCATGCAGTAGGCCCCGGTGCCACGCTCGGTGATGTCGGTCACGCCATTCAAACCGTGGCGCACCGTGAAGGGTATAGCGTAGTGCGTGACTACTGTGGACATGGCATTGGCATGGTTTACCACGATGAGCCACAGGTCCGTCATTATGGCAACCCTGGTGAAGGTATGAGACTGAAACCGGGCATGATCTTCACAATCGAGCCAATGCTCAATGCTGGAAAGCACGGCGTAAGAACGCTGGGGGATGGCTGGACCGTGATCACCAAGGATCTTTCGCTCTCGGCCCAGTGGGAGCATATGGTCTTGGTCACCCGCGATGGCTTTGAGGTGTTGACTGCGTGGCCGGATCAGCCCGTGGAGTATAAGAAGATTTAATCCAATCCGGCAGACTGTCCTACTGGTAGGTCAGAGTGGAGCACACGTAGAAAATCGCCAGCTCGTACTGAGCTGGCGACTCGGACGGAGCGCGTGTTTGTTGATTCTCTATTTAGTCACGCAAGTAGGCAACCAAGGCGTCAGCGAAGGAATCAGTTGTACCAGTCCCTCCCATATCGGGTGTCACTTGATCGCAGGAGCTTTTCAGAACAACGCGGATAGCTGTACGAATGCGTGTCCCTTTGTCCACCATGCCTAGGTAATCAAGCATGTCTGCGGCAGCCAACAACAATGCACATGGGTTCGCGATGTTCTTGCCAGCGATGTCCGGTGCCGAGCCGTGGACCGCTTCGAAGATGGCCGCATCGGCGCCGATGTTGGACCCCGGCGCCAAGCCCAGTCCACCCACCAGGCCTGCGCACAAGTCTGAAAGGATGTCGCCAAACAGGTTGGTGGTGACGATGACATCAAATTGATGGGGATTCATCACCAGCTGCATACAGGCGTTATCGACGATCATCTCGTGGAATTCGATTTCCGGATAATTCGCAGCAACCTCACGCGCCACCTCAAGGAACAACCCGGAGCAAGACTTGATGATGTTGGCCTTGTGCACCGCGGTCACTTTCTTACGGCCTTTGCTACGAGCGAGCTCGAACGCATACCGCACGATGCGTTCGGAGGCAGTGCGTGTTACACGAATGCTCGCCAGAGCGACTTCGCCGTCCTCCGAAATACTTTGTCCTTCTGGTAGGTACGCTCCTTCGGTATTTTCGCGCACCGTGATGATGTCGATATCTTCGAAACGCGAACGGGTGCCTGGGAAACTGATCGCTGGTCGGACATTGGCGTAGAGATCGAAGTGGCGGCGAAGGTGGACGTTGATCGATGAGAAGCCGCGGCCAATCGGCGTTGTCAGAGGGCCTTTGAGTGCGACACCATGTTTGGCGATCGTCTCTGTGGATGCGGGCGGCATCAGTTGCCCATGCTGCTGCAAGGCCTCCAAACCGGCCTCAACGAAGTCGTAACGAAGATTGCAGTCAAGGGCATCGAGTACGCGTAGCGTCGCTTGCATGATCTCTGGGCCGATGCCGTCACCCTTGATGATTGCGATGGTTTTGCTCATGGTCTCTTCCTTAACAGCGCTTTGTCAGCCTGCTGTATTGATTGGGTCATTGAGACTGGTGTCACGAGTCTGCTGATAGGCATTGACTGTCTGACGGCTTTCACCGCGCCAGTGTGCTGTGTTTCATCCTCCGCGCCGTGACTGCGCAGGTCATCGCGGATCAATTGACGGGCGACCTGAGTGGGTGTCAGTTCTCGCGCCGCACAAAACTAGTCAAGGATGCGGCTGTTACGGGCGAGCTACTGGATCAAGCGCGCAGTCATTTGTTTCATCGAAGACGCGCATTACATTAACATATAATGTTAATCGTATGCGGTGGTAAGGAGCGTTTTCATCTTGATGACGTTAGGGTGTTTGAACGTTTGTGCGTTACATGTTGAGGTAGCTTTTAGGCAGGAATAAAAGAGGACGAGTTGTGGCTCGGATCATTCTTGAAGTCGTACTGCCAAGCCAAAATCGGCGGACTCGCGAATGACCAAAAGCGCCCATAACCATCAGGTCGATATCGTGTTCGATCTGATAGGACTGTAAGGCGAGCTCTACTCTCCCGCCACAGATGGCTGTCCGCACGTCACACCCGGCTGATTGCAGAATGGCTCCTGCCGCATCGAGTCGTTCCAGATTCTTCGACGTGTTGGCTGCGACCATGACCAGGTGCACGGGCAGCTTTCTGAGAACTGGACTCGCTGCCAGCATTTCCACCCCCATGTGCGTGTCCTCGCTCCCGTCATAAGCAAATATCAGGCTTCGTGGTGGGTTGAAGGAACAAGGTGTGACCAGGATCGGCTTGTGCAACGCATGGATGATGGTTTCGAGCTGGTTGAGTCGGGGACAGAACGAGCTGTGTTTTCCCATGACTAGCCAGCGCATGTCAGTTTCCATCTCGAGTAACCGCCCCAACAGTTCTCCGTCGCTTTGACGAAGTTCCGGCTGCATTACGCCATCCGCTATCGCTCTTTCTCGAGCGTTTTGCAGCATTATCAAGCCTTGCTTCAACGCCTGCTCATGGCGCTTTTCGTCCAGCGACATAGCTTCTAGCACGTGCGCCAGGCTGCCGGGCCGTATCTCTACGCCAGCGGGGCGGTCCACAACATTCAGGAGGGTTAACGGCAATACAAAGTTGAGACTGGCCCAAGCGGCGTAGTCGCAGACGGCCGGAGATGTAGTTGAACTGTCGATACAGGCCAATATGTGGGTCATCACAACCCTCATCTCGATGATCTTGATGAGCCGATCACCACGCGGGCTAAAAACGAAAATTACCCGCTCGGCGAGGGCGCCGCTTTTAGCGTGCCTGCGAGTGGGATCAGTCGCTGGACACCTGGCACGTCATAAATAGAAACGATCAACGTAGTGAAAATCCAGTGTAGCAACGCCTGGAAAGCTGCTTGCAGGCAAGCTGTTCACTTTCGCACGACGCGGCGGACAAAAAGCCTGACGTCGTCAAAGGCAGGCACGATCGCCAGCGTCACCAGAACCATCGCGAGCGGTACCGTTGAGATATAACCAATGTGCTTGAACCCAAAGGCACCCACCACGCCGCCAAAAAAGAAATTCAGCGCAAGCAGTATCAGTATTTTGAGTCGGGTCCGATTGGCGAGAACTTTTGGATGCTTCGATGTGTTGACGGCATTCCAATAAAAGAGTTTTCCAAACTCAATACCGATATCCGTGATGATGCCGGTGATATGCGTCGTTCGGATTTCGGCTTTGGAAATTTTGGTGATCACTGCGTTTTGTAGCCCCATGATGAAGCACAGCAGCATCACGGTGACGGACACGAATAGACCATCCACGGTGGATAGCCGAGCGCCCAGAAAGCCAAAGCAGATGAGCAGAAAGGCTTCGAACAAGAGCGGCACTGCAAACTCACTGTGCATCCGTCTGCGTCGGGAGTAATTGACCATGACCGCCGAGCACGCGGCCCCAACCAGAAAGGACAACAAGGCGCCGGCACCACTAAGCACCAGGTCGTAGGCCCCTAGCACACTATTGTCTGCCATCGAGGAGACGATGCCTGTCATGTGTGAGGTGTACTGATGCACCGCCAGGAAGCCACCGGCGTTGGTTGCCCCCGCTACGAAGGCTAAGGCAAATCCAAGATGTCGGTTTGCGTCTGTGGTACGCCTTCGCCCAGTGAGGCTCCTAACATATTTGATCGGCATTCATTCACCCCTGTCCCAAGCGTATGAGGAGCAAGAAAGCCAACCGATTATGCACATCTGATATCACCAGGTCCTCGCGATTTAGGCTGGTCTGCTCGTTGAGTGGTAAAGCCGCTGACTGTCGTTTTTTCTGATCGGTGATCAGGATTGCTTGGGATGGCAACCCTGTGTGGTGATTACCTGCTGGGGAAGCAGACGGGGATCCGGAAAGCTTCACCCCGCGATCAGCCAAGAGCGGATGATCTTGCAAATGGCGGGCTGTCGATATTCAGGACGTGCTGCGGCTGGATGATCCCCGGTGCGACAGCTGCAACCTTGTAAAAGGTCGTGCAGCTGCGGCACATCAGCATGATTGACGTCAGCTTAGAGCGGGTAGTGTGTCGGGTAGTGCAGCTTCGCAACGCCGGTGTCGACCGCCGCTTTAGCCACTGCGCCGGCAATTGCTCCGAGCAGGCGAGCATCAAGTGCTTTTGGGAGAATGTAATCGCGCCCAAACTCAAGCTTATCGACGTTGAATGCTTGCAGCACTTCAACAGGGGTGGGCTCTTTGGCCAGTTGGCGCAGTGCTTCCACCGCCGCAATTTTCATCGCTTCGTTGATCCGGGTTGCCCGAACATCCAAGGTCCCGCGGAAGATAAACGGAAAGCCCAGAACGTTGTTAACCTGGTTTGGGTAGTCAGAGCGCCCAGTCGCCATGATCAGGTCATCACGAGTGGCCATGGCCAGTTCGTAGCTGATTTCGGGATCGGGGTTCGAGCACGCAAACACGATCGGATTGGGAGCCATCACTGCCAGTGCTTCAGCTGGGAGAAGATTAGCTCCGGACAGGCCAACAAACACGTCAGCGCCGTTCATGGCTTCCATCAGCGTACGCGGGCCACCGTCGTTTACGAATTGTGCTTTGTATTGGTTGAGGTCTTCTCGTTCGGAGTGGATGACACCGGTACGGTCGACCATGTACAGATTACTTTTTTGAGCGCCGAGACTGAGCAGCAGGCGCATGCAGGCAGTGGCGGCGGCACCCGCACCCAGGCAAACAATTTTCGCGTCCTCTAGGGTTTTGCCCTGAATTTCCAGCGCATTGAGCATGCCAGCGGCGGTGACGATGGCAGTACCGTGTTGGTCGTCATGGAAGACTGGGATGCTGCACTGTTCGATCAGTGCCTTTTCGATTTCAAAGCACTCGGGCGCTTTGATGTCTTCCAGATTGATTCCACCAAAGGTGTCAGCAATGCGCACGACGGTATCGATAAAGGCCTGGGAGCTCTCGGAGTTGACTTCGATATCGATCGAGTCAATGCCGGCAAAACGCTTGAACAGCAACGCTTTGCCTTCCATGACGGGCTTGCTGGCCAAGGGGCCTAGATTGCCAAGTCCCAGAATGGCCGTGCCGTTGGTGATCACGGCCACCAGATTCCCTTTTCCAGTGAAGCGGTAAGCATTCTCTGGGTTCTTCGCGATTTCGCGTACAGGCTCAGCGACGCCTGGGCTATAGGCCAAGGCAAGTTGGGCGGCGGTGTCGGCGGGTTTGGTCAGTTCAATGCTGATTTTCCCAGGGGTTGGGAATTCATGGTAATCCAGTGCAGCCTTCTTGAAGTCGGTAGTCATGCGATCCCCTAATTAGACGTTGATTACAATGCCATGTTAACACTATTATAATGCAAGGCAACGAGATCCTGACCCACAGACCAGGGTCGAATTGCCGGCTTGAACGCTGCTGATGAAGGGGTTTGTCAGCCAGCGGACCAACTCTATTGGCCTTAAGACTTCAGGGCGGGCCTGTATCTGTTGGTCAATAGAGATCCTCCTATGCTTGAACCCGTCTTAGGCCACCTCGTGTGGCCATTTTTTTGCGCGCTCGAATGTCCCAATCGGTGTCACGCCCAAGCGCGGCACATTAGGATTCAGAGTTTTCTCATGGCCTCTTGGATCTGATCCGCGTATTTCGACAATTGCGTGAGCTCATGACCCAGTTGCATAGGGCTTCTGCGTGGGTCATTCGCCCGTGAATCAATACCAGCGCAGCATTTACAGCCATTATTCGCGTTCCTCAGTAGTTCCTGGAACGTACCTGTTGAAATCAAAAAGGTCCTGCACTGGTTGAATGGCAATACCCGTACGACTCGACAGGTAAGCAGGCAGAAACCGGCCAGTAGCTGGCCCCTCAACATCAATACGGTGGTCTGCCTCCGATTATTCCAGTCGAACACCCTGATTCCAGGGGCGGACGGGTATGCTTATCGCTTCACTTGGGGCTTGCTTTATGAGCGACGGCGAAAAGGAAGAACAGAGGATGTCTGACTGTGCGTACTGTGACCTAACGATGGATTTCGTTCCCGATGACGCTAGGCATCGGTTCGAGGTTCAGTGCGAGCATTGCCAAATAATCAACGTAGTGACTTGGGAGTTTGGGCGCAGGGTCGCTGGTACACTGCGATCAAGCACGATTGAAACTCAATAAATGAGGGTTGGTCAGCCGGTGGCTTGAGCGGGTTTTCGACCACCGCCGGCCTTTGGGTAATACGGTTCAATCAACGGCAGTAAACCGCTACAGGACACTATCTGATCCATCTCGGCGAGGAACCGCTCGCGGCGTGTCTGCTTGCGCTTTCCGGCGTATTCAAAGTCGGAAAGCTCATCTGGCTCATGGGCGGCTCGGATCAGGTGGTGAGGGTATACTTCAGCACATTCGGAGATGTGGCTCGTAGAATCCCTAGAGTTTCAGCGACCAAAATTCCAGATCGAATTTCTTCCCATAAGCCTTTTGCCCAGGCATCACCTCAGTCATTCGAAAGTTGAGGCGCTCATAAAGCGCCCTTGCGTCGACAAGGCAGCTATAGGTTTCTAGCTGCACCTGCTTAAACGAGTGCTGGCGAGCATGATCAAGAGCGAGTTTCATCATCGCAGAACCAACACCTTTACCCCTAAACTGCGGCAGGACTAGCACGAAGTTAAGAAATGCCACGCTGTCAGCTCTCTCCGATATCGCTATCGACGCTACGCGTTTGTCCCCTACCAATCCAACCCAGATGCGATTGAATGGACTTGGTAATTCAAGAAAGTTGCGCATCTTTTCGGCGACGCCATCCTGAAAGTGCCTGTCAAAACCGAACTCGGTGGCATAGACGTCACCATTCGCAGCAATAAGCCACTCGTGATCGTCCTGTTGTGCTACTCGCACCGTCAATTCTGTAGCCATCACTCGAAATCTCCGCATTGTCTATGCTGGCTTTATCTATTTTACACTGCATGCCATCTCAACCGCGCGATACATCATGAAAGGTGTCACGGTCAATTCGAATGCAAATAACTGGTCAAGTCGAATACAAACAGGTGGTCAAATCGATGCAATTACACAACGTAGAGACTGTGACTTACTGATGGATGTTTCAAACATCTAGGTTTCTCCTGAGCAATACCAAACAGTGCTGCTGCGAGGGTGAATAATTCATTTCTGCGTGAGGGCACAGGTGGAGTGCAGAATTCTGGAAACTGAGTCGGCCACTCCAGAACGTAAAATCAAGACGCCCAATAGCGCAGACAAAACTGAACCCATCAGCACCGCGATTTTTACGTCGGTCATCGTTTGCGAAGGTGCAGGAATGGTCTGTGCGCCGATCCACAGGCTTGCGGTAAAACCAATGCCGCTGAGTGCAGCAACGCCATAAAGCTGCACCCAGTTGCAGTTCTCGGGGAGCTTGGCGAGCCCGAGTGCAACGACAAGACCCGATACAGCGAAGAGACCCAGTGGCTTTCCGATCAGAAGTCCTGTCGCGACACCTGTCGTGACCGGGGCTGAGAGATCTTGCAGTGACATGCCAAGGAGTGACACGCCAGCATTGGTAAAACCGAAAATCGGCAATATCAAAAATGTCACATAAGGGATGAGCTTTTCTTCAACGGTTCGCGACGCAGAGCTGGAGCTTGTATCGGGCTTACCTAGCGGTAAGGACAGCGCCAACACAAGTCCGGCGAGTGTCGGATTAAAGCCGGATAGCCCAAGAGCCATCCACAAAAACACTGCGGTCACTATGTAGGGACGCAGGCGTGTTATGCCTTTGCGGTTCAGCGCTATAAGGAGACTTAACAGCAGTAATGGGGCCAGCAGCATCGGAACAAAAAAATGTTGGGTATGAAAAAAGGCAACGATCATGACTCCGCTAAGATCCTCCAGAATCGCGATAGCGAGCAGGAATACTTTTAGCGAAGCTGGAACCCTGTCACCGAGCAGCGACAGGACGGCCAGCGCAAATGCAAGGTCCGTGGCTGTGGGAACAGCCATCAAGAATGGTGTTTCGTTTTGGGAGTGATTAAAACCCCAAAGAATAAGCGCCGGCAGGACCATGCCACCGAGCGCTGCACAGCCTGGCAATGCGCGCTTCTCCCACGTGGCCAGATGCCCAACCAGCCATTCACGCTTGAATTGCAGCCCGATGACCAAGAAGAACAACGTCATCAGACCGTCATTGACCCAGTGGGTTAATGACAGGCTCAGATGGACGCGATGTAGCAACTCAAAATAGCCGGGAGCGAAAGGAGAGTTGGCTAAGACAAATGCGATGACAGAGGTGCCCAGCAATGCCACAGCGCCGGCTGCTTCATTGGAGAGCCCGGGAGGGATGGTGGCACCGGATACGTCTTTTAATTTTGCCACCTTGGGACTCCAGCCTCGAGCGTGATAAAAACCTGATCAGCCAGCGTCAATGAATGGCCGACAGCTTGGTGTGTTCTGAGCTGCCTTGGACGCCTTTCATCAAGGGACTTAGCGTTCTGCTCCTCGTTCGTCAGCCTTCGAGGCTGTCCAATCGAGGAAAAATCCAGCTCAGTGTTGATCAGTGGGGCGGGTTGGGAGAGGCATGGTGAATTCGCGGAAAGGTATGCGGTGCGTCGATTCTTTCTTTCAGTGTGGCTGCATAGTCCTTCGCCCCTTGCTCGTTACGAAATTGAATGCTGTGGCTACCGAAACAGACAGACCAAAGCTCCTCGCCTTGACCCGACAGATGCTCAATCTTTACTGACATGATCAAACTTCCTGAGTACACCGATCAAAAATGAACTTCAGCAGACTTGATGCCTAGCTCGCGAAGCTCATGGATCACATCATCGACGCGACCAAAGGACTCAATCTCCTCATTGTCATTGACCAGGAAATAGCTTCTTCCTGCATCCTTTTTGAAAAGAATGATCCACTCGTGCGTATTGGTCGGGTTGGCGATCACATGTGTGTCGAAATGCATGCCTTCACCGTGTTTGGTTTTGACTTCTTCGCGTTTCATGCGGGCCTCCGGACATAGGGATTAGCGCTTTAAGTACCGATTCTACAGCGCCGCAGGTGTCGTACCAAGGGCTAGGCCAATTGCTTTGCTATTATCACTAGGTGTGAATAGTATGCACATGCCACCACAGCGAGGCTAGTCATGATTGCGATACAAGAAGCTTGGAAAGCGGGCTTGTTAGGGCGCGAGCATTGGCTTCGAAATATCGTCTCAGGGGTCATCGTCGGCGTCGTGGCGTTGCCCTTGGCCATGGCATTTGCCATCGCCTCAGGCGTCAAGCCGGAACAAGGGATCTATACAGCTATTGTGGGGGGCCTGTTGGTTTCGCTGTTCGGCGGAAGCCGGCTTCAGATTGCCGGCCCCACCGGGGCATTCATCGTCATTTTGGCCAGCGTGACGGCCAAGTACGGTGTGGATGGCTTGCAGATCGCGACCATGATGGCTGGGGCCATTTTATTGCTGCTCGGCATCACCAAGCTTGGCGCACTCATTAAGTTCATTCCTGACCCCGTGATTGTGGGATTCACCGCCGGCATCGGGGTGATCATTTGGGTCGGGCAATGGAAAGACTTTTTGGGCTTGCCGAAAATCAGTGGTGACCATTTCCACGAGCGTCTGTGGCACCTCATCCAGGCGCTGCCCAGCCTTCATGTACCCACAACACTGTTAGCGCTCTTGAGCCTGGCGTTGGTGATCCTCGCCCCGAAGCTACCAGGCGTAAGGCGTGTTCCTGGTCCTCTGATTGCGATGGTTGTTGTGACGGCGCTGCATTCCTATTTTCAATTCGATGGCGTGGCCACAATCGGGAGTGCCTTTGGGGGCATTCCCCAAGGACTGCCCAAAATTGGCCTTCCTGAAATAACACTACCTCAGGTCATTGAGTTGATTGGCCCGGCGTTTGCGATCGCGATGCTGGGGGCGATTGAATCGCTGCTATCGGCTGTTGTCGCCGACGGGATGGCCGGCACCAAACATGACTCCAATCAGGAGTTAGTCGGACAAGGCATTGCTAACCTGGTCACTCCTCTGTTTGGTGGCTTTGCTGCGACAGGCGCGATCGCTCGTACAGCGACCAACATCCGCAATGGTGGCAACAGTCCCATCGCAGGTTTTGCACACGCCGTCACTTTGATCTTACTGATCTTCTTCTTGGCGCCTTTGGCTTCTGACATCCCACTGTGTGCGTTGGCTGCAATCTTATTCGTGGTTGCGTACAACATGAGCGAATTGAAGCACTTCAAACGCATGGTCAAACGGGCCCCCAAAGCCGACGTTGCCATTCTGTTAATTACCTTTAGCTTGACCGTTTTCAGTGATCTGGCGATTGCGGTGAACATTGGGGTCATTCTCGCCATGCTGCAATTTATGCGTCGGATGGCGTCTTCTGTGGAGATTCAGCTAATGGTTGAAAAAGAGTTGGAGGTAGAGTTGCGTATGAATGGGCATGTACATCTTCCCCCCGGTATTTTGGTTTACACCATTGAGGGGCCTCTCTTCTTTGGCGCAGCAGAAACCTTTGAGCGCGTTTTGGCTCAAACACACACCGATCCTGGGACTTTGATTATTCGACTAAAGCGAGTGCCGTTCATGGATATCACGGGCTTACAAACGCTGCTCGAAGTCATTGAGCAGCTGCGCAAGCGCAGTATCGTCGTGAAGTTGTGTGAAGCCAACGAGAAAGTCCTCGGCAAGCTCGACAGGGCAGGGATTCTTCAGGCGCTCGGCTCAGAGCATTATCATGCCGACTTCAGTGGCGCACTGGGCAGTTATGTCGAGATCGACAAGACCCAAGGCTGAGATGGGGTGCAGTAGGCTAAGAAGGAGCGATGAGCAGGCATTCGTCGTGCCCGCCCATGCGCAGACGAATCACTTACCATTGGCTGCAATTCTGCTTTTGGTCGAGTAGGACACGCCATGCGTCTCCAGGTAGTCCCGAATAAGCTGACGAACGACCTGAGAAGGCGTCAGATCCTGAGACGCACAAAGCTCCTCAAGTGCTTTTTTCTTGACGGGATCAATGAGCACAGTTAATCGTGCAGTCTTATTTTCCATGGAATTACCGGTACCCTAAAACGTTCGATGATAATCAAATTATAATAGGCAGAGGGTTATTTGTCACCGGTTAGGTTCGTTACAGCTAGCTAGATTGACCGTGATCAAAAAGTGGCGACGGTACGTCAACCAGAAACGGGTAAAAGAAGGGATAGATAGACGGGTAATGGGCAGGAAAACTGATCCTGGCCTCTCCCGAATCAATCGCCGCCCTGGCCACTGCGCCGGCAACCACCGAGTGCAAGCGCCCATCCAAAGGCTTGGGAACAATGTAATCCTTTCCCAGCACCAGCCTGTCGACGTTGTAGGTTCGCAGTACGTCTAACGGCACCGGTTGCAAAGCGAGCAGGTGCAAAGCACGGATCGCAGCAATCTTCATGGCTTCATTTATACATCGCGCTCTAACGTCCAAGGCTCCTCGGAAGACGAAGGGCGAAGCCAAGCAGTTGGCTAACTCATTTGGATGATCGAAGCTGTCGGTGGCGAGAATTAAATCCGTCCGAATTTCACGAGCCTGCCAAGGCAAAATCGCTTGAAAGGGGCCCGCGTAGGCAAACACGATGGGGTTGCTTGCCATCGACAGAATTGCTTCCGGTGTTAACCAGTCTGGATCTGCAACACCAATAAAAACGTCAGATCCCTTCATTGCCGCGGGCGAGTGCTGTGTGAGTCCATTCTGAACAGTTTGCCCCAACTGCGCTATCGTGCGGACACAGCCGGTTGTTACGACAATGCGAGATTTGTGGGCTCCCAAGTTCAGTAGCAACCTCACACACTCGACCGCCGCACGCCCGTGCAGGCCGCAGACGATTCTGACGTCTTTAAGTTTTTTGCCCTGAACTTTTAATGCCGTCAGCAGGCTGGCCACCACAACGATTGCCATTCCGTGTGGTTCATCTGAGAACACCGGGATGTCGCATCGAGCGATCAGCGCTTGTTCGATCTCCAGGCTCTGAGACTCAGCCATGCCATCCAGATGTACGCCACCGAAGGTGTCGGCAATGCGAACGACCGTATCAATGAATGCTGCCGATTCGCTGGTGTTGACCTGGATATCTACCGCGTTGATCTTGGCCAGGCGTCTAAACAGGAGCGCCTTTCCCTCCATCACCGGCTTGCTGGCAAGAGACCCCAGGTTGCCCAGATGCAGAATTGACGAGCCGTCGGAAATGATTGCGACGAGATTGCCCTTACCCGTAAAGCGGTAAGCGTCATCCGGATTTTTCGCGATTGCCAAGCAAGGCTGTGCCACCCCTGGGCTATACGCCATTGCCAGATCGCCGACCGTTTCGACCCGCACGCTTGATTCGACGGTGGTTTTTCCAAGAGCAAAATCCTCATGACGATACGCCGCTGTGTTTTTTGGTCCTGTCTTCATCGCACGCCTCGATTGTACATTTATTATAATACTATGATAATGTAATTAGACCCTGATGTGTGCCTTTGAAGGGGCCTCATTTCAAGGGCTTTTCCCATTTGCAGTACAGGCTGGTTACGTAGATGAAGGCTTACCACGCTGGTTGGGTGATCTATTACTGTGAGTTGTTAGGCGTTGCAGCCTTCGCAGTGACAGGCACCCTAATGGCAGGGCGAAAATCGTTGGACTGGTTTGGCGTAATCACCATCAGTTTAGTCACCGCTTTAGGCGGCGGTGCCTTGCGTGACGTACTGATGGCTCATTATCCGATCGAGTGGGTTTCCAATGAGAATGGCTTTTTGGTAGGGGTTAGTGCTTCGCTGGGAACCATGATTTGGGCGAAGACCTTGAAAACCTTCAACGAGAGGGTGTTGTTGGTAGCCGATGCATTTGGATTGGCTGTATTTACGGTCACAGGAACAGATATGGCTCTTCAGCAAAACCTCCCTCCCAGCATCGCAGTGATCATGGGTGTAGCTACCGCAGTCGCTGGGGGTGTGATGCGTGATGTGTTGTGTAACGAAATACCGTTGGTGTTTAGACGTGAGGTTTATGCATCCATCAGTATTTTGGGTGCCGTCGCCTACATCACGCTGCTGGATTTGCAGATTTCACTTGAAGTAGCGTCTGCAATTGCCATTGCGTTCGTTTTTGTCAGCCGTATTGCCGCCATTCGTTGGAAATGGATGCTACCTAAGTTCCATGTAGTCGATTGATCTTGTTGGTTGGCCGATAAAGCTACGCCCTATAAGAAAACATGAGTGATGCTTAAGTCATCTCTGCCCCCCCCATCCTTGAGGCTGCTCCTGCAGCCTTTTTTTTCCTTCGCCATTAGATGATTGCGCGTCAAGGGAAGAGCTAAAAAGCTACCTGCACGTTTACTCGACATTATCTGGTAGGCCCCCAGGTCACCAGCTTCGAACTCGAGTGCGCACGCCGTCATATACAGACGCCATGTGCGGTAGGTGACCTTGCTGACCAATCCCAACACCTGATCCTTGTTCGCCTCGAGCCTCTCAACCCAACGCTTGAGCGTCAGCGCGTAATGGTGGCGTAGCGCTTCGACGTCGGCGATTTCGAATAGGCAATGCTCCATCGCCTGCTGGATATGGCTGACGGTATCGAGTTGGCCTTCGGGGAAAATGTAGTGATCGATAAACAGGGTGGACAAGGTTTCTTTCCACCCATGCACATCGTGAGTAATTCCTTGATTGAGGAAAAGACCGCCGGGTTTCAAGAGGCGATACACGGCCGTGAAGTAGCGTGGCAGATTCTCCAGGCCGACATGCTCAAACATGCCGAGGCCGGTCACCTTGTCGTAAATTTCTTCGCCCGGATGAGTGTGGTAGTCAGCGACCTCGACGGTGACCAGATCTTGTAGGCCCGCTTCGCAAATTTTTTCTCGTGTAATGTCCATCTGTTGCTGGTTGGTGGTGATGCCATGGGCCCGCACACCAAAATTACGTGCGGCATAAATGATCAGTGCTCCCCAACCACAACCGATATCAAGCAGATGATCGCCGCGCTTGAGCATTAGTTTGCGGCAGATCAGGTGGAGCTTTTGCTGCTGCGCTTGTTCCAGTTCGTCGTCGATGCGCTTGAAGTAGGCGCAGGAATAGACCATCGACTCATCCAGCCACAACTCGTAGAAAGCGCTCGGCAAAGTGTTGTGAAAGGCGATGGTCTCTAGATTTGCGGTTCGGGACCGTATGTTAACTCGACGTGAATGGAGCCTCGGGTGATGGTGTCGAGCAGGCTTACTGCGAAGGATCGCCAGTTTTAAGCGCAGCGCCGCGGTAATCGCTTCAAGTCGATCGAGACCGCGAATGCTTAGGTTCCCCAGGTGGTCTTTCAGTGCTAAGGCGCTGAAAAGATCGCCGTCGATATCGATGTCTTCACGAAGATAGGCATCAATCCAACGCAGGGGGGTACGCCCAATTGCCAGGTTCAGTACTGCCTGTGGGCTACGAAATATCAGGGTAAATGGGGGAAGCGGTTTCTCCACGGCTTTACCGAGTCGCATGCTTGTCCCGTTCCACAACCGTACGCTAAGGCCGCCGCGATAGGCACGAAAAAGCAGTTCGAGCAGGTCAGAGGCGGCCATTGCTGCTTGATCACTCTGTCCCTCGTTGTGAGTCACAATGAGATCCTTTTTGCGCGTAATGACGAGGCACACCGCCAGTATTGATCGTACGGCGTGACTGCATTCTTTCGCGTGCACGGTGTTGATGCGCGACCGATGACTGACATCAGATTTGCCCTGGATGACTATAGCCCTTGGGGTGTCATGATGTGCGTCATGTCTAGGTAGTTTTTGTTTGATGTCCTGTTTCATGGCCCAGACTGGTTGAGTCACACAACCCAAAGCAGCCGTTCAGATTCACGCGTAACGGTTGCATCCATAGAATCTGCTGAGATTCTTTTCATGTGATTCCACTTACAGGAACAGATCTACCGGAGGAAAGTGCTCTGAACGCCCTTCAAGAATACATTTCCAACCCCACGTTCGAAGAGCAGAGCCACGCTCAAAATCTTTGACAAGCTCAGTTGAGAAGTCCTTTAGATCAGACTTGAGCTCAAACTGAGGCTTCATGGCGTATTCAACGTCCATGCCCATCTTTCCGTGAATCAGCCTCTGCATAACTTTTGCTCTCTGGGGCCAGCTCAAACTTTTGCCTCTTCTGTCTTCATTCTGATAAACCATAGCATTCAAATGGGCTGACGCATGCACGTAGTCACTACTTATCATCCAAACTTTCAGGTGGGGTAAAGTCCCTAGGGGTAAGATGTGCTCAATTACCCAGTCCAAGAACGGAAGTGCAATGTGTCTAGCTTGGAGTTCAACTCCAATCATTAAAAGTACGTTGTGTAGCGTAAGTGCAACTTTTACAGCGGTGACACTGCGCTTTTGCTCAGTCGCTTCAAGCACTAAACAGATCAGACAAGCTACGCAGTCGAGGCTAACTCGCTTCTCTAGTTTATCTAACAATCGTTGTGTGACAGATTCGCGTTTTGAATACGCGGATAATCCTGAGAATCCTGACGAAAATACTACTGCTTGCACATCCACGCTCAGCGTTCTCATATAGGCGTCTGCATCAATATTCTTGTGATCTACGGATCGCATTATTTCCCAAAGAGGATGCTCCAACTCCCGAGTCGAACCAGGTGCCAGATGTTCAACGCGCCTAAGCGTTTTTGACTTCGGGGTATTTAAGTCTTTCTCGTACCCTGACCATTTACTTCGATAGTGACGAATTGTCCCATTGCTGTTTCGCTGAAACGATTCCCTTTCGAAATGTTGTTCCAGTGCGTATGCGGAAGACAGGAAAGTTCGGGCCTTCAGCCCTTCATACCAATAGCGAACTCGTAACGTCTCAATCGGGTTGCGTCGAGTAGCTTTTTTTTCACAATAATTGTTCCGCATTTCATGTGAGAACGCTGTATGGATTTCAGCGATTCGTTGAAAATCAGACATCTACGATGATCCCGCGAAAGCCCGTACCGTAAAAAATGTAGAAGTCTTACGGCTGGAAGGCAAGAACCCTGTTTATTAACATGAAGCGTGACTACACAGGACAAGCCGCGTCATGCAAGAACACATCGAGATAGAGACTCTCGCCTCCGAATTGGAGGACGACCTAGTAGATCGCTACGGGCTGATGCTAGGCAGTACCGCGTTATGGCGTGAGTTGGGCTATGCGTCGCATGAGGCTTTCCGCAAAGCCAAACAGCGAGGGCGAATTGAAGTGCCCTTGTTCGACGTACCAAACCGGCGCGGATCGTTTGCTTTATCTAAAGAGGTTGCAACCTGGATTGCAAAGCAGCGTTTCGCGCCTGCAAAGCAGGCTGACGCAATGCAAAAAGAAGCACATTGATTAGATCAACATGATCAGCCACAGAAAAAAGAGGTATCGAAATGAGAGGTGACTGAACCGCAACACGGTGGTTCAGGAGCACAAAAAAGCCCGGGGTTGGCGCCCCAGGCTTTTTTTGGTTATGTCAGGTTTCGAGTCCAAGACATCGCCATTCTGTGTTCCCCTGCGTTCGGCGTCAAGCCGGCCAAACCCCGTTCATCTGTAAATTTCACACGGCGCGATTTGTGAGGCGTTCACACGCCTGTCGCGGGGAGGAACGATGAGGCTACCAATTGAAAAACAACGCGAGGTGCTGCGCCTTGCGGCTGACAACAAGCTGTCCAACCGTGCCATTGGCCGGTTAGCGAAGGTGTCACACAATACAGTTCGCACAATCCGAGATCAGCAGGAGCAAAGCGGTGAAACCTGGGAAAGCCTCAGGCCACTCGACAATAAGGCGTTTACTGCCCGGCTGTTCAGCGACGCAAGAGGATCAACCAACAGGAAGGTTTGTCCGCAGTGGTTGGAAGTACACGACCAGTTGCGATTGCCCGACATGACACTGGAGTTGTTGTGGCAGGAGTTTAGGGAAAAAGAGCCTTCTGGGGTTTCATATGCTCAATTCACCCGCCTATACCGTGCTTGGCTGAATACGCAAAAGGTCAGCATGAGGCAGGTACACCTGCCGGGTGACAAGATGTTCGTCGATTTTTGCGGACGGACCATGCCTATAACAAATCCAGTGACAGGCGTCGTCACTACCGCTCAGATTTTCGTCGCTACTCTGGGAGCCTCGGGATACCTATTCGCGATAGCCGTCGAAAGTCAGACAACTCAGGATTGGTTGCGTTGTCACGTGCGCGCATTGGAGTTCTTTGAGGGAGTACCTAGGTTTGTTGTTCCCGATAACCTAAAAGCCGCAGTGCTCAAAACCACTCGCGACCAACTCGTACTGAATCGTGCGTATTCCGAGCTCTCGGAACATTACGCATTTACCATCACGCCTGCCAGACCTCGTAAACCCAAGGACAAATCGTTGGGTGAAATAGGTGTTCAGATTGTTCAGAGGTTTGTACTTGCTAGGCTCCGGGCGCGTACATTTTTCTCGCTAGACGAACTTAACGAACAAATTGCTTATTGGACTGGCGTTCTGAACGACAGAATAACTCGAACCTACCCCAAAAGCAGAATGGCGCGCTTTCTTGAAGTTGAATCACCAGCTTTGCAGGCACTCCCCGAAAGAAGTTATAACTATAGCCAGTGGATTTACCATGTCAGGGTCGGTAGCGATTATCACGTGCAGTTCAACGAGCATAATTACTCGGTTCCTTATCACTTTGCCAATCAGATAGTAGATCTGCGCATAAATGATGAGTGGCTTGAAGTCAGCTTCCAACGACAAATTATTAGCACGCATCGGGTGGAACTCGGTCGCGGCACCAGTACATTACGAGAGCATTTGTCCCCTAACCATGGACACTTTCAGGATTCACAACCGGAGATGCTGTTAGCGTGGGCACAAAGTATTGGCCCAGAAACCTTTTTTTACGTCAAAAAAAATCTCGATGACAGAAGGGACTTCGCCACAGGGCTACGAGCTGTAGTCGCGCTCAGGCGCGACGTGCGTAAGGGACAAATTCTATCGTCCCGATTGGAGTCGGCTTGTGCCTACGCTAATTCGCTCAACATTTTGAGTTCCGAACGGCTGCGTTCGATTTTGCGCAACGGGTCTGACCGGCGGCCTGCATTGAAAATTTCAGCGCCACTCATTGAGCATTCAAACATTCGGGGCGCTCAGTACTACGCCACCCAGGGAGATGAACCAGTATGAAACAAGTATTGAACACCTCTCAGGGGTTGCTGAACCTTGGTTTGACTGGAATGGCGATCGCGTATGAGCGTCAGCTTGAAGAGCCTGCTCTGCTTAAACAGCCTTTCGATACGAGGCTCGGTCTGATGATGGAGGCGGAGACATCTCAGCGTGAGACCAGAAAGATTGAGCGACTGCTCAAGGCAGCTAAGCTGCGCGAGTCGGAAGCGACCCTAGAAAACATTGAGTTCAAAGCCAATAGAGGGCTTGATCGCAACGAAGTCATGACCTTGGGTGAGTGTGAGTGGCTGCGTCGCCGGCAAAATATTATCATCACCGGCGCGACCGGTACCGGGAAAACCTGGTTGGCTTGTGCTTTTGGAAACCAAGCCTGTAGGCTCGGCTCACCTACGGTTTATCGCACCGCCACAAAGCTATTCGAAGAAATATCCCTCTCCTACGCGGATCACACGCTCCCGAAACTTCGCCGCCAGTTGATCCGGGCCGAGCTCCTGATCATTGATGATCTTGGTATCGGTGGAATTGATGCGCAGCTTGGTCCTTTCCTTCTCGATGTCATTGATCAACAGTCTCAAAACGGCTCTCTGCTGATTACCAGCCAGTATCCGAAAGAGAAATGGTACGACTTGTTTACTGACCCGACGATTGCGGACGCTATCCTTGATCGCATCGTACACAAATCTCACGTTATTCAGCTCAAAGGAGAATCTATGCGTAGGGTTAAAAGCCGGAAACGCTGAGGTTCTCGTCCAATATAAAGGCCCTTCCAGCGCGTGCTAAGACGTCACCGGACTACGATTGGTCAAGGTGTATGCAACTGGTCAAGTCGAATGCAAATGCCTGGTCAGATGCCATGCAACTGATTGTTCCATAGCACAATTCACACAGTGAGACGTAGCGCCAGAATTGGCGCGCCGGCCTACCTATAATTAATCACAGCTGCCTTTAGGAGATTTCCTCAAGTCGGCTTACCAGCCTAAAGGAGCATTATGTCTAGCCCAGATCTTTCAGAGCTTCTCGCTCAAGTGACCGAGATTGTTGAGCGCGCAGGCGTTCTGCTTTCCGAGGAGTGGAACCGTCCGGATGGACCGCGTGGCTGGGGTGACAAGGCTGTGATTTTTGGGGGGAAGAAACGGGCCACGTCCTCACTGGGCACGCTTGGTGTTGGGTTGTAGACCCTAACGATGGCACGAGTGATTTTTTGAAGGGCTTGAAGGGATCGGCCGTGTCGGTTGGGCTACTGCATAACGCTATTCCCGTGCTCGGGGTTGTACACGCACCAGTGACTTCCAGTGGGCTAGCCGATTGCATCAGTTGGGCGGAGGGTAATCCCCATGTGATTCGCAACGGCCAATCAATAGACGTCTTTCTCGCCGATAAAAAGCTTTCGAGCGACAGCACAATCATGGTGAGTGCAGCAGCAATGAACAACCCAGAACTCAATCGACAGCTGTGTGCTCCAGGACAATTCCATGCAATGCCATCAATCGCTTACAGACTGGCAAGAGTGGCCGCGGGAGACGGGGTATGCGGTGTCTCGCTCTACGCTGTTTCAGCGCATGATGTCGTGGCTGGGCATGCGCTGTTGAGAAGTGCGGGAGGCGTTTTATTGGATGAGAATGGGGTCGCCATACGTTACGCGACAAAGGCAAACATGATAACTGTTTCGCAACGGTGCTTTGGTGGTTCACCCTCGGTATGCCACGAATTAGCCACCCGCGAGTGGGACCAAGTGTTCAGATCTAGCGCCATAGATCACAAGTCTGACGCATAGCCATCAGAAAGCTTCAGGCCCTGGCTCAACGCCAGTAAAGGTGATTTCCACTGGCTCACCTTCACGCTGCCACGCCAACTGATAGACCAGCCATTGGTGTTCTCCCTCACAGCGATCCGCCACGAGCAGTAGGGTCCATCCTGCCCTCAGCAACCTATTGGCATTTTCCTCGCTCCGGGTGCTGATCAGCGTTTTCGTATGCTCAATGCCCACGATAAATTATCCCTCACCATCAAGATGATCGACTTGAATGCCGATGCTTCGATTTTTATGTCGATACTAGCTCCGGTGGAGCGGAAGTGCAGGATCCCACTGCAATGTCCAATCAGCTCTTCCGGCTGTCTTGATCTTCGCGGGGCGTACCTACCTCCCTAGATTAAACCGTGACTAACTCCGCTGTCAGGTAACCCTCAAAAGATAGAGAGACAATTCCAATCCTTCTGGTCAGCTCGAATGCAAACAAGTGGTCAGTGGGAATGCAAACGACTGGTCAAGTCGAATGCAAACGGGTGGGCAAGTCTGTGCAATTACCCACAACGTAGAAAGCTTGGCCAATCACTTAGATCTGCAATCACCTTTAGGTGGTTTGTCGTTCTGGTGTGTGATGGTTTTGCTCGTTGGGATTTCTTAAGTCCACTCTACGTTGGGTTCGGGCCCTTCAAAATCTAAACGTAGAGGTAATGGATATGCCTACACATGATCGACCCCACTCTCTCGAAATTCTGGAGATCAGCTATGTCTGATCCCTTCTCGGTAATGGCCTTCTCCCGCCACAACCTCGTCCTCCATGCCCTCCTCCTGGAAAACCAAGCATGGTTTTGCGCCCGCGATTTTGGTCGATTGATGGGTTTTCATCTGAGTGATCGGGTGGTCAGTAAACTCGACGAAGATCAGCGGCATACGTTGTTGATTGAGTACCACGGGCAACCGGAAAAACGGTTGATGCTCAGCGAGTCCGGTGTGTATGCATTGTTGGTTTATCACTACGCTCCGGGGAATCGGTTGTTGCGCGAGTGGCTGACTCATCAAGTGGTGCCGGCCTTGCGCGATGCGGGACCGTCGAAGAATGAGGATCGGCCGATGTTGAGTTTGTTGGATTGGCCGGAGATGTCGTTGAGTCTGTTGCATTGGCAGGATGAAGGCTGGATTCGACTGCGGGACATGCCTTATCTGTTGTTAGGTCGCACACGCCGGCGCGTGCCAGCGGTTAAGCCTTGGTGGCGTAAGGTCTTGGAGGCGTTTCACTCTTCGAAGCATTCGGTCGGTTAGACCTTTTAGGATCGACAGAAAGAAGCGTCGCAGTTCTCTGTAAGTATTTTCGTAGACAGGCCACTCAGTATCGTCCGAGGGTTTTCAACCCTCGGCGATGTTATGAGCGTAAAGAAGAAAGAAAGCGACTGGAGCGCTCTTGAGATTTAGGGCCAATTGCCTTGGCATATCGCTCAATCAGCTTTCAATTACTTCCAACCGCTGCTTCAGCCTCTCATTCACCAACGCCCCGTGCACTCCAGAATGAATTTCCCGATGACAACTTGGGCATACAGCCCCCACGTAGCGTGGATGATCTAACCCACCATCTGAGAGCCGGTTGACGTGATGCGGCTCTAGGTAGGGTCTGCCATCCTTCTTCATAAAAGGAGCCGGCCTCTCACAGCTCTCGCATTCCCCCTGAGCACGCATCAGCACATAGTGCGCAACCTGACGGCTGCGCTGATAGATCTTACGAGGAGCGGATTGCCCTAACTCATCACTGCCAGGCTTACATGCAGCCAGCGCAGCCAACCGCGCAGCAGCCAAAGAGTCGGGAAGATCAGCCTTATCCTCATCCTCTTCTTCAGCCTCAATCATTCCACTAGGAATGCCCACAGGGACTAATCGAAAAACAATTGCCGTCCGAGCCTGGCCGCTCACATCCGGCTGGGTTCGCTGAAACATGTCGGCGCAAGAAAACTCGCCCACGTAAGCGTTGCCATTACCTTTGCCGAGGGTCTTAAACAAGTGCAGCGCTCGGCCATCCTCGGCATGCTCGGCAATGGCTCGGTTGCCGCGGATCAAAGTCATCGGCCCGCGTTGTCCTTCACCCGTGTAAAAGTACGCCCCCTCTTCCCAACGGTCAGCATATCCGTATTGCTCACCACTATCGCCTGTGAACAAAAAAATCACAGGGTAGGTAGCGGATGCTGCAATGCCGCTTTGCAGGCTTCCGCCGAACGGTCCGTTGATCTCAGTTTTTCGGTCGTAAACAGCTCCCGGCGTGAACTGCAACACAGGCTCGCCTTCACCACGCGGCAACTCCACAATAGTGAAGCCTCGCTTTTCTAGGAAACTGTTGGTCGGGCGCCCACCAGAGAATTCATTTACGGCAATGCCGGTTGCCAAAGAGACAATTTTCTTCGCCGGATACAGTTCACCGCCCGCGTGAACGGCATAACGGTGAGCTAGGTTTTTTTCCCAGCCCTGCCACTCACGCCTACTCCGAAACCTACGATCAAACTCCAGCATCGCTTTGTCTATTCGTTCCTTCGAAACTGCTTTGATCACCACGAGCGCGGCCCTTTATCGACAATTGCCGTAGGAAAATTCCTACAACCGTCAAAGTAGCAAAGGGTTTCAATACGTAACAGGGCGAAAAGCCACTATTTATAAGCGCGATTGCTCAAAAAGCAGTCATATGACTCACGCCCCGTCTCATCATCCTTCAGTGGTCACTGAAAGAAGGCGTACCAGGAAGTAAGCAATTGCCAAGAACGACGAACAACGGATGCATCGTGGGGGTAAAAAATGCTTCGATGCCGGTAGGTATGGGGTTACAAGAGAGCGGCACCTTCTCCCCAGCTGCAAATAGGAATATCTGGAGCTTTGCTTCGTGCAACTTCCCTTGTATGCGTTCAGTCATGGGTAGCAGACCTGACCTTTTCAAAACTGGCTTTTCAACCCTTCGATTGATTCAACACGTGCGCCACAACTCGCCACCCGCTATTAATACTCTATCCACCTCTCACGGACCCGAGCCCACCATGAAATTCAACCTCGCCTACTGCCTCAGCCTCGACGCCAAGCTGTCGATCTATGACGTGCGCGATTTGAATTTCGACGAGACGATGGCGTTCGATTCCGCCAAGGAGCACTTCCAGTGCCCCAACGACGCCTGCCGCTTGGCGTTCGAAGCGGCGAATGTGTTGGGGACGTACAACGCCAGGAATGTGAATTACGTGCGCACGCCGCACTTCAAGAACCTTCCCGGCACCCGGCATGTCGAGGGTTGTCCTTATGTCAGTCTGAAGACGCCTGCGTCGGGCGTGGAGGTGGATGGCGCGGAAACGGATGACAGTCGCGAGGAGCATTTCCCGTCGGAGTTGTTGCTGACTCGGCGTGAGTATGTGCGCCAGCCGTCCAGCCCGGCGGTGGTGGCGGATGTCATGCGCGATGATCGCAAACTTCCTTCAGCGGCCAGTGACGTCGATCATCCGACACGGGATTCGGCGCCGGACAAGACCAGTGTCTTCGCCCACCCGGTGGAGTGTTTCGTGTCGAACTTCGAGGACAAGGTGCTGCTCAAGCGCATGCCACTGAAGATTGGCGAGCACACGGCGCCTTATGCATCGTTCTTCAAGAAGATCGAGTACCTGCAGGACAACAAGGGGCTGATCTACTGGGGCAAGATCAAGGAGATCAAGGATTACACCCAGAGTTTTCGCATCGATTTCGAACAGAAGGTCTGGTTCAAGCACGCGGACGAGGCGAAGAAGAAGCCTTATTCGGTCAACGTTTACCTTAGCAAGAAGCTGATCGAGAACTACCGCAAGCGCAAAGCGTTTCTGGAGGAGATCAAGCACGCCATCGACGGTGATGCCGAGCTGTATTGCTTCTTTTATGGGGTGACGCCGGAGTTGAAGCAGGTGCCGAGCAAGAAAAACCCCGAGCAGACGTTCGGGGTGTTCAGTGCCAATGTCGAGAACCTGGACCACTTCATTATTCGTGAGGCGCCGGGGTTGGCGTCGGGCTAGGGATTAATCTTGAGGCAGCTGGAGTTTGACCGCGCCGGGATGTTGCTTGACCACGGAGTACGGCAGCACTGACCAGCCCGGGTCATCGCAATTGCGTTGCACGCGAGCGAAGTACGGTCCCAGGTACAGGCCTTTCGCGGTGAAGTGCCAGTTGGAATAACCCCAGACGCTTTCGTCGGTGTAGTCGCAGCTGTTCTCGTCCGCCGGTTTCATCATCTCGTCGGGATACAGTGTGGTGAATTGCTTGATCAGCCAGGGTACGAACACTTCGCGCTGATAAGTGAATCGCGCTTTGTCCTCTTCCTTGGTCAAGGATGCATCGCCCGCGCCGTCGCGATCGGCGTGCAGCAGTGGCTTGCCTTTGCCCACCCACAGCACGTCTTCCAACGACAGGCTATGACCGGTGTGAACGTCGAGGTTGATCGGCGAATTGCCAAAATCCGGGTGAGCGCCGCCGCAGCTGTAGCTGGTGGAGATGTTCAGGCTGACCACGTCGGGCGATAGAAATTGGGGGCCGACATCTTGGTCGAACTCGGCATCATCTGACCCGTGCAGCAGACAGCCGTGGTAGCTGATGACTTCGCTCCAGAGTCGCTCCAACAATTGCTGATTGATCCGCTGCTGGTCGGCTTTCGGGTAGCCGGACTCGATGCTGAACATGGAGAGACTGGACTCAGGCTCCGTCCACCATTGCAGGTCGTAGCCCATGAAGGATTCTTTCTTGCCCGGTTTGAGTTTCAAGCCTTGCAGGCGCAGATATTCGTAAGGGTCGCTGCTCGACAGCGCGGCGATGAAGGGCAAGGCGTCCGCCGCCGGTGCCGGGGGCCTGGCCTCGGTCAGCTGAATTTGCAGGATTTTGCCCTTGGGGCTCTTCCATTCGCCTTGCCAGCCGCTGGCCGTTTCTTGCAGCTTCAGGGTTGGCAGGGGTTTGTCATCGCCGTAGCGGTTATTGCCTTCGGTTAGGGTCAGGGTGTTTTTTTGCCGCGAGCCGCTCAGTTCCAGGTCGCGATGGTATTTCTCATAGAAGTAGCGGCCGGTCACTTCGTCAGCCTGGAGGGGGTTCAGCTCCAGCACGATCGGCATCTTGCCTAGCGTGCCGGTGAGCACTCGCCTGCCGGCCTCGGCATAAGCCGTGGAACACAACATGAGTAACAGTGCGGCGACTGGCGCCAGGCGCAACAATCCGTTGAGCATTGATTGATCCCTAACGTAATGGGAAAGAGCGCCGGGCAGATTGGATGCGGCGCAGGTTGAACGAGGACGGATTATGGCGAGGTTGCACGGGGGAATCACCTGCCCTTGCACATTCCGCTGCCTGTCGATGCGCGGCTGCTCGCGTTGTGCCAGGGCTTTGTGCAGCGGCCCGACGCTCATCAGGCACCGCGACAATGGGCCGATCAGTTGCAGATCAGCCTGCACACGGCGGCGTTTTCGACGATGTTTCGCCGGGTGCTGGGAGCGCCACCGTCGGGCTGGCTGGTGGGGGTGAAATAGGATGCATCAAAAAATGAGTTTGATCCGGGGGCAAAACAACTGTACAAAAACACAGTATATTTTGAACCGACACTCTCGAGCCCGGAGAACACCATGGCCTCTCATGCGATGAAAATCACCCTGGAACGTATCGCCCTTTTCCAATTCACGCCCACACACTGCGCCCAGGCCCGGGCGATGCTGGGGTGGAGTGTGGAAGAGTTGTCTGAGGAGGCTGGTGTTTCAGTTGACGCCATTCGACGTTTCGAAGCCGGGCGTGATGTGCTGGATGTGACCCGGCTGGCGTTGGCTTATCGGTTGGAAACTGAGGGGTTGGTGTTCTTCCCGGGGTTTGCGCCGGGGAGAGGGATGAATGTGAGAGGATCGACGCCGAATCCGGTGGGGCGGGCGGATTATGCGATGGTTGAGTGAGAAATCATGGATTGATGATTATCCCCATTTAGGTATATTTCGCATCGATATAGGGAGGCATTCTGTAGAGGCCAGGTGGGTGTACTGTTTTCCTTGGGAGCCACAGTGCGGCGATCCGACTTGCAGATGAAGGCGATCTCAAGGACGCCTTCGCCGGCAAGCCTGGCTCCTACAAGGACCGCAGGATCATGCAAAAGGATCAGAAAATGATTGAAATCGAAGAAAGCAGCGGGAACGTCTATGCCGACCTCGGGATACCCGACGCTAATGAAATGCGCGTCAAATCCCAACTGGCCACAAAAATTGGCGAGATCATCAAGGCTCGCCATTTGACCCAGGTTCAAGCATCGGAAATCCTGGGCCTGTCACAGCCCAAGCTTTCCGAGATGTTGCGCGGGAAGTTTCGCGGCATCAGCGAAGCCAAGATGATGGAATGCCTTTCGCTGCTCGGGCGTGACGTGCAAATCGTCGTCAAATCGGCCCCCCGATCTAGAAAAGAGGGGCGAATCGAGGTGGTTTTTACCTGAATCGTCTAGGCCGACGCTATGTCCTCCGTGTCGGAGCCTGCCCACGCTCTTTTTCCAACGCCTAACCTGCACCCGCCAGTGCCTACGGATTAAACGCCGGTGCCCGCCACGCACGAGACACTTGTTCATAACCGTAAGCCAGCGCCAGAAGCCTGGCCTCGCTCCAGCGTGTGCCGAAGAAGAACACCGAGGTAGGCACCCCGGCGTCGTCTATTCCGGAAGGCACCATGATGCCGGGATATCCCGCCAGCGGGGCGACGTTCAAGCCGGGTGAGCCGACGTCCAGCATCAAGGCGTCCAGTTGATGGGCAACCAGCAGGGTGTCGATGGCAGCTGCATTTTCACTTTGAATTTTTTGCCATAACTGGTTGTACCTGCGCTCATCAAAATCAACAGTGCTGGCCGCGTTCAATGTGGCTTGTCCATAACCTTCAGCGCCGGGAGCGTCCTCGTTGAATTGCACCAGTTCTTCCAGGTTTTGGATGGCAAGACCGGTTCTCGTCGCAAGATAGTCGGGAAGGTTGCGTTTGATACCCATCGAGAACGCCTCTTCCACCCGCTCCGATTCAGGATCCTTGAACGTCACCGGGATCAAGGTGGCGCCTGCGGCCTGCATGATTTCCAGCGCCAGGGAAAACTGAGGGTCGCTTTGTTTCGCCTCGACGCTGGTGTCGAACTTGACTGGATAACCGATGCGCCGCCCTGCCAGGGCGTTCGGTTGCAGCCATTGTGTGTAGTCCACGCCCCGCACGGAGTGTGGTTTTTTGATTGGTTCGGCACTGTCACTGCCGGTCATGGCATTCAACAGCAGGGCAGCCTCGCGGACGGTGCGCGTCATCGGCCCGGGGGTGTCGGTTTTGTACGTCACGGGAATGATGCCGCTGCGACTGAGCAGGCCCACGGTAGGCTTGAGGCCCACCACGCCGTTGAGGGCGGCCGGGCAGATGATCGAGCCGGAGGTTTCCGTGCCGACGGCCAAGGGGGCAAAGCCAGCGGCAACAGCGGCACCGGAGCCGGAACTGGAGCCGCAGGGCGTCTCGCTCAACACGTGTGGGTTTTTGGTTTGTCCGCCGCGGCTGCTCCAACCCGGGGGAATGGCAGGGTCACGAAAGTTGGCCCATTCACTGAGGTTGGTTTTGCCCAGGATGACCGCCCCGGCTGCTCTGAGCCGTTGCACGATGAAGGCATCCTGCGCGGCAGGTTGCCCGACCATGGCCAACGACCCTGCAGTGGTCTGCATCGGGTCGGAGGTATCGATGTTGTCTTTGAGCAATACCGGAATGCCGTGCAGCGGGCCTCGAACGTGCCCTCCTCGTCGTTCCTGATCCAGTGACTCGGCAATGGCCAATGCCTCCGGATTGAGCTCAATGATCGCGTTAATCGCCGGCCCCTGTTTATCCAGCGCCTCGATCCGCTGTTGCAGGTGCTGCACCAGTGCTACCGCGCTCAGCTGATTGCGCTCCATTCTTTTGCCGAGTTCATCGACGCTTAAATATTCCAGCCCCGGTTTGGCTGGCGGCGTTTGCGCAAAGGTTGCGCTCGCGATCGACAGCAGGACAAGCGGGGCCAGTCGCGTCATGCAGTTTTTTAATGTCACATCCATGTGAAAAAGATCCTTGTGATGACTGATAGCGAGTGAATGAGCTCACCCGTTTTCCAGCCTACAGATGCCGCTGGAAATGTCCGTCATCACTTATCGCTGGATCCTGTACGAATACGCGCACCTACATGTAGCCGCTTTAGCCGACACTCTGCTGGTACACCTGCTGCTCGACCTCATACCACCAGGCACTGCCTCGCTGCGGATGCATCACATTAAAGGCTTCGCCCATCTGCGGCGTGGTGATCGCAACATTGCGCTCCCAGGCCAACGCCAGGATCCGGTCAAACGGTTCGTACCAGGCATGCATCGATAAATCGAACGTACCGTTGTGTATGGGCAGCAACCACCGCCCTTTCAGATCGATATGCGCTTGCAAGGTCTGCTCCGGCTGCATGTGCACATGGGGCCACTCGACGTTGTAGGCGCCGGTTTCCATCAGCGTCAGGTCGAACGGCCCGTACTGTTCGCCTATGCGTTTGAAGCCGTCGGAATAGCCGCTGTCGCCGCTGAAGAAGATCCGTGTGTCGCCGTCGATCATCACCCATGAAGCCCACAGCGTGCTGTTGCCATCGAACAGGCCGCGCCCGGAAAAATGCTGCGAAGGGGTGGCGATGAACTGCAGGCCATCGACTTCGGTGCCCTGCCACCAATCCAGTTGACGCACTTTGCCGGGGTCGATGCCCCACTTGATCAGGGTGTCGCCTACGCCCAGGGGCGTCAGGAAGTAGTTGGCCTTGTCCGCCAGTTTGAGTACCGCCTGATAATCGAGGTGGTCGTAGTGATCGTGGGACAGGATCACCGCTTCAATCGGCGGCAATTCTTCCAGGCTGATCGGCGGCTGATGGAAACGCTTGGGGCCGGCCCATTGCACCGGTGAGGCGCGTTCGGCGAAGACCGGGTCGGTGATCCAGAATTTGTCGCGCAGCTTCAGCAGTACCGTGGAATGACCGAGGCGGTAGACGCTGTGATTGGGCGCGGCAATCAATGCGGCTTGCGTGAGGTTTTGTACCGGAACAGGTGCCGTCGGGCGGGTGTTGCTTGGTTTATGGAAGATTACGTTCCACAGGATGCGCAGGGTTTTACGAAAACCTTCGCGCTGCACCGGGGCATGGTTTCGGTACTGCCCTTGAGTCTGTCGAGACGCTTCAGGTGTGGAGGCGTTGTCCGCCGGGGGAATTGAAGTGGCCATGGCTGAGGACTCCAGGAAAACCGCCTGCTTCGCGGCTCTCTGCTTTGAAACGATAAATGGCCAAGCACGCACGCATTAGCCGAACAGTCTATTTTTACTGCACAGGATTAACAGAACATTACACTGCACAGTGTAGTTTCTAGGTTGCATCAATGCCGATCATAAGTAAACTGCTCAGTGTAATCTTTACTTCTACCTGACGAAGCGTTGCCATGACCGCCCCAGAGCGCCTTACCGATCGAAAACGTGCAGCCATCATTCAGGCGGCGATTGCCGAATTCCGTGCCAACGGCTTCGACATCACCAGCATGGACAAGATCGCCGCCACCGCCGGGGTGTCGAAGCGCACGGTGTACAACCACTTCCCCAGCAAGGAAGAGTTGTTCGCCGAAATCCTCAATCAGTTGTGGGCGCGGCTGACCGCAGAACCGGAAACGTCCTACCGCCCTGACCTGCCCCTACGCGACCAGATGCGCCGGATGCTGATGGCAAAATTGCAGATGATGAGCGATGACAATTTTCTTGACCTGGCCCGGGTCGCCATCGCCGCCACCATCCACTCTCCGGAGCGTGCGCAGAACATGGTCGCGCGAATGGGTGAACGCGAAGAAAGCCTGACCCTGTGGATCCGTGCCGCCCAGGCCGATGGCCGGTTAAAACCGGTCGAGCCGGAATTTGCCGCGCAGCAGATTCAGGGGATGCTCAAATCCTTTGCCTTCTGGCCGCAGATTTCCATGGGATTGCCAAGCTTGTCAGCCGAGCGGCAGAGCACGGTCGTGGAGTCGGCGCTGGATATGTTTCTGGCCTGCCATCAGGTCTAGATCAAGCTGTGGTTGCGCCCCGGCGCTATAGTGAGCCTCAGTCCCAGCGCCAGGCAGAGAGCCCCATGACCACCGAAACCAAAACCACCACTGCCGTCGATCACCTGCGTTTCCACCGGGCTCACGCTCACCTGGCGCCAACCTTCGGCACCGACAAGTTTGCCTTGCGCGCCGAGGCCTTTGCGCGATTCTTCGGCACGCCGACCTTTCTCGGTGCACAAACGCTGATCGTGGTGGTGTGGGTGTGCCTCAATCTGTTTGGCGTGGCCCACTTTGACCTGTACCCGTTCATCCTGCTCAATCTGGCGTTCAGCCTGCAATCGGCTTACGCCGCACCGCTGATTCTGCTGGCCCAGACCCGCCAGGCCGCCCGCGACAAAGCCCAGTCCGACGCCGATGCGCAACACCGCGAAGCCCTGGCCGTGGCCAACGCCGAACGTCAGGCACAGGCAGCGCAGAACACCGCGCAACTGTTGGAACTGCTGGAGCAGAATACTCGGCTGACCGAAATGACCAAGGCCCTGACCGAACGAATCGAAAGCCTGACCTCGGAAATGCATCAGCACTTTGTGTGCAAGGATCAGCCGAAGGGCTGACCTGGTTCACGGTAGTTTCAGTACACGTCCCAACTCATCGAACAACGTGACCACCGAGCGCAAGGTGCGACAGTCGGGGCGAGTCAGCAACCAGAGCGCCATGTCGTAACCGTGCAACGGCTCGCTCAACGATTGCAGCCCATCACCGATCAGGAGATCCGGCAATGCCGCGACACCAGCCCAGCCCGCACCAACTCGGTCACTGACAACATGCTGTTGCAGCGATAACTCGGAGTCACGCTAGGCAACTGTTGTCGGCGCCACGCAACGGTGGGATGATCGGGGAGGAAGTCGTCCGGGGCGATCCAGGTTAGCGAGGCCAGCTAGGCTAGGTCTTGGGTACCGGCCGATTTCAGATACGCCGCGCGGCACACACTTGATACGAGACTTGTGCCAGACGCCGTCCAACCAAATGTTCGGGTGGAGTGCGGTACTCAACTCGAGGGATCGCGCCAGCGCGGCGCGCCGCTTCAGGGCCTGTTCGGCTCGCTCCGCCTGCTCATTATTATCGGGCTGGTAACCAAGAACGCCATTCTGATCAGGGAGCTTGCCACATCGCTGCAAGCCGAGAGTGAAAGCTTGGTTCGGGCTGCCAAGTTCTTTCGCCCAATTGTCATAGCCTCGTTGGTGTTTATTATTGGGGCGAAGCCGTATGCATGACGCATGACGCATGACGCCATTCTCCTTGACGCACCTCCTTAACGATAGAAAGTCGCTGAAGAAATGGTTGAGCCTCGTGGTATACATCAGAACAGTCGGACGTCCCCTTAAACGAGTGTGTTATAGCACAGCTGTATATATTACTAAGTGGGTGGTTCCTAAAACGCTTCAAGCCCTTGACTGACCTGCCCCGCTCGAGAAATCGAGCGCCCAATCATATATTTAAATGATTATTTTGAGTTATTTCACGCAATGAAATGAATGTTTTTATTTTTCGAATGCTCGGTATGTCGCGCAATGTTTTGTCGATAAAAAAACTATAGTCATCAATGTTTTTGCAGATCAACTGAATGATAAAATCGCAATCCCCCGTCACATTGTGAAATGAAAAAACCCCAGAGTGCGACTTGATTTTTTCTTCGAGTTCGCGAGTGGCCTCCACTGTATGAGCGTCCACGGATAACTGCACGAAGGCCTTGATACCATATCCCAGCGCTTCCTTATTAAGAACCGCTTCGTATCGAGAGATGAAACCATTTTCTTCGAGTCGTTTCAGCCTTCTCCAACAAGGCGTCTCACTCATAGAGAGCAACCTAGCCAAGTCTGAGGTAGTGGTTTTTGCATCCGCCTGCATGGCTTTTAGTATGGCTATATCGACAGCATCGAGCATGTCGGAAGATTTTTTCAACTTCTACGCTTCCACAAGAAAATTCTTTCGAAAACCTATCAACGAAGCCCGCAGAAAGCAATAATTATTTTCACCTACTCATCTATAATTGATGGCGTCGCAGAAGAATGTTTCAAGTCAAGACAGATAGCTTGGAAAGCGACTGTGATTGGCGAGCCGAAATCTCCCTGGGACTAACCAGTTGATGTCGCAGATGTGAAATACACCCCCTGATCAGCACGGCAGTTTTTCTAACTAATAGGGATGCTATTTTGACAACGCACTCAATGCTTAAAGTCACCGACTGCACTTTACGCGACGGTGGCTACGTTAATAATCATGACTTCAGTAAGTCCCAGGTTACACATACGGTCTCCCGCCTGTTGGCTGCAGGGGTTGATCTTGTGGAACTCGGTTATTTTCGGCGCGATACTCAAGCCCTCGGGTTAACGGCCTATTGCCCACCTTCATTGCTTGAGTCGCTGCCTCGGACGGGAGCCAGTCGGTTGGCGCTGATGCTGCGGCCCGACCATGTACAACCTGGTCATCTGGCGGCGTTGCGAGGGTATGGCATCAGTCATGTGAGAATTCCTGCACGTCAGGATAACCTTACCGCCAGTATCGCCTTGGCTCGTGCGGCCCGCGAGGAAGGCTATGTGGTCTGCCTGAACATCATCCGCGCTAGTGAACTGTCGGCTGACCAGCTCACTGATATCGTGCGCCAGGTCAGTCTCCTGATACCGGATGTGCTCTATTTCGCCGACTCCAACGGTTCGATGTTTCCAGCTCAGGTCGAAGCCCTTATTCGCTTCGTCAACTGTCGCTGCGACTTCCCCCTGGGCTTTCATGCCCACGACAATCTGAATCTGGCCGTTGCGAATTCGATCGCGGCCATCTCCGGTGGAGCCTGTTGGATCGATTCGACATTGGGCGGGTTGGGCAAGGGAGGAGGTAACGCCGCCACGGAAGTCATGTTGACGCTTGTTGCACGTCTAACCGGGCGAAAAGTCAGTCTTGCATCATTGCTCGACATTATCGCGCAGCACCCTGGCGGGTTGTTTCCTCCTCGCATGAGAGATCGGCTCCAAAGCATAATTTATGGTTTGCAGGACTTTAATATTGACGCGATATCCACTCTCAAGGGAAATGCCCCGGCGTGCCATGAAGACATTGATGAATGGGTAAAAATGATTGCAGCTTATCCCAGCCGTCAGTTGGCTACGATGTTCTCCTCCACACCGTTCAAATAAACGCCGAGACAGATTCGGCATTGTAAAAACCTAGCATAAACTAATTGAATGAAAGGTAGTAAAAGATGAGCTTTATTGCAGAGCTGCACGCTATGATCGGTGCTCGCAAGAAAATGACCAGCCCACTTTATCAGGTGATACTGGCCGGTGATGCTTCTCAGCATCTGTTACGCAACTTTGTTATTCATCGTTACCCCATCAAAAACTTCTGGACTCGTAATATTATGGGGATTGCTTCCCGGGTAGAGGACTATGAGCTGCGCGCCTCCCTAGTGGAAAATATCTATGAGGAAGAAACTGGCGGCTTAACAAACTCACAGCGCCACCTAAACTCTTTTGCGGCGTTTGGCAAGTCGGTAGGCGTGCGGCCGCAAGAGTTTACCGACGCGCCGTTGTTGCCCGAGACCCGACAAGTCATTGAGCATAATGTTTCTGTATGTAATGGTAGCGAGCACTTCACCTACGGCGTCGCTTCGGTGCTGTTGTTAATGGAAGGGCAGCCACCGATTCTTTCAAGCCGCAAAGAGAGCATGCTCTCAGTGATGCAGGAGAAGTATAAGCTCCCGGAATACGGGTATGAGTACTTTGTTCATCATGCCAGTGCCCTGGCTGGTGATGAACATGTCAGTGAATTGGAAGATGAACACGCCAAAGTCGCCGAGGAACTGTTGGTTCGCTATTGCAATACCCACGAAATGCAAGAGCGTGCCAAGTTTTTTCTGACCCGTGCCATTGAGCATCGCCATGCACATTTCGATGCGATCTACCGAAACTTCTATAACCCCGAAGACAAGCCTTTTCGTTTCTGCCAATAAAGCGGTCCCAGGATAAGGAAGTTACCCCACTATGAGTCAGGTTCCCGTAACACCGACAGTCTTTCACTTGGGCGAGTATGTCCGCGCCGATCAAGCCATGGTCAATGTCAGCGCCTTGGCGATGCGGTATGGCTTGTCCGTGTTTGAAGGCGTGCGTGGCTACAAGCAGCAGGATGGACGTGTCCTGCCCTTCATGCTGGACGCACACTTGCTGCGCCTGCAGAGATCGCTGAAGTTGATGTGTTTGCCCGATCCCGGGGTGAGCCAGATCCCGGACATCATTCAGCAGTTGTTGGTGCGCAATGCCCTGACCGAAGACGTTTACGTGCGGCCCAGTGTCCACGCTGTCAATGCCGGTGACCTGCACGTCGTGCCGGTATGCGGCATGACCGTGAATATCGGGGCCATGGGGCGCAAAAAGTGGTTCAACAGCGCAAAGGGTATGCGTGCGACCGTGTCGTCCATTCGCAAGTTATCCCACGACGCGTTCCCCTCAAGCGCCAAATGTGTCGCGGCATACGCCAATACGTTTATCGCCAGCACGCTGGCCAAGGCCTCGGGTTTTGACGTGCCGCTGCTATTGAATCAGTCGGGTTACCTGACGGAAGCGCCGACGGCGGCGCTGTTTGTAGTCAAGGGCGGTCGCCTGTACACGCCCCTTCAGTCCGATGGGGTATTGCCCAGTGTCACGGCCCATGTCATCGCCCAACTGGCCAAGGGCTTGGGGCTCGATGTGCAGCAACGTCACCTGCGAGCCGAAGACCTAGTCAATGCGAGCGAAGCGTTCTTGTGTGGTACGGGCCTTGAGATCGCGGCCATAGAGTCACTTGAGCAACACCGTATTGGCGATTTTGCCCACCGACCGGTGACGGCGCAGTTGTCCGAGGCCTATTACACATTGGTGCGCGGCGAAACCACCTACCAAGGGGCTCCTTATGATATTTGACTTGCCACTCTATTATTCCCAACTGGGCGAAGAGCTCGACTGGCAGCAGCAAGACAAGTGTGCCCAGGCTGCACAGATGGAGGCACGGTCGCCGGTGTTTCGCAATATCGACTATCCCTTGGCATTGACGCCACTGGTGGTAAAACGCGAATGGGATCAGCAGCATCAAAAAAACGTCATGAAGTACCTTCAGGTGCTGGAGAAGACCATTGGCTTGTGTGTGCAACATCCGGCAATGTCTGCATATCTCGAGCATTCAGAGATGGACCGGGCGTTTATCCGCACGCCCTTGAAGCAGGAGCGCTACATCACAATCTGTCGGTTCGACGGCTATGTCGATCGGTGCAGCGGCGCGTTGAAACTGCTGGAGCACAACACCGACTCACCCGCTGGAATCCTCTTTACGCCTCGCTTGAATGCCCTGGTACGCAGTGCATGGAAAGCCTTGGGCAGCGGTGCGCTGGAGGAAAGAATCGCGTCCCGACAATTTGATCAGCCCAGCCAGACCCAGGCGTTGTTCGCGTCATTTGCCTCACGCGGTGCCGAGGCCGAAATGGTTATCTTGCAAGAGCAGGACAAGTCCAATGTCGAAAGCCGTGAAATGGCTCTGGCCTTCAGCGAAGCCGGCTTGCCTACCCGGGTCTTCGACCCTCGGCAGATCGACTTTGATGGGACCCACGTCAGAGCGGCGGGGAGGCGAATCGACGTGATATGGAACAAGATCAACACGGTCTATTGGCAAAATTACCTCAAGCACTTTCCCGAGCAGGCGCAAAAGTGGCAGCAGATTTTTGCCCAGGCCGATGTCTGTCACCTTAATCATTTCGGTGCTCGCCTGGTCACGGAGAACAAGCGCTGTTTGTCATTGCTTCAGGAGCGTCAGTTTGCCCACCTGTTCAGTGACGAGGAACACCAGCTCATTCGCCAGATGCTGCCTTGGGCGAGCAAGTTCGAGCCCGGTAAGACCGTGCAGTGGCAAGGGCGCGACCTGGATATCGGCACTTTGGCGCTTGAACAGCGGCACAATTTTGTCATCAAGGAGCCTTATGACGTCCGTGGCGAGGGCGTCACCGTAGGCCTCGATTGCACGGCTACGCAGTGGGCGCAAAAGGTCGAGGGAGCCCTGGGCAAGGGGTTCATTCTTCAAGAGTACATTGCTCCGCTGCAATTACCGGTGTTCAACGATCAGCACTGGAGTCTCGTGCGCCAATGTAACTTGAGCCTGGATACGTTTGTCTTCGACGGCCAAGTAGTGGGCTACGGCGCCAAGGCCAGCACCAAGCACCGCGTAAACCTGTTCAAAGGCGGACAAAAAATCTCGGTGTTGACGTCAGCCCTATGAACCAAGGGAAAGCGATGACCAGTCCGCTGGGTAAAAGCGTCAAGATCAGGTTGTTCCTGCATTTTGTAGAGAAGTTCATCGAGGGAGCCGTCGCGCCGTTTTTTATCATCTACCTGTCCCAGCGCCTGGGTGAGTTCACGGTGGGGGCGGCGCTGGTCGGCGTGATGGTGCTGGCCGGTGCAGCCAGCTTGGTGGGAGCCCACTTTGCCGACGTTCGCGGGCGTCGGAGGGTGTTATTGCCCATGGAACTGATAAAGGCCGGCGCCTTGCTCATGCTGGTCGGGCTATTGCTGCTGGATCGCGGACAGACTCCGGTGCTGGGTTACGCACTGCTGTTCCTGTACGCATGGGTGCTGGTATGCAACGGTATCAGCGTGCCAGTCAGCGAGGCCCTGGTGCTCGATGCGGTACCCCCGGGGGATTTACGCCGGGTGTATGCCTACCTCTACTGGATTACCAATATGGCGCGTGGCGTAGGCACGGTGGCCGGGGTGTTGCTGTACGAGCTCGACTTTGCCGCTGTCGTAGCAATGACCGCGTTGCTCGCGACCGCCGGCGCCTGGGTCGTCGCCTTTCACCTGGAAGAGACCGCACGGCTGGACACCCGACGCCCCGTTCGTTTTGTCGAAATGCTCAGTGAATATCGGGCGGTCCTGCAAGACCGGCTGATGCTGACCTACGTCATTGCCACGACCCTGAACTTCGGCATCGCGGTGCAGTTGGCCTACTACGTGGCAGTCCGCTTGAGTCGTGAGTTCGGTACGCAAACGCTGTGGAGCCTGGATGATTGGCAGCCCGTGATCACCGGCGTGGTGATGTTCGGCATCCTGCGGTTGGAAACCAACGTCATTGCCGTGTGCCTTACCCATCTGGCACAGAAGCTGACCAAGGACATTCCACCATTGCTGCTCTATGTGATCGGTCCCGTCATCGCCACGGCAGGGTTTGTGGTGCTCATGGTCAGCAACGATGCCTGGACATTGATCGCCGCCATGGCGCTCTACACCCTGGGCGAACTCCTTTATGCGCCGGCCAAGATGGCCTTGATTGCTCGTATTGCTCCGCCGCAGGCCCGCAGCCGTTATGCCGCTGTGCGCGCCTTCGATTTTCGCCTGGCACTGATTCTCGGTGCCGCCAGCGTAGCCCTCGCCCCCTTTGTTCCTTCCTGGGTGATGGCAGTGCTAGTGGCGGCCATGGGTCTGGGCGTCATCGTGCTGCTGATCACGGTCGAGCGCAGGCTGCGTGTACGAGAAAGCCGGATGTCGCGGGAGGTTTTTACCGCGACGGCACTAAAACCCCAGTAACCGAAATTATCGTGAGCAGGTGAGAGTGATGAATGTAGAAAACAAAAACCTCCTGGTGGTCGTGGCTCATCCCGGGGATTTCGTCTGGCGCTCGGCCGGGGCAATCGCCGCGCACTTGGCCGCAGGGTGGAATGTCGAGGTCGTGTGTTGTTCGCTCGGTTCCAAAGGTGAAGCCGGTGCGTTGTGGAAACAGCCCGGTGCCACGCTCGAGAGCGTGGCCGCCATCCGCTTGGAGGAAGCTCACCGCGCCGCCGATGTCCTTGGCGTGCAACTGCACATGCTCGGCCTGGCCGATTACCCGCTGGTCCTCGAGACAAAGGACACCCTGGCCCTGGCACAACGGATGCGCAGCTTTCGCCCAGCTATCGTATTGACCCATCCACCGGTCGACCCGGGCAATGCCGATCACGTCAACGTCAGCGCCTGCGTCATGCAGGCTCGGGTCCTGGCGACGGCGCCCGGTTACGGCGCTGACACCATCACCCCACCCAACGTCTACTATTTCGAGCCTCATCAACCGGAACAGAGCGACTTCAAGGCGGACCTGTTTCTCGATATCACCCCTGTGTGGTCGATTAAACGACGTACATTTGAAGCCATTGCCTCGCAAAAAGGGGTCTGGGATTACTACGAGCGTGTTGCCTTGCAGCGCGGCGCCCAGGCGGGCCGGCGATCGACGCGGCCGATTCAGTACGCGGAAGCCTATTCGCGGGCGTTCCCCAGCGTAACAGAACTGTTTAGCGAATGATCATGTACTGCATTCTAGCCCATGAGTCCGTCCAGGCTTTCGTCAATACCCGCCAAGTCGGCAACCGCTCCCATGTGGTGGCCGTTGGAGAGGAGGATCCCGGCCAGATGCGCCTTTACTGCGTAAAATCTCCGGCCCTGTTTACCGCCGGCCAGGAAATCAACTTCTGTGAGCACGGCACCCTGGCCGCTCTTGACTGGATGACCCTAGCAATGATTAAAAGGACCTCAATCGATGAATAATCCCGTGTTGATCCTTTGCCGTGAGTGGACGCGCGATGTGCGTTGCCTGCATGAAGATCTCCTGCGCCGTGAGCTAGAGGTTCTGGTGTTACGCCCCGCTCAGATACAAGTGAAGGCCGAAGGCCAGGAACTGCAGCTTTGGTACGAGGGCGCACCGCTCAAGCCCGCGCTAGTGGTGGGCTGGACGTCGGGGATGGAGGGCCACTACGGCAATTTTCTGCTCAAAATGTTCAAGCAACTAGGGTACACCGTGATAAACGATGGGCCGACCCTGGAAGCGATGCAATCAAAGGCCATGAACTCGGCCTTGCTGGTCAGGCACAACTTACCCCATGTCCCGGCGCTTATTTGTGGGCGCGATACCCCGGTGCGCTGCATTGTCGAAGCGCTGGGCTTGCCCCTGGTGTTCAAGCCCGATAACGGCTCTAAAGGTGAAGGGGTGCGACCGCTCTATAGCGAAGCCGAGGTGCTTGAAGTGTTGGCCAGTGCAACTGACTCACAGGCTCCCTTGTATTTTCAGCAGTTTGTCGACAAGCCCGGACGGGATATCCGAGTGCAGTGTGCGGACTTCAAACCGGTCTTTGGCTTCTACCGGTATGCCCAGCCGGGTGCATTCCTGAGCAATATCGCAGTGGGCGCCAAGATCGTCATGTCCGAGCCGTTGCCTGATGAGGCCTATCAACTGGCCGAACGCGCTGCCCGCGCCTTCAATGCCGCAATGGCGGGCGTCGATCTGATTGAAACCGCCGAGGGACTGAAGATTCTGGAAGTGAACTCCGTCCCCGGTTTCCAGACCGTTGCCCCCAAGGCTGGGGAGTTCTCCGCGCTGCTGATGCCGCTGTGTGACAAGGCAACGGTGGTTTTTGGCGACATGATCGAGTTGCGCCTCAATACCGCTGTCATATCGGCGGGTATGACGGCCCTGCCGGCCTGATATCCCGTGTCGACCACCCCTCGGTTGCAATGCCTCGTGCAAAAGGTGACGAGCAATGGCTGTCTATGAAATCTGCGAAACCGACCCCGGACGGCGTGGCGAAGCGTATGGCTTCGCTGCCCGGGACCTAATCCGACTCTTCCTCGATGATGGCTTGGCGCAGGTCAACCGCCTCAGGCGCGTACCGTTGGCGCAGGAAGAGGTAATGGGCATCAGTCGCCAGTTTCTGGCGGTGCTTCACGACCATCTGCCCGGCCTCGGCCAAGAGGTGCTGGGGCTGGCCAGAGGCGCTGATATCACCCCAGAGCAAGCCATGCTGCTGCAAATCCGCCGAGAGCTGACAGGCTGGGGCGAAGACTGCACCACTTTGGCGTTCATTGATCCAGAAGAGGGGGGCACGATCGCGCAGACGATCGATTTGTCCGGTGATCTGCGCGACTACCTCTGCGCCCTGCGTTATCGAGGGGCAACTGAGCACGCAGGGGACATCTTGATGTGGGCCTATACCGGTTTACTGGGGTATGCAGGCATCAACAGTCACGGTTTGGCGGTGGGTATCAATATGGTGATCGGTGGAGTATGGCGAGTGGGCGTACCGCCTTACCTGTTAGTGCGCCAACTGCTGGGCAAAACCTCGATTGAGGCTTGTCTTGAAGAAATAGTACGGATACCCCGTGCCTCCTCGCGCAGCTTGACGTTGGCGCAGGGGGGGCGCTTGCTTATCGTGGAGATGACGGTACTCGGGCATCGGGTGCTCGAAGGCTCGGTGCTGACCCACTGCAACCACTTCCTCCACCCGGACTTTACCGGCGAGGAGCAGGTGTCGTCGCAGTCCACCACCTATCTGCGGACTCAGGTGCTCGACAGCGCCTTGTCCCACGATCCGCGATTGGACATCGCTCGGGCCAGGATTTTATTAGCCGACCACACCAATAGCCCGGCTTCCATCTGCGCTCACGGGCGCGAATTCAAACAGGGGAAAACCGTCTCGGCACTCGTCATGAGCCCCGCCAAAGGTGACCTGCAGATCTGTTTCGGCAAGCCATGCTCAGCACCGTTCGAGCGTTTCTCCTTGTAAGCCCAGAGCTTTTATTTCAGCAGGACTGATCAATGACTGATAAAAATAAGACGCAAGAAACACCCTCGCGCTACCAGCGGCATATATTTTTCTGCGTGAACCAGCGTGACAACAACCGCGATTGCTGTGCGCAACGCCAGGGTAAAAGCGGCTATGAGCAGTGCAAGTCGCTCGTCGCCAGTTATGGGCTGAACGGTCAGGGAAAGGTGCGGGTCAACCAGGCCGGTTGCCTGAACCGTTGTGCAGAAGGGCCTGTGGTGGTGATTTATCCCGAAGGCATCTGGTATCGCTACGTCGAGCCCGGGGATATTGAGGAAATCGTTGATTCACATCTGAAAAACGGCGACATCGTCGAGCGCCTACGGCTGCTTTAAGCCATGGTTGTTCGTTTTGCCGCCCAGGGTAGTGGTCGTCTCCGTGGAAGCTTCATCCCGAGCACAGTGCAATTCATGAGCGTGGGCGCTCGATTTGGTATTCGGCGTGTCATATGCGAGTGTGCAGGGTTGAGCGGGGGTATGCGTTCAAACAGTAGATGATGTGCTGCTCTTCGGGCCGCATTCGCGAGCTGGCTCGCACACATCTATGGATTCCGATCGGTCTTGGATTTTGCGTACCCAGAAAATCCCCTGTGGGAGCGAGCCTGCTCGCGAATAGGCCATCACCATCACCGCAAAATTCAGCCATGCACAAGACTGCGCACCGCCGAAATCTCCGGCACTTCCCGCCGATTCATATACACCCGCAACGGCTCGGTTATGTTGATCTGGTCATTGATGTTCTGATCCAGCAACAACTGAATCAACTCGCGTTTAAGCGTCATGGCCTGCTCCGGACCGGGTGCCCAGACGAACTCGCTCACCGGAATAATGCCGTCATCCGCCACGTCCATGCCGAACGCGTCTTCACTGAAGCGAACGATGTACTGGCCGGTCTTGCGATTGAGGCCGACGAAGCCTTTGAGTTGGTCGGCAGCCTGGCAGATGAACTGGGAAGTGATGCGCATGATAAACCTCACAAAGGGTCGCGAAGGACCGGTGATCGATGGTTTACACGCAGGGCAAGTGAACGGTTTTCCCTCTGCCGGGGAATCTGTCGGGGTCAAGCGTACTGCAAGGAACCGCACAAAAGCGCGGAAAAATTGGACTTTACACAGGTTTATGTCGGTCTCGCGATAGCGCGGCCAGCCCTCAGTTGTTAAAAGGGAGTTCTTTGAAAAACTGCGAAAGGACCTCGACCCATGCCTGTCACCTTCACCCAAAGCGCCCTGCTGCTCAGTGTGCTGCTCGGCCTCGGCCCGGCGCAGGCCGCCAGCGAACCAAGCCCCACCGCACTGGCGACCCGCCTGGGCATCCCGCATCCGGCGGTGATCGCGCACCGCGGCGCGTCCTTCGATGCACCGGAATCCACTGCCCCGGCCTACAAACTGGCTCGCGATCTGGGCGCCGACTACCTGGAGCTGGACTTGCAGCGCAGCAAGGACGGCGTGCTGTTCGCCTTGCACGACGACAACCTGCAACGCACCACCGACGTCGCCATCAAGTTTCCGGAGCGCAAGGACAGCCCGGCCAACGCGTTCACCCTTGCGGAGCTGAAAACCCTCGATGCCGGCAGCTGGTTCAACAGCGCTTACCCGGATCGCGCCCGTCCTGCCTATGCGGGGCTGAAAATCCTGACCCTGGACGAGATCATCGACATCGCCCAGAGCAATCCGCTGCACAAGCCGGGCCTGTACATCGAAACCAAAGAACCGAAGCAGTTTCCCGGGCTCGAACGCGACCTCAAGGAGAAACTCCAGGATCGCGGCTGGTTGAGTCCGACAGGGTCGAAACTGGCGAAAAGCGAACTGGCGGTCGGCCAGGGTAAAGGCAAGGTGGTGTTGCAAACGTTTGAAAAGGGCAGCCTCGAATTGCTGGAAAAGGAAATGCCGCAAGTGCCGAAGATCCTGCTGTTGTGGGTCGGCGAAGGCAGTATCGAGCCAAAGTCCAAGGTGACCTTTGCCGAGTCCGGCGACAAGGACAAAGCGACGTTCTATGCCAAACAGCAACCGAAGGACAAGGCCGAATACCAGCGCTGGGTCGAATACGCCAAAGCCCAGGGCGCGATCGGCACCGGCCCTTCTGCCAGGCTGACCCAGGGGGGTGATCAGAGCTATTCGGACCTGGTGCAGCCGTGGATGAACCAGTTCACCCATGATCAGGGGTTGCTGGTGCATGTCTACACTGTCGACGATGCAGTGGATTATCAGAAAGTCATGGACGCCGGGGTTGATGGCATCTTCACTAATCGCGCCAGTGAACTGCTTAAGTTCTATAAGCGGCCGGCGGCGGCTAGTGTTGCGCAGTTGTTGCAGAACAATGGGTATTGATTTGGGACCGAGGTGTCTGCTTCGCGGGCAAGCCTCGCTCCTACGGGCGGTTTTAGGAATTAAGGGTGAATTAAGTTGCCACAGTTAATCTGATCCCACTTAAACAGATCATCCAAGGAAAGAATCCCATGAACACCCTGACTGCCTTGTTCACCGCTGCTGCCCTGACCCTCACCGCGGGCCTGGCCCAGGCCGATGTTCGCGTCGACCAAATCCCTGAGCTGGTCAAGAGCGGCAAGATCAAGCCATTGGAAGAACTGAACCAGGCCGCCCTGAAATTGCACCCGGGTGCGACCATCACTGACACTGACCTGGACAACCACTTCAACGGCTACGAGTACGAAGTCGAACTGCGCACAGTTGAAGGCGTTGAATGGGACGTGGATTTCGATGCCGCCACTGGCAAAGTACTGAGCAACAAACAAGACACCTGATGCACAGATCAAAAAGCCGCACGCCTTTCGGGTCGTGCGGCTTTTTTGCATCCTGCATCAGCTGATCCCGAACGCCATGAATCAAGTGACGCCAACCTCGCGCCAGCCCGCTAGAATTCCTCGACCCCCCTCGGCATCTTGCAGCGAGAACAACGTACATGGGTCAGACAGCGGCAGCAGACATTGCCACCATCGGCCGGATCAGCGCAGTGCCCGCCATGCTTCAGGTGATCCGCGAAATGACCGGCCTGCGCTTTGCCGCAGTGGCCCGGGTCACCGAAGATTCCTGGACCGCCTGTGCGGTGCTCGATCAACTGGGTTTCGGCCTGCAGGTCGGTGGCGAGCTGGAGGTGACGACTACCCTGTGCCACGAAATTCGTCAGGCCCACCACGCCGTGGTGATCGATAAGGCCAGTGACGACCCGCTGTACCGCGACCACCATACGCCGCGCCTGTATCAATTCGAAAGCTACATTGCCGTGCCGATTTTTCGCACCGACGGGCGTTTCTTCGGCACCATCTGCGCCCTCGATCCCAACCCGGCACCGCTCACCTCCAGCACGATCCAGAGCACCATGGAATCGTTTGCGCGGATGCTGGCGCTGCAGATCGAATCCGAAGAAAACCAGCAACAGACCGAAGCGGCCCTGATGCAGGAGCAGGAAACCGGCGAACTGCGCGAGCAGTTCATCGCCGTGCTCGGGCATGACTTGCGCAACCCCTTGTTTGCCATCAGCGTCGGCGCGGAAATGCTCCTGCGTAAATGTCCCGACCCGGCCAGCGACAAGCTGGTGCGCCACATCCTCACCAGCGCCCGTCGCGCGACCAAACTGGTCAATGACGTGCTGGACTTCACTCGAGGCTCCACGGGCAAGGGCATCCCGGTGAACATCGAGCCGTGCCCGGATCTGGAAGAGGCATTACGGCATGTGATTGCTGAAATCCAGAGCGTGTACCCCGATCGCAGTATTGTGTCGTCCATCGGCGACTTGCGCGGTGTGCATTGCGATCGCGAGCGTGTCACGCAATTGGCCTCCAACCTGGTGGCCAACGCTGTCAACCATGGCGATCCCGCAAGTTCGGTAGAGGTCAGCGCGCGGATCGCTCAAGGAACCTTTGTGCTAAGCGTAAAAAATCAGGGACAGATTGCCGAGCAGGTGTTGCCGCACCTGTTCAAACCCTATTCGCGACCAACCCGCGATACACCGCAGGCCGGCCTCGGGTTGGGCTTGTACATCGCCAGCGAGATCGCAAAGTCCCATGGGGGGAAACTGGACGTGGCCTCCAACGCTGAACAGGGCACGATCTTTACCTTCAGCCTGCCCACTCGCCGTTAAGAACCGTCACAAAACCGTCAAACAGCCTTGCGATGATGCGGCTCAAGTGAACCTGTGAAACCCGCGACAGGCGCCTCCGCACAGCGAGCCTCCATGAACCACAGCATCGACCAAAGTCATCGCGACCCGGACCTGTTCGGTCTGCTGTACGGTTTCAGTTTTCGCCCCGGCGAACGGGGTCGGGAAATCGATTCGGCCAGGGCTTTGCAGTGCCTGCAACAACCGGACGACAGCGATGAATTTCTCTGGCTGCACCTCAACCTCGCCCATGCCGCGTGCGAGCGCTGGATGAAAAATCATCTGGAATTGCCCGAAGAGTTTTTTGAAGCACTGCATGAAGGTTCGCGTTCGACCCGTATCGAGCACGTCGATTCGGCGTTGCTGGCGGTGGTCAACGATGTGGTATTCAACCTCAGCAGCATGGCTTCGTCCGATGTGTCGACGCTGTGGGTCTGCGCCCGCAGCCGGCTGCTCATCAGCGCGCGCCTGCAACCGCTGCACTTGGTGGATAAATTGCGCTCGTCGGTGAAGGCCGGCGAGTGCTTTCGCTCGCCGCTGGAATTGCTGGTGCATTTACTGCGCGATCAGGGCGAAGTACTGACGCAGATCGTGCGCAGGACCAGCCTCAGTGTCGACCAGATCGAGGATGAGTTGCTGTCGTCCCGGCTGTCGACCAACCGGGCTGAGCTGGGCGCCAATCGCCGGGTGCTGGTGCGCCTGCAACGTCTGCTGGCGCTGGAACCGGGCTCGTTGCTGCGGTTGCTGAATCGGCCGCCGCAGTGGTTGCAGAAAGAGGACGTGAAGGAGTTGCGCAAGTCCACCGAGGAGTTTGCGCTGATCATCAACGACCTCACGGCACTGGGGGAGCGGATCAAGCTGTTGCAGGAAGAAATCGCCGCCAACCTCAATGAACAGAGCAACTGCACCTTGTTCACCCTGACCGTGGTCACGGTGCTGGCGCTGCCGATCAACATCATTGCCGGGTTCTTTGGCATGAACGTCGGTGGAGTACCGCTGTCCGGTGACCCTGAGGGGTTCTGGATCCTGGTGGCATTGGTCGCGACCTTTACCGTGATCGCCGGGCGTTGGGCATTTCGCAAGCGGCAGGATTATTAAGATCAAAAGATCGCCGCCTCGTTTCACTCGACAGCTCCTACAAGGAATCGGGTATATCCGCCATTGTGGTTGTTCCCGGTCGGTGTAGGCGCTGCCGCAGGTTCGGGCCGCGTTCGGACGATCTTTGCTTTTAGCCTTCGTAAGACGTGCGCATTACCAGCCGCTCACGCACCACGTCATAGGCCCAGTGATAAAGGTAGGTATACGGCAGGAAAAACAGCAATACACCAATGTCCAGCAGGAACGCCTGCCACAGGCTGATATTCAGCCACCAGGCAATCAGCGGCACGCCGACGGCGACCAGGCCACCTTCAAACAGCAGCGCATGCACGACGCGCACCCAGGCGTTACGCACAAGGGCAAAACGTTTGAGCGCGCGATCGAACAAGCCGTTGAAGACCACGTTCCAGGCGAGGGCCAGCCCTGCGATCGCCATGGTCGCCACGCCCATTTCCAGCATCGGTTTGTCCATGACCCAGGCGAGCAACGGGGTGCAGATCAGCACCGCCAGCAGTTCAAAACCAATGGCCTGGAAAATACGTTCAGTGATGGATTTATTGGCGTTCATGGCCAGACTCCCTGGGTGACTGTGGTTGCCATGGTCCGTCATCGCATCGATACTTCATAACCAATAACCATCGATCAGGGCGATAGTTCATGGCTTCTCACGAAGTGTTGCTGGCCTTCGTCCAAGCGGCGACGCAAGGCTCGTTCTCTGCGGCGGCGCGCAAGCTTGGCCGCAGTCAGTCGACCATCAGCGCGGCAGTGGCCAGCCTGGAAATCGACCTGAACCTGACCTTGTTCGATCGCAGCAGTCGCAAGCCCGGCCTGACGCCGGCCGGGCACGTGGTATTACAGCGGGCCGAGGCGATACTGGCGGCCACCAGCCGCCTGGAAATGACCGCCAGCCAATTGTCCCAAGGGGTCGAGGCGAAACTGACGGTGGCGCTGTCCGACACCTACCAGTCCGACCGATTCGAAGCGGCACTGAGTAGCTTCGAACAGCGTTATCCGGACCTGGAGCTCGAATGCCTGATTGCCGAATGCGATGACCTGGTGGCGCTGGTGCAAAGCGGTCGAGCCCATGTCGCCTTCGCCGAGCAGCAAGCCAGCTACCCACCGGACCTGGCCAGTTCGACGGTGGACGAACGCACGGCAATCGCGCTGTTTGTAGCCCCCGGACATCCGTTGGCGGCTTTGGCAAAGGTGGATCAGGACGTGCTGCGCCAGCATCGCGAACTGCGCCTGGCGACCATCGTCAATCCCTATGAAAGCCGGGCAATGGGGCGCGTCTGGTCGGCGCCGAGCTACCTGATGCTGCTGGAAATGGCCCAGGGCGGCTTCGGCTGGGCGCCGCTGCCCCGGTGGTTGGTGGAACGCTTTGGCGCGGGGTCGTTGCAGGAGCTTCAGGTGCGTGGTTGGCCGAAGACCGTGTCGGTGGATGCGCTGTGGTCGCGGTTGAATCCGCCGGGGCCGGCGGGGAGCTGGTTGATCGACAAGATGCTGGAATAGCGGCGTGGCCATTCGCGGGCAAGCCTCGCTCCTACAGGTTCGAGTCGATCATATAATCCCGATTCGACTCGAACCTGTAGGAGCGAGGCTTGCCCGCGAAGAGGCCCTCCAGATCACATCCCCCCACATTGGACCCCACTCTCCAGGCAAAACCCGGTCAAATAATGTGGGAGCGAGCTTGCTCGCGAAGAGGCCCTCAAGATCACTTCACACCCAACGCCTTGAGCCGCCCCTCGATAAACCGCCGCTCCGGCACTTGCTGCGTCAACTCCAACGCCCGCCGATAAGCCGCCCGCGCCTCATCCACCCGCCCCAACTGCCGACAAAATTCCGCCCGCGCCGAATGCGCCAAGTGGTAATCCAGCAGCTCGCCGCGCTGCAAAATCCCTTCAATCAAGGTCAATCCCGCCAACGGTCCATCCCGCTTGGCCAGTGCCGCGGCCCGGTTCAGCTCGATCACCGGTGACGGCATGGCCTGCAACAGCACGTCATACAGACCGACAATCTGTGGCCAATCCGTCTCCCCCGCCGTCGGCGCTTCGGCATGCACCGCCGCGATCGCCGCCTGCAGGCAATAAGGCCCGAAACGCCGGGTGGTCAATGCCCGCTCCACCAGCGCGCAACCTTCGGCGATCAGCTCGGCATCCCACAGCGAACGATCCTGCTCATCCAGCACAATCAGCTCGCCACTCGCCGAGGTCCTGGCCAGGCGCCGCGACTCGTGCAACAGCATCAACGCCAGCAGGCCCATCACCTCCGGTTCCGGCAGCAACTCGGCCAGCAACCGGCCGAGCCGTATCGCTTCACGGGTCAAATCCTCGCGGGTCAATTCGGCGCCGACGGACGCCGAGTAACCTTCGTTGAACACCAGGTAAATCACCCGCAGCACGCTGTCGAGGCGTTCGGGCAATTCGGTCAGGGTCGGCACTTGATAGGGAATGTTCGCGTCACGGATTTTCGCTTTGGCGCGCACGATGCGTTGGGCAATGGTGGCCGGCGCCGAAAGGAAGGCCCGGGCGATTTCTTCGGTGGTCAGGTCGCAGACTTCCCGCAGGGTCAACGGCACTTGGGCGTCCGCCGCCAGTGCCGGGTGGCAGCAGGTAAAGATCAGGCGCAGGCGATCGTCTTCCACGTCTTCGTCACTCCAGTCGGCCTGCTCCAGCGCCTCCAGTTGCGCGATCAACAGCGGCCGGGACGCGTTGAAACGCGCGCGCCGACGCAACCCGTCAATGGCCTTGAAGCGCCCGGTGGACACCAGCCAGGCCCGCGGATTGCCCGGCACACCGTCACGCTGCCAGCGCTCGACCGCGACGAAAAACGCCTCGTGCAAGGCCTCTTCGGCCAGATCGAAATCGCCAAGCAAGCGGATCAGGGTCGCCAGGATCCGCCGTGAGTCTTCACGGTAGACCTGCTCGACCCGCGCCGTAACCGCGACGTCAGGCATCAGTCCGACAGGCCTTCGGTCATCGCTGACTCGAATTCGGCAGGTTGCTTGCTACAAGGTTGCGGGCTCATGCAGATCTCCTGTTTTCGATGGTGGTTCAGGGATTCAACTGGCGAACGGGGCGCACCTCGACACAGCCCACCCGGGCCGCCGGGATGTTGCCGGCGACCTGCAGGGCTTCATTGAGGTCCTTGGCTTCGATCAGGTAAAAGCCGGCCAACTGCTCCTTGGTTTCGGCGAACGGGCCGTCGGTGATCGACATTTTCCCGTTGCGCATGCGCACGGTGGTCGCGGTCTGCACCGACTCCAGCGCTTCGGCCGCGAGCATCCGGCCACTGCCCTGGATCGACTCGGCGTAGGCCATACATTCGGCGTCTTTCGGACTGTCGGGAAGCGAATGCAACTCGAGTTCGCTGCTGTAGACCAGGCATAGATATTTCATGGACGCTCTCCATTTCTTGAGGCTCTACCCTAATCGAACGGATCAACTATGGCTGCCGATTGGCGTTTGGGCGCTGTTTGCCGATCAACCGCCCGCCGATCAGGGCTCCAGATTGAACAGTGCAGTGCCGCTCATCATGTCGAACGGGGCTGACCAGTGTTCGTGGACGATGCGCCATTGTCCGGCCTCGCGCCGGTAACAGGCGGTCACGCGCATCCAGCAGGCCTGGGTTTCACCCTTGTCATTGGTGCCACCGCAATGGGCCAGCCAATGGGCGAAGGCGATGTGCTCGTCCGCCACGATGTTCATCTGGTCGAAGTCAAACGTGTGCGCGCCCTGGCACATCTCCATGCACTCCAGCCAATGCGCGCGATAGGCCGCCTTGCCCCGGAATTGCAGGGCCTTGACCGCGTCGTAGGAGACGATGTCGTCGGCATACAGGGCCATGATTTTCTCGACATCCTTGGCGATGACCGCCTGACGGTAGGTGTCGATCAGGGTCTGGATCTCGTGGGTAGCGTTCATGGTGGTTCTCCGTGGTTTTTGTGGTGAAGACACCCTTTGTCGTCTGGCAAAACGCCAAATCGACAACCGAAATAAAAATAATCGATCAGCGCAAACTCGTTAGAATCCGAAACCTATCGGTGATGGAAAAAGGATACTCCAGTGACAGCCAGACTCGTGCCTTACGAAAGCCTCAACGCGCTCCAGCGCCGGCAGGTCGAGGCCATTGAAGTTCACAAAGAACAGATCAGGTTCTGCGGCGACATCTACGGTGCGCTGCACACCTTGCTGTCCAGGCCCGGCCCCGGCGTCAAGGGATTTGCCCTGCTGGCCGAGGATATTCCCGTCGCCTTTCTGCTGCTCAAACGCCCGCCGGTGCTGCCGGCATGGGCCGACGAACACAGCGCGACCCTGCATGCCTTGCAAGTGGATCGCCGCGCTCAGGGCAAAGGCTATGGCAAGGCCTGCCTGCACGCCCTGCCCGAGGTGGCGCGCCAGGCCTGGCCGGAAATAAAGGGACTGGAGTTGTCAGTGGATGCCGACAACGAAGCGGCCATCGCGCTATACGCCACATTCGGCTGGGTCGACAGCGGCGAAGCCTACAAGGGCCGGATCGGTTACGAACGGCGAATGGGCCTGATATTCTGATCCTTGCCGCACGTGCGCTGGATCCAGGCAACAGCAAGAGCACTGAGGCCAATCAGCGCAATGCCGATCACGCCGAAGCCAGACTCACTTAAACACTCGATACAAAATCCCTACAAAATACAGGGCTCGCCAGCTGTCAACCGCAAGCGCCTGCGTATATAAAAGCATCCCGTTGCGACAACGCGAGCAAAGAACCGAGCTTCAGCCCTGTCGAGCCTTGTCAGAACCGGATGCATTTATTCATTTTGTTTTATTTGCACAGGCTTGGGCTCAAGCGCAGCATGTCCAAACCTGTATCGACCCAACGCTCGGCTTCGGCGTGCAGTTCAAAACTGTCGGGTGCCAACAGCCACTGGTACAGGATGCCATCGATGTACGCATGCAGGCTGACGGCGGCGCGGGAGGTGTCGAGATTTTCCGGCAACTGTCCCCGATTCACTGCATTACTCAGGGCCAGGGCGATGCGCACATTGCAATCGAGACTGGCCACGCGGCGCTGCTGACGCAGGTCGCACATTTCATCGGTGAATTCGCACTTATGAAACAGAATCTCATTGAGGCGCCGGGTTTTCGGGTCCAGAGCAACTTGATGAAACAAATGAATCAGCAGCTTGCGCATGCAGCCCAGCGGGTCGGGTTCATCTGCATTTTCACTGGCCTTGGCCATTTCATCCAGCGGCTCATGCAAGGTGTCGAGCATGGCCTGCACCACGGCCGCCTTGTTGCTGAAATGCCAATAGATGGCCCCGCGCGTGACGCCGGCCAGGGTCGCGATTTCCGCCAGTGTCGTGCGCGCCACGCCCCGCTCGAAAAAGGCTTTTTCGGCCGCTTCGAGTATCTGGCTACGGGTTTCTTGAGCTTCCTCTTTGGTACGACGGACCATGGCAGTACAACCTCGATCAGGGCTTCAGCGATGTCTGAATATCAGCTGAATAAAAGGGGGGCGAACGCTCTCAGGCGTCGTCCCCGGCCTACAATTCGAACCTTCGAATAATTTTTGTAACGTCAAGGTGACACGGTTCAGCTATTTACAAACAACCATGAACGTAAGTATATTACTTAGCAAGCTACTTATCCACCCAGCGCAGAATTTTTACCCTTCCACCTTTCTAGTGCGCACTGTGCGCGCCTGACCCGAGGATTTTCATGCAATTCAAGCCAGCTGTTACCGCTCTGGTCACCGCCGTCGCCTTGGCAACACTGCTTAGCGGATGCAAAAAGGAAGAGGCCGCGCCTGTCGCACCGCCCCCTCAGGTCGGCGTCGTAACCCTGCAATCCCAAGCCTTCACCCTGACGTCCGAGCTTCCGGGCCGCACCAGCGCGTTCCGCATCGCCGAGGTTCGCCCTCAGGTCAACGGCATCATTCTCAAGCGCCTGTTCAAGGAAGGCGGCGACGTCAAGGTCGGCCAGCAGCTGTATCAGATCGATCCAGCCCTTTATGAAGCCACCCTGAAAAGTGCCCAGGCCAACCTGCAACAGACCAAGTCGATCTCGGATCGCTACCAGCAACTGGTCAAAGAGCAGGCTGTCAGCCGCCAGGAATACGACACGGCCCTGGCCAACCGGCTGCAGGCGGAAGCGACCCTGCAAAGCGCCCAGATCAATGTGCGCTACACCAAGGTGTACGCACCGATCTCTGGCCGTATCGGCCGTTCTACGGTGACCGAAGGCGCGCTGGTGACCAGCGGCCAGGTCGACGCCATGGCCGTGATTCACCAGCTCGACCCGATCTACGTCGACGTGACCCAGTCTTCCGTGGAGCTGCTTGAACTGCGCCGCGAACTGGAAAGCGGTCGCCTGCAAAAGGCTGGCGACACCGCCGCAGCGGTCAAGCTGACCCTCGAAGACGGCAGCGAGTACAAACAACCGGGCAAGCTCGAGTTCTCCGAAGTCTCGGTTGACCAGACCACCGGTTCCGTGACCTTGCGTGCGGTGTTCCCGAACCCTGATCACACCCTGTTGCCAGGCATGTTCGTTCACGCCCAACTGCAATCCGGCGTGAACAGCGCGGCGATCCTCGCGCCGCAACAAGGTGTGACCCGCGACCTCAAAGGCAGCCCGACCGCGTTGGTCGTCGGTCCGGACAACAAGGTCGAACTGCGTCAGCTCAAGGCCAGCCGCACTGTGGGCAGCCAATGGCTGATCGAAGACGGTCTGAAAGCCGGCGATCGACTGATCACCGAAGGGTTGCAATACGTCAAACCTGGCGTTGAAGTCAAAGTGAGTGAAGCGACTAACGTTGGCGCAAAGAACCCGGCTCCCGCAAAAGCAGCTGACCAGGCTTCCAGCGGCAAAGGGGAGTAAACCATGTCCAGATTTTTTATCGATCGTCCGATTTTTGCCTGGGTAATTGCCCTGGTGATCATGCTGGTCGGGGCACTCTCGATCCTCAAACTTCCGATCAACCAATACCCGAGCATTGCGCCTCCGGCCATTGCGATCCAGGTGACCTACCCGGGCGCGTCCGCACAAACCGTGCAGGACACCGTGGTGCAGGTGATCGAACAACAGCTCAACGGTATCGATAACCTGCGTTATGTCTCCTCGGAAAGTAACTCCGACGGCAGCATGACCATTACCGCGACCTTCGAGCAGGGCACCAACTCCGATACCGCGCAGGTTCAGGTGCAGAACAAACTGAACCTGGCCACCCCGCTGCTGCCGCAAGAAGTGCAGCAACAGGGGATCCGCGTGACCAAGGCAGTGAAAAACTTCCTGCTGGTGATCGGCGTGGTGTCGCGTGACGGCAGCATGACCAAGGACGACCTGTCCAACTACATCGTGTCGAACATGCAGGATCCGATCTCGCGGACCGCCGGTGTCGGTGACTTCCAGGTCTTCGGTGCCCAGTACGCGATGCGGATCTGGCTCGACCCGGCCAAGCTCAACAACTACAACCTGACCCCGGTGGACGTGAAAACCGCGATCGCGGCGCAGAACGTCCAGGTGTCGTCCGGTCAACTCGGCGGCTTGCCTGCCGTGCAAGGCCAGCAACTGAACGCGACGATCATCGGCAAGACCCGCCTGCAGACGGCCGAGCAGTTCAAGGCGATCCTGCTCAAGGTCAACAAGGACGGCTCGCAAGTGCGCGTCGGCGACGTGGCGGATGTTGGTCTGGGCGGTGAAAACTACTCGATCAGCGCCCAGTTCAACGGCAGCCCGGCCTCCGGTCTGGCGGTGAAACTGGCCAACGGTGCCAACGCCCTCGACACCGCAAAAGCCCTGCGCAAGACCATCGACACCCTCAAGCCGTTCTTCCCTGAAGGGATGGAAGTGGTGTTCCCGTACGACACCACGCCGGTGGTGACCGAATCGATCAAGGGCGTGGTTGAAACCCTGGTCGAAGCGGTCGTGCTGGTGTTCCTGGTGATGTTCCTGTTCCTGCAAAACTTCCGCGCCACCGTCATCACCACGATGACTGTCCCGGTGGTTTTGCTGGGTACCTTCGGCATCCTCGCGGCATTTGGTTTCAGCATCAACACCCTGACCATGTTCGGCATGGTGCTGGCCATCGGCTTGCTGGTGGACGACGCCATTGTCGTGGTGGAAAACGTCGAACGGGTCATGAGCGAAGAAGGCCTGTCACCCAAGGAGGCCACCAAGAAATCCATGGGGCAGATCCAGGGTGCACTGGTCGGCATCGCCCTGGTGCTGTCGGCGGTACTGCTGCCAATGGCGTTCTTCAGCGGCTCCACCGGTGTGATCTACAAGCAGTTCTCGATCACCATCGTCTCGGCCATGGCCCTGTCGGTACTGGTCGCGCTGATCTTCACCCCGGCACTGTGCGCCACCATGCTCAAGCCGATCCCGAAAGGCGAGCACGGCACGCCCAAACGCGGCTTCTTCGGCTGGTTCAACCGCAGCTTCGACCGTGGCGTGCGCAGCTACGAGCGTGGCGTGGGCAATATGCTCTCGAACAAGGCTCCGTACCTGCTGGCGTACATCATTATCGTGGTCGGCATGATCTGGCTGTTCACCCGCATTCCAACGGCGTTCCTGCCGGAAGAAGACCAGGGCGTGCTGTTTGCCCAGGTGCAGACTCCGGCCGGCTCCAGTGCCCAGCGCACGCAGGTGGTGGTGGATGAGATGCGTGAGTTCCTGCTGCGTCCGAGCAAGGACGGCGGTGAAGGCGATGCGGTGGCATCGGTGTTTACCGTGAACGGCTTCAACTTCGCCGGTCGTGGCCAGAGCTCGGGTATGGCGTTCATCATGCTTAAACCCTGGGACGAACGTAACGCCGACAACAGCGTGTTCAAGGTTGCGGCGCGGGCCCAGCAGCATTTCTTCACCTTCCGTGATGCCATGGTGTTTGCTTTCGCGCCTCCGGCGGTACTGGAACTGGGTAACGCCACCGGTTTCGACGTGTTCCTCCAGGACCGCGCCGGTATCGGTCACGACAAGCTGATGGAAGCGCGCAACCAGTTCCTCGGCCTGGCGGCGCAAAGCAAGATCCTCTCGCAAGTGCGTCCCAACGGCCTGAACGACGAGCCGCAATATCAGCTGGAAATCGACGACGAGAAGGCCAGCGCCCTGGGCGTGACCCTCACCGACATCAACAACACCCTGTCGATTGCCCTGGGCAGTAGCTATGTGAACGACTTCATCGACCGCGGTCGGGTGAAGAAGGTGTACGTGCAAGGCCAGCCAGGTGCACGCATGAGCCCTGAAGACGTGAAGAAATGGTATGTGCGCAACAGCGCCGGGACCATGGTGCCGTTCTCGGCCTTCGCCAAGGGTGAATGGATCTACGGCGCGCCGAAGCTGTCGCGTTACAACGGCGTGGAAGCGATGGAAATCCTCGGTGCTCCGGCGCCCGGTTATTCCACCGGTGAAGCCATGGCCGAAGTCGAAGCCCTGGCCAGGAAACTGCCGGCCGGTGTCGGTATTTCCTGGACCGGCCTGTCGTATGAGGAACGTCTGTCCGGCTCGCAAGCGCCAGCGCTGTATGCGTTGTCGCTGCTGATGGTGTTCCTGTGTCTGGCGGCGTTGTATGAAAGCTGGTCGATCCCGATCGCAGTGATGCTGGTGGTGCCGTTGGGCATCATCGGGGCGCTGATGGCGACCAGCCTGCGCGGCCTGTCCAACGACGTGTACTTCCAGGTGGGCCTGTTGACGACCATCGGTCTGGCGGCGAAAAACGCCATCCTGATCGTCGAATTCGCCAAGGAACTGCATGAACAAGGGCGTAGCCTGCGCGATGCGGCGATCGAAGCCTGCCGGATGCGTTTGCGACCGATTATCATGACCTCGCTCGCCTTCGTCCTCGGTGTGGTACCGCTGGCCATTTCCACGGGGGCAGGTTCGGGTAGCCAGCATGCGATCGGTACCGGGGTCATCGGCGGTATGATCACCGCCACCGTCCTGGCGATCTTCTGGGTCCCACTGTTTTTCGTTACTGTGTCGGCCATGGGGCAGCGCAAAACCGCTGACCAGGATGACGCTCTTGAACCTTCTAAAGAGGCTGGCTAATGAGCAAGTCGCTACTGTCCATCGCAATCGCGGCCCTGGTGCTGAGCGGTTGCTCACTGATACCGGATTATCAGCGGCCGCAAGCGCCGGTGGCAGGCCAGTATCCGCAGGGCCCGGCGTACTCGCCGGCCCAGGCGCCGGCCCAGGCCGCCGCCGAACAGGGCTGGAAGCAGTTTTTCCATGACCCGGCACTGCAGCAGCTGATCCAGGTCGCCCTGGAAAACAACCGCGACCTGCGGGTTGCGGCGCTGAACATCGATGCCTTCGCGGCGCAGTACCGCATCCAGCGTGCGGATCTGTTCCCGGCGGTCTCGGCCAATGGCACCGGCAGCCGGCAACGGGTCCCGGCACGGGCCTCGCAGACCGGCGAAGCGGGCATTACCAGCTCCTACTCGGCCACGGTTGGCATCAGTGCTTATGAACTCGACCTGTTCGGTCGGGTTCGCAGCCTGAGCGAAGAAGCCCTGCAGCAATACTTCGCCACTGAAGAAGGCCGCCGCAGCACGCAGATCAGCCTGGTGGCCAACGTGGCCAATGCCTACCTGACCTGGCAGGCCGACAAAGAGCTGCGCAAACTGACCCAGGACACCCTCGGAGCGTTCGAGGAGAGCCTGAAGCTCACCGCGCGCAGCAACGAAGTCGGTGTGGCCTCGGCCCTGGACCTGGCCCAGTCGCGCACCTCGGTGGAAAACGCCCGGGCGCAACTGGCCCGGTACACCCGCCAGGTCGCGCAGGATGAAAACGGCCTGGTGCTGCTGCTCGGCACCGGTATCCCGGCCAACCTGCAAACCGCCAAGCCGCTGTCCGACGACCTGTTGAGCCAGGTTCCGCCTGGCCTGCCGTCGGACTTGCTGCAACGTCGTCCGGACATCCTCCAGGCCGAATACAACCTCAAGGCGGCCAACGCCAACATCGGCGCGGCCCGGGCTGCGTTCTTCCCGAGCATCAGCCTGACGGCCAATGCCGGCTCCCTGAGCCCGGACCTGTCCGGCCTGTTCAAGGGCGGTTCGGGCACCTGGCTGTTCCAGCCGCAGATCAACTTGCCGATCTTCAACGCCGGCAGTCTGCGCGCAAGCCTGGATTACTCGAAAATCCAGAAAGACATCGGCGTGGCGAACTACGAGAAGTCCATTCAAACGGCCTTCCAGGAAGTCGCCGATGGCCTGGCCGCGCGCCAGACCTACACCGAGCAGTTGCAGGCCCAGCGTGATTTCGTCACCGCCAACCAGGACTACTACCGTCTGGCCGAGCGTCGTTATCGCATCGGTGTCGACAGCAACCTGACCTTCCTCGATGCCCAGCGCCAGCTGTTCAGTGCCCAACAGGCGCTGATCACCGACCGTTTGGCACAGTTGACCAGTGCGGTCAATCTGTACAAGGCATTGGGGGGTGGCTGGAACGAGCAGACTGCGAAAGTCGAGCCGCAGAAAGAAGAAGCGCCGAAGATGAAGTTGTTCTGATTGCGCCGTGAAAACTTGAAGCCCACCTTTTGGTGGGCTTTTTGTTGTCTGCGGGAAAAGTTGTGTTGGTCAACCTGGCCACTTCGCGGGCAAGCCTCGCTCCTACAGATTCGGTGGGCTTCACAAAGTTTGTGTGCGACACGGTCCCTGTAGGAGCGAGGCTTGCCCGCGAAGAGGCCAGCACAAACACCATATAACCCTGCCCTATCTTCCGTTCGATAATCGCCCAAAATCCGTTTTCACCAATTGAACCATCTAGTACATTCACCGCACCATTTGCCACACAAGACCAATAACAACAGGTTCGACACCATGTCCCAGCGCCCTGCCCTCTCTGGCTGATCCCGCATCGTTTGCGTATCCGAATCTTTTGTCTGCAACCCAAAGGTTGTGGCATCGCCACGCTTCATCCCCAAGAATTAGAGACCCGAGCCCATGACGCCTTCCACCGCGCAGTATTTTTTCCCCAGCCTGATCGCCATCGCGCTGACCGGTGCGGCTCTGCCCGCCGCGGCCGAGGAGTCTGGCTTCGTCGAAGGGGCCAAGGTCAACCTGAACCTGCGCAACTTCTACATCAACCGCAACTTCACCAACCCGACCCGTGCCCAGGGCAAGGCTGAAGAGTGGACGCAAAGCTTCATCCTCGACGCGAAGTCCGGGTTTACCCAGGGCACGGTCGGGTTCGGTATGGATGTGCTGGGGTTGTACTCGGTAAAACTCGACGGCGGCAAAGGCACCGGTGGCACGCAGTTGCTACCGCTGGACCATGACGGTCGTCCTGCGGACCATTTCGGTCGCACCAACGTGGCGTTCAAGGCCAAACTGTCGCAGACCGAAGTGAAGGTCGGCGAATGGATGCCGGTGCTGCCGATCCTGCGATCGGACGACGGGCGCTCCCTGCCGCAAACCTTCCGTGGCGGCCAGATCACTTCAAAAGAAATCGCGGGCCTGACCCTCTACGGCGGCCAGTTCCGCGCCAACAGCCCACGGGACGACAGCAGCATGAACGACCTGTCGATGACCGGTCAGGCTGCATTCACCTCCGACCGTTTCAACTTCCAGGGCGGCGAATACCTGTTCAACGACAAGCGCACCCAGGTCGGCCTGTGGAACGCCGAACTCAAGGACATCTACAGCCAGCAATACCTGAATTTGACCCATAGCCAGCCCATCGGCGACTGGACCCTGGGCGCCAACCTCGGCTTCTTCTACGGCAAGGATGACGGCAGTGCCCGGGCCGGCGAGCTGGACAACAAGACCTGGTCAGGCCTGTTCTCCGCCAAGTACGGCGGCCACACCTTCTACGTCGGCCTGCAAAAGTTGACCGGCGACAATGCCTGGATGCGGGTCAACGGTACCAGCGGCGGCACCCTGGCCAACGACAGCTATAACGCCAGCTATGACAACGCCAAGGAGAAATCCTGGCAGCTGCGCCACGACTACAACTTCGTCGCGCTTGGCGTGCCAGGCCTGACCCTGATGAACCGCTACATCAGTGGTGACAACGTGCATACCGGCACTATTACCGATGGCAAGGAATGGGGTCGCGAATCGGAACTGGCCTACACCGTACAAAGCGGTACGTTCAAGGACCTGAACGTCAAATGGCGCAACTCGACCATTCGCAGGGACTTCAGCAATAACGAGTTCGACGAGAATCGATTGATCGTCAGCTATCCGATCAATCTTTTGTAACAACAAGCCTTGATAAAAAAACACCGACGGGTGTAATGGCTGTTCAATTAACTGTAGGAGCGAGCTTGCTCGCGATGGTCGTTAACGATAACGCGGGTTTGCTGGTTCATCGCGGCGCTCTTGAATCCATCGCGAGCAAGCTCGCTCCTACAAGGGGCGGCGCTCTTGAGTCAATTGCGAGCTGGGTTGCTCCTACAGAATATTATTCCGGGCTATTTAACCGCGACTGTTTTTACACACACTTCCGTCCCCCTGCCTGCCCCTTGTCCATTTTTCGCATCGCGCATATAGCCGGGGAGATAATAAGATTTGTGCAGCGTGGTGGTGTACTTGCCTTCGGCATCCTGGTCATGGGTAATGGAGGCCTGGCCGATTCCGCGATCGGTCGGTGAGGCCGCGCTGTCATTGGCAAAGTACATGCCCAACTGGTTGCCCTGTGCCGCCGCCATACCGGTGTACGTAGCGCCTACGCCACCTTGGAGGTCCACCCGAAGGGTGAATGTATAGGCACCAAACCCATGGTCGAAGTGACTGGCTTCCTTGTCGAGCTTGACGTTCAAGTCACCTTTGAAATGACCATCATAGCTGTCGTAACCGGTGCATTTATAATCACCGGCTATGTGCAAGGGATCCGCCGCAGGGGTGGCTGCATGGCCGGTCAATGAAACAGACGCCAGAAAAACAAACAGACATCCTTTCTTCAGCATTCTCAATTTTCCTTCCGCCAAACCATAAAGTTAATGCAGAGGAAAGCTTTTCAAAAAAAAACGGCACCGACAACCCCTAATACCTGACAACTAGTTACAACCAATTTCATGAGTATCAAGTAGGACAGAATTGGAAATAAATAAACATCTGATTTTACACTTTCGCGCCTATTTCCTGTTTAAATCAAAGCGCGAAAGTGTAAGTTCCAGTCATGCAAATTTCCGGGTTAATCCCGCGACTCAACCCCCAACTCGTCCCACACCGATTCCGCCAGGTGGAAGGTGGCGTTGGCCGCCGGGATACCGCAGTAAATCGCACTCTGCATGATCACTTCCTTGATTTCGCCGCGGGTTACACCGTTGTTCGCGGCGGCGCGCAGGTGCAGTTTGAGTTCACCCTCGCGGTTCATGCCGATCAGCATGGCGATGGTGATCAGGCTGCGGGTGTGGCGCGGCAGGCCCGGCCGGGTCCAGATATCGCCCCAGGCATGGCGGGTAATCATCTCCTGGAACTCCGAGTTGAACTCGGTCAGGGTGGTCAAGCTACGGTCGACGTGTGCGTCGCCGAGTACCGCGCGACGGACGTTCATGCCCTCGTCGTAACGTTGTTTTTCGTCCACAACCATCCCCTCAATCAGCTGACAAGAACGCCAGTACCCGCTCGCTGAACGCAGCGCCAGCCTGGACGTTGGACAAATGCGCGGCGTAGAACTCGGCGTACTCGGCGCCCGGCACATGCTCCTGAATGAAATGCCCGCCCGACGGCGGCGTGACCGCATCTTCGGTGCCGGCTATCACCAGCAACGGCACCTTGATCGAAGACAGCTGATCACGGAAATCGGCATCGCGCACGGCGGCGCAATTGGCTGCATAACCTTCAGGCGAGGTGGCCGCGAGCATGTCCGTGATCTTCTTCGCCGCTTCGGGATTGGCTTCGGAGAAATCCGCGGTGAACCAGCGTGCAATCGACGCATCGCGCAGCGCGACCATCGCCGCCGCACCGTCACGCAGCACGGTTTCGATCCGTGGGTTCCACACCGACGGGTCGCCGATTTTCGCCGCGGTATTGCACACCACCAATTTGTGCAGGCGCTGGCCGGCGTTGATCCCCAACCACTGGCCGATCAAGCCGCCCATGGACAGGCCGCAAAAATGCGCGCGCTCGATGTGCAAGGCGTCCAGCAGTGCCAGCACGTCATGACCCAGTTGCTCGATGCTGTAGGGCCCTGGCGTGACCAGCGACTGGCCGTGCCCACGGGTATCGAAACGCAGCACCCGGAACTGTTCGGTGAACGCCGCAATCTGCGCGTCCCACATATGCAGGTCGGTGCCCAACGAGTTGGACAGCACCAGCACCGGCGCATCGGCCGGGCCATCGAGTTGGTAATTCAGTTCGCCCTCGGCGAGTTGTACGAATGCCACGGCAGTCTCCTTCAGGCAGTCAATGCAGAATGTTCAGCCACCGCTCGCTCGACCCAGATATGGGCCTGACCGAGGTAATGGGCGGGGTCCAGCAGACGATCGAGTTCAGCAGCAGACAGCTCGGCGGTCACTTGCGGTTCGTCGCCAAGTACCGCGCGCAGATGACGTTGTTCCGCCACGGCACGCTTGCAGCATTGCTCGAGCAGATGATGGGCGGTGTCGCGGCCAACCCGTTGGGCGAGGACGATGCTCACCGCTTCGGCCAGCACCAGGCCCTGGGTCAGGTCGAGGTTGCGGGCCATGCGATCGGCATCCACTTCCAGCCCATCGGCCAGCAACAGCGCCTGCTGCAACGCACCGGATACCAGGCAGCAAATCTCCGGCAGGGTTTCCCACTCGGCATGCCACAGACCCAGGCTGCGCTCGTGTTCCTGAGGCATGGCGCTGAACAGTGTCGACAGCAGACCCGGCACCCGGGTCGCGGCACCGATCAGCACCGCTGCGCCCACCGGGTTGCGTTTGTGCGGCATGGTCGAGGAACCGCCCTTGCCCGGCGCCGACGGTTCGAAGACTTCGGCGGCTTCGGTCTGCATCAACAGGCTGATGTCGCGCCCGAATTTGCCGAGGCTGCCGGCGATCAAACCCAGCACCGAGGCGAATTCCACCAGGCGATCGCGCTGGGTGTGCCAGGGTTGTTCGGGCAAGGTCAGTTGCAGTTCTGCTGCCAGCGCTTCGGCAATCGGCATCGCCTGTTCGCCGAGCGCCGCAAGCGTCCCCGAGGCGCCGCCGAATTGCAGCACCAGCAGTCGAGGCTTGAGTTGTTGCAGGCGCTGGCGGCTGCGGGTCACGGCGCCGAGCCAACCGGCGATCTTCATGCCGAGGGTGACCGGCGTGGCATGTTGCAACCAGGTGCGCCCGGCCAGCGGCGTTGCAACGTAACGCACGGCCTGGGTCGCGAGGGTTTCCCCCAATTGCGCCAGATCGCCTTCAATCAAGGTCAGCGCGCGGCGCAGTTGCAGCACCAGGCCGCAGTCCATCACGTCCTGACTGGTCGCGCCCAGATGCACATAGCGCTCGGCATCGGCATCGGTCTTCGCGATCTGCTTGCCCAGCGCCTTGACCAGCGGTATCGCCGAATTGCCCGCCGTGGCAATCGCCTCACCGAGGGCGATGAAATCGTAATGCTCCGCCCGACACGCCGCTTCGATCGGCGCGACGGCGCTCGGCGGAATCAACCCGACCCGCGCCTCGGCCCGGGCCAGTGCCGCCTCGAAATCGAGCATGGCCTGGACCCGGCCCTGATCGCAGAACACTTCACGCATATCGCGGGCAGTGAAATAGGCATCGAACAATTGATTGCCCGGTCGCTGGTTCATAAACAGTCCCTGAAGGAGTGGGCCGGTCAGGCCCACGGGTAAAGATCAAAGATCGTGTTCCAAATATTTCGGCTGCTTGGGCAGGCGCAGGCTGAACAGGAATGCAATCGCCATCATCACCGTCACGTACCAGTAAAAGGAGTTTTCCATGCCCACGGCCTTGAGGCTCAAGGCCACATACTCCGCCGAACCGCCAAAAATCGCATTCGCCACCGCATACGCCAGGCCGACACCCAATGCCCGCACTTGCGGCGGGAACATCTCGGCTTTCACCAGGCCGCTGATGGAGGTATAGAAACTGACGATCGCCAGCGCCAGGGTAATCAGCACAAAGGCCAGGAACGGACTGGTGTTGCTTTTCAGGCTCAGCAGGATCGGCACGGTGCACAAGGTACCGAGGGCGCCGAACCAGAGCATCGACTTACGACGACCGATCTTGTCCGCGAGCATGCCGAAAAACGGCTGCATGCACATATACAGGAACAGCGCGCCGGTCATGATGTAACTGGCCGTCTTGGCGTGCATACCGGCGGTATTCACCAGATATTTCTGCATATAGGTGGTGAAGGTGTAGAAAATCAGCGAGCCGCCGGCGGTGTAACCCAGCACGGTAATGAACGCGGCCTTGTGGTCGCGGAACAGTGCACGGATGCTGCCGGCGTCCTTGTTGTCGCGCATTTCCTTGCTGGTGGTTTCCTTGAGCGAGCGACGCAGGAACAGCGAAATCACTGCCGCCGCCGCACCGACCACAAACGGGATCCGCCAGCCGTAGGCGCGCAGGTCGTCTTCGGTGAGAAACTGTTGCAGGACCACCACCAGCGACACGGCCAGCAACTGCCCGCCGATCAGCGTTACGTACTGGAACGAGGCGAAAAAACCGCGCTGGCCCCTGAGGGCGACTTCGCTCATGTAGGTCGCGGTGGTGCCGTACTCGCCGCCCACGGACAAGCCCTGCAGCAAGCGGGCGAACAGCAGCATGATCGGCGCCCAGACACCGATGTCCTCATAGGTCGGCAGGCAAGCGATGAGCAACGAACCGAAGCACATCATCAGAATCGAGATCAACATCGAATTCTTGCGCCCGTGCTTGTCCGCGACCCGTCCGAAAATCCAGCCACCAATAGGCCGCATCAAGAACCCGGCGGCGAATACGCCAGCCGTGTTGACCAGCTGTACCGTGGGGTTGTCGGAAGGAAAGAACGCTGGCGCGAAATAGATTGCACAAAAGGCATAGACGTAGAAGTCGAACCATTCGACCAGATTGCCCGACGAGGCGCCGACAATCGCAAAGATCCGTTTGCTGCGCTCTTCACCGGTGTAGTGCGCTGGAATAGCGGTGGGGGTAGTCATGGGTATTCACTCTTTGGGGACTGTGAGAGTCTAGACACAATTTGCAACAGTCCCGTTCCACAGAGGCATTGGCAACCCCCTGTGGGAGCGGGCTTGCTCGCGAAGGCGGCGTGTCAGGCAACTTTGATGTCGACTGACACGCCGCTTTCGCGAGCAAGCCCGCTCCCACAGGTGTGCGGTGGTGTTTTCTCAATAATCGAAGAACACCGTCTCCGCATCAGTCCCCTGCAAAATCACATTCCACTGATAAACACCCGCAGCATCCTGCTTCGCCAGCAAGGTCTCGCGGCGCTCGGCAGGCACGCATTCCAGCAGCGGATCAGCCACATTGGCCGGCTCGCCATCAAAGTAAATCCGCGTCAGCAAGTGCTTGACCAGACCACGGGCGAACACCAGTACCACCAGGTGCGGTGCCTGGGTCGTGCCTTTGAGGCCTTGCACCGTCCCCGGCTTGATCGTGGTGAAGCGGAACCGCCCTTGCGCATCCACCGGCACCCGGCCGAAGCCTTCGAAGTTCGGGTCCAGGGGCTTGTCCTGATCGTCTTCGGGATGGTCGTACTTGCCGGCGGCGTTGGCTTGCCAGACTTCCAGCATGGCGTCGTTGACGACATCGCCGTTGCCATCGATGACCTGCCCGGTGATCGCCACGCGCTCGCCGAGGGTCTGTTCGACGGTGAGGTCTTCGCGGTTCAGCCAGGTCAGGCCAATATGGTAGTAGGGTCCGACGGTGTGGGACGTGGTCGCGTTCAGCGTCATCTTATTTCTCCATCGGCGTGGCTTCGCGGCCGCGCAGGACGATGTCCCAGCGATAACCGAGGGCGTAGGAAGGGATGGTTTTTTCCAGGTCGAAACTGGCGATCAGGCGCTCTTTGGCGCTCGTATCCGGTACGCAGTTGTAGATCGGGTCATAGGCCAGCAACGGGTCACCGGGAAAATACATCTGGGTGACCAGCCGCGTCAGGATGCTCGGCCCGAACAGCGAAAAGTGGATGTGCGCCGGACGCCAGGCATTGTGGTGGTTGCCCCACGGATAGGCGCCGGGCTTGATGGTCTGGAACTGGTACCAGCCATCGGCGTCGGTCACGGTGCGGCCGGTACCGGTGAAGTTCGGGTCCAGCGGTGCATCGTGCAGGTCGCGATCATGGTTGTAGCGACCGGCGGCGTTGGCCTGCCAGATCTCCACCAGAATCCCCGGCACCGGCAAGCCGTCTTCATCCAGCACCCGGCCGTGGATGATGATCCGCTCGCCCAGCGGTTCGCCCTGGTGCTGAGCGGTCAGGTCGTTGTCCTTCTCGTTGATGCGCTCGGCGCCCACCGTCGGACCGGTAATTTCCGACAGCGAGTGAGGCAAAAACACCAACGGCTTGGACGGCGAGCGACGGTTGGTGGATTGATAGGCCGGGTGCAGGTAGTCCGGCTGAGTGCCCGCCTGCGGGCGACGGTAACCAGGCTTGTCAGTCATGGAGCATTCCTCAGTTCTTATTAGTCCAGGCGACGTGTCAGACGCGTTCGATGGCCAACGCCAGACCCTGGCCGACGCCGACGCACATGGTTGCCAGACCTTTCTTGCCGCCGGTCTTTTCCAGCTGATGCAGCGCGGTCAGCACCAGGCGCGCACCGCTCATGCCCAATGGATGGCCCAGGGCAATGGCGCCACCGTTCGGGTTGACCTGGGCGGCGTCGTCCGCCAGCCCCAGTTCACGCAAGACGGCCAGACCCTGGCTGGCGAAGGCCTCGTTGAGTTCGATCACGTCGAAATCGCTGACAGCCAGGCCCAGGCGTTCGGTCAGTTTGCGCACCGCCGGGACCGGGCCGATGCCCATGACCCGAGGCGCGACACCGGCACTGGACATGCCCAATACCTTGGCGCGCGCCGTCAGGCCGTGTTTCTTCACCGCGTCGCCGGACGCCAGGATCAGCGCGGCCGCACCGTCGTTCACACCCGAGGCATTGCCTGCAGTAACGGTTTTGTCGGGACCGTTGACCGGTTTCAGCCTGGCCAGGGTTTCCAGGGTGGTGTCGGCGCGCGGATGCTCGTCCTGGCTGACGACTGTTTCACCCTTCTTGTGGGCAATGCGTACTTCGACGATTTCTTCGGCGAAAAACCCTACAGCTTGCGCGGCGGCGGTCTTTTGCTGACTGCGCAGTGCGAAAGCGTCCTGATCCTCGCGGGAAATTTCGTAGTCGTCGGCGACGTTGTCGGCGGTCTGCGGCATCGCATCCACGCCGTATTGGGCCTTCATCAACGGGTTGATGAAGCGCCAGCCGATGGTGGTGTCTTCCAGCTTCATGTTGCGCGAGAACGCCGCATCGGCCTTGCCCATCACGAACGGCGCACGGGACATCGACTCGACGCCACCGGCAATCGCCAGCTCCATCTCGCCACTGGCAATGGCCCGGAACGCGGTGCCAATGGCGTCCATGCCCGAGGCGCAGAGGCGGTTGAGGGTCACGCCCGGAATGCTTTCCGGCAGGCCCGCCAGCAGCAACGCCATGCGTGCCACGTTGCGGTTGTCTTCACCGGCCTGGTTGGCGCAACCGAGGAATACCTCGTCCACTGCATTCCAGTCCACCGACGGGTTGCGTTCCATCAGCGCCTTGATCGGCACGGCAGCGAGATCGTCGGCGCGAACCGCCGACAGGCCACCACCGAAACGGCCGATGGGGGTACGAATCGCGTCGCAGATATAAACGTCACGCATCACGCTTCTCCAGGTGCTTGGCCGTGGGCCGCGGCAGTGCGGGCTTCCAGATCGCGCAGTGCTTTAAGCTCGACCTCGGTCGGCTCGGCGGTGTTTTCAACCTGTTCGGCAAAACGAATCGCCCAACCCGTGGCAGCGGTCACTTGCTCGCGGGTCACGCCCGGGTGCAGTGCGGTGACCACGAACTCATGGGTACCGGCTTCCGGTTCCATGATGCACAGGTCGGTAATGATGCCGACCGGCCCGGCGCCCGGCAGACCGAGACGCTTGCGTGAATCACCGCCTTCGCCATGACCGACCGAGGTGATGAAGTCGAGCTTGTCGACAAAGGAACGCGCCGACTGCTTGAGGATGATCAACACGCTCTTGGCGGAACCGGCGATCTCCGGCGCGCCACCGGCACCCGGCAGGCGGACTTTCGGCTGATGGTAATCACCGACCACCGTAGTGTTGATGTTACCGAAGCGGTCGACTTGCGCGGCGCCGAGGAAGCCGACGTCGATGCGCCCGCCCTGCAGCCAGTAGCGAAAAATCTCACCGGTCGGGACCACGGTGTCGGCGGTTTCCGCCAGCTCACCGTCACCGATCGACAGGGGCAGTACGCTCGGCTTGGCACCGATCGGACCCGATTCGTAGATAAGGACTACATCTGGCGAGGAAGTCAGACGCGCGAGGTTGGCGGCTTTCGACGGCAGGCCGATGCCGACGAAACACACCGAACCGTTCTTCAAACGGCGGGCGGCGGCGACGGTCATCATTTCATTGGTGGTGTAAGTCATTACTTCGCCTCCGAACTAGCGGCCAGCTTGGCCTGGAACTCGCTGAAGTCAGCGCAGCCATGGATGTACTCGTTGATCCACGCGGTGAAGGTTTCACGGTCGCGGGCAATCGGGTCCCAAGCCTGGTAGAAACGGTTGTCGCGCTCGTTGTAACCGTGAGCGTAGGACGGATGCGCGCCGCCGGGGACGTGGCAGACCGCGCTCAGGGCCCAGGTCGGCAGTACACAAGAGTTCATCGGTGCATTGAGGTCGTCGACGATTTCTTCGACGGTAACGATGCAACGCTTGGCCGCCAGCGCGGCTTCTTTTTGCACGCCGAGGATGCCCCACAGCAGCACGTTGCCTTTGCGGTCGGCTTTTTGTGCGTGAATCACGGTGATGTCCGGACGTACCGACGGCACCGCCGCCAGCACTTCGCCAGTGAATGGGCAGGTGACGGTCTTGATCAGCGGGTTGACCTTCGGCAGGTCGGAGCCGGCGTAGGCACGCAGCACAGCAAAAGGTAGTCCCGAAGCGCCAGCGACGTAGGCATTGGCCAGGTCGGCGTGGCTGTGTTCTTCGATTTCCAGCGCATGGGGCCACTGTTTCTCGACGGCATCGCGCAGACGGTGCAGAGAACCGACACCCGGGTTACCGCCCCAGGAGAAGATCAGCTTGCGAGCACAACCGGCACCGATCAACTGATCGTAGATCAAGTCAGGGGTCATCCGCACCAGGGTCAGGTCTTTCTTGCCCTGGCGAATGATTTCGTGACCCGCCGCGGTAGGGATCAGGTGGGTGAAGCCTTCGAGTGCGACCGTATCGCCGTCGTTAACGAATTGCTTCACCGCGTCGTGCAGCGAAAGGATTTCAGCCATGGGGCAGGCTCCCGTTTTGTTATGAACCGACAGTGGTAGAAAAAGGCGCGATGCGCAGCGCCGGAGTGACTGAAGAGTAAGCCCGCGCAAAACGCCAAACAATCCGATAATCGACTGAGTGTTCGTTTATCGCACAGATTGTTGTCTGCCTACCTATCCCCAAAAGCTTCGTTGGAACGCCGCCCGGAGCCGGCTCGCTGCGATCAACTGTGGGAGCGAGACCGGCTTGCTCGCGAAGGCGGACTGGCATCCGGCATTGATGTCGACTGACACGCCGTCGCCGCCACTGCGGTGGAATCACCAGCACCGTCAGCCCCCGCTCGAGGTGGCTGACGCTGCCGCGACATTAGTGATCCAGGGGAAGGAGCGTCAATTCGACAAATGCACCTGTGTGCGGTTATCGAACAACTTAGGCGAAGAGCTGTGCACTGAGGTCTCGGCTGGCGCTCAGCAGACCCGGCAGGAAACGTTGTTCCAGCTCGTTGCGGCTGACCCGGCCGGCGTGAGTACTCACATTCAAGGCCGCCACGACTTGTCCGGAAGCGTCGTACACCGGAACGGCGATCGAGCGCAGGCCCTGCTCGAGTTCCTGATCGACGATGCACCAACCTTGCTGCCGCACTTCCTGCAGGCATTCGAGCAAGGCCTCCGGGGTGTGCAAGGTACGACTGGTCTTGGCTTGCAGCTCCGCATGATCGAGGTACTCGCGCAACGAAGTATCGTCCAGCGCGGCGAGCAGAATTCTGCCCATGGACGTGCAATAGGCCGGCAGGCGTCCGCCCACCGACAAATCAACGGAAATCAGCCGTTGGGTGGTGGCGGAGCGGGCGATATACAGGATGTCATCGCCCTCCAGCGTGGCCATGTTGCAAGCCTCGTGAAGTTGCTCGCTCATGCGGTCCAGGTAGGGCTGGGCGGACACCGCCAACGGTGTCGAGGACACATAAGCATGGCCGAGGGTCAACACTTTGGGCAGCAGCGAATAGGTGCGACCGTCAGTGGTGGCGTAGCCGAGCTTGATCAGGGTGTGCAGGCAACGTCGCACAGCGGCGCGAGGTATTTCCGTACGATGGCTGATCTGAGCGATGGTCAGGTGCCGTTTGCGCTCCTGGAACGCTTGCACCACGGCCAGGCCACGGGCCAGGGACGTCATGAAATCAGGGTCTCCGGTCATGGCCTGAATCCGCTTGGCCGGCGACGCAACGATCGGCGGCGCCACTGAGGCGAAGGAATTGCGCATTTGATCGTTCATATCAGGTCCTTTTCCCACACGGATCAGCGAGCATTACAAGCGGCACCCGACATTCTGCACAAGCCATGGGCGCCAACATTGGGCGATTATCGAACGCTCAACCGATAATCGCAATCCATGCTATCCAACACCCGATGTTTTTTTGCGGATTTACGCCGTCCCGCAGCAGTTCACACTTGCAGGGCACAGGCAGAAGAGAGTAAATGTAATTGTCGTTACTTGACCGACTTGATGGCGCCGCAAAGACACCGCTGTAACCTGACATAGAGGGGCGTCCTAGTTGGCCCTGAAGTTGCGAACAACAAAACAATCACACAGGGAGAACCACTTTTAACTCGTTGACGATAGTGTTCTTCGAATCGACCGCTATAATACAGTTCAGTGGTGCTCGGTTTTTTACCGAGTTCGCCATCCGGTAGCGCGATGTCCCATCGTCGCTGCTCGCAGCAAGCGCCAGATGCTCACTTCACAGGCTTCGACCAGGCGCTCGCTGAAACAGGAGTCTGATGCTACGTCAGCTATTTGTCTCTGGTGCCGTGGCCGCCTGCAACATGGAAGTATTGATTGTAAATGCCCAGAAAACGATGCCTTCGCGGGTGTTGTCCTTTCGACGAGTGTGATCAATAGGTTTGATGCAGCGCGTTTCACCAGAATTAATCTCATTTCAATCAGGTACCACTGTGACAAAAGACGAACTGCGCGCGGAACTTGAGCGTCAGGAACAACGCTACAAGGACGTTTACGGCGGAGAAGTCACCACCTACGCCGCCCAGCCCGAACCGGAACGCAAGCCTTGGCGCAAACGCGCCACCGTTCAGGATCAGGCATTCACTCAAGAACTGCAGAAAATGGAAAAGGAACTCAAAGCCGAAGAGCGGTGACCGTCTCGGCCTGAATCCTTTCGGGGCCTGGTGTCTGCACCCCTTACAAGCGGGGTGTATAGATGTTGCCTTTTCGCGCCCGTTATCCGCGGGCAGCGCCTGCCTCACCCACCGGATGAGGTAAATGGCATATGTCTGGCCCTCTTTTCAGATATTTCACACAAGCGTTGAAGTCTCTCGGTCCTACGAGAGAAACCCTTGTGCCTGGGGCTTTCCAAAGAAATTCAATGACTTGTAAAACCCGGTAAAACCCGGGGGACCAAGGTATTTTTACAAATTAATTCGTTGAAGAATGTTACCGATGAGCAGCAAGTGCATCGATTAGCGGTCTTTTCTGGCATAATCGCGCCCCCTTACGACCGGGTCAGAAAACCTTCATGATCGATTTATTCAGCGGACTGGATGCTTGGGTGCTTGTGAGCCTCTTGCTCGCCCTGGCCTTTGTCCTCGCCTTCGAGTTCATCAACGGCTTTCATGACACCGCTAACGCGGTGGCCACCGTTATCTACACCAAAGCCATGCCGCCTCATCTGGCGGTGTTCTTTTCCGGTGTGTTCAACTTTCTCGGCGTGCTGCTGGGCGGGGTTGGCGTGGCCTATGCCATCGTCCACCTGTTGCCGGTGGAGCTGTTGATCAATGTGAACACCGGTCACGGGCTGGCCATGGTGTTCTCGTTGCTTGCCGCCGCCATTACCTGGAACCTGGGTACCTGGTATTTCGGCATCCCGGCTTCCAGCTCCCACACGCTGATCGGTTCGATTCTCGGTGTCGGCCTGGCCAATGCCTTGATCAACGATATTCCGTTGGCCGACGGCGTGAACTGGCAGAAAGCGATCGACATCGGCGCCTCCCTGGTGTTCTCGCCGATGGCCGGCTTCCTGGTTGCCGCGCTGATATTGATCGGCCTTAAATGGTGGCGTCCGCTGTCGAAGATGCACAAGACGCCGGAACAGCGCCGCAAGATCGACGACAAGAAGCACCCGCCGTTCTGGAACCGCCTGGTGCTGGTGATTTCGGCGATGGCCGTCAGCTTTGTGCACGGCTCCAACGATGGCCAGAAAGGTATCGGCCTGATCATGCTGGTGCTGATCGGTATCGTCCCGGCGCAGTTTGTGCTCGACCTGGGCAGCACGACTTACCAGATCGAACGGACTCGCGACGCAACCTTGCACCTGAGCCAGTTCTACAAGCGCAATGCCGATACGCTGGGTGAATACCTGGCCCTGGGCAAAAGCGTGGAAGGCGATCTGCCAGAGAAATTCCGTTGCAACCCGCAACAGACCGAACCGACGATCACGGCCTTGCTTGATACCCTCAAGGGTGTAGCCGACTACCACTCGCTGTCGGCGGAAAGCCGCATCGAAGTGCGTCGCTACCTGCTGTGCCTTGACGACACCGCGAAGAAAGTCGGCAAGTTGCCTAGCCTCGCTGCCCGTGAAAAGGCTGACCTGGACAAGTTGCGCAAAGATCTGACCACCACCACCGAATACGCGCCGTTCTGGGTGATTCTGGCGGTCGCCCTGGCCCTCGGCCTCGGCACCATGGTTGGCTGGAAACGCGTGGTACTGACCATCGGCGAGAAGATCGGCAAGCAAGGCATGACCTACTCCCAAGGCATGTCGGCACAGATCACTACCGCGAGCCTGATCGGCCTGGCCAACATCTTCAGCCTGCCGGTATCCACCACCCACGTCCTGTCCTCGGGCGTGGCCGGCACCATGATCGCCAATAAAAGTGGCCTGCAAAGCGGTACCGTCAGAACCATCCTGCTGGCCTGGGTCCTGACCCTGCCGGCGACCGTGGCACTGTCGGCCGGCTTGTTCTGGCTGGCTTCCAAGGCACTCGGCAGCTGATACACAGCGGCACGAAAAAGGCGCGTTCCGTGAGGTTCGCGCCTTTTTTATTCCTGCTCTTCCTGACACCGCAGCACAAATGTGGGAGCGGGCTTGCTCGCGAAGAGGCCGTAACATTCAACATCTATGTTGGCTGTCATGCCGTCTTCGCGAGCAAGCCCGCTCCCACAGGGTATCTATGTACCTCGATATATTTTCGCAGACAAAAAAAAGGCGACCGAAGTCGCCCAAAATGCCTTGCGTGCTCATTACATCCACAAAAACCTATGGCTTGCGCTTATGCGAGTCCTTCCAGATAAAAAATCCAAACCCTGCAAAAAACAGAAGCATGAGGCCGACTGTCAGCACTCCGGCGATCACCACGTTGTCGAGAAACATGCTGGCTCTCCCTGCAGTTGCCTTGTTGCGATGAGGCTAAGGTAACCAATCAGGCAGAAGAGAATATTGACCGGGATCAATGTCGCCCGAGACTGGGCGTAAAGGAGGGAGAAAATTGACCTGCATCAACCGATGCAGGGGACATCAACGCTTTTTCGGTTTGTTTTTCGGCTTTTTCTTCGCTTTACCCAATGGCATGGCCTGTTCAAATGCCTGGCGCACTTCGTTCAGGCGTTTTTCGTTGAGGTCATGAACCCGCTTGGCGCGTTCGGTGTTGAGGTCGATCAGCTTGTCGTCTTGACTCATGGCGTTCAGTACATCGCTTGGCAGGTTTTCATAATAATGCAGTCTGACGGCAACCCTGAACAGCCATCGCCTCAAATCTTGATATCGACCCACAAACCCTGACGCGGCTCGCCTTCAATCAGCGGCACGACCGGCACGGTGTTGTCGGCGTTGAGCTCGGTACCGGGAATCGCCAGGTGTACTTCAACGCTGTCATCAGTTTCTCGACGACGCTTTTCCCGCTCCTGCTTGCGACGTTGTTCCTCGCGCAATTGAAAGGCCGCTTCTTCCGGATCGCGTTGCTGCAGGTCGATCGTGCTTTCGCTGGAGCTTTCCTGCACCGGCACCACAGGCGGGATATCCGGACGCGGGCGGACCGGGTCAAGTTGTGAGGTGATCGGAACCGCACTCAAGGGGAGCATCGGTGGCAGCATAATGATGGGTCTCCTGTCAGCAGGCTGTCGGCTGCGCAGATGGCGACTTGAGCCATCGGTTGCAAACTGTGACCCGGTTGGCACGAATAGATGCCCCGGCCTGCACCCCTCGCATGGGTAGTCTAAGGTAATACCGTGAGTTTTATGAGAGTCCTTTGGCCCTGAAGCCCTCATTCCGTTAAGATAGCCCGCTTTTTCAAGGTGGGAGACAGGCAGCATGGCGCAGCAGTATCAACCGGGGCAACGCTGGATCAGTGACAGCGAAGCCGAGCTGGGTTTGGGCACCGTTCTGGCACAGGACGGTCGCTTGTTGACCGTGCTCTATCCGGCCACTGGCGACACTCGCCAGTACGCGCTACGGAATGCGCCCCTCACTCGTGTGCGGTTTTCGCCGGGCGACTCGATCACTCACTTCGAAGGCTGGAAACTGACCGTACAGGAAGTCGACGACGTCGACGGCCTGCTGGTCTACCACGGCCTCAATGCACAGAACGAAGTGGTCACGCTGCCGGAAACCCAACTGTCGAACTTCATCCAGTTCCGTCTGGCCAGTGACCGCCTGTTTGCCGGCCAGATCGATCCCCTGCCCTGGTTCTCCCTGCGTTATCACACCCTGGAACACACCAGCCGCCAATTGCAGTCCGCGCTGTGGGGCCTGGGCGGCGTGCGTGCGCAACCGATCGCGCACCAGCTGCACATCGCCCGCGAAGTCGCCGACCGGATTGCGCCGCGGGTGCTGCTGGCGGATGAAGTAGGCCTGGGCAAGACCATCGAAGCCGGCCTGGTGATCCATCGCCAACTGCTCTCGGGTCGCGCCAACCGCGTGCTGATCCTGGTGCCGGAAAACCTGCAGCACCAGTGGCTGGTGGAGATGCGCCGTCGCTTCAACCTGCAAGTCGCGCTGTTCGACGAAGAACGCTTCATCGAAAGCGATGCCTCCAACCCGTTCGAAGACACCCAGCTCGCGCTGGTCGCACTCGAGTGGCTGGTGGAAGACGAAAAGGCCCAGGACGCACTGTTCGCCGCCGGCTGGGACCTGATGGTGGTCGACGAAGCCCACCACCTGGTATGGCACGAAGACAAGGCCAGCCCCGAGTACACCCTGGTCGAGCAGCTTGCTGAAACGATCCCGGGCGTCTTGCTGCTGACCGCAACCCCGGAACAACTGGGCCAGGACAGCCACTTTGCCCGTCTGCGCCTGCTCGACCCGAACCGTTTCCATGACCTGCAGGCCTTCCGCGCCGAGAGCGAAAACTATCGCCCGGTCGCAGAAGCCGTTCAGGAACTGCTGGACAAAGGGCGCCTGTCGCCTGAAGCGCACAAGACCATCCACGGCTTCCTCGGCAATGAAGGCGAAGCGCTATTGACCGCAGTCAACGATGGCGACACCGAAGCCGGCGCCCGTCTGGTTCGCGAACTGCTGGACCGCCACGGCACCGGCCGCGTGCTGTTTCGCAACACCCGCGCCGCGGTGCAGGGTTTCCCGGAACGCAATCTGCACCCGTACCCGCTGCCGTGCCCGGACGAATACCTCGAACTGCCGCTGGGCGATCACGCCGAGCTGTACCCGGAAGTCAGCTTCCAGGCCCTGCCGGACGCCAACGAAGAAGAGCGCTGGTGGAAATTCGACCCGCGCGTCGAATGGCTGATCGACACCCTGAAAATGCTCAAGCGCACCAAAGTACTGGTGATCTGCGCCCACGCCGAAACCGCCATGGACCTGGAAGACGCCCTGCGCGTGCGCTCCGGCATTCCGGCCACGGTGTTCCATGAAGGCATGAACATCCTCGAGCGTGACCGCGCCGCCGCCTACTTCGCCGACGAAGAGTTTGGCGCGCAAGTGCTGATCTGCTCGGAAATCGGCAGTGAAGGTCGCAACTTCCAGTTCTCGCACCATTTGGTGCTGTTCGACCTGCCATCGCACCCGGACTTGCTGGAACAGCGTATCGGTCGTCTGGACCGGATCGGCCAGAAGCACATCATCGAAGTGCACGTGCCGTACTTGGAAACCAGCCCGCAAGAGCGGCTGTTCCAGTGGTATCACGAAGCACTGAACGCCTTTCTGAACACCTGCCCGACCGGCAACGCCTTGCAGCACCAGTTCGGCCCGCGCCTGCTGCCGCTGCTGGAAAACGCCGACGACGGTGAGTGGCAAGCCCTGATCGACGAAGCCCGCGCCGAGCGCGAACGCCTGGAAGCCGAGTTGCACACCGGCCGTGACCGCTTGCTGGAGCTCAACTCCGGCGGCGCCGGCGAAGGTGACGCGCTGGTCGAGGACATCCTCGAGCAAGACGACCAGTTCACGCTGCCGATCTATATGGAAACCCTGTTCGACGCCTTCGGTATCGACAGCGAAGACCATTCGGAAAACGCCCTGATCCTCAAGCCGAGCGAAAAAATGCTCGACGCCAGCTTCCCGCTGGGCGACGACGAAGGCGTGACCATCACCTACGACCGCAACCAGGCGCTGTCTCGCGAAGACATGCAGTTCATCACCTGGGAACACCCGATGGTTCAGGGCGGCATGGACCTGGTGCTGTCCGGCTCCATGGGCAACACCGCCGTGGCGTTGATCAAGAACAAGGCGCTCAAACCCGGCACCGTGTTGCTGGAACTGCTCTATGTCAGCGAAGTGGTTGCCCCGCGCTCGCTGCAACTGGGCCGTTACCTGCCGCCGGCCGCCCTGCGCTGCCTGCTCGACGCCAATGGCAACGACCTGTCGGCCCGGGTCTCGTTCGAGACCCTGAACGACCAACTGGAAAGCGTGCCTCGCGCCAGCGCCAACAAGTTCATCCAGGCCCAGCGCGACCAGCTGACGCCACGGATCAACGCCGGCGAAGAGAAGATCTTCCCGCGCCACGCCGAGCGCGTTGCCGAGGCACAGCGTCGCCTGGCCGCCGATACCGACGAAGAACTGGCGCGCCTGACCGCGCTGCAAGCGGTCAACCCGACCGTGCGCGACAGCGAACTGATTGCCCTGCGCAAACAGCGCGAGCAAGGTTTGGCCATGCTGGACAAGGCGGCGCTGCGACTGGAAGCGATTCGGGTGTTGGTGGCGGGTTGATCCCGGCCCTGCCCCGTTAAAACAAAAGGCCCGCAGCGATGCGGGCCTTTTTTGTCTACTTGATAGCTGCGGTGTTGCTGATGGCCTCTTCGCGGGCAAGCCCGCTCCCACAGTGTCCGTGTCGAGCACAAAATCCATGAACGCTACTGAACCCTGTGGGAGCGGGCTTGCCCGCGAAGGCGATCAGGCAGTCGCCGCAGTAACCCCAGGCTCAACCCCCCCTACCAACCCCTCTTTCATCCGCTTGGCATCGCGCACAAAACACCGCGAAGCCAGGACCAGAAACACCATGGTGAAGAACAGCGCCACCGGAATCAGGTACATCGCGTCATGCAGGCCGACCGCCTTGAACGCCTCGGTCATCTGTTCAGCACCGGCCGACAGCATGGCGGCATGGGCAAAGTGATCGGACAGAGCGCCCACCACCACCGGACCGAGACCTCCGCCCAGCAGATACAACCCGGCAAAAAACAGTGCCATGGCCGTCGCCCGCAGGCGCGGTTCGACCACGTCCTGAATGGCGGTGTAGACGCAGGTGTAGAAGTTATAGGCAAACAACCAGCCCACACTGAATACCGCCACAAATACCCCGATCTCGATCCGCCCCGAATGCAGGGCCCAGGCCGTGCACAAGGTCGAGATGATCAGGCTGAAGGCCGCAAACAGCAGGCGACCATTGGCGATGCGCTGGTGAATCTTGTCGGCGACCCAGCCTCCCAGCGTCAGGCCGAACAACCCGGTGACGCCGACGATCACCCCGGTCGCCACTGCCGCTTCCTGCAGCGGCATCAGGAAATAGCGCTGCAGCATCGGCACCAGGAACGAGTTGCAGGCATAGGTCGCGAAGTTGAAGCACAGCCCCGCCATCACCAGCCACAGGAAGGTCGGCACTGCCAGCACGCGACGGATTGGCCGGTCCACGCGTTCCTGCGAGACCTGCACGCTTTCCGCTGCGCCGCGTTGCGGCTCCTTGATGAAGAACATGAAGACCGCCAGGATCAGCCCCGGCACCGCCGCGATGAAGAACGGCGCACGCCAGCTGTCGAACGCCTTGACCATCCAGCCAATGGTGAAGAAAGCGAGCAATAACCCCAACGGCAAGCCGAGCATGAAAATGCCCATCGCCCGCGCGCGGCGGTGGGCCGGAAACAGGTCGCCAATCAGCGAATTGGCCGCCGGCGCATAACTGGCTTCGCCGATGCCGATGCCCATGCGCACGATCAGGAAACTCCAGAAGCTGCCCACCAACCCGTTGACTGCGGTCAGCCCGCTCCATGCCGCCAGGCCCCAGCCCATCAATTTGCTGCGCGAGCCGGTATCGGCCAGTCGCCCCAATGGCAGGCCGGCGATGGCGTAGACGAGGGTAAATGCAGTGCCGATGATCCCCAGCTGAAAGTCGCTGAGGTGCCATTCCATGCGGATCGGCTCGATGATGATGGCCGGAATGGTGCGGTCGAAAAAGTTGAACAGGTTGGCCAGGAACAGCAGGAACAGAATGCGCCAGGCATTCGCCGCTTGGGTCGAGTTCTGCATGGGTCCGTCTCTTTTATTGTTATTGGGACATCACTGTCCCGGAGCCTGCAATCTAGTCAGGCCCGCTAAAGCTGTCTGTAATTATTCGTAAAGCTGATACCTGCCCATGGCAGCAGCCGTGGCCCATGCAACAATTTATTTCTCAAGGCACTCAATCAACCTGCGCAAGCACGCCCGCGCGGTCAGCCCTCCGAGTCTGGCTGGCGGTAGAGCTGCACCAACGTTGACGGGTCCTTTTCCAAAAAGCCCTGGCCCCCATGCAGGCGCATCAGTTGGGCGGCCAATCCGCTGATGGGCGTGGCCGAGCCCTGTTCACGGGAAAACTGCACCGCGGTGTCGAGGTCCTTGAGCAGCGTCCGTACGTGCCATTTCACCGGTTCGAAACGGCTCTCGGCCATTTGCGGCGCGAGTATCTGCAAGGGCCTGGAGTCGGCGAAACCACCGGCCAGGGCTTCGGCGATCAGGCGGGCATCGACACCGGAACGCTCGGCCAACGCCACCACTTCGGCGATCACCAGCGCATTGCAGGCGACAATCATCTGATTACAAGCCTTGGTCACCTGCCCTGCCCCGACGGCGCCCATGTGGGTCACGCGCTGACCGAGGCTCAGCAATACCGGCCTGACTCGTTGCAGATCCATGGCTTCGCCGCCGACCATGATCGCCAGGCTGCCGGCCTCGGCGCCGACCACCCCGCCGGACACTGGTGCGTCCAGCCAGCTCATGCCGGTCTGGCTGAATAGTGCTGTGGCCATTTCCCGCGTCGCGGCAGGTTCCAGGCTGGAAAAATCCACCAGCAGTTGGCCGCTTTTCGCACCTTGCGCCACCCCCGCCGCGCCAAAAACCACCTCGCGGACCACTGAAGTTTCCGCCAGGCATAACATCACTACCTGCGCGTGCTGGCACAGTTCAGCGGCCGTGGCGACCTGTCGCGCGCCAGCCTCGACCAGCGGCGCACATTTGGCCGGATTGCGATTCCACACGGTCAGCGGATAACCCGCGGCCAGCAGGCGTCGGCACATGGGCAAGCCCATCAGGCCGATCCCGGCAAATCCAAGCGACGGTAGCGTTGCCATCCTTTAGCCTCCTCTTGATTGCAGATCGTCAAATACCGGCCGCAAAACCCGGCGCCTTGCTCACAATCAGAAACAATTAAGCAGCCCCAAGGCAGCGCGATAAACTGTTCCCGTTACGCGCACGTCACCCTCGCCAAGACCCTTCTGTGGCCTTTCTTCACGGCAACATGCCATCACGCTACTCACCTACACACTTTTATCCGCCGAAACGACGCACCAATAATGTGCAAGCTCTCAGCTCGTCGCCCTTTCCTGGATCAGAATCCACGGCGAAACGACCACTGCCCACAACTCGGGATCACGCTCGAAAAGATCCAGCGCCCGCGTTTCAGACAGCTTGCCGAGCTGCTCGGCGGCCAGCCAGGCAGCCACTTTCTCGCCTTCATCCGTCGCCAAAGCCTCGGCTGCGGCAATCAAATCCAGGCCAGGAGCGACCCATAACAGGGCACCTTTGGCGAAGAAGGGTTCCAGCTCCTTCCAGGTGATCGATGCGGTTTCACCAAGCAGCTTGGCATAGAGGGTGCTAGGTTCTTGAGTCATGGGTCCTGTCCGGAAAAGAAATCGTCGTCATCATAACGTCGGTGGTCTGGCAGAAAAACCCGGATGCAATTGAGTGACCGATCGAAAAGAGCAGGAAAGCCAAGGATTGCTGATATTTCAGCTATAACCCCCGCCGCGATTCTGTCTTTTTCTTTCAATTAAGCGACACCCTCAGGTTTTGCCCCCTGGCGCCAGCTTCACAGGCTGACAATCGCCGCTCTACACTGTACCGGTACAGTTGCCGGGGGCATTTTCCGGAAGGTATCGAAGATATCTGACCCGGTTCTGCTGCTACGGCGCCAGGACTATAAAAACTACAACAGTAAGAGTGGAGCACTATGACTAAGGCTACTAAGCAGATTTCCAAACTGTTTGCCGCTATGGTTCTGGCCGGGGTGGCCAGCCATTCGTTCGCAGCCGACACCATCAAAATCGGCATCGCCGGCCCTAAAACCGGCCCTGTAGCCCAGTATGGCGACATGCAGTTCAGTGGCGCCAAAATGGCCATCGAACAAATCAACGCCAAAGGCGGCGTAGACGGCAAGAAACTCCAGGCCGTTGAATACGATGACGCCTGCGATCCGAAACAAGCCGTGGCTGTGGCGAACAAAGTCGTCAACGACGGCGTCAAGTTCGTCGTCGGTCACCTGTGCTCCAGCTCCACCCAACCGGCTTCGGACATTTACGAAGACGAAGGCGTGATCATGATCACCCCGGCTGCCACCAGCCCGGACATCACTTCCCGTGGTTACAAAATGGTGTTCCGCACCATCGGTCTGGACAGCGCCCAGGGCCCTGCCGCCGGTAATTACATCGCCGACTTCGTCAAACCGAAGATCGTTGCAGTTCTGCACGACAAACAGCAATACGGTGAAGGCATCGCCTCCGCCGTGAAGAAAACCCTGGAAGGCAAAAACGTCAAGGTTGCCGTGTTCGAAGGCATCAACGCCGGCGACAAGGACTTTTCGTCGATGGTCTCCAAGCTCAAGCAAGCCAATGTCGACTTCGTCTACTACGGCGGCTACCACCCGGAGCTGGGGCTGCTCCTGCGTCAAGCCCAGGAAAAAGGCCTGAAAGCCAAGTTCATGGGGCCGGAAGGCGTGGGTAACGACTCGATTTCGCAGATCGCCAAGGAAGCTTCCGAAGGCCTGCTGGTGACCCTGCCGAAATCCTTCGACCAGGATCCGGCCAACGTCGCCCTGGCTGATGCGTTCAAAGCCAAGAAAGAAGACCCGAGCGGTCCGTTCGTGTTCCCGTCCTACTCGGCTGTGACCGTGATTGCCGACGCCATCAAGACTGCCAAGTCCGAAGACACTGCCAAAGTGGCTGAAGCCATCCACAAAGGCACCTTCAAGACGCCGACCGGCGACCTGAGCTTCGATGACAAAGGCGACCTGAAAGACTTCAAATTCGTGGTCTACGAGTGGCACTTCGGCAAACCAAAAACTGAAGCCAAGCCTCAGTAAGGCGTTGCCTGACTGACTGCCAATAAAGCCCACGGCGTGCCGTGGGCTTTGTTTTACGAACGTATTGGGCCGCGCTGGCGTGATCCGCCAGTCTCCCCACCTGAAAATCTCAAAACCGTCATCAGCGGTTCGCTGGCCAATCTCGAATTCCAAGTGGGTGCAGATCCATGGGGCTCGAGAGGGAAAATGACTCCACCAGTGAAATGCGTATCAGGTTTTTAGGAGCGCTGTAATGCCTGACATCTATCACTTTTTCCAACAGCTGGTTAATGGTCTGACCATTGGCAGCACGTATGCCCTGATCGCCATCGGCTATACGATGGTTTACGGCATCATTGGAATGATCAACTTCGCCCACGGCGAGGTGTACATGATCGGCTCCTACGTGGCGTTCATCGCCATCGCCGGGCTGGCCATGCTGGGACTCGACAGCGTTCCGCTGTTGATGACCGCTGCTTTCCTGGCAACCATCGTCGTGACCAGTGCCTACGGCTACAGCATCGAACGGATCGCCTACCGCCCCTTGCGCGGCAGCAACCGTCTGATCCCACTGATTTCCGCCATCGGCATGTCGATCTTCCTGCAGAACACGGTTCTGCTGGCGCAAGACTCCAAGGACAAGTCCATCCCCAACCTGATCCCGGGAAACTTCTCCATCGGGCCAGGTGGCGCACAAGAAGTGCTGGTTTCCTACATGCAAATCGTGGTGTTCGTGGTGACTTTTGTCGCCATGCTCGGCCTGACGTTGTTCATCTCCCGCTCTCGCCTGGGTCGCGCCTGCCGCGCCTGTGCCGAAGACATCAAGATGGCCAACCTCTTGGGCATCAACACCAACAACATCATCGCCCTGACCTTCGTCATCGGTGCCGCGCTGGCGGCCATCGCGGCCGTGCTGCTGAGCATGCAATACGGCGTGATCAACCCGAATGCCGGTTTCCTGGTCGGCCTCAAGGCCTTCACCGCCGCAGTACTGGGCGGTATCGGCAGCATCCCCGGCGCCATGCTCGGCGGGATCGTGCTTGGGGTGGCGGAAGCCTTTGGTGCCGATATCTTCGGCGACCAGTACAAGGACGTTGTGGCGTTCGGTCTACTGGTTCTGGTGTTGTTGTTCCGGCCAACCGGCCTGCTGGGCCGCCCGGAGGTTGAAAAAGTATGACTAGGAATCTTAAACAGGCGTTGTTCAGCGCCTTGCTGGTGTGGGCCGTCGCCTACCCGGTACTCGGTTTGAAACTGACCATTGTCGGCATCAACCTCGAAGTCCATGGCACCAGTGACGCCACACTGATCACCATCGCCGTGTGCTCGGTGCTGATGTTCCTGCGGGTGCTGTTCGACCAGCAGATCGGCGCAGCCTGGAAATCCTCGCCCAGCATGCCGATGATGCCGGCCAAGGCCAGTACCTTCCTGACCCTGCCGACCACCCAGCGCTGGATCATCATCGCGTTGATCATCGGCGCCCTGGTCTGGCCGTTCTTCGGCTCCCGCGGTGCGGTGGATATCGCCACCCTGGTGCTGATCTACGTGATGCTCGGCCTGGGCCTGAACATCGTGGTCGGCCTGGCCGGTCTGCTCGACCTCGGTTACGTCGGCTTCTATGCCGTCGGCGCCTACAGCTACGCGCTGCTGTCGCACTACTACGGTCTGAGCTTCTGGATCTGCCTGCCGATCGCCGGTCTGATGGCGGCCACCTTCGGCTTCCTGCTCGGCTTCCCGGTGCTGCGTCTGCGCGGTGACTACCTGGCGATCGTGACGCTGGGCTTCGGTGAAATCATCCGTCTGTTCCTGCGTAACCTGACCGGCCTCACGGGCGGTCCGAACGGTATCAGCAACATCGAGAAACCGACGTTCTTCGGCCTGACCTTCGAACGTAAAGCCGCTGAAGGCCTGCAGACCTTCCACGAGTACTTCGGCCTGGCATACAACTCGATCAACAAGGTGATCTTCCTTTACCTGGTTGCGCTGTTGCTGGCGCTGTTCGCCCTGTTCGTCATCAACCGCTTGCTGCGCATGCCTCTGGGTCGTGCCTGGGAAGCGCTGCGTGAAGACGAAATCGCCTGCCGTGCGCTGGGTCTGAACCCGACCGTCATCAAACTCTCGGCCTTTACCCTCGGTGCGTGCTTCGCCGGTTTCGCCGGCAGCTTCTTCGCCGCGCGTCAGGGCCTGGTGACACCGGAGTCCTTCACCTTCATCGAGTCGGCGACCATCCTTGCCATCGTGGTGCTGGGTGGCATGGGCTCGCAACTGGGCGTCGTACTCGCCGCCACGGTGATGATCCTGTTGCCGGAAATGATGCGTGAGTTCAGTGAGTACCGCATGTTGATGTTCGGTGCCTTGATGGTGCTGATGATGATCTGGCGGCCTCAAGGCCTGCTGCCCATGCAACGTCCTCACATGGAGCTGCGCAAATGAGCCGCGAGATCCTTAAAGTCGAAAATCTGAGCATGCGCTTCGGCGGCTTGCTGGCGGTCAACGGCGTGGCCCTGACCGTGAAAGAAAAACAGGTGGTGGCGCTGATCGGCCCTAACGGCGCCGGCAAAACCACCGTGTTCAACTGCCTGACCGGTTTCTACAAGCCCAGTGGCGGCAGCATCCTGCTTGACGGGCAAGCGATCGAAGGCCTGCCCGGCCACAAGATCGCCCTCAAAGGCGTGGTGCGCACCTTCCAGAACGTACGGCTGTTCAAGGACATGACTGCGGTCGAGAACCTGTTGATCGCCCAGCACCGTCACCTGAACACCAACTTCCTGGCCGGTCTGTTCAAGACCCCGGGGTTTCGCAAGAGCGAGCGCGAGGCGATGGAGTTCGCCGAGTACTGGCTGGACAAGGTCAACCTCAAGGCGTTCGCCAACCGTCCGGCCGGCACCCTGGCCTACGGTCAGCAACGTCGCCTGGAAATCGCCCGCTGCATGATGACCCGTCCGCGGATCCTCATGCTCGACGAACCGGCCGCCGGCCTGAACCCGAAGGAAACCGAGGACCTGAAGGCGCTGATCAGCATGCTGCGTGAAGAGCACAACGTCACCGTGCTGCTGATCGAACACGACATGAAACTGGTCATGAGCATTTCCGACCACATCGTCGTGATCAACCAGGGCACGCCCCTGGCCGATGGCACGCCGGAACAGATCCGCGACAATCCTGAAGTGATCAAAGCCTACCTGGGGGAAGCGTAAATGCTGCAATTCGAAAACGTTTCCACCTTCTACGGCAAGATCCAGGCCCTGCACAGCGTCAACGTGGAAATCCGTCAGGGCGAAATCGTTACGTTGATCGGCGCCAACGGCGCCGGCAAGTCGACCCTGCTGATGACCCTCTGCGGCTCGCCGCAGGCCCACAGCGGCAGCATCCGCTACATGGGCGAAGAGCTCGTGGGGCAGACCTCGGCGCAGATCATGCGCAAGAGCATCGCGGTAGTGCCGGAAGGTCGTCGGGTGTTTGCCCGCCTGACCGTGGAAGAAAACCTCGCCATGGGCGGCTTCTTCACCGATAAGGGTGATTATCAGGAGCAGATGGACAAGGTTCTCGGACTTTTCCCACGCCTGAAAGAACGCTTCGCCCAGCGCGGCGGCACCATGTCCGGCGGCGAACAGCAAATGCTCGCCATCGGCCGGGCGCTGATGAGCAAGCCCAAGCTGCTGTTGCTCGACGAGCCTTCACTGGGTCTGGCGCCGATCATCATCCAGCAGATCTTCGACATCATCGAACAGCTGCGCAAGGATGGCGTGACGGTGTTCCTGGTGGAGCAGAACGCCAACCAGGCGCTGAAAATCGCTGACCGGGCGTATGTTCTGGAGAACGGCCGGGTGGTGATGCAAGGCACAGGTGAAGCACTGCTGACCGATCCGAAAGTGCGCGAAGCGTACCTCGGTGGTTAAGCCTTTGCGGTAACCCAAAAAACGGCCTTCGCGGGCAATGCCAGTCAGTTAAGCGAAATCCCTGTGGGAGCGGGCTTGCTCGCGAAGACGGCGGCACAGTCAACATTGATGTCGCCTGATCCACCGCTTTCGCGAGCAAGCCCGCTCCCACAGGTTCTGCAGCTTAACTGACTGACATTAGCCTTCGCGGGCCGTTTTTTTGGTTGTGGGATCAGTGAGAGCCTGTCCAACGCCTCGCCACTGCGCTTGAACCCGTCGACGCTGGCTGAACAAAACCAACAGGCGGCGCTGGCTCAGCGTCGCGTTAACGTGTCGAAGGTTCCAGCAGCGTAGGCACCAGGTCGCGGGCGATATCCCGCGGTACGGAGATCATCAGCTTGGGGCCTTCGACCACCGTTCTTATCGTCGCGGTCGACACCAGCATTCCGTTGATGACCAGCCGCAAGGGTTGATTCATTGCCTCACGTGTCACTTGCGCCAGGCGGCGTTGCGCATCCGCGGCCAGCGTGACCTGAAGCCCGATGGACTGCGGATTTGCATTGTCTTCCCTCTTGAGTTCCAGGCTCATCTCAGTGAAATCGGCTGCGGATGAAAACGCGATGTCGGCCGCGACACACGGCAGTGCCGCAGTCATTGCGCATGCCATCAGTAGCAGCCTTCCTGATCCGCGCATAACTTTCTCCCGAGCGTAAAGGCTGAAGGTTAAGCGCAAAAAACCTGGGTGCCAAAGTCGCAAATAAGGCTGGATGTTACCGGCGCCGACGTCGAACCCTCGACAAGCCTCATTCATGGGGTTGTGATGAACGGTCATGCTGAGTAACGTGGCGGCACTTGTCTGGAGAACCAAAGATGCGTGTCGCCCGTTCCTTACTCCTTGTTGCCCTGCTTCCACTGTTCGCCGCCTGCCAGCTACTCGATAGCCCGGATGAAAGCGCCTCGCAAGCGGGACAAACCCGCCTGCAGGGTCAACTGACGGCGGCCGACGGCAAGCTGCTGTTTGTGCCGTGCAACGAACAACGCAGCTACGTGGTCAACGACACCGGCGGCACCAGCGTGCTGCAAGAGGCCGCCACGTTGGCCGATGCCCGGGGCAAGTTGTTCGCCGACGTGCGTGGCCGGATCGTGGCCAGTGGCGCCGATAACCGACTCGATCTGCAGCAGCTGTATCGCGTCGAGCGTTCCGGCACCGCCTGTGCGGATCCAGACTTCAAAAAGTTGATCCTGCGTGCTGCCGGCCACGGTCCGGAATGGAACGTGAGGGTCAGCGCCAAAGGCATGGTCATCGAGCGTGCCGGTCAGCCGCCATTGGTGGTGCCGTACGTTGAAGAGCAACTGGGCGATGGCCGTTTCAACCTCAGTACCGAAGCCAATAAGCAGCACATCGAGCTGTGGGTCGCGCCGCAACGTTGTGTCGACAGCAAGACCGGCAGTGTCCAGCACATGAGCGCCGAGCTGCGCATCGATGGCAAGGTTCAGCGCGGCTGCGGGTATTTCGGCGGATCCCGGGACGACTGATCGTTTAAGCCTCACGGGTATGCGCCTTTGGGGCTTATAATCGCGGGTTTCAAACGCCTTGGCGCAGTTGTGCGCCCCGCGAACCGGATCCCGTCATGTTACGAATCACCGAACTCAAGCTGCCGATCGACCATCCCGATGAAGACCTGCGCCCTGCCATCGTGCAGCGCCTGGGGATCGCCAGTGATGACCTGCTCGATTTCACCTTGTTCAAGCGCAGCTACGATGCGCGCAAAAAGTCCTCCGAACTGTGCTTCATCTACACCATCGACCTCAACGTTCGCGATGAGGCGGCGGTGTTGCACACGTTCGCCGATGACCGTAACGTCAACGTGGCGCCGGATGTCAGCTACAAGCCGGTTGGCCAGGCACCGGCCGATCTGCAGCAACGCCCGATTGTCGTAGGTTTCGGTCCGTGCGGGATTTTCGCCGGGCTGCTGCTGGCACAAATGGGCTTCAAGCCGATCATCCTCGAGCGCGGCACCGAAGTGCGCCAGCGCACCAAGGACACCTGGGGCCTGTGGCGCAAAAGCGTACTCAACCCCGAGTCCAACGTGCAGTTCGGCGAAGGCGGCGCGGGGACGTTTTCCGATGGCAAGCTCTACAGCCAGATCAAGGATCCGAAGTTCATCGGGCGTAAAGTCCTGCACGAGTTCGTCAAGGCCGGTGCGCCGGAAGAAATCCTCTACGTCAGCAAACCGCATATCGGTACGTTCCGCCTGACCGGTGTCGTGGAAAACATGCGTGAGCAGATTCGCGCCCTCGGCGGCGAAGTGCGCTTCCAGCAGCGTGTCACTGAAGTCTTGATCGAGGATGGCCAACTGGTCGGCGTCGAACTCAACGGCGGCGAGCAGATCCATTCGAAACACGTGATTCTGGCCTTGGGCCACAGCGCCCGGGACACTTTCCGCATGCTTCACGCGCGGGGCGTGTTCATGGAAGCCAAGCCGTTCTCGGTGGGTTTCCGGATCGAACACCCGCAGTCGCTGATCGACCGTGCGCGCCTGGGCAAGTACGCCGGCCACCCGAAACTCGGTGCCGCCGACTACAAACTGGTGCACCACGCCAGCAATGGCCGGTCGGTCTACAGCTTCTGCATGTGCCCGGGCGGCACCGTGGTCGCAGCGACGTCCGAGCCGAACCGCGTGGTCACCAACGGCATGAGCCAATACTCGCGTAACGAGCGCAACGCCAACTCCGGGATCGTCGTCGGCATCACCCCGGACGTCGATTATCCGGGTGGCCCGCTGGCCGGGATCGAGCTGCAGGAGCGCCTGGAATCCCACGCCTTTGTGCTCGGTGGCAGCAACTACGAAGCGCCGGCGCAATTGGTCGGCGACTTTATCGCGGGCAAGCCATCCACCGAGTTGGGCAGTGTCGAGCCGTCCTACAAGCCGGGGGTTGCCCTGGGTGATCTGGCGCTGGCCTTGCCGGCGTTTGCCATCGAAGCCATTCGCGAAGCCTTGCCGGCGTTCGAGAAGCAGATTCGTGGCTACTCGCTGCACGACGCAGTGTTGACCGGGATCGAGACGCGTACCTCATCGCCATTGCGGATTACCCGCAACGAGTCGATGCAGAGCCTGAACGTGAAGGGCCTGTTTCCGGCGGGTGAAGGCGCGGGTTATGCAGGCGGGATTCTGTCGGCAGGTGTCGATGGGATTCGGATTGCCGAAGCGGTAGCCCGAGACATCCTCGGCCTGGAAGCCTGACCAATAACCCGCGAACACCACAAACCCTGTAGGAGCGAGGCTTGCCCGCGAAGAACGATAACGTGGTTTTTCTGAAAGACCGCGTTATCGTTCTTCGCGGGCAAGCCTCGCTCCTACAGGGTGTCGAATTTTAGATATTGGCGCGCAGCACGGTGTCCGGCAGCGGTTCACCGCGCTCGACACTCGCCGCCACCGCGTCCATCAAACCACTCAACGCATACCCCTGGGCCTTGAGCCAATCCTGATCGTAATAGGTGGTGGCATAGCGCTCACCGCCATCACACAGAATCGCCACGATCGACCCCGACTCCCCCGCCGCTACCATCTGTCGGGCCGCCATCAATGCGCCGATCAGATTGGTCCCGCTGGATCCGCCAACACGACGTCCCAAACGCTGCGCCAGATAATGCATGGCCGCCAGTGACAGGGCGTCCGGCACCTTGACCATCGCATCGATCACCTTGGGCAAAAACGACGCTTCCACCCGTGGCCGACCGATGCCCTCGATTCGCGAACCATGATCCAGGCGCAGGCTGGCGTCGCCCGTCAGGTAGTAATCGAAGAACACCGAACGCTCGGCATCGGCGCAGAGCACCCGGGTGCAATGCTGACGATAACGCACGTAACGGCCGAGGGTCGCCGTGGTGCCGCCGGTGCCGGGACTGGAAATCAACCAACTCGGTTCGGGGTGCTGTTCGAAACGCATCTGCTGGAAGATCGATTCGGCGATGTTGTTGTTCGCCCGCCAGTCAGTGGCGCGCTCGGCGTAGGTGAACTGATCGATGAAATGCCCGTCATGCTCGCGCGCCAGGCGTTCGGATTCGGCATAGATCTGCGTCGGATCATCGACCAGATGATGCTTGCCGCCGTAGAACCCGATCTGCTCGATCTTCTCCCTGGAGGTGGTCGCGGGCATCACCGCAATGAACGGCAATCCGAGCAAACGGGCGAAGTACGCCTCGGAAATCGCCGTCGAACCGCTGGACGCCTCGATCACCGGCGCACCGGGTTTGAGCCAGCCGTTACACAGCGCATACAGAAACAACGAGCGGGCCAGCCGATGTTTCAGGCTGCCGGTGGGATGGCTGGACTCGTCCTTGAAATACAACTCGATGCCCGGCAAACCCGGCAACGCCAAAGGGATCAGGTGGGTGTCGGCACTGCGCTGGAAATCGGCTTCGATGATCCGGATGGCTTCACGGGCCCACTGTCGGTTGTCGCTCATGGTGGTTTTCTCTTCGAGTCGGCCTTTTTGCAAGGCTCAGCTGACAAGCTTAGGAAAGATCCTACATCACGCACAGATACAGCTGAGGTTCAATACGCCCCGCGACTGCTAGGCTCAGCTCCGTATCGGCCACTAGCGTTGTAACGCTATATAACAAAAAAGAATATAACTTTTGTTTTAACAACTAAGGGTACGGGTTAGGGTGTGCCACCTTTTTGAATCATCAATGGAGAGCGACCTTGCCTCTGCGTAGCACTTTCACGCGTTTCTTTCAGTTGGAAGCTGCCAGCGGTCTGTTGTTGATCGCCGCTGCAGCCCTGGCTTTGATCATCAACAACTCCCCGCTGTCGTGGCTCTACAACGGCCTGCTGGACACCCCCGTGGTCGCCCAGATCGGCGCGCTGAAAATCGCCAAGCCCTTGCTGCTATGGATCAACGACGGCCTGATGGCCTTGTTCTTCCTGCTGATCGGCCTGGAAGTGAAGCGCGAAGTGCTCGACGGCCAGTTGTCGAAACCTTCGCAAATCGTCCTGCCCGGAGCGGCCGCCATTGGCGGCATGGTGGTGCCGGCGCTGATCTACTGGTTTCTCAACCGGGATAACCCGCCAGCCCTCAGTGGCTGGGCCATTCCGATGGCCACCGACATCGCCTTCGCCCTCGGAGTGCTCGCCCTCCTGGGCAAGCGGGTGCCGGTGTCGCTGAAACTGTTCCTGATGACCCTGGCGATCATTGACGACCTCGGCGCCATCATCGTCATCGCGATCTTCTATTCAGGTGCGCTGTCGACTCTGTCACTGGCGCTGGCGGCCGCCTGCATCGTGGCGCTGATCGCGATGAACCGACTCGGTGTCGTCAAGCTCGGGCCGTACATGATCATCGGTCTGATCCTGTGGGTCTGCGTGCTCAAGAGTGGCGTCCATGCGACACTGGCCGGCGTGACCCTGGCCTTCTGCATTCCGCTTCGCACCAAAAATGCCGAGCCTTCGCCGCTGCTGAACCTGGAACACGCCCTGCACCCCTGGGTGGCCTACGGCATCCTGCCGCTGTTCGCCTTCGCCAACGCCGGCCTGTCCCTGAGCGGCGTCACCGTCGAAAGCTTCACCCACGACGTGCCGATGGGCATCGCAGTCGGCCTGCTGCTGGGCAAGATGCTTGGCGTGTTCGGCCTGACCTGGCTGGCGGTGAAAATCGGCATCGCCGCCCTGCCCCAAGGCGCCAACTGGGGCCAGGTACTGGGCGTGGCGATCCTCTGCGGCATCGGTTTCACCATGAGTCTGTTTGTCGGCTCCCTGGCGTTTGTGCCGGGTGCCAGCGAATACGCCGGGATGGATCGGATGGGGATTTTGACCGGTTCGATACTGGCGGCGGTGATCGGGTATGGGGTGACGGCGGTGGCGAGTCGCAAGCGTTCCAGTCCGGCGGTTTAGCACAAAGCAAGATAAAAGATCGTCCGAACGCGGCCCGAGCCGTAATTGGGGCGTACACAAATCCGAGTCCGGTAGAGATTCATTGTGAGCGAGCCTGCTCGCGAATGCAGGCTGACATCCAACATTGGTGTCGACTGACACGCCCTCTTCGCCAGCAAGCCGGTCTCGCTCCCACGGTCTGGATTGCATGCGAACCAGAGAGCCAGGCCTGGCAAGCCGTCGGAGCCGTAAAAAAACCCCGACCAGTCGCCTGATCGGGGTTTTTTCTTGCCTCGTTCGCCTTAGTGCGAAACGCGACTCGTGCCATCCACCGTGGCAATCCGCACACGTTCGCCGACACGGAACACTTCGTTTTCCTGAACCTGTTGCACGTAGGCGCGCATGCTGCCGTCGTCTTCACGGACGGTGATTTCCACGCCCTGGGTGCGGGTCAGGCCTTCTTCGGTGGCGGAACCGAGCAGACCGCCAGCAACGGCGCCGATGACGGCTGCGACGATGCTGCCGCGACCGCCGCCGATGGCGCTACCGCCGACACCGCCCACGACTGCGCCAGCAGCGCCGCCGATCGGGGTTTTGGTGCCTTCGATTTTTACCGGACGCAATGCTTCAATGGTGCCCATGCGAATCGTCTGTACACGACGGGCTTCGTCACGGGAATAGGAGTCACCGGTCAGGTTCGATTGGCAGCCAGTGAGCAACATCGCCATGGTGGAAAAGGAAGCAACCAACAGAACAGACTTACGCATAGCATTAACTCCAAAAAGACAGGCATTCATTAAACTCCGCAGCTTGACGCCTGTCACGGCATCGCCCGGATAAAATTGGTTTCATTCAGTTCCGGTACAGACGCCGTCGCGAACTCACCACACCCTAGCGGCAAATTCAGGGGCCTGCCCCGCTGATTCAAGGATTGTCATGGATTACTTCATCATTGTCGTCACCACTGTCGCCGGTCTGTATTTCCATTGGTGGCTGTACGTGCGGATCAAACGCTGGATGGACCGCGACCTGGCATTGGCCCTGGCGGGCAGCGACGAGCATAAGAAAGCCTTCATGCTCCAGCAATTGGCCAACGCTCAGGCGCAGAAGATCAAGCGTCGGGACCTGCCCCAGTGGCTGGAGGCCGCTGCGGCAGGCTATCCCGGTCGAGAGACTGGTTAGGGTGCCAGACGTTCAAGCATCCAGTCGGCGCCCTGCAAACGGTAGTTGAGGCGATCGTGCAGACGGCTCGGACGGCCCTGCCAGAATTCGATGCGCTCAGGCAGCAGACGATAACCGCCCCAATGCTCGGGGCAGTGCGGCTGAGTGGCGCTGAAGCGTTGCTCGGTGTTCTTGAGCAAGGCTTGCAGTTCGTCACGACCGGCAATCACGCGACTTTGCGGTGAAGCCCAGGCACCGAGTCGGCTGCCCAGCGGCCGGACTTGATAGTAGGCATCGGACTCCTCGGGCGTGACCTTCTCCACCCGCCCTTCGATGCGCACCTGGCGCTCCAGGGCCGGCCAGAAAAAGGTCATGGCGGCGAACGGATTCGCCGCCAGCTGCTGGCCTTTGGCACTGTCGTAGTTGGTGAAGAAGGTAAACCCCTGCTCGTCCAGCCCCTTGAGCAGCAGAATGCGGCAATGCGGCCGACCGTCCTGATCGACGGTAGCCAGGGTCATGGCATTGGCTTCCACCGGCGCCTGTTCGGTTTTCACCGCGTCGGCGAACCACCGATGGAACAGCGCGAACGGCTCGGCCGGGGCTTGTGCCTCGGTCAGGCCGTCCCGGGTGTAGTCGCGACGCATATCAGCCAGGCCCTGGGTCATGGCGCATTCCTTTTGGTTAACGAATCACTTTTTTGCAGCATCGGCAGCGGCGACTTTCTTGTCGGCGGCTGCGGCTTTGGCCGGCGCGGTCTTTTTCGCCGGAGTTTTGGCCGGTGTTTTCTTGGCTGGAGCCTTGGCAGCTTTCTTGGCCGGCGCCTTTTTCGCTGCAGGGACAGCGGCTTTTTTCGCCGCGGGTGCAGGGGTGACCGGCGTGGCCACTGGCTTGACGTCCTGGGCAGCGACCAGGCGCACTGGCGCCGGGGCCGGCATGTTGTACTTGCTCAGCAGCGCCACCATGGTGTTCTGCGGAGTCACCAGCAATTCCACGCGACGGTTCAGGGCACGACCTTCATTGCTGTCATTGGCAGCACGCGGGGCTTCGCCGCCCATGCCGCGCAGCATCAGGCGATCACGCTGCAGGCCGCTGAGACGGAAAATCGCGGCCACGGATTGGGCACGCTCCTGACTCAGTTTCACGTTGGCCGGTGCGGCACCCGACGTATCGCTGTGTCCGAGCACCAGCACAGCAGTCTTCGGATCGACTTCAAGGATTTTTGCAACACGGGTGAAGGGACCGAGCGTCACCGGCAGCAGCATGGCCGGACGGTCAGGGTTGAACGAACCTTCTACCGGCGCGGTGACCACCAGCACGTTTTCACGACGCTCGAGTTGCATATTGCTGTCTTTGATCGCCGCGCGCAGGCGCGGTTCGTAGTCGTCGAGCCAGGCCTGGGTGACTTTCGGATCAGGCATCGGCACGGCTTTGGCGGTGCTTTGGTCCTTGCCGCCGAACGGCCACCACCATTTGCCTCCTGCATCGGCTTCAGCCTTGGCTACTACGGCAGGTTTGGCTTCAGGTTTTACGTCCGGCTTTTTGTCGAGCACCTCTTCGGAGCCAAACGGCCAGTACCAAGGGCTGGAGCTTTCAGCCTTGGCCACCGGCGCCGTAGCGGCAGGCTTCAGAGGGGCTGGGGCTGGAACCCGGTCTTTGGCGGCGACTTTGTCGGAGGAACCGAACGGCCACCAGCTGCTGCCATCCGAATCATTTTGTGGGGTTTGTGCGCAACCGGTAATGGCGAAGCACAGGGCCAAGGCGAGGGTTTTGTTGGATGACATTGGATTTCCACAAAATGAAGTAATGAAAAAACAGGTCGGATTGACCCGGGATAAACAGACGCTTTGAAAACATAAAGGCCTTTGGGTTCCGGCCCTGGAACCCTTGGGCAGGATTTACAGACAAGTGGCCAGTGCCCGCACCAGCTTTTGCGCCCGCGGATCCATCAAGACGTACGGCCCCAGGGTATTTGTCACAAAACCGAAGGCCACGTCGTATTCCGGGTCGGCAAAACCGGTGGAACCGCCCGCACCCGGATGGCCGAAGGCGCGAGGGCCAAGGCCGTAGGTCGCGTTGGCGACGTCCGGTTGATCCAGCATGCAACCCAGGCCGAAACGGGTCCGGGTCAGTAAAGTCTTGTCTTCGCCGAGGCTGTGTTCGCGGGTCAGCTCGTCGAGCATCTCGCTTTCCAGCAGGCTGCCATCCAGCAGGCCGGCGTAGAACCCGGCCAGGCTGCGGGCATTGCCGTGGCCATTGGCGGCTGGCTGTTGCATCCGACGCCACTCTGGTTTGTTGGTGCTGGTCATGATCGAAGGCGGGTTGGTGAACGCCCTCGTGGTCATGGCCGTCGGTTCGCGCATCGTCACTTGCAGCAGACGCTGGGCCGCGGCATCGCCGACGTTGCCCTTGCCCCGGGCGATGTGCGCCACGCGGTGAAATTCTTCGTCCGCCAGGCCGACATGGAAATCCAGCCCCAACGGCTTGGCGACGCGCGCCACGATGGACTCGCCCGGCCCTCGACCGTCGGCACGGCGCAGTAGCTCGCCGACCAGCCAGCCATAGGTAATCGCGGCGTAACCGTGACCTTCCCCCGGTGTCCACCAGGGGGTTTCGGCAGCCAGGGCATCGACCATGGTTTGCCAGTCGTAAAGCGCTTCGGGCGCCAACGGTTCGCGCAGCGCCGGCAGGCCGGCCTGGTGGCAGAGCAACTGGCGCAGGGTCACGGACTCTTTGCCGGCGGCAGCAAACTCGGGCCAGTAGCGGGCAACCGGAGCATCCAGTTGCAGCTTGCCTTCGGCCACCAGTTGCAGGGCGGTCACGGCGGTAAAGGTCTTGGTACAGGAGAACAGGTTGGCGATGGTGTCGCTGTGCCAGGCGTCGCTGCCATCCTTGTCGGCGGTACCGGCCCAAAGATCGACCACGGTTTCACCGCCGATCTGGATGCACAACGCGCCGCCACGTTCCTGGGGATCGTCGAACAGCGCCGCGAACGCCTCACGCACCGCTTCGAACCTTAGATCGTAATAACCCTGAATCAGCACCCGTAACTCCCCTGGATAAACGCACTACAAAGTGGCCCGCATTGTTCCAGCCATTGAAGGTTTTGGGAACAGGGGCGAGCTGGGCGGTCGCCCTGTAATCCGTTTGCTTGAAAGCATCTGTGATGTTGATGACGCCTTCGCGAGCAAGCCCGCTCCCACAGTTGACCGAGGTGACCGGAAGGACGCGGTCAAATGTGGGAGCGGGCTTGCTCCGGGCGGCGTTCCGACGAAGAACGATAACGCGGTGTATCAGGACTCAGTGTCCCTCCCCGGAATGCCCACCCGCCTGGCCAGCGCCTTGCCCCGGGCCCTTGCCGGCATCGCCTTGTCTGCCGCCCTCGACATCCTGGCTGGCTTTCTCCGCCTCGGCCTTGGCCTTGGCCTTCTGGGCCTCTTTACCCAATTGATCGACAATCGCCAGGTTGCTCTTGCGCACACTGTCGACAAAACCCTGGAACGGCAGATCGGTGATGCCCACCAGACCAAAGTGACCGTTCTCCCCGTCCTGCAGACGCCCGGTCACCGGTTGATCGAGGTACTGGAACCAATGCACCCCGACAATCGACGGTTCGTTCATCGCCTGCTTGAGGAAGTTCGCGTAGGCCGGCCCACGGTCTTCTTCTTTGGCCAGTTGCGTCACGCCCCCCCAGAACGGGCCGCGATCCGCGGAGCCGAAGTTGAACTCAGTGATCAGCACCGGTTTGTCCAGACTGCGCAGCGCGGCGAAGTCATAGCCGTCCTGCGGTTGCAGGGTGTACATGTTGAAACTCAGCACGTCGCAATACTGGGCGCAGGACGCCACGGCTTCCGGCGTGCTGATGGCAAAGCGACCGCCCAGCAATAGCTGATTCGGCGCATGCCACTTCAGCGAGTCGGAAATGGTCTTGAAGTAGGTGTCGGCGAAGACCTTCTGGAAGTACTTGAAGTCGGCTTCGATTTCCGGGTGTTCGGCGCTCGGCAGTGGCGGCACGAAACCCGGGTCTTCCATCAATTCCCAGGCCGGCAGGTCAATGCCCCAGGCTTTGGACAGGCCCGCCTGGTTGCGGTACTTGTCCCGCAGTTGCTTGAGGAACGCGCGTTTGGCCGGCACGTCGGTGGTCATTTTCAAGGTGCCATAGGCCAGTGCGTAACGGGCTTTCGGGTCGTCGCCGGGAGCGGCCCAGGCCAGTTCGTTATCGGCGAAGTAGCCAATCAGCCATGGATCGTCGCGATGGTCGCGGGCAGCGATGGCCACGGCACGTTCGGTGGCCATGGCGAACCGTGGGTCGAACGGGTCGGGCATGCCACCCCACCAGTCGTTGCCGGTGCTGATACTGGCGTAATCGCCGACGATCGACAGCGGCAAGGTGTACGGCACACGGTCGGCGTTGGCCAGTACCGGAGCACTCCAGTTACCGACGGTGTTGAAACCCCAGGCTTGCAGGCGGTCAAGCGCATGGTTGGCCCATTGCTTTTCATCGACCACGGCTTTGCACGGTTCGACCACTGCCTGTTCAGCGTTTTTTACGACCGTTGCTTCGACGGCATCGGACGTGGCGGCTTCGGCAACACCGGCCTTGGACTCGCTACCCGCAGGAGCGACGGGTTGCTCAGTGGCCTTGGCGACCGTTGCCTCGACCGCGTCGGCCTTGGCCGCTTCGGCAACACCGGCCTTGGTGTCGCAAGGTTCGCCATACAGGCGGTGCAGATTCGCCCCATAGAAGTCGTACCAGCGACCGGTGTTATAACCACGGCCCTGATCGGCACCATTGCCGCCGCGGTTATCGCCTTCACCATAGTGACTGGCCAGCAGCTCGTCGGGTTTGGGCAGGGATTCGAACATCCATTCGCGACCGGCGATGTAGGTCCGATTGACGTCCGGGGTCACGGTGTTGACCCCAAGCGAGTAGAACGGATGCCCTTCTGGGGTCACCAGGTACCAGCGACCGTCACGTTTCTCCGTGCGGAAAAAGCCACTGGCCTTGAAGACCGGGCCTTTGTCCCAGCCTCCGAACTTGTCCAGCGACGACTTCTGACGCTCGGCCAGCCAGGTTTTCAGCTGTTGCTGTTCCTTGGCGGCGATGCTTTTGAGTTGCTCGTCGTTGCCGATCTTCTCTGGCCATTTGGCGCGGGTGGATTGCCCGTAAGCATCCACCAGAGCGCCATAAGCCGCTTTGGTCACCGCTTCGCCCTCCTGCACGCCGAACCGCTCGAGCAGGATGCTCTGGGCGACTTTCGGCTGATCCATCGACAAGGTCACCGACACCACCTGGCTGCGCTCCAGCTCACCCGCGCTGCTGGCCAGCAGTACGCGCTGACCGTCAAAGGTCATCGGCATCGGCGGCCCGGCTTTCATGCCAAGGCTCAATGGCGTGAACGGCTGCAGCGGCACGAGCAAGGTTTGCGCAGGGCCAGCCGGCAAATCGACGCGACTGACCAGGGTCTTGCCGTCGTTGCTCTGGATTTTGATGTACAGGGTCACAGCCCAATTCATCGCGCTTTGAATCCGCAGACTCATGAAACCCGACTGCGACCAGTCCCAGGCACCGGTTTGCGGGCTCAGGCGCAAGCTTGGCTGCACCACCGGGTTGAACGTCACTCGGCGCAACACCTCGCCTTCGGCCGTTTGCTCGGCGTTGGATTGCGGCAGGCTGGCGTCCTGTGTCGCCACTTGGACCACGTCGGCGGGGCGCACAAAGTTGAACAGCGTCTGTTGGCCGGCAGGCGCAGCCAGCACAGGGGCTGCAAACATCAGGGCAAAGACGGCAGGTAACGAACGGCGAATCATGAGAACGAAATTCTCCCTAACGACCTTCAAAGGGCCAATGGAAAAGCGATGGTAGAGAGATAGACAGCGCGGTGGGCAAAATTGCCCACCGGTGTTTCAGGAAATTTCACGCCGGAAGGGTGGCAATGCATTGAGGATTGCCTTGCCGTAGCGCTGGGTCACCAAGCGCCGATCGAGCAAGGTGATGGTGCCGCGATCCTCTTCGGTACGCAGCAAGCGCCCGCAGGCCTGAACCAGTTTCAGCGAGGCATCCGGCACCGAGATTTCCATGAACGGATTGCCGCCACGGGCCTCGATCCATTCGGCCAGGGCCGCTTCGACCGGGTCATCGGGCACCGAGAACGGAATCTTGGCGATCACCACGTGTTCGCAATACGCACCGGGCAAATCGACACCTTCGGCGAAACTCGCCAGGCCGAACAGCACACTGGAGTCCCCGCCATCGACCCGCGCCTTGTGCTTGTTCAGGGTTTCCTGCTTGGACAGGTTGCCTTGAATGAACACTTGCTTGCGCCAGTCGCGATCCAGGCCGTCGAACACGTCCTGCATCTGTTTGCGCGAGGAGAACAGCACCAGGGTGCCCCGGGAGCCTTCGACCAATTGCGGCAGATCGCGAATGATCGCGGCGGTGTGGGCTGGCGCATCACGCGGGTCGGCCTTCAGGTCCGGCACCCGCAGTACGCCGGCATCGGCGTGGTGGAACGGGCTCGGGACCACGGCGGTGACGGCTTTTTTCGGCAGGCCGGCGCGCATGCGGAAACGGTCGAAGGTCCCGAGCGCGGTCAGGGTCGCCGAGGTCACCAGCGCACCGTAGGCCACGTTCCACAGATTGCGCCGGAGCATTTCCGCCGCGAGGATCGGGCTGGCGTTGACCTCGATGTCGAACAGCGAACCGCTTTCAGCCAGGGTCAGCCATCGGGCCATGGGCGGGTTGTCTTCCGGGTCCTCGACGGTGAAGGCGGTCCACAGCTCCCAGTTGCCCGAAGAGCGGGACAACAGGCTGCCGAACAGCGGATACCACTCTTCAGCCTGGTTGCTGGCGATGCCAATGTTGACCTCGCCGTCCATGCCTTCCTTGAGCAGTTCTGTCAGCCGGGTGAACAGGTCGGTCAGACGGGCAAAGCCCTTCTTCAGCTCGATGCCCATTTCGCGCATGTGCTCGGGAATCACCCCGCCGACGAAACGGTGGCGCGGTCGCTCGCGGCCTTCGACGTCTTCGCCGGGTTTGAAATCGGCGACCTGCTCGCAGGCGGTGAACATGAACTGCTGCTGCGTCTTGATCTCCCGCGCCAGCTCCGGCACCTGTTCGAGCAGCTTGCCCAGATCCCCCGGCAGCGGGTGCTGGGCCAGGAGCTTGGTCAGGTTCTTGGCGGTGGTTTCCAGCCAGTCGGCGGTGGAACGCAGGCGCGTGTAGTGAGCGAAGTGGCCGATGGCCTTGTCCGGCAGGTGATGGCCTTCGTCGAACACGTAGATAGTATCGCGCGGATCGGGCAATACCGCGCCGCCGCCCAGGGCCAGGTCAGCCAGGACCATGTCGTGGTTGGTGACGATGACGTCGACCTTGCCCATGCCTTCGCGGGCCTTGTAGAAGGCGCACTGGCCAAAATTGGGGCAATGGCGGTTAGTGCACTGGCTGTGATCGGTGGTCAGGCGCGCCCAGTCGACGTCTTCCAGGGCGGTGGACCAACTGTCTCGGTCGCCGTCCCACTTATTGCCGGCGAGCTTCTCGATCATGCTGGTGAACAGCTTCTGGCTGGCCTCGTCGACCTCGATCTTGAAACCTTCTTCTTCGAACAACTGCGCGGTGGCGGTTTGCGCGTGGCCTTCCTGAAGCAACATGTCGAGCTTGGACAGGCACATGTAGCGTCCGCGTCCCTTGGCCAGGGCAAAGCTGAAGTTCAGCCCGCTGTTGCGCATCAGGTCGGGCAGATCCTTGTAGACGATCTGCTCTTGCAGGGCCACGGTGGCCGTGGCGATCACCAGGCGCTTGCCGGCGGCCTTCGCCGTGGGGATGGCCGCGAGGCTGTAGGCCACGGTTTTACCGGTACCGGTGCCGGCTTCCACCGCGACAATCGCGGGGTCGCCACTGCGCCGGCCTTCGTCGTCGGTATCGATGTCACCGAGGACCTTGGCAATTTCGGCGATCATCAGGCGTTGTCCGTAGCGCGGCTTGAGGCTCTTGGCTTCGAGAAAACGCGAGTAGGCGCCCTGGATCGTGGTTTTGAGTTCGGTGCTGATCATGGATTGTCGGGCGCAAAAAACGCTGGATAAATTTTCAGTGGTTCGGATCGATCGCTATCATACCCCGCTAATTAATCCAGCGCAGAACGGAGTACCTCAATGACACCTTTTGGCATCGTTTATACCCTGCATCTCCTGTCCGCCCTGGTATGGGTCGGCGGCATGTTTTTCGCCTGGATCGTCTTGCGCCCGGCGGCAATGAAGGCACTGGAGGGGCCTGCCCGGTTGAAACTGTGGGTAGAAGTGTTTCGAGGATTTTTCCGTTGGGTGTGGGTGGCGGTGGTGCTTTTGCCGATCAGCGGCGTGGGCATGATTCATTTGCAATACGCCGGTTTTGAAACCGCGCCCCGTTATGTGCAGGTGATGATGGGACTGTATGTGGTGATGACTGCGCTGTTCATCCGGATCCAGGCGTTGATGTTGCCGGAGTTGCGCACAGCGGTGGCGGCGCAGGATTGGCCGACGGGGGCGGCGGTGCTGGGGAGGATTCGCCGGTTGGTGGGGATCAATCTGATGGTCGGGTTGGTGTTGGTGGCGATTGCTGCGGCGCGGCCGATGTTTTGAGGCAACTGGGCTGACGCCTTCGCGGGCAAGCCTCGCTCCTACAGGTTCTGAGTTGTTCACAAATGTGTTAAACGACTCAAAACCTGTGGGAGCGTGGCTTGCCCGCGAAGACAATCGACTGGACAACACTCATCTCAAGAATGGATTACAACCGCTGGACAGTCACCGCCCCTGCCGCACCGGCAGGGCCCGGCTGGCCGTCAGCGCCGCGGCGCCCGTCCTTGCCGCCATCGGCCTTGTACACCAGGCAACCCTTGGCCTTGCCACCCGCCCCCGGCTTGCCGCCAGGTCCGGCCATGCCACCGGCACCGCCGGCGACCTGGACCTTGATCCGTTCTGCCGGGTAATCGCGCGGCACTTCCAGCCGGACCAGCGCACCCGGTGCTCCCGGTTGGCCGTCGCTGCCATCGGCGCCGTCGCCGCCATTGCCGCCTTGACCCCAAGTGCAACCCGGTGCCTCGCCGTTGCCGCCATCAAGACCGACGAAACCCGGCGCACCCGCACCACCGCGAGCGTCTACCGACAACTGCGGTGCCTCAAGCGCCTTGATCTGCAACGTCATGTTGCGCCCGGAACGGGCAGCCTTGAGGTAGGTTCCCGGCGCACCGCGGGCGGTGATCTGGCTGCCTTCGGCCAATCGGGCACGGCTGACCTTCAGCGCCAGTGCCTGTTCGCTGGGTACGATGGCGATCCGCGCGTCACGCCCCAGGTGCAATTGGTCGACGGTCACTTCGGTCACGTTCGAAGGGATCAGCAATGTGCCGTAATCGGCCACTTCCAAGCGCTCCAGGTGCAAGGTGCTGGCGGTGTTGGGCAAGCGCATCAGCGAGTTGGTTTCGACGCTTACCACCTGAGCGCAGGCCAATGGACTGACGAGTGCCGCGAGCAGACAGAGTTTACGCATGGGAAGAAGCCTTCGATACGGTGGGAGCCGGGAGGGTTTGCAGGTGGAAAACACCGAAAAAGAGGATCTTCAGGCGATCGAGCCAAGGGTGGGCACGGCCTCTGAGGCTGCGAAAGCAGAAGACCGCCTCAAGCAGATGAAGGCCTGCCAGCAGGCTGCCAGCCATATTGACCAACAGATGCAGCGGATAGACAAACGGCATGAGCAGGTTGACCAGCAGCACCAACCAGAACAGCAGGGTCAACAGCTTCCCCAGCCACCAGAACACCTTCATACGCTCACCCGTTGAGAATTATTCTTTGCACGCACAGTAACGGCTTCCACACGGGATAAGCCAGAGGGCAATGGCAAATTCTTCAGGAAGGTGCCGAAAGGCCGCCGGACCCGCCACGATGGCTGTCCGACGGCTCTATGACGGGCCTCAGCGATTGATGTGCAACTCCACACGACGGTTTTTCGCGCGCCCTGCGTCTGTTTCGTTATCGGCCACTGGCTCGCGCTCCCCCCGGCCTTCGCTGGTGAGTTTGTTTGCCGCCAGGCCCCGGCTCAACAGATAGTCCGCCACGGCGCTGGCCCGACGATCAGAGAGTGCCTGGTTGTAAGCATCCGAGCCTTTGCTGTCGGTATGACCGATCACCTTGATGCTCACCACATCGGCGCCTTGCAGTTTGCTCAGCAGCGAATCCAGCTGGCCTTGCGCGGAAGGGGTCAGGCTGAACTTGTCGAAAGCGAACAGCACGTCGTCCCTCAGGACGATGACTTCGACGGGTACCGGTTCAACGGGTTTCACGCTGACCGGATACTGTGGCAACGGGCAACCGTGATGCTCGACGGGCGTATTGGCGGGCGTATCGGGACAGCGATCGCGTCGATCGAAGACACCATCTTCGTCTTCGTCGCCATCTTGCGCGTAACAGATCAAACCACCGGTGAGGATACCGAGCGCCGCTCCACCCGCCGCCCAACCGCCACTTTGCAGCGCGCCCAGGCCACCGCCGACCAGCCCGCCGATAACACTGCAGATCGGCCAGGTTCGTTGATTCAAGGGGGCGGTGCCATCGCTGTGAGTAGCGCAACCGGTCAACAGGCTGCCGAGCAGCAGAACCGGCAAGACGGTCCTTGTGAGAACACTCATTGTGAAAGCTCCTGTGTTACCGGCCGATGCCGGTTACACAGGAGTAAAGACCCGCTTGCACGACTGCACAAGCCGCACCATGCGAGAGGCCTAGCGGTTGATTTTGATTTCGGTACGACGGTTCGACGCACGACCGTCAGCGGTTTTGTTGTCGGCCACCGGCTGGCTTTCACCGGCACCGGTCACGGACACAAAGCTGCTGCGTGGTACACCCTGGGAAATCAGGTATTCAACCACCGAGTGCGCGCGACGATCCGACAGTTTCTGGTTGTAGGCATCACTGCCCACGCTGTCGGTGTGACCGGTCACGGTCAATTGGGCGGTGGAAGCTTCCTGTTTCAGGCGAGTGGCGATGGTGTTGAGTACCTCTTTGTCGGAAGGGGTCAGTGTCGCCTTGTCGAACTGGAAGTGGACATCGCGGATAACGATGACTTCTTCCTTGACCACAACGACCTCTTCGACCACTGGCGCAGGAACGGGTGGAGGGCAACCGTCCGCGTCGACCTGTACGCCTCTAGGCGTACCCGGGCACTTGTCGCGGCTGTCCGGCACGCCATCGCCGTCCTCGTCGCCATCACCGTGAACCCAGCAATAGGCCGCAGCCGTGCCGCCGATCAGCAGCGCGCCATACCCTGCCCATGCCGAACTCTCGGTTGCGCCAAGACCCGCACCCACCACACCACCGACCGCCGCACAGGTTGGCCAGTCGGTTTTCTGCAAACCTGCGCAACCAGTCAACACACTGGTTAGCAGAACCAAGGGTAATGCTGTGCGTACTATGCTCATCTAATTTTCTCCTGAGGGATCGGCTTGAAACCGATTCTAGGGAGTAAAGACCCGAGTTTTACTCTCCGCCAGCAATAGGCCATTGCCGTTTCGTCCCGTGTTCGCGGCTGATCGGCACTTTTGACCCTATTCAGCTCTATATATGGACCTGCCGGCAGGCTAGTCTTGGCGCTCTGATTGAGGATATTCGATGATTGCAGCTATTTCTTCGCGCACGCCCCAGCAGGCGCTGGCCGCATTGCTTGATCGTTACGCACCCGCGCGTCTGTTGCTGATTGGCGCCAGCGAATTCCCCGCGCTTGAGGCCTTCAAGCTCGCCCATCCGGACACCTGTGTGGCCCATGCTCTACCTGGACCGTTGCCGGACGAACTGGCGGCACGCCGGTTTGACCTGGCGCTGGTGGTCGATTGCCTGGAACATTTGCCCAAACGCGATGGCCTGAATCTGTTGGGTGGGATACGCAACCTCAACGCCAGCCGCATCGCGGTGCTGGCGGACTTGCCGGCCAGTGGCTGGCAAGAAACCGACTTCTTCTCCCTGGCCCTGCAAGCCAGCGAACGCTTCAAGCGTGACGAACAGGTGCTGACCCTGTTTACCTACGATCTGCTTGACTATAAACAAGTACCCGACTGGCTCAATTCGCGGTTCTGGGCCAATCCGGAAAATTTCGGGAAATACTGGTGGTAACGCAATGAGCACATCTATTTGTCCTTGCGGCAGCGGCACCCTGCTTGACGCCTGCTGCGGTCATTACCATGCCGGGCATCCGGCGCCTTGTGCCGAAGCCTTGATGCGTTCGCGCTACAGCGCCTATGTGCTGGGCCTGATCGATTATCTGGTGGCGACTACCCTGCCCGCGCAACAAGCGGGCCTGGACCGGCAGTCCATCAGCGACTGGAGCGCCCAAAGCACCTGGCTGGGCCTGGACGTGGAAAGCTCCGAGGTCCTCGGCGGTCAGCCGGAACACGCATTCGTCACCTTCACGGCGCGCTGGCACGATGGCGGCGGCGAACACAGCCACCGTGAACGCTCCTCGTTCGTGCAGAACGCCGACCGCTGGTACTTCATCGATCCCACCGTGCAACTCAAGGCCGGGCGCAACGATGCCTGCCCGTGCGCCAGCGGGCAGAAGTTCAAGAAGTGTTGCGCGGGGTACTTTGGCGGTTGAGGTAACCCAAAAGATCGTAGCCTGCGGCAGCTCCACATGGGTATTGCGTACCCCGAGCTGCCGCAGGCTGCAATCTTTTGGGGCTAGACTGGAGTTCAAGGGAGAACACGACCATGATCACCCGACGACTCGTACTCTATCTCTTTAGCCTGCTCCTGTTTCCGGGGCTCGGCGGCTGTGCGTCATGGTTCAGCTACGACGGGCCGGAGCCACAGGTGCACCTGGTCAAGGTCGAAGTTGTCCAGGCCAAACTGATGCAGCAACGCTTCCTCCTGTACTTTCGCGTCGACAACCCCAACGACAGCGACCTGACGGTGCGCGGCCTTGAATACCGGATCCACCTGGGCGACATGTTGCTGACCGAAGGCGAGCACGAACACTGGTTCACGGTCGGTCCCAAGCGTAGCGCGTACTTCAAGGTACCGATCCGCACCAACCTGTGGCCCAAGGTCCGGGACGTGGTGAAACTGCTGAAGAAACCCGATCAGCCCATCCCCTATCGACTGGAAGGTGAAATGGAAACCGGTTTATTCATCGCGCACTACGTGCACCTGGCGCGCAATGGCGTGATAATCCCCGCCGATTTAATTCCGGAGCAACTTCGATGACCCAGCAACCCCATGTCCATGGCCCTGACTGCAACCACGATCATGACCATCACGAGCACCATGATCACGACCATGGCCATGTCCACGGCCCGAACTGCGGCCACGCCCACCAGGAACCGGTGCGCAACGCCCTGAAAGACGTCGGCCGCAACGACCCGTGCCCGTGCGGCAATGGCAAGAAATTCAAGAAGTGCCACGGGGCTTGAGGCTTCGGGCGAAGACTTTCTTCGCCTGTTGAATTGCCTTCGCGAGCAAGCCCGCTCCCACATTGGTTCTGTAAACGACATAACCCCCTGTAGGCGCCGGCTTGCCGGCGAAGACGGTAAAGGTGTTGACTGACAGACCGCTGTCGCTGCGGTGCGGCGATCCGACAAGCCAGCTACATTGGATCGGCGCACATCACGCAGACTGCGTGCATTGCGTTTAACAGACAAATCCTGAAACAAGCTGCTTGCGCACCCACCTCCTGCTCACTAACGTAGCGCCTTTAATGACGCTACCCCCCGCAGGAGCTTTGCCATGGCCTCGCCAGCCCTCACACATTTTCTTCCCCGGTTCGGCGTTGCCGCAGCAGTGGCCGGTGTCTTGAGCCTGACCGGTTGTCAGACCAGGAACACCCAGGACACCCTCCCGCCGACCTCCGGAGTACAGCCGCTCAAAGGACTGGCGCAGAACGTTTCGGTGCGGCGCAATGCCATGGGCGTGCCATTGATCGAAAGCAACAGTTTCCATGACGCGCTGTTTTCCCTCGGCTATGTGCACGCCACGGACCGCATCACCCAAATGGTGACCCTGCGCCTGCTGGCCCAGGGCCGTCTGTCGGAGATGTCCGGTCCGGACCTGCTGGACGCCGACCGCTACATGCGCGCGGTCAACCTGAAAAAAAGCGCCGGCGAGCTGTACAAAGCGTCTTCGCCGCGCCTCAAGCGCTTTTTCGAAGTCTACGCGCGTGGCGTCAACGCTTACCTGTTCCGCTACCGCGACAAGCTGCCGGCGGACCTCGCCGCTACCGGCTACAAACCCGAATACTGGAAACCCGAAGACTCGGCGCTGATTTTCTGCCTGTTGAATTTCAGCCAATCGGCCAACCTGCCGGAAGAAATTGCCTCGCTGATGCTGGCGCAAACAGTCACCACCGACAAACTGCCGTGGCTGACCCCCTCCGCGCCCGATGAAAAACTGCCGGTGGCCGAAGCCGAAAAACTTCAGGGGATCAAGCTCAACGGGCAGGTTCCGGGCCTGGCTGAAATCAGCAAAGCCACCGGCCAACTGTCCGATCTGAACCTGCTGGGCGCCACTTCATCGAACAATTGGGCGATCGCCCCGCAACGCAGCCGCAGCGGTAAAAGCCTGCTGGCCAGCGACAGCCATGGATCGCTGGGCGTGCCGTCCTTGTTCAGTTACGTACAGATTCGCGCGCCGAAGTACCAGGCTTCCGGCGTAACCATCGCCGGTTTGCCGATGGTGCTGAGCGGTTACAACGGCAAGGTGGCCTGGAGCATGACGTCGGTCATGGGCGATAACCAGGACTTGTTTCTGGAAAAAATCAAACCCCAGGGCAACGGTCTTTCCTACGAGGTCGGCGGCAAATGGCAGCCGGTGATCGTGCGTAACGAAAGCTATTTCGTCAAAGGCCAGCGGTCGATTCGCGAAGCGGTGTACGAGACCCGCCATGGCCCGCTGCTCAACAGTGCCCAAGGCACCGCGCTGGCCAACGGCTTTGGCCTGGCCTTGCAGACGCCGAACTTCACCGACGACAAGACCCTGGATGCGTTTTTTGACCTGTCCCGGGCGCAGAACGTCGAAAAAGCATCGGATGCCAGCCGGGAAATCCGCGCCATTACCCTGAACCTGGTCTTTGCCGACGCCCGCAACATTGGCTGGCAGGTGACCGGTCGCTACCCGAACCGTCGCGAAGGCGAAGGCCTGTTGCCATCCCCGGGCTGGGAAGGCCGTTACGATTGGGACGGTTACGCCGACCCGATGCTGCACCCTTATGACCAGGACCCGGCCCAAGGCTGGCTCGGCACCGCCAACCAGCGGGTCATTCCCCATGGCTACGGCATGCAGCTGTCCAATTCCTGGTCGGCTCCGGAACGTGGCGAACGCATGGCCGAGCTGGCTGGCGCGGGCAAGCACGACACCCGCAGCCTGATCGCCATGCAATACGATCAGACGACGACCTTCGCCGCCAAGCTGAAAAAAACGTTCCAGGCACCGGGCATGGCCCAACCGCTCAAGCAAGCCATTGAAGCGCTGCCGGACGCCGATCGCGGCAAGGCGCGCGAGGCGTACACCCGCTTGATGGCGTTCGACGGCAAACTCAGCCCGACCTCCGCCGACGCAGCGATCTACGAACTGTTCCTCCAGGAAAGCACCCGGCAGATCTTCCTCGACGAACTGGGCCCGGACACCAGCCCGGCGTGGAAAGCCTTTATCGCCAACGGCAAGTTGTCCTACGCCGCTCAGGCCGATCACCTGCTGGGCCGTGAGGACAGTCCGTTTTGGGATGACACGCATACACCGCACAAAGAAGACAAGCCGGCGATCCTTGCCCGCAGCCTCGCGGCGGCAATCAACGCAGGGGACAGTCAGTTGGGTGGCGATCGCAAAGCCTGGCAGTGGGGCAAATTGCACCGCTACGAATGGAAAAATGCCAGCGGCCAGACCGTGCGCGGTCCGCTGCCGGCTGGAGGCGATCACACCACCCTCAACACGGCGGCGTTCACTTGGGGCCAGGATTTCAACACCACCCTGGCGCCGACCATGCGCTTGCTCGTCGACTTCGGCCAGGTTGAACCGCTGATGGGGCAGAACAGCACAGGCCAGTCCGGCAACCCGGCGAGCCCCAATTACCTGGACAGTATCGATCCTTGGCTCAAGGGCCACTACATGAGCTTGCCGATGCAGCCGCAGAACTTTGACAAGGTGTATGGGAGCAAGCGGTTGACCCTGACACCGGGTAAATAAGAGACACCACAGTCCCAATGTGGGAGCGGGCTTGCTCGCGAAGGCGGTGTGTCATTCAACATCATCGTTGACGGACACACCGCCTTCGCGAGCAAGCCCGCTCCCACAGTTGAATGTCGTTTGTCCTTTAAAAATCGATAGAACTTCTCGCCTCGCGCCAATCTCATAGCTAACAAATCCCTCCATATTTGGTAACAAACATGGACCTTGTTATCGCCCGCCCCGAAGGCCTGTATTGCCCCGCCGGGGATTTCTACATCGACCCCTGGCGCCCGGTCGAACGGGCGGTCATCACCCACGCCCACGGCGACCATGCCAAAGGCGGCAGCCAACACTATCTGGCGGCGTCTCCCGGCGAAGGCATCCTGCGCACGCGCCTGGGGCCGGATATCAACCTGCAAACCCAGCCTTATGGGGTACCCCTGACTCACCACGGCGTAACCCTGAGCTTTCACCCCGCGGGGCATGTGCTCGGTTCGGCCCAGGTACGAGTGGAATACGGTGGCGAAGTCTGGGTCGCCTCGGGGGATTACAAGATCGAGCCCGACGGCACCTGCGCGCCGTTCGAGCCCGTGCGTTGCGACACCTTCATCACCGAATCGACCTTCGGCCTGCCGATTTATCGCTGGCAGCCCCAGGCGCAGGTCTTTGCCGAGATCAATCAGTGGTGGCAAGCCAACGCCGCCGCCGACAAGGCCAGCGTGCTGTTCTGCTACGCCTTCGGCAAGGCCCAGCGCATTCTCCACGGTATCGACGCCAGCCTCGGCCCCCTCCTGGTGCATGGTGCGGTGGAACCGTTGAACCGGGTGTATCGAGAGAGTGGTGTTTATCTGCCGCCAACGATCTACGCCGGCGAATTGAAAAAAAACGACCCCATGATGCGCAAGGCGTTGGTGCTGGCCCCGCCTTCGGCAGGCGGCAGCACCTGGATGCGACGCTTCGGTGACTACAGTGACGGCTTTGCCAGCGGCTGGATGCGCTTGCGCGGCACACGTCGGCGGCGTGGCGTGGACCGCGGCTTCGTCTTGTCCGACCACGCCGACTGGCCGGGTCTGCTGTGGGCCATCGAACAAACCGGTGCCGAACGGGTCATGGTCACCCACGGCTCGGTCGGGGTATTGGTGCGCCACCTGCGCGAGCAAGGACTCGATGCGCAAAGTTTCAACACTGAGTACGGCGACGACGAAGAAGAAAACCCGGTCGTCGAGGAGCCCGAGCTCTCCGCGGTGCTGACATGAAGGACTTCGCCCAACTGTACGCCGAGCTCGACGCCACGACCTCGAGCAACGCCAAACTGACGGCGATGCAACGTTACTTCGCGCAGGCTGCACCGGAAGATGCCGCATGGGCGGTTTACTTTTTGTCCGGTGGACGCCCCAGGCAACTGGTACCGGTGCGCATCCTGCGCGAATTGGCGGTAAAATTTTCCGGGCTGTCGCCGTGGCTGTTCGAGGAAAGTTATCAGGCTGTCGGCGATCTGGCGGAAACCATCTCGCTGGTGCTGCCGGAAGCGCCCCACAGCTCCATCGACGGATTGGCGGTGTGGATCGAAGACAAGCTGCTGCCCCTGCGTGGCGCACCACCGGAAGTTCTCGCCGAACGGCTTCCCGGGCTTTGGTCGCAACTGGACCGCCCCAGCCTGATGCTCTGCATTAAATTGATCACCGGCAGTTTCCGGGTCGGCGTCTCCAAGTTGCTGGTGACCCGCGCCCTCGCGGCCATGGCCCAGCTCGACAGCAAGCGTGTGGCGCAGCGGCTGGTGGGGTATACCGATCTGTCCCACCGGCCGAGCGCGGCCAGCTATTTGAAGCTGATCGCCGCCGAATCGTCCGACGAACACGCCCAACGGGGCGGCCAGCCCTATCCGTTTTTCCTGGCCCATGCGCTGTCACAGCCGGTCGAACAGTTCGAAGCTTTGCTCGGCCCCGCCAGCCACTGGCAAGTGGAATGGAAATGGGATGGCATCCGTGCCCAGGTGGTCAAGCGCGACGGCCGACTATGGGTCTGGTCACGCGGTGAAGAGTTGGTCACCGAGCGCTTTCCCGAACTCGATAGCCTGGTTCACTGCCTGCCTGATGGCACCGTGATCGACGGAGAGATCGTTGCCTGGAAAACCGCACGACCGATCACCGAGGATGCCTTCGATCCACAAGCGCCAGCCACACCCGCGGTGCAACCTTTCGCCCTGCTGCAACAGCGGATCGGTCGTAAAACCCTGGGCAAGAAAATCCTCGACGAGGTGCCGGTGGTCGTTCTCGCTTACGACTTGCTGGAATGGCAAGGCGAAGATTGGCGCAATCAGCCTCAGGTCAAACGTCGCCTGCAACTCGAACAGGTGATCAGCACCTGCGCCAACCCCGTATTACTGCCTTCGCCCGTGCTCATTGGTGAAGACTGGTTCGACCTCGCCCGACAACGGGAAGCCTCCCGCAGCCTGGGTGTCGAGGGCATGATGCTCAAGGCCCGGGACGCGCTTTATGGGGTCGGTCGGACCAAGGACATGGGCGTCTGGTGGAAATGGAAAGTCGACCCGTTCAGCGTCGATGCCGTGCTGATCTATGCCCAGCGAGGCCATGGCCGCCGGGCCAGTCTCTACAGCGATTACACCTTCGCCGTCTGGGATGGCCCACCCGATGCCAGCGAACGCACGCTGGTGCCGTTCGCCAAGGCTTATTCGGGATTGACGGATGAAGAAATGCGCCAGGTCGACAGCATCGTGCGCAAGACCACGTTGGAGAAGTTCGGGCCGGTGAGCAGTGTGAAACCGAGCCTGGTGTTTGAACTGGGGTTCGAGGGGATCGCCCTTTCGAAAAGGCACAAGAGCGGGATCGCCGTGCGGTTTCCGCGGATGCTGCGCTGGCGGCAGGATAAGTCGGTTGAAGAGGCTGACAATCTTGGAACCCTGCAGGATCTTCTAGGCTGACCGATCTCCTGTGGGAGCGGGCTTGCTCGCGAAAGCGGTGTGTCAGTCAACGATGATACTAACTGACACACCGCTTTCGCGAGCAAGCCCGCTCCCACAAGGATTTGCGCCATCCTGAGCCATATTGGTTCAGCTAATCCCCAACGCCCGATTTCGTGCATAAATCCCTCCCCGCCCTTTCTTGAACTACCTTTTAAACGCTTGTTCGGGACTCTGGTTCGGTTATTGCTACTTTCATAGGGGCTTACGCTTTCCAGTAACAATAATTCTGCGCCACAAGCGCTCATATTGGTTTTTAGGGATTGAAGAATGAAAAAAGCATTGCTGACCCTTTCTGCACTGGCGTTGTGCATGGCAGCTGGCTCCGCGCTGGCCAAGGAATACAAGGAATTGCGTTTTGGCGTTGACCCTTCCTATGCACCGTTCGAATCGAAAGCGGCCGACGGTAGCCTGGTGGGCTTCGACATCGATCTGGGGAACGCGATCTGCGCCGAGTTGAAGGTCAAGTGCAAATGGGTCGAAAGCGATTTCGACGGCATGATTCCGGGCCTGAAGGCCAATAAATTCGACGGTGTGATCTCTTCGATGACCGTCACCCCGGCGCGCGAAAAAGTCATCGACTTCTCCGAGGAGCTGTTCTCCGGCCCAACCGCTTATGTGTACAAGAAAGGTTCCGGCCTGAGCGAAGATGTCGCTTCGCTGAAGGGCAAGACCATTGGCTATGAGCAAGGCACCATCCAGGAAGCCTATGCCAAGGCGGTGCTGGACAAGGCCGGGGTGAAAACCCAGGCTTATCAGAACCAGGACCAAGTGTATTCCGACCTGATGTCCGGCCGCCTCGACGGGGCGATCCAGGACATGCTGCAAGCCGAACTGGGCTTCCTGAAGTCGCCAAAAGGCACCGATTACGAAGTCAGCAAACCGGTCGACAGCGAACTGCTGCCAGCCAAAACAGCGATCGGTATCTCTAAAGGTAACAAAGAGCTGAAGGCACTTTTGGATAAAGGTATCAAAGCGTTACACGACGATGGCACCTATGCCACCATTCAGCAGAAACACTTTGGCGATCTGAACCTGCACAGCGGCAAATAATGCCCGGCGCCCATTTCGCGATGGGCGCTCTTTTCACCCGATCAGGTTGCTGATTATGTTCGAAAACCTGCTACAAAACCTGGGGCTCTCAGCCTTCAGCCTCAAGGGCTTTGGTCCGTTGCTGATGGAAGGCACCTGGATGACCATCAAATTATCGGTGTTGTCGCTGTTGGTGGCCGTGTTGCTCGGCTTGCTCGGTGCCAGTGCCAAACTGTCGAAAGTCAAACTGGTGCGGATCCCGGCTCAGCTCTACACCACGCTGATCCGCGGCGTACCGGACCTGGTGCTGATGCTGTTGATCTTCTACAGCCTGCAAACCTGGTTGACGACCTTTACCGATTTCATGGAATGGGAATACATCGAGATCAACCCGTTCAGCGCCGGGGTCATCACCCTGGGCTTCAATTATGGCGCGTATTTCACCGAAACCTTCCGTGGCGCGATCCTCGCGGTACCACGAGGCCAGGTCGAAGCCGCCACCGCCTATGGCCTCAAACGCGGCCAGCGTTTCCGAATCGTGGTGTTCCCGCAAATGATGCGTTTCGCCTTGCCCGGTATCGGAAACAACTGGATGGTGATGCTCAAGGCTACCGCGCTGGTCTCGATCATCGGCCTCGCCGACCTGGTCAAGGCGGCCCAGGATGCCGGCAAAAGCACCTATCAACTGTTTTATTTCCTGGTGCTTGCCGCGCTGATTTACCTGCTGATCACCAGCGCCTCCAATGTCGTGCTGCGCTGGCTCGAACGGCGTTACGCCGCAGGATCAAGGGAGGCCGTACGATGATCGAACTCCTGCAGGAATACTGGAGACCCTTTCTTTACACCGACGGCTACAACATCACCGGCCTGGCCATGACTATGTGGCTGCTCAGCGCCTCGATCTTCATCGGTTTCCTGGTGTCGATCCCGTTGTCCATCGCCCGGGTTTCACCCAATGCCTACATTCGATTGCCGGTGCAGTTCTACACCTACCTGTTCCGCGGTACGCCGCTGTATATCCAGCTGCTGATCTGCTACACCGGTATCTACAGCCTGGCCGCCGTGCGTGCCCAGCCCGTACTCGATGCGTTCTTTCGCGATGCCATGAACTGCACGATCCTGGCGTTCGCCCTGAACACCTGTGCCTACACCACGGAGATTTTTGCCGGGGCGATCCGCAGCATGGCCCATGGTGAGGTCGAAGCGGCCAAGGCTTACGGGCTGACAGGCTGGAAGCTGTATGCCTACGTGATCATGCCGTCGGCCCTGCGTCGCTCGTTGCCTTATTACAGCAACGAAGTGATTCTGATGCTGCACTCGACCACCGTGGCGTTCACCGCGACCATCCCGGACGTCCTGAAAGTCGCGCGGGACGCCAACTCGGCGACCTTCCTGACCTTCCAGTCGTTCGGCATCGCCGCGCTGATCTACCTGACCGTTACCTTTGCGCTGGTCGGCCTGTTTCGCCTCGCCGAACGCCGCTGGCTGGCCTTCCTCGGGCCAACCCACTAGGTCTTTTCTGCTTCAGGAAACACAGAATGCGCCACCAGATTCATGACCTGCTGGCCCCGCTGCCGGGGACCGCACGACAGATTCACAGCTTCCACTTCGGCCCGCCATCGGCCAAGGGCAAGATCTACATCCAGTCATCCCTGCACGCCGACGAAATGCCCGGCATGCTGGTGGCCTGGCACCTCAAGCAGCGTCTGGCAGAACTTGAAGCCGCCGGCCGCCTGCGCAGCGAAATCGTGCTGGTGCCGGTGGCCAATCCGGTCGGACTGGAACAGGTACTGATGGATGTACCGTTGGGCCGCTACGAACTGGAGAGCGGGCAGAACTTCAACCGCTGGTTCGCCGATTTGAGCGAGGAGGTCGGCAATGCGATCGAAGGTCAACTCGGCGACGATCCGCAGTGCAACCTCGAGCTGATCCGCAGCTGCCTGCGTGATGCGCTGGCGCGCCAGAGCGCCGCCACCCAACTGCAATCCCAGCGCCTGATCCTGCAACGGCTGGCCTGCGATGCCGACATGGTGCTGGACCTGCATTGCGATTTCGAAGCGGTCGCCCATCTCTACACCACCCCCGAAGCCTGGCCGCAAGTCGAGCCGCTGGCCCGTTACATCGGTGCCGAAGCCAGCCTGCTGGCCACCGATTCAGGCGGCCAGTCGTTCGATGAATGCTTCACCCTGCTCTGGTGGCAGCTCCAGCAACGCTTTGGCGAACTCTTCGAGATTGCGCCGGGGAGCTTTTCGGTCACCGTCGAACTGCGCGGCCAAGGCGACGTCAATCACCCGCTGGCCAGCCTCGACTGCCAGGCACTGATCGACTACCTGACTCACTACGGCGCCATTGCCGGCGCACCGGCGCCACTGCCCGCGCTGCCCTACCCGGCCACTCCGCTGGCCGGTGTGGAGCCGGTGGCAACCCCCGTCGGCGGATTGCTGGTGTTCACGGCGTTGCCGGGGCAATACCTGGAAGCCGGGCAACTGATCGCCGAAATCATCGACCCGATCAATGATCGCGTCACCCCCGTTCATTGCACCGCCGCCGGGCTGATGTACGCCCGCTCGCTGCGACGCATGGCCACTGCCGGGATGGTGATCGCGCACGTCGCGGGCATTGAAGCCTATCGCAGCGGCTACCTACTTTCGCCTTGAGGATGCATGCCCCATGTACAAACTGACCATCGAAGGCCTGCATAAAAGCTATGGCGATCATGAAGTCCTCAAAGGCGTCTCGCTCAAGGCCAATACCGGCGACGTCATCAGCCTGATCGGCGCCAGCGGCTCGGGCAAAAGCACCTTCCTGCGCTGCATCAACTTTCTCGAACAACCCAACGACGGCACCATGAGCCTCGATGGCCAGAACATCCGCATGATCAAGGACCGCGACGGCATCCATGTCGCCGATTCCGATGAGCTGCAGCGGATCCGCACCCGCCTGGCCATGGTGTTCCAGCATTTCAACCTGTGGAGCCACATGACGGTGCTGGAAAACATCACCATGGCGCCTCGCCGGGTGTTGGGTTGTGACAAGAAAGAAGCCGAAGACCGCGCCCGACGCTACCTGGACAAGGTCGGCCTGGCGGCGCGGGTGGCCGATCAGTACCCGGCGTTCCTGTCCGGCGGTCAGCAGCAGCGGGTCGCCATTGCCCGCGCGCTGGCCATGGAGCCGGAAGTCATGCTGTTCGACGAACCGACCTCGGCGCTCGATCCGGAACTGGTCGGTGAAGTGCTCAAGGTGATCCAGGGCCTGGCCGAAGAAGGCCGGACCATGATCATGGTCACCCACGAAATGAGCTTTGCCCGCAAGGTATCGAGCCAGGTGCTGTTTCTGCACCAGGGGCTGGTCGAGGAGGAAGGCGCGCCGGACGACGTGCTGGGCCGGCCGAAAAGTGAACGGCTGAAGCAATTCCTGAGCGGCAACCTGTAGGAGCGAAGCTTGCTCGCGAAGGCGGTGTGTCAGACCAGGATAATGTCGTTTGCCACACCGGCTTCGCTTGTAGGAGCCAGGCTTGCCGGCGATGGCGATCTCAAGAACGCCTTCGCCGGCAAGCCTGGCTCCTACAGGATCGCTTGCTCGCGAAAAACTCCAATCCGCCGCGGGGTGTCAGGCTTGGCGCGTTATCGTTGACGACCATCGTCGGAACGCCGCCCGGAGCAAGCTTGCTCCTGCATTTGATCAGGGATCAGACAACAGGCGCGGGCGGCGGCTCATCCGGCAGGGTGGGCTCTCCCGGTTCTGTGGGTTGTTCGTTGGGGGTATCGGGATCGGGCTGCCCGGGGATGCCCCCCGCCATGACTGGCGGGTGCGCCAACAAGGACCAGGCCAGGACCCCAACCTGATTGGGCACAAGCCTTGCCAGTTCGGCACTTATTCGCGGATCGATCTTCATGGGACACTCCTGGGCAATGGTCTCGTCCGCTGTACGCGAACCGGGCAGTACACTCAATAGAGTATCTACCCGCTCAGGAATTCCCACCGGCTGCCCGATGAAATGGATCAGGTGCGCGGCAAAGTGACGCCGCGCTGCCCCTGATACTTGCCGCCACGGTCCTTGTAGGAAACTTCGCACTCTTCGTCGGATTCGAAAAACAGCATCTGCGCCACGCCTTCATTGGCATAGATTTTCGCCGGCAGCGTGGTGGTGTTGGAGAACTCCAGGGTCACATGGCCTTCCCATTCAGGCTCGAGCGGGGTCACGTTGACGATAATGCCGCAACGGGCGTAGGTGCTTTTACCCAGGCAGATGGTCAGCACGTTGCGGGGAATGCGAAAGAATTCCACGGTGCGCGCCAGGGCGAAGGAGTTAGGCGGGATGATGCAAACGTCGCTCTTGACGTCGACGAAGCTCTTTTCGTCGAAGTTCTTCGGATCAACGGTCGCCGAATTGATGTTGGTGAATACTTTGAATTCATCGGCGCAGCGCACGTCGTAGCCGTAGCTCGACACACCGTAGGAGATCACTCGCTCGGCACCTTCGCCACGCACCTGGCGTTCGACGAAAGGTTCGATCATGCCGTGCTCTTGCGCCATGCGGCGAATCCACTTGTCCGATTTGATGCTCATGGCGGGTGTCCTGAATAGCGAGGTGGAAAAATTCTGTCCGGCATCTTACCGGGCGCGCGCTTCGGGTTCAAAGTCCGGGGCACAAATCTTGCCGATCCCCCCGTAATTTCCGGCTCTTGCGGGTAAACCGGCAGACCGTCAGTCATGAAAACAGAGAAACCTTCGCAGGAAGCATTGGCACGTTCCGGAAAAAGGGTTAAGGTGGCGCCACTGTGCTGCTTGTGTCACTGAGAATCTCTACACGATATGTTGAATTTCGATCCAACCATCTACAAGAATTTTTCCTGCTCTTTGCACTCAGTCTCGGCCAGGGTTCTTCCTGCGTCGCAGTTATCTTTGTTCAAGGAGTTACACCATGTCTAATCGCCAAACTGGTACCGTTAAGTGGTTTAACGATGAAAAAGGCTTCGGCTTCATCACTCCACAATCCGGTGACGACCTGTTCGTTCACTTCAAAGCTATCCAATCCGACGGCTTCAAAAGCCTGAAAGAAGGCCAACAGGTTTCTTTCATCGCTACCCGCGGTCAGAAAGGCATGCAAGCTGAAGAAGTTCAAGTTATCTAACTTGTACTTGCTTTAGTAAAAGGCCCCGCCCTCAAAAGCGGGGCTTTTTTGTGCCCGTCTGTTTTTGCCAGACAGATCACTTTTGATTGTGCTGACGCCATCGCCTGTAGGAGCGAGCGGGCGGCGATCCGACTTGCCCGCGAACCAGGCGCCGCGGTGTATCTGGTACATCGCGTTATCGTTCTTCGCCGGCAAGCCTGGCTCCTACAGGCGAATCAGGCGCCGCGGTGTATCTGTCATACCGCGTCATCGTTCTTCGCCCGTAGGAGCGAGGCTTGCCCGCGAACCAGGCGCTACGGTGTATCTGTCATACCGCGTTATCGTTCTTCGCCGGCAAGCCTGGCTCCTACAGGCGAATCAGGCGCCGCGGTGTATCTGTCGTACCGCGTTATCGTTCTTCGCCCGTAGGAGCGAGGCTTGCCCGCGAACCAGGCGCTACGGTGTATCTGTCATACCGCGTTATCGTTCTTCGCCGGCAAGCCTGGCTCCTACAGGGAATGCGGTTTACCAGGTAACGCCAAACCCTGCCGTATAACGCGTCTTGCTCAGGTCAGCCTCATCGCTCCCCTTGATGATGTCTCTCTCGGCCTTCAGGTTCAGCGACGCCCAATCCGTCACTTTGTAGCGCAGCCCAACCTCGGCATCCAGCGCATAATCCGCCACGTTGCCCAGCGGCTTGCCCACCTCGCCATTGGTAAAGAACTCCACTTTCTTGCCGACCAGGTAGCGGTTGTAGTCCCACTTCATGGCGACCGAGTAGAAGTTATCCTTGCCGCCATCGCTGTATTCGTAATCGGTGCGGTTGAGCAGCGAGCCCAGGGAGAATGCACCCAGTTCGTCATCCCAGAACTGATAACCGGGACCGGTACCGACAGTGCGCTGACGGGCAAGGTCTTCGACCTTGTCACGCTTGTACACCAGGCGGCCCTGCCAGAACCATTTGTCGGTCAGGAAGCGGTCGAGGGAATATTCACCGCGCCAGTTGTCCGTGGTGACCACGTCATCCTGGAATTCACGGTTGTACTCGCCTTCTGCCGTATGACGCCATCTGCCATGGCGGGCACTGGTCTTGAAGTCGACGTCGTAGTCATCGGTGTCTTTTTCCGCCCGCTGATAATCCAGCGCCACGTCGATATTGCCCTTCCACATCATATCTTCGACCACCGGCTTGGGCTTGAGCATCTGCTGGATGCTGGCCAGCTCCACGGTCTTGGGACCGTCGCCGTTGGCAAGGGTCACCTTGCCGTCTTCCGCCGCATGCAGCGCCTTGGCCTTTTCGCCGGTGTAGGCATCCTGCTTGACCAGCAATTGCTGATCGCTTTCCAGGGTTTTGACTTGCTTCCAGTCGATCGGCACCGCGCCGGCATACTCGGTCTGGATCAACAGCTTGCCACCGTCGAACAAGATGATCTTGCCGCTCAGCTTGTCACCGTTCTTCAACCAGACGGTGTCGGCGAGCAGGGGCGTGGAGGCAGTGAAGACAGCGAGGCATAGCAGGGTTCTGGACAACATAAGCAAAAACAGGCTCAAGATTGCGAAAAAAAGTCGGCATTATCCATAGGAATAAGACCCTGGCTAGCAATGACCCGACTATTTCTATTGAGTTCATTTCTCAATTGGAGATACAGGCATTACTCTACGGACGGTAATGCGAATTTTCCCAGGAACTGCGGATGTGACCGACCCAACCGCTGAAAACCAAAGCCCGGCGCAAATCCGACGCACGGCGCTCTATCTGACCCTGGCGCAAGTACCCGCGGGCAAAGTCGTGAGTTACGGTCAACTCGCCGAGCTGGCCGGGCTGGGTCGCGCCGCACGCTGGGTCGGACGGACACTGAGCCAATTGCCCCCCGACAGCAAATTGCCCTGGCACCGCGTGCTCGGTGCTGGCGGGCGCATCAGCCTGCCGGTGGGCAGTGCTTCAGGGGATGAACAACGGGCGCGTTTGCGCATGGAGGGCATCAGTGTCCAGAATAATCGTGTTGATATTCAGCGCCATGGCTGGCGCCCGGTAGAGCACAGCGGTTAGAGTGCGCGCTTTGTTTCCGTAATTCTTGAGGCAGACTCCAGCCCATGCCCCGTAAAACCTGGCGCGCCGCGCTCGCCGCCTATGCCAGCCCCTCAACGCTTGTGCTGTTGTTGCTTGGTTTCGCCGCCGGCCTGCCCTACATGCTGGTGTTTTCGACACTTTCGGTCTGGCTGCGTGAAGCCGGCGTGGCTCGCGAAACCATCGGCTATGCAAGCCTGATCGGTCTGGCCTACGCCTTTAAATGGGTCTGGTCACCGCTGCTCGATCAATGGCGCCTGCCACTGCTCGGCAAGCTCGGTCGCCGACGCTCCTGGCTGGTGCTTTCCCAGGCACTGGTGATTCTCGGCCTGATCGGGATGGGTTTCTGCGACCCGCAAAAACATTTGTCCTGGCTGATCGCTATCGCCGTGGTCGTCGCCTTCGCCTCGGCGACTCAAGACATCGCAGTCGACGCCTATCGCCTGGAAATCGCCGAAGACAGCCGCCAGGCAGCGCTGGCCGCCAGCTATATGGCCGGCTATCGGGTCGCCGCACTGCTCGCGACCGCCGGCGCCCTGTTCTTCGCCGAAGGCTTCGGCTCGACCGGCTTCAATTACCAGCATTCGGCATGGGCCGGCACTTACATACTGTTCGGCGTCCTGATGGTCCCGGCGCTGCTGACCTCCCTCTTCATGCGCGAACCGCCAGTGCCACTGCGCACCCAACTCCAGGCCGGGCGCTACAGCTTTGTGCATCAACTGGCGTCGGTATTCGTGCTGATCGTGCTGCTGGTCTCCGTACCGGCCTTGTTCACCCAGCTCTACAACACCGACTTCGCCAGCGTGCTGTTCCAGGACGAAAGCCTGCTCGACCTGCTGCTCGAAGACCGCGCCTTCCTGCGGGCCATCCTCTACACCACCCTGACCGCGCTATGCCTGTCAGCCATGGGCCGCCGCGGCCTGGCGCCGGTGCTGACGCCGGTCAACGACTTCATCCTGCGGTACCGCTGGCAGGCGCTGCTGCTGCTCGGGCTGATCGCCACCTACCGGATGTCCGATACGGTCATGGGCGTGATGGCCAACGTGTTCTACATCGACCAGGGCTTCACCAAGGATCAGATTGCCAGCGTCAGCAAAATCTTCGGCCTGATCATGACCCTGGTCGGCGCCGGCATGGGCGGCCTGCTGATCGTGCGCTTCGGCATCCTGCCGATCCTGTTCATCGGCGGGGTCACATCGGCCGGCACCAACCTGCTGTTCCTGATGCTCGCCGACATGGGCGCCAACCTGAACATGCTGATTGGCACCATCTCCCTGGACAATTTCAGCTCGGGCCTGGCGACCTCGGCGTTCGTCGCCTACTTGTCGAGCCTCACCAACCTCAAGTTCTCCGCCACCCAGTACGCACTGCTCAGTTCGATCATGCTGCTGCTGCCCCGCTTGATCGGCGGCTACTCCGGGGTGATGGTGGAGAAATACGGCTATCACGACTTCTTCCTGATTACCGCGCTCCTGGGCGTCCCGACGCTGCTGTTGATCGCCGTGCACTGGTACCAGGAGAACCGCCGCGCCGGTCCGACGCCGGACCCGGTGCCGACCCAGGTCGCGGAAGAGTCCTAGGCTCTTTACGCAAGAAACTTCGCAAAGGGCGCGTCGATTCCCGCCCTTTGCCACCCCACCGACCGCACGCCTGTACGCCGGAAGATCTCGCCCGTACAATGCTCCGTCATTTCTCGTCATCAGCAACCGACAACGGCCAACCATGCGCACCAGTCAATTTTTGCTCGCCACACAGAAAGAAACGCCTTCCGACGCGGTCGTGATCAGCCATCAGCTGATGCTGCGCGCCGGCATGATCCGCAAACTCGCCTCGGGCCTGTACACCTGGCTGCCGATGGGCTTGCGAGTGATGCGCAAGGTCGAAGCCATCGTTCGTGAAGAAATGAACGCCGCGGGCTCTCTTGAAGTGTTGATGCCGAGCACGCAGCCGGCTGAACTGTGGCAGGAATCCGGTCGCTGGGAAGAATACGGCCCTGAATTGCTGCGCTTCAAGGATCGCCACGGCCGCGACTTCTGCGCCGGCCCGACCCACGAAGAAGTGATCACCGACCTGATGCGCAACGAGTTGAGCAGCTACAAACAGCTGCCGATCAACCTGTATCAGATCCAGACCAAGTTCCGTGACGAAATCCGCCCACGCTTCGGTTTGATGCGCGGCCGCGAATTCATCATGAAGGACGCCTACTCGTTCCATGCCGATCAGCCTTCGCTGCAGGTCACTTACGACCGCATGTACCAGGCGTACTGCAACGTGTTCACCCGCCTGGGCCTGAAGTTCCGCGCAGTTGAAGCCGACAACGGTTCCATCGGCGGTGCCGGCTCCCACGAGTTCCATGTACTGGCCGAATCCGGCGAAGACGATATCGTCTTCAGCAACGGCTCCGACTACGCCGCCAACATCGAGAAAGCCGAAGCCGTGCCGCGGGAAACGTCCCGTGCAGCACCGACGGAAGAGCTGCGCCTGGTCGATACACCGAACGCCAAGACCATCGCGCAACTGGTCGAAGGCTTCAACCTGCCGATCGAGAAGACCATCAAGACCCTGGTAGTTCACGCGCAAGAGCAAGGCAAGCTGATTGCCCTGATCATCCGTGGCGACCACGAGTTGAACGAAATCAAGGCCGCCAACCAGCCAGGCGTTGCCAGCCCGCTGGTGATGGCGTCCGAAGCCGAATTGCGCGACGCCATTGGCGCCGGCGCCGGTTCCCTCGGCCCGCTGAATCTGCCGCTGCCGATCATCATCGACCGTTCCGTCGAACTGATGAGCGACTTCGGCATCGGTGCCAACATCGACGACAAGCACTACTTCGGCGTGAACTGGGAACGTGACCTGCCTGTTCCGACCGTGGCCGACCTGCGCAATGTCGTGGCCGGTGACCCAAGCGCGGACGGCAAAGGCACCCTGGAAATCAAGCGCGGCATCGAAGTCGGGCACATCTTCCAGTTGGGCAACAAGTACAGCAAAGCGATGAAGTGCGAAGTGCTGGGCGAGAACGGCAAGCCGGTGACCCTGGAAATGGGTTGCTACGGCATTGGCGTGTCCCGCGTAGTGGCAGCGGCCATCGAGCAGAACAATGACGCCAACGGCATTATCTGGAGCGATACCCTGGCACCCTTCCAGGTTGCCCTGGTGCCACTGCGCTACGAAACCGAACAGGTTCGCGAAGCCACCGACAAGCTGTATGCAGAACTGACTGCCGCCGGCTTCGAAGTACTGCTGGACGACCGCGACAAGAAAACCAGCCCGGGCATCAAGTTCGCGGACATGGAGCTGATCGGCATCCCTCACCGGATCGTGGTCAGTGACCGCGGCCTCGCCGATGGCAATCTGGAATACAAGAGCCGCACCGAGCCCGAGGCGCAAGCGCTGCCGGTTGCTGATGTGTTGTCCTTCCTCCAGGCCCGTATCCGCCGCTGACACCAGATAGAGAAGTCATGTTCAAGCGAAACACCTTAGGCCTCGGTGGTGCCGCCTTGTGCGGCACCCTGCTGGTCAGCGGCTGTGCCAATCACATGTCGCAACGCAGCGAGCACGAGGAACGTGTCGAGCGCAAATTGCTCGATCACAGCCTGCAGATCGATGTCGGTGAGCCCAAGGTGCTTGAGCTTCCACAACGGCGGGTGAAAATCCACGAGCAAAAGACCTTCGAAGTCACCGAATTCGAAGTCACGCGCCACTATGACCGCTACACGCCGTACCAACCCTGGCGGGAGATCTACGAGATTCCGCTGGGCGCGGTGGCGGTGGTGGGCGGTGTCGGCGCGAATGTGGCCAACGTGTTCGCCCTCGGCAACCTTCCGGACAGTGTGACCCGGGACTGGTTCAGCTACGGTTTCGCCGGGCTCAACCCGTTCATGAACGCGCCGTCCAACGGTCGCGCACAGCAGAACCTGGCCGGCATCGACGAAGTCCAGCTGGACAAGCGCACCGAGTACTCGAGCCTGCCGTGGAGCGAGCGCCCGGTAGAGGTCAAGGCCGGCAAGGAAACCTTCGAACTGAGCACCGACAAAAACGGCATTTTTCGCCTGAACCTGTTGGACAGCCCGTTCGCCGAACATGACATCAATCATCTGAGCCGACTGCTGATCAGTGTCGCAGACGCCCAGGACGACGTGCACTCCGACTCGTCCCTGGCGGTCAGCAGTGGATTGCGCGGCAAACTGCTCGAAGCTCACGGGCTGATTTACGACGACCTCGAAGACGACGAAGTGAGCCAGTGGGTACACCGGGTCAAGCGCCTGTCGGAACTGGGCCTGGAAGAAGAAGCCACGGAGCTGGAACAGAGCCTGATCGAACTGACCCGCAACGATCCCGAGTTGCAGACCGAATTCCTCAAGTCATTGACCAAGGATGCGGGGCGACTGGTGGCGAATCCGGGACCGAATTAAAAGCAAAAGCAAAAGCTTCGCGAGCAAGCCCGCTCCCACAGGGGATTTGAGGCGGTCACAAATCATGTGTCCACAGCAGATCCAATGTGGGAGCGGGCTTGCTCGCGAAGACGGCGTTACATTCACCACTGCATCAAAACCCAACCACTACCGCTCAAACAACTCCATCTGCTCAAACCCACCCCGCAAATCCTCAAGCCTGACCCCAACCCCCAACAACCGCACCGGCTTCCCACCGCGATTGAATGCCTGGGTCAGCAACAGCTGATAACTCCCCAAATCCCGCCCTGCCCCAGCCTGCTCCAGCGTGGTCTGGGTAAAGTCATGGAATTTCACTTTGACGAACGGCTTGCCCGGCCGATAACTGCTGTCGATCCGCGCCATGCGCCCGGCCAGGGTTTCCAGAAGCTCGGGTAATTTATCCAGGCAGCTCACCAGATCCGGCAGATCCACGTCGTAGGTATTCTCCACACTGATTGACTGTCGACGACTGTCGTTGTGCACCAGACGGTCGTCGATCCCACGGGCCAGGCTCCAGAGCCGCTCGCCAAAGCTGCCGAATTCGCGCACCAGCGCCAACTTGTCCCATTCGCGCAAATGCGAGCAGTCGACGATACCGAGCCTGCCCAGCTTGTCGGCAGTCACCTTGCCCACCCCGTGGAGCTTGCTGACCGGTAAACCGCTGACAAAGTCTTCCACCTGATCCGGTGTAATGACAAACAAGCCGTTGGGTTTCTTCCAGTCGCTGGCGATCTTGGCGAGAAACTTGTTCGGCGCCACGCCGGCAGAAACGGTGATGTGCAACTGATTGGACACCCGTCGCCGGATGTCCTGGGCAATGCGGGTGGCGCTACCACCGAAATGCGCACTGTCCGACACATCGAGGTACGCTTCATCGAGGGAAAGCGGCTCGATCAAGTCGGTGTAATCGCGAAAGATCGTGTGAATTTCCTTTGACGCTTCTCTATAGGCGTCCATGCGCGGCTTGACGATGGTCAGGTCCGGGCACAGCTTCAAGGCATGCCCCGACGACATGGCCGAACGCACGCCATAGGCCCGCGCCTCGTAATTGCAGGTGGCGATCACGCCCCGCCGATCCGCCGACCCACCCACCGCCAGCGGTTTACCGGCCAGGCGCGGGTCGTCACGCATCTCGATGGCCGCGTAGAAACAGTCACAATCGACGTGGATGATTTTTCGCTGGGTCATATAAAAGCGGTGTTCATGGCGAAGAAATGGCGTCAGGCCGAGTCGGATAGGCAGTATCTCACCGACACCTGTATATAGCACCAGTACTCCGAATGTTCTTTTTCATACGTAGGAAAAGTACCGGATGAATTTAATTTCTCAATCGAACAACTCCACCCAATAGAGCCGGAGCCCTTGCCATACCTGCCTCACAGGCCTCCAGCCCCTTCCCTTGGAGAGCTAAGCGATTGAACAGGAACAGGTTTTTTCAGGATTAGGGTTGACACCCCCGCCATCCTCTGTAGAATCCGACACACAGACGCGGGATGGAGCAGTCTGGTAGCTCGTCGGGCTCATAACCCGAAGGTCGTCGGTTCAAATCCGGCTCCCGCAACCAAACATCAAGAAAGGCTACTCGAAAGAGTGGCCTTTTTTGTGCGCGCCTGTTTTGTACGAATGCAGCGCTAACCCATTGGTAGCCCAGAAAGAGAGATCGTTCTGATTCCTGAACTTGGGATCTCCCTGCCTTGCTTTGCCATTCATTTGCACTTATTCGACCAGTTTCAGGATTAAAGGTTGACTCTCCGCCGTTCGCCTGTAGAGTGCCGCCACACAGACGCGGGATGGAGCAGTCTGGTAGCTCGTCGGGCTCATAACCCGAAGGTCGTCGGTTCAAATCCGGCTCCCGCAACCAAACATCAAGAAAGGCTACTCGAAAGAGTGGCCTTTTTTGTGCGCGTCCGTTTTGTACGAATGCGGGGTTTACGCATCAGTAGCGCAGACATCAGAAATCGTTCTGATTCCAAAACTTAGGTATCCCTTGCCTAAGCCTGCCATTCATTTACACTAATTTGATCAGGTTCAGGATTAACGGTTGACACCACGGCGTATCTCTATAGAATGCCGCCACACAGACGCGGGATGGAGCAGTCTGGTAGCTCGTCGGGCTCATAACCCGAAGGTCGTCGGTTCAAATCCGGCTCCCGCAACCAAACATCAAAAAAGGCTACTCGAAAGAGTGGCCTTTTTTGTGCCTGTTGAAAAAGTCATTTCGCAACAATGGACTATCAGCGTGTTCCGTGCCGTCCAGCCTTCCGGCTCGCTGAGTTCAGACTATGCTCGATCACAGATAAAACCCTCTACGAAGGATGACGTGCCGACGCCGGATCTCGATAAGAGGCGCTATATTTGTAACTATTTTTTTCCAGAGGGATTGGTAACTTGACTGGATACCCCCATCCTGTCGCGCACAATCCAAGAGGTGATTGATGCGCACCAATTCGTCTGATCCACAAGACACCGTCACCGCGACACAACCGATCAAGGCCGAGCGCCTGCGCTTGCTGGACCTGGTCAGCAAATACCGCCAACCCCTGGGTCTGGCCGTCACTCTGCTGTTGTTCGCTATCGCGCTGATCGCCTGTCGTCACCTGCTGAGCGAACTCGATCTGTACGCGCTGCACGACTCGATTCTCGAAGTACCGCAACGGGCTCTGCTCGGCGCACTGGCTGCGACCGTGGTCGGCTTCATCATTTTGCTCGGCTACGAATGGTCGGCCAGTCGGTATGCCGGCGTGACACTGGCGCCGCGCATCCTCGCCCTGGGCGGGTTCACCGCATTCGCCATCGGCAATGCCATCGGTCTTTCGATGCTCTCGGGAGGCTCGGTCCGCTACCGTTTATATGCACGTCATGGCCTGGGGGCTTCGGAAGTCGCCCACATGACGCTGTTTGCCAGCCTTTCGCTCGGCTGTGCCCTGCCCCCGCTCGCGGCGCTCGCCACCCTCAGTGACTTGCCTGCCGCTTCCGCCGCCCTGGGTCTGTCCGAGACATTGCTCGGTGCGGTCGCTGGCGCCGTGCTGCTGCTTTTTACGGTACTGGCTATCGGTATCTACCGCCGTCGCCTGCCAGAACAGCCTTACCCGGACAATCTGCTGGTCAAGGTGGGTCGCCGCACCCTGCGTCTGCCAGGGCGTCGCCTGACGTTTCTGCAATTGGTGATCACTGCCCTGGACGTGGCCGCCGCCGCGACCGTACTTTATCTGTTGCTGCCCGAAGCGCCGCCCTTCGGTGCGTTCTTGCTGGTGTACCTGCTGGCCCTGGCCGCAGGGGTGCTCAGCCACGTGCCCGGCGGTGTCGGGGTGTTCGAGGCCATCCTGCTGGCCGCCTTCGCCGACAAGCTCGGTGCCGCGCCACTGGCTGCCGCGTTGCTGCTCTATCGCCTGATCTATGTGGTGCTGCCGTTGCTGGTGGCCTGTTTGCTGCTGCTGATCAATGAAGGCCAGCGGCTGTTCCAGACACGTCAGACCCTGCGCGCCGCCTCTGGCCTGGCTGCACCGATTCTGGCGGTGCTGGTATTTCTATCCGGCGTGGTGCTGCTGTTCTCCGGCGTGACCCCGGAAATCGATACGCGCCTGGAGCACATCGGTTTTCTGATCCCGCATCGACTGGTCGACGCCTCGCACTTCGGCGCCAGCCTGGTCGGCGTGCTTTGCCTGCTGCTGGCCCAAGGTCTGCGCCGGCGCCTGTCGGCCGCGTGGATGCTGACCACCATCCTGTTGCTGGTGGGCGCCCTGCTCTCGCTGCTCAAGGGCTTCGACTGGGAGGAAGCCTGCCTGATGACGTTGACCGCCAGCCTGCTGGGGGTTTTCCGGCGTTCGTTCTACCGCCCCAGCCGCCTGACCGAACTGCCCTTCTCGCCGCTGTATCTGGTGTCCAGCCTGTGCGTGCTCGGTGCGTCGATCTGGCTGCTGCTGTTCGCCTATCAGGACGTTCCCTACAGCCATCAACTCTGGTGGCAGTTCACCCTCGACGCCGATGCCCCCCGTGGCTTGCGCTCGCTGCTCGGTGCCGCCGTCCTGTTGCTGGTGGTGTCCCTGACCTGGCTGCTGCGCACCGCGCGCCCGGTGATCCATCTGCCGACGCCCGATGAGCTGGATCGCGCGGTCAAGATTCTCATGGCTTCCGCCCAACCGGATGGCGGCCTGGCCCTGACCGGTGACAAGGCGCTGCTGTTTCACCCTGACGCCGAGGCGTTCCTGATGTACGCCCGCCGTGGTCGCAGCCTGGTGGCCTTGTATGACCCGATCGGCCCGGCCCAGCAACGGGCCGAGATGATCTGGCAGTTCCGTGACCTGTGTGACCTCCACCACGCCCGCCCCGTGTTCTATCAGGTGCGCGCCGAGAACCTGCCGTACTACATGGACATTGGCCTGACGGCGATCAAGCTCGGCGAGGAAGCCCGGGTCGATCTGCAGCGCTTCGACCTCGAGGCCAAGGGCAAAGAGATGAAGGACCTGCGTTACACGTGGAACCGTGGCACCCGCGACGGCCTGTCGCTGGAGATCCATGAGCCGGGGCAAGCGCCGATGGATGAGCTCAAGGTGATCTCCGATGCCTGGCTGACCGGCAAGAACGTGCGCGAGAAAGGTTTCTCCCTCGGCCGTTTCAGCGATGACTACCTCAAGCACTTCCGCATCGCGGTGATCCGTTTCGAAGGGCAACCGGTGGCGTTCGCCAACCTGCTCGAGACCTACGGCCATGACCTGGCCAGCCTCGACCTGATGCGCGCGCACCCGCAGGCCCCCAAGCTGACCATGGAGTTCATGATGGTCGGCCTGATCCAACATTATAAAAATCATGGTTACGCCCGCTTCAGCCTGGGCATGGTGCCGCTGTCGGGGTTGCAACCCCGTCGCGGCGCACCGCTGACCCAGCGCCTGGGCTCGATGGTGTTCCGCCGTGGTGAGCAGCTCTACAACTTCCAAGGCTTGCGCCGCTTCAAAGACAAGTTCCAGCCTGACTGGGAACCCCGTTATATGGCCGTGCCCGCCGGACTCGATCCACTGGTGGCCCTGGCCGACACTGCTGCCCTGATTGCGGGCGGCTTGACTGGATTGGTGAAACGCTGATGATTCAACGCTCCCTGCGGTACGTACTGGGCACAATGGCAGTGCTGGCCCTGATCCTCGGCGGCGGTTACTGGTACCTCAACCGCCCGGCACCAGAACCGACCCTCGAACAGCTGACACCCGCCGACGGTGCGGCGATGACTCGAGTGATCCCCGGCAACACACCGCGCGCCCGGGTGCTGGTGGCGGTCAATGAAGAACAGAAGCTCAGCGACAAACAGTTGCTGACCCTCAGCCGCAGCGGCTCGGCGCAGATCGTCCAGGTGATCCTGCCCAAAGACTGCCTGTTGCAAAGCCGTGCCCTGCAATCCGGCCTGCGCGAACTCAAAGGCCCGGCGACCCTGGTCAGCGGCATCGGCCCGGGTGCCGTGCTCGCCTGGCGCTGGTTGTCCGAACAGAAGAACGACCAGGCCCAGGCCGTTTCGGTGGACCTGGCCCTGGAAAAACCCGGCTGCACGCACCTGCTGCCAAAAAGCGCGGCCCACGGTCACTGGCTGGTGGCCTGGAACGACAACCCGGACGACACCAGCGCCGGCTTCGTGCGCGACCAGCCGAACGCCGAAACCAGCATCAGCGACTACGACATCAACCTGCCGCAAGTGCTGAACAACGAACTGCGCAAGCGCCTGGTCGGCGGCGACAAAGCCGCTGGCGGCCTGCAGATCCCGGTGGTCGAAGTGCCAGCCGGCCAGGCCCGGGACACCGTCACCCTGTTCCTCTCCGGCGATGGCGGCTGGCGCGACCTGGACCGCGACGTGGCGGGCGAGATGGCCAAGATCGGCTACCCGGTGGTCGGCATCGATACCCTGCGCTACTACTGGCAGCACAAGAGCCCGGAGCAAAGTGCGCTGGACCTCGCTGATCTGATGCAGCACTACCGGCAGAAATGGGGTACCAAGCGCTTCATCCTCACCGGTTACTCGTTCGGTGCCGACGTCCTGCCGGCGATTTACAACCGCCTGGAGCCCGCGGAGCAGCAACGGGTCGACGCGATCATCCTGCTGGCCTTCGCCCGCACCGGCAGCTTCGAAATCGAAGTCGAAGGCTGGCTCGGCAACGCCGGCAAGGAAGCCGCCACCGGCCCGGAAATGGCCAAATTGCCGGCGGAGAAAGTGGTGTGCATCTATGGCGAAGAAGAAGTCGATGAGAGCGGCTGCACCGACAAGACCGCGGTGGGCGAAGCGATCAAACTGCCTGGCGGGCATCACTTTGACGAGAACTACCCGGCTTTGGCCCAGCGGCTGGTGGATGTGATCGAGAAGCGTCAGGCGAAGGAAACGGCGGCTCAGGAGTGATCTGAGTTTCGCCAACAAAAGAGCCCTCGTTACTTCACGGTAGCGGGGGCTTTTCATTATCGGTCCAGACGCAGCCCCCCCTGTGGGAGCGGGCTTGCTCGCGAAGACGGACTGACATTCAACATCGATGTCGACTGACACACCGCATTCGCGAGCAAGCCCGCTCCCACAGGGGTTCTCCATTGACTTCACGTTACGCGCCCACCCACAAAAAAGCCCCCGCTGCCTTCACAGCAACGGGGGCTTTTTGATGGGCTTACATTTCTACTTGGGTACCCAACTCAATCACCCGGTTCAACGGCAAGTTAAAGAACCGCAAATTACCGTTGGCGTTCTGCAACATAAAGGCGAACAGCACCTCGCGCCAGCGGGCCATGCCTACGAGCTTGGAGGCGATGACCGTCTCGCGGCTGAGGAAGTAGGTGGTGCGCATCGGGCTGAAGTCCAGGTCATCGAGATGACACAACTTCAGCGCTTGCGGCACGTCCGGTTCATCGATGAAACCAAAGTGCAGGATCACCCGGAAGAACCCTTCACCGTGGGATTCAACCTCGAAGCGCCGCGTCGGTGGCACTCGCGGAATGTCTTCGTAGACCACCGTCAGCAGCACCACTTGCTCGTGCAATACCTGGTTATGCAGCAGGTTGTGCAGCAGCGCGTGGGGCACGGCATCCGGACGCGCGGTGAGGAACACCGCGGTGCCCTGGACGCGATGCGGCGGCTGCACGCTGATGCTGCCAATGAAGATCGGCAGCGGCAAGCCGCCCTCGTCGATTCGCTCGACCAGCAGTTGCTTGCCGCGCTTCCAGGTGGTCATCAGCACAAACAGCACAATACCGGCGATCACCGGGAACGCCCCGCCCTGGACAATCTTTGGCACGTTGGCGGCAAAGTACAGGCCGTCCACCAACAGGAAGCCCAGCAACACTGGAACGGCGAGGACCGGTGGCCATTTCCACAGCAACAACATCACGGCCGACACCAGGATGGTGGTCATCAGCATCGTGCCGGTCACCGCCACACCGTAGGCCGAGGCCAGGGCGCCGGAGGATTCGAACCCCAGCACCAACAGGATCACGCCGACCATCAGCGCCCAGTTCACCGCGCCGATGTAGATCTGGCCCTGTTCGGCGCTGGAGGTGTGCTGGATACGCATGCGTGGAATGTAGCCGAGCTGGATCGCCTGGCGGGTCAGGGAGAACGCCCCGGAGATCACCGCCTGGGAAGCGATTACCGTCGCCAGGGTCGACAGGCCGACCAACGGAATCAACGCCCAGCTCGGTGCCAGCAAGTAGAACGGATTGCGGGCGGCGTCCGGATCACCGAGCAGCAACGCGCCCTGGCCGAAGTAATTCAGTACCAACGCCGGCAGCACCAGGATGAACCACGCGCGGGCAATCGGCTTGCGGCCGAAGTGGCCCATGTCGGCGTACAACGCTTCGGCACCGGTCAGCGCCAGTACCACCGCGCCTAGAATCGCCACGCCCATGCCCGGGTGCACGACGAAGAAACGTACGCCCCACACCGGGTTCATAGCCTGCAACACTTCCGGGTGCTGCAGGATGCCGTAGACGCCGAGTGCCCCCAGCACCACAAACCAGGTGACCATGATCGGCCCGAACAGAATGCCGATCCGCGCGGTGCCGTGACGTTGAATCAGAAAGAGCGCCACCAGCACGATCAATGACAGCGGCACCACCCAATGGTCGATGCCCTCGAACGCAAGGCCCAAGCCCTCGATGGCCGAGAGTACGGAAATCGCCGGGGTGATCATGCTGTCGCCATAGAACAGCGCCGCGCCGATCAGCCCGCACACCACCAGCAGGGTACGCAACCTGGCATGCCCTGCCGCCGCCCGTCGGGCCAATGCCGTCAAGGCCATGATCCCGCCTTCGCCCTGGTTATCGGCGCGCAGGACAAACATCATGTATTTGATCGAAACGACCCAGATGAGTGACCAGAAGATCAGTGCCAGAATCCCCAGCACCCCATCATGAGTGACGGGCACGCCGTAGCCGCCGGAAAACACTTCTTTGAGGGTGTACAGCGGGCTCGTGCCGATATCGCCATACACCACGCCGACCGCCGCGACCAGCATGCCGATCGGCTTGCCCGCCGAATGCTCGGCGTCTGCCGCCTGACTACTTGCCTGACCCATCCAACACTCCTGATACCCAGACCGGACTTCTTTGAAAGAAGCACTGTGCTTTACCGTGCAGCATGCGCTGTTTTACTTTTCGTTACAGACGTTTTGTTGACTGTAAGAAATCGGTAAGGCTAAACGGCGCGAAGCATAGCGCAGCACTCGTCGTATTTCCCTGCATAAAGCTGGTCAAGTGCGCCTCTCATCGCTAGAATTGCGCACTTTTTGATCAGAGGCACACCAAGTGCCCGTCTGTCGCCTTGCCGTCTTCGGCTGGAGGCGTCACCAATACCGAGGTTAGACATGTCCACCACTCCTGCGCCAGCCAATCCGAAGGTCGGCTTCGTATCCCTGGGTTGCCCCAAAGCACTGGTCGACTCCGAGCGCATCCTTACCCAGCTGCGCATGGAAGGCTATGACGTGGTGTCCACCTATCAGGACGCCGACGTCGTGGTGGTCAACACCTGCGGCTTCATCGATTCGGCCAAGGCCGAGTCCCTGGAAGTGATCGGCGAAGCCATCAAGGAAAACGGCAAGGTCATCGTGACCGGCTGCATGGGCGTCGAAGAAGGCAACATTCGCAAGGTGCATCCAAGCGTGCTGGCCGTGACCGGTCCGCAACAGTACGAGCAAGTGGTCAACGCCGTGCACGACGCCGTGCCGCCGCGCCAGGATCACAACCCGCTGATAGACCTGGTGCCGCCACAAGGGATCAAACTGACCCCGCGCCACTACGCCTACCTGAAGATTTCCGAAGGCTGCAACCACAGCTGCAGCTTCTGCATCATCCCGTCGATGCGCGGCAAACTGGTCAGCCGCCCGGTCGGTGATGTGCTCGATGAAGCCCAGCGCCTGGTCAAGGCCGGCGTCAAAGAGCTGTTGGTGATCTCCCAAGACACCAGCGCCTACGGCGTCGACGTGAAATACCGCACCGGTTTCTGGAACGGCGCGCCGGTGAAGACCCGCATGACCGAACTCTGCGACGCCCTGAGCACCCTCGGCGTCTGGGTCCGCCTGCACTACGTCTACCCGTACCCGCACGTCGACGAGCTGATCCCGCTGATGGCCGCCGGGAAAATCCTGCCGTACCTGGACATCCCGTTCCAGCACGCCAGCCCGAAAGTCCTCAAGGCCATGAAACGCCCGGCCTTCGAAGACAAGACCCTGGCTCGCATCAAGAACTGGCGCGAGATCTGCCCGGACCTGATCATCCGGTCGACCTTCATCGTCGGCTTCCCTGGCGAAACCGAAGAAGACTTCCAGTACCTGCTGAACTGGCTGACCGAAGCCCAGCTCGACCGCGTCGGCTGCTTCCAGTATTCGCCGGTCGAAGGCGCACCGGCCAACCTGCTGGACGCGGCCATCGTGCCAGACGACGTCAAGCAAGACCGCTGGGACCGCTTCATGGCGCACCAACAAGCGATCAGCTCGGCACGCCTGCAAATGCGCGTCGGCCGTGAAATCGAAGTGCTGGTCGATGAAGTCGACGAGCAAGGCGCGGTCGGTCGCTGCTTCTTCGATGCCCCGGAAATCGACGGTAACGTGTTCATCGACAACGGCAGCAACCTGAAGCCGGGCGACAAGGTCTGGTGCAAAGTGACCGATGCCGACGAGTACGATCTGTGGGCTGAACAGATCTAAACGAAAAAAACAGCAAAAGCCCCGCTCTCTTGACGAGATGCGGGGCTTTTTTACGGCTATCGTTTGGCGGGAGAAAAGACTCGCACGATCAACCGCCAACGGGGCATTCGGCCATGCGCCAACATTCGCTCATCCAGACGCCGAAACGGAGCGACTACCAGGAACTGACGCAGGTGTGGGAAGCCTCGGTGCGCGCCACCCATGACTTTCTGCCCGACAGTTACATCGAACTGCTGAAGAACCTGGTGCTGACCCGCTACCTCGACGCGGTGATGCTGATCTGCACCAAAGACTCGCGCCAGCGTATCACCGGGTTTGCCGGGGTTGCGGCGGGCAAGATCGAAATGCTCTTCATCGACCCGGCACACCGCGGCCAGGGGCTGGGTAAACAGTTGTTGCGGTATGCCCTGGAGCACCTGAATGCCAACGAACTGGATGTCAACGAACAGAACCCGCAAGCCCTGGGGTTCTACTTCAAGCAGGGTTTCGAGGTGATTGGCCGCTCCGAGGTCGATGGCATGGGCCAGCCCTATCCGCTGCTGCACATGCGCCTGCGCCAAACCCAACACCGTACGGGCCATGGCTGACACAACACCGAACACCTGTGGGAGCGGGCTTGCTCGCGAAAGCGGTGTGTCATTCAGCAGATAAGTTGACTGATCTACCGCTTTCGTCGGAACGCCGCCCGGAGCAAGCCCGCTCCCACAAAAAGCCACACAGCGCAAATGGAGCCGGGATTAACCGGCGCCCAGCAGGTACAATGCCCACCCCTTTTTTGTTACGGCCCTGTCATGACTGACCCGATTCGACTCTCCAAACGCCTCATCGAACTCGTCGGCTGTTCCCGTCGGGAGGCTGAGCTGTTCATCGAGGGCGGCTGGGTCACCGTGGACGGTGAAGTCATCGATGAGCCGCAATTCAAGGTCGGCACCCAGAAAGTCGAGCTCGATCCAGAGGCCAAGGCCACCGCGCCCGAGCCGGTGACCATCCTGTTCAACGTTGCGGCGGGCATGGATGCGGACACGGCCATGGCAACCATCAGCGCCGAGACCCTGAGCGAAGAACACCGCTTCAGCAAACGTCCGCTCAAGGGCCACTTCCTGCGCCTGACCGCCAGTACTGATCTGCAGGCCAACGCCAGCGGTTTGCTGGTGTTCACCCAGGACTGGAAGACCCTGCGCAAATTGACCGCCGATGCCAGCAAGATCGAGCAAGAGTATGTGGTCGAGGTTGAAGGCGACATGGTGGCTCACGGCCTCAACCGCCTGAACCACGGCCTGACCTACAAGGGCAAGGAACTGCCGCCGGTCAAAGCCAGCTGGCAGAGCGAAAACCGTCTGCGTTTTGCGATGAAGAACCCACAACCGGGGGTGATCGCCCTGTTCTGCCAGGCTGTCGGCCTGAAGGTCGTGGCCATCCGCCGTATCCGCATTGGCGGTGTCTCCATTGGCAAAGTGCCCTTGGGGCAATGGCGTTATCTGTCCGGCAAAGAGAAGTTCTAAGACTGCTCCCGCCGCCACACATTTTGGTGCCGCTGCTTATGCGGCGCCCACTGCCGACTATCAGGATTGCACACCATGATTCATAACGACGTACTGCGCAGCGTGCGCTACATGCTCGACATCAGCGACAAGAAAGTCATCGAGATCATCAAGCTCGGCGGCATGGACGTGACCCTGCCAGACCTGCTGACATACCTCGACAAGAAAGAAGAAGACGAAGAAGGCTTCGTCCGCTGCCCGGACGAGGTCATGGCGCATTTCCTCGATGGCCTGGTGATCTTCAAGCGCGGCAAGGACGAAAGCCGTCCGCCCCAGCCGATCGAAACACCGGTGACCAACAACATCATCCTGAAGAAACTGCGGGTGGCCTTCGAACTGAAGGAAGACGACATGCACGCGATCCTCAAGGCCTCCGAGTTCCCGGTGTCCAAGCCGGAGCTGAGCGCGCTGTTCCGCAAGTTCGGCCACACCAACTACCGTACGTGCGGCGACCAGTTGCTGCGCAACTTCCTCAAGGGCCTGACCCTGCGCGTGCGCCCGCAATAAACGCCCGCTGCGGATCTTCTCTAGGAGCTGCCGAAGGCAGTCTCTAGATCGGCGGTGTGGCCATCGCGGGCAAGCCACGCTCCCACAAGGGTTCTCGAGCGCACACATCATTTGTGTCCATTACAAAACCTGTGGGAGCGTGGCTTGCCCGCGATGACGGACTGACAGGCACCACCTTGCCAGTTGCCGTGTGGGTTATCATGCCCACCCTCATTCCCCTCCGACCCCAAACCATGACTTACAGCGTTTCCCCTATCGGCTTCGTGCGCTCCTGCTTCAAGGAGAAGTTCGCCATTCCGCGCCAGCCGCAACTGGCACCCGCCGCTCGCGGCGTGCTGGAACTGGTGGCACCGTTCGATCAGGGCGACGCCGTGCAGGGCCTGGAGCAGGTCAGCCACGTCTGGCTATTGTTCCTGTTCCACCAGGCCCTGGAAGAAAAACCACGCCTGAAAGTCCGCCCTCCTCGCTTGGGCGGCAACAAGTCCATGGGGGTGTTTGCCACCCGTGCGACCCATCGGCCCAACGGGATTGGCCAATCGGTAGTCAAACTGGACAAGGTCGAAGCCGATCGCCTGTGGATATCCGGCATCGACCTGCTGGACGGTACACCGGTTCTCGACATCAAGCCTTACGTGCCTTACGCCGATATCGTCGATGCAGCGTCCAACAGTATCGCCAGCGCTGCGCCGCAGATGATTCCCGTGCAGTGGACGGATTCGGCACTGCAACAGGCGCACGGGCACGCTCAGCGTCTTGAAGAGCCGTTGGTTGAGCTGATCGAGCAGTGCCTGGCACAAGATCCGCGTCCGGCTTATCAGACGCCTGCGCCGGAGCGGGAGTATGGAGCGCAGTTCTGGGATGTGGATGTGCGGTGGCATTACCCGGAGGCAGGGATGATCCGCGTTCTCGAAGTCATTCCCGCGAACGTCTAAATACCAGAAACCACTGTGGGAGCGGGCTTGCTCGCGAAAGCGGTGTGTCAGTCGACAGTAATGCTGACTGATACACCGCTTTCGCGAGCAAGCCCGCTCCCACAGGGAAAGCAAAGCAGGTGAGCGGTGTTCTTATTTCTCGACGAACGCACGCTCGATCAGGTAGTCACCCGGCTCCCGCATCCGCGGCGAGACTTTCAGGCCGAAGCTGTTCAGCACGTCGCTGGTCTCGTCGAGCATGCTCGGGCTGCCGCACAGCATGGCGCGGTCGTCCTGCGGGTTGATCGGTGGCAGGCCGATGTCGCTGAACAGCTTGCCGCTGCGCATCAGGTCGGTCAGGCGACCTTCGTTCTCGAATGGCTCGCGGGTCACGGTCGGGTAGTAGATCAACTTGTCACGCAGCGCATCGCCGAAGAACTCGTTCTGCGGCAAGTGCTCGGTGATGAACTCACGGTAAGCGACTTCGTTGACGTAACGCACGCCGTGGCACAGGATCACTTTTTCAAAACGCTCGTAGGTTTCCGGATCCTGGATGACGCTCATGAACGGCGCCAGACCGGTACCGGTGCTGAGCAGGTACAAATGTTTGCCAGGCTTCAAGTCGTCCAGTACCAGCGTACCGGTAGGCTTCTTGCTGATGATGATCTCGTCGCCTTCCTTCAGATGCTGCAACTGGGAGGTCAGCGGGCCATCAGGCACCTTGATGCTGAAGAACTCCAGATGCTCTTCCCAGTTCGGGCTGGCAATCGAGTAGGCACGCATAAGCGGGCGGCCGCTGGGCTGTTGCAGGCCGATCATCACGAACTGACCGTTCTCGAAGCGCAGGCCCGGATCGCGGGTGCACTTGAAGCTGAACAGAGTGTCGTTCCAGTGGTGAACACTGAGGACACGCTCGTGGTTCATGTTGCTCATGTACGTGGGACTCCTGGAGATTTTGTCTGCGCGCGCTCTGCGCCTGCTCTGCAAAAAAATTGAGCTGCTGTGCGCAATTGCATCGCATTCTAATGGCAGCGACAATATCTGTTAACTGGATTATTAAGATAAGGGTTATCGGTTATATCGATATGCGATTTACTCTCCGTCAACTTCAAGTATTCGTCGCCGTCGCCCAGCAGGAAAGCGTATCGCGCGCCGCGGGTCTGCTCAACCTGTCGCAATCGGCGGCGAGCACCTCGATCACCGAGCTCGAGCGCCAGTGCAGCTGCCAGTTGTTCGACCGCGCGGGCAAACGGCTGGCCCTCAACGCCCTCGGCAAACAGCTGTTGCCGCAAGCGGTGGCGTTACTCGATCAGGCCAAGGAAATCGAAGACCTGCTCAATGGCAAGTCCGGTTTCGGTTCCCTGGCGGTCGGTGCGACCCTCACGATCGGCAATTACCTGGCCACCCTGTTGATCGGCAGCTTCATGCAGCGTCATCCCGAAAGCCAGGTGAAGCTGCATGTGCAGAACACTGCCAACATTGTGCAGCAGGTCGCCCACTATGAAATTGATCTGGGTCTGATCGAAGGCGACTGCAGCCATCCGGACATCGAAGTGCAGAGCTGGGTCGAGGATGAGCTGGTGGTGTTCTGCGCGCCCCAGCATCCACTGGCCAGGCGTGGCACGGCGACCATGGATGAGCTAAGCCACGAGGCCTGGATTCTGCGAGAGCAAGGCTCGGGCACACGACTGACATTCGACCAGGCCATGCGTCACCATCGCAGCGGGCTGAACATTCGCCTGGAACTGGAACACACCGAAGCGATCAAGCGTGCAGTGGAATCAGGATTGGGGATTGGCTGCATTTCGCGGCTGGCACTGCGCGATGCATTCCGCCGCGGCAGTCTGGTGCCGGTGGAGACCCCGGATCTGGACCTGGCGCGGCAGTTCTATTTCATCTGGCACAAACAGAAATATCAGACCTCGGCAATGCGCGAATTCCTCGATCTGTGCCGCGCGTTCACCGCAGGGGTTCAGCGCAGCGACGAGATCGTGCTGCCCACCATCGCTTAAAGCAGGATCACCGCCCACACCAATGCGATCATGGTCAACGCCACCAATTGCGCGGCACTGCCCATGTCTTTTGCATTTTTCGACAGCGGGTGCAGCTCAAGGGAAATGCGGTCAATGGCGGCTTCCACCGCCGAATTGAGCAACTCGACAATCAAGGCCAATAGACAGACGGCAATGAGCAGCGCCTGCTCGACACGACTGACATTCAAAAAGAACGAAATCGGGATCAGGATGACGTTGAGCAACACCAGTTGCCGAAAGGCCGCTTCGCCGGTGAAGGCTGCACGCAGGCCATCCAGCGAGTAACCGGAGGCGTTGAGGATACGTTTGAGGCCGGTCTGGCCTTTGAAAGGTGACATAGAGTAGGCAACTGACCAAAAAGAAGTGGGAACGCTAGACCAATCCTGGTCAAAAAAGCGTGAACGGTAATGTTTTAGTGGCTCGAAATTGACTCAAGTTGTTGCAGAAGCAATGCCGCCTGGGTCCGGGTCCGCACATTCAGCTTACGGAAAATCGCCGTGACGTGGGCCTTGATCGTCGCTTCCGAAACGCTCAGCTCGTAAGCAATCTGCTTGTTCAGCAAACCTTCGCAGACCATGGTCAACACCCGAAACTGTTGCGGCGTCAGACTGGCAAGGCCGGCGCTGGCAGCCTTGGCTTCATCGGAAACGCTCACCGCTTCGAACGCCTGGGGTGGCCAGAAGACGTCGCCATCGAGTACCGCTCGCACAGCTTTTTGAATGACGCTCAGGTCGCTCGACTTGGGAATGAAACCGCTGGCCCCGAATTCACGGGACTTGACCATGATCGATGCCTCTTCCTGGGCCGAGACCATGACCACCGGAATCTGCGGATACTGACCACGCAACAGCACCAGCCCGGAAAAACCGTAGGCCCCCGGCATATTCAGGTCCAGCAGCACCAGGTCCCAGTCGGCCTTTTCGTCCAGACGGGTTTCAAGTTCGGCAATGCTCGCCACTTCCACCAGACGGACATCCGGACCGAGGCCGAGGGTCAACGCTTGATGCAGCGCGCTACGAAAAAGAGGATGGTCATCGGCAATCAGGATTTCGTATGTGGCCATTTTTCAAATGATCCTGTTTTTCAAACGAGGTGCAGCCACGGAGCTGCATCGACAGGGCACGTTCAACGCCAATCACGGAGCTATTGACATAGCTTTTCACGTGAAGAATTGCGGCGAATCACACCTGGCCGCGCCCTGATCGGCGCCAAGCATGCCCAGCGAAGCCGGGGTGGTCAAGCGACGCAGCCCCTCCAACTGCAGGCTTGTATGGGCGACTCTCAGCACGTCACCGGAGCCGCGGTCTGCACGAAGGGCATCAGCTCCGCGTGTGCGGGTGTTGCAACGTTCATGTCCAGCTGATGTTTCGCATCGAGGTAATGTTGACTGAACACGTCAAAATAAGCGTCCAGTGCTGACGCGGCCTCGACATCGCCCGCCAGATCGAGGCACAGCGCCGCCACTTCGGCGGTGCACAGGTGCTCGCTGCGGGTCGAGCGGCGCAGCCGGTACCGGGAGAGTTTCTCGGGCAGCAGGCTCAGGATCGGAAATGCATCGAAATAGGGGCTTTTGCGGAAAATCTTCCGGGCTTCGGTCCAGGTTGCGTCCAGCAGAATGAACAGCGGCCGCCGGGTGCTATCGGCCTCGACACCATGGGTCACTCGCTCGGGCTCGACGTACTCGCCCGGAAATACCAGATAGGGCTGCCATTGCGGATCGGACAACAACTGCAACAGTTGTTGATCGACTTCGGTCCGTGACCAGATGAATGCATGGTTGTCACGCACCACATCAGCGATCAGCCACCCGGTATTACTCGGCTTGAACACTTCCTTGCCGGTCATGATCAGGCACACCCCGGAGCGGGTCTCGACCTGTGGACGCCAGGCACACAGGCAGTGGCTCTCGATCACACGGCAGGCACGGCAACGCGGGGCTCGCCAGCCACGGGCCTGAATCGGCTTGATGCCCTCCTCTTCGCGCTCGTCGCGCAGGCGGGCTACAGCATTCAACGCAAAAGGCTTGATTGCATGGCTCATCGCAGGCAACACCGGAAGGGGTAGAAAATCGACACGAAAAACACTCGGCAAGACAGGAAGTGCCCGCAGTTTATCAGACCGGCCGGCGCAAGCCTGTACCCTCCTGGCCACCTCCCCTATAATTCGCCGCCACTGAACGCACAGTCATGTGGCTGGTCGAACCACCAGTCACTGAACCAGGAGAGTTTCATGCTGCGCCTTATCGTTCCTACCGCCGCCATTTTGCTGGCGTCGTCCTTCAACGCCCAGGCTGCTTCCTTGAAAGACACGGAACTGAGCAAAATGCTGCAAAACGTTGCCACTCAAAGCAGCGTCGGCACTCCACGAGCGATCAACGAAGACATTCTCGATCAGGGCTATACCGTTGAAGGTAAAGAGTTGATCAACCACCTCAGCGTTCAGAGCAGCCACGCCGACAAAATGCGCGCCGACCCGAAAGCGGTTTATTTCCAGCTCGGCTCCACCGTCTGCAACAACGCGGGCTTGCGCAAGCTGATGGCCAAGGGCGCAATCATGCGTTACGAGTTCACTGAGGTTAAAACCAACCGTCCGATCGCGAGCGAGCGCTTTCAGGAATCGGATTGCCCGAAAGCCGCACCCGCGAAGAAAAAATAATCACTGGGATTTGGCGCGCCGCTGCTCATCCTCGGCGCGCAGTTCTGCCAACAGCGCCTGCAAATAACATGAGCGCCGCTCGGCCGCCTCGAGGCGCCGGCAACACTCCTCCTCGAGACTCAAATGATGGTTCTCGGCCGATGACTTCAGTAACCGATACAGTTGCGTATCGATTTCGATTTCCAGAATGACTCTGGTCATTGCTTCGGCTCCATGCGCCTCGCCCTACTGTGAGCGATAAAATCCTTCAACCGCTTGTATCGTGCGCCCTGCCATTGACGCAAAGTTGTCATGTCACGCCTGATATTCAGTAAATCAGAGTGATGGACAATGAGCTTTGCGTTCAGACGAGCGGTGAAATCACCTTGCAAATCTTCAATAAGCGGTTGCCAGGAAAGACTTTGCGGCGCAATGATCAAGTCAGCGCAAATCCTCGCGAGGGTCTAGATTCATAGTGTGCAGAAGGAGAAGCTGAATGCCTTACCAACCGAATGACCTCCTGAGCCGTCATTTTGAAGAAAGCGGCCACGACCTCACCAGCAAGGTCGAAGAACAACTCAACCTGGTTTCACCCAACAGCCCGAACACCCCCATCTACCGCGATATGATCCTGACCGTGCTGCGCATGGCCCAGGAAGATCACAACCGCTGGAATGCCAAGATCACCCTGCAAGCCCTGCGCGAACTGGAACATGCCTTCCGTGTGCTGGAACAGTTCAAGGGAAGACGCAAAGTCACCGTTTTCGGCTCGGCCCGAACGCCGATAGAACATCCGCTGTATGGCTTGGCCCGAGAGCTCGGCGCGGCGCTGGCGCGCTCGGACCTGATGGTCATCACCGGCGCCGGTGGCGGCATCATGGCGGCGGCCCACGAAGGTGCCGGCCTGGAACATAGCCTGGGATTCAACATCACCCTGCCCTTCGAGCAGCACGCCAATCCCACCGTCAATGGCACGACCAATCTGCTGCCCTTCCACTTCTTCTTCACCCGCAAACTGTTCTTCGTCAAGGAAGCCGATGCGCTGGTCCTGTGCCCCGGCGGTTTCGGGACGCTGGATGAAGCGCTGGAAGTACTGACCCTGATCCAGACCGGCAAGAGCCCGCTGGTTCCGGTGGTGCTGCTGGATGCCCCAGGGGGCAAGTTCTGGCAAGGGGCGCTGGACTTCATTCACCAGCAACTGGAGGAGAATCGCTACATCCTGCCCACCGACATGAAGCTGTTGAGCCTGGTCTATAGCGCCGAAGAAGCGGTAGGGCAGATCAATCAGTTCTACAGCAACTTCCACTCAAGCCGCTGGCTCAAGCATCAGTTCGTGATCCGCATGAACCACGCGCTCAGCGACGATGCGCTCGAACACATGCAAGGCGCATTCGCCGACCTGTGCCTGAGCGATCACTTCCACCAGCATGCCTACAGCGGTGAGGAGCACGACGAACCGCAGTTCAGCCATTTGGCCAGACTGGCCTTCACGTTCAATGCCCGTGATCATGGACGCCTGCGGGAACTGGTGGACTACATCAACTTGCCGGAAAACTGGGCGCAGTCAAAACCCCACGCGCAACAACGCACACGGGAGCCGTTGAAGGCTACCTAAGGCCGAAAAAAACGGCCCGCTATCGAAATAGCGAGCCGTGTCATTCAATCGTCCATCCCTCGGCCGCTGAACAAGCGGCTGATCATCTCCATGGAATATCCCCGATAACTCAGGAATCGGCCTTGTTTGGCGCGCTCCCTGGCGTCTATCGGCAAATGTCCGGAGAACTTGCGCCGCCAGGTATCTGCCAGCTGCTCCTGCCAGTTGATACCGCTCTCGCGTAACGCGAGTTCGATGTCAGTACGTTGCAGTCCGCGCTGGCTCAACTCTTCGCGAATACGCAAAGGGCCATAACCGGAACGGGCACGGTAGGAAACGAAACTTTCGAGGTAACGGGCTTCGGATAAAAGCCCCTCTTCCGTCAAGCGGTCGAGTGCGGTGTCGATCATTTCAGGGAGAGCGCCGCGCTGACGCAGTTTACGCGTCAGCTCGACTCGACCGTGCTCGCGTCGCGCGAGCAGGTCCATTGCGGTTCGCCGCACTGCGACGAGTGTATCGAGTACGGCGGTCATCGGATCAATCAGATATCAGCGTCAGCCAGGTCATCAGCAGTCTCTTTGACCGGCGATGCCTTGACGTCCGGCGCTGGCGTCAGCAGCTTGTCGCGCAGTTGTTTCTCAAGGGTCGCGGCGATGTCCGGGTTTTCTGCCAGGTACTTGGCCGAGTTGGCTTTACCCTGACCGATCTTGGTGCCGTTGTACGCATACCAGGCACCGGACTTCTCGACGAAACCGTGCAGAACACCCAGGTCGATCATCTCACCGTTGAGGTAGATGCCCTTGCCATAAAGAATCTGGAACTCGGCCTGACGGAATGGCGAAGCCACTTTGTTCTTCACGACCTTGACGCGGGTCTCGCTACCGACGACCTCATCACCTTCTTTCACCGCGCCAGTGCGACGGATGTCCAGGCGAACCGAGGCGTAGAACTTCAGCGCGTTACCACCGGTGGTGGTTTCCGGGCTGCCGAACATCACACCGATTTTCATCCGGATCTGGTTGATGAAGATAACCAGGCAGTTGGCGTTCTTGATGTTGCCGGTGATCTTACGCAGTGCCTGGGACATCAGACGGGCTTGCAGGCCCACGTGCATGTCACCCATTTCACCTTCGATTTCGGCCTTTGGCACCAGCGCCGCCACGGAGTCGACGATGATCACGTCAACCGCATTGGAACGCACCAGCATGTCGGTGATTTCCAGGGCTTGCTCGCCGGTGTCCGGCTGGGAAACCAGCAGGTCGTCGACGTTGACGCCCAGCTTGCCGGCATATTCAGGGTCGAGGGCGTGTTCGGCGTCGACGAATGCGCAGGTCGCGCCGGCTTTTTGAGCCTGGGCGATCACCGACAGTGTCAGCGTGGTTTTACCGGAGGATTCAGGACCGTAGATTTCAACGATACGGCCTTTTGGCAGGCCGCCAATGCCGAGCGCGATGTCCAGTCCCAGAGAGCCTGTGGAGATAGCCGGGATCGCCTGACGGTCCTGATCGCCCATACGCATTACGGCACCCTTGCCGAATTGACGTTCGATCTGACCCAGGGCCGCAGCCAAGGCTTTCTTCTTGTTGTCGTCCATTAAAGTCCTCACGTAATCAATAAGGCCTGACGGCCAACACCTGTATAAGTAGCCAGTATTATTCCACAGCGGTTGAGGATCGCCTACCCCTGATTTGAGGTTTCTCCGGCGGCATGCCGCAGCAGCCCCTCTAGCGCGGCCTTCACCGTTTGTCGGCGAACCTCGTCGCGGTTGCCGGGGAAGTACTGCACCTCGCTGAATACCCGCTCGCCAACGCCCCAGGCCAGCCACACCGTGCCAACCGGTTTGCTGGGCGACCCGCCATCCGGCCCGGCGACACCGCTGACCGCCACGGCAAAATGCGCGCGGCTTTTTTCCTGCGCGCCCCGCACCATCGCCTCGACCACTTCGCGGCTGACTGCCCCAACCGTTGCAAATAACTCGGCAGGAACATTCAACTGCTCGGTTTTCTGGCGATTGGAGTAAGTGACATAACCCGCCTCGAACCACGCCGAGCTGCCGGGAATGCGGGTAATGGCCTCGCAAATCCCGCCGCCGGTACAGGACTCTGCAGCAGTGACGTGGGTATTGAGAACCTGCAAGCGCCTGCCAAGTTCAGCGGCCAGCTGGGTGATTTCTTTCACGGTCCTCTCCTGATCGGGCTGAATGGGACTACCGTACACGAGCGGATCGCGCTTGCAAGACACGGCATCAATCAAGATGTTAACGGACAAAGGCTCTGAGGCAGGCCTCCTCCTGTCCCATCCATTTCGCCAGGCATCCCACCCGACAGGGCGAGGATCACAGGGCTTTCATGCCTGCGTCGGGTGGACCGCCCATGTTAACCTTGCGCCCATCGCGGAAAAGCCGGGCCGACGCCCCTCCTTTGCCCTACACCTTTCAACGAATTTGCCTGATTATCCGATGAATAAAGCGCTCTCCGATCTGTCCTCCCACACGCCAATGATGCAGCAGTACTGGCGCCTGAAAAACCAGCACCCCGACCAGCTGATGTTCTATCGCATGGGCGACTTCTACGAGATCTTCTATGAAGATGCAAAGAAGACCGCCAAGTTGCTGGACATCACCCTGACCGCCCGCGGGCAGTCGGCCGGTCAGGCGATTCCGATGTGTGGGATTCCTTACCACGCCGCCGAAGGTTACCTGGCGAAACTGGTGAAGCTCGGCGAATCGGTGGTGATTTGTGAGCAGGTCGGCGACCCGGCCACCAGCAAAGGGCCGGTGGATCGTCAGGTGGTGCGGATCATCACCCCGGGCACGGTGAGTGACGAGGCGCTGCTGGATGAGCGTCGGGATAACCTGATCGCTGCGGTGCTGGGTGATGAGCGCCTGTTCGGTCTGGCCGTGCTGGATATCACCAGCGGCAACTTCACGGTGCTGGAAATCAAGGGTTGGGAAAACCTGCTCGCCGAACTGGAGCGGGTCAATCCGGTGGAGCTGATGATCCCGGATGACTGGCCCAAAGATTTGCCTGCGGAGAAACGCCGTGGGGTTCGTCGCCGTGCGCCGTGGGATTTCGAGCGTGACTCGGCGCTGAAAAGTCTCTGCCAACAATTCTCGACCCAGGACCTGAAAGGTTTCGGTTGCGAGAACCTGACCCTGGCCATCGGCGCTGCCGGCTGCCTGCTCAGCTATGCCAGGGAAACCCAGCGCACCGCCCTGCCCCACTTGCGCAGCCTGCGTCATGAGCGCCTGGACGACACCGTGGTGCTGGACGGTGCGAGCCGTCGCAACCTGGAACTGGACGTCAACCTGGCCGGCGGTCGCGACAACACGCTGCAATCGGTGGTTGATCGCTGCCAGACCGCCATGGGCAGCCGGTTGCTGACCCGCTGGTTGAACCGCCCCCTGCGCGACCTGAGCGTACTGCTGGCTCGTCAGACGTCGATCACCTGCCTGCTCGACGGCTACCGTTTCGAGAAACTGCAACCGCAGCTCAAGGAAATCGGTGACATCGAGCGGATCCTGGCGCGGATCGGCCTGCGCAATGCCCGTCCTCGCGACCTGGCTCGTCTGCGCGATGCACTCGGTGCACTGCCAGCGCTGCAAGTGGCGATGAGCGAACTTGAAGCGGCGCACATCATTCAACTGGCCAGCACCACCAGCACCTACCCGGAACTGGCGGCCCTGCTGGAAAAAGCCATCGTCGACAACCCGCCCGCGGTGATTCGAGACGGCGGCGTGTTGAAAACCGGCTACGACAGCGAACTCGACGAACTGCAATCGCTCAGCGAAAACGCCGGGCAGTTCCTGATCGATCTCGAAGCGCGCGAGAAGGCCCGCACCGGTCTTTCGCACCTGAAGGTCGGCTACAACCGTGTTCACGGTTACTTCATCGAATTGCCAAGCAAGCAGGCGGAATCGGCGCCCGCGGATTATATCCGCCGTCAGACGCTCAAAGGTGCCGAGCGCTTCATCACGCCGGAACTGAAGGCGTTCGAAGACAAGGCGCTGTCGGCCAAGAGCCGCGCCCTGGCCCGCGAGAAGATGCTCTACGAAGCGCTGCTCGAAGACCTGATCGCCCAGTTGCCACCCCTGCAAGATACCGCCGCCGCCCTGGCCGAGCTGGACGTGCTGAGCAACCTGGCCGAGCGTGCCCTGAACCTGGATCTGAACTGCCCGCGCTTCGTCGACGAGCCCTGCATGCGCATCAGCCAGGGTCGTCACCCGGTGGTCGAACAAGTGCTGACCACGCCGTTCGTGGCCAACGACCTGAGCCTCGACGACAGCACCCGCATGCTGGTCATCACCGGTCCGAACATGGGCGGTAAATCCACCTACATGCGCCAGACTGCCTTGATCGTGCTGCTGGCGCACATTGGCAGCTTCGTGCCGGCAGCCAGCTGCGAATTGTCGATGGTGGACCGGATCTTTACCCGGATCGGTTCCAGCGATGACCTGGCGGGCGGGCGTTCGACCTTCATGGTCGAAATGAGCGAAACTGCGAACATCCTGCACAACGCCACCGAGCGCAGCCTGGTGCTGATGGACGAAGTCGGGCGCGGCACCAGCACCTTCGACGGCCTGTCCCTGGCATGGGCCGCGGCCGAACGCCTGGCGCATCTGCGGGCCTACACGCTGTTCGCCACCCACTACTTTGAGCTGACGGTGTTGCCGGAAGCCCAGCCACTGGTGGCCAACGTGCACCTCAATGCCACCGAGCACAACGAGCGCATCGTGTTCCTGCACCACGTGTTGCCAGGGCCTGCCAGCCAGAGCTACGGCCTGGCGGTGGCGCAGCTGGCCGGTGTGCCGAGCGAAGTGATCGTGCGCGCTCGCGAGCATCTGGGCCGACTGGAAGCCACTGCCCTGCCCCATGAAGTGCCGAAGGCAACCAAGGGCAAACCGGCCGCGCCGCAGCAGAGCGACATGTTCGCCAGCCTGCCGCATCCGGTACTGGATGAACTGGCCAGGCTCGATCTGGATGACATGACCCCGCGCCGGGCGCTCGAATTGCTCTATGCACTAAAGACACGGGTCTAACGCACTTGCCTGCAAGCTGTTAGAATCTCGCGCGGTTTGGGATGCTGCAGGCTAATAGCCTGGCCTGCAGACTATCGCTCCCGAACCTGGCGACCCCAACGTGAAGGGGCTCCGCTGCCGCCGCCTGAGGAGAAATCTAGAAATGACCTTCGTCGTCACCGACAACTGCATCAAGTGCAAGTACACCGACTGCGTAGAAGTCTGTCCGGTGGACTGCTTTTACGAAGGCCCGAACTTCCTGGTGATTCACCCGGATGAGTGCATCGACTGCGCGCTGTGCGAACCGGAATGCCCTGCCGTGGCCATCTTCTCCGAAGATGAAGTGCCTGCAGGCATGGAAAACTTCATCCAGTTGAACGTTGAGCTGGCTGAAATCTGGCCGAACATCACTGAACGCAAGGATCCTTTGCCGGATTCCGCTGAATGGGATGGCAAGACTGGCAAGATCGAACACCTCGAACGCTGATTACCCCCGCGTTCCCGTAAAAGGCCCCACAAGGGCCTTTTTGCTTTTCTGCAGGCAAAAAAAAGGGGCGGTTTGACCCGCCCACATTTTTTCCTTAGTCCCTGTGTTCCTTTTCATCGTCCTGATGAATCGCTTCCTGCAATGTCCTTTCCCCTCTTCCTTGAAGGGCGTGTCCGTCCTTGGACACAACCCAGATATTAGACAGATCCCCGGCAAGAGCAATCACTGCTTAGTGCACAATCGGCCTGTCACACTTCGGTAATCTAAAAAAATAAGCCTGTTAATCAGCTAGATAAGTTGCTCCCCGGAGGAACATAGACGACTGCTGCCCTGTAAAAATAGTGAACACTTACGAAAGAGTAAGCAAAGACTTACAGCGCGAGACTACAAAGCCGAGGTGATTCCCACTCCGATTTCCAGACAACAAAAAGCCCCGAACCAGTCGAGGCTTTTTGTTTCCTGCTCAATGAATCGCTTACTGAAACAGCGACTCGCTCGACAGGCCATTCTTCTCGAGAATCTCCCGAAGACGCTTCAGGCCTTCAACCTGAATCTGTCTGACCCGCTCCCTGGTCAGGCCGATTTCCAGGCCTACATCTTCAAGTGTACTGCTCTCGTGCCCGCGCAGGCCGAAGCGGCGGATGACCACCTCGCGTTGCTTGTCGGTCAGTTCCGAGAGCCATTGATCGATGCTCTGGGACAGGTCGTCATCCTGCAACAGTTCGCATGGATCGGTTGGGCGATCATCGGTAAGGGTGTCCAGCAGGGTTTTATCCGAATCCGGGCCCAGCGAGACGTCGACCGAAGAAACCCGCTCGTTCAGGCCCAGCATGCGCTTGACCTCAGCCACTGGCTTTTCCAGCAGGTTGGCGATTTCTTCGGGTGAGGGTTCATGATCGAGTTTTTGCGTCAGTTCCCGCGCAGCCCGCAGGTAGACGTTAAGCTCCTTGACCACATGGATCGGCAACCGGATGGTCCGGGTCTGATTCATGATTGCGCGCTCGATGGTCTGACGAATCCACCAGGTCGCGTAGGTCGAAAAGCGGAAGCCACGTTCAGGGTCGAACTTCTCTACGGCCCGGATCAGCCCGAGGTTGCCCTCTTCGATCAAGTCCAGCAGCGACAAGCCACGATTGACGTAACGCCGGGCGATTTTCACCACCAGCCTCAGGTTACTTTCAATCATGCGTTTGCGCCCGGCAGGATCTCCACTTTGCGACAGGCGCGCAAAATGAACTTCTTCTTCGGGGGATAGCAGAGGGGAAAAGCCAATCTCATTGAGATACAACTGCGTGGCATCGAGCGCACGCGTGTAATCAATGTACTTGTGTTGCTTTAACGAGGCGGAGTGTTTGGATTTGGCGCGAACGGAAGGTGGAGCAGCCCCTTCATCATTCAACATCGAATCCGTGTCGATGCCGGTCTCCATAAGGAGAACCTCATCGTCGATGTCAAACTCCGGCACTTCTTTACTGAGAGCCATTGTTATAGTCCTTTGGTGAGTTCGACCCCAAGCTCAAGCGGCGCCTTTATCCTTGGCAACGCCGGAGCCTGTCCCCTCTACGTGACGGAACAGGCTGGATAGCGATCAACGACGCGGCAGGAATTGCAGCGGATCTACAGGTTTACCCTGTCGGCGAATCTCAAAGTGCAGTTTCACCCGGTCTGTACCTGTTGACCCCATTTCGGCAATTGTCTGTCCAACCTTGACCTGCTCCCCCTCCCGAACCAACAGCCTGCGGTTATGTCCGTAGGCACTGACGTAGGTATCGCTGTGCTTGATGATGACTAATTCGCCGTAGCCCCTTAAGCCACTCCCGGCGTAGACCACCGTCCCATCAGACGCAGCTAAAACAGGCTGTCCCAAATCCCCGGCGATATCAATTCCTTTATTCAAACTCCCGTTTGAAGAGAATTTGCCAATGAGAATGCCATTAGATGGCCACCCCCAGCCGGTCGGGGCGGGACCTGCCGCGGGCATCGGAACGGCTGCCGGTTTGTTCGCGACGGACGGTACAACCACCGCCGTGCTGGTGGTCGCACCTGTAGCGGGACGACGGAAGACTGTGGTTTTACTCGATGACGAAGGCGTTGAACTGGATGAGCTGACCACGGTTGTCGGCGTTGAACCGGTGCGCCCATCGAAGCGAATCGTCTGACCCGGATGGATCGTGTAGGGCGCTGCAATGTTGTTGCGTGCAGCCAGAGCCTTGTAGTCCCAGCCGTAGCGAAAGGCAATGGAAAACAGGGTGTCCTTGGGTCGGACGACGTACTGACCTGTAGTGACTGCCGGACGCTGCGCGACGGAATTGTTGCGTTCGATGACGCGCACCTCGCTCGACTTGTTGCTGGAACAACCAACCAGCAAGGTGCTCAAGACGAGGCCAGTCACCAGGCGCTGAAAGCTCGTTATACCCATTCGCTGCGCAATGACTGTGAGACTCACCCGCCGCTCCCTTTGTGGTGGCTGAAAATGTGGATTGCCGTGTTACGGCAGGAAATGTCGCCAGTATAACGGGCTGTGCAGGCTTTACCTTTAATGACGCGAGGCACACGTTTGCTACCTGACGATGAATCTCGTTAACGGATCGTTGCCGCTGTTAAGACAGGGGCAATCGAAGAGAATTCAGCGCGCAGAAACAAATGCTCAGGCCAGTGGCCCATTGAGCAATGGAACGAAGCGTACAGACCCGAGGATGCGTCTGGAAAAGCCCTGTTCTTCCCGAATGATCAACATCAATTGTTGAACCTCACCGGACCCGACCGGAATCACCAATCGCCCACCCGGTGCCAACTGATCGAGCAACGCCTGAGGCACTTCGGTCGCCACCGCGGTGACAATAATGCCGTTGTACGGCGCCAGCGCCGGCCAGCCCTCCCAGCCATCGCCCCAGCGAAACACCACGTTGCGCAAGTTAAGTTCCACCAGGCGTTCCTTGGCCCGGTCCTGCAGCACCTTGATGCGCTCGACCGAAAACACCCGTTCGACCAGTTGCGACAGGATCGCGGTCTGATAACCCGACCCCGTGCCGATTTCCATGACCTTGTCCAGCGGACCTGCCTCCAGCAGTAGCTCGCTCATGCGTGCGACCATGTAAGGCTGGGAGATGGTCTGGTTGTTCCCGATCGGCAACGCCGTGTCTTCATAGGCACGGTGGGCCAGCGCCTCGTCGACGAACAGGTGCCGCGGGGTACGGCGAATCACCTCCAGCACCTTGGTGTTGGAGATGCCCTCCTCATACAAACGCTGAATCAGCCGCTCACGGGTCCGTTGGGAGGTCATTCCGATGCCGCGATGCAGCATGGGGTCTTGTTCACGTGCCATTAGCGTAGCCCCTCCAGCCAGTCATCGAGACTTCTGAAGGCATCATTGAAGGTGCGATCCAGTTGCAGTGGGGTGATTGAAACAAAGCCCTGCATCACCGCATGGAAATCGGTGCCCGGGCCACCATCCTCGGCGTCCCCCGCCGCGGCGATCCAGTAACCGGATTTGCCGCGCGGATCCACCACTTTCAACGGCGCCGCCGCGCGGGCGCGATGACCGAGGCGAGTCAATTGTATTCCGCGGATGTGGTCCAGCGGCAAATTGGGAATATTCACGTTCAGCACCGTGCGCGGTGGCAAATCGAGGTCCGCGTGAGCCTCCACCAGTTTGCGCGCAAAATAAGCGGCTGTGGGAAGGTTCTCTACTTGCCGTGAGACAAACGAAAAGGCGAACGAAGGACGTTCCAGGAAACGCCCTTCGAGGGCTGCGGCCACGGTACCGGAATACAGCACGTCGTCCCCCAGATTGGCGCCCAGGTTGATCCCGGAAACCACCATGTCCGGTTCTTGCTCCAGCAAACCGTTGAGCCCCAGGTGGACGCAATCGGTGGGCGTGCCATTAAGGCTGATAAAGCCATTGGCCAGGGTTTGCGGGTGCAATGGACGGTCGAGCGTCAGCGAACTGCTGGCGCCGCTTTTGTCCTGGTCCGGGGCGATAACCACGCAGTCGGTGTAATCCGCCAGCGCAGCATATAGCGCGGCGAGACCGGGTGCGGTTACCCCGTCGTCGTTAGAAATCAGAATACGCATGGGCTGTCCGTCTGCCCCACCGGCACCAGATCAACGAGTTCGCGCACCAATACGGTGGCGAAGCATCCGGCCGGCAGGACGAATTCCAATTGCAGAATGTCAGGTTCGGGATAATGCCACGTCAACCCAGCAATGGGCAGCCGCAGGATACGACGTTCGTGGCTCATCCCGGCGTTGATCAACCAATCGCGCAGATCCGCCTCGCGTGCGGCGATTGCCTGCTCCAGTTCATGGACAGCGCCCGAGGCCGGCGAGTCACCTTCGCCCCACTGCGGACCGGTCGGGTGCAGGTCGAGAATCGCCAGGCGCGGGTCGTTGCACTCGGCAACACCTGCCGGAAAGAAGCTGCGGCTGTCAGTGAAAGCTAGCAGATCGCCGACCTGAGCCCGCTGCCAGGTGCCATCGGCGACACGCGCCGCCAACACCTGGTTAAACAGAAAACTACGGGCTGTTGAAAGCAGGCGCGAACGCACGTTGCGTTGCTCAGGCAAAGCCTTGCGCGCGGCCCAGGCACGGGCGTCGACCACGTTGCCGCCATCAAACCCGAAGCGCTGGGCGCCGAAATAATTGGGAATACCTTGCTTGGCGATCCGTTGCAGACGCTCTTCGATCGCCGCTTTGTCGCCCGCGAACTGCGTCAGGCGCAAGGTGAAGCCGTTGGCCGAATGGGCACCGCGCTGCAGCTTGCGTTTGTGCCGGCCGGTCTTGAGGATTTTCAGCGTGTCGTTTTCAGCAGGCGACAGATCAGGATCAGCCTTGCCCGGCAGCTGTACGCTGAACCACTGACGCGTCAGCGCCTGACGGTCCTTGAGGCCCGCGTAGCTGACGGTGCGCAAGGGCACACCTGCGGCCTTGGCGATCCGCCGTGCCGCTTCTTCGGTGTTCAGCCCGCGCTTCTCCACCCAGATCCACAGGTGCTCGCCATCGCCACTGAGAGGGATATCGAGCACTTCATCGACCTGAAAATCTTCCGTCGTCGCTTTCAGCACGGCGCTGCCGAGGGCTTCACCGTAGGCACGCGGACCGAGCAATTGCAGGTCGTTCATGCGCGCAGCAACAAGGCAACGCAATGCACGGCAATGCCTTCTTCGCGACCGACAAAGCCGAGCTTTTCAGTGGTGGTAGCTTTCACGTTCACTTGATCCAATTCAATTTGAAGATCCGCGGCAATCAGCGCGCGCATCGATTCGATATGCGGGGCCATTTTTGGCGCCTGGGCGACGATGGTGTTATCGACGTTGCCGACTTTCCAGCCCTTGGCGTGGATCAGTGCAACGACGTGACGCAACAGCGCGCGGCTGTCGGCGCCCTTGAATGTCGGGTCGGTGTCCGGAAAGTGCTTGCCGATATCACCCAGCGCGGCCGCACCGAGCAAGGCATCGCACAAGGCGTGCAGCAGAACGTCACCGTCGGAATGAGCGAGCAGCCCGAAGCCGTGTGCGATCCGGACGCCGCCCAGAGTAATGAAATCGCCTTCAGCGAAACGGTGCACATCATAGCCGTGGCCAATACGCATAAAAAAACGCCCCGATTTTTGTCAGGGCGTGATTCTACCTGCTTTGTCGGACATTAGGGTCTGTTGACGTTTGGTGGCAAGCCGCGTTGCAGTGCCAAGTTGTGCGAGGCAAGGCGCGGGATGCAGCCAATGGTTGTTCCCTTGGCAAATCCCGCAACGCAGCATCCCGCAACTTGGCGCGCAACGCGGCCGTCACCGAACGTCAACGGACCCTACGCGCTTAGAGCACGTCCGTGATGTTGCAAGTGGTCGTCAATGAAGCTGGCAATGAAGAAATAGCTGTGGTCGTAGCCCGGCTGCAGGCGCAACGTCAGCGGATGACCGGCCAGTTTGGCCGCCTGTTGCAAGGTTTCAGGCTTGAGCTGAGTGGCGAGAAAGTCATCGCGATCACCTTGATCGATCAGCAGCGGTAACTGCTCGTCAGCCTCGGCGATCAATGCACAGGCATCCCATTCGCGCCACTTCGAGCGGTCTTCGCCCAGGAAGCGGGAAAAGGCTTTCTGGCCCCATGGGCAATCCATCGGATTGTTGATCGGCGAGAACGCCGACACCGACTGATAACGCCCCGGATTGCGCAAGGCACAGACCAGCGCACCGTGACCGCCCATGGAGTGACCGCTGATGCCGCGCTTGTCCGATGCAGGGAAATGGGCTTCGATCAATGCGGGCAATTCCTGCACGACATAGTCATGCATCCGATAGTGCCGCGACCAGGGTTCCTGGGTGGCATTCAGATAAAAACCGGCACCGAGGCCGAAATCCCAGGCGCCATCCGGATCGCCCGGGACATCGGGGCCGCGGGGACTGGTGTCCGGTGCGACGATGATCAGCCCCAGCTCGGCGGCCATGCGCATGGCGCCGGCCTTTTGCATGAAGTTCTCGTCGGTGCACGTCAGGCCGGACAACCAATACAGCACCGGCAGCTTGCCGCCCAGCTCCGCTTGCGGCGGCAGGTACACGGCGAACACCATGTCGCAGCCGAGCACATCGGAGCGATGCTTGTAGCGTTTGTGCCAGCCGCCGAAGCTTTTCTGGCAGGAGATATTTTCCAGGCTCATGACCGACCTCAGAAATGGATGACGCTACGGATGCTTTTGCCTTCGTGCATCAGGTCGAATGCCTTGTTGATATCTTCCAGGCCCATGGTGTGAGTGATGAAGGTATCCAGCGGGATCTCGCCGGTTTCAGCCATTTCGACATAGCTCGGCAACTCGGTACGGCCGCGCACGCCGCCGAACGCCGAACCGCGCCAGACGCGACCGGTGACCAGCTGGAATGGACGGGTGGAGATTTCCTGGCCGGCGCCGGCGACTCCGATGATCACCGATTCGCCCCAACCCTTGTGGCAGCACTCGAGTGCCGCGCGCATCAATTGCACATTGCCGATGCACTCGAAGGAAAAGTCGACGCCGCCATCGGTCATGTCGACGATGACTTCCTGGATCGGCCGGTCGAAGTCTTTCGGGTTCACACAATCGGTTGCACCCAGCTGTTTGGCGATCTCGAATTTGGCCGGGTTGATGTCGATGGCGATGATGCGAGCAGCCTTGGCTTTGACCGCGCCGATGACCGCGGACAGACCGATGCCGCCAAGGCCGAAAATGGCGACGGTGTCACCTGGTTTTACCTTGGCCGTATTGAGTACTGCGCCGATGCCGGTGGTGACACCGCAGCCCAGCAGGCAGACTTTTTCCAGTGGCGCTTCTTTAGGAATTTTGGCGACGGAGATTTCCGGTAGCACGGTGTACTCGGAGAACGTCGAGGTACCCATGTAGTGGAAAATCGGCTGTCCCTTGTAGGAAAAGCGCGAGGTGCCATCCGGCATCAGGCCTTTGCCTTGGGTGGCGCGAATGGCCTGACAGAGGTTGGTCTTGCCCGACAGGCAGAATTTGCACTGGCGGCATTCCGGGGTGTAGAGCGGGATCACATGGTCACCGACCGCCACGGAGGTCACGCCCTCGCCGATCGCTTCAACCACCGCGCCACCTTCGTGACCGAGGATCGACGGGAAGATGCCTTCCGGGTCAGCGCCGGACAAGGTGTAGGCATCCGTGTGACAAACACCGGAAGCCACCACGCGCAGCAGGACTTCACCAGCCTTCGGCATGGCGACATCGACTTCAACGATCTCGAGGGGTTTCTTGGCCTCGAAGGCAACGGCGGCGCGCGACTTGATCATGCTGACTCTCCAGTAAATAAAAACGAGACAAGGAGTGTAATACACCCCCTTCCGATGAATAATCGGGACAAATGCAAAATATTATTGCCATACAGGGATAATCCTTGATGTCCGAAAACCGCTGGGAAGGTATCGACGAGTTTGTAGCCGTTGCCGAGTGCAGCCAATTCACCGCGGCTGCCGAACGTCTCGGGGTTTCGTCCTCCCATGTCAGTCGACAAATCGTACGGCTGGAAGAGCGCCTTCAGACGCGGCTGCTTTATCGCAGTACCCGTCGGGTCACCCTGACCGAGGCCGGGCAAACCTTCCTGCAGCATTGCCAACGTTTGCAGGATGGCCGCGAAGAAGCGCTGCGAGCGGTCGGTGATCTGACCAGTGAGCCTAAAGGCATGTTGCGCATGACCTGCGCCGTGGCGTACGGCGAACGCTTCATCGTGCCGCTGGTGACGCGTTTCATGGGGCTTTATCCGCAACTGCGGATCGACATCGAACTGAGCAACCGCCAACTCGACCTGGTCCACGAGGGCCTGGACCTGGCGATCCGCCTGGGTCGCTTGCAGGACTCTCGACTGGTGGCGGCACGTCTGGCGCCACGGCGCATGTACCTGTGCGCATCACCGTCCTACCTGGAACGCTATGGTCGCCCACACAGTTTGTCGGAACTGAGCCGCCACAACTGCCTCATCGGCAGTTCGGACATCTGGCAACTGGAACAGAATGGGCGGGAATTTTCCCAGCGGGTACAGGGAAACTGGCGTTGCAACAGTGGGCAAGCGGTGCTGGATGCGGCGCTACAGGGTGTCGGGATGTGTCAGTTGCCGGATTATTACGTGTTGGAGCATCTGAAAAGCGGCAACCTGATATCGCTGCTGGAAGCCCACCAACCACCGAACACCGCCGTGTGGGCGCTTTATCCACAGCAGCGGCATCTGTCGCCGAAGGTGCGCAAGTTGGTGGATTATTTGAAGGAGGGGTTGGCTGAGCGGCCGGAGTATCGCAGCTAGCAAATCCGTTGCTGTCATCAAGATCCTGATTGCTTGGGCCACCGCATTCGCGAGCAAGCCCGCTCCCACAGTTGACCGAGTTCTATCAGAAGAATGCGATCGAGTGTGGGAGCGGGCTTGCTCGCGAAAGCGGTCTGACAGACACCACAGCAGTCAGCGGCGGTTAGACCAGCGCTGGCGCAACCATTCAAGGTCTTCGGGGCGAGTGACTTTCAGGTTATCGGAGCGACCTTCGATCAGGCGCGGTGCCAGACCGGCCCACTCCATCGCCGAAGCTTCGTCAGTAATGACCGCATCCGCCACCAGGCTGTCGGCCAACGCCCGATGCAAGGCGCCGAGGCGAAACATCTGCGGTGTGTACGCTTGCCAGATCACACTGCGATCCACGGTTTCGACGACACGGCCCCGCTTGTCGACCCGCTTGAGGGTATCGCGTGCCGGCACCGCCAGCAGCCCGCCGACCGGATCGTCAGCCAGTTCACTGAGCAATTTATCCAGATCATCACGACTCAGGTTCGGCCGTGCGGCATCGTGGACCAGCACCCAATCCTCATCGTCAGCGCCTTGGGCATGCAAATGCAGCAACGCATTGAGTACCGACCCGGAACGCTCGGCGCCCCCTTCAACCCGCTGAATACGCGAATCGCCAGCGCACGCCAGATTCGGCCAATAAGGATCATCGACAGCAAGACTGACCACCAGCCCCTTCAGGCAAGGATGATCAAGGAAACAGCCAAGGCTGTGTTCCAGAATAGTGCGCCCGCCCAGTTGCAAGTATTGCTTGGGACGGTCCGCGGCCATACGGGCACCGACGCCCGCGGCAGGAATCACGGCCCAGAAGGCCGGTAACGGCAGGTTCATTGCGCCAGCTGGTAAAGGGTTTCACCGTCCTTGACCATGCCCAGCTCATGACGAGCCCGTTCTTCAACGGTCTCCATGCCCTTTTTCAACTCACTGACTTCGGCGTCCATCACCCGATTGCGTTCCAGCAACCCTTCGTTCTCAGCGTGTTGATCCGCGATCTGCTGAGTCAGTTCGGCCACTTGCGCCAGACTGCCATTACCCACCCACAGGCGGTATTGCAGGCCAGCCAGCAGCAGGAGCAAGACGAGGAACAACCAATTGGGACTGCGCATCGAATATCGGGTATCCAGTGAAAAAAGACAGCCATGCAAAACTTTGAAGCTGCTGATAGCACGAAGCCTGGAAGACCCAGGCTTGTGCTTGTAAGGCATCAGATTAGTGGCAAATTCATCGCTGTTGCGACTTTTTCGACACAATCCGCTGTCTTTTTACCATTTAGCGCCCTGCCTCACCAACACGCTGGCGAGGCCGGGCACCTTATCAGCCGCGGAATTCGCTGCGACCGTTGTATTTGGCTTTGCCATTCAACTGCTCTTCGATACGCAGCAGTTGGTTGTACTTGGAAACGCGATCGGAACGGCACAGGGAGCCGGTCTTGATCTGGCCAGCCGAAGTGCCCACGGCCAGGTCGGCAATGGTCGAATCTTCGGTTTCGCCGGAGCGGTGCGAGATCACGGCGGTGTAACCAGCTGCCTTGGCCATCTGGATCGCTTCCAGGGTTTCAGTCAGGGTGCCGATCTGGTTGAACTTGATCAGGATCGAGTTGGCGATCTTTTTATCGATGCCTTCTTTGAGGATCTTGGTGTTGGTCACGAACAGGTCGTCGCCTACCAGTTGGACTTTCTCGCCGATCTTGTCGGTGAGGATTTTCCAGCCAGCCCAGTCGGACTCGTCCAGGCCGTCTTCGATCGAGATGATCGGGTAACGCTCGGTCAGACCTTTGAGGTAGTCGGCGAAACCTTCAGCGGTGAACACCTGGCCTTCGCCGGACAGGTTGTATTTACCGTCTTCGTAGAATTCGCTCGCCGCGCAGTCCAGGGCCAGTGTCACATCGGTGCCCAGCTTGTAACCGGCGTTGGCCACGGCTTCGGAGATCACTTTCAAAGCGTCTTCGTTGGAGGCCAGGTTCGGCGCGAAACCACCTTCGTCACCGACTGCAGTGCTCAGGCCACGAGCCTTCAGCACGGCTTTGAGGTGATGGAAAATCTCGGTGCCCATGCGCAGGCCTTCCGAGAAAGACTTGGCGCCAACCGGCTGAACCATGAATTCCTGGATGTCGACGTTGTTATCGGCGTGCTCGCCACCGTTGATGATGTTCATCATCGGAACCGGCATCGAGTAAACACCCGGGGTGCCGTTCAGGTTGGCGATGTGTGCGTACAGCGGCAGGTCCTGATCCTGTGCTGCTGCCTTGGCCGCGGCCAGGGAAACGGCGAGGATCGCGTTGGCGCCCAGGGAACCTTTGTTTTCAGTGCCGTCGAGCTTGATCATCGCGTGATCCAGCGCTTTCTGGTCGCTTGGATCTGCACCTTTCAACAGGTCGCGGATCGGACCGTTGATGTTGGCGACGGCTTTGAGCACGCCCTTGCCCAGGTAACGGCTCTTGTCGCCATCACGCAGCTCGAGTGCTTCACGCGAGCCAGTGGAAGCACCGGACGGCGCGCAAGCGCTGCCGATGATGCCGTTATCGAGAAGCACGTCCGCTTCCACGGTGGGATTGCCACGGGAGTCGAGAACTTCACGACCTTTGATGTCGACGATTTTTGCCATTGTTGTAAACACTCCAAAGTTGACGAAAACGCTCAGTACGATCGATTTATAACTTGTGGGTCATATTTCTTTGTAATCGGGTTTGCCGATGTTACGCGGTTTCTACGACAGGAAAACTCTTCACCAGTTCGTCCAACGCTTTGAGCTGGGCCAGGAAGGGCTCCAGTTTGTCCAGACGCAAGGCGCAAGGGCCGTCGCATTTGGCGTTGTCCGGGTCCGGGTGCGCTTCGAGAAACAGGCCGGCCAACGACTGGCTCATACCGGCTTTTGCCAGGTCGGTGACCTGGGCGCGGCGACCGCCGGCGGAGTCGGAACGACCGCCGGGCATTTGCAGCGCGTGGGTCACGTCGAAGAATACCGGGTATTCGAACTGCTTCATGATGCCGAAGCCGAGCATGTCGACCACCAGGTTGTTGTAGCCGAAGCTCGAACCGCGTTCGCAGAGGATCAACTGATCGTTACCCGCTTCCACGCATTTGCTCAGGATGTGTTTCATTTCCTGAGGCGCGAGGAACTGGGCTTTCTTGATGTTGATCACCGCCCCGGTCTTGGCCATCGCGACCACGAGGTCGGTCTGGCGCGACAGGAAGGCCGGCAGCTGGATGATATCGCAGACTTCAGCGACGACCGCGGCCTGATCAGGCTCGTGGACGTCGGTGATGATCGGCACGCCGAACGCTTGCTTGATGTCCTGGAAAATCCGCATGCCCTCTTCCAGGCCCGGGCCTCGGTAAGAGGTCACGGAGGAACGGTTGGCCTTGTCGAAGCTGGCCTTGAACACGTAAGGGATGCCGAGTTTCTGGGTAACCTTCACGTACTCTTCGCAGACCTGCATCGCCATGTCACGGCTTTCCAGCACGTTCATGCCACCGAACAGCACCATTGGCTTGTCGTTGGCAATTTCGATATCGCCTACACGGATGATCTTCTGCGCCATTGGATTTACGCCTTCTTCCGGTGTTGAACCAAAGCTGCTTTAACGAAACCGCTGAACAACGGGTGGCCGTCGCGCGGTGTCGAGGTGAACTCAGGGTGGAACTGGCAAGCGACGAACCATGGATGATCCGGGGCTTCGATCACTTCAACCAGCGCGCCATCACCGGAACGACCGGAGATTTTCAGGCCGGCTTCCATGATTTGCGGCAGCAGGTTGTTGTTCACTTCGTAGCGATGACGGTGACGTTCGACGATCACGTCCTTGGCGTAGCAATCGTGCACCAGGGAACCCGGCTCCAGCAGGCAATCCTGTGCGCCAAGGCGCATGGTGCCGCCCAGGTCGGACGATTCGGTACGGGTTTCGACGGCGCCGGTGGCATCTTCCCACTCGGTGATCAGGCCCACGACCGGGTGACCGCTGGCACGATCGAACTCGGTGGAGTTGGCGTCTTTCCAGCCCAGCACGTTACGAGCGAACTCGATGACGGCCACTTGCATGCCCAGGCAGATACCCAGGTAGGGAACCTTGTTTTCGCGAGCGAATTGAACCGCAGTGATCTTGCCTTCCACGCCACGCAGACCGAAGCCGCCAGGCACCAGGATCGCGTCGACACCTTCCAGCAGCGCAGTGCCCTGGTTTTCGATGTCTTCGGAGTCGATGTAGCGCAGGTTGACCTTGGTGCGGTTGCTGATGCCGGCGTGACTCATCGCTTCGATCAGCGACTTGTAGGCGTCCAGCAGTTCCATGTACTTGCCGACCATGGCGATGGTGACTTCATGCTCAGGGTTGAGCTTGGCGTCGACCACGGCTTCCCACTCGGACAGATCGGCGCCACCGCATTGCAGGCCGAAACGCTCGACGACGAAATCATCCAGGCCCTGGGAATGCAGGATGCCCGGGATCTTGTAGATGGTGTCGGCGTCTTCCAGCGCGATCACCGCACGTTCTTCAACGTTGGTGAACTGCGCGATCTTGCGGCGCGAGGAGAGGTCGATCGGGTGATCGGAACGGCACACCAGCACGTCGGGTTGCAGGCCGATGGAACGCAGTTCCTTGACCGAGTGCTGGGTGGGCTTGGTTTTGGTTTCGCCGGCAGTGGCGATGTACGGCACCAGCGTCAGGTGCATCAGCATCGCGCGCTTGGCGCCGACTTCGAAACGCAACTGGCGGATCGCTTCGAGGAACGGTTGCGATTCGATGTCACCCACGGTGCCACCGATCTCGACCATGGCCACGTCGGCATCGCCAGCGCCCTTGATGATCCGGCGCTTGATTTCGTCGGTGATGTGCGGGATCACCTGGATGGTGGCGCCCAGGTAATCACCACGGCGCTCTTTGCGCAGGACGTGTTCGTAGACACGGCCGGTGGTGAAGTTGTTGTTCTGGGTCATGGTCGTGCGGATGAACCGCTCGTAGTGGCCCAGGTCCAGGTCGGTCTCGGCGCCGTCGTGGGTGACGAACACTTCACCGTGCTGGAACGGGCTCATGGTGCCCGGGTCAACGTTGATGTACGGGTCCAGCTTCAGCATGGTGACCTTAAGTCCCCGAGCCTCCAGGATGGCCGCCAATGAAGCCGATGCGATGCCTTTCCCCAATGAAGAAACAACACCGCCCGTGACGAATATGTAGCGCGTCATGAAAAACCCTAGAAGTCTGCGTTAAAGCGGTACGAGCCGCCGGGGAAAGCGAAGGAAGGCCGAAGCCCCCGATCACCTGCATCAATCACAGTGCATCTTTCAAAAAAACCGCCGCGTCGGGACAGACCGGGAGGTGAAACACCGGTACGTTGCTCGCTACACATTTTTTGGAATCGCCCAGCAAAGACTGCTTGGTAATCGGCAACTCCTGCAATTCAGGCGAATCCACAGAAGTTGTATCAAGAAGGGAGCGTAGTCTACCGGAAAGCCCCTTTCAGCTCAAATCTTGATCGCAGGTGGTGGCTGCCAATGTAAATTCCAGCCGTCCTTTGCGCTGCCGTTCAAGCCCTGCAGGTTCGCCACCGCCAGCAATTGCTCGCCCTGATACAGTAGCGGCAATCTGCCACGAGCGAAGTTCGGGACACCGCGCTCGTTGAGCAAACGCTTCAGGTCGCGGTGGCCACGACCGGGCAGATTCATCACCTCGCCTCCCTCACGATAGCGGATATGCAGCGGGCCATCGGGGATTTTCCCGGTGAGTGTGAGCACGCCGTTATCCGGCAACCCCAGCGATTGCGAGGGATCAGCCCAGATCCCGGCGTAGGGCGGAATGCGTAACCATCCGCCTGACAGCCACCAGATACGCCCACCAGCCCGATGAAGTTCGCCGTCTTCCAGCCGCCAGATCGGACGGGCATCACCGGTGGCATCGCGCAAATTTTCCCATCCCGACCAATGGTCGCTGTCCGGCAGTGGCGTGAACGGCGCGAGCCAGTAACTCAGCACATTACGCTGGCGCGCAGCAGAGAGGTTTGCCAGCGAGGCCAACGCAAGGGACGGCACACCCAACCAATCGAAATCACTGACCGTATTTGCCCGCGCCAGATCGATATGCGCCAGATCATTGAGCAAGGCCTGCGCTTCGCCAAGATGCGCAGCGCTGCGAGCCATGGTCGCCACCGCTTGCGGCCAGCGCTCGGTCAGTACCGGGAACACCTCGTGACGCAGGTAATTGCGCGAAAACTGTCGATCCTCGTTCGAAGGATCCTCGATCCAGTTCAGTCGATGCTCGGCCGCGTAGGCCTCAAGCTCGGCGCGGGCGACATCGAGCAATGGACGCAGAAGATGCCCCCGACCCAAGGCCCGCTCCCGAGGCATCCCCGACAAACCTCTCACTCCCGCCCCACGCAACAGCCGAAACAACAGCGTTTCCGCCTGATCGTCACGATGCTGGGCGGTCATCAACACTTCATTGGCCTGAATGGCCTCGATGAACGCACCGTATCGCGCATCCCGGGCGGCACGCTCAAGGCTGGCGCCGGGTTGAACCTGGACACGAACTACCTGTAGCGGCACACCCAGCGCGTCACAGACGGACTGGCAATGATCCGGCCACACATCAGCTGCAGCTTGAAGGCCGTGATGGACGTGGATGGCGGTCAGCGCCGGCAGGGATTCGGTTTTTGCGAGGTGGGCGAGAAGGTGCAGCAGGACGGTGGAGTCGAGGCCGCCGGAGAAGGCGATGCGCCAGGCCGGGGCGTTGCGCCACGGTGCGAGATTCAACAGGAGTCTGGCAGGCAGATCAATCATGGACTGACTCATATCGATCACATCACACAAAACAATGTGGGAGCGGGCTTGCCCGCGAAGGCGGCGGAACAGTCAACAAATTCGTTGAATGTTACATCGCTTTCGCGGGCAAGCCCGCTCCCACAGTTCTTTCTATTGTCGGCCGAAGCAGCGTCAGGTCAGAGACCGTAGCTCATCAGACGCTCGTAACGGCGGGCCAGCAGCGCTTCGTTATCGAACTTCTTCAGCATCGACAGTTGCGAGCTCAGCTCGGCACGGATCGAGGCTGCCGCAGCGGCTGGATTACGGTGGGCGCCGCCCAAAGGCTCGCCGATCACTTTGTCCACGATGCCCAGGCCTTTGAGACGCTCGGCGGTGATGCCCATGGCTTCAGCGGCATCTGGCGCTTTTTCTGCGGTTTTCCACAGAATCGAAGCGCAACCTTCCGGCGAAATCACCGCGTAGGTCGAGTACTGCAGCATGTTCAACTGATCGCACACGCCGATCGCCAGTGCACCGCCGGAACCACCCTCACCGATCACGGTGGCGATGATCGGGGTTTTCAGGCGAGCCATGACGCGCAGGTTCCAGGCGATCGCTTCGCTCTGGTTGCGCTCTTCGGCGTCGATACCCGGGTAGGCGCCCGGGGTGTCGATGAAGGTCAGGATCGGCATTTTGAACCGTTCGGCCATTTCCATCAGGCGGCACGCCTTGCGGTAGCCTTCCGGACGCGGCATGCCGAAGTTGCGGCGAACTTTCTCGCGCACTTCCCGGCCTTTCTGGTGGCCGATGATCATCACCGGCTGGTCGTCCAGACGGGCAATGCCGCCAACGATCGCAGCGTCGTCGGAGAAGTGACGGTCGCCGTGCAGTTCGTCGAACTCGGTGAAGATGTGTTCGATGTAGTCCAGGGTATATGGACGTTTCGGGTGGCGCGCCAGGCGTGCGATCTGCCAGCTGGTCAGCTTGCCGAAGATGTCTTCGGTCAGCGTGCTGCTTTTGTCCTGCAGGCGGGAGATCTCATCGCCGATATTCAGCGAATTGTCATTACCGACCAAGCGCAACTCTTCGATCTTGGCTTGCAGGTCGGCGATCGGCTGTTCGAAATCTAGAAAATTCGGGTTCATAGGCGTCCGTCTTGGGTCGACTCCAGGAAAACTTGGGTCGGCCGGTTGTCTATTCGCGCCCTACCTTAAGGGACAGGCGCGTTCAGGTCGAGATTAAAAAGTCCGGTCGAGATCAGGCCATGCTCTTGATGGAGAAGAATGAGGCCTGACCGTCAACGGTATTGGAGGAAGACGTTGTCTCGCCCGAACTGGTCACGCAGCGCTTGAATCAAGGCATCCGCCGGGTCGATTCGCCAGGTCTCGCCGAACTGCAGCAAGGCCTTCGCATCGGGACTCGTGTACTCCATGGTGATCGGGCACGCACCGCGGTGACGCTTGAACAGCTCACCCAGCCAGCGCAGCTGATCGCCCTTGAGGTCCTTGGTCTGCAGTTTCAGGCGCAGGCTTTCGGCCAGGTTGGTGCGCGCATCTTCCATGCTCATCACCCGCTTGACTCGCAGGCGCAGGCCACCGGAAAAGTCGTCGTTGCTGACTTCGCCTTCGACCACCACCATCGCGTCGGTCTGCAACAGCGACTGCGCGGAATGGAACGCGTCGGCAAACAACGAGGCTTCGATCCGGCCAGAGCGATCGTCAAGGGTAATGAACCCCATCTTGTCGCCCTTTTTGTTCTTCATCACACGTAGGGCGATGATCATGCCCGCGACCGTCTGGGTATCCCGAGCTGGTTTCAGGTCGATGATGCGCTGACGGGCGAAACGGCGGATCTCGCCTTCGTATTCGTCGATCGGGTGACCGGTCAGGTACAGGCCGAGGGTATCTTTCTCCCCTTTCAGGCGTTCCTTGAGGGTGAGTTCCTTGGCCTTGCGGTGATTGGCATAGACATCGGCGTCTGCCTCGACGAACAGCCCGCCAAACAAGTCCGCGTGACCACTGTCGTGGGTGCGGGCCGTTTGTTCGGCGGCCTTGATCGCCCCTTCCATCGCCGTCAGCAAGATCGCGCGGTTCTGGTCGATGCTGGCTTGATAGGCCTTTGGTTCGTCATGGAAACAGGGCCCCAGACGATCCAGGGCGCCGCTGCGAATCAATCCGTCCAGGGTGCGTTTGTTGATGCGCTTGAGGTCGACCCGGGCACAGAAATCGAACAGGTCCTTGAACGGCCCGTCCTGCCGCGCCTCGGTAATCGCCTCGACCGGCCCTTCGCCCACGCCCTTGATCGCGCCGAGGCCGTAAATGATGCGGCCTTCGTCGTTCACCGTGAACTTGAACTCCGAGGCATTCACATCCGGCGCGTCGAGACGCAGCTTCATGGTGCGAATTTCTTCGATCAAGGTCACGACCTTGTCGGTGTTGTGCATATCCGCCGACAGTACCGCGGCCATGAACGGTGCCGGGTAGTGTGTCTTCAGCCACGCAGTCTGGTACGACACCAGGCCATAAGCGGCGGAGTGGGATTTGTTGAAGCCATAACCGGCGAATTTTTCCACCAGGTCGAAAATGTTACCGGCCAGGTCGGCTTCGATATTGTTGGTCTTGCAACCCTCGATGAAGCCGCCGCGCTGCTTGGCCATTTCTTCGGGCTTTTTCTTACCCATGGCCCGACGCAGCATGTCCGCACCGCCGAGGGTGTAACCGGCCATGACCTGGGCAATCTGCATCACCTGTTCCTGATACAGGATGATGCCGTAAGTCGGTGCCAGCACCGGTTTGAGGCCTTCGTACTGGTAATCCGAGTGCGGGTACGCGAGTTCGGCGCGACCGTGCTTACGGTTGATGAAGTCGTCGACCATGCCCGATTGCAACGGGCCCGGACGGAACAGGGCCACCAGTGCGATCAAGTCTTCCAGGCAGTCGGGCTTGAGCTTTTTGATCAGCTCCTTCATGCCGCGTGACTCGAGCTGGAACACCGCGGTGGTTTCGGCCTTTTGCAGCAGCTGGTAAGTAGGTTTGTCATCCAGCGGGATGAATGCAATGTCCAGCGGCGGCTCATCGACCTTGGCGCGGTCGCGGTTAATGGTTTTCAGCGCCCAGTCGATGACCGTCAGCGTTCGCAGACCGAGGAAGTCGAACTTCACCAGGCCGGCGGCCTCAACGTCATCCTTGTCGAACTGGGTCACCAGGCCGTCACCGGCCTCATCGCAATAGATCGGCGAGAAGTCAGTCAGTTTGGTCGGCGCGATCACCACACCACCGGCGTGCTTGCCGACGTTACGCACAACGCCTTCGAGCTTGCGCGCCATCTCCCAGATTTCCGCGGCTTCTTCATCGACCTTGATGAAGTCACGCAGGATTTCTTCCTGTTCGTAAGCCTTTTCCAGGGTCATGCCGACTTCGAAGGGAATCATCTTCGACAGACGATCCGCCAGCCCGTAGGACTTGCCCTGCACCCGCGCCACGTCACGGACCACAGCCTTGGCCGCCATGGAACCGAACGTGATGATCTGGCTGACCGCATTGCGCCCGTATTTCTCGGCCACGTAGTCGATCACGCGGTCACGGCCATCCATGCAGAAGTCGACGTCGAAGTCGGGCATCGAGACCCGTTCCGGGTTAAGGAACCGTTCGAACAGCAGGTCATATTCCAGCGGGTCGAGGTCGGTGATCTTCTGCACATAGGCCACCAGCGACCCGGCACCCGACCCCCGGCCAGGGCCCACCGGCACACCGTTGCTCTTGGCCCACTGGATAAAGTCCATCACGATCAGGAAGTAACCGGGGAACCCCATCTGGATGATGATATCCAGCTCGAAATTCAACCGGTCGACATAGACCTGACGCTTGGCTTCATAGTCTTCGGTGGTGTCCCTGGGCAGCAGGACGCTCAAGCGATCTTCCAGACCGTCGAAGGACACCTTGCGGAAATACTCGTCGATGGTCATGCCATCGGGAATCGGGAAGTTGGGCAGGAAGTGCTTGCCCAGTTTCACTTCGATGTTGCAGCGCTTGGCGATCTCGACCGTATTTGCCAGTGCCTCGGGGATGTCGCTGAACAGCTCAGCCATTTCCTCGGCGCTTTTGAGGTATTGCTGGTCGCTGTAATTCTTGGAACGCCGCGGATCGTCGAGGGCGCGGCCTTCACCGATGCAGACGCGGGTTTCGTGGGCGGCAAAGTCTTCCTGCTTGATGAAGCGCACGTCGTTGGTCGCCACCAGTGGCGCACCGATTTTCTCGGCCAGGGCCACGGCGCCGTGCAAGTGTTCTTCATCGTTGGGGCGATAGGTGCGCTGGATTTCCAGGTAGAAGCGATCCGGAAACACCGCCATCCATTCGCGCGCCAGGTTTTCCGCTTCGGCCGGGTTGCCACTGAGCATGGCCAAGCCGATCTCGCCTTCTTTCGCAGCCGACAGCATGATCAAGCCTTCGCTGGCTTCGGCCACCCACTCGCGCTCGATGATGATCGAACCATTGCGCTGGCCGTCGATGAAGCCTCGGGAGATCAGTTCGGTCAGGTTGCGATAGCCGACGGCGTTCATGGCCAACAGACTGATCCGGCTCAGGGCGTTATCCGGATCCTTGTTCGACAGCCACAGGTCGGCGCCGCAGATCGGCTTGATCCCCGCCCCCATGGCCGCTTTATAGAATTTGACCAGGGAACACATGTTGTTCTGGTCGGTGACCGCTACGGCAGGCATGTTCATGCCGACCAGGGTCTTGACCAGCGGTTTGATCCGCACCAGACCGTCGACCAGGGAATATTCAGTGTGCAGGCGTAGGTGAACGAATGAAGCCGGCATAGTGATCCTGCGTATAATCTAAAAAACAACAAGGCCCGGATTGTACCGGGCCTTGGCGAAAACATCAGCCTGCGACTAACTCACGATCAGGTTTGCCCGCGCCTCGTAGGCCAGGCGTACCGGGGCGAACGAGCGCCGGTGAATCGGCGTTGGACCCAGGCGGGCCAGGGCTTCCAGATGAACGGGGGTCGGGTAGCCCTTGTGCCCGCCAATGCCGTAACCCGGGTAAACCAATTCGAAAGCAGCCATTTCACGGTCGCGACTGACCTTGGCCAGAATCGATGCCGCGGCGATGGCCGGTACCAGGCCGTCACCCTGGATCACCGCTTCGGCGCGCATCGACAGTTTCGGGCAACGGTTGCCGTCGATCATCGCCAGTCTTGGTGTGATGTGCAGGCCCTCGACGGCGCGCTGCATGGCCAGCATGGTGGCGTGGAGAATGTTCAATTCGTCGATTTCTTCGACTTCGGCGCGAGCGATGCACCAGCTCAGGGCTTTTTCGCAGATTTCGTCGTAGAGCTTTTCGCGGCGGGCCCCGGTCAGCTTCTTCGAGTCGTTCAGGCCCAGAATCGGCCGACTCGGGTCGAGGATCACCGCAGCGGTCACCACGGCGCCACAGAGCGGGCCACGACCGACTTCGTCGACGCCGGCAACCAATTCTTCGACTTCAGCGACCAAGTTGAAATCCAGCCCCATTTGCATGCTTGTTTTTTTCATTGTACTTGACCGATCAGGTTCAGCACTGCATCCGCAGCCTGGTTGGAGGCATCCAGACGAAGGGTCCGGTGAATTTCATCGAAGCCGTGGGTCTGCTCTTGCCCACCCTCGATCAGCGGCGACAAGGTCTGGGCCAGGGCTTCGACCGTGGCATCGTCCTGCAGCAGCTCGGGCACCAGCAGGCGCTGGGCCAGCAGGTTCGGCAAGGAGACGTACGGGCTTTTCACCATGCGCTTGAGAATCCAGAACGTCAGTGGCGCCAGGCGATAGGCGACCACCATCGGCCGCTTGTACAGCAAGGCTTCAAGGGTCGCCGTTCCGGAGGCAATCAGCACCGCGTCGCAGGCCGCCAGGGCCAGATGGGATTTGCCGTCGAGCAAGGTCAGCGGCAGATCGCGACCGGCCAGCAATTCCTCGAGCTGCTTGCGCCGCTCGGGGCTGGCGCAAGGCATGACGAAGCGCACGCCTGGGCGCAAGGCCCGCAGACGCTGGGCGGTATCGAGGAACAACGCACCGAGACGCCCCACCTCGCCACCGCGACTGCCGGGCATCAGTGCGACCAGCGGTCCGTCCGGCAAGCCGAGTTCGGCACGTGCGGCGGCGCGATCCGCTTCGAGCGGGATCGCATCGGCCAGGGAGTGCCCGACGAACCGCACCGGCACGCCCTTCTCTTCATAGAATTTCGCTTCGAAGGGGAACAGCGTCAGCATCAGGTCGCAGCCTTCGCGAATCTTCAGCACCCGTTTCTGCCGCCAGGCCCAGACCGACGGGCTGACGTAATGCACGGTCTTGATCCCGGCCTGACGCAGCTTGAGCTCGATGTTGAGGGTGAAGTCCGGGGCATCGATGCCGATGAACACGTCCGGCTTCTCGGCGATCAGGTCGGCGATCAGCTTCTTGCGGCGCTTGAGCAACTCACGCAAGCGGCCCAGCACTTCCACCAGGCCCATCACGGAAAGACGTTCCATGGGGAAATACGAGGTCAGGCCTTCGGCCTGCATCAACGGGCCGCCGACCCCGATGAACTCCACCGCCGGATGCCGCGCCTTGAGCGCGCGCATCAGACCGGCGCCCAGAATGTCGCCGGAAGCCTCACCGGCTACCAGCGCTATACGCAGATTAGCCATGATTAACGAGTGATGCCGCGGGTCGAAGACTGGATGGAATCACGAAACACCGCGACTTCCGGAAACTGCGCCGAGGGCTCGGCCAGTTCGCCGAGCGCCTGCTCGACCGTCAGGCCCTGGCGGTAAACCACTTTGTAAGCACGACGCAACGCGTGGATCGCGTCTTCGCTGAACCCACGACGGCGCATGCCTTCGAAGTTCATGCTGCGCGCTTCCGCCGGGTTGCCGAATACCGTGACGTACGCGGGTACGTCCTTGCCGATGGCGGTACCCATGCCGGAAAAGCTGTGGGCGCCGATGTGGCAATACTGGTGGACCAGGGTAAAGCCGGACAGGATCGCCCAGTCCTCGACGTGCACATGGCCCGCCAGCGCGGTGTTGTTGACCAGAATGCAGTGGTTGCCGATGACGCTGTCGTGGCCGATGTGGGCATAGGCCATGATCAGGTTGTGATCACCCAGGGTCGTTTCCGAACGGTCTTGGACGGTGCCGCGGTGAATGGTCACGCCTTCGCGGATGACGTTGTGATCACCGATGACCAGGCGGGTCTCTTCACCCTTGTATTTCAGATCGGGCGTGTCCTCGCCTACCGAAGAAAACTGGTAGATGCGGTTATGCCTGCCGATTCGGGTCGGGCCTTTGAGAATCACATGCGGCCCGATCACTGTCCCCTCGCCGATTTCCACACCAGCGCCGATGATCGACCAGGGGCCGACCTCGACGTCGTCGGCCAGGACGGCCGCCGGATCGATGATTGCGCGAGGGTCAATCAAACTCATAGTTTGCGTTCCGCGCAGATGATTTCCGCGGAGCAGACTGGCTTGCCATCGACCGAAGCCTGGCACTCGAACTTCCAGATCTGGCGCTTGCAGCTCAGGAACTTGGCTTCAAGGATCAACTGATCGCCCGGCAGCACTGGCTGGCGGAAGCGCAGCTTGTCGGAGCCGACGAAGTAATAGAGGGTGCCATCGGCCGGTTTCACGTCGAGCATTTTGAAACCAAGGATCCCGGCAGCCTGAGCCATCGCTTCGATGATCAATACGCCCGGCATGATTGGATGCGCAGGGAAGTGACCATTGAAGAACGGTTCGTTGATGCTGACATTCTTGTAGGCGCGAATGCGCTTGCCTTCCACATCCAGATCCACGACCCGGTCCACCAGCAGGAACGGGTAACGGTGAGGCAGGTATTCGCGAATCTCGTTGATGTCCATCATTTCGGGGGGAAGCCTATGTAAAGATTGGGAACGCGCGACTGACGCGCATTCCTCTAGCAAATCAAGGAGGCCGTCTAGCGGCTGTGCACACTTGATATGGAAATGGTATCAGCCATCTGATGAAGCATTATCGTCAGGGGTCACTTCCCCTACTCGCTTTTCCAGCTGTCGCAGTCGCCGTGCGATGTCATCGAGCTGACGCAGGCGTGCCGCGCTTTTGCGCCATTCGGCCGCCGGCTGCATGGCCGTACCGGAAGAATAGGAACCCGGCTCGGTAATCGAGTGGGTCACCATGGTCATCCCGGTGATGAACACGTTGTCGCAGATTTCGATATGCCCCACCAGCCCGACGCCACCGGCGAGCATGCAATGCTTGCCGATTTTGCTGCTGCCGGAGATCCCCACGCACGCAGCCATGGCAGTGTGATCACCAATCTGGACGTTGTGGGCGATCTGAATCTGATTGTCGAGCTTGACGCCATTACCGATGACAGTATCGGCCAATGCACCGCGATCAACAGCGGTATTCACGCCGATCTCTACATCATCACCGACCAGCACTCCACCGATCTGAGCGATTTTCTGCCAGACACCTTTCTCGTTGGCAAAACCGAAGCCTTCACCACCGAGCACGGCCCCGGATTGAATCACCACCCGCTTGCCGATGCGCACGTCGTGATACAGCGTGACGCGCGGGGCCAGCCAACCACCTTCACCAATCTCGCTGCGGGCACCGATAAAGCAATGCGCGCCGACAGTCACGCCGGCTGCAATGCGGGCTGCGCTTTCGATCACGGCAAAGGCCCCGATACTCGCCGCCGGATCGACCACCGCATCCGCCGCCACGACCGCCGTCGGGTGAATCCCGGCCACCGCTTCGGGCTTGGGATCGAACAGGTGGGAAACACGGGCGTAGGCCAGGTACGGATCGGCCACCACCAGTGCATCACCGACGAAACCTTCAGCATCGGCGGCCTTCAGCAACACGGCTGCGGCCCGGCTGTCAGCCAGGTATTTGCGGTATTGAGGGTTTGCCAGAAAGCTCAACTGAGCTGGGCCAGCCTCTTGCAAAGTGGCTAGCCCAGTAATTTCCTTCTCCGCGTCGCCACGCAGGGTGGCGTCGAGGAACTCGGCCAGCTGGCCGAGTTTCATGGTCGCTGTCATGGATTACTTCAGCTGATTCATGCGCTCGATAACCTGGCGAGTGATGTCGTATTGAGGCTTGACATCAATCACTGCGCCACGCTCGAAGACCAGGTCAAAAGCACCTTTCTTGATGACTTCTTCCACAGCGCTGTCCAGTTTCGGCTTGAGCTGCTTCAGCATTTCACGGTCGGCAACGGCTTTGGCTTCGTTCAGTTCCTTGGACTGGAACTGGAAGTCACGGGCCTTTTGCTTGAACTCGAGTTCCAGGCGTTCACGCTCGCCTTGCTGCATCTTGTCGCCGCCCGCCATCAGACGATCCTGAATGCCTTTGGCACTGCTTTCCAGCGTCTTGAGCTTGGACAACTGAGGGCCGAATTTTTTCTCGGCATCCACGGCGTATTTCTTGGCCGCGTCGGACTCCAGCAGAGCCATCTGATAGTTCAGCACGGCGATTTTCATGTCGGCAAAAGCCGGACCTGCTACCAGTACGGTCGCCAGGAGAACCAATTGAGTCAACTTACGCACGATGTACTCCTACAAAATTCATTGTCGTTATCTTGGGTCAGACGCTTAGAACGTCTGGCCGAGGGAGAATTGGAACACTTGAGTCTCAGCGTCATCCGGTTTCTTGACGGGCATGGCCAACGCGAAACTCAGAGGACCCAGTGCGGTGACCCAGGTCACGCCGACACCGACGGAACTGGCCATGTTGCTCAGACTGATATCGTTGCACTTCGTATTGGACGACGTACCGTTTGCGTTGGTGGTGTCTTCGCACTTCGAGTCGAAAACGTTACCCACATCCCAGAATACCGACGTACGCAGGGAGCGTTGATCCTTGACGAACGGCAGAGGGAACAGAAGCTCTACACCGCCCTGGATCAGGACGTTGCCACCAAACGGTAGCGGATCCTGGTCCGGATCGGCCAATGTACCCGGGTTTGTACCACGACTCGGCGTACTGCGCGGACCCAGGGTGCTGTCCTTGAAGCCACGTACCGAGTTGAAACCACCAGCATAGTAGTTTTCATAGAACGGCAAGCCATCGGTCGAACCGTAGCCATCGCCATAACCCAGTTCGGTGTGCAGGCGCATGGTGTAGTTTTCACTCAACGGCTGGAACAACTGGCCACGGTAATCGAGCTTGAAGAACGACAGGTCGCTGCCAGGCGTGGTGGTTTCCAGCACCAGGCTTTGGGAACGACCACGGGTGGCGAGTACGCCCTTGTTCAGGGTGGATTCGGACCAGCCGGCCGAGGCCTTGAAGTTCAGGTAGTTGTCGCCTTCCTTGTTAACGAAGTCGAAGATCTCGTCAACGGTGTAGACGCCTGTCTTGATCTTGTCTTGTTGCGCAGTCAGGCCGAAGGTCAGGCGCGACGTTTCGCTGATCGGGTAGCCGACGCTCACGCCAGCACCCAGGCTGTCCACGGCATAGCTGGCCACGTCGACGTCGAGATCGTCGTAGTCAGTGGTGCGATAGAAAGCGTTGTAACCCAGGCTCACGCCATCGGCAGTCCAGTACGGGTCGACATAACCGAAGTTATAACGGCTCTGGTATTCACTGCGGGTCAAACCGACGCTGACCTTGTTACCGGTACCCAGGAAGTTGTTCTGGGTAATCGAACCACCAAGGATCAGACCGGCGCTCTGGGCGAAACCGACACTGGCGGTAATCGAACCGGAAGCCTGTTCTTCAACGCTGTAGTTCACATCGACCTGGTCATCGACGCCCGGCACGGCCGGCGTTTCGACGTTGACTTCCTTGAAGAAGCCCAGGCGCTCAAGACGGGTCTTGGATTGGTCGATCAGGTAGGTCGAAGCCCAGCCGCCTTCCATCTGACGCATTTCACGGCGCAGCACTTCGTCTTCGGACTTGGTGTTGCCACGGAAGTTGATACGGTTGACGTAGGCACGCTTGCCCGGATCGACGGCGAACGTGATGTCTACCGTGTGGTCGTCATCGTGAGGCTGAGGCACGCCGTTGACGTTGGCGAAGGTGTAACCCTCGTTACCCAGGCGGCGGGTGATCAGTTCCGACGTGGTGGTCATCAGCTTGCGCGAGAACACCTGGCCTTTCTGCACCAGCAACAGCGACTTGACCTGGTCTTCAGGGACTTTCAGGTCGCCGCTCAGCTTGACGTTACGAACGGTGTACTTCTCGCCTTCGTTGACGTTGACGGTGATATAGACGTGTTTCTTGTCCGGGGTGATGGACACCTGGGTCGAAGCGATATCCATGTTGATATAGCCACGGTCCAGGTAGTAGGAACGCAGACGCTCCAGGTCACCGGACAGTTTTTCACGGGCGTACTTGTCGTCGTTCTTGAAGAACGACAACCAGTTGCTGGTCTTGAGTTCGAACAGGTCGATCAGGTCTTCGTCAGGGAAGACGGTGTTACCCACCACGTTGATGTGCTGGATAGCCGCGACGGTGCCTTCGTTGATGTTGACCTTCAGCGCAACGCGGTTACGCGGCTGTGGCACCACTTCGGTGTCGACAGTGGCCGAGTAGCGACCCTGGGCGACGTACTGGCGCTGCAGCTCGTTACGCACGCCTTCGAGGGTGGCGCGCTGGAAGATCTCGCCTTCGGCCAGACCGGACTGCTTGAGCCCCTTCATCAGGTCTTCAGTGGAGATCGCCTTGTTGCCCTCGATCTCGATACTGGCGACCGAGGGACGCTCGACTACAGTAATGACCAGGACGTTGCCATCGCGGCCCAGCTGGATATCCTGGAAAAAACCGGTTTTGAACAACGCACGAGTGGATTCCACCAGGCGACGATCGTCCGCCTTTTCACCGACGTTCAACGGCAAGGCACCAAAGACACTCCCCGCGGAAACCCGCTGGAGGCCATTGACGCGAATATCAGAGATGGTGAAGGACTCGGCGTGAACTTCGGCGATCATCAATACGGTGAGAACCGCAGTTAGCAGCAGACGTTTCATGAAGTCCTTTCTTATTCCAACTGGCAATAAACAAACTGCCGCAAAATGCGGCAGATTCGCAATTCAGCGAAGCGTTACAGTCGACCCAGATCATTGACCAGAGCAAGCAACATCACCCCGACCACCAAACTGATACCGATCTGTATCCCCCAACCCTGCACCCGATCCGACAAGGGGCGACCACGCACCCACTCGATCAGATAAAACAACAGATGCCCCCCATCCAGTACTGGAATGGGCAACAAATTCAGAACACCCAGGCTAATACTCAGATAAGCAAGGAAATTCAGGAAATCAGCGACACCCGACTGGGCAGAAGCGCCCGCCACTTTAGCAATGGTTATCGGTCCACTCAAGTTTTTTACCGAGAGCTCGCCGAACAACATTTTCTTCAGCGAATCGAGGGTCAGCACACTCATGGTCCAGGTGCGTCGAGCCCCCTCCCCGATCGCTGCCACGGGACCGTAACTGACCTCGCGAATCATCTCGGGCGGCCAGTCGACTGCCTTTACCCCCGCCCCGAGATAACCACTGGGTGCCTTCTTCTCCCCACGCGCCGCCAGCGTCACCGGGACGTCGATTTGAGCAGCGTCGCGCTCGATGCGCAGGATGATCTTGCTGTCAGGACGCATACGGACGGTATCGACCACTTGCTGCCAGTCATCGAGTGCCTGGCCGTCCAGGGCGCGCAATCGATCACCGGTCTTCAGGCCGGCAGCCTGGGCCGGGCCTTTTGGATCAAGTTCGGCCAGCACCGGTGGCAGGGCCGGACGCCAGGGACGAATCCCCAGCGAGCGAATCGGATCCGGCTCATCGGCGCCCTTGAGCCATTTGTCCAGCGCCAGCTCACGAGGCGATTCTGCCGAGGAGCCTTGCTCGCGAACCAGCAATTGCAGGGAACCGCTCTCGCCCAGGCGACGTACCAGCTGCAGGTTCACCGCAGCCCAGCCGGAAGTAGGCTCGCCGTCGATGGCAATGATTTCCTGGCCGGCGCTCAAACCTGCCTTGGCGGCAATGCTTCCCGACTCGACCGCGCCGATGACAGGTCGCACCTGCTCGCTGCCGAGCATCGCGACCACCCAGAAAAAAAACATCGCCAGTAAAAAGTTGGCAATCGGGCCGGCCGCGACGATAGCGATGCGTTGACGGACGGATTTGCGATTGAAGGACTGATCGATCTGATCGGCAGGTACTTCGCCTTCGCGCTCGTCGAGCATCTTCACATAACCGCCCAGCGGGATGGCGGCGACCACGAATTCAGTGCCTTGCTTGTCGTGCCAGCGCAGCAATGGCATGCCAAAGCCCACGGAAAAACGCAGCACTTTGACCCCACAGCGACGTGCGACCCAGAAATGGCCGAACTCGTGGAAGGTGACCAGCACACCCAAGGCTATCAGGGTGCCGACAATCATATAGAGCGCGCTCATCTACTTTCTCCGCAATCCTGTTCGTTGCTGCATGGGCCAACGTTTTCAGCACTTACCGCCCGTGACGACTCAACCATTGCCCGGCCAGCACACGCGCCTTCGTGTCCGCCGTAAACACCGCGTCGAGATCGTCCACCGTTACCACCGGCTCGAGATTCAACACTTCCTCGATGATACTCGCGATTTCCGGGTAACGAACCCGTCCGTCGAGAAAGGCCGCGACCGCCACTTCATTCGCCGCATTGAGCATGGCCGGCGCACTATTGCCCGCTTCGGCCGCCTGACGCGCAAGGCGCAGGCAAGGGAAGCGACCTTCATCGGGCGCCTGGAAATCCAGGCGCGCGATGGCAAACAGATCTAGCGGCGGCACGCCTGAGTCGATCCGCTCTGGCCAGGCCAGTGCATTGGCGATGGGGGTACGCATGTCCGGATTGCCCAATTGAGCCAATACCGAACCATCGATGTAATCGACTAACGAATGAATCACGCTCTGCGGGTGAATCACCACCTCGACCTGGGACGGCTTGGCATCGAACAGCCAGCAGGCCTCGATCAACTCGAGCCCCTTGTTCATCATGCTGGCCGAATCCACCGAAATCTTGCGCCCCATTGACCAGTTCGGATGGGCACACGCCTGATCGGGGGTAACGTGCTCCAGCTCGGCCATCGGTGTCTGCCGGAACGGACCACCCGAGGCTGTCAGTAAAATCCGACGCACCCCGACCGCCCCCAGACCACGGGCAAAATCCCCTGGCATGCACTGGAAAATCGCGTTGTGCTCACTGTCGATCGGCAGCAGCACCGAACCGCTTTTGTGCACGGCCTGCATGAACAGCGCACCGGACATCACCAGCGCTTCTTTGTTGGCCAGGAGGATTTTCTTGCCGGCTTCGACGGCCGCCAGGGTCGGACGCAAGCCCGCCGCTCCAACGATAGCCGCCATCACGGCATCGACCTCGGGATCGGCCGCCACCTGGCACAACCCCTCCTCCCCCACCAGCACCCGGGTCGACAGGCCCGCCGCATGCAAGTCGTCCTGCAAACCTCGGGCAGCGCTCGCCTCGGGCACCACGGCAAACCGCGGCGCATGACGCACGCACAGCGCCCGCAGCTCACTCAAGCGGGTGAAGCCACTCAAGGCAAACACCTGATAACGCTCAGGGTGACGCGCAATGACGTCGAGCGTGCTCAAACCGATCGAGCCGGTCGCCCCCAGAACGGTGATCTGTTGTGGGCGGCTCACGGTGCAGCCATCCACAGCAATACGGCAAACACTGGAATCGCCGCCGTAAGACTGTCGATGCGGTCGAGCACACCGCCGTGACCAGGCAGCAGGCTGCTGCTGTCCTTGATCCCGGATTGGCGTTTGAACATGCTTTCGGTGAGGTCACCCACCACCGAGATAAACACGATCACCGCGGCGCAGATCAGACCGATCAGCACCTGGGCGAAACTCCAGTCGCGAACGATCCCGACGATTGCCGTGATCACCAGGCTCAGGATCAACCCGCCATACACGCCTTCCCAGCTTTTGCCGGGACTGACCTTGGGGGCCAGTTTGCGCTTGCCGAACGCCCGACCAGAAAAGTAAGCACCGATATCGGCCCCCCAAACCAGCACCATCACCGCCATGATCAGCCAGTTACCCAATGGCTCCTGCTTGATCTGAACCAGCCCTTGCCAGGCCGGCAGCAAAATCAGCAGACCGATCACCAGCTTGCAGGCGGCGCTGGCCCAGTGCTCGCTGGAGCGCGGGTAAGTCAGTACCAGCCAGGTCGCAACAGCCCACCAGAGCACCGAGGCGCCCAGTACCCACGGCGCCAGCCCCGGCAGGATGTGCATGACAAACAGCATCAACGCGACCACCACCGCATAGGCGACACGGATCGGCTGCTCGGTGAAGCCCGCCAGGCGCGCCCATTCCCAGGCCCCGAGCGTCACGACCACCCCGATGAACAGGGCAAAACCCGTGCCTTCAAGCAGGAAAAACCCGCACAGCGCAATCGGTAGCAGGATCAGTGCAGTGATGATTCGTTGTTTAAGCATTAAACCCGGGCCCCAGACTCGACCTGCTCGCTCGTTTTACCGAAGCGGCGTTGGCGAGAAGCGTAATCGGCCAGCGCGTTACGCATGGCGTCGTGTTTGAAGTCCGGCCAGAACAGGTCGGAAAAGTACAACTCGGCGTAAGCCAGTTGCCACAGCAGGAAGTTACTGATGCGATGCTCGCCACCGGTCCGGATGCACAAGTCCGGCAACGGCAGATCACCGGTGACCAGACAGGTTTGCAACAGCTGCGGGGTGATATCTTCCGGACGCAGATGCCCGGCCTGAACTTCCCGCGCCAGATGCTGTGCGGCTTGCGCGATATCCCACTGACCGCCGTAGTTGGCGGCGATCTGCAGGATGAAGCGATTGGCGCCCACCGTCATGGCCTCGGCTTCACGCATGGCAGTCTGCAGCTCTGGATGAAAGCGAGAACGGTCGCCGATGATGCGCAAACTGATGTTGTTCTCGTTCAGGCGCCTGGCTTCACGCCGCAGCGCCCTGAAGAACAGATCCATCAAGGCACTGACCTCGGCGGCCGGACGCTGCCAGTTCTCACTGGAGAAGGCGAACAGCGTCAGCACTTCGACCTTGGCCTCGGCACACACTTCGATCACGGCCCGAACGGCGTCCACACCCGCTTTATGCCCGGCGACACCCGGCAAAAAGCGTTTTTTCGCCCAACGATTATTACCATCCATGATGATCGCGACATGGCGCGGCACCGCAGTCGGCGCACTCTGCTTGATCTTATCCATGACAACGCGACCCTTAGACGGCCATCAGGTCTTTTTCTTTCTGCGCCAAATTCGCGTCGATTTCAGCCACGTACTTTTTGGTCAGATCATCAATTTCGCCAGTGGCGCGACGTTCTTCGTCTTCACTGATTTCCTTTTCCTTGACCAGGTCCTTGAGCTGGCTGTTCGCATCACGGCGGATGTTGCGCACCGCAACACGGGCATCTTCAGCGACATCGCGAGCCTGTTTGGTGAAGCCCTTGCGGGTTTCTTCGGTCAGGGCCGGCATGGGGATCAGCAGCAACTCACCCAGGTTGGTCGGGTTGAGGTTCAGACCCGCGCTACCGATGGCTTTGTCGACGGCACCGAGCATGTTGCGCTCGAAGGCCACGACTTGCAGGGTACGGGCGTCCTTGACGGTGATGTTCGCCACTTGCTTGATCGGGGTGTCGGAACCGTAATACGGCACCATCACGCCTTCGAGAATGCTCGGATGCGCCTGGCCCGTACGAATACGGCCGAAGTTGTGCATCAGCGACTCGACGGATTTCTGCATACGCTCTTTAGCGTCTTTCTTGATTTCGTTGATCATTGTTGGCCTTCCTCGATCAGGGTCCCTTCAGCGCCGCCGTGCACGATGTTCAGCAGGGCGCCGGGCTTGTTCATGTTAAATACGCGCAACGGCATCTTATGGTCGCGGCACAGGCAAATGGCGGTCAGGTCCATCACGCCCAGCTTGCGATCCAGCACTTCATCGTAAGTCAGATGATCGAACTTCTCGGCATGCGGGTCTTTGAATGGGTCGGCAGTGTAAACGCCATCGACCTTGGTCGCCTTGAGCACTACATCGGCATCGATTTCGATTGCACGCAGGCAGGCTGCCGAATCGGTAGTGAAGAACGGGTTACCGGTACCCGCCGCGAAAATCACAACCTCCTTGGCGTTCAGGTGGCGCATGGCCTTGCGGCGATCGTAGTGATCGGTCACACCGACCATGGAGATGGCCGACATCACGATGGCCGAGATATTGGCCCGCTCCAGCGCATCACGCATGGCCAGGGCGTTCATCACAGTGGCCAGCATGCCCATGTGGTCGCCAGTGACCCGATCCATGCCAGCCGCACTCAGTGCCGCACCGCGGAACAGGTTGCCACCACCGATCACCAGACCGACCTGCACACCGATGCCCACCAGCTGGCCGACTTCCAGCGCCATGCGATCCAGAACTTTCGGATCGATCCCGAACTCTTCCGAGCCCATCAAGGCTTCGCCGCTAAGCTTGAGTAGAATGCGTTTATAGCGAGCCTGATAACCACTGCCCTGCTGAGCCATTGCGAATCTCTCCTGCGGCGTATTTTAAAAATTCTTTGCGAGCTGTTTACAGCTGGCTGTTCACTCTAGCCTGGCGCTGCTTCAGCGCCATCGGAACATGGCTTTGTAAGCCAGTTCCAAAGGGAAACCAATAAAAATTTGGTACCCCATCTGAAAAGAGGCTGCGCGCGTGAGCGGGCAGCCTCTTCTGGGCGACAGTTGAAAAACCGTCTTATTGCTTGGCGGCAGCCAGCTGGGCAGCAACTTCTTCAGCGAAGTTGTCGACCGGCTTCTCGATGCCTTCGCCTACTTTGAAGTAGGTGAAAGAAACGATTTCAGCACCGGCTTTCTTGGCCAGGTCGCCGACCTTGATTTCAGGGTTCTTGACGAACGCCTGCTCAACCAGGCTCGCTTCAGCCAGGAACTTGCTGATGCGGCCTTTGACCATGTTTTCAACGATGTTTTCCGGCTTGCCGGCGATCTTGTCAGCGTTGAGGGTCAGGAATACGCCCTTCTCACGCTCGACCGCTTCAGCGGAAACTTCCGATGGCAGCAGGAATTCAGGGTTGGTCGCCGCTACGTGCATAGCGATGTCCTTGGCCAATTCAACAGTGCCGCCCTTCAGGACAACCGCAACACCGATCTTGTTGCCGTGCAGGTAACCACCAACAACATCACCTTCAACGCGAGCCAGGCGACGGATGTTGACGTTTTCGCCAACCTTGCCGACCAGAACCAGGCGATCGGCTTCTTGAGCTTCGATCAGCGGAGCGACGTCAGTCAGCTTGTCAGCGAACGCTTTTTCAACGCTTGCAGCAACAAATGCCTTGAAGTCGTCCTGCAGAGCCAGGAAGTCGGTCTGCGAGTTCACTTCCAGCAGAACGGCGGATTTACCGTCTTCCTTGAGAGCGATAGCGCCTTCAGCAGCCACGTTGCCTGCTTTCTTGGCAGCCTTGATAGCGCCGGAAGCACGCATGTCATCAATGGCTTTTTCGATGTCGCCGCCGGCCTTGGTCAAGGCCTTTTTGCAATCCATCATGCCTTCGCCGGTACGCTCGCGCAGTTCTTTGACCAACGCTGCAGTAATCTCTGCCATTTCAAAATCCTCTTGGATAGGTTTTCAACCATTCCACCCGATCGAACGGGCGATCAATTCTTCCCGAACCACCGTTGTAAGCCGCTGCACGTTACAGCTCTGCAAGTGCGGGGCCGACAAACGGTTTTCGAGGTGGCAAAAAGGGGGCCAAGCCCCCTTTTTGCTTACTGAGTCAACGCCAGGGCGTCAATTACTCAGCTGCAGCTGCCGGAGCTTCTTCAACGAACTGCTCGGTACCGCCAGCAACGTGGTTGCGACCACGGATGACTGCGTCAGCCATCGAACCCATGTACAGCTGGATAGCGCGGATTGCGTCATCGTTGCCTGGGATGATGTAGTCAACGCCTTCCGGGCTGCTGTTGGTATCGACTACGCCGATAACCGGGATGCCCAGCTTGTTGGCTTCGGTGATCGCGATGCGCTCGTGATCAACGTCGATAACGAACAGAGCGTCTGGCAGGCCGCCCATGTCCTTGATACCACCCAGGGAACGATCGAGCTTTTCCAGGTCGCGAGTGCGCATCAGCGCCTCTTTCTTGGTCAGCTTGGCGAAAGTACCGTCTTCGGCTTGCACTTCAAGGTCACGCAGACGCTTGATGGAAGCACGGATGGTCTTGAAGTTGGTCAGCATGCCACCCAACCAGCGGTGATCGACGTACGGCGAACCGCAACGTGCTGCTTCTTCAGCAACGATCTTGCCAGCGGAACGCTTGGTGCCGACGAACAGGATCTTGTTTTTGCCCTGGGCCAGACGTTCTACGAAAGTCAGAGCTTCGTTGAACATTGGCAGGGTTTTTTCAAGGTTGATAATGTGGATCTTGTTGCGCGCGCCGAAAATGTACTTGCCCATTTTCGGGTTCCAGTAACGGGTCTGGTGACCGAAGTGCACACCGGCCTTCAGCATATCGCGCATATTGACTTGGGACATGATAGTTCCTTGATAAGTCGGGTTTGGCCTCCACGTATCCCAATGACCAACCAGCGGCAAAAGCCGAAGGCACCCAGGTCATCGTGTCGACACGTGTGTGGATTTAGGCTTTTCAGGGGATCCCCGGAAAGCGGCGCATTTTATACCACAAGGTGGGGGGAAACGGAACCCGGATTATGAAATCCAGGCCAGGGCTTTTATTTCGCGCCCTGGAATTCGCCAGCAATGCACCCTTCTATAGAGAGAAGCGACGCACAGAGGCTCAGATTTGCCCTGATCGTCTGATAGAATCGGGTTTTTCAGGGCCGCGACAGATCGATCGCGCAGCGCCCATTTCGTTTTAGCAAGCGCCATCGAGCGCAGAGAGAGCCTGTATGACCGTCACCCTCAAAACCCCGGAGGACATCGCAAAAATGCGTGTCGCCGGCAAACTGGCCGCCGATGTGCTGGAAATGATTGCCGAACATGTCAAACCGGGCATCACCACCGAAGAACTCGACCGCATCTGCCACGACTACATCGTCAACGAGCAGAAGGCCATCCCTGCCCCGCTGAATTACAAGGGCTACCCGAAGTCGATCTGCACCTCGATCAACCACGTGGTCTGCCACGGCATCCCGAACGAGAAGCCGTTGAAGGATGGCGACACCCTGAACATCGACGTGACCGTGATCAAGGACGGCTACCACGGTGACACCAGCCGCATGTTCCACGTCGGCACCGTGCCGGTCTGGGCCGAACGCCTGTCGCAAGTGACCCAGGAATGCATGTACAAAGCCATCGAAATCGTCAAACCCGGCTGCCGCCTGGGCGACATCGGTGAAATCATCCAGAAACACGCCGAAAAGAACGGTTTCTCGGTGGTTCGTGAGTTCTGCGGCCACGGCATCGGCAAGGTCTTCCATGAAGAACCGCAGATCCTGCACTACGGCCGTGCCGGCACCGGCATGGAACTCAAGGCCGGCATGACCTTCACCATCGAGCCGATGATCAACCAGGGCAAGGCCGACACCAAGGTGCTGGGCGACGGCTGGACCGCGATCACCAAGGACCGCAAGCTCTCGGCACAGTGGGAACATACCCTGGTGGTGACCGACACCGGCTACGAGATTTTCACCTTGCGCGCCGATGACACCATCCCGCGCGTTTCGGCCTGATCCGACAAGCGCAGCTCTCTGCCTTATAGAAGCTCTCAGCCTTATAGAAAGGAAAGCCAATCGATGCCGCAGGTGGATCCAGAACTCTTCGACCGAGGCCAGTTCCAGGCGGAACTGGCCCTGAAGGCAAGCCCGATCGCGGCCTTCAAGAAGGCGATCCGCCAGGCCCGCGAGGTGCTGGACGGGCGCTTTCGCGCTGGCCGGGAGATTCGCCGGCTGATCGAGGATCGCGCCTGGTTCGTCGATAACATCCTGCAAAAGGCCTGGGAGCAGTTCGACTGGAGTGAAGACGCCGACATCGCGCTGGTCGCGGTCGGCGGCTACGGTCGCGGCGAGTTGCACCCCTACTCCGACATCGACCTGCTGATCCTGCTGGACAGCGCCGATCATGAAATTTTCCGTGATTCCATCGAGCGTTTTCTGACCCTGCTGTGGGACATTGGCCTGGAAGTCGGCCAGAGCGTGCGCTCGGTGGACGAATGCGCCGTCGAGGCCCGCGCCGACCTGACGGTCGTCACCAACCTGATGGAAAGCCGCACCATCTGCGGCCCCGAGCGACTGCGTCAGCGCATGCTGGATGTCACCAGCACTGCACACATGTGGCCGAGCAAGGATTTCTTCCTGGCCAAACGCGCCGAGCAAAAGGCCCGTCACCACAAATACAACGACACCGAATACAACCTGGAACCCAACGTCAAAGGCTCGCCCGGTGGCCTGCGCGATATTCAGACCATTCTGTGGGTGGCCCGTCGCGAGTACGGCACCCTGAACCTGCGGGCGCTGGCCGGGGAAGGTTTCCTGGTCGAGAGCGAAAATGCCCTGCTGGCCTCCTCCCAGGAATTCCTGTGGAAGGTTCGTTACGCGTTGCACATGCTCGCCGGCCGCTCCGAAGACCGCTTGCTCTTCGATCACCAGCGCACCATTGCCGGGCTGCTGGGTTTCAAAGGCGATGACGCCAAGCAAGCCATTGAAAACTTCATGCAACAGTATTATCGGGTGGTCATGAGCATTGCCCAGCTCAGCGACCTGATCATCCAGCACTTCGAGGAAGTCATCCTCGCACCGCAAGACCAGGCGCCGTCGCAACCGATCAACTCGCGATTCCAGCTGCACGACGGTTATATCGAGGCGCGCAACGACAATGTGTTTCGCCGTACACCCTTCGCCATGCTCGAAATCTTCGTGTTGATGGCGCAGCAACCGGAGATCAAGGGCGTACGCGCCGACACCATTCGCCTGCTGCGCGAACACCGGCATCTGATCGACGACGACTTTCGCAACGACATTCGCAACACCAGCCTGTTCATCGAACTGTTCAAGTGCAAGATCGGCATCCATCGCAACCTGCGCCGGATGAACCGCTACGGCATCCTCGGCCGTTATCTGCCGGAGTTCGGCTTCATTGTCGGGCAGATGCAACACGACCTGTTTCACATCTATACGGTCGACGCCCACACCCTGAACCTGATCAAACACCTGCGTAAGTTGCAGTACACCCAGGTGTCGGAAAAATTCCCGCTGGCCAGCAAGCTCATGGGCAAGCTGCCCAAGCCGGAGCTGATCTACCTGGCCGGCCTGTACCACGACATCGGCAAGGGCCGACATGGTGATCACTCGGAGATCGGCGCGGTGGATGCCGAAGCCTTTTGCCAGCGCCACCAGTTGCCGGTGTGGGACAGCCGCCTGATCGTCTGGCTGGTGCAGAACCATTTGCTGATGTCGACCACTGCCCAGCGCAAGGACTTGTCCGACCCGCAGGTGATCCACGATTTCGCGCAGACCGTCGGCGACGAAACCCACCTCGATTATCTGTACGTACTGACCGTCGCCGACATCAACGCCACCAACCCGACGCTATGGAACTCCTGGCGCGCCAGCCTGTTGCGCCAGCTCTACACCGAGACCAAGCGGGCCTTGCGCCGTGGCCTGGAAAACCCGGTAGACCGTGAAGAACAGATCCGCCAGACCCAGAGCGCCGCCCTGGACATCCTGGTGCGCGGCGGCACCGATCCGGACGACGTCGAGCAACTCTGGTCGCAACTGGGCGACGACTACTTCCTGCGTCACACCGCCGGCGATGTGGCCTGGCACAGTGATGCGATCCTCCAGCAGCCGGCCGACGGCGGGCCACTGGTGCTGATCAAGGAAACCACCCAGCGCGAGTTCGAGGGCGGCACGCAAATCTTCATCTACGCACCGGACCAGCACGACTTCTTCGCCGTGACCGTGGCCGCGATGGACCAGCTCAACCTGAACATCCACGACGCCCGGGTCATCACCTCCAGCAGCCAGTTCACCCTCGACACCTACATCGTGCTCGATACCGACGGCGATTCGATCGGTGATAATCCGTTGCGGGTCAAGCAAATCCGCGATGGCCTGACCGAAGCCCTGCGCAACCCGGACGACTACCCGACCATCATTCAGCGTCGGGTGCCGCGCCAGCTCAAGCATTTCGCGTTTGCGCCCCAGGTGACGATTCACAACGACGCCCAGCGTCCGGTCACCGTACTGGAGCTCAGCGCCCCGGATCGCCCGGGTTTGCTGGCGCGGATCGGCACGATTTTCCTGGAGTTCGACCTGTCGCTGCAGAACGCCAAGATCGCCACCCTCGGCGAGCGCGTGGAAGACGTGTTCTTCATCACCGATGCGAACAACCAGCCGCTGTCCGACCCCTTGCTGTGCAGCCGCTTGCAGGATGCGATCGTCGAACAGCTGACGGTCAATCAGGAATCCGAAATAAAGCTGTCGCGAATCAGTATCTGATTTGAATTAACAAACTTCCCCTGTGGAAATGGGCAACCCCAAGAATGCTCAGTTAAGCGAAATCCCATGTGGGAGCGAGCTTGCTCGCGATAGCGCTGGATCAGCACACATTGATGTTGAATGTTCCGCCGCCATCGCGAGCAAGCTCGCTCCCACAGGTTTCGTGTCTTGAGTGATATTTGAGCGCGCTCCCCACATTGAACGAGGCCCCCATGAACAACGCTCTGACCCAGTTGCAGCCCTACCCGTTCGAGAAGCTCCGCGCCTTGCTCGGTGCCGTCACGCCCAATCCGGATAAACGCGCCATCGCCTTGTCCATCGGCGAACCGAAGCACCGTTCCCCAAGCTTCGTCGCCGAAGCCCTGGCGAGCAACCTGGATCAAATGGCCGTCTACCCGACCACCTTGGGCATCCCCGCCCTGCGTGAGGCCATCGCCGCCTGGTGCGAGCGCCGCTTCGGCGTCCCGAACGGCTGGCTCGACCCGGCGCGCAACGTGCTGCCGGTCAACGGCACCCGTGAAGCGCTGTTTGCCTTTACCCAGACCGTGGTCAACCGTGGCGACGACGCCTTGGTCGTCAGCCCGAACCCCTTCTATCAGATCTACGAAGGCGCGGCGTTCCTCGCCGGAGCCAAGCCGCACTACCTGCCGTGCCTGGATGAAAACGGCTTCAACCCGGATTTCGATGCGGTTTCACCGGACATCTGGAAACGCTGCCAGATCCTGTTCCTGTGCTCGCCGGGCAACCCGACCGGCGCCTTGATCCCGGTTGAAACCCTGAAAAAACTGATCGCCCTGGCCGACGAACACGACTTCGTCATCGCCGCGGACGAGTGCTACAGCGAACTGTACTTCGACGAACAAACCCCGCCGGCCGGCCTGCTCAGCGCCTGCGTGGAACTGGGCCGCAAGGACTTCAAGCGCTGCGTGGTCTTCCACAGCCTGTCCAAGCGTTCCAACCTGCCGGGCCTGCGTTCGGGCTTCGTCGCCGGTGACGCCGATATTCTCAAGGGCTTCCTGCTGTATCGCACCTACCACGGCTGCGCAATGCCGGTTCAGACCCAACTGGCCAGCGTCGCCGCCTGGAATGATGAAGTGCATGTGCGCGCCAACCGTGAGCTGTATCGCGAGAAATACGATGCGGTGCTGGAAATTCTCAGTCCGGTGATGGATGTGCAGCGCCCGGACGGCGGTTTCTACCTGTGGCCGAATGTGGCTGGCGATGACGAAGCGTTTTGTCGCGATCTGTTTGTCGAAGAACACGTGACCGTGGTGCCGGGTTCTTACCTGTCCCGGGACGTCGAGGGGACCAATCCGGGGGCCGGGCGTGTGCGCATGGCGCTGGTTGCGCCGCTGGCCGAATGCGTAGAAGCGGCAGAGCGCATTCGCGCCTTTATCCAGCGCCGGTAGGCGCGAGGCTTGCCCGAATGCGGTGTGTCATCTTAGACCCCTTCCCTGTAGGAGCGAGGCTTGCCCGCGAAAGCGGTGTGACAGGTTAGACGCCTTCGCCGCACCGCTCGCTCAGGTGGGTTTTGGGTTTTAACTCAAGGGTCATGGCATAATCCTTCACCTTTTATTTCCAGCACCTGCAAAGGGGGCAATTCCTTGACCGTTTCAAGTAAAACGTTGCACCTTTTCGGCATCAAAGCCTGCGACACCATGAAAAAGGCGCGCACCTGGCTCGATGAACACGCTGCCAGCTATGACTTTCATGATTACAAAACGGCCGGAATCGACCGTGAACACCTGACCCAATGGTGCGACGAGCACGGCTGGCAAGTGGTGTTGAACCGTGCAGGCACCACCTTTCGCAAGCTCGACGACGAACGCAAAGCCGATCTCGACCAGCGCAAAGCCATCGAACTGATGCTCGCACAACCCTCGATGATCAAGCGCCCGGTGCTCGATCTCGGTGACCGAACCCTGATTGGCTTCAAGCCAGATATCTACGCGGCAGCGCTCAAGTAAGGCAGCCCGTTCAATTTTGTTAGAGGTATTTACATGTCCACTACCCTGTTCAGCCTGGCCTTTGGTGTCGGCACTCAAAACCGTCAAGGCGCATGGCTGGAAGTGTTTTACGCGCAGCCACTGCTCAACCCGTCGGCCGAACTGGTCGCCGCCGTCGCGCCAATCCTGGGTTACACCGAAGGCAACCAGGCCATCGCCTTCACCCTCGCCCAGGCTTCGCAACTGGCCGACGCGCTCAAGGGCGTCGACGCGGTCCAGGCCGCCCTGCTCACCCGTCTGGCCGAAAGCCACAAGCCGCTGGTGGCAACCTTGCTGGCCGAAGACGCGCAACTGTCTTCCACGCCTGAGGCTTATCTCAAACTGCACCTGCTGTCCCATCGCCTGGTCAAGCCGCACGGTTTGAACCTCACCGGGATTTTCCCGTTGCTGCCGAACGTGGCATGGACCAGCCAGGGCGCCATCGACCTTGCCGAACTGGCCGAGCGTCAACTGGAAGCCCGCCTGCGTGGCGAGCTGCTGGAAGTGTTCTCGGTGGACAAGTTCCCGAAAATGACCGACTACGTGGTTCCGGCCGGCGTGCGTATCGCTGATGCGGCACGTCTGCGCCTGGGCGCCTATGTCGGCGAAGGCACCACTGTGATGCACGAAGGTTTCGTCAACTTCAACGCCGGCACCGAAGGCCCGGGCATGATCGAAGGTCGTGTTTCCGCTGGCGTATTCGTCGGCAAGGGTTCTGACCTGGGCGGCGGTTGCTCGACCATGGGCACCCTGTCGGGCGGCGGTAACATCGTGATCAAGGTGGGCGAAGGCTGCCTGATCGGCGCCAACGCCGGTATCGGTATCCCGCTGGGCGACCGCAACACCGTTGAGTCGGGCCTGTACATCACCGCCGGTACCAAGGTGGCATTGCTGGACGAAAACAACGCGCTGGTGAAAGTCGTGAAAGCCCGTGAACTGGCCGGCCAATCGGACCTGCTGTTCCGCCGCAATTCGCAGACCGGTGCCGTGGAATGCAAAACCCACAAATCGGCCATCGAACTGAACGAAGCGCTGCACGCTCACAACTAAGCCGAGCTATTGGCAGACACGATCACCTGTAGGAGCGAAGCTTGCTCGCGAAGCTTTTGGCGCGGGCAAGCCTCGCTCCTACAGGATTCGGCGTACCCCCGCCCATGTTTATCAGGGCCGAGCACCATGATGATTCCCTCTCCCTGGCGCGCCGATTTTCCGGCCATCGCCGCATTGCAACGGCAAGACCAGACCTATCTGGACAACGCCGCCACCACGCAAAAACCCCAAGCCCTGCTGGATGCCCTGGCGCATTACTACGCCAACGGCGCGGCCAACGTGCATCGGGCGCAACACTTGCCCGGCGCCCATGCCACCCAGGCGTTCGAGGACAGCCGCCGCAAGGTCGCCCAATGGCTCAATGCCAGCGATTGCGGACAGATCATCTTTACCCACGGCGCGACTTCCGCGCTGAATCTCCTGGCCTATGGCCTGGAACACCTGTTCAATCCGGGCGATGAAATCGTCATCAGTGCCCTGGAGCATCACGCCAATCTGTTGCCGTGGCAGCAACTGGCCCACCGTCGCGACCTGAAGCTGGTGATCTTGCCGCTGGATGCCAGTGGTTTGATCGATCTTGATGCCGCTGCGCAGTTGATCAATCCACGAACCCGCCTGGTGGCAGTCAGTCAGCTGTCCAACGTGCTCGGCGCCTGGCAGCCGTTGCCCGCGTTGTTGGCGCTAGCCCAGGCACACGACGCATTGACCGTGGTCGATGGCGCTCAGGGCGTGGTTCACGGTCGGCATGACGTGCAGGCCCTGGGTTGCGACTTCTATGTATTTTCCAGCCATAAGCTCTATGGCCCCGAGGGCCTCGGCGTGCTGTTCGGGCGCGATAAAGCGCTAGAGCAACTGCGCCACTGGCAATTTGGCGGTGAAATGGTGATGGATGCCAATTATCACGACGCCCGCTTTCGTCCGGCGCCACTGGGTTTTGAAGCAGGTACGCCGCCGATTGCCGGCGTGATCGGCCTGGGGGCGACCCTCGATTACCTTGCCGGGCTTGATCAGGAAGCCGTGTCCGCCCACGAAACGGCGCTGCATGACTATCTGCTCAAGGGCCTTGAGGCGCGCACCGGCATCCGCCTGCTGGGCAAACCGCAGTTGGCCCTGGTCAGTTTTGTTGTCGAGGGTGTACATAACTCCGATCTGGCACATCTGCTGACCGAACAAGGGATCGCGGTACGCGCCGGCCATCATTGCGCCATGCCGCTGCTGAAAAGCTTCGAACTGGCCGGGGCGATTCGGGTGTCATTGGCGCTGTACAACGACTCCGAAGACCTGGAACGGTTCTTTGACGCGCTGGATCAGGCGCTGGAGATGTTGCGATGAGTTTGCCTGCCGATGCCGTCATTGCGCTCGAAACCTTTCAGACTGCCGCCGGCTGGGAACAACGCGCGCGGCTGCTGATGCAGTGGGGCGATCGTCTGCCCGCGTTGAGTGATGTGGACAAAATCGATGCCAACCGGGTGCACGGCTGTGAAAGTCAGGTCTGGTTGGTGGGCGCGTTGCAGGACGGCCACTGGCAGTTCGCCGCAAGCAGCGATGCGCGATTGATTCGCGGGTTGGTCGCGTTGTTGCTGGCTCGGGTCAACGGGTTGTCGGCGGCTGAGTTGCAACAGGTGGATTTGCCGGAGTGGTTCAGTCAGTTGGGTTTGTCACGGCAACTGTCTCCCTCGCGGAGCAATGGCCTCAATGCCGTGCTACAGCGGATGAATGAGTTGGCTGGTTAACCGCTTCGCGAGCAAGCCCGCTCCCACATTTTGATCTGAGGTGGACTTGGATTTTGTATCCGGCGCAGATCAAAATGTGGGAGCGGGCTTGCTCGCGAAGAGGCCATCCATAGCCCCCTAAATCTCAGGCTTTACGCGATCCGCCGGCCGCCGCACCCCAGCCACAATCTTATCCACAGCCTTGGTCGCCGCGACCATGCCGAACGTCGCCGTCACCATCATCACCGCGCCGAATCCCCCGGCGCAGTCGAGCTTCACCCCATCCCCGACAAAACTCTTCTGCAGGCAAATGCTGCCATCCGGTTTCGGGTAGCGCAGCTGTTCGGTGGAAAACACGCACGGCACGCTGTAATGGCGGGTCACGGTGCGTGAGAAGTTGTAATCGCGGCGCAGGGTCGAGCGTACTTTCGACGCCAGCGGATCGTTGAAAGTGCGATTCAGGTCGCACACCTGGATCAGCGTCGGGTCGATCTGCCCGCCTGCCCCGCCGGTGGTGATGATCTGGATCTTGCGCCGCTTGCACCAGGCGATCAGTGCAGCCTTGGCATTCACACTGTCGATGCAGTCGATCACGCAGTCGATGTCCGGCGTGATGTACTCGGCCATGGTCTCGCGGGTGACGAAATCCGCCACCTGGTGCACCGTGCAGTCCGGGTTGATCCCGCTCAGGCGTTCGGCCATCACCTCGACCTTGGGTTTGCCGACCGTACTGTCGAGCGCGTGCAACTGACGGTTGGCATTACTGACGCAGACGTCGTCCAGGTCGAACAGCGAAATCTCGCCCACGCCGCAACGCGCAACGGCTTCCGCCGCCCAGGAGCCGACGCCGCCGACACCGACGATCGCCACATGGGCCGCGCGCAAGCGCTCCAGGCCTTCGATGCCATACAACCGGGCGATGCCAGCAAACCGCGGATCTTCTGTACTCATGACCATTACCCCAAAAACCGGCGCGCATTATAGGGCCGAAGACGGCCAAGAGCATCCTTGGGCTATGAACGGTGTTTCGGTCACTCCAATCAGACTACGCAGTACAAAGAATTAACCTACAAAGGCCGACGAAAGAACTTAAGTCGAGTTGGATTGCCAAACGTAGGGCATTTCCCTGTCAGCTGTACGCTCAGGGAGCGCCCGGTGTAGGATGCGCGCCCCTTGGCTCCCGCCGACCGGTCCTTAGTTCCACAGCCTTTTGGAACCCGAAATAGCTATGTCATCGCGTAAATTTGGACTCAACCTGGTGGTGGTGCTTGCCATCGCTGCCTTGTTTACCGGCTTCTGGGCGCTGATCAATCGCCCGGTCACCGCCCCCAACTGGCCAGAACAGATCTCCGGCTTTTCGTACTCGCCATTCCAGCAAGGCCAGTACCCACAGAAAGAGCAATACCCGAGCGACGATGAAATGCGTCGCGATCTGGAGATCCTGAGCAAGCTGACGGACAACATCCGTACTTACTCGGTCGATGGCACCCTGGGAAACATTCCCAAACTGGCAGAAGAATTCGGCCTGCGGGTCACTCTCGGCATCTGGATCAGCCCGGATGAGGAGCGCAACGAGCGTGAGATCACGCGTGCGATCGAACTCGCCAACAGTTCGCGCAGTGTGGTTCGCGTGGTTGTAGGCAACGAGGCGATCTTCCGTAAGGAAATTACCGCCGCGGAACTCAGCATTATTCTCGATCGAGTCCGCGCGGCGGTGAAAGTGCCGGTGACCACCTCCGAGCAATGGCACGTCTGGGAAGAAAACCCCAGCCTGGCCAAGCACGTCGACCTGATCGCCGCGCACATCCTGCCGTACTGGGAACACGTGCCGATGGAGCAGTCAGGGCAGTTCGTCCTCGATCGCGCCCGGGACCTGAAAAAAATGTTCCCGAAAAAGCCGCTGCTACTGTCGGAGGTTGGCTGGCCGAGCAACGGTCGCATGCGCGGCGGCGCCGATGCGTCTCCGGCAGACCAGGCGATTTACCTGCGCACGCTGGTCAACAAACTCAATCGCCAGGGTTTCAACTACTTCGTGATCGAAGCGTTTGACCAACCGTGGAAGGCCAGTGACGAAGGCTCGGTGGGCGCTTACTGGGGCGTTTTCAACGCCGCACGGCAGCAGAAATTCAACTTTGAAGGACCGGTCGTCGCGATCCCGCAATGGCGGGTGCTGGCTGTCGGTTCGGTGGTGTTGGCCCTGCTGTCCCTGACCCTGTTGATGATCGACGGCTCGGCCCTGCGTCAACGCGGCCGTACCTTCCTGACCTTCATTGCGTTCCTCTGCGGTTCGGTGCTGGTGTGGATCGGTTATGACTACAGCCTGCAATACAGCACCTGGTTCAGCCTGACGGTGGGCTTCCTGCTCGCCCTCGGCGCCCTCGGGGTGTTTATCGTGCTGCTGACCGAAGCCCACGAACTGGCCGAAGCGGTCTGGACCCACAAGCGTCGGCGCGAATTCCTGCCGGTGGTGGGTGATTCGCACTACCGACCGAAAGTCTCGATTCACGTCCCTTGCTACAACGAGCCGCCGGAGATGGTCAAACAGACCCTCAACGCCCTGGCCAACCTCGATTATCCGGATTTCGAAGTCCTGATCATCGACAACAACACCAAGGACCCGGCGGTCTGGGAACCGGTGCGCGACTATTGCGAAACCCTCGGCCCGCGTTTCAAGTTCTTCCATGTCGCGCCGTTGGCCGGTTTCAAGGGTGGCGCGCTCAATTACCTGATTCCGCACACCGCCAAGGATGCCGAAGTGATTGCGGTGATCGACTCGGACTACTGCGTCGACCCGAATTGGCTCAAGCACATGGTGCCGCACTTCGCCGATCCGAAAATCGCCGTGGTGCAGTCGCCGCAGGATTACCGCGACCAGAACGAAAGCACCTTCAAGAAGCTCTGCTATGCGGAATACAAAGGCTTCTTCCACATCGGCATGGTCACTCGCAACGACCGTGACGCGATCATCCAGCACGGCACCATGACCATGACCCGGCGCTCGGTGCTCGAGGAGCTCGGTTGGGCCGACTGGTGCATCTGTGAAGACGCCGAGCTGGGCCTGCGTGTATTCGAAAAAGGCCTGTCGGCGGCGTATTACCACACCAGCTATGGCAAAGGCCTGATGCCCGATACCTTTATCGACTTCAAGAAACAGCGGTTCCGCTGGGCCTATGGCGCGATTCAGATCATCAAGCGCCACACCGCCAGCCTGTTGCGCGGCAAGGACACCGAACTGACCCGTGGCCAGCGTTACCACTTCCTCGCGGGCTGGTTGCCGTGGGTGGCGGACGGCATGAACATTTTCTTCACCGTCGGCGCACTGTTGTGGTCGGCAGCGATGATTATCGTGCCGCAACGGGTCGACCCGCCGTTGCTGATTTTCGCGATCCCGCCATTGGCGCTGTTTGTATTCAAGGTCGGCAAGATCATCTTCCTCTACCGTCGCGCGGTGGGGGTCAACCTCAAGGATGCCTTCTGCGCGGCACTGGCCGGACTGGCGTTGTCGCATACCATTGCCAAGGCGGTGTTGTACGGTTTCTTCACCAGCAGCATTCCATTCTTCCGCACACCGAAAAACGCCGATAATCACGGCTTCTGGGTGGCCATTTCCGAGGCGCGGGAAGAAGTGTTCATCATGCTGCTGTTGTGGGGTGCGGCGCTGGGGATTTACCTGGTGAACGGCATGCCAAGCAACGACATGCGCTTCTGGGTGACCATGTTGCTGGTGCAGTCGCTGCCATACCTGGCGGCGCTGATCATGGCGTTCCTGTCTTCGCTGCCGAAACCTTCGGTCGAAGCCGAGCCACTGCCAGCGGTCTAAATCGCTGCGGATGCACTAAACGGCGGCCAATGGCTGCCGTTTTGCTTTAAGATAACCGCCATTTTGCAGGCCTTGGCGGGACTCGGTTTAACGGCCGAACTCAATACCTGTGGGAGCGGGCTTGCTCGCGAAGGCGTCATCACTGACGCTAAAAGCTTCGCGAGCAAGCCCGCTCCCACATTAAGACCGCGCCCATATTCAAGTTTTCCGGAGTTTTCCATGACGGCCCACGCCGACCTTTCGCCGACCCTTCAACTCGCCATCGACCTGATCCGCCGTCCGTCCGTGACGCCGGTCGACGCCGATTGCCAGAAGCAGATGATGCAGCGCCTGGGCGATGCCGGGTTCAACCTCGAGCCCATGCGCATCGAAGATGTGGATAACTTCTGGGCGACCCACGGTAAACACGAGGGTCCGGTGCTTTGCTTCGCCGGCCACACCGACGTCGTCCCGACCGGCCCGGTCACCGCCTGGCAGATCGAACCGTTCAACGCGTTGATCGACGAACACGGCATGCTCTGCGGCCGTGGCGCGGCGGACATGAAAGGCAGCCTCGCCTCCATGACCGTGGCAGCCGAGCGCTTCGTCGCCGACTACCCGGACCACAAGGGCAAGGTCGCTTTCCTGATCACCAGCGACGAAGAAGGCCCGGCGCACCACGGCACCAAGGCAGTAGTTGAACGCCTCGCCGCCCGCAAGGAGCGTCTGGACTGGTGCATCGTCGGCGAACCGTCGAGCACCACGCTGGTCGGTGACGTTGTGAAAAACGGTCGTCGCGGCTCCCTCGGCGCCAAACTGACCGTGCGCGGCGTGCAGGGTCACGTGGCGTATCCACACCTGGCGAAGAACCCGATCCACCTCGCCGCACCGGCACTGGCCGAACTGGCCGCCGAGCACTGGGACCACGGCAACGATTTCTTCCCGCCGACCAGCTTCCAGATCTCCAACGTCAATTCCGGCACCGGCGCGACCAACGTGATCCCCGGTGACCTGGTGGCCGTGTTCAACTTCCGCTTCTCCACCGAGTCGACCGTCGAAGGCCTGCAAAAGCGCGTTGCCGACATCCTCGACAAGCATGGCCTGGACTGGCACATCGATTGGGCGCTGTCCGGTCTGCCATTCCTCACCGAGCCGGGTGCGTTGCTGGATGCCGTCGCGTCGAGCATCAAGGACATCACCGGTCGCGAAACCAAAGCCTCGACCAGTGGTGGCACGTCCGACGGACGTTTCATTGCGACCATGGGCACTCAAGTGGTTGAACTGGGCCCGGTCAACGCGACGATCCACCAGGTCAACGAGCGCGTGCTGGCCGCCGACCTCGACGTGCTGACCGAAATCTATTACCAGACCCTGATCAAGTTGCTCGCCTGATGCTGGCCTGCCCGATCTGCAGCGAACCGCTGAATGCGGTGGACAACGGCGTGGCCTGCCCCGCCGGGCATCGTTTCGACCGCGCGCGCCAGGGTTACCTGAACCTGTTGCCGGTGCAGCACAAGAACAGCCGCGACCCTGGGGATAACCTGGCGATGGTCGAAGCCCGCCGCGACTTCCTGAACGCCGGCCATTACGCGCCGGTGGCCAGGCGTCTGGCGCAACTGGCTGCCGGGTATGCGCCGCAGCGCTGGCTGGACATCGGCTGTGGCGAAGGGTACTACACCGCGCAAATCGCCGAGGCCCTGCCCAATGCCGATGGTTACGCGCTGGACATCTCCCGGGAAGCGGTCAAACGCGCCTGCAAGCGCAACCCGCAGCTGACCTGGTTGATCGCCAGTATGGCCCGGGTGCCGTTGGCCTCTGGCAGTTGCCAGTTTCTCGCCAGTGTCTTCAGCCCGCTGGACTGGGAGGAAGCCAAACGTCTGCTTAGCCCCGGCGGCGGTTTGATGAAGGTCGGGCCGACCAGCGGCCATCTGATGGAATTGCGCGAGCGGCTGTACGACGAAGTCCGTGAGTACACCGATAATAAGCATCTGGCCCTGGTGCCGGAAGGCATGACGCTGCAACACAGTGAAACACTGGAATTCCAACTGACGCTGGAAAGCGGTCAGGATCGCGCGAACCTGTTGGCCATGACGCCTCACGGCTGGCGCGCCAGTGCCGAACGCCGGGCAGCAGTCATCGAGCAGGCCGAGCCGTTCGAGGTCACCGTCTCGATGCGCTACGATTATTTCGTGCTGCAGTAACTTCTAACTTTTTTGGCCTTGAGCAAAGGCTTGAGGCCGGCTAAATCCGCGAATGGATTTTTCAGACCCGCAGTGAGGACATCCATGCGCCAACCCGATATCGAGATTTACCTCAAAGACGCCGACGTCGACTACAAGGCCATCGCGGCCTGGCTCGGCCAAGCGTTGGGACCGTGCACCGACTGGGTGCAGAAAGGCCAGACCTACAAGTGCAAGGCCGGCAGCGTGCCGGTGACCTGGCTGCCGAAAGCCGTGGGCAAATGGAACAGCCTGTACCTGGAAAGTGACCAGACCCCGTGGGAAGACGACATCGCCTGCGCCCGCGCCGCGTTTGCCGCGCTGAACGTAGAAGTGCGCTGCGCACCGGGTAGCTGGGTCGAGGAAGAAGGTGAAGAATCGGCGGATCGCTGGATGCGCATCAGCGCTGATGGTGAAGAAGAGATCACCTGGAAAACCGCGTAACCCGCAACACCGGAAACCTGTAGGAGCGAGGCTTGCCCGCGAAGCTCTTGGCGCCAGTGCGGACGCCTTCGCGGGCAAGCCTCGCTCCTACAGGGTTTTGGGTGGCCCGAGGAGCGAGTTACAGGCCGACGACGTCTTCAGCCAGCAAGCCCTTCTCGCCCGTCACCACCGCATATTCCACCTGCTGCCCCTCAGCCAGCGAGCGGTGCCCTTCCCCGCGGATCGCACGGTAGTGC
>NZ_CABVII010000009.1 GCF_902497995.1 Pseudomonas fluorescens | reverse complement strand
GGGTAGCTGGGTCGAGGAAGAAGGTGAAGAATCGGCGGATCGCTGGATGCGCATCAGCGCTGATGGTGAAGAAGAGATCACCTGGAAAACCGCGTAACCCGCAACACCGGAAACCTGTAGGAGCGAGTTACAGGCCGACGACGTCTTCAGCCAGCAAGCCCTTCTCGCCCGTCACCACCGCATATTCCACCTGCTGCCCCTCAGCCAGCGAGCGGTGCCCTTCCCCGCGGATCGCACGGTAGTGCACGAACACATCCACCCCATCCTCGCGCTGAATGAAGCCATACCCCTTGGCGTCGTTGAACCACTTCACATTGCCAGTTTCGCGCGTAGCCATGAATCGGTACCCCCTTCTTTTTATTGTTGAGCGGCCGAGTATATGACAGTCGCGAAATCTCTCCACTCAACTTTACTTTGCCGCTTTTTTGCCGATTTTCAGTGAATACGGCACACTATCGGCCGCCCGAGCAATTGCTCGGTTTCCTTCATTCCTTCATTCATGCAGAAGTCGTATGACCCGCTCCCCGCTCCGCCGTCTTGTGTTTGGCACCCTGCGCCGACTGCTATACCTCTGGGTTCGCTCGGAGACGATCAACCAGTCGTCGCTCACCCTCAACCTCGACCGCAGCCGTCCGGTGTTCTACGTCCTGCAAAACCCTTCACTGACCGACCTCGCCGTGGTCGATGCCGAGTGCAGCAAGGCCGGCCTGCCCCGCCCGGTACTGCCGGCATCGGTGGGCAACCTGGTGGAACCCGCCGCGTTTTTCTACCTGACGCCAGCGCCCGACTGGCTTGGACGTCAGGACAAACGCGGGGCGCCACCGACCCTGACCCGCCTGGTCAGCGCCCTGAGCCAGAACGCGGCCGAAGACGCGCAAATCATTCCGGTCAGCGTGTTCTGGGGTCAGTCGCCGGACAGCGAATCGAGCCCGTGGAAACTGCTGTTCGCCGACAGCTGGGCGGTTACCGGGCGCCTGCGCCGGTTGCTCAGCATCATTGTGCTGGGCCGCAAGACCCGCGTGCAGTTTTCGGCGCCGATCCACCTGCGCGAGCTGATCGATCACAACAAGGGCCACGAACGCACCGTGCGCATGGCCCAGCGGATTCTGCGGGTGCACTTTCGCAACCTCAAAGCCGCCGTGATCGGCCCGGACATTTCCCACCGGCGCAACCTGGTCAAGGGCCTGCTCAATCAGCCACTGGTCAGGCAAGCGATCCTCGATGAGGCCGAGCGCGAGAACATCTCCCCGGAGAAAGCCAAGGCCCAGGCCCTGCGCTACGGTAACGAGATCGCCTCGGACTACACCTACACCGCGATCCGTTTCCTGGAAGTGGTGCTGAGCTGGTTCTGGAACAAGATCTACGACGGGATCAAGGTCAACCACATCGAAGGCGTACAGCAAGTCGCCCAGGGTCACGAAGTGATCTACGTGCCTTGCCATCGCAGCCACATCGACTACCTGCTGCTGTCCTATCTGCTGTTCCGCAACGGTCTGACCCCGCCGCACATCGCTGCCGGGATCAACCTCAACATGCCGCTGGTCGGCAGCCTGCTGCGGCGCGGCGGTGCATTCTTCATGCGCCGCACCTTCAAGGGCAACCCGCTGTACACCTCGGTGTTCAACGAATACCTGCACACCCTGTTCACCAAAGGCTTCCCGGTGGAGTACTTCGTCGAGGGCGGTCGCTCGCGCACCGGGCGCATGCTGCAACCGAAAACCGGGATGCTCGCGATCACCCTGCGCAGCTTCCTGCGCTCGTCGCGGATGCCGATCGTGTTCATTCCGGTGTACATCGGCTACGAACGCGTGCTGGAAGGCCGGACCTATCTCGGCGAATTGCGTGGTGCGAGCAAGAAGAAAGAGTCGATCTTCGACATTTTCAAAGTCATCGGTGCGCTCAAGCAACGTTTCGGTCAGGTGGCGGTGAACTTCGGCGAGCCGATCAAACTGGCGGAGTTCCTTGATAGCGAACAGCCGGATTGGCGCCAGCAGGAACTGGGCCCTCAGTTCAAGCCGGCCTGGCTCAACGAAACCACCCACCGTCTCGGCGAGAAAGTCGCGCAGCATCTGAACGAAGCCGCGGCAATCAACCCGGTCAACCTGGTGGCCTTGGCGCTGCTGTCCACCACCCGCCTGGCCCTGGACGATCGCGCCATGGCGCGGGTACTCGACCTGTATCTGGCACTGCTGCGCAAAGTCCCGTACTCGCCGCACACCACCCTGCCGGAAGGTGACGGCCGGGCACTGATCGAGCATGTGAAGGACATGAACCTATTGTCCGAGCAGAGCGATGCCCTGGGCAAGATTCTGTATCTGGACGAGCAGAACGCCGTCCTGATGACCTACTACCGCAACAACGTGCTGCACATTTTTGCCTTGCCGTCGTTGCTCGCAAGCTTTTTCCAGAGCGCTTCGCGCATGAGCCGCGAGCAGATCCTGCGCTACACCCGGGCGCTGTATCCCTACCTGCAAGCGGAACTGTTCATTCGCTGGACGCTGGAAGAACTGGACGTGGTGGTCGATCAGTGGCTCGAGGCGTTCGTCGAGCAAGGCCTGCTGCGTTTCGAGAACGACGTTTACCTGCGTCCGGCACCGAGTTCGCGGCATTTCGTGCTATTGACGCTGCTGTCGAAAAGCATCGCCCAGACCCTGCAACGCTTCTACATGACCGTGTCCCTGCTGCTCAACAGCGGCCAGAACAGCATCAGTGCCGAAGAGCTGGAAGACTTGTGCACGGTCATGGCCCAGCGCCTGTCGATCCTCCATGGCCTGAACGCCCCGGAATTCTTCGACAAGAGCCTGTTTCGCCACTTCATCCAGACTATGCTCGACCTCGACGTGCTCAAGCGCGATGAAGCAGGCAAGCTGGGCTATCACGAACTGCTCGGCGAGCTGGCCGAAGGCGCGGCGAAGCGGGTATTGCCGGCGGAGATTCGTTTGTCGATCCGGCAGGTGGCGCTGCATCGCAGTGAAGATGCGGCGGATCAGGTCGCGCTCCCGGCGAAGACCGTCTAAATTCCCACAGGCGCCAAGGCTTATGGCGACACCTTAAACATGGAGCTCTGCGATGAAAAAACTTTCTCTATTGGCCATCACCACCCTGCTGGGTGCCTGCCAGTTGATACAACCTGCCGCTGAACCCAGCCTCGACGGCGAAGTGTACTACCTGCAACGCATCGCCCTGCCGCCGAACGCTACCTTGAGCGTCAGCCTGCAGGACGTGTCCCTGGCCGACGCCCCCGCCGTGGTCCTTGGCGAACAGAAAGGGCCGGTCGAAGGCCAGGTGCCGCTGCCGTTTCACCTGAACTACGATCCGGCACAGGTCAAACCCGGCAATCGTTATTCGGTCAGCGCGCGGATCGAGGTGAATGGCAAACTGATGTATACCACTACCGAACAACACGTCGTACAGCTTGATGGCAGCGACCCGGAGTCGATGAAAATCCGCGTCCACGCCGTCCGCTAATTCTTTCGAAACAAGGAAGCCACCATGCTCCGCCCTACCCTTCGTCTTGCCGGCCTGTGCACAGGCTTGATGTTCTGCGCCAGCGCTCTGGCGCTGTCGCTCAGCGACCTGTCGCAAAAAGACGCCACCGGCGGCCTGAAAGATGCCCTGACCCAGGGCGCGCAACTGGCCGTGAAACAGCTCGGCACGCCGGGGGGTTTCAGCAACAACCCGGAGGTGAAAATCGAACTGCCGGGCAACCTGGGCAAGGTCGCCAGCAAAATGAAACAGTTCGGCATGGGTGCCCAGGTTGATCAACTGGAAACCAGCATGAACAAGGCGGCGGAAGCCGCCGTCACCCAGGCCCAACCGATCCTGGTGGACGCGGTGAAGAAAATGAGCGTGGAGGATGCCAAGGGCATTCTCGCCGGCGGCAATGACTCGGCCACGCAGTACCTGAGCAAAACCAGCCGCGAACAGATCCGCGCCAAGTTCCTGCCGATCGTCAAGCAAGCCACCGGCCAGGTTGGCCTGGCCAAGCAGTACAACTCGTTCGCGGGCCAGGCTGCAACGTTGGGCGTGCTGGATGCGAAGAATGCCAACATCGAAAGCTATGTCACCGAGCAGGCATTGAACGGTTTGTTCGAGATGATCGGCAAACAGGAAGAAACCATTCGCCAGAACCCTGCGGCGGCGGCGACCAGTTTGGCGAAGAAAGTGTTCGGTACGCTCTAATTGTCACACGCCCCCTGTGTAGGGTAGGGGGCTTGATCGGACCGTTGCACAGCCTGCTGCAACTGGCGTATAAACACATAAGCGCACAAACACCTATTAGCAGAGAATTCCCATGAACACGATTCGCTGGAATGTCGCTGTCTCGGCCGACACCGACCAGTCCCTTCGCATGTTTCTGGCCAGCCAAGGTGGTGGCCGCAAAGGCGACCTGTCGCGCTTCATCGAGGAAGCCGTGCAGGCACACATCCTGGAGCTGACCGCCAAGCAGGCCAAGGCCGACAACGCCCATCTGAGTGAGTCAGAATTGACCGAAGCGATTGATGAAGCGCTCCAGTGGGCACGTAAGCGCTGATGCGGGTAGTGTTGGATACCAACATTTTGTTCAGCGCCCTGATCTCGCCGCACGGTGCTCCCGATGCGATTTACCGCGCCTGGCGGGCGGCTCGCTTCGAGGTCGTCACCTCGCGGATGCAACTCGATGAAATCCGTCGAGCCAGCCGCTACCCCAAGCTCCAGGCCATCCTGCAACCCGCCAAAGTCGGGGCTATGATCAATAACCTGCAGCGGGCGGTGGTATTGGAGCGTCTAACCATCGAACTCGAAGCCGATGACCCGGATGACTCGTTTCTGCTGGCAATGGCCCTGGCAGGTGATGCGGACTACCTGGTGACCGGTGATCGCCGTGCAGGCCTCTTGCAACGCGGGCACATCGAACGCACGCGAATCGTCACGCCCGCCGTTTTCTGCGCCGAGGTGCTGTGATCAATGCCGCTCGGCTTTCTGCCCCAAGAGCAGCGCGACAGCTTTGGTCGTTATGTCGATGTGCCCTGTCGTGAAGAGCTGGGACGCTACTCCTACCTGGGCTGCAATCCAGATTCCCCTTCACATTGACCGCCGTGAACTCCTTGGCCATGCCACTCTTGGCCACTTGGTACACGGCTCGCTGTTTCTCGGTGAGCTGGTCGAAAAGCCTGACTCCAACACCCATCCATCGAAGCTTTCGGCATAGGCCAGACTTCTGCGATAAGCCTCGGTAAAACCGCTGACGGCACGCAGGATGGGGCGATCGTGCCAACAGGTCGAATACCGGGTCGGATCGGCCCTTCAGAATGGGTGGCTTTTTCATCGGCGCTGTTTCAGAAACTCATGAAACTGAGTTTTGAGTAGAGCATTTTGCTCTTCTGCTCTCAATATCGGACAAGTCTGAGATAGGTGTAGGAGCGAAGACCCTGATTCGGTCGGCCTGACAGGACGACGGTTATTCACAAAAAGCCCACTGGCCTTCACAGGTTCAGCGGGCTTTTTGGTTGTGCTACTGCTGCGGATCGAGATGATCCAGCACGCGATTTACGGATAGCTCTGCCAGCACAATCATCTGCTGGATGCCCAGCACCAGATTGCACGTGGGGCCGGTCAGGGAGGATGACAACTCAGTGGCCATCACGTTGGCCGAGGCAAGGGTTTCACAGGCATGGACCAGGAGGGTTTCGGAATTGACGTTGGGGCGGATGATGAAAATCGGGCTGGGACGATGAGCGGGTCTGGCCAGTTTTTCGGTTTCTGGATCTGGGGGATTTGGACTGTCTTTGATCACTGTGTAGCTCCTGAAGTAGTGGAGCTGCCGCTGATCGCTGCGAAACGAACATAAGGTGGCCGCTGTACGCAGGTTCGCAGACCGGGACTTCAGGAACCCGGCATACCCAAAGGTATCCCGCGCACAGCCGCCATGACACAGGCATAAAAAAGCGCCCGCTTTCGGATGGTGGACGCTGTGCGTCTGAAGTTTAACCGGGCTGCGAAACCCGGTCGCTGCTTTTTTCAGCGACGATCAAAGGCTAGAGGTCGCACTTCCCACGGACAACCTGAAAATCCTGTAGGAAAATTCTGCTGTTTTGACTGATTGATAAACATCGTCGATTTTGAGGCCGCTTTCGCGAGCAGGCTCGCTCCCACAATTGGATCGGGTGCATCTGTAAGGGATTGGTTGGCTGGGAGGCCGTCTTCGCGAGCAAGCCCGCTCCCACAAGGGTTCTGGGTACATCTGCAGAATCAGGTCGGCTGGCAGGCCGCCATCGCAGGCAAGCCAGCTCCCACAGATTTTGTGTACATTCGCAGAATCAGGGCGGCTGGCAGGCCGTCTTCGCAGGCAGGCCAGTTCCTACACGGAGGTTCGGGGACACCTGTGAAGTCAGGTCGACTGCCAGGCCGCCAAGGTCAAAAGATCAAACCGACTCGTTCTTGATTCGGAACCAGGCCGCATAAAGCGCAGGAAGGAACAGCAACGTCAACGCCGTCGCCACAATCAACCCCCCCATGATCGCCACCGCCATCGGCCCGAAAAACACACTGCGCGACAGCGGAATCATCGCCAGCACCGCCGCCAGCGCAGTCAACACAATCGGCCGGAAACGCCGCACCGTGGCTTCGATAATCGCTTGCCAAGGCTTGAGTCCGGCCGCGATATCCTGCTCGATCTGGTCCACCAGAATCACCGAATTGCGCATGATCATCCCGGACAAGGCGATGGTCCCGAGCATGGCCACGAAACCGAACGGCTGACGGAACACCATCAGGAACAAGGTCACCCCGATCAACCCCAGTGGCGCGGTGAGAAACACCATCACCGTGCGTGAGAAACTGCGCAGTTGCAGCATCAGCAAAGTCAGTACGACCACGATGAACAATGGCACGCCAGCCTTCACCGAGTTCTGCCCCCGGGCCGAATCTTCCACGGTGCCGCCGACATCCAGCAGATAGCCGTCCGGCAGTTCGGCGCGAATCGGATCGAGGGTCGGCATGATCTGCTGCACCAGGGTCGCCGGTTGTTCCTTGCCGTAGATGTCGGCACGGACCGTCACGTTGGGCAAGCGGTTGCGGTGCCAGATGATGCCTTCTTCGAAGCCGTATTCCAGTATTGCGATCTGCGACAGCGCCACGCTGCGGCCGTTGTCGGTAGGCACCGCCAGACTGGGCAGCAACGACAGCTCGGTGCGTTCGTGCACGGTGCCGCGCAGCAGGATCTCGATCAATTCGTTGTCTTCGCGGTACTGGCTGACGCTGGCACCGGTCAGCGAGCTTTGCAGGAATTTCGACAGGTTGGCCGTGCTCACGCCCAGCGCCCGGGCGCGGTCCTGATCGACGTTCAGGTACACGACTTTGCTCGGCTCTTCCCAGTCCAGATGGACATTGACCACGTGAGGGTTCTCGCGAACCTTGGCCGCGACTTTGCGCGCCAGCGCACGGACTTCCTCGATGTGCTCGCCAGTGACCCGGAACTGCACCGGATAGCCGACCGGTGGGCCGTTCTCCAGACGCGTGACCCGCGAGCGCAGGGCCGGGAATTGTTCGTTGAGGGTTTCAATGAGCCAGGTACGCAGGGGTTCGCGGTCCTCGATGGTCTTGGCCAGGACGACAAACTGGGCGAAGCTCGCCGCAGGCAGTTGCTGATCCAGCGGCAGGTAAAAGCGCGGCGAACCGGTGCCGACGTAGGCCACGTAATTGTCGATACCCACGTGATCCTTCAGCAGCGCCTCAAGGCGCTTGACCTCGTCGGCGGTGTTGCTCAGGGAAGCGCCTTCGGCCAGTTTCAGGTCGACCATCAACTCAAGACGACCGGACGCGGGGAAAAACTGTTGAGGGACAAATCGGAACAGCACGATGGAGCCGATGAACAAGACGATGGTCAGCAGGATCACGGTCTTGCGCCAGCGCACACACCACTCCACCCAGCGCCTGACCCGTTGATAGAACGGCGTACCGTAAGGGTCGGTCTGGCCGTCGGCGGTGCCGTGTCTGGCCGCATGGATCTTCGCCAGGTCCGGCAGGAGTTTTTCCCCCAGATAAGGTACGAACACCACGGCGGCAATCCACGATGCCAGCAACGCAATGGTCACCACCTGGAAGATCGAGCGGGTGTATTCGCCGGTGCCCGATTGCGCCGTGGCGATCGGCAGGAAGCCGGCAGCGGTGATCAGCGTGCCGGTGAGCATCGGGAACGCGGTACTGGTCCAGGCGTAGCTGGCCGCCTTGATCCGGTCGAAGCCCTGCTCCATTTTGATCGCCATCATTTCCACGGCGATGATCGCGTCGTCCACCAGCAAGCCCAACGCCAGCACCAGCGCGCCGAGGGAAATCTTGTGCAGGCCGATGCCGAGGTAATACATGCAGGCGAAGGTCATCGCCAATACCAGCGGAATCGCCAGGGCAACCACCATACCGGTGCGCACACCGAGGGAGAAGAAGCTCACCAACAGCACGATGGCCAGGGCTTCCACCAGCACTTGAACGAACTCGCCGACCCCGGTCTTCACCGCCGCTGGCTGGTCGGAGACCTTGCGCAGTTGCATCCCGGCCGGAAGGTTGTTCTGGATCCTGGCGAACTCGACTTCCAGCGCCTTGCCCAGCACCAGAATGTCGCCACCCTGCTTCATGGCCACGGCCAGACCGATGGCATCTTCGGCCATGAAGCGCATGCGCGGCGCGGGAGGATCGTTGAAACCACGGCGCACGTTCGCTACATCGGCAATGCGGAAAGTGCGATCGCCTACGCGGATCGGGAAGTTCTTGATCTCGTCGACTGTCTGAAAATTCCCCGAAACACGTAGCTGCAAGCGCTCGCTGGTGGTTTCGAAGAAACCGGCGGTGGACACCGCGTTTTGCTCCTCGAGCGCTTGCTGCACCGCCGCCAGGGGCAGGCCGAGGGTGGCGAGTTTGACGTTGGAGAGTTCGATCCAGATCTTCTCGTCCTGCAGGCCGAGCAGATCGACCTTGCCCACGTCCTTGACGCGCTGCAGCTGGATCTGCACGCGATCGGCGTAATCCTTGAGCACCGCGTAGTCGAATCCGTCGCCGGTCAGGGCGTAGATATTGCCGAATGTCGTGCCGAATTCATCGTTGAAAAATGGCCCCTGCACCCCCGGTGGCAGGGTGTGGCGAATATCGCTGGTCTTCTTGCGGACCTGGTACCAGAGCTCGGGAATGTCCACCGAATGCATGGAGTCCCGGGCAATGAACGTCACCTGGGATTCGCCGGGGCGGGAAAACGAGACGATGCGCTCGTACTCGCCGGTTTCCATCAGCTTCTTTTCGATGCGTTCGGTGACCTGGCGCGACACTTCCTGCGCCGTCGCCCCTGGCCAGAGGGTGCGAATCACCATGGCTTTGAAGGTGAACGGCGGGTCTTCGCTTTGGCCGAGTTTGGTGTAGGAAAGTGCTCCCACGACCGCCAGCAACAGCATCAGGAACAGGACGATCTGGCGATTACGCAACGCCCATGCGGAGAGATTGAAACCCATCGGGGATTACTCCTTGTCCGCCAGATTGACCACGCGGTTGGAGCGATCCACGGGGCGCACCTGCTGCCCATCGAGCAGCACATGGACACCGGCCGCCACCACCCAGTCACTGGCGTTCAAGCCTTCGAGCACGGGCACGGTTTTCTCGCCGAAGGCACCGACCCGCACCGGGGTCTTCTTCAAGGTGTTGTTGGCACTGACGACCCAGACGTAGGTCGCGCCGTTTTCCGCGGTCAGCGCCGAAAGCGGTACGGACAGCGTCACAACGTCGGCGGCCTGCACGAACACCCGGGCACTCTGGCCGAGTTCGGCGGGAACCTTGCCGCCAGTGAATGAGATACGCGCGGCGAAGGTGCGGGATTTCGGATCGGCCGCGGGGGATAACTCACGGATGCGCCCGGCGAAACGTTGATCGGGTTGGGTCCAGAGCTCCACCGACACCGGCTGGCCGACCTTGAACCGGCCAAAGCTCTGTTCCGGCAGGCTGATCGACACCTCGCGCTCGCCATCGGTGGCCAGGGTAAACACGGTTTGCCCCGCCGCCACGACTTGCCCGACTTCCACCGCACGCTTGGCCACCACGCCGTCCTGGGGTGCGCGCAGCACCGCGTAGCTGGCCTGGTTAGTCGAGACGTTGAACTCGGCCTTGATCTGCTTCAGGCGAGCTTCACCGGAGCGGAACAGGTTTTCGGCATTGTCGTATTGCGAACGACTGACCATCTGCCGGTCCATCAGGGTCTTGTAGCGATCCCGCTCGGCGCGCACCAGGTTCAGGTTGGCTTCGGCCGCGGCGACCTGGGCGCGGGTGGCTTCCAGTTGCAGGCGCACGTCCTGAGGATCGAGCTCCGCCAGCGGTTGGTCAGCCTTGACCCGTTGCCCTTCCTCGACCAGTCGTCGGCTGACTTTGCCGCCAATGCGAAACGCCAGCTCGGGCTCGAAGCGCGCACGGACTTCACCGGGAAAGCTTTCCAGCGCTTGGGCCGACGGCTCTGGCTGCACCACCATGGCCGGTCGAACGGTGACTTGAGGCGCCTCTTCATGACCGCACGCAGACAATAAAAACGCCAGACTGACCGGCAATGCGAGGGGCAAGGCATAGCGGAACATGGTGAAGGACCTTTCGCTAATGGTGCTTGGAATAATTATACTGAGCAGTATGTTATTAATAGCAAACTCACCAGTCCAGTATTAAAGCGAAGAATGTCGAACAATCTTTCAGCACCCAACGGTCCGGGCCGCCCCAAGGATCTGGCCAAGCGCCAGGCGATCCTCGAAGCGGCGAAAATTCTGTTTCTGAGCAATGGTTACGCCAACACCAGCATGGACGCCGTGGCGGCCGAGGCCGGGGTGTCGAAGCTGACGGTCTATAGCCATTTCAACGACAAGGAGAGGCTGTTTTCCGCCGCCGTCATGGCCAAATGCGAAGAGCAATTGCCTACGCTGTTTTTCGAATTGCCGGACGGCGTCGCGGTGGAAACGGTGCTGCTGAACATCGCGCGCGGCTTTCATCAACTGATCAACAGCGACGAATCGGTGAACCTGCACCGGCTGATGATGACTCTGGGCAGCCAGGACCCGAAGCTCTCGCAGATTTTCTTCGAGGCCGGCCCGGAGCGCATGCTGCATGGGATGGAGCGGTTGCTGGGCAAGGTTGATCAGAGCGGCGCGCTGAGCATCGACAAACCGCGCAATGCGGCGGAGCATTTCTTTTGCCTGCTCAAGGGTGCGGGGAATTTTCGCTTGCTGTATGGCTGCGGCGAGCCGTTGACCGGGGATGCGGCCGAGAGCCATGTGCGGGAAGTGGTGGGGTTGTTTATGCGGGCTTATCGGCCTGAGTCAGCCTGATAGATCTTCAGTGACAGAGCCGACGCCATCGCGGGCAAGCCCGCTCCCACAGGTTTTGTGTCGAGCACAACATCAGAGAACACCCCAGAACCTGTGGGAGCGGGCTTGCCCGCGAAGGGCGCGACGCGGTCTCAGGGCTTGAGCGCTTTCTTCGGATAAATGTCGTACCGACTGGATTTCCCATCCAGCGCATGACTCGGCTTCGGCCCCGCAATGCACGGTGCCTTGCGCGGGCGCTTGACCACCACCCGGTGACTGGCCAGCGCCAATGCCGCCTCAAGCAGCGCCGGCGCGTCGGGATCATCCCCCACCAGCGGCCGGAACAGACGCATTTCCTTCTTCACCAATGCGGTTTTCTCACGATGGGGAAACATCGGGTCAAGGTAGATCACCTGCGGCGGTTCACCTTCCCAGTTGCGCATCACTTCGATTGAATTGCCCTTGAGCAATCTCATCCGCGCCACAATTGGCGCCACGTCGAAATCCTCGGCGCCACGGGCCAGGCCATCTTCCAGCAAGGCACCGATCAACGGCTGTCGCTCGATCAAGCTCATCTCGCAGCCCAGGCTCGCCAGCACGAACGCGTCCTTGCCCAGTCCTGCCGTGGCATCCAGCACCCGTGGACGCACGCCTTGGGCAATGCCCACCGCCTTGGCGATCATCTGGCCCGTGCCACCACCGAACAACCGCCGATGGGCCGCGCCGCCCTCGACAAAGTCCACCCGCACCGGCCCCGGCGCATCGGCACCCAGTTGTTGCAGCTGCAAACCCTGTTCGCCCACCTGCAGGGCGAACTCAGCGTCAGCCACCTGCATCGGCAAGCCCAGGCGCTCGGCCCATTGTTCGGCCTGTGGCTGAAAGGCCGGGGTCGAAGCCTCGACGTGGATGCGGCAGACCGCAGGTTGCTCAATCATGGGGAACACGCTCAAAAAATTAATGATCGGCAAAAACGGCCGATAACCAAACTGACGGGCATTTTGCCAGAGCCGAGCGTCGACCGAGAGAAATGTCAGACTTTCAACCCTCCATCACCGGCTTTATCTCGCCCTACGGCGATTACAGCCTGCGCAATACCCAGGCACTGAGCGGTGTCAGTCACCTGTGGCAGGATTTTTTTGCCCGGGCGCTGGCCGATCAGTCGGGCGAGGTGCTGCCGGAGTCGCTCAACTTTCCACCGGTCGATCTCGACAGCCCGGTCGAACCTACGGTTGGCAGCGATCTGCTGGCGCACATCGTTTCACAGCGCGACTGTGAGGTGAAGGACAACCAGGTACGCCCGCCCGAGCCGCTGTTCCTGCCGATTGCCGAATTCGAAATGGACCTGGCGGACAAACCCTTCCCACCGTTCCCGGAAAAGGCAATCATCGCGCAGCAGCAACAACAGGACTTCGAAAGCGCCTGGGTGCGCCCGATCGTGCTGGCCGCCGGCCAACCTGTACCGCCAGCCAGCCCGGCACCACAAGCGCGTGCCCTGCACTTGCCGATCGCCGAGTTCGAACGCCATCTGCTGGACAAACCCTTCCCGCCGTTCTCGCCAGAAGAGCTGCTGGAGCAACAGAAAGACTTCGATTTCGATACCGGCTGGGCGCGCCCGATCGTGCTGCAGAACCTGCGTATCGCCGCCTGAAACTCAGCGACAGACGCTCCATGGTCCGACATCCAGGTGAAAGTGATCGCGATGGGCGGCGTTGTAGTCCGGGCCCAATACGCCACTGAACATGTCGCAGGCGCCATCGCGGACCTGACGTAAAAACCGTGCGTTCTGATTATCCCTCGGCCAATCCTTGAACACGCTGATGGAGCGGCCGTCGGCCAGGCGGAAACCGGAGATATCGAGCGCATTGGCGCCGGCATGCTGGCTGCGCCTGCCGTTCTCGCGGCCGTAGACGTTGCGACAGGCAAAGCTGCCGAGATGCTCGACGCGGGTCACAGCCTGGCCATAGACCGCCTGTGCGGCGGGTTGCAGCGCGTGATGCTCGAACAGGGCAAAGGATACCGCCAAGCGACAACTGGCGAGGAAACTGCTGCTCAGGGCCACTTCGCCGCCTTGCACACGCAGGGTATTGATCAGCGGGCAGGTCGCGCCGGGGCTGTCGGCCTGGCGGGACACGCGTAACCCGGAGCTGCTCAGGGCCAGGTCGCATAGCTGCGGATCATCGCGCAGTCGCATCAGCTTGTAGCGCGTCAGAAAATTGGGTTCGGCCTTCACGTCCAGCGGCGCCCAAGGGTTCCATTGCGGCGGCAGCGAGACCCAGCCACGCCAGACACTCACCGCCGCCGTGCCGATGATCAACACCAGCACGAACATCACCCGCAAAGCCCGCATCCTCAGCCTTTGAACAATTGATTGGCCTGCTGGAACGGCATGGAGCGCGAGGTGAACCCAAAGGTGCCCGACTGCCGGATCTCTTGCGCGGCACGAAAGAACTCGCCATACGCCGCCAGGGCCAGAGCAGAACCCACGCTGATCCGTTTGACGCCCATTGCACTCAGCTGCTCGACGGTCAGCTTGAGCCCGCCAGACATCAAGACGTTGACCGGTTTGGGCGCTACCGCACGCACCACCGCCAATACCTCCTCTGCGCTGCGCAGGCCCGGTGCATACAGCACGTCTGCACCGGCTTCGGCAAACGCCTGCAAGCGGTGAATCGTATCGTCCAGATCAGGATTGCCATGCAGAAAGTTTTCGGCCCGGGCCGTCAGCGTGAACGGGAAAGGCAGACTGCGGGCGGCGGCGACAGCGGCTTCGATGCGGGCGACTGCATGTTCGAAGCAGTAGATCGGGCCGTCTTCGCGTCCCGTGGCATCTTCGATCGAGCCGCCGACGGCGCCTGCTGCGGCGGCCCGCAAGATACTTTGGGCGCATTCGGCAGGATCGTCGGCGAAGCCATTTTCCAGATCGACCGCGACTGGCAGATCGGTGGCCGCGACAATCGCCTGAACGTTCGCCAGGGTTTGCTCCAGGGTCAGTCCACCGTCGGGACGGCCCTGGGAAAAGGCGTAACCGGCGCTGGTGGTCGCCAGTGCTTCGAAACCCAGGCTGGCGAGCATGATCGCCGAACCAGCGTCCCACGGGTTGGGAATGACAAAAGCGCCATTGCGTTCATGCAGGGCTTTGAACGCCTGGGCTCGAAGGATTTGCGCATCCATTGGCAGGCTCCTGGAATGGGGAACGAATCCGCTTCAGAACAGGCCAAATTGCTCCGCGGCGGGCTCTCTGTATAGCTCAGGCAGCGGCGGCAGGCCAGGCAAACGCAGCATCAGTTGTGCGTGGAAACGCTGAGCAAGCCTGGCCGCCAGCAGATTGTCGGCGGTGTGCAGGAACATATAAGGCGTGCGGCCTTCTTCGATCCACAGGGCGATCTTCTCGACCCAGGGCACCAGGAACGGATCGTTGGCTTCCAGTTGCGGATGGCCGATGAAGCGCACCTGCGGGAATGGGGTAAATGCCGCCGGACGAGGCGGAACCCTGGGCTTCTTCGATTGGGCGTGGAGCACTGACGGATCAGTCGAGGTGCAGCTGAACAGCGCACGCGGATCGAGGCAGATGCGCTCGACGCCGCGATCCCGCAGCAGGCGATTGAGCCTGCGCTCGGCATCGCCCTTGGCGAAGAACTCGTCATGCCGCACTTCGACGGCCAGGGGTCGGTCCACAGCCTCGATAAAACCAGCCAGCTCCGACAGTCGTTGCGGCGTGAAGCTTTTCGGCAATTGCAGCCACAGCGGCGAAACCCGCTGACCCAACGGGATGAGCAATTGCAGGAACGTTTCAGCCGCCGTCAGTTGTTCTCGCAGGTCGCCACTGTGGCTGATGTCGCCGGGAAACTTGGCGGTAAAGCGAAAGTGTTCGGGCATGGTATCGGCCCAGCGTTGCACGGTGGCGGCCGAGGGGCTGGCGTAGAAGGTGGTATTACCTTCCACGGCGTTGAACACTTGCGAATAGAGCGTCAGAAATTCGGCGGGCCTGGCGTCTTGCGGATACAGGTAGTCGCGCCAGGCGTTTTCACTCCAGGACGGACAACCGAGGTAGTAAGGCAGCCGCATCAGATGTACAGGTCGAGACCCAGCACATCCGCATCCCAATCGACAAAACCGGCGGTGCTCAGGTAGCTGGCCAGGGCCATGGATACGGTTTTGCTCATGGGGCGATGGTAAAGCATGTCTTGCTGGCGGGCGGGGAGATTGCTCAGGCGCTGTGCGCCGGCTTTGGCGGCGCGGGCGGCCCGCTGTTCTGTGGACGGAAATTCCAGCTCACCGTCGATGTCGACCGACTCGTCCTCAACCACAGGGCCTTTGCGAGGCTGGCGCTTGATGGGGTAGGACTGAGAGGGGAGGCCGTCTATACGCATAAATGTATGCTCGGTATCGATAATGGCAGTTTAGTGGCGCATCGCCCACATCGCAAACCGCCGAGTGATCACTAGAACACAGAAACGATGAAAGGTTTAAAAGCGCGGGCATGAAACGACGATTGGCGGCGTTGCGAAGTCCGTCTTCGCGAGCAGGCTCGCCTGTAGGAGCGAGGCTTGCCCGCGAAGAACGATAACGCGGTGTACCTGCAAAACCGTACCGCCTGCTTCGCGGGCAAGCCTCGCTCCTACAGGGCGGGCTTGCCCGCGACGGGACCTACTCGGTCTGCGATTATTACCGCGCTTTGGGCGTCGCCACTTTATCGCGCAAATACACCGGCTGTGCCTCATCCGCCACAATCGCCTCATCGCGCTCCCAGGCAAAACGCGCCAGGGTCAGCAAGTCTTCAGCATGAGGCAACATGCCCGCATCCTGCCCGGTCAGGTCGACCGCAATGCGCTCGACATAACCCCAGCCGGTGCCGGCGCCAAACCATTCACCGCTGGCATCGGCCGGCAACGCTGCCGCTTCCGGTGGCAATACCGCTTCATTGCCGACCAGGCGCATCTCCCCCGCCGTTTCGCGGTAGCAACCCCAATACACCTCATCCATCCGCGCATCGATGGCCGCCGCGACCTGGCTGACGCCATGTTCGCGATACGCTCGCTGTGCCAGCACCGCCAGGTTCGACACCGGCAACACCGGGCGATCCAGCGCAAACGCCAGCCCCTGTACCACACCGATAGCGATCCGCACGCCGGTAAAAGCGCCCGGCCCGCGACCAAAGGCGATGGCATCGACCGCTTGCAAGGTAGTCCCGGCCTCGGCCAGCAATTGCTGAATCATCGGCAACAGCTTCTTCGCATGCAGGCGCGGGATCACCTCGTAATGGCTCGTGACCTTGCCGTCATGCAGCAAGGCAACGGAGCAAGCTTCAGTCGCGGTGTCCAGGGCCAGCAAGGTGCTCATCGATGTTTCCGTAAGAGAGGTCAGAAAAAGTGGGCCAGTATAAACAACTACGGCCCGCAAGCGGGCCGTAGAAAATCAAGCGATGTTCAGCTCAGTGCTTCAAGCACTTTGCCGGTGATCGCTTCGACCGAACCGACGCCAGCAATGTGGCTGTATATCGGCTTGCCCTGATCAGCGGCCAGATTCTGGTAGAACGCTACCAGGGGCTTGGTCTGGGAATGATAGACCGACAGGCGATGACGCACGGTTTCTTCGGTGTCGTCCTTGCGCTGCACCAGTGCTTCACCGGTGGTGTCGTCAAGACCTGCGACTTTCGGCGGGTTGTAGACGGTGTGGTACACGCGACCACTGGCCTCGTGAACGCGACGCCCGGCGATACGCTGCACGATCTCTTCGTCGTCGACGGCGATTTCGACCACGTGATCCAGCTCGACGCCGGCTTTCACCAGGGCTTCAGCCTGAGGAATGGTGCGCGGGAAACCGTCGAACAGGAAACCGTTGGCGCAATCGGCCTGGCTGATGCGTTCCTTGACCAGATTGATGATCAGGTCATCGGAAACCAGACCACCGCTGTCCATCACGCTCTTGGCGATCAGGCCCAGCTCGGTGCCTGCCTTGACAGCAGCACGCAGCATGTCGCCGGTGGAGATTTGCGGAATGCAGAATTTCTCGGTGATGAACTTAGCCTGAGTACCTTTACCGGCCCCGGGAGCTCCCAGCAGAATGACGCGCATCGATGTGCTCCTCAATTTTTTATAGATACAGATAACGTCAGATTCGCCTCGTGGGGCCAATCCAAAAAAAAGGATCATGACCGCCCAAACGGCCAAAGGCTGATCAAGATACACAGCAGGCCCTGACCACACAAGCCGTCGAAAGTCGGAGAAACCCGCGCCTGACGTGACCTTTGCGACGGGGTACCCCAAGTCGCAACCCCATCATTAACTGTCGCCTGGCAGCACTTTTCATTGCTGCGCCAGCAGGCACCCGATGCCCGCATCGAGTGCCTGAACCCACGGCAAAAACCTTAGCCGGTATTTCGCAATCCGGCGGCAATCCCCGCCACAGACACCAGCAGCGCCTGTTCTACCGGGCTGTCCTGTGCCACTTCCTGTTGCCTGGAGCGCGCCAGCAATTCGGCCTGCAATAGATGAAGCGGGTCGAGGTAAGTGTTACGCAAACGGATGAATTCAAGTGTGGCTGGGCTATGTGCCAGTAGCTGAGACTGACCGGTCAGCCCCAGGACCACCGAGCAGGCCTGCGACAATAGGTCGCGTAAATGCGCACCCAAAGGCAGCAGATTCGGTTCGACCAGACGTTCATCGTAGGACCGGGCGATATCGCTGTCGGCCTTGGCCAGGACCATTTCCAGCATATCGATGCGGGTGCGGAAGAATGGCCACTGCTCGCGCATCTGCCCCAGCAGCTCGCCTTCGCCGCGCTCCAGCGCCTTGCTCAGGGCGGCTTCCCAGCCGAGCCAGGCCGGCAGCATCAGGCGGGTCTGGGTCCAGCCGAAGATCCACGGGATCGCCCGCAGGCTTTCGATCCCGCCGGCGCGGCGCTTGGCCGGACGGCTACCCAGAGGCAAGCGTCCCAGCTCCTGTTCCGGCGTGGACTGGCGGAAATACTCGACGAACTGTGGATTTTCCCGCACCACGGCGCGGTAGGCGCTGACACCATCGGCGGCCAATGCATCCATCAGATGCCGCCACTGGGGTGTCGGTGGAGGCGGTGGCAGCAAGGTCGCTTCCAACACCGCTGCCAGGTACAGATTGAGATTCTGTTCGGCGATGTCGGGCAGGCCGAATTTGAAACGAATCATTTCCCCCTGCTCGGTGGTCCGGAAACGCCCCGCCACCGAACCTGGCGGCTGCGACAGGATGGCCGCGTGGGCCGGTCCGCCACCGCGGCCCACGGTGCCGCCGCGACCGTGGAACAACAGCAGCTCCACGTCGCGTGAGCGGCAGATGTCGACCAGACGTTCCTGCGCCCGATACTGCGCCCAGGCCGCCGCGGTGGTGCCGGCGTCCTTGGCCGAGTCGGAATAACCGATCATCACTTCCTGCGGCCCTTGCAAGCGCGCGCGATAGCCCGGCAGCAGCAACAGCTGTTCAATCACCGGGCCTGCGTTATCGAGGTCGGCGAGGGTTTCGAACAGCGGCACCACACGCATCGGCCGCAACACGCCGGCCTCCTTGAGCAGCAGTTGCACAGCCAGCACGTCGGAAGCGGCGCCGGCCATGGAAATCACATAAGAACCGAGTGAAGCCGCCGGTGCCAGGGCGATTTCCCGGCAGGTCGCCAGCACTTCGGCCGTGTCGGCGGACGGCTTGAAATACGCTGGCAGCAACGGCCGACGGTTGTTCAGCTCGCGCATCAGGAAGGCGATGCGCTCTTCCTCGCTCCAGTCTTCATAGCGACCGAGACCGAGGTAATCGGTGATTTCGGTCATCGCCGCCGAGTGTCGGGACGAGTCCTGGCGCACATCCAGACGCACCAGGAACAGGCCGAAGGTCACGGCCCGGCGCAGGCAATCGAGCAACGGCCCGTCGGCGATCACACCCATGCCGCACTCGTGCAGCGACTGGTAGCACAGCTCCAGCGGATCGAGCAGGTCGCGGTTGTTTTGCAGGACATCGGCCGGTGCTGGTGTGGCAGCGGTCAAGGACGCGTGAGCCCAGTTACGGGTGGCGCGCAGACGTTCGCGCAGCTGTTTGAGCACCGCGCGATAAGGCTCGGCACTGTCCCCGGCCTTGGCTTTCAGGGCATCGCTGGCTTGCTGCATCGACAACTCGGCAGCCAGATGATCGACATCGCGCACGTACAAATCAGCGGCCATCCAGCGCGCCAATAGCAGGACTTCACGGGTCACGGCAGCGGTCACGTTGGGGTTGCCGTCCCGGTCGCCGCCCATCCACGAGGCAAAGCGAATCGGCGCCGCCTCCAGTGGCAGGTGCAGGCCGGTGGCGGCATGCAGGGCCTGGTCCGCCTTGCGCAGATAATTGGGGATCGCCTGCCACAGCGAATGCTCGATTACCGCGAAACCCCACTTGGCCTCGTCCACGGGCGTCGGCCGGGTGCGGCGGATTTCTTCGGTGTGCCAGGCTTCGGCGATCAGGCGCTGCAACTTCGCGTGGATCTGCTCGCGCTCGGCACTGGTCAGGTCGCGATGATCCTGGGCGGCCAGTTGCGCAGCGATGGCGTCGTATTTCTGGATCAGCGTGCGCCGCGCCACTTCGGTCGGATGCGCCGTGAGGACCAGTTCGATCTCCAGCCGACCCAGCTGTCGGGCCAGGGATTCGGCGCCATGCCCTTCGGCGCGCAGGCGCGCCAGCAGCTCCGGCAGCACCCGCGTTTCGAACGGCGCTGGCTGCGATTCTTCGCGGCGGTGAATCAGCTGATACTGCTCGGCGATATTGGCCAGGTTGAGAAACTGGTTGAACGCCCGCGCCACCGGCAGCAACTCGCCTTCGCTCAATTGGTTGAGGCTGGCGCTCAGCTCGGCATCCATCGAGCCGCGACGGTCGGCCTTGGCGCCCTTGCGGATCTGCTCGATCTTGTCGATAAAGCCGTCCCCGTACTGTTCACGAATGGTGTTGCCCAACAGCTCACCCAGCAGGTGAACGTCCTCGCGCAAGCGTGCATCGATATCAGTCATCAGCAGTTCTCCAGCAAAAATCCGGGCGGCTAAGATCTTTAAGAGTGCCGCTCCAGACAGGTTCTTACAAGCAAGACGACGAAGGGACTTTAAACCTTGGGCGTTATAGCTAATCTGAAGAGTACGCCGTACAACGGCTGCCGCCGCCAAAACCGGCACTCACCCTGCCTGCCACGAGCAGGCGCGCACTGAGGTCACTATGAAAATCCGCGAGCTTGCCCAGCACTGGGAAGAAAACGCCAAGGGCCGCCTGACCGACACCGGCTACAACATTCATCTGGATGTGGAGGCGGCTGCACGGCTGGCTGCGATCGTCGAGATGTACCCCAAGCGGCACCCCGAAGAACTGCTCGGCGAGCTGATCGGCGCCGCCCTGGAAGAGCTCGAGAAAAGCTTCCCCTACGTGAAGGGCTCGACCGTCGTGGCCACCGACGAAGAAGGTGATCCGCTGTACGAAGACATCGGGCCGACGCCGCGTTTTCTCGCCTTGTCCCGTCGTCATTTGCAGGACTTGTCGAGCGGTAAAGACGAACCAAAACATTGAGTCCGCCGCCGAACCTGTGGGAGCGGGCTTGCTCGCGAAAGCGGTTTAACACTCAACATTTATTTCGACTGACACACCGCCTTCGCGAGCAAGCCCGCTCCCACATTTAGCTTGCATACCCCTTCGAAATTGCGTGTCCCCGAGCCTTGAACGGGCCGGGAATACCGCCAAAAATCGCCAAAGTTCCCGATCCAGAGCCTTGTCCGCTCGGTCAATATTTTTTCGGACGATGGGCCATCTTCTCTGAACTTTTGAAAAACGCCTCGGGTCACACCCAGTAACCACGCCTGGGACGGCCGTGTCAGAACACCCCGGAAATTGTCGGTTGCGGCTCCTTGCCCAGGATGGATTTTTACGTTTTTCAGGAGTTATTCCAATGGAGCTGAAGACCATGAAGACCCGAACTGCCCAATCCCCGTCTACCCTGCGCGGCCTGAAACTGGCGGCACTGGCCATTGGCAGCAGCCTGGTCCTGGCCGGTTGCGCCGGTAACCCGCCGACCGAACAATTCGCCGTGACCCAATCCGCCGTGAATGGCGCAGTCAGCGCTGGCGGTACCGAATTCGCCGCCGTGGAAATGAAGTCCGCCCAGGACAAGCTCAAGCAAGCCGAAATCGCCATGCACGACAAGAAGTATGACGAGGCGAAAATTCTCGCCGAACAGGCCGAGTGGGACGCTCGCGTAGCAGAGCGCAAAGCCCAGGCGATGAAAGCCGAACAGGCTGTGAAGGACTCTCAGACAGGGGTTCAGGAACTGCGTCAGGAAAGCCAGCGCACGGTGCAATAAGCGGCGCGGCACGACGTACTTCTTACTCGACTAAAAGGACGAAACCATGATGCGTAAACAATTGATGATCCCTGCCCTGCTGGCTGCAAGTGTTGCACTGGCGGCCTGCTCCACGCCGCCTAACGCGAACCTGGAACAGGCCCGCACCAACTACAGCGGCCTGCAAGCCAACCCGCAAGCCAGCAAAGTCGCGGCACTGGAAACCAAGGACGCCAGCGATTACCTGGACAAGGCCGACCAGGCCTACCTGGACAAGCAAGACCAGGCCAAGGTCGACCAGCTTGCCTACTTGACCAACCAGCGCGTCGAAGTGGCGAAGCAGACCATTGCCCTGCGCACCGCTGAAGCCAACCTGAAGAACGCTTCTGCGCAACGTGCCCAGGCCCGCCTGGATGCCCGCGACCAGCAGATCAAACAGTTGCAGGACAGCCTGAACGCCAGGCAGACCGATCGCGGCACCCTGGTGACCTTCGGTGACGTGCTGTTCGCCACCGACCGGGCCGACCTGAAATCCAGTGGCCTGGTCAATATCAACAAACTGGCGCAGTTCCTTCAGGAAAACCCGGACCGCAAGGCGATTGTCGAAGGTTATACCGACAGCACCGGCACGGCTTCACACAACCAGTCGCTGTCCGAGCGCCGCGCCGGCTCCGTGCGCATGGCTTTGGTGAAAATGGGCGTTGATCCAGCGCGCATCGTTGCCCAGGGTTATGGCAAGGAATATCCGGTTGCTGAAAACGGCAACGCTTCGGGTCGTGCAATGAACCGTCGGGTGGAAGTGACTATTTCCAATGATAACCAGCCGGTGATTCCGCGTTCGGCGGTCAGCTCGAACTAAGCGTCACGCAGTAACGCAAAAGCCCCGCCTGATCTGCTCAGGCGGGGCTTTTTTTGGGTTATCACTTAACCCTGTGGGAGCGGGCTTGCTCGCGAAAGCTATTTAACATTCAAAATATATGTAGCCTGACACACCGCTTTCGCGAGCAAGCCCGCTCCCACCCTTGATCAGTGCTGCGACCAGGACTGGCTTACTCCTCGAGCTTCTGCGGGGTTTCCTGCCCGATGCAGCGCACGGCCTTTTTCTTGTTGTTGACCAACACGCCGCTCAGGCCTTTCTGTTCAGTGTCGAACATCACCAGCACGCCATCGATGCATTGGGCCACTTGCGCGGCCGGTTCCAGGGAGACCTTGTAGTCTTCGCCGGGCGCGGTTTTGAGCAGGGTGAAGTCGCTGAGCAGCAGCGCATCTTCCGGTTTGGCAAAGTGCAGGTAGCCATACCACCACAGGGCGCCGACGGTGCCGAGGATGCTGCAGATACCGGTGATGATCAGCGGGATTGCGTTACGTTCTTCACTCATTGCGGACTCTCTGGTGGTTCATCTTCGGAATTCGGGGCGGCCGGGTAATTCGGTATCTCGCCCAGACGGCGCAGACCATTGAAATGCTGCGGATCGTCGAGGTAGCGCAGCATGACTTTGCGCCAGACCGGGTCGGCGAACGTCTGCACATGACCACCACGGGTCAGTTGCAGCACCCGCGGGGGCGGCGCAGCTTGATACAGACGGATGCCGTTGGAAAGAGGCACGATCGGATCGTCGATGCTGTGATAGATCAGTTTCGGCACACCATTGAGCTGCGCCATCGAGTGGATGGCGCTGTCGCCGTCCGGCACCAGCCACGACAGTGGCACCTGGAACGGCCAGAACAGCCATGAGTTGCTCAGGGCAAACCGGCCGACGCTGCGGTAACTGGCGGGCACGCCGTCGAGGACAATGGCCTTGAGTTGCTTCTGGCGTTCGGGGTGTTGAACCAGGTAATGCACGGCCATCGATCCACCAAGGCTCTGGCCCAGCAGGATCAGCGGCTTGCCCTGAACCTCGGGGGCCTGGTCGAGCCATTTGAACGCGGCATCGATGTCCTGGTAGATCGCCGGCAGCGACGGCTCACCTTCGGACAGGCCGTAACCGCGATAGTCCACCAGCAGCACTTGATAGCCTTGCTTGGGCAGCCACCAACTTCCCCCGAGATGCATGGGCAGATTGCCGCCGTTGCCATGCAGGTGCAGCACCGTGCCTTTGACCTCGACGCCTTTTTTCGCCGGCAGCCACCAGCCGTGCAGCCTGATGCCGTCGGCGGTGGTGAGGGTGACATCGCGGAATTCGAGTCTGGCTTTTTCCGGGGTGAACAGTTGGCCTGGCTCGGGGTAGAACAGCAAAGCGCTGCAACCGCTCAAGGTCAGGAGAAGGCAGACGATGCCGAGGAATCTCATCCGATGAAACCTCGCAAAATTCGGGTTGGAATACGATCCTGTGGCAAATCCACCCCCTGTAGGAGCGAGGCTTGCCCGCGAAGAACGATGACACGGTTTAATGGATGCTCCGCGTTATCGTTCTTCGCGGGCAAGCCTCGCTCCTACAGGGTCCTAGTTGCTCACAGGATGTTGGAGTAATCCGCCTCGATCCGGTCCAGGCTCAAGTGATTGAGGAAGTTGGAGAAGCACATCCACGCCGACAGCGCGTTCATGTCGCGAAACTGCTCCGGCAGGTACTTGGGTGGTACCACCAGGCCTTCATCCACCAGCTGGCGCAGGGTGCGCATGTCTTCCAGCGTGGTCTTGCCGCAAAACAACAGCGGTATCTGCTCCAGCTTGCCTTTACGCACGGCCAACTGAATGTAGTTGTAGACCATGATAAAGCCCTTGAGGTAGGACAAGTCTTTGGTAAACGGCAGACCTGTCGGCACCGAACCGCGGAACACTCGACTGGCGTTGCCATAACTTTCGGCCATTTCGAAGCCCTGCTCGCGGAAGAATTCGAAGATCTGCAGGAAGTCGGCGCCCTCCTCCACCATGTGAATGGCGCGGGTGCGGTTGGTCAGTTTGCGCAGGCGACTCGGGTAAGAGGCGAAAGCGATGATTTCCATCAGGATCGCCAGGCCTTCCTGGGTCACCGTCGACGAGGGCGGCCCCTTGGACAGGAAGGTGCAGATTGGCTGGTTCAGGCCATTGAGCGTGGTGCCCACATGCACCAGCCCTTCGTGGACTTCCAGGGCGCGCACGTCACGCTCGTTGAACATCGCGTCGGTGCGAATCTTGATGTAGTCGGCGCCCGCCGCCGCATCGGCAACGATGCCGTCGGACTCGAACACCCGAATGGTGTCCTCGGCTTCGCCAAATACCTTGCTCAACCGGTTTTGCAATAAATCCACGGCGTCCTTGGCGGTGAGGGTCTTCGGTTCGTCCTTCAGGTCTCCCCGGCCGTCGATGTTGTTCAGGTAATCGGAGAGCATCAGGCCCAGGTCGGACAGGGTCGGGTCGCCAGCATGGAATGCGTCGGACGCGGCGCCGTACAGTTCCTGGGAAATCAGGCCGAAATCCTCGGTGCCCCGCGCTTCGAGCATGCGCACCACCATGCGGTATTCCTTGCACATGCGGCGCATGATCTGGCCAACCGGGTTGAACTGGCCGAGCTGACGGGTGATGTCGCGCTCGATGTTCTGGAATTCCAGCTTCACTTTGCTGGAGTCGAAGGACAGTGGCCGGTTCAGGTAATAATCGCGGTCCACTGCCGGCATTTCCTTGCCCTTGGCCTTGAGGAATCCCTTGCGAATGGTGTCGTCCCACTTCACTGCATCGAGGACGCGAATCGGCGTCTGCGCCAGCACAATGCGATCGGACAAAATGCGTATCGACTGCTGGTAATCGTCCACCCGAAACTCCTGTAGAAAAACCGTTACGTGCTGGGTTATTTGGTTTTGGCCAGGCGCTGATAGCGCACCGCCTCGACGAACACATCGGAATTGGCCGGATCGTCGAGATAGGCGAACACCTGGTCCATGCCGGTGTCGATCAGCACGCCATCGCCATCGTCAGTCTGGAAGCCTTCGCCGCTGAGGACTTTCTGCCCCAGGGCCTGGTTGATCTGCTCGAGGTCGAGGTTGTAGACCACCAGTTCCTGCTTATCGGTGAGTTCGAAGCCGGCGATGATGAAATGGCCGCCGAACTGCGCCGGCACCTTCGCTGACAGATACCAGCGGCTGCCATGGTGCGACATCGTGAAGGGATAGGCTTCGCGCTCCCGGGGTTTGGCCTTGAAGTAGCTGACCGCCTGATAGCGATTGCCACTGACGCGTGACAATTCCAGGTTCATCGGTTCGCCCCAGGCGTTGGTGCTGGTCCATTTGCCGAGCAACCCTTTGGGCGCGGGGTCGCTGGCGGGCAGTGGCTCCTTGAAGGTTACCAGACAGCCGCCGAGCAGCAGGAACGTCAAGGCGATCACAACGACACGCCAGGTTTTCATTCAACACTCCCTATGAACATACGCGGACTCCGGATGGCCATCGAACCCTGTAGGAGCGAGGCTTGCCCGCGAAGGCGGTTTAACATTCAACATCCACGTTGACTGACATATCGCCTTCGCGGGCAAGCCTCGCTCCTACAGGGATGAGTTGTCCCGAGGAGTTACACCGACGCCAGGACCAAGTGCATGTAGCGCGTCAGGATACCGAGCATTTCGGCTTCGGCTGCAGGCTCGGCGTCGTTGAGCAGGCCCTGATATTCCATCCGTCCGATAATCGCCGTCAACACTTTGGCATCCTGTTGTGGTTCGCGGGAACCCAATACCTCGAAAAAGTGGCAGGTGCCCTGCAGGAGAATTTGCTGGTGCGAGCGCACCAGTTCCGCCAGACGCGGGTTCAACAGCGCCTCCTGACGGAACGCCTGCTCGGCCATCAAATGCTCGCGACGGGTCTGCAGTTGATGATGAACATAGTCGGACGTCAGCCGCGCAATGTCGTCTGCCAGTTGTGAGCGGGATTCGGGGCTGCCATCGCCATAGGCGACCATCTCACGCAGCAGACCTTCATTGCTGGCCCACAACTTGGCCATGAAGGCCGCGCTGCGTTCCACGTATTGGGCGAAGGTATCGGTGAGCAGGTCATCGATATCCTTGAAGTAGTAAGTGGTGGCCGACAGCGGCACACCAGCCTCGGCGGCCACCGCACGGTGCCGTACGGCCCGCACGCCATCGCGCACGACAATGCGCATCGCCGCATCGAGAATGTCCTGTCGACGCTGCTCGCTGCCCTGTCGGCTGGCCTTGCGACCCTGGTACTGAACACTTTCCGCGACCGCAGTGGCGATACCCGCTGCACCCTCTTGAGCCATTGCACGGTTCACGACAGGTATTCCTCTCTTACTTCAAAAGTAACCAATTGATACGTTTGTACCAGACAGGCAATAAAAAGCCGCCCATTTCAGGCGGCTTTTTAGTTGAAACACTTACGCTTGCGGCCGCATGTGCGGGAACAGGATCACGTCGCGGATCGACGGGGAGTTGGTCAGCAGCATCACCAGGCGGTCGATGCCGATACCTTCACCGGCCGTTGGCGGCATGCCGTATTCAAGCGCGCGGACGAAGTCGGCGTCGTAGTGCATGGCCTCGTCGTCGCCAGCGTCCTTGTCGGCCACCTGGGCCATGAAACGCTCGGCCTGGTCTTCCGCGTCGTTCAACTCGGAATAGGCGTTGGCGATTTCACGGCCGCCGATGAACAGCTCGAAACGGTCGGTGACGTTCGGGTTCTCGTCGTTGCGGCGAGCCAGCGGCGACACTTCGAACGGGTACTGGGTGATGAAGTGCGGTTGCTCGAGCTTGTGCTCGACCAGCTCTTCGAAAATCATCACCTGCAGCTTGCCCAGACCTTCGAAGCCCAGCACCTTGGCCCCGGCCTTCTTGGCGATGGCGCGGGCCTTGTCGATGTCGTTCAGGTCGTCAGCGGTCAGCTCGGGGTTGTACTTGAGGATCGAGTCGAACACCGACAGACGCACGAACGGTTCGCCGAAGTGGAACACTTTGTCGCCGTAAGGCACGTCGGTGCTGCCCAGCACCAGCTGCGCCAGCTCGCGGAACAGTTCCTCGGTCAGGTCCATGTTGTCTTCGTAGTCGGCGTAAGCCTGGTAGAACTCCAACATGGTGAATTCCGGGTTGTGACGAGTCGAAACGCCTTCGTTACGGAAGTTGCGGTTGATCTCGAACACCTTTTCAAACCCACCAACAACCAGCCGCTTGAGGTACAGCTCCGGCGCGATACGCAGGAACATTTCCATGTCCAGCGCGTTGTGGTGAGTTTCGAACGGCTTGGCCGCCGCACCACCAGGAATGGTTTGCAGCATCGGCGTTTCGACTTCGAGGAAGTCACGCTGCATCAGGAAGCTGCGGATGTGCGCAATCACTTGCGAACGCACGCGGAACGTCTGGCGCACGTCTTCGTTGACGATCAGGTCGACGTAACGCTGGCGATAGCGCTGCTCGGTGTCGGTCAGGCCGTGGTGCTTGTCCGGCAGCGGGCGCAGGGATTTGGTCAGCAGGCGCACCTGGGTCATTTCAACGTACAGGTCGCCCTTGCCGGAACGGGCCAGGGTGCCTTCGGCTGCGATGATGTCGCCCATGTCCCAGGTTTTCACCGCGGCCAGGGTTTCTTCGGACAGGGTTTTACGGTTGACGTAAACCTGGATCCGCCCGGTCATGTCCTGGATCACCATGAACGAGCCACGGTTGAGCATGATGCGACCGGCAACCTTGACCGGGATTGCAGCCTCTGCCAGCTCTTCCTTGGTCTTGTCCGCGTATTGCTTCTGCAGATCTTCGCAGTAGTTTTCGCGGCGGAAGTCGTTGGGGAAGGCATTGCCCTTGGCGCGCTCGGCAGCCAGCTTTTCCTTGCGCAGGGCGATCAGGGAGTTTTCTTCCTGTTGCAGGGCTTGCGGGTCGAGTTCTAGGTTGCTCATGTCTTTAAAAATTCCATCACGGGTTCGTTGCCCCTGCCTGGCGGCAGGGTTCGCGGGCAAGCCTCGCTCCTACAGGACCGCGTAGTGTCCGCAGATCCTGTAGCGCGTGCCTTAGAGCCCTTGTTTCAAGCTGGCTATCAGGTAGTCGTCGATGTCGCCGTCGAGCACCTTGTCGCAGTCGCTGCGTTCGATGTTGGTGCGCAAATCCTTGATCCGCGACGCATCGAGCACGTAGGAGCGAATCTGGTGACCCCAGCCGATATCCGACTTGGTGTCTTCCAGGGCTTGCGAGGCAGCGTTGCGTTTCTGCACTTCCTGCTCGTACAAGCGCGCCCGCAACATTTTCATCGCGGTGTCTTTGTTGGCATGCTGGGAACGTTCGTTCTGGCAGCTGACCACGGTGTTGGACGGTACGTGGGTGATACGGACAGCCGAGTCGGTGGTGTTTACGTGCTGACCACCGGCACCGGAGGAGCGGTAGGTATCGATGCGCAGGTCCGACGGGTTGATGTCGATTTCGATGTTGTCATCGATTTCCGGCGACACGAACACGGCCGAGAACGAGGTGTGACGACGGTTGCCGGAGTCGAACGGGCTCTTGCGCACCAGGCGGTGCACGCCGATTTCGGTCCGCAGCCAGCCAAAGGCGTACTCGCCCTTGATGTGCACGGTAGCGCCCTTGATCCCGGCGACTTCACCGGCGGACAGCTCCATGATGGTCGCGTCGAAGCCGCGCTTGTCGGCCCAGCGCAGGTACATGCGCAGCAGGATGTTGGCCCAGTCCTGGGCCTCGGTACCGCCGGAGCCGGCCTGGATGTCCAGGTAAGCGTTGTTGGCGTCCATCTCACCGCTGAACATGCGACGGAATTCGAGTTTTTCCAGGGATTCGCGCAGACGCTCGACTTCGGCAGCGACGTCATCGACGGCGGCCTGGTCTTCTTCTTCGGCGGACATCAGCAGCAGGTCCTTGGCGTCGGCCAGGCCACTGTGCATTTCGTCGAGGGTTTCGACGATCTGGGCCAGCAGGGACCGCTCGCGGCCCAGTTCCTGAGCGTACGACGGGTTGTTCCAGACAGACGGATCTTCAAGCTCGCGATTGACTTCAGTCAGACGCTCATGCTTTTGATCGTAGTCAAAGATACCCCCGAATAGTTTCGGAGCGCTCGGACAGGTCCTTGATACTGTTAAGGATCGGGTTGATTTCCATGGCGGGCAGCACTCGTTGGCGAACTTTTGAAAGCCGACGAGTATACCGTAATCAGGCTGCCACGGCAGCCCGCCTGGCGGCTTTAGCTGCGCACGAAAGCCAGGAGTGGGGCGATCTGGCCTACTACGCGATCAATCGGCTCGAGTGCGCGGCTAAACCGCGGGTGCCAGCGTTCGCGCATCATGGCGAGCTGGCTCCGGAAGGAAATCTGGAGCACAACATCAGAGATCAGATAGAGGCTTGGAATGTGTAGTTCATGGAGCGGTTACAAATCAGCGGGATCAGGGAGCCAGCCACGAGCATCAGCTCGCGAGCAGTGGGCTGAAGCCTGAGTACTTGTTGGGGCGACTTGTGGCGGCAAGCGAAATCGGGACCTTGGCAGCATGGCTTTTGTTGAAAGCACAGAAACTATGGCTTGCTTGATCAAAGGTACCCCCCCAGTACGGGTACAACCGGGTGGTTTTCGCATAGCGGTTTGTCAAACAGCTAGACCGCCATGAGGGTGCTTCGAAGCAAGCATCCAGCTAACACACCTGAGCACAGATATTATCTGGCCGTCTGGCCGATGGAAGGATTCGGAGAGAAGTGTAGTGGCAGAACCTGATCGCGCGTCAGCGGCGCCAGGTCTAGTCCGACAAGATCCAACGCATCTACCCACAACGTTTCAGCGATTTCGGCGGCCGGGAGCACTACGGCATCCGTCTCCAAACGAAACAACTCGCACTGCACGCTCCATCCAGGCTCATTCGCTGCTGCCGCTACATAGGTTCCTAGATAGGCCGGCGCATTGGGCTCGACGATTATATCAAGCTCCTCTTTCAGTTCGCGTATCAGCGCTTGGATTGGCTGTTCTTGTTCCTCAATTTTTCCTCCCGGCTGCATGAATGCTGTCGTACCTTGTTTACGAACAAGCAACGCCTTCCCTTGCGAATTGACCATCAGTGCCGCTGCAATATGAATAACTCGTGTCATGTGTCCTCCGTCGGGTTATTGCCGAGTGTGCCCAGTTTGAGGCCCTAATTCCAATGTCGTTTTGGCCGTTTATCAGTAAGCGGACGGGGATACACCTTGCGCAGTCCAGGCAGGCATCCACTGATGCGGTAGCAACTGGCCGATGTTACTTGCCCGCTACGTGGGTAGCCGAGTCAGCGGGCGAGTGAAATTGCGCAACTGCTCCCGCACAAGTGGATGACGACACCGCTCACTCTGGCACAGCGATACGATTATGGGCGGGGGCGTCCATCCCATTGCTTACGGTACGTCGAGCAAGGCTACCTGCCCATCGACAACAACACCGCCGAGCGTGCGATCCGGCCCTTCGTCATCGGAAGGAATTATCCGCAGTCGGAAATTATGCTCAGTTCGTCCCAACCCGGTTTCGTGACCGCATAGTCCGCCTGCTTTCCGGGTCTCCTGGAGAGTTTCCGACACGCCATAATTTTCAGTGGTTTACTTTAGATCCAGCCCCCTCTATATGAGCACACCTGGCCTGCGGATCAATACGTGGCGAGACTTTCTTGCCACTCGAAACCAAGCGCACGCGCTATCGTCCGATTGACGCCCTGCTGACGCTTCTGGAAAGTCTCTGAAATTATGCAAAGTCGGCAGTGGCGGGCAGCCAAGCTCCGCTGCCACCGCCGCCGCATACCCAACATAATTTCCGACTGCGGATAATTACGATTATGCCAAGCTTGGCATAATCGTAAGAACTGGTTGTTCAGCGATACGCCCAAAGGCGCGATGGCGAGTGCTCAACTTTACAGCTTGGTCGAGACCGCCAAAGCCAACGGCCAAGAGCCTTATGCGTGGCTGCGTCACGCACTGGAGCGCCTGCCACAGGCATCCTCGGTCGAAGATTACGAAGCCCTGTTGCCGTGGAACTGCAAGCCTCGACCCCACAGACTAGGTGGGGTTTGTGGAGCGCTTACGAGATTTTATAGTCAAAAGCCATATGTTTTTGATCGGTAAACGCCATAAGAACCAGTGGGTGAATGGAGTTTATCGACCCAAAGCCACGTTAGTTTCCTTAGACTTAGGGAGCACAAACCCAGGCCATATGGCGGAGCAATAGTTATGCTAATTGCTGGTAAGCGCGGCCGTAATAACAGAGCGGGTCAGTCGCCTCTCCAGACACAATTGATAACGGGCGACAGAAAAAAATTGTATGGGTATTACAATCTTGTACGGTCGACACTTCGCAATCTAATGAAATCAACGCCCCGCCAAGGATCGGCGCTCCCGACGTACCCCGATGCCATTCAACAGAAGAAAACTTGCCTGCATCAGCACGTCTACTGAACGTTTCACTGATGCCCTGTTGATGAGCCGAAAGAATATTAATACACATCGACCGGCTACGAACGGCTGTACTACTTGTATCAGAAAGTCGATTAATGCAGACCAACATTGTCGGAGGGGTATCGGAGACACTACAGATTGCCGTCGCCGTACACCCCGCTATTCCGTCTTCGTCGCCGGTGGTGACGACACAGACGCCCACCACCAACTTGGCCATGGCATTGCAATACGCCTGCGCAGCCTCAGAGCGAGTAGCTAATTCACTTTCAACGCTTAAGACCTCAACTCGACCGGCAGACATTAGCTCCATTTAGCGCCGACTCCTTTGAAACTGTCGATCATGGCGCAGATAACCTCAGGAGAGTCCGAGATAATTAACGAATCGAGAAATACCCGGTTCATGAACCCATTGGCTACAAGGTCTTCAAAGTAGCGAATAAGCGACTCATAACACCCTTCAACGTTGTAAAGCGCGCAGGGGTGAGCGTGCAGCCCCAACTGCCCCCAAGTCCAGGCTTCAAAAAACTCTTCGGCAGTACCGGTCCCGCCTGGCAACGCAATGAAACCAGACGACAGTTCGATCATTGTTTTCTTTCGTTGGTGCATATCGTCAACGATCACCAGTTCAGAGAGGTCAGCACACGCCAACTCTTTGTCGATTAAAAACTGCGGCATTACCCCAACAACCTTACAACCAATAGACTTTGCAGACTCCGCCACAACGCCCATCAGTCCGACCTTCCCGCCGCCATAGACAACTCCGTGCCCTTTGGCATGAATGACCGATACCAGGTGCTCCACTGCCAGAGCATACTCGTCTTTAACACCTAAGCTGGACCCACAGAAAAGTGCCAATGACTTCATGATGCAACCTCATTCCAGGCATCAACTGGAGCGGCGGCATACTGCTCGAGATAATCTTCCATTCGTCTGACGTTATCCTGATGTACCGTCAAGCTCCGCATATAATGGAGCACGGCCCAGATATCACTGACTGCTGTGCACTTGACACCATATTGCTTGTAGCTTCTTGACACCGCAGAGTCATCCAAATCGAGCATTTTTTCACACCGATCCAGCGCGACTAGATATCCAGCTAACTGCCCGCCTGCGTCTTCAACGATGGACTTAGACTCTTGTATTGTTCTACCGGAAGTAATGACATCATCCACCGCCAGAACCTTTTTTCCTTTCAGATTACTACCTACTATCAGGCCACCATCTGCATAAGCTTTCGCCTCCTTGCTATTAAAGGAATAAGGAAGTAGGGCCTGTTCCTTCGAGAGCGCGATAGCCGTAGACACCACCAGAGGAATCCCTTTGTACGCGGGCCCAAATAAAACGTCATAACGCTCCACACCCGAACTCTTGATGTGCGCGGCATAGTATTGCGCTAAACGAAAAAGCAAACCAGCGTCGCTGAGCCCGCCAAAATTAAAAAAATAAGGACTGATTCTTCCAGACTTTAGCTTGAAAGAGCCAAACCTTATAATTTCTTCATCAACGATAAATCTTGCCAGCAACTCTTTAGAATTCATTTCCCTTTCCTTCTTCGACGTCATCAACAGACAAATCAGCTGGAGCGCTTAACAACACCCAGTGATGCCCACTAGGCATGAGCCATAAACTCCTGCTCCGCATTTGACGTTGCGGAAAGAAACTTGAGAAGTTTGGCAGAATCTTGGATGGCAATATCCTTTTCACGGACCCAGTTATCGTCGTAAAGCGTATCTAGATAGTTGGCTCCGGAGTCTGGCATGATCGCCAAAATGCTATTCACATCGCTGTTATACAGGAGTTGAAGTGCTCCAAATGCTACCAGACCGGCTGACCCACCGAGCAGCACCCCGCACTCGCGCGCTAATATCCTGCACATGGAAATGGCATGCTTATCCTCAACGATGGCCATGTAATCAAAGTATTCAATATGGGTATTAGATGAGCGCCACGCCAAACCAACACCGTTGAGCAAATAAGGTGCAAAATTCCCACCCAGCACGGCAGACCCCTTAACATCGCAGGCAAGCACTTTCATGCTGGAGTTATGGCTTTTCAAGCCCTTTGCAATACCCGATAAGTGCCCGCCCGTACTTACACAACCTGCCAGTACATCATAATCGTATGGCAGAAACTCCTTGGACGTCGTCTCACAATGATAATCAGGATTATCGGGGTTGTCATATTGGTTCGGCCAGTAAGCATTGGGATCAGCTTTAAGCAGTTCTTTCACCCGTGCAATCCTCGACTGCTGGTACCCACCTGACTGGTCTGGCACGGTCACCATGTCGACGGTTGCGCCATAGGCTCTATACCAGTTAAGTGCACTGCTGCTCACCTTCGGGTCGACAACGACAGTCACCCCAAACCCCATCGCCGCGCCTATCATGGCGAGAGACTTTCCCAAGTTACCGGATGTGGACTCAATGATCCGGCCACCAGGAAGCAACTTTCCAGCTTTCAACGCATACTGGATCAGGCCCAGTGCGGTTCGATCTTTGATACTGAGGTTTGGATTGAATTGCTCAAGTTTTAAAAAAAGCTTTTTATTTTTCGGTACCAATGGATGGCGTAACTCCAGCACTGGCGTACTGCCTATCGACTCTACGATGTTTTGCACATTTGACTCCCTTCATTGTTTGATGTCAGTTTATAACTTTAAGCTCCGGACACGGGTTTAGGGTCAAGAAGGTATTCTGTTGCACGCCAATCAACACGGGATCTTCAATATGCAGAGCACCGAGCCCAAACTCGTAGTACGGAGTTTCAAGTGAGATGACCATACCCTCTTCGATGCAGCAGTTCTCATCAGGCGACATGATCGGTCGCTCATACGCTTCAAAGCCTATGCCGTGACCTATGTGATGCCTGCGGTAACCTGAAAACCCCTGATCCTGAATGAACTCCATTGTGCTATTAAACACTTCTGCGCCAGTTATCCCAGGCTTCGCAATCTCGGAAGCGTGGATCATGCCTTTACGCAGCGCGTTATATTTCACCAGGGTTGCCGGGTTCAAATCCTTGAACGCTACAACACGCGCCAAATCCGCCCAATAGCCTTGATAGGAGGTATTGGAATCAAACCACACCAGATCACCTGCACTTAAAGTGTTGTCCTTCTTCTGCTGCCGCTGACCGCCGACCGCATTCAAACCAATTTTAAGCATCGTCAATTCTGGACGACCGCCTTGTTTTACTACTTCGTATTCGAAAATCTCTTTTAGCTCATGTTCCGAGATACCGCTCTGCAGTGCCTCGGTGACTCGATATATAGCCTGCTCGTTGATTTGTGCTGCGCGACTCAAGCCACTTATTTCCGAGGCAGTTTTAACCTTACGGACATCGCGAACAAGTGCAGCGCTTTCAACAAGATTATCTTTCCCAACAGAATTGCTCAGCGCCTCCACAGTCGCTTTGGGCATACCATCCTGATCATAACCTATACGCGGCAAACGCTTGGGTGCGATGGTCGCGATCAATGCTAACAGGGCTTCTTTACCATTAGCATGGCGCGGCGAATCCATTGTCCATTTGAAAATATCAGCCTCATCACCCTGTCGTTCATAGGCGGCTCCACTTTCCCTGTAAAAAGTTCCGTAGGTAAACACATGTCCGAGGCTAGACATGGACTCTGTCAATTGATCACACTCACCGCAAGAATGCACGAAATTTAATACGCGAGGTGTACTCACATGAATAACGATGTAACACTCACCATAATATTTATTCAGCGTCTTTATGACCGGACGCAACCCCGAAAAGTAATTGATATTTTCCAGAGACGAAACAATTAGCAATTCGAGGTCGTTGACAGTCATTACTTTCGACAGTCTGTCTGCATTATAAATCATTACTGCCCGCACCTTGAGCTAAGATATATGATATGCAGCCGGCACAGACCACAACATCAGCTATGGCCTTCGGCTAGAAGTTAAGTACAACCTGCAACTCAAGCACAATAAACATCAATGAGCGCTGGAGCGGCATGCTCATCACACTTTAAATTACACGTGTATCGGCAGACAAACGTGCGCGATCATTAATCGTTCTTGGGTTTCAGCGCTTGAGCAACAGCATTGACCATCACGGTTTTATCATAATAAACGTAATGAGCAGCGGCGATGCGCATTGGATCACCGGCGTGGTAGTTTTCATACACCATCTGCCGTTGACCAAAACCGTCGCCCGTTACATCCCATGCCAAGTTAAGTAAATGACTGCGATCCTTTGCCGAAAGGAATGGGTTCTGCAAAGCAGAAGTCAGGCACACTTCATTTTCGTTCAAAAAATCCTGGCTATGTGGTACGGCGAGCATTGAACCAGCAGCAAGTGCCTGAACAGTGGTGATCATTTGTTGGTACCACTTGGGAAAGTGGTAGCGGATAGCTTGGATCGACGTGATGCGAGGGTTGCAGACGCCCTGCGAATCCATTTCAGATTCGATTTCCGTAATAATGACAGCGGCTCTAATTAGCTCATAAGCCGTTGTTAATTTGCCTATTTTTTCTTGGATATTAACAAATTGGTTTAGCCCGAGGTTTTTAGCAAGCGCATCTGCGACACCGATAAGAAGCTCAGCCTTTGCCAGCCCCCGAACAATTCCCTGATGACCGGTATGATGTCTGGTTTTGGTGATGTCGTAGAATCGATTGGATTTTTCAACATCTTTGAAGATAAAGACATCTTCCCAAGGTATAAAAACATCTTCAAATACCAAGTAGGCATCTATCTCATCGATCTTGCTCGAAAGCGGGTAGTCGAATGCTGAGCTTGAATCATGGGTCAATGGTTTACGACAAATGATTTTGAGCCCTTCTGCGTCGGTAAGCACCGTAAAAGCCAACGCATAGTCTGTGTCTGCACTGGACAGACCGGGCATATTAAAAATCAGTAGCTCATCGGCGATAGGCGCAAGCGTAACAATCATCTTGGCCCCCGACACACGAATACCTGCACGTTCCGTCTTCGTGCAAGCCACGCCAACGTAGGCATTCTCTTGAAGTCCCAAGCTTCTTGACCGGTCAATTTGCGGATTTATTGCACCGTGCCCGATGAACAAATTATCGCGAGCGCAGCGGTCATAGAAGTTATTGACGTTTTCACTGAAGTTTGTGAACTCACCTTTTCCGAAGAAATCTGCGTGCGACCTCATCGCACACAATGCCGCGTTCATAAAGTCTGGTGTACGCCCGAGCATACCGAAAGAGAGGTTAGCGACCGCCTGGTATGCGATTCGCTTCTTCACCAAGTCCTCAGGTGACCGTGGCGTCATTAAGCTGATGGCAGAAATACCACCCGCATAATCGAAATGGAATCCATCATGCTCTAAAAGTTCGTAGTAACGAAGGATGATGTCTATAGCGCCTTTGAAACTTGGCTCAGCTTCGAGTTGCATTACCTTTTTCCCATTTATCCACACTGGGCGTGGTTTTTTCAGGCGGGTGAGATAGTTCTCTCTTGCGCTCATTCCGCTTCCTTGCTCGGTCTAATATTTCGTAGGATTTTTGCTATCGATAAGAGTGAACCGCAACTCTTTATCAGCGGCGCGTGATAATTGGTAGCGTGACAATTGTTCCTGCCAGAACGCTTGTGTATAAAACGTTTCGGTATAGAAGCTTCTAGATGCTTCTGATTTCTAGAAAAATATTCCGCAACAGACTGTGAATTTGAGTCTAAAAAATCTACAACTGCGACATAACCTACACTAAAGTTAAGCTCTCGCATACTAGCTCCTTATCGTTCAAGACTAAGACACCCAGTCTTGAATCTCATCCAAGAGTTAAATCAGCCTTGCCATTCCTTATTTTACGTAGGAGCTGAGATTGCCAGCACCAGCTTGTCATCGACCTCTGCATAAAGATCCACATCAACTGCTTGCTCGTCCATCTCAAGCGCAGTCACTTGTTGATTATCCATCATAACTCCTTATTACGGCAGGTGCTGAAATGGCGGGCAAATTCACATATGGTTAACGCCAAGATATCAATCTGAAATATCCAACCATATATCTGAACACACGTCATCAACATGCAATGACGGGATTAGTTATAGACCCCGCAACACAATTGATCAATATATTTCCACGTAGTACCGAGACTATATATAAGAAGGAATATTCCTACATCACAGAGATAGTTATCAACAAGCCACAAACAAAACTCTTACCCCTAACGTATTCCTATAGCTCCTGGCGTCAGGATAATTTGTCGTCTCACCGAATTTTCCTGAAATTCATATGGGGTGCGGAAAGCGATTGATCGTGCCGTGTTTTTCACCTAAACGTAAAGCAGCATTGCTCAGGATGCTGCTTCCACGCGTAACCGGTCGAAGGCCGAGATTTCCCGACGCGAAGGGATCAGCGAAATTCTTTGTCCAAGTGGAGCAAGCAGCTCAGTTCTGAATGAAGTGCAGTGTTCGAAAACAAACCGTTGAACGAGAACTGGTCAGCCGAAACCAAGCTTACTGTCGTGCTTAAAGCCGCCGGCTTGTCCATGATCGATCTGAGCGAGTATTGCTGTCGCAAAGGCCTTTCTCTCGATGAATACGGCCTCGCGACCAGCCTTCATCACTGGCCAAAAATCGAAAAAAAACCGGCCAAATGAAGATCGGGAGCAGTCTCGCAAAGCTAAGAAACGTGTTCAGGAACTTGAGTGCGAATTGCGTCGCAAAGACAAGGCAATCGCTCAGATAGCCGCGTGGTTGGTGCGGCAGGAAAAGCGCAACGACTATTGGGGACCAACAAAGAGGACAAGTGACGTCTTTATGAAACGGCAGTTACTCGTGACATGTCGAGCGAAACCGTTGCAGCAAGGAGCAAAAAAACCGGGTCTGCCAGCAGGTCTGGCCTGTCACTCAAAACTTTGCAGCGATGGACTGAAAACAGATGTTATCTAGACCGATATCCGAACGACTGTTACACGAAACCGCAGCCTACCGCGTCAATGCCGCAACCAAGTTGCTGAAAAATCTCGCGATGCGCGAGGAAATCCGCAACGACGTGGTCGTCCTGCACGACTGCTCGTGTACTTACCATCCCGCTGCCAGACAGCTGCGATTGAAGGACGTCATTGGGCGGCGAACGCAGGCGCAGAGTCCGTAAAACATACGAATAGCTGACAGGTTTATTTTTACTCCATCAAAAATAAGCTTGTCAGCTATTTCTAATCAACCATAGGTGCGTTTGCCCCTACTCAATCCCCACCTGATTACGCCCATTGTTCTTCGCCAGGTACAACCCCTTGTCCGCCGCCAGGATCAATTGACGGCAGTCGCCGCCCGGCTGCGGGGTGATGGTCGACAGGCCGATGCTGATGGTCAGGCTCGAACCTTCGGCCGGGAAAATGTGCGCAATCTTCAGTGCGGCCACGGATTGGCGCAGTTTTTCCGCCACCAGCCGCGCGCCGCCCGGCGAGGTGTTGGGCAGGACCAGGGCGAACTCTTCGCCGCCGTAACGGGCCGGCAGGTCCGACGGCCGGGCGCCGGCGTCACGGATAGCCGTGGCCACCTTGCGCAGGGCTTCATCGCCGTCCAGGTGGCCAAAGCTGTCGTTGTAGGACTTGAAGTAGTCGACATCGATCATCAGCAATGACAGCTGACTCTGGTCGCGCAGGGAGCGGCGCCACTCCAGTTCCAGGTATTCATCGAAATGCCGGCGGTTCGACAGCCCGGTCAGGCCGTCGGAGTTCATCAACCGCTGCAGCACCAGGTTGGTGTCGAGCAACTGCTGCTGGCTGACCCGCAGCGCCCGGTACGCCGCGTCACGCTGCAGCAGGGTCATGTAGGAACGCGAGTGATAGCGGATGCGCGCCACCAGCTCGATGTTGTCCGGCAGCTTGACCAGGTAATCATTGGCCCCGGCCGCAAACGCCGCGCTCTTGATCAGCGGGTCTTCCTTGGTCGACAGGACGATGATCGGAATGTCCTTGGTCGCCGGATGATTGCGGTATTCGCGCACCAGGCTCAGCCCATCGAGACCGGGCATGACCAGGTCCTGCAGGATCACCGTCGGCTTGATGCGAATCGCCTGGGCGATGGCCTGGTGCGGGTCGGCGCAAAAGTGGAAGTCGATATTGCCTTCATTCGACAAGCCGCGGCGCACCGCCTCGCCGATCATTGCCTGGTCGTCTACCAATAACACCATGGCGGCGTTTTCGTCGGTTTTTGAGCCGTCGAGCTGTAAGTCATTCATGTACGGTCACCTGAGTACTGCTTGGGCCGGGATTGCTGCTAAAGAGGGTCATTGGCTGAAAATCTCCAGCAATCGCGGCGCGATCTTGTCCAGCGGACGAATTTCCACGGCAGCGTCGATGGCGACAGCCGCCTTCGGCATGCCATACACCGCACTGCTGAGTTGGTCTTGGGCGATGGTCAGGTAGCCCTGTTGGCGCATGAGTTTAAGTCCCTGCGCACCATCGCGCCCCATGCCGGTCAACAAAACACCCACGGCATCGCCGCTCCAGTAATGGGCAACGCTCTCGAAAAACACATCGATCGAGGGCCGATAGATCTCGTCGACCGGTTCGGCGGTGTAGGCCAGCGTGCCGTTTTTCAACAAGCGGATATGGTGGTTGGTGCCGGCCAGCAACACCGTACCGGGCTGCGGCGGCTCGCCTTCCCGGGCCAGGCGCACGTTCAGGCCGCTGGCGCTGCTCAGCCATTCGGCCATGCCGGCGGCGAATACCTGGTCGACATGCTGCACCAGCACGATAGCCGCCGAAAAATTCGGCGGCAGGCCCTTGAGCAATACTTCCAGCGCCGCCGGCCCGCCCGCGGACGAACCAATGGCGATCAGGCGCTGACGCGAAGCCGAGTTGCGCAAGGGGCTCGGGGTCGCCCGCTCTCGATTGCCCCGGTCACCGATCAGCCAACCGATATTGATGATCTTGCGCAGCAGCGGTGCGGCCGCATCCTGCGCGTTACCTGCACCCAGTGCCGGAGTGTCGACGACATCCAGCGCGCCGTAGCCCATGGCCTCGAACACTCGATGGACATTCTGCTGGCGGTCGACCGTGACGATGACGATCGCGCAAGGGGTCTCGGCCATGATTCGCCGGGTCGCTTCCACGCCGTCCATCACCGGCATGATCAGGTCCATAAGAATCAGGTCCGGGGTGAATTCGGCGCAACGTTGCACCGCCTCGGCCCCGTTGCCGGCGACCCAGACCACCTCGTGCGCCGGTTCGAACGCCAGGGCGCGGCGCAGGACCTCCACCGCCATGGGCATGTCGTTGACGATGGCTATCTTCATGCGCGCGCTCCTCCGATGAGCTCCACCACTGCATCGAGCAGGGCGTCGTCATGAAAACTGGCTTTGGCCAGATAATAGTCGGCTCCGGCGTCCAGTCCACGACGGCGGTCTTCTTCGCGATCCTTATAGGACACCACCATGACCGGCAGGGATTGCAGGCGATTGTCCCGGCGCAATAAAGACACCAATTCGATACCGTCCATGCGTGGCATATCGATGTCGGTGATCAGCAGATCGAAATCCTCCGAACGCAGGACGTTCCAGCCATCCATGCCGTCCACCGCCACGGCCACGTCATACCCGCGATTGCGCAACAACTTGCGTTGCAGCTCGCGCACGGTCAGTGAGTCGTCGACCACCAGAATCCGTTTGCGAGCCGCTCCGACCGCTTGGCTGCCCTGACGCGCGATACGCTCCAGGCGCCCGGTGTTGAGCAGTTTGTCCACCGAACGCAACATGTCTTCTACGTCGACGATCAGCACCACCGAACCGTCGTCGAGCAAGGCCCCGGCAGCAATGTCCTGCACCTTGCCCAGTCGTTCGTCCAGCGGCAATACCACCAGCGTCCGCTCGCCGATAAAACGCTCGACGGCCACACCGTAGATCGCCTCGCGCCCACGAATGATCACCACCTTGAGGGTCTGCTGACTGTTCTGACTCGCCGGGCGCTGCAATAACTGGCTGGCGGCGACCAGCCCGACGTGCCGGCCTTCGTGCCAGAAGTGCTGACGGCCTTCGACCTGCACAATGTCCGCCGGCTCCAGTTCGCGCATGCGCTCGATGTGAGCCAGTGAAAACGCATAGGCCTCGTCACCGACTTCCACCACCAGGCTGCGCACCACCGACAGGGTCAGCGGCACTTCGAGGTGGAAATGACTGCCCTCGCCCACCGCTTGTTCCAGCACGACCGCGCCGCGCAATTGCCGGACCATGTGTTGCACCGCGTCCAGCCCGACCCCGCGGCCGGACACTTCGGTGACCGTGTCCCGCAAGCTGAAACCCGGCAGGAACAAGAACGTCAGCAGTTCCTCTTCGCTCAATTGCGCGGCGGTATCAGCCGGGGACAATTGCCGCTCGATGATGCTGCGGCGGACCTTTTCCAGATCGACGCCATGGCCGTCATCGCTCAACTCCAGCACCAACAGTCCGGCCTGATGCGAGGCGCGCAGACGGATCAAGCCTTCAGCCGGTTTGCCGGCCAGCAGTCGTTGTTCCGGGGACTCGATGCCGTGGTCCACGGCATTGCGCAGCAGGTGCGTCAGCGGCGCTTCGAGTTTTTCCAGGACGTCGCGATCGACCTGGGTTTTCTCGCCCTCGATCTCCAGACGCACCTGCTTGCCCAGGCTACGGCCAAGGTCGCGGACCATCCGCACTTGCCCGGTCAACACATCGGCAAACGGGCGCATACGACACGCCAGCGCCGTGTCGTACAACACTTGCGCCCGTTGACTGGCCTGCCAGGCGAACTCATCCAGCTCGGCGTTCTTTTCCACCAGCAATTGCCGGGATTCGGCCAGCAGCCGACGGGCATCGTCGAGAGCCTCCCGGGCCTCCAGGCTCAAGGCATGCTCCTTGAGATGGACGTTGAGGTTTTCCAGGGCCCGCAGGCCGTTGTTCTGCAGGCGCTTGAGCCGCTGCATGGTGGCCAGGTGCGGTTTGAGCCGCAGGGTTTCCACCAGGGACTTGCTTGACAGGTCGAGCAGGCTGTTCAAGCGTTCGGCGGTGACCCGCAGGACGCGCTCACCGTTTTCGGTGCTGCGTCTGGCCTTGGCTGCTGGCTCGACGGATGCGTCGGGTTGCGGTTCGACCTCCAGCATCGGCATCGGCAGCACAGCCCTGGGGGTTTGCAGCAGATCCTCGGCCATGAGCGGCGCTGTGGGGGTGCTGATCGGGACGGCAAGCGCCAGCGGATCCAGCAATCGAGCCATCAACGCCACATAGGCTTCGATATCCGCAGGAACCGGATTGTTATCGGGCGTTGCGATGCGCACCAACAGATCGGTGCCCTGCAATAACGCATCGATGTGCTCGGGGCCCAGGTACAGGTGCCCTTCCTGCGCGCTGACCAGACAATCTTCCATCACATGAGCAACGCTGACGCCGGCATCGACACCGACGATCCGCGCGGCGCCCTTGAGCGAGTGCGCCGCGCGCATGCACGACTCGAGATGATCGGCCTGGGTCGGATCGCGCTCCAGCGCCAGCAGACCTGCGCTCAGCACTTGCGTCTGGGCTTCGGCTTCCAGGCTGAACAGTTCCAGCAAAGAGGCGTCGCGCATTTGCTCGGGGGTCATGTGAGGCTCCGGGTCACGGCGGACAGCAGCTGTTCTTCATCCAGCCAACGCAGGCTGCGACCTTTGAATGGCAACACACCACGGGTGTACCTCGCGCTGGCCTGGGTGCCGGAACGGGATGCCGCCTCGAGGATGCGCTCGTCGATGGCATGGATCCCGTCCACCTCGTCCACCGGCACCACCACCGGCCCGCCGTGGGCGGCGATGATCAGCATCCGCGGCATGACCCGCGCGCCGGATGCCACGCTACCCGCCCCATCGAGGCCGAGCAATTCGACCAGGGACAGGCATGCCACCAGGGCACCGCGCACGTTAGCCACGCCGAGCAAGGCCCGGGATCGCTGGTGCGGCAAGGAGTGAATCACTTGCAATGGCGCCACTTCCACCAGACTGCGGGTGGCCAGGCCCAACCATTCTTCGCCCAGACGGAACATCAACAGCGAACGGGTTTGCACATCGCTCTCGACCGCTGTCGACAGGTGCCCGCGATCTTCCTGCTGCAACGCATAACGGTCGAGCAGGCGCGTCGCGGCAGTCGAATACACCGCACAGTTGCGGCAGTGAATGTGTTCGCTCAGCAGCGGGCAGGACTTGTCGCCGTGGACACCGATGCGGTTCCAGCAGTCGTCGATGGCCTGGGCATCTCTATGGATGAGGCTAAAGTCGTCGGTGGCGATCATCGTTTACGCTCACTGTCAGCGGCGCGCTCGCCACGGGCGGCGCGGTCCTGCAATCGCCTGGCACCCGCGGTGTCGCCCAGAGATTGCAGCAAGGCGGCCAGGTGCATCAGCGCGTCCGGGTGTTGCGGTTCGAGGTACAACGCTTTGCGGTAATAACACTGGGCTTGGAGGGCACTGCCGGCGACGTCGCTGAGCAGCCCCAGCCAGTAGAAGACCTGGGCCACCGGTTCGTGGCTGCGCAAATAGCTTTCGCACGCGGTGCGGGCCTCAAAGCTTTTGCCTGCGTTGGCCAGCGCGGCGATGTTCGCCAGCAATGCAGCGGCGTCCGGGTTGGCCGATCGGGTCATGACAGGTCGTGGCGCCACCGTTGCAAACGGCCGGCTGCGAACCGGTGGTGGTGTCACGCTGCGCAGCGGTTGGCGCACGGGCAGCGATGCTGGAGCAAAAGTCCCCCATGACGCCGGCTCCGGCGCACGCTGACGACTGAACGCAAAGGACTGCGGGATGCCGATCGAGTGCATGCCAAAGCGCCCCAGCAGACTGCCCTCCGCGGGGCCGATGAACAGCAAGCCGTCAACATGGGTCAGACGCTTGAGCACTTCAAAAACCTGCTGTTGGGTCGGCAGGTCAAAATAGATCAACAGGTTGCGGCAGAACACGAAATCATAGGGTGGTTCATTGGCCAGCAAGGCCGGATCGAGCACGTTGCCGACCTGCAGGCGCACTTGCTCAAGCACTCGCTCGCCGAGGCGATAGCCGTCGCTGTCGGCGCTGAAATGCCGGTCGCGAAACTCGAGGTCCTGACCACGAAATGAGTTTTTGCCGTACAGCGCACGCTTGGCCTTTTCCACCGACATCGGACTGACGTCCATGCCCTCGACCTTGAACTGATGCGGCTTGAACCCGGCATCGAGCAGCGCCATGGCGATGGAATAGGGTTCTTCACCGGTGGAACACGGCAGGCTGAGAATCCGCAGGGCGCGCATGTGGTTGATATCGGCCAGGCGCTTGGCGGCCAGTTTCGCCAGGGTGACGAACGATTCCGGGTATCGGAAAAACCAGGTTTCGGGAACGATCACCGCTTCGATCAGCGCCTGCTGCTCATCCCGCGAGCCTTGCAGGGTGTGCCAGTACTCATCGGCCGTCTGTGCTCGGGAGGCTGCGCGGCGCTGGCGCACAGCACGCTCGATGATCGCCGGACCCACCGAGGTCACGTCCAGACCGATGCGTTCCTTGAGGAAATCGAAGAACCGTTGATCACTGCTCATGGGCGCGCCTCAAGCAGCGCCGGATCCAGCGGCGGTGACGGAAACAGCAGCGCGCGAACCGGCTCGCTCAACAGGTCGGCGACCCGGACCCATTGCAGCAGCCCTTGCGCGTCTTCACGAACAGGCCCGAGGTAGGGCGCCTGGCGATTATCCAGGCCATAGGGCTGAAAATCTGCCGGATTGCAGCGCAAGGTGTCGGTGGCCTGTTCCAGGATCAGTCCGAGCAATTGCGCCCGGGCGGTCTCATCCGGACGGTAATTGATCAGCACCAGGCGGGTGCTGGTGCGAGCCTGGGCAGGTGTACCGAACGTCAGCGCGCTGAGGTCGATCACCGGCACGACCGCGCCGCGATAGGCGAACACCCCGGCCACCCAGGCCGGTGCTTGGGCAATCGGCTTCAATGGCAGGCGCGGCAGCACCTCCGCCACCTCGATGGCCTGCAAGGCATAGCGCTCGTTACCGATGCGGAACACCAGGAACAACATGTGCAACGCCGGCTTCACAGGGGCGCGTTTGGCCGTGAGTTCGCTCATCAGACTTTGAATCGCGATACGCCGCTACGCAGCCCTACAGCGACCTGGCTCAGTTCGTCGATGGCGAAACTGGCCTGGCGCAGGGACTCGACGGTCTGGCTGCTGGCATCGCCCAGCTGCACCAGCGCATGGTTGATCTGCTCGGCACCGGTGGCCTGCGCCTGCATGCCTTCGTTGACCATCAACACCCGTGGCGCCAGCGCCTGGACCTGATGGATGATCTGCGACAGTTGTTCGCCGACCTGCTGCACCTCGGACATGCCGCGGCGTACTTCTTCGGAGAACTTGTCCATGCCCATGACCCCGGCCGACACCGCCGACTGGATCTCGCGCACCATCTGTTCGATGTCGTACGTGGCAACGGCGGTCTGGTCCGCCAGACGGCGCACTTCGGTCGCCACCACGGCGAACCCGCGGCCATATTCTCCGGCCTTTTCCGCCTCGATGGCGGCGTTCAGCGACAACAGGTTTGTCTGGTCTGCCACCTTGACGATGGTCACCACCACCTGGTTGATGTTGCCGGCCTTCTCGTTGAGGATCGCCAGTTTGGCGTTGACCAGATCCGCTGCGCCCATGACCGAGTGCATGGTCTCTTCCATCCGCGCCAGGCCCTGCTGTCCGGAACCGGCCAGCACCGAGGCCTGATCGGCGGCGGTGGAGACTTCGGTCATGGTGCGCACCAGGTCGCGGGAAGTGGCGGCGATTTCACGGGACGTTGCACCGATTTCCGTGGTGGTGGCGGCGGTTTCGGTGGCGGTGGCTTGCTGTTGCCTGGAGGTGGCGGCGATCTCGGTCACCGAGGTGGTGACCTGCACCGACGAGCGCTGGGCCTGGGACACCAGGGACGTCAGCTCGGCCATCATGTCATTGAAGCCGGTTTCCACCGCGCCGAATTCGTCCTTGCGGGCCAGGTCCAGGCGACGGCTGAGGTCGCCGGTACGCATGATTTCGAGTATTTCAACGATCCGGTTCATCGGCGCCATGATTGCGCGCATCAACAGCAGGCCGCAGAGGCCGGCGGCCAACACCGCGACCAGCAGGGAAATGCCCATGATGAATTTTGCTGTGAGCACCGCGTCATCAATCGCCATGATGCCCTGGTCCGCCACCGCTTTGTTTTCGCGCAGGATGTCATTGAGTTTCATGCGACCTGCGGTCCAGGCCGGGGTTAGCTGTTCGTTGAACAACTTGATGGCTTGCGCGTCCTCATTGCGCTGACGCAAGTCGAGCACCGCCGCCAGGACCTTGTGGTAATGCTCATTGTATTTTTCGAAGGTAGCGAATTCGACCTTGTCTTCATCCGTGGTGACGGTATCGCGATAGTTACCTATCTGCCCTTGCAGACGAGACTCGATGGATTTGAAGTCGGCGGCATCCTGAGTACTGAAGCCCTGCCCCTCCTTCAAGCCAAGCATTTCCTGGATCCGCAGATAGCTGTCGGACCAGGCACCGCGAATCATCGAGCTGTAATACACCCCGGGAAGTGCATCTTCACGAACGCTGGCTTCGCTTTCTTCGATCTTCAACAGCCGTGAGTACGAGACGACGACCATCAGCAGCATGATGGCGATAATTACCGCAAAGCTCGCCAAAATCCGTTGGCGCAACGTCCAGTTCTTCACAGTCAGTCCTCGAGGTGTTTCCAAATGCTGCGGAGTATAGCCGAGGGCGGTGTTTCATTTATAAGACGGTTGCGCGGCACGTCTCGCCATGGCAAATCGAGGATGTGACTGGACTGAAAATCCCCCTGTAGGAGCCAGGCTTGCCGGCGAAGACGTCTTCATGGGCGGTGCAGGACTCAAGGCCGCCTTCGCGGGCAAGTCGGATCGCCGCACCGCTCGCTCCTACAGCGAAGGCGGTTTGAAGGTTTACACCGAAGCCTGACGCACCTGCTTCTCCAGCTCGGCTTTCAACCCCGGCTCCAGCTTCAGCTGACGCGCCAGTTCATCCAGGTAGGACTTCTCCATGAAGTTCTCCTCGTCCACCAGCATCACACTGGCGATGTACATCTCGGCGGCCATTTCCGGGGTGCTGGCGGCACGAGCGACGTCGGCGGGGTCCAGGGGCTTGTTGAGTTCGGCGTGCAGCCAATGTTGCAGTTCCTGATCGTTGTCGAGCTTGCTGAACTCACCTTCGATCAATTCGCGCTCCCGTGCATCGACGTGGCCGTCAGCCTTGGCTGCCGCCACCAGTGCCTTGAGAATCGCCTGGCTGTGCTGCTCGACCTGGGTGGCCGGCAAGCGGTCGATGGTTTGTGGTTCGGTCGTCGGTGCAGCGCCCTGCTGAGCCTGCCAATTGCCATACGCCTTGTAGGCAATCACTCCCAGCGCTGCCAAGCCGCCGTAGATCGCGACCTTGCCGCCGACTTTGCGCACCTTTTTGTTGCCTAGCAGCAGGCCCATGGCCCCGGCTGCCAGGGCTCCACCGCCAGCGCCGGAGAGCATCCCTCCCAAGCCGCCCGAGCCACCGGCACCGCCGAGCAGACCGCCCAGCCCACCGGCAGACGATTTGTTCCGCGGCCCGCCGTTCTTGTTCTGCAACAGATCCTGGCCGGACTTGAGTAGCTGATCGAGCAATCCACGGGTGTTCATGTTCCGCCTCCAAAAGGGGTTATCCGGATCAATAAGGCCACCAGCCTAGATCGAAAGTGCCCGACAAACGTCCGCGAGAGTGCTTCCAGATGTTGCTTGATCCATCGCGGCGTCAAGCGCACCGGCTACGGCAAGGACATGCCCGGTGAGTCGCCGCAGGGCCACCGTGTTGTGCGGCAATCCGGCTCGCTACGGACAGCAATTATAAAAGCGCACTACGCTAACAATTAGCCGTACCGGTATTGGCTTCACCACGTTCAGAAACAGCCCCGACCATAATTAAAGAAGAGGGAAACACCATGTTCGTGCACAAGACCGCACTGCTCAGTGCAATCACCACCGCGCTGCTGACCAGTGCCAGCATCCAGGCGGCGGAACCGCTGAAGGCCGTCGGTGCCGGCGAAGGCCAGCTGGATATCGTGGCCTGGCCTGGCTACATCGAACGTGGCGAGAGCGACAAGGCCTACGACTGGGTGACCGGTTTCGAAAAGGAAACCGGCTGCAAGGTCAACGTCAAGACGGCCGCCACTTCCGACGAGATGGTCAGCTTGATGACCAAGGGCGGTTATGACCTGGTCACCGCGTCTGGTGATGCATCCCTGCGACTGGTCGCCGGCAAACGTGTGCAGCCGATCAACACGGCGTTGATTGCGAACTGGAAGAACATTGACCCTCGTCTCAAGGATGGCCCGTGGTATGTCGTCGATAAAAAGACCTACGGCACTCCGTACCAATGGGGTCCGAACGTGTTGATGTACAACACCAACGTATTCAAGACAGCCCCCGACAGTTGGGGGGTGGTATTCGAGGAACAGACGTTGCCGGACGGCAAGTCCAACAAGGGCCGGGTCCAGGCCTACGATGGTCCGATCTATATCGCCGACGCAGCGCTCTACCTCAAGGCGAAACGGCCGGAACTGGGGATCAAGGACCCGTACCAGCTCAACGAAGAGCAATACAAGGCGGCACTGGACCTGCTGCGCAAACAACAGCCATTGATCCACCGCTATTGGCATGACGCAACCGTGCAGATGAGCGACGTCAAGAACGAAGGCGTCGTGGCATCCAGCACCTGGGGCTACATGGTCAATGGGCTGGTGGCGGACAAGCAGCCGGTTGCCTCGGTCATTCCCAAGGAAGGTGCAACGGGCTGGGCCGACACCACCATGCTGCACGCCGAGGCCAAGCATCCCAATTGTGCCTACAAGTGGATGGACTGGTCGCTGCAACCGAAAGTCCAGGGCGACCTCGCGGCATGGTTCGGTTCGCTGCCGGCGGTTCCCACAGCGTGCCAGGAGAGCGAATTGCTCGGCGCCGAAGGTTGCAAGACCAACGGTTTCGACCAGTTCGAAAAGATCGCCTTCTGGAAAACCCCGCAGGCCGAAGGCGGCAAGTTCGTGCCGTACAGCCGCTGGACCCAGGATTACATCGCGATCATGGGCGGTCGTTAAGCCCTCTTCGCGAGCAGGTCGGATCGCCGCACCGTCGCTCCCACAGGTGATCGCACTCCAATGTGGGAGCGAGCCTGCTCGCGAAGCTTTTAAAGATTCTGTTCTTCGGAGCACCGCACCATGACGCTTGCCGTCCAGTTCACCAACGTTTCCCGTCAATTCGGCGAAGTTAAAGCCGTTGACCGGGTTTCCATCGATATCCAGGACGGCGAGTTCTTCTCCATGCTGGGCCCTTCCGGCTCGGGCAAAACCACCTGTCTGCGCCTGATCGCCGGTTTCGAACAGCCGAGCGCAGGCTCCATTCGTATTCATGGTGTCGAGGCCGCCGGGGTGCCGCCTTATCAGCGTGACGTCAACACCGTATTCCAGGATTACGCGCTGTTCCCGCACATGAACGTCCTCGACAACGTCGCTTATGGTTTGAAAGTCAAAGGTGTGGGCAAGGCCGAACGGCGCAAACGTGCCGAAGAAGCCCTCGACATGGTCGCCCTCGGCGGCTACGGCGAACGCAAGCCGGTGCAACTGTCCGGCGGACAACGCCAACGTGTGGCCCTGGCCCGCGCGCTGGTCAATCGCCCTCGGGTGCTGCTGCTCGACGAACCCCTGGGTGCACTCGACCTCAAGCTGCGCGAGCAAATGCAGGGCGAGTTGAAGAAGCTGCAACGCCAGCTCGGCATTACCTTCATCTTCGTCACCCATGATCAGACCGAAGCACTGTCGATGTCAGACCGCGTGGCCGTGTTCAACAAGGGTCGCATCGAGCAGGTCGACACGCCACGCCACCTGTACATGAAACCGGCGACCACTTTTGTCGCTGAATTCGTTGGCACCTCCAATGTGATTCGCGGTGATCTGGCGCGACAGTTGAGCGGCAATCCACAGCCGTTTTCGATTCGTCCGGAACACGTGCGTTTCGCCGAAGGCCCGCTGGCCAGCCACGAGATCGAAGTCAACGGTTTGCTGCACGATATCCAGTACCAGGGCAGCGCCACGCGCTATGAACTGAAGCTGGAAAACGGCCAGACCCTGAACATCAGCCAGGCCAACAACCAATGGCTGGATGTCAGCGCCCGGCACCAGACCGGGCAACGCGTCAGTGCCCGCTGGGCGCGAGAAGCCATGGTGGCGCTACACGACGACGTTGTCGGCGGGGTGTGAATGAACACCGTGACAGCTCCACAACCCCCAGCCAACGGTTCGCCATTGCGCAGGTTTTCCAACCTGCTGTATCGCCGGCCCAACCTGTATCTGTCGATGCTGCTGATACCGCCACTGCTGTGGTTCGGCGCGATCTACCTCGGTTCGCTGCTGGTGCTGCTGTGGCAAGGTTTCTACACGTTCGACGACTTCACCATGGCGGTCACGCCCGACCTGACCCTGGCGAACTTCGCAGCGCTGTTCCAGCCGTCGAACTTTGACATCATTGTGCGCACCCTGAGCATGGCCGTCGTCGTGTCGATCGCCAGCGCCGTCGTGGCCTTCCCGATTGCCTACTACATGGCGCGCTACACCACCGGCAAAACCAAGGCGTTTTTCTACATCGCGGTGATGATGCCCATGTGGGCCAGCTACATCGTCAAGGCGTATGCCTGGACCTTGTTGCTGGCCAAGGGCGGCGTCGCGCAGTGGTTCGTTCAACACTTGGGACTGGAGCCTGTGCTGCAGTGGGTGCTGGGCATTCCGGGGGTGGGCGGCAGCACCTTGTCGACCTCGCACCTGGGGCGCTTCATGGTCTTCGTCTACATCTGGCTGCCATTCATGATCCTGCCGATCCAGGCTTCACTTGAACGTCTGCCGCCGTCGCTGTTGCAAGCCTCGGCCGACCTCGGGGCGACGCCGCGCCAGACCTTCATGCAAGTGACATTGCCACTGTCGATTCCGGGCATTGCCGCCGGTTCCATCTTCACTTTTTCCCTGACCCTGGGCGATTTCATCGTGCCGCAATTGGTGGGCCCGCCGGGTTATTTCGTGGGCAGCATGGTTTACGCCCAGCAAGGCGCCATCGGCAACATGCCCATGGCCGCGGCGTTCACGCTGGTGCCGATCGTGCTGATCGCAATCTACCTGTCAATCGTCAAGCGACTGGGGGCTTTCGATGCGCTCTGAAAAAGCTTCCTTGGGACTACGCATCGCAGCCTGGGGCGGGTTGGTGTTCTTGCACTTCCCGATCCTGATCATCTTCCTGTACGCCTTCAACACCGAAGACGCGGCGTTCAGTTTTCCGCCCAGGGGCTTCACCTTGAAGTGGATCGGCGTGGCGTTCTCGCGGCCCGACGTGCTGGAAGCGATCAAGCTGTCATTGCAGATAGCAGCCGTTGCTACACTTATTGCACTGGTCCTTGGCACGTTGGCGTCGGCGGCGCTATACCGCCGGGATTTCTTCGGCAAGCAAGGCATCTCGCTGATGTTGATCCTGCCGATCGCCTTGCCGGGAATCATTACCGGTATCGCGCTGTTGGCGACGTTCAAGACGCTGGGCATCGAACCGGGGATGTTCACCATTATCGTCGGTCACGCGACCTTCTGCGTGGTGATCGTCTACAACAACGTCATCGCCCGGTTGCGCCGCACCTCGCACAGTTTGATCGAAGCCTCGATGGACCTCGGCGCCGACGGTTGGCAGACCTTTCGCTACATCATCCTGCCGAACCTCGGCTCGGCGTTGCTGGCCGGCGGCATGCTCGCCTTTGCGCTGTCGTTCGACGAGATCATCGTCACCACCTTTACCGCCGGCCATGAACGCACCCTGCCGCTGTGGCTGCTCAACCAGCTCAGCCGCCCACGGGACGTGCCGGTGACCAACGTCGTCGCGATGCTGGTGATGATGGTGACCATGCTGCCGATCCTGGGCGCCTATTACTTGACCCGTGGTGGAGAAAGCGTGGCCGGTAGCGGCGGGAAATAACTGACATCTCATTTCCCGAACCGAACTCCTGTAGGAGCGAGGCTTGCCCGCGAAGGCGGAGTGTCAGCCAACATCAATGTTGAATGTGGTGGCCTCTTCGCGGGCAAGCCTCGCTCCTACAGGAATCCGGTTCCGACAGAAAAACAATGATTCGAAGAGGACCATGCCATGCAAACCCAACTCTTGATCAACGGCCAGCTGCTCGACGGCGAAGGCCCGGCCCAGCCGGTGTTCAACCCGGCGCTGGGCCGCGTACTGGTGGAGATCAACGAAGCCAGCGAAGCCCAGGTCGATGCCGCCGTGCGCGCCGCCGACAGCGCCTTCGAAACCTGGTCGCAAACCACGCCGAAAGAGCGTTCGCTGCTGCTGCTCAAACTCGCCGACGCCATCGAAGCCCATGGCGAAGAACTGGCCAGACTCGAATCCGATAACTGCGGCAAACCCTACACTGCCGCGCTGAACGACGAGATTCCGGCGATTGCCGACGTGTTCCGTTTCTTCGCCGGCGCCAGCCGTTGCATGGGCGGTTCGGCCGGCGGTGAATACCTGCCCGGGCACACCTCGATGGTCCGTCGCGATCCAGTGGGCGTGATCGCCTCCATTGCACCGTGGAACTACCCACTGATGATGGTCGCCTGGAAAATCGCCCCGGCCCTGGGCGCCGGTAATACCGTGGTGCTCAAGCCGTCGGAACAAACCCCGCTGACCGCGATGCGTCTGGCACAACTGGCGTCGGAAATTTTACCGGCCGGCGTGCTTAATCTGGTGTTCGGCCGTGGCCCGACGGTTGGCAGCCCCCTGGTCACGCATCCGAAAGTGCGCATGGTGTCGCTGACCGGCTCGATCGCGACGGGCTCGAACATCATTTCCAGCACCGCCGAAAGCGTCAAACGCCTGCACATGGAACTGGGCGGCAAGGCGCCGGTGATCATCTTCGACGACGCCGACATCGACGCCGCCGTGGAAGGCATTCGCACCTTCGGCTTCTACAACGCCGGCCAGGACTGCACCGCCGCGTGCCGCATCTATGCGCAGGAAGGCATTTACGACAGGTTCGTCGACAAGCTCGGCGAAGCGGTCAGCACCCTCAAGTACGGCGTGCAGGATGATCCGTCGACCGAGCTGGGCCCGCTGATCACCGCGCAACACCGCGACCGTGTGGCCGGGTTCGTCGAGCGCGCCGTGGCGCAGCCGCATATTCGCTTGATCACCGGTGGCAAGGCGGTGGAAGGCGATGGCTACTTCTTCGAGCCGACGGTGCTGGCCGACGCGCAACAGGATGACGAAATCGTCCGCCGCGAAGTGTTCGGGCCGGTGGTGTCGGTGACCCGATTCACCGATGAGGCGCAAGTGCTGGCCTGGGCCAACGATTCGGACTACGGCCTGGCATCGTCGGTCTGGACCTCGGACGTCGGTCGCGCGCATCGCCTTTCGGCCCGCTTGCAGTACGGCTGCACCTGGGTCAACACGCACTTCATGCTGGTCAGCGAAATGCCCCATGGCGGGCAGAAACTGTCCGGGTATGGCAAGGACTTGTCTTTGTACGGGCTGGAGGACTACACCGTGGTGCGGCATGTGATGTTCAAGCATTAAAAGCTTCGCGGGCAAGTCGGATCGCCGCAGTCCCTGTGGGAGCGGCGGTGCGGCGGTCCGACTAACCCGCGATGGCGTCAACGCTGAATCAAGAAAGACACCGGCCAGATGCACCGTCAGGTCCAGCCCACAGAAGCCAAAACAAAACCCATTTCTACAGATCAAGCCTTCCGATAAAAACGCCGTTTCCTACAACAAACGTCCCCAGAGTAGACTTGGCGCCGCGAGCGCCTGAACGATAGGCTTTACCTCGTCGCTGCCAAATCAGCGACCCGGGGTCGAAGCCGGAATTTCATCAACATGGCGCATCCGCGCCCCCATATGAACTGGGGCATTTTTTTGCCTTTTAGTTTCGCTTTATGGTGGGCTGTGTGGCGCGGGCCTCTCGGCTTCCATGTTGATCGAGAATGTTCCGACTTCGAACGCCACACGGTCCGCCACCCAAATCTGTCGAAGGATTAGTGGCGGCTCTTTTCAACATGGAGTCGAAAAATGCTTGAACACTCGCTAAATCCGTCTGAAATCCAGCCTCATTTCACCCCAATCCTCTTCACCCGCCACAACCGCTTCCTCCATGCTTTCATGCAAGACAACCAAGCCTGGTTCTGCGTCCGCGATCTTGGTCGACTGATGGGACGCCCGATGGACCAACGACTCACCCTGAAACTCGATCCGGATCAGCGCCGTTACGTCTGGTTGCTCAAGAACGGTAAAACCATCGAGTCGCTGATGGTCAGCGAGTCAGGGATGTATGCCCTTCTCGTTCACCATTTCGTCCCGGAAAACCGAAACCTGCGCCAGTGGCTGAGCAACGAAGTCATACCAACGCTGCGCGATTCGAAAACCGCATCTGTGGAAAACCTACCAAGCCTGAGTTCGTTGCACTGGGCCGGGATCTCGGTGCCGCTATTGCACTGGCAGCATCAGGCGTGGATTAAGTGGCGAGACATGCCTGATCTGATGCAGGCACAGCGGCCGTTCACGATCGTAGGCACTTGCAGTTGAAGGAGGGTGAATAAATAAAAAAGGGGCAGACTTCACAGTCCGCCCCTTTTTGCCAGCCTCGCGCTCAAACCTCCACAAGTAACCATCTTGCTTGGAAGGCATATCCTCTGAATCACAAAAAATCTCAGGCAGGCACTATTAACTCGACTGAAGGAAAATAGTTGCGATAGCGTCTGGCATCCCGCGTCAGCAGCGGCAACTTTTTTACGGCGGCGTGAGCGCCGATGAAGAAGTCGGCCAAAACATTGCTTTTCCCGCCACCCACTTTCCGATAACGAACGAAGGCCTTGCCCGCCAGAAACAAAGCCGGCCTCGGGACTTCCTGCATGGCCAACCCGAGCTGGGTCACCACATCATCCAATGCTTCAAAAGTGGAAAACGTCTGAGAGAGTTCGGCGTAAATAATCGGATTGATGGCTAACTCATGAATCTGGGACTGAGCACGTAACTGTTGTATGGACCAATCAGCCCAAACGGGGTCATCTTCCAGAACATCAATCAACACATTCGTGTCGACCAATATCATCAGTCCTCACCTCGCAGTAACGCCATCAAATCGTCAGTTCGCCATTTGATATCAGCCTTACCACGCACCGCCTCGAATCGATCAGGGGTGACTGCCTTGCTGGTGTCGTCTTTTGCCTTTCGGCCATGCAACACTACCTCGCCTTGCGCGTTGACGCTGAACTCGATGGCCGAACCCGGTAACAGGTGCAGTGCATCACGAATAGGCTTGGGAATAGTGACCTGCCCTTTGCTGGTCATGGTTGTTGTCATGATTCTCTCCTCAAGTATTACTATTAATATGAAAGTAATACTTCACAGACAAGTTCGCAACCGCCGCTCATCGTAGGCATTTTCGTCTCAACCTGAAGGATCCGACCGTGACACCATGCCACGGCCAAATCCAATACCTCCTCAAAACCGCGAAACACTCCGCATCGCGTCCACCAGATAGCGCATGGCAATCCGGTCGCTCTCCGACAACTCGCGATAGCGCTCCACCAGCTTCTACAACGCCGGCCAGGACTGCACCGCCGCGTGCCGCATCTATGCGCAGGGTATTTACGACAAGTTCGTCGACAAGCTCGGCGAAGCGGTCAGCAGCATCAAGCACGGCGTGCAGGATGATCCGTCGACCGAGCTGGGCCCGCTGATCACCGCGCAACACCGCGACCGTGTGGCCGGGTTCGTCGAGCGCGCCGTGGCGCAGCCGCATATTCGCTTGATCACCGGTGGCAAGGCGGTGGAAGGCGATGGCTACTTCTTCGAGCCGACGGTGCTGGCCGACGCGCAACAGGATGACGAAATCGTCCGCCGCGAAGTGTTCGGGCCGGTGGTGTCGGTGACCCGATTCACCGATGAGGCGCAAGTGCTGGCCTGGGCCAACGATTCGGACTACGGCCTGGCATCGTCGGTCTGGACCTCGGACGTCGGTCGGGCGCATCGCCTTTCGGCCCGCTTGCAGTACGGCTGCACCTGGGTCAACACGCACTTCATGCTGGTCAGCGAAATGCCCCATGGAGGGCAGAAACTGTCCGGGTATGGCAAGGACTTGTCTTTGTACGGGCTGGAAGACTACAGCGTGGTGCGGCATGTGATGTTCAAGCATTAAAGCGCAAAGATCGTAGCCTGCGGCAGCTGGGGGGCTGCGGACTGTGCGATATCTAAGGTTCTTGCGATCGATGCAGGAGCTGTCACGGGTTGAAATCTTTTGACGAATCCATCGACAGGAGTGTTCGCCCCTGCGCAATCGACGGTATGGGGCATCTATGCATTTCGAAATACATCCAGGCTGTTTGTTTTGTTCTCGCCCGCTAGAGTTTCCTCAATCCAATGCACGCCATATTGGTTGACGAAAATGAGGGTTAGGCTTAGTGTGTTTACACAGTTTACAGTGTATACATCTTTAGGAGAGCCACCATGGCCTCGCCAGTTTTATCCTTTCGCGTTGAAGAGCTGCTGGCCCAACAACTGGATCAGTTGGCTGCAGCCACCGATCGTGACCGTCAGTACCATCTCAAGCGTGCGTTGGTTCGATATGTAGAAGCCGAGTCATGGCATCTGCAAGCCATAAGTGACGGCATAGCGGATGCCGACGCGGGAAAACTTACCGATCTTGACGCCGTGAAGGCTAAGTGGGCAAAACGTGCCGAGTGTAGTACTGACTGAAAAAGCTGAAAGCGACCTCGAGGCCATTCACGAGTACTACCAAGGTGTTATGGGTGCTGAGGCTGCGACAGAGATCATTTCGTCGATTTTGCAGTCTTTCCATCAGCTGGAACAATTCCCGGGATCGGGCAGGCCCTCTGTCATGCCTGATGTCCGTGAACTGGTATTGGGTCAGTATCCATTTATCGCTCCTTATCGATTGATGCATGGCCAAATCCAAGTGTTGCGGGTTCTACATCAGCGTGCAGAACGACCGCAGGATTGGTAGGCGCCATCCAGCCGCAGCACAATCACCACCGCTGGATGCCGCACCTCCTCAAAACCGCGAAACACTCCTCATCGCGTCCACCAGATAGCGCATGGCAATCCGGTCGCTCTCCGACAACTCACGATAGCGCTCCACCAGTTTCATTTCCTCGGAATTGAGCCGGCGCCTCCTTCGCCCGGTGACCAGGCACGGAAAGATTCCCAACAGTTCGGTGATGCCTTGTACTTTCGACATGGACGATGTCCTTCTATACGTCAGAGAAAACTTGAAAAGCCGCATCGCCCTACCCTTTTTCAGCGGTCACCTTGTGCCAACTGAATCCCACCGGCCTGAGGGCAGAAACCGGTCATGTCCATAGAATAGGAAGTTATTCAGGCTGAAAAGCAATTTTTAGAGTAATTAGTCGAAAAAAGCAGAAATGCCCTGTAAATCAGAAATCTCTGTCGGACATTTTTCCTGACATGTCTTGTTTCATTGCCACGCCATCGTCACGCCATCAATCATTTTTTCTCTGCGACCGAACGGTTTAAGCTATTTGGCATCTGTTTAAAGTCCGTTGCGTTTGGCCGAAGGCATGTCCGAACCTCCATTTTTGATCCAATGTGCCAGGAACGGTACGGGATTGTTCACGACAGGTTGTACTTATGCACCGCAGGAATTTGCTCAAAGCGTCCATGGCCATCGCGGCTTACACCGGTCTCTCGGCCTCCGGCCTGCTGGCCGCTCGAGCCTGGGCCGGTAATGGAGCGGCCGATGGCGAGGCTCAGGCGTTCGACTTCGAAGCCTTGAAGATCCAGGCCAGGCAACTGGCCGGTAACCGCTACCAGGACACCAAACAGCTGCTGCCGCCGACCCTGGCGACCATGACTCCGCAGAACTTCAACGCGATCCGCTACGACGGCAACCACTCCCTGTGGAAAGATCTGAACGGTCAACTGGATGTGCAGTTTTTCCACGTCGGCATGGGTTTCAAACAGCCGGTGCGCATGTACAGCGTCGACCCCAAGACGCGTCAGGCGCGCGAGGTGCATTTCCGCCCATCCCTGTTCAACTATGAAAAAACCACGGTCGACACCAAGCAACTCACCGGCGACCTGGGGTTTTCCGGGTTCAAGCTGTTCAAGGCCCCGGAGCTGGACAGGCACGACGTGTTGTCGTTCCTTGGGGCCAGTTATTTCCGCGCGGTAGACGCCACTGGCCAGTACGGTCTGTCGGCTCGCGGCCTGGCGATCGATACCTATGCCAAAAAGCGCGAGGAATTCCCGGACTTCACCAAGTTCTGGTTCGAGACGCCGGGCAAGGACAGTACTCGCTTCGTGGTCTACGCCCTGCTGGATTCGCCGAGCGCCACCGGCGCCTACCGTTTCGACATCGATTGCCAGGCCGAACGCGTGGTGATGGACATCGATGCTCACATCAATGCGCGCACCGCCATCGAACAGTTGGGCATCGCGCCGATGACCAGCATGTTCAGCTGCGGCACCCATGAGCGCCGCATGTGCGACACCATTCATCCGCAAATCCACGACTCCGATCGCCTGGCGATGTGGCGTGGCAATGGCGAGTGGATCTGCCGTCCCCTGAACAACCCGGCCACCCTGCAATTCAATGCCTTCGCCGACACCGATCCAAAAGGTTTCGGCCTGGTACAGACCGATCACGAGTTCGCCAATTATCAGGATACCGTCGACTGGTACAGCAAGCGCCCAAGCCTGTGGGTAGAACCTACGACTGCCTGGGGCGAAGGCTCGATCGATCTGTTGGAAATTCCTACGACCGGCGAAACCCTGGATAACATCGTTGCCTTCTGGACCCCGAAAAAACCGGTGGCGGCCGGTGACTCGCTGAACTACGGCTACAAGCTCTACTGGAGCGCGCTGCCACCGGTGAGTACACCGCTGGCGCGGGTCAATGCGACCCGTTCGGGCATGGGCGGCTTCATCGAAGGCTGGGCGCCTGGTGAGCATTACCCGCCCGTCTGGGCGCGACGGTTTGCCGTGGACTTCACGGGCGGCGGTCTTGATCGCTTGCCGGAGGGTGCGGGGATCGAGCCTGTGGTCACTTGCTCGAACGGTGAGGTGAAAGACTTCAACGTGTTGGTTCTGGATGCCATCAAGGGCTATCGGATCACGTTCGACTGGTACCCGACCAATGACAGCGTGGCGCCGGTGGAGCTGCGGTTGTTCATTCGCACCAATGACCGGACCTTGAGTGAAACCTGGTTGTACCAGTACTTCCCGCCGGCGCCGGAGAAGCGTAAGTACACCTGAAGGTAAGTGGCTGTCTGGGCGGGCCCCTTCGCGGGCAAGCCCGCTCCCACAGTTGACCTCGTTCATCCAGAAGGAATGCGATCAAGTGTGGGAGCGGCGGTGCGACGATTCGACTTGCCCGCGAAGACGGCCGAGCCGGCAACAAACATTCCGGCACAGATATGCAAAAGCCCCGATCAACTCGACCGGGGCTTTTTTGTTTTTACAGCCTCACTCAGTCCCGCAAATCCGACTCATGAATCGGCTGCTCCCGATGGGTGGCCCGCTGATACTGCGCCGGCCAGATGGCCTTGCGCCCACCCAGGTCGTCATCGGCATGCAATGGCCAGTACGGATCGCGCAACAGTTCCCGAGCCAGGAAGATGATGTCGGCCTGACAGGTGCGCAATATGTGCTCGGCCTGAGCGGGCTCGGTAATCATTCCTACAGTGCCGGTGGCAATGCCTGACTCCTTGCGCACACGTTCGGCGAAGCGGGTCTGATAACCCGGCCCTGTGGGAATCTCGGCGTTGACCGCCGTACCACCCGACGACACGTCGATCAGGTCCACGCCCAAAGCCTGAAGGCGCCGCGCCAGTTCGACGGTTTCATCGGGGTTCCAGCCGTCTTCCACCCAATCGGTGGCCGACACCCGCACAAACAGCGGCAACTCCTCGGGCCATACAGCACGCACCGCCTCGGTGACTTGCAGCACCAGCCGAATTCTATTTTCGAACGAACCGCCATATTGATCCCGTCGCTGATTACTCAGGGGCGACAGGAACTGGTGCAACAGATAACCGTGGGCGGCGTGTATTTCGACCACTTTGAAACCGGCGGTCAGCGCCCTCTTGGCCGAGTCGACAAAGGCCTGAATGATGTCGGCGATCTGGCCTTCATCAAGCTGTCTGGGTTGGGTGTGCTGTGGATCGAAAGCGATCGGCGAAGGACCGACCGGCGTCCAGCCACCGGCATCGGGCTTGACACTGCCATGCTTGCCCAGCCACGGCCGCCAGGTGCTGGCCTTGCGTCCGGCATGGGCCAACTGAATACCGGCCACGGCGCCTTGGGCGGTGATGAAGCGGGTGATACGTTGCAGGGGTTCGATCTGTTCGTCGTTCCACAGCCCGAGGTCATCGGCGGTGATCCGTCCGTCGGCAGTGACCGCCGTGGCTTCGGTAAACACCAGGCCGGCACCGCCGACAGCGCGGCTGCCAAGGTGGACCAGGTGCCAGTCATTGGCCAGGCCATCCACGCTCGAGTACTGGCACATCGGCGAGACCGCAATGCGGTTGAGCAGGGTCAATTGGCGAATGGTGTAGGGTTCAAGCAGCAGACTCATGGGGCACCTCTCGAATCAGTGGGCAGGCTCCAGGGTTCTGTTTGAAAGTCGACGAGTGACAGGAAAAAAGCTGCAGCACCCGCCCCCGCGGGCAAAAATTTCGACAAGACGTCACAAGGATTATCAAGCAGTGCTTAGAGCCTAGTCGACATCGGGGGACGGTGGAGGGTTCCGGGGATATTGGGCGTCAGGAAGATCGCCTTCGCGGGCAAGCCTCGCTCCTACAGCGAAGGGCTCAACGCGGTTCGATATGGACAATCATCAGCTGCACCGTCTCATTCCCGCGAAACTCGTTGAGATCGAGCTTGTAGGCCAGTTCCACCCATTTGATGGTCGGATTCGGCCAGATATCGCGGTCGATGCCAAAGGCGATGCCATCGAGTTTCACCGAGCCACATTCGCTTTTGAGCACCACCTTGAGGTGCCGCTCGCCGACGACGCGCTGCTCGACCAACTGGAAAACCCCATGAAACAGCGGCTCCGGAAAGTGCTGCCCCCAAGGACCGGCATGACGCAGGGCACGGGCCAGTTCCAGGTGAAATTCCTCGACTGCCAGGGTGCCGTCCGACAGCAGCCGACCGGTCAGGTCCTCTTCGCGCAATTGCCGACGCACTTCGGCATCGAAGGCTTCGGCGAACAACGGAAAATTCGCTTCCGGCAGTGTCAGGCCTGCCGCCATGGCATGGCCGCCGTATTTGCTGATCAGATGCGGATGCTGCGCCGCCACCACGCTCAAGGCGTCACGAATATGAAACCCCTGGACCGAACGCCCCGAGCCCTTGAGCAGGCCATCGCCTGCATCGGCAAAGGCGATGGTCGGACGGAAATAGCGTTCTTTCATACGCGAGGCGAGGATGCCGATGACGCCTTGGTGCCACTCGGGATCGAACAGGCACAGGCCAAACGGCATCGATTCAACCGGCAAGTCCTTGAGTTGGGCCAGCGCCTCGCGCTGCATGCCCTGCTCGATGGATTTGCGATCCTGGTTCATGCCGTCGAGCTGTGCTGCCATTTCACGCGCGATCCCGACGTCTTCAGTGAGCAGGCATTCGATGCCCAGGCTCATGTCATCCAGCCGGCCGGCCGCATTCAGGCGTGGCCCGACAATGAACCCCAGATCGGTGGAGGTAATGCGCGCAGGGTCGCGCTTGGCCACTTCGAGGATCGCCTTGATCCCCGGTCGAGCACGTCCGGCGCGAATGCGCTCCAGGCCCTGATGCACCAGAATCCGGTTGTTGGCGTCCAGCGGCACCACGTCGGCGACGCTGCCGAGCGCCACCAGATCCAGTAACTCGCCGATATTGGGCTGCGGCGTGCTCTCGTACCAGCCCAGGCTGCGTAAACGCGCGCGCAAGGCCATCAACACATAGAAAATCACCCCGACACCGGCCAACGCCTTGCTCGGGAACTCACAACCCGGCTGGTTGGGATTGACGATGGCATCGGCCAGCGGCAGCTCATCGCCAGGCAAGTGGTGGTCGGTGACCAGGACCTTGAGCCCGGCCTTTTTCGCCGCTGCCACGCCTTCGACGCTGGAGATGCCGTTATCCACGGTAATCAGCAGTTGAGGGTCGCGGGTCAATGCGACTTCGACGATTTCCGGAGTCAGGCCATAACCATATTCAAATCGATTCGGCACCAGATAGTCGACATGAGCCGCGCCCAACAGCTGCAACCCCAACTTGCCCACGGTACTGGCCGTCGCACCATCGGCGTCGAAGTCACCGACGATCAGAATCCGCTGGCGCTGCTCCAGCGCCGCCACCAGCAAATCCACCGCGCCCTCGATGCCCTTCAGCCGCTGGAACGGAATCAGCCGCGCCAGGCTCTTGTCCAGCTCGGCTTCGCACTGCACCCCCCGCGCCGCGTACAGGCGGGTCAACAGCGGTGGCAGATCACCGAGCGATGGCAGGGGGTCGGGCAACAGGCGAGGTTCGATGCGCATGGGGTGACGGGGGCTTCTCTTGGATAAGTGGGACAAAACCGGTTGATGCGGTACAGCGCAGATTAATCAGCCGCGTTCGCCACTCAGCCACTGCAGCTGCACTTCGTGCTGACCACGGTCGTCGGTGACGAAAATCGTCCCTTCGCTGATCATCACATCCCACTTGACCACGCGTGGCATGTCTTTGGCCAGGGTCTCCAGGACTTCCTGAGGTACCGCGGCGATATGCACGTTTTTCAGGTTCTTGATCGCCGGGATCACTTTGGTTTCCCAGACGCGCAGGCTGCCGTAGGCCAGCAGGCTGGTGCGCTCGGTGCGGCGCGAGCACCAGGTCAGGCGATCGGCGTCCGGCTGGCCGACTTCGATCCAGTGCAGGACACGGTCGTCCAGGCTCTTTTCCCACAGGGCTGGTTCATCGACGTCTGACAGACCGCGACCAAACGACAGCTGCTCGTTGTACCAGAAGGCGTAGGCCAGCAGGCGCACGGTCATGCGTTCTTCGGTTTCCGAAGGGTGCCGGGCGATGGTCTGCTTCACGCTCTCGTAGATGCTGCGGTCGAGGTCGGTGAGGTTCAGTTCAAACTTGTAGGTCGTGGACGGCTGGGCCATGAACGGGCTTCTTGATACGTGGAAAGGCGGCAAGTCTAACCGATGCAACAGGCAATCAACGAATTGAAGGCGAATCAACCTTGGGCGGCTGACGCCGGGCTATGCTAAAACGCTCTACCCGTTAAGCCATGTCCTACAGGATCCAGTATGCCGTTCACCGCCAAACCGCTCTCAGGTCTGAAAGTCATTGAATTGGGCACGTTGATCGCCGGGCCGTTTGCCTCGCGCATTTGTGGTGAATTCGGTGCCGAAGTGATCAAGATTGAATCCCCGGACGGTGGTGACCCATTGCGCAAATGGCGCAAGTTGTATGAAGGCACCTCGCTGTGGTGGTTCGTTCAGGCACGCAACAAGAAATCCCTGACGCTGAACCTCAAGCATCCGGAAGGTCTGGCGATTTTGAAAAAGCTGCTCGGCGAAGCGGACATTCTGATCGAGAATTTTCGCCCGGGCGTCCTGGAAAAACTCGGCCTGGGCTGGGAAGTCCTGCACGCACTGAACCCGAAACTGGTGATGGTGCGTCTATCGGGATTCGGTCAGACCGGACCGATGAAAGATCAACCAGGGTTTGGCGCCGTCGGCGAATCCATGGGCGGCCTGCGCTACATCACCGGTTTCGAAGACCGACCACCGGTGCGCACCGGAATCTCCATCGGCGATTCGATTGCCGCACTCTGGGGTGTGATTGGTGCGCTGATGGCCCTGCGTCATCGCGAAGTCAACGGTGGTCTGGGCCAAGTGGTCGATGTGGCGCTGTATGAAGCGATCTTCGCCATGATGGAAAGCATGGTCCCGGAGTTCGACGTGTTCGGTTTCATCCGCGAACGCACCGGCAACATCATGCCCGGCATCACCCCCTCCTCGATCCACACCAGCGCCGACGGCAAACATGTGCAGATCGGTGCCAACGGCGATGCCATTTTCAAACGCTTCATGCTGCTCATTGGCCGGGAAGACCTGGCCAACGACCCGCTATTGGCCAGCAACGATGGGCGCGATAGCCGTCGCGACGAGATTTATGGGGTGATTGATCGCTGGGTCAACTCACTGCCGCTGGACGCCATCATCGAGCAGTTGAATCAGGCCGAGGTACCGGCCAGCCGGATCTTCAGTGCCGAGGACATGTTCAGCGACCCGCAGTACCTGGCCAGGGAAATGTTTCTCAAGGCCAAGCTGCCGGACGGCAAGGATTTCAAGATGCCGGGGATCGTGCCGAAACTCTCGCAGACACCCGGCTCATCGGAATGGGTTGGGCCGCAGTTGGGTGAACACAATGCGCAGGTACTGAACGATCTTGGTTACGACAAGGAACAGATCGCAAAGCTGCGTGAAGACGGCGCCATCTAAGCTGCAACGCCTGTCTGCGCGACTCATCAACCACTGCCTGTCGTCTGGCGGACGAGCGCTGTGCGCATGGGCGGTTTTCCTCTTGCTCGCCGGTCAGGCTCAGTCGACACTGGCGCAGCCCAAGGAAACTCTGGTCTGGCTGTTGCGCGATCTGCCACCGCTGATGATTTTCGAAGGACCGGAAAAGGGCCAGGGCGTCATCGATCAACTGCTGCCGTTGCTGATAGCGCGCATGCCGCAATACGAACACACCCTGATGCGGGTCAATCGCGCTCGCGGCTTGCAGATGCTCCACGAACCCTCCCTCACGTGCGATGCGGCGCTGAACTGGAGCCAGGAACGCGCCAGCTGGATGGCGTTTTCCACCCCGGTCTTTCGGGCCATTAGCAATGGCCTGGCAGTGCGGCGCGTCGATCGGGAGCTGCTGACGCCTTTTATCAAGGACGGCGAAGTGGACCTCGCGGCCCTGCTGGCCGGCGGCGGTGAGAAGCTGGGAATCATTGCCGAGCGCAACTACGGCGAGTCTCTCGATGCACTGCTAAAACAGGCACCCGCCGATGCGCTGACGCTCCACTACGGCAACGACGCGTTGGGCAGCCTGTTGCAGATGCAACGCCTGGGACGCTTGCGACTGCTGTTGGGGTACCGCTCGGAGATCCGCTACCAGGCTCGGCAGCAAGGGATCGCGGACGACGAATTGCAGTTCTACCCGATTCGCGGCACGGGCAAATACCTGTCCGGTTACATCGGCTGTACTGACACCCCCCAGGGCCGGCAGGCAATCATCGAGATCAACCAACTGCTGCGCAACCTGCCCCACGAGCGCTTGAGCGAGGCCTATGCCGCCTGGCTGGACCCGGACAGTCGCAGCGAGTACCTGGAAGCCAGCAAGGCATTTTTCAGCCAGCAGGCCGGGCAATGACAAATCGCGGACAAAAAGAAACCCCGAGAAGTGGGGAGACGACTCGGGGTTAAACGTGGCCTACATAAAGACCAGTAACAGCAAGCTACAAGCACCGGAGCACAATGCTTGATCCTGCTGTTATATGTTCTGACCGACCTTGGGGCAGGAAGGTTCCCACAAAAAACAATTCATTTTCGGCTGACCAGGGTCTTGCCCTGAGCAGCATTGCGTAACGCTGCGATAACGCAGGGTTCCAGACGCCCTTCGGCAATCAGCACATCGCGATGCAACCCGTCGACCACATCCGTCAGCAGACGCTTATCGGTCAACTGTGCCTGATTGAATTCCCGTTCGACCACCATGGCGCCAGTCGAATTTTTCAGGGTCACCAGGCATTCGCCCTGGGGTCCCGACGGGGTCAACGTTACCTGATACGGGCTCAGAGCCTCACCGAGCAATAGACTGATACTTTCCATCTCGATCACCACTCAATAGTCCGAAAACAAAGTGCCTGGGGCGTGTCCACTGTAAATGACCGCTGGCCTTGGAGGAAAGTTCTTGGGTGCCGATTGCAGACGCATCGGCGTCTCTGGTTGATGGAGCATGCATGGCAAAGATGACAAAGATAAAACAGAGGCGATTCCTCATGCTCGAGACACGACAAGTGTGACACCCGAATACGAGAAAGCCCGTCAGGTGACGGGCTTCAATATGTGACAGCTTATGCCGGTTACAGGGGCTTGCCGCGGTTACCATGCAGACTGACAAAGGCCTGCACGGCTTTCAGGTCATTCGGCAACACCGTGCAGCGCTCATCTCGCTCGAACAAATCAGCAAGATGTACAGGCAGTTCGAGCGCTTTTCCTACGCCAGCTTTTTCCACGGCGTCCGGGAATTTGACCGGGTGGGCCGTGCCCAGGATCACCATTGGAATATCCAGGCTGCGACGGCATTCGCGCGCGGCCTTGACGCCAATGGCCGTGTGCGGATCCAGCAGCTCACCGGTCTGCTCGTAGACTTCAGCGATGGTTTCGCAGGTTTGTGCGTCATCCACGGCCAGGGAGTCGAACAGCTTGCGGGCTTCGGTCCAGCGTTCCTGCTCGACGCTGAAACCGCCACCTTGCTTGAAGGTGTCCATCAAGCCGGCAATCGCCGCGCCATTGCGCCCGTGCAGGTCGAACAACAGACGTTCGAAGTTCGACGACACCATGATGTCCATGGATGGCGACAGCGTGGCGTGCAGGGTTTCCTTGACGTACTGATTGCCGCTCATGAAGCGGTGCAGGATGTCGTTGCGGTTGGTGGCGACAATCAACTGGTTGATTGGCAGGCCCATGTTGCGTGCCAGGTAACCGGCGAAGATGTCACCGAAGTTGCCGGTCGGCACCGAGAACGATACCGAGCGCGCCGGGCCGCCCAACTGCAGGGCGGCGTGGAAGTAGTAAACGATCTGGGCCATGATCCGCGCCCAGTTGATCGAGTTCACCGCTACCAGACGCGTGCCCTTGAGGAAGCTCTGGTCGGCGAAGCTGGCCTTGACCATTTCCTGGCAGTCATCGAAGTTGCCTTCGATGGCAATGTTGTGGATGTTTTCGCCAAAAATGGTCGTCATCTGGCGACGCTGCACTTCGGACACGCGGTTGTGCGGGTGCAGGATGAAAATGTCGACGTTTTCGCAGTGCTTGCAGCCTTCGATGGCAGCCGAACCGGTATCACCGGAGGTGGCGCCGACGATCACTACGCGCTCGCCGCGCTTTTCCAGCACGTAGTCGAGCAAGCGACCGAGCAGTTGCAGGGCGAAATCCTTGAATGCCAGGGTCGGGCCGTGGAACAGCTCCAGCACCCATTCGTTGCCATTGAGCTGACGTAGCGGCGCCACGGCGTTGTGCGAAAACACGCCGTAAGTCTCTTCAAGTATCTTTTTGAAATCGGCATCGGGGATGCTGCCGGTGACAAACGGGCGCATCACCCGGAAAGCCAGCTCGTGATACGGCAGGCCGGCCCAGGAAGCGATTTCCTCCTGGGTGAAGCGTGGCAGGTTTTCCGGCACGTACAGGCCGCCGTCAGTGGCCAGACCGGCCAGCAGGACGTCTTCGAAATTCAGGGCCGGTGCCTGGCCGCGGGTACTGATATAACGCATGACTGGCTCCAATAGACAGTGTTCGCAAAACCGGGCCCTCGGGGGCCCGGCGAACGATAACGGCTTAGTTCAGGTGCTCGACGCGGATTCGTACGACCGGGCCGACCACACCTTCCAAGGCTTCCAGGGCGGTGATCGCGTCGTTCATGTGCTGCTCCAGCACACGGTGGGTCAGCAGGATCATCGGCACCAGACCGTCATGCTCTTCGACTTCTTTCTGCATGATCGATTCGATGTTGATGCCACGCTCCGACAGGATGCTGGCGACCTGAGCCAACACGCCCGGGTGATCCTTGGCCTGAATTCGCAGGTAGTAGGCGCTTTCGCAGGCATCGATCGGCAGGATCGGGTGGGCCGACAGCGAGTCTGGCTGGAAGGCCAGGTGCGGCACACGGTTTTCCGGGTCGGAAGTCATGGCGCGAACCACGTCTACCAGATCGGCGATTACCGAGGAAGCGGTCGGCTCCATGCCGGCGCCCGCGCCGTAGAACAGGGTCGAACCGGCGGCGTCACCGTTGACCATCACCGCGTTCATCACGCCGTTGACATTGGCGAGCAGACGATCGGCCGGGATCAGCGTCGGGTGTACACGCAATTCGATACCGGCGGCCGTGCTGCGTGCCACGCCCAGGTGCTTGATGCGATAGCCCAGTGCTTCGGCGTAGTTCACGTCGGCGGTGGTCAGCTTGGTAATGCCTTCGGTGTAGGCTTTGTCGAATTGCAGCGGAATGCCGAATGCGATGGAGGCCAGGATCGTCAGCTTGTGGGCGGCATCGATGCCTTCAACGTCGAAGGTCGGATCGGCTTCGGCGTAACCCAGGGCTTGCGCCTCGGCAAGCACGTCTTCGAAGTTGCGGCCCTTTTCGCGCATTTCGGTGAGAATGAAGTTACCGGTGCCGTTGATGATCCCGGCGACCCAGTTGATGCGGTTGGCGGACAGGCCTTCACGGATCGCCTTGATCACCGGAATGCCACCGGCCACCGCCGCTTCGAACGCCACGATCACGCCCTTCTCGCGGGCCTTGGCGAAAATTTCATTACCGTGAACGGCAATTAGCGCCTTGTTCGCGGTCACCACGTGTTTTCCGTTCTCGATCGCTTTGAGTACCAGCTCGCGGGCAACGGTGTAGCCGCCCATCAGCTCTATGACGATGTCGATCTCAGGGTTCGTGGCCACTTCGAAGACATCGTTGGTAATCGCAATACCGGTCGTCTGGAACTGAGGCTTTGGCGTGCGCATGGCAATTTGTGCCACTTCGATTCCACGCCCGGCACGACGAGCAATTTCCTCGGCGTTGCGCTGAAGTACGTTGAAGGTTCCGCCACCGACGGTCCCTAACCCACAGATGCCTACTTTGACCGGTTTCACTGTGAACTCCCCATAAAACGGCCGACTCGAGGCCGGCCGTGAAAACAACCGCATACTCGCGGTTCTCTATTGATGGTCAGGCGACTGACCGCCCGACCATGATCGTCAAAGGCTGACCGTGACGATACGAACTTTATTTCGCACCCAGCGCCAGTTTGGCGACTTGTGGCGCTGGCTGGTAGCCCGGAATGACCTGGCCATCAGCTAAAACGATGGCCGGTGTGCCGTTCACGCCAATCGACTGGCCGAGAGCGAACTGTTTGGACACCGGGTTATCGCACTTGGCGGCCTTGATGTCCTTGCCATCGACCATTTTATCCATGGCGGCTTTCTTGTCTTTCGAGCACCAGACCGCTTGCAGCTGTTCGTCACCCGGCGAGCCCAGCCCCTGGCGCGGGAACGCCACGTAACGCACTTCGATGCCGCGCTTGTTCAGCTCAGGCACTTCGGCGTGCAGTTTGTGGCAGTACGGGCAGGTGGTGTCGGTGAACACGGTGATGTGGGATTTGGTTTCGCCGATCGCCGGGTAAACCACGGTTTCCGCTACCGGAATCGCGTTGACCAGTTTCGAAACGCCCAGCCGCTCGGTCTTCTCGGTCAGGTTGACCGGCTTGCCGTCCTTGAGCTGGAACAGGTAGCCCTGAACCACGTATTGACCGTCGGCGCTGGCATACAGTACACGGCTGCCTTTGAGCCTGACTTCGTAGAGGCCAGGCAGCGGACTGGCGGTGATGGTTTCAACGGGAACTTCGAGCTGGAGGTTTTCCAGGCTTTTTCGAATGGCCTTGTCGGCCGCGTCATCGGCGACGGCAAAGGTGCTGACCAACGCAATGGCTGCGGCGGCGAAAATCTGGGTCAGACGCATGAGAACTCCTGAAGGCGGACAAATGGGACGATCAGAACGCCCGTGCCGAAACACCGGGTCATAACCACCCATCGTACAAACCGGCAAAGCCTACCACATAAGGCTCCTGTGGCCGAATGCGCCTGACGCAACACATCATGGTGGCGCTTGCTTTTATGTGGGAGCGGGCTTGCTCGCGAATGCGGTGTGTCAGTCGACATCATCTTTGACTGATACACCGCATTCGCGAGCAAGCCCGCTCCCACAGGAACCGTGTTCAGCCGCGGGGGTGGTGTTTGGCGTGCAGGTCTTGCAGGCGCGCCCGGGCGACGTGGGTGTAGATCTGCGTGGTAGATAGATCGCTGTGGCCGAGGAGCATTTGCACCACGCGCAGATCGGCGCCGTGGTTGAGCAGGTGCGTGGCGAAGGCGTGACGCAGCGTATGCGGCGACAGCGACTTGCCGATCCCGGCAACCTTGGCCTGGTGCTTGATCCGGTGCCAGAACGTCTGGCGGGTCATCTGCTCGCCACGCTGGCTGGGGAACATGACATCGCTCGGACGCCCGCCCAGCAGCTCGTTGCGGCCATCGCGCAGGTAGCGCTCAACCCAGACGATCGCCTCCTCGCCCATCGGCACCAGTCGCTCCTTGCTGCCCTTGCCCATCACCCGCAGCACGCCCTGGCGCAGGTTGACCTGCTCCAGGGTCAGGCTGATCAGCTCCGTCACCCGCAAACCGCACGCATAGAGCACTTCGAGCATGGCGCGGTCGCGCTGGCCGATGGCTTCGCTCAAGTCCGGAGCTTTCAACAAGGCCTCCACATCGGCTTCTGACAGGGATTTTGGCAACGGCCGACCGAGCTGGGGCATATCGACGCGCAATGTCGGATCGACGGCGATCAGCTTTTCCCGCAATAAATAGCGATAAAACCCACGCACGCCGGAAAGGAATCGCGCGGTTGAACGGGGTTTGTAGTTTTGCTCCAGGCGCCAGGCCAGGTGATCGAGGATCAATTCGCGACCGGCGTTGATCAGCTCCAGCCCTTTTTCCTGTAACCAGCCGTTGAACAGCGCCAGGTCGCTGCGATAGGCGTCGCGGGTGTTATCGGAAAGGCCTTTCTCCAGCCACAGGGCGTCGAGGAATTGGTCTATCAGGGGATGGTCGATGGCGGGCATAGAGGCTCAGGCAGCGGGAATCTGAGGGTAAGTCTTTCATAGCAGGACAGGGCTTCACAGTGCCTGATGCAATTGCAGTGACGACGTCGTGATCTCCTGTAGGAGCGAGGCTTGCCCGCGAAGACATCCTATCAGCCAACATCAATGTTGAATGTAAGTCCGTCTTTGCGGGCAAGCCTCGCTCCTACAGGTTTGTATCAGGTAAATCGCGGGCAACAAAAAAGCAGCCCGAAGGCTGCTTTTTTCTGCATCGGAAGCTGGACTTAAGCCAGTTTTTCCTTGATGCGAGCTGCTTTACCGGACAGGTCACGCAGGTAGTACAGCTTGGCTTTACGTACGTCACCGCGACGCTTGACGGCCATGCTGTCGATTTGCGGGCTGTAGGTCTGGAAAGTACGCTCTACGCCAACACCGTTGGAGATTTTACGCACGGTGAAAGCACTGTTTACGCCGCGGTTACGCTTGGCGATAACAACACCTTCGAACGCTTGCAGACGCGAACGGTCGCCTTCCTTCACTTTCACCTGAACGACAATGGTGTCGCCCGGGGCAAAGGTAGGGATCTCTTTGGTCATCTGCTCTGCTTCGAGTGCAAGGATGATTTTGTTAGTCATGCTGTGCTCCTAAGGTAAATCGTCGGATCTACCATCGATACGTTGTTAACTATCGTCCCGCTCGCGGATGTATTCCTCGAGCAGCTTCTTCTCTTCTCCAGAAAGCGAGCGGCTTTCCAGAAGATCGGCGCGTCGTTCAAAGGTCCGACCAAGGGACTGCTGTAAACGCCAACGCCGGATATGCGCGTGATTGCCACTTAGCAATACGTCGGGAACACGCTGATCCGCATACACCTCCGGTCGGGTGTAGTGCGGGCAATCCAGCAAACCATCCGTAAAGGAATCTTCCTCGGCGGAGTCCGCATGCCCTAAAGCTCCGGGCAGCAGTCGTGTAACCGCATCGATCAGGACCATCGCCGGCAGCTCGCCGCCAGACAGTACATAGTCGCCAATCGACCACTCTTCATCGACATGAGCTTCAATAAAACGCTCGTCAATGCCTTCATAGCGGCCGGCAATCAGGATCAATGCATCCAGATTCGCCAACTCGCGTACCGCCGACTGATTAAGTTGACGGCCTTGGGGGGACAGGTAAATCACCTTCGCCGCCTCCCCGGCTGCTGCCTTGGCCTGAACCAGAGCATCTTCCAGGGGCTTGATCTTCATCACCATGCCCGGACCACCGCCAAATGGGCGATCATCCACAGTGTGATGTCGATCCGTCGTGTAGTCTCGCGGATTCCAACAGGTGAGCTGCAAGAGCCCCTGTTTCACCGCACGACTGGTGATGCCGTACTCGCTGATGGCAGAGAACATCTCGGGAAACAAACTGATCACTTCTACGCGCAAGTTAGCCACGCTTAGAAATCCGCGTCCCAATCCACCTTCATCTCGCCTGCCGCCAGGTCGACAGCCAACACGCATTGCTCCGTATAGGGCAACAGGCGTTCGCGATCATCCAGGCTGCCAGCGCAAGGCTTGACCACCATTACATCATTGGCGCCGGTTTCCAGAAGATGATCGATTTTCCCGAGCAATTGCCCGAGTTGATCAATAACCTTCAGACCTTCCAGCTGGTACCAGTAGTACTCGCCGTCGGTCAATTCAGGGAACAGGTTGCGCGGCACGCAGATCTCATAACCGGCCAGAAGACGAGCTTCTTCACGATCATCGAGACCCTTGAGCTTTGCGACCAGGAACTTGTCGTTCCCACGTCCGCTGACCAGCTCTACCTGTTTCACATTACCTTCGCGCTTGAGCGTCCAGGTTTTGTACTGCAACAGGTTTTCAGTCGGATCAGTAAAGGAATACACCTTCACTTCGCCGCGAACGCCATGAACAGAATAAATTTTGCCAATAACGATCAAATCATCGGCAACAGCTGGCGTCGCGTTCATATTGCTCAGGCCGCAGCCTTAGCAGATTCCTTCAACAACTGAGCAACGCGCTCAGAAGGTTGTGCACCAACGCTCAGCCAGTAGGCTACGCGCTCTTGGTTCACGGACAGACGAACTTCCTGACCACGGGCAACAGGGTTGAAGAAACCAACCTGTTCCTTGTGCGAACCGTCGCGCGGGTTGCGGCTGTCGGTTACGGTCAAGTGGTAAAACGGGCGCTTTTTGGAGCCGCCAAGGGCAAGACGGATTGTTAGCATGTGAACATCGTTCCTGTAGTCGGTGCTGCAAATCTAAAGGCACAGCGGGCATAGGTGCCCGAAAGGCCGCATATTCTAAGGAATATCCGGACTTTTGCAAATGTCTTTTTCCGGCGGCCTATCGGACGCCATCCAGATTTGCTATAGAGCCGTCGTTGAAAACGGCCAGTCAGCTCCCGCCAAGTGCGGGTTTGCTGTTGATCCCACTTCCATGTGGGGCTGCGCAAGAGCAAGCCCTTGCGCGGATTCTTTACATTTTTGGCATGCCGCCGCCGGGCAACATACCGCCCATGCCGCGCATCATTTTGGCCATTCCGCCTTTCGCGGAGAATTTCTTCATCATCTTCTGCATCTGCTTGTGCTGCTTGATCAAGCGGCCGATGTCCTGCACCTGGGTGCCGGAGCCCATGGCGATCCGGCGCTTGCGCGAACCGCTGATCAGCTCAGGGTCGCGGCGCTCGGCCGGGGTCATGGAATTGATGATGGCTTCCATCTGCTTGAATTGCTTCTCTGCCGCGCCCTGGGCGTTGCCCATCTGCGCCAGGTTCACGCCGCCCATGTTCGGCAGCTTGTCCATGAGGCCGCCGAGGCCGCCCATGTTTTTCATCTGTTGCAGCTGATCGCGGAAGTCTTCGAGGTCGAAGCCCTTGCCCTTCTTCAGCTTCTTGGCCAGCTTGTCGGCCTTGTCCTTGTCGAGGGTCTGTTCGGCCTGCTCGATCAGGCTGAGCACGTCGCCCATGCCGAGGATGCGCGAAGCGATACGCTCAGGGTGGAACGGCTCGAGCGCTTCGCTCTTCTCGCCCATACCGATGAACTTGATCGGCTTGCCGGTGATGGCTCGCACCGACAGGGCGGCACCGCCACGGGCATCGCCGTCGACCTTGGTCAGGATCACGCCGGTCAGCGGCAGCGCGTCGCCAAAGGCCTTGGCCGTATTGGCGGCATCCTGACCGGTCATGGCATCGACCACGAACAGGGTTTCGACCGGGCTGATCGCGGCATGCAGCGCCTTGATCTCGCCCATCATCTCTTCATCGATGTGCAGGCGACCGGCGGTATCGACGATGACCACGTCGATGAACTTGAGCCTGGCTTCTTTAATAGCCGCTTGCGCGATATCGACCGGCTTCTGGCTCAGGTCGGACGGGAAAAACGTCACGCCGACTTCACCGGCGAGCATTTCCAGCTGCTTGATCGCCGCCGGACGGTAAACGTCCGCGGAGACGACCATCACCGACTTCTTCTTGCGCTCTTTAAGGAAGCGCGCGAGTTTGCCGGCGGTGGTGGTTTTACCCGCGCCCTGCAAACCGGCCATCAGCACGACGGCAGGCGGCACGGCGCTCAGGTTCAAGTCTTCGTTGGCCGCGCCCATCAGGCTTTCGAGTTCGGCCTGAACAATCTTCACAAAGGCCTGGCCCGGCGTCAGGCTGCGCGACACCTCGGTACCGACAGCGCGCTCCTTGACCGAGTTGACGAAGTCTTTGACCACCGGCAAGGCGACGTCGGCTTCGAGCAACGCCATGCGCACTTCACGCAGGGTGTCTTTGATGTTGTCCTCGGTCAGCTTGGCCTTGCCGGTGACATGGCGCAGCGTCTGCGAGAGACGGTCGGTTAAGTTTTCAAACATTGCGCGATCCTTTCAGGCCCTGTGTAGACCGGGATAATGGCGGCCCGGACCGGACTAAACGTGTGCTCGGCGAGCCTGCGGCGTGGGCAGGTCGCGGATTATAGCGAAGACTGCGTCTGGCGGACACCTCGTCGTCAGCTTGCATGGTCTTTCGTGCTGCGTGGGTTCTATGCCAAACTCAGTGCCTTTCGGGCTTGCCTAACAGGATTTATGCTCCCCTTGTCACCCAGCTTGCTTACCACTCTCGCCGCCGCCTGCTTGTATGCCGCTGCGACCCTCTATCAGGGCACTCGTCTGGCCACCGGCGCCAAGGCCAACAAGCGCCTGCTGGTCACGCTCGGCGTAATGGCCGTGCTGGCCCATGGTGCCAGCCTGTTCACCCATCTGTTGACGCCAATCGGCCTGGGCCTGGATTTTTTCAGCGCCGCCAGCCTGATCGCCGCGGCGGTCATTGCCCTGACCCTGCTGGCCTGCTCGCGAATTCCGGTGCAGAACCTGCTGATATTGCTGTTCCCGCTGGGCCTCGCGACCGTGTTGCTCGCGCAGTTCGCCCCCGCGGGCACGGTGCAGATCATCGACGAGGAGCCAGGCATCCTCGCCCACATCCTGCTGTCGATCCTCGCCTACGGCATGTTCACCATTGCGGTGTTCCAGGCGTTGCTGTTGTTGGTTCAGGACCATCAACTCAAGCACAAACACCCGTCCGGACTGATCAAGAACTTCCCGCCGCTGCAAACCATGGAAAGCCTGCTGTTCGGCTTCCTCTGGGCTGGCTGGACCCTGTTGTCGTTGTCGCTGATCTCCGGCTGGCTGTTCCTCGACAACCTGTTCGCCCAGCACCTGGTGCACAAGACCTTGCTGGCGTGCCTGGCCTGGATCGTCTTCAGCGTGCTGCTCTGGGGCCGCAACCGCCTGGGCTGGCGCGGACACAAGGCCATTCGCTGGACCCTCGCCGGTTTCTGCCTGCTGATGCTGGCGTACTTCGGCAGCAAGCTGGTCCGCGAATACATCCTGCACATCTGACGGGCGGCATCAATGGACGAATTGCCCATAGGGCCGATGCTTGCTGTAATGGCCCTGCTGATTTTATGGTCGGGGCTGTTTACCGCCATCGAAGCGGCACAACAATACTTGCTGGCCCAGCGCACCGCCTCGCGCGCCAGTGACAAACCCGTGGCGAAACTGAGTTTCCCGCTCAATAGCCTGATCCTCTGCAACACCCTGTGCCGCGCGCTGGTGGTGGTCATCAGCACGTTGCTGGCGATTTTTACCTGGGCTGAAAACGGTCCATGGGCCGCTTGCGTCGGGGCCGGCGCCATCCTGCTGGTGTTCGCCGACTACCTGCCACGCACCCTCGCCGCTCGCTACCCGGACGCGGTCCTGACGCTGGGCAACACCTTGCTTGGCGCGCCACTGAAAATCATCTACCCGGCCGCCTGGTTGCTCAATGGCATCAGCCAGTTGTTGATGCGACCGTTCGCCCGCAAAGCCAAAGTGGTGCAACAGAGCGAAGATGAAGCGCCGAACGATCGACACGACGATCACGAACACGCCGTTTGCCGCCCGCACCCGCTCTCGGGTATCCACGCGCTGGACAACATCACGGTCAACGACATTCTGGTTCCGCGCAGTGACGTCGACGGGATCAACCTCGACGACGCTCTCTCGGACATCATCGAACAACTGCGCCACAACAAACGCACGCGCCTGCCGGTGTTCCACAGCGATATCAACCAGGTCGAAGCGGTGCTCAATACCCGGCAGATCCGCCACTTGCTGCCTGACGGCAGCCTGACCATGGAATCGCTGTTGGCGGCCAGTCGCGAGCCGTACTTCGTGCCTGAAAGCACGCCACTGCAGCTGCAACTGCTGAATTTCCACAAACAGCAGCGACGCCTGGGCATGGTGGTCGACGAGTACGGCGAAGTGCTCGGCATCGTGACCCTGGAAGACATTCTCGAAGAAATCGTCGGCGAGTTCGAAAGCCAGCACAGCCTGGATAACCCGCATATTCATCCCCAGGCCGATGGGCGACTAGTCATCGATGGCGCGGCATCGATTCGCGACCTGAACAAGAGCCTGGGCTGGCACCTGCCCAGCGATGGCCCGAAAACCCTGAACGGTTTGGTCACCGAGGCGCTGGAGACGATTCCCGAGAGCGCGGTGTGCCTGAAGATCGGGCGGTATCGCCTGGAAATCCTGGAAACGGAAGACAACCGCGTGACTCGCGTGCTGATCTGGCATACGGCCACAGTGCAAACCCCGGCCTGAAATGACTGTAGGAGCCAGGCTTGCCGGCGAAGGCGTCCTTGAAAACGCCTTCGCCGGCAAGCCTGGCTCCTACAAAAAGCGAAGGCGTCCTTGAAAACGCCTTCGCCGGCAAGCCTGGCTCCTACAAAAAGCGAAGGCGTCCTTGAGAACGCCTTCGCCGGCAAGTCGGATCGCCGCACCGCTGGCTCCTACAGGAAATGTTACCGACCGTGGCATAATCGATACCGCTTACCCAAGCCTCGCCATACCCCCGTGCTACCCGCACTCTGTATTAAAACCCACATCCCTGGGTGTTCGACCATAATAATTAGCTCCACTGGAGCACATGACTGTCAGGGATTACCGCATGACGACCAGCACGACTTATAACGACAGCACGCCTGCACAACCGACGAACTCCGCCACCCGGGTGGCCACCGCGAGCTTCATCGGTACCGCCATCGAATTCTACGACTTCTACGTCTATGCCACTGCGGCAGCGCTGGTGATCGGCCCGGTGTTCTTTCCGCAGACCGACGGCACCGCGCAGATGCTTTCGGCGTTCCTCACCTTCGGTATCGCGTTCCTTGCCCGACCGCTGGGCTCGGCGCTGTTCGGCCACTTCGGCGACCGCATCGGGCGCAAATCGACCCTGGTGGCCTCCCTGCTGCTGATGGGCGTATGCACCACGCTGATCGGCGTGCTGCCGGGTTACGACAGCATCGGGGCCTGGGCGCCGATCCTGCTTTGCGTGTTGCGCTTCGGCCAAGGCCTGGGGCTGGGCGGTGAATGGGGCGGCGCCGCGCTGCTGGCGACGGAGAACGCGCCCAAAGGCAAGCGCGCCTGGTTCGGCATGTTCCCGCAGCTCGGCCCTTCGATCGGCTTTCTCGCGGCCAACGGACTGTTCCTGACCCTCGCCATGACCCTGGACGACGAGCAGTTTCGCTCCTGGGGCTGGCGGATTCCGTTCCTGCTCAGTGCCGCACTGGTGGTGGTCGGCCTGTACGTACGCCTCAAGCTCCACGAAACGCCGGTGTTCGCCAATGCGATGGCTCGCCAGGAACGGGTGAAGATTCCGCTGGTGGAGCTGTTCAGCCAATACTGGGCGCCCATGCTGTTGGGGGCCGCGTCGATGGTGGTGTGCTACGCGCTGTTCTACATCTCGACGGTGTTTTCGTTGAGCTATGGGGTGTCGACACTCGGCTACACCCGCGAAACCTTCCTCGCGCTGCTGTGCTTCGCTGTCCTGTTCATGGCCGCCGCTACGCCGTTGTCGGCCTTGGCCAGCGACCGTTATGGGCGCAAACCGGTGCTGATCATCGGTGGCGTGCTGGCGATTCTGTCCGGATTCCTGATGGAACCGCTGCTGACCCAAGGATCAACGTGGGGCGTGGCGCTGTTCCTGTGCATCGAGCTGTTTCTGATGGGCGTGATTTTCGCGCCGATGGGGGCGTTGCTGCCGGAGTTGTTTCCGACTCACGTGCGCTATACCGGCGCTTCGGCAGCCTATAACCTGGGCGGGATCGTCGGGGCCTCGGCGGCGCCGTTCTTTGCGCAGAAACTGGTGGCGATGGGTGGTTTGAGTTATGTCGGCGGGTATGTGTCGGGGGCCGCGGTGCTGAGCTTGATAGCGGTGCTGTGCCTGAAGGAGACGCGTCACAACGATCTGAATCGGGTGGCCTGAAGCAAAAGCAAAAGCACCGCAACAGCAACAGCAACAGCTTCGCGAGCAAGCCCGCTCCCACAGGGGACCGCGTTCTAACAGAAAGAATGCAGTCAATGCGGGAGCGGGCTTGCTCGCGAATGCCGCGCCGCGGTTACAGCTCAATAACAACGGCTTGGGAAGCACGGGTCGCTTTCGCACGAGCCGCCTCGATCGACTCATCCCGCGCCAACGCCACACCCATCCGACGCTGACCGTTAACTTCAGGCTTGCCGAACAGGCGCAACGCCGTATCCGGCTCGCTCAATGCAGCACCCAGGTTGGCGAAAGCAGTCTGGGTCGAGTGCCCTTCCACGAGAATCACCGCCGAAGCCGATGGCCCGAACTGACGGATCAACGGAATCGGCAGGCCCAGAATCGCCCGCGCATGCAGGGCGAACTGCGACAGGTCCTGGGAAATCAGGGTCACCAGGCCGGTGTCATGCGGACGCGGCGACACTTCGCTGAACCACACCTGATCGCCCTTGATGAACAGCTCGACGCCAAACAGACCACGGCCACCCAAGGCTTCAGTCACCGCCTTGGCCACGCGCTCGGATTCCGCCAGGGCAACCGGGCTCATCGCCTGTGGTTGCCAGGATTCCTGGTAGTCGCCCTTCTCCTGGCGATGACCGACGGGTGCGCAGAAGGTAGTACCGCCGACGTGACGCACGGTCAACAGGGTGATTTCGTAGTCGAAGTCGATGAAGCCTTCGATAATCACCCGCCCCTTACCGGCGCGGCCGCCTTCTTGAGCGTAATCCCACGCGGTTTTCACGTCATCGGCGTTGCGCAGCAGGCTCTGGCCTTTGCCCGAGGAACTCATGACCGGCTTGACCACACACGGGAAACCCAAGTCTTCGATGGCCTTGCTGTAATCCTCGAAGGTGTCGGCAAAGTGGTACGGCGAGGTCGGCAAGTCCAGTTCTTCGGCGGCCAGGCGGCGGATGCCTTCGCGGTTCATCGTCAGCTGCGTGGCGCGCGCAGTCGGGATCACGGTGAAACCTTGCGCTTCAAGCTCGACCAGGGTCGCGGTGGCGATGGCTTCGATTTCCGGCACGATGAAGTGCGGCTTCTCGGCCTCGATCACGGCACGCAGGGCAGCGCCGTCGAGCATGTTGATCACGTGGCTGCGATGGGCAACTTGCATCGCCGGCGCGTTGGCGTAGCGATCCACGGCAATCACTTCAACGCCCAGGCGTTGCAGCTCGATCACCACTTCCTTGCCCAACTCACCGCAGCCACACAGCAAGACGCGGGTCGCGGTTGGCGACAATGGAGTTCCGATACGGGTCATCTCAGGTCCTCTATGGAGCGGATCATCGAGGGTCGCGGCGCGCCTGGCGCGCTTCCCATGGGAAGAAAGCGCCGCATTTTACATGAACCCGAGGGGTTGGCTTCAGTCGGATTTCGCAGGGAGCATCCAGATAATCCCACTGGCCTTGGCCCGCTCATGACACAACCCCAACACCCTGCGCCGTTCCTCGTTGTCCATCCGGCTCCAGCGCGTGATCTCTTCCACCGTGCGTTGGCACCCGGTACAGACATCGTCCTCGTCCAGCGCACACACATTCACGCAGGGCGATCGAACCGGGCGTTCGGGGATGTTCATTGTTCCTGCTCAGCCAGATCGCGGGCATAACGCTGGGCGTTATGCACGTAGTGAGCGGCACTGGCCTCCAGCATTTTCTTCTGTCCTTCGGTCAACTCGCGCACCACCTTGCCGGGCGACCCCATGACCAGCGAGCCGTCCGGAATTTCCTTGCCTTCGCCGATCAGGGAGTTGGCGCCGATGATGCAGTTCTTGCCGATTTTCGCGCCATTGAGAATCACCGCGTTAATCCCGATCAGACTGTAATCACCGACAGTGCAACCGTGGAGCATGGCGTTGTGGCCAATGGTCACACCGGTGCCGAGGGTCAGCGGGTAGCCCATGTCGGTGTGCATCACCGTGCCATCCTGCACATTGCTGTTCTTGCCGATCAGGATCAATTCGTTGTCGCCACGCAGCACGGCGTTGAACCAGACGTTGGCGCCCTCTTCCAGCTTGACCTTGCCGACCAGCACGGCGTTGGGTGCGACCCAGCTCTGTGGATGGGTTTCGACGCGAGCGTCGCCCAGGCGGTATTTCATCTTTGTTCCCTCGAGGCTCAGGCAGGCTCACTTGCAAAAAAGGTTCGGCCATTTCGAACGATGGCTTCAGGTGTCGGTAAAACGCTTGGGCGGCTGGTGCAGACTGATTCTGGCGTCATAAAGCAGGTTGATCAACTCGACGATCATGATCGCGGTCAGGCCCCAGATCTTGTATTCGCCAAAACGATAACTCGGCACGTACCAACTGCGGCCCTGGTAATCGATGCGGTGGGTATGCTCCCTTGGGTCCTTGCGGAAGAATTCCAGGGGTACGCTGAACACCGCGGCAATCTCGGCATCGTTGGCCTGATAGTCGACGAAGTCCGGAATCACGCCGACATAGGGCGTGACCTTGATGCCGTGCAGGGAGATCAGCGGACTCAGCGGGCCGATCACTTCGACCAGCCCCGGCGGCAGGCCGATTTCTTCTTCGGCTTCGCGCAGAGCGGTGAAAACAAGGTCCGGGTCTTCGGGGTCGCGGCGACCGCCGGGAAAAGCGACTTCACCGCCATGGGTCGAGAGCCCGCTGGCGCGCAGGGTCAGAACCAGTTCAGGTTCATCACTGCGAGTGATGGGCACCAGGACCGCGGCCTCAGGGAAACGCTTATCGGTTTCCAGTGTGCGCGGGATGTGGTTGCTTACTCGATGCAGTAGCTCGTCCAGCATGAGACTTCTCGACTTATTCTCTACCTTGCATCATGCACCAATCGAACCGACCGCCCAACCCCATAACCACAGCATGTCGCTAAACGACAACTTGCCGACTGACACCGCCGCACGCCAAGATAGGCGCAGCATTCAGGAACCCAAGCATGAAATTTTGCAGTCAGTGCGGCAACCCGGTGACCCAGCGCATTCCAGAAGGCGATTCGCGCCTGCGTTATGTCTGCGATAGCTGCCATGCGATCCATTACCAGAACCCCAATATCGTCGCCGGTTGCGTGCCGGTCTGGGGCTCGAAGGTATTGCTGTGCCGACGCGCCATCGAGCCACGGCGCGGTTACTGGACCCTGCCCGCCGGTTTCATGGAGAACGGCGAAACCATCGAGCAGGCGGCGATTCGCGAGACCGCCGAGGAAGCCTGCGCCCGGGTGCGTGACCTCTGCATCTACACGTTGATCGACGTGCCGCACATCAGCCAGGTGCATGTGTTCTTTCGTGCCCAGCTGGTGGATCTGGATTTTTCCGCCGGCCCCGAAAGTCTGGAAGTGGCGCTGTTCGAAGAAGCCGACATCCCTTGGTCCGAGCTGGCTTTCCGCACGGTGGGCCGTACCTTAGAATGCTTCTTCGCAGACCGGCGGACCGAGACCTACCCCGTGCGGTCCGAATCGATCCCGCCGCTGGTTCAACCTGCGATCAGCTAAAAAACCTTCTATAAATAAAATAGTCGCGACACCTTTCAGGGATATCGTTTCAATGCGCTGGTTGCTTGCCGTGTTTTGCATGTCGTTCGTCGCTATTTCCCAGGCCTCCACGGCGGAAACCCTGGATGGCAAAGTCGTCGAAAAAATCCTGGTGCTCAAATCGGCGCATCAACTGCAATTGATCAACGACGGCAAGCCGCTCAGGACCTATCGCATTTCATTGGGAAAAAGACCTGTCGGTCCAAAACTCATGGAAGGCGACAAGCGCACGCCTGAAGGTTTTTACTGGGTGGACTGGCGCAAGACCAGCGACCGCTTCAACCTGTCGATGCACATTTCCTACCCGAACGTCAGCGACGCCGTCCGCGCCCGGCGCGAAGGCGTCGAGCCCGGGGGCATGATCATGATCCACGGCACTCCGGACACCGAGGACAATCCCGAAGCCCTGTTCCACACTCTGGACTGGACCGACGGCTGCATCGCCATGCGCAACATGGACATGCGCGAAGTCTGGGGACTGGTGCCGGATGGCACGATGATCGAAATCCGTCCGTAACGACTGACCTTTGGTCGCTCGTCGAAAAATAAAATCAAAAAATCGCAGCCTGCGGCAGCGCCTGCCGGGGTGATACCACTCCCCCATGCAGGCGCTGCCGCCGGCTGCGATCTTTGCCTTCAAAATCCCCATCACTAATACCACTTGAAGCCACCACCTGATCCCCATGCTCAACAGGTCCGGTTTTCCTGCGCCTGGAGCAAAGTGGTCCGATTGACATGGTATTCAAGTGGTATTAGTTTTCACTGCATTACCGGGCGACAACACTCCAATACCCGCATCGGACACCTTCTATGAATGACCTCCAGGCGCTACGCCCCGACGATACCCAGCCCACGCCGTTGTACCTGCAACTGGCGCGCAATCTGGAAGCGGCGATCCATGCCGGCCAGTGGAAAGCCGAGCAGGCCATGCCGTCGGAGCGCAATCTCAGCGAAACGCTGGGCATCTCCCGCGTCACGGCACGCAAGGCGCTCGAGGTGCTGTTCGAACAAGGGCTGATCCGGCGCCACCAAGGTTCCGGCACCTTCATTACCCCGCGTCTGGAGCAGCCGCTGTCGCGCCTTTCAGGCTTCAGCGAGATGTTGCGGCTCAAGGGCTTTGTCCCCGGTTCGCAATGGCTGGAGCGAGAAATCACCCCGCCGACCCACGAAGAGCTGATCCGTCTGGGTCTCTCGCCCAACGACAAGGTCGCACGGCTCAAACGCCTGCGCAAAGCCGACGACACGGTGATGGCGATCGAAATGAGCACCCTGCCCGCCACGATCATTCCCAGGCCGCAAGCGGTGGGCGATTCCCTCTACGAATACCTCGACGGCATCGGCAAACCGGTGGTCCGCGCCTTGCAGCACATCCAGGCGATCAACGCCTCGGACGAATTCGCCGCGCTGGTGGGAATCGCCCCCGGCACCGCGATGCTGCTGATGACCCGGGTCGGCTACCTGGAAGACAACACGCCGATCGAAGTCACCGACACCTACTGCCGCAACGATTACTACGATTTTGTCGCAGAGCTTCGTCGATAAAGAGCTCCGTCGATGAAGAGCTTCGCCGCAAGACAAAGCAACCGGGAACCGAAAATGTCCGAAGACAACATCCTCACCGCCCACGGCTGGGTTCGCGGCCGGCTGATTCATCAACACGGCAAGGTCGTGTCCATCGAAGGCCAGCCTTGCGATCCGGCGGACAATGACTTGCCTTACCTGCTGCCGGGCTTCATCGACCTGCACGTTCACGGCGGCGGCGGCAAAGACATCATGGAAGGTGCGACCGCCTTCGAGACCATCACCAGGACCCATGTGCGTTTCGGCACCACATCGCTGCTGGCCACCACCATGACGGCACCGAGTGAAGAGATCTCCCGTGTACTCAAGGACGTCGGCGAGTTCTGCGAGCAGCGGCCAAAGGGCAGCGCCCGGGTCCTCGGCGTACACCTGGAAGGCCCGTACATCAACCCCGGCAAACTCGGGGCCCAACCGAACTTTGCCCACACCGCGTTGATGGCCGAAGTCGAAGAATACCTGGCGCTGGCACCGATCCGCGTCATCACCATCGCCCCGGAAATTGCCGGTCACGACGCCTTGATCCGCACCCTCAGCCGTCGCGGTGTGCGCATGCAAATCGGCCACACCCTCGGCAGTTACGAGGAAGGCGTGGCCGCGCTGGAAGCCGGCGCGACCAGTTTCACCCACCTGTACAACGCCATGAGCCCGCTGCATCACCGCGAGCCGGGCATCGTCGGTGCGGCGCTGGCTCATGCGAAATATGCCGAGCTGATTCCCGACTTGCTGCATGTCCACCCCGGGGCCATCCGCGTGGCCCTGCGTTCGATCCCGTGCCTGTATTGCGTCACCGACTCCACCGCCGCCGCCGGCATGCCCGATGGTGAATACAAGCTCGGCAGCCACACCGTCACCAAATGCCTGGGCGGTGTGCGCCTGCCTGACGGGACCCTGGCCGGCAGCACCCTGACCATGGATCAGGCCCTGCGCAACCTGGTGAAGATCGGCCTGCCGCTCGCCGAGGCTTCGCAACGTCTTTCGCAATTTCCCGCCGACTACCTCGGCCTGCAAGAACGCGGCCGCCTGGTACCAGGCAGCTGGGCCGACTGCGTGCGGCTGGATCGCTCACTCACACTGACCGCCGTGATGGTCGAAGGAGAAGACATTGACTTCAAAAATGCTTGAAGAGGCGCTGTCCTCGTTCGAGGCCGTGCAAGCCCAACTGCAACACCTCGACCCGCAGATGATCGAGATCGCCGGACGCCTGCGTCGTCAGCCGCCGCAAGTGGCGATGACGGTCGCCCGCGGCAGTTCCGACCACGCGGCCAGTTACTTCGCCTACCTGACCATGCAGCAACTGGGCATTCCGGTGGCGTCGTTGCCGATGTCGGTGGTGACCATGCAACAGGCGCCGCTGAAGGTCAGCGGCCAGGTGGCCTTCGCTTTCTCGCAGTCCGGGCAAAGTCCGGACCTGGTGAACAGCCTGCGCCTGCTGCGCAAGCGCGGCGCCCTGAGCATTTCGATGGTCAACGCCGAGAGTTCGCCACTGGAAGCGGCCTGCGAGTTCAGCCTGCCACTGTGCGCCGGCATCGAAAGCAGCGTCGCCGCGACCAAGAGTTTCATAGCCACCCTCAGCGCCAGCGCCCGACTGGTGGCGCACTGGAAACAAGACGTGGAACTGCTGGAAGCGGGCCTGGCCCTGCCGGAAGGCCTGCGCGATGCGGCCCGACAGGACTGGAACCTGGCCATCGATGCCCTGCGCGATTGCCAGCGCCTGATGGTGATCGGCCGTGGCGCCGGTTTCGCCATCGCCCAGGAAGCGGCACTGAAATTCAAGGAAACTTCGGCGATCCAGGCTGAAGCCTTCAGCAGCGCCGAAGTCCGTCACGGCCCGATGGCCTTGATCGATGAGCACTACCCACTACTGGTATTCGCCCCGCGCGGTGCCGAGCAGGCCGGGTTATTGAGTTTCGCAGCCGACATGCGCCAGCGCGGCGCCCGGGTATTGCTGGCGGCTCCGGAGGATGTCACCGAACGCGACCTTACCCTGACCCGCGCAGAACACCCGGCCCTCGACCCGATCCTGGCGATCCAGAGTTTCTACGTCATGGCCGCCGGCCTGGCGCTCGCCCGCGGCATGGACCCGGACCAGCCGCGCCACTTGAGCAAAGTGACGCGCACCCACTGATTCGAATGGCGAGCGAATACCTCTGTAGGAGCGAGCTTGCTCGCGAAGGACGTTAACGATTACGCGTTCTTCCTGAACAAACGCGCCGGCCTCAAGTCCTTCGCGAGCAAGCTCGCTCCTACAGAGGCGCGCTGATCCGAACCGTTGTTTTTATTGATGAGACCGAGCCATGCACAACAACAATAAAGAGCTGATCCTCAGCGCCCCGCTCAGCGGCCCGGTGCTTACGCTCGCCAAAGTCCCGGACCCGGTGTTCGCCAGCGGCGCCATGGGCGACGGGATTGCCATCGATCCGTTGAACGACACCCTTCATGCACCCTGCGCCGGCATGGTGGTGCATGTAGCCCGTACCGGCCATGCCGTCACCCTGCGCGCCGACAATGGCGCAGAACTGTTGCTCCACTTGGGCCTGGACACGGTCGAGTTACAAGGCGAAGGCTTCTGCATGCTGGTCAAGGAAGGTGCGCGAGTTGCCACCGGCCAGCCGTTGTTGCGCTACGACCTGGACCAGGTCGCGCAGCAGTGCAAAAGCCTGGTCAGCCTGATGATCCTGACCAACAGCCAGGACTTTCAGGCGCGGCCGATCACCTTGAAATCGGTCAAGGTGGGTGAACCGCTGCTGCACATCATTCGCCGGCACGCACCGGGGGCTCAGGCTGAAGTCGACATGTCGGGAGAAGCAATCCACGGCCACATCCGCATTGCCCATCGCGGCGGATTACATGCCCGGCCGGCGGCGCTGATCAGACAGACTGCGCAAGGCTTCAAGAGTAAATCCCGGCTGCATTTCGGCGGAAAATCGGCTTCCTGCGACAGCTTGATCGGGCTGATGGGCCTGGCCGTCGGCGAGCAGGACGAGGTTCAGGTCAGTTGTCAGGGCCCGGACGCCGAAGCGGCCGTGCAAGCATTGTTGGCCGCATTGTCCACAGCGCTGGCCGAAGACAGCCATGCCATGGCGCCACCCCCCATTGCCCAGCGTAAACGCGCGGCAGAAGCGGGCGTGCTGCACGGTGTCTGCGCCGCTCCGGGCCTGGTCGGCGGGCCGTTGTTTCGCCTGAGTGCGATCAGTCTGCCGGTGGATGCCGGCCACCATGATCCCGAGCAACAACAGCAAGCCCTGGACGTCGCGCTGAGCCGGGTTCGCAGCGAAATCGACAGCACCCTGGCCCAGGCCAGAAAACACAAGCACACCGACGAAGAAGCGATCTTCGCCGCCCATCTCGCGTTGCTCGAAGACCCGGCATTGCTCGACGCGGCCAACCACTCCATCGACCAGGGCATGGCCGCGACCCATGCCTGGAGTCGATCGATCGACGCGCAGTGCGAAGTGCTGCAGCAACTCGGCAGCCCACTGCTGGCTGAACGCGCCAACGACCTGCGCGATCTCAAGCAACGGGTATTGCGCGCCCTGCTCGGTGAAGCCTGGCATTACGACGTGCCCGCCGGGGCCATCGTTGCAGCCCATGAACTGACCCCGTCCGACCTGCTGCAACTGAGCCAGCAGGGTGTTGCCGGGCTGTGCATGGCCGAAGGTGGCGCGACTTCCCATGTAGCGATTCTCGCCCGGGGCAAAGGCTTGCCCTGCCTGGTGGCACTGGGCGCGACGCTGCTGGATCAGCCACAAGGCCAATCGGTGGTGCTGGATGCCGACGGCGGGCGTCTCGAATTGCTGCCCAACGCTGAACGCCTGGCCGAAGTCCGTCAGGCGCAACTCGATCATCAACAACGTCGCGCCGAACAACAGACTCAGGCGCACACCCCGGCGCTGACCCTCGACGGCGTGCAGATCGAAGTCGCCGCCAACGTCGCCTCCAGCACTGAAGCGGCTGACGCCTTGGCCAATGGCGCCGACGGCGTAGGCCTGCTGCGCACCGAATTTCTATTTGTGGACCGCCACACCGCGCCGGACGAAGAGGAACAGCGCCTCGCCTATCAAGCCGTGCTCGATGCCATGGGCGACAAGTCGGTGATCATCCGCACCATCGACGTCGGTGGCGACAAACAACTGGACTATCTGCCCCTTCCCGCCGAAGCGAATCCGGTGCTCGGTTTGCGCGGCATTCGCATGGCACAGGTTCGGCCGGAACTGCTGGACCAGCAACTGCGAGCGCTACTGCATGTCAGCCCGCTGTCCCGTTGCCGGATTCTGTTGCCGATGGTTACCGAACTCGATGAGCTGCTGCACATCCGCCAGCGCCTCGACGCTCTGTGCTCTGAGCTTGGGCTCGCCCAGCGCCCGGAACTGGGGGTGATGATCGAAGTCCCGGCCGCTGCGCTGCTGGCCGAACAGCTGGCAGAGCATGCGGACTTCCTGTCCATCGGCACCAACGATTTGTCCCAGTACACCCTGGCCATGGACCGTGATCACGCCGGCCTCGCTTCGCGGGTCGATGCGCTGCACCCGGCGCTGCTACGGCTGATCGCCCAGACCTGTGCCGGTGCGGCGGTGCATAACCGTTGGGTCGGGGTCTGCGGGGCACTGGCCTCTGATCCCCTGGCCACTCCGGTGCTGATCGGCCTGGGCGTCAGCGAGTTGTCGGTAAGCCCGGTGCAGATCGGTGAAATCAAGGATCGCGTCCGCCACCTCGATGCTGCCGAATGCCGACGCATCAGCCAGGACCTGCTCAAGCTGAGCAGCGCCGCGGCTGTACGTCACGCCTGTCATCAGCAATGGCCTCTTGGCTGAACAACAAAAAGAACCCAGGGAGATCCGCCATGTACCAATATTTCATCGAAGGCCTGCAGCGCCTCGGCCGCGCGCTGATGCTGCCGATTGCGATCCTGCCGATTGCCGGCCTGTTGCTGCGTCTGGGCGACACCGACCTGCTGGACATCGCGATCATCCATGACGCCGGCCAGGTCATATTCGCCAACCTGGCAATGATCTTCGCCATCGGCATCGCGGTCGGGTTCGCCAAGGACAACAACGGCACCGCGGGCCTCGCCGGCGTCATTGGCTACCTGGTGATGATCTCCACCCTCAAGGTGCTCGACGCGAGCATCAACATGGGCATGCTCGCCGGGATCGTCAGCGGCTTGATGGCCGGCGCGCTGTACAACCGCTTCAAAGACATCAAGTTACCGGAGTACCTGGCGTTCTTCGGTGGCCGGCGCTTCGTGCCGATCGTGACCGGGTTCGCCGCCGTCGGCCTGGGCGTGGTGTTCGGCCTGATCTGGCCGCCGATCCAGCACGGCATCAATGGCTTCGGTACGCTGATGATGGAGAGCGGCAGCTTCGGCGCGTTCGTCTTCGGCGTGTTCAACCGCCTGCTGATCGTCACCGGGTTGCACCACATCCTCAACAACATGGCGTGGTTCGTCTTCGGCAACTTCACCGACCCGACCACCGGCGCCCTCGTCACCGGCGACCTGTCGCGCTATTTCGCTGGCGATCCGAAAGGCGGCCAGTTCATGACCGGCATGTTCCCGATGATGATCTTCGGCCTGCCCGCCGCCTGCCTGGCGATGTACCGCAACACCCTGCCGGAACGGCGCAAAATCATGGGTGGGATCTTCCTGTCGATGGCGCTGACTTCGTTTCTGACCGGCGTCACAGAGCCGATCGAATTTGCCTTCATGTTCCTCGCGCCGCTGCTGTTTTTGCTGCATGCGCTGCTGACGGGGTTGTCGATGGCCATCACCAACCTGCTGAACATCCACCTCGGGTTCACCTTCTCCGGGGGGTTCATCGACATGATTCTGGGTTGGGGCAAATCCACCAACGGCTGGCTGGTCATTCCGGTGGGACTGGCGTATGCGGTTATTTACTACGTGGTGTTCGACTTCTGTATTCGCCGGTTCAACCTCAAGACGCCCGGGCGTGAAGACGTACCGACGGGCGATAAAGTGGTGGTGGCCGAGCATGAGCGCGCCGGGGCTTACATCAAGGCGCTGGGTGGCGCGCAGAACCTGATCACCGTGGGCGCCTGTACCACACGGCTGCGCCTGGACATGGTGGATCGCAACAAGGCTTCGGATGCCGAGCTTAAAGCACTGGGCGCGATGGCGGTGGTGCGTCCGGGCAAGGGCGGCAGCTTGCAGGTGGTCGTCGGACCGATGGCGGACAGCATTGCCGATGAGATTCGCCTGGCGATGCCGGCGTTGGGCCGAGCGCTGGTCCCCACTCCTGCCGCTGTTGTTGATGTGCCGAAACCTGCCAGCGTGGCGACAACAGAAGCGCAGCAATGGCTGAAGGCGTTGGGCGGTAGCAACAATGTGCTGCAAATGGATTGCATTGCGATGACCCGCATTCGCCTGCAGCTGGCGGACGGCAAAACAGTGTCAGAGGATGATTTGAAGGCATTGGGTTGCCAGGGTGTCAGTCAGTTGGACGGCGGGGTCTGGCATCTGTTGATTGGCAACAAGGCAGCCAGTTTGAGTGAGGCGCTGGAGGTGTTGGTCAATCGCAGTGAGGTGAGTGCCAAGGTTTAGATGGATGGCGCCGTTTAGTCAGTCTTCGCGGGCAAGCCTCGCTCCTACGGGTTTTGGGTCAATCGCACAGTACGTGCCCGACACCATCCCCTGTAGGAGCGAGGCTTGCCCGCGAAGAGGCCCTCCCAAACACCAAAAATCCCAGAAAAAAAAACCGCTGACAAATCAGCGGCTTTTTCATTTCGGCAGCCGCGGAATCAGAAATCCTCCAACCGCCACACCTCATAAGCCGGCGTCTCATAGGGATGGCTGAGTTTCAACGCAGCCACCACGACCACGATCGACTCATCCGCCACCACCAGCTCAACTTTCCATTCCTCGACCTGCTCGACCTGCCCCGCTTCCCCAATAAACGGCTGACTGCCATCCAAAGGACGAAACTGGCCAAGGCCCAGCACTTGCCAGGCACAGTGGTCATAAGCCCCGACCCGCCCGCCACCGGCAGCGAATACGGCGCTCTTGACCACCTCGACATGGCTGTCGGGAACAAAGAAGCTGAGCTTATACACAGCGCTTAGTTCACCCAGACGCGGGCATTACGGAACATGCGCATCCACGGTGCATCTTCGTTCCAGTCTTCCGAACGCCACGAGTTCTGCACGGCGCGGAACACCCGCTCCGGGTGCGGCATCATGATCGTGACGCGACCGTCGCGACTGGTCAGCCCGGTGATCCCGCGCGGCGAGCCGTTCGGGTTGGCCGGATAGCTTTCGGTGACCTTGCCGTGGTTGTCGACGAAACGCATCGCCACGCAACCGGACAGGTCGGCTTCGAGCAATGCTTCTTCGCTGGCGAATTCGGCATGACCTTCACCATGGGCGATGGCGATCGGCATACGCGAACCGGCCATGCCCTGCAGGAAGATCGAATTCGACTCCTGGACCTGAACCATCGCCACGCGCGCTTCGAACTGCTCGGAGCGGTTGCGCACGAAATGCGGCCAGAATTCGCTGCCAGGGATCAGCTCGTGCAGGTTGGACATCATCTGGCAACCGTTGCACACGCCGAGGGTGAAGCTGTCGTTACGTTCGAAGAAACCCTGGAAGGCATCGCGAGCACGGCTGTTGAACAGCGCGGACTTGGCCCAGCCTTCGCCGGCACCCAATACGTCGCCGTAGGAGAAACCGCCGCAAGCGACCATACCTTTGAACTCGTTCAGGTCGACACGGCCGGCCAGAATGTCGCTCATGTGCACGTCGATCGCGTTGAAACCGGCGCGATCGAACGCGGCTGCCATTTCCACCTGACCGTTGACGCCCTGCTCACGCAGCACGGCAACCTGTGGGCGGATGCCTTTCTTGATGTAAGGCGCGGCGACGTCCTGGTTGACGTCATAGCTCAGCTTGACGCTCAGGCCCGGGTTGTCTTCTTCCAGCAGCACGTCGAACTCTTGTTCGGCGCAGTCGGCGTTATCGCGCAGACGCTGGATCTGGTAGCTGGTTTCAGACCACTGGCGTTGCAGCAGACGACGCTGGCCTTCGAACACGGTCTCGCCGTTGAAGGTGATGTCGATCTGGCCGTTGTTCATCGGTTGACCGACCACCGATACGCAGTCACCCAAACCGGCAGCACTGAACTGCGCGAGGATGTCCGGGGTAGCGTCCTGGCGAACCTGGATCACCGCACCCAGTTCTTCGTTGAACAGGATCGCGGCGATGTCGGCGGAGGTTTCTGCCAGGCCGTCGAGGTTCAGGCTCAGGCCGCAGTGGCCGGCGAAGGCCATTTCCACCACGCTGGTCAGCAGACCACCGTCGGAACGGTCATGGTACGCCAGCAGGTGACCGTCGGCGTTGAGGCCCTGGATCACGGCGAAGAAGGCTTTGAGGTCTTCGGCATCATCGACGTCCGGCGCTTGCGAGCCGAGCTTGCCGTGAACCTGGGCCAAAATCGAGGCGCCCATGCGGTTCTGGCCACGACCCAGGTCGATCAGGATCAGGTCGGTGGTGCCCTTGTCCATGCGCAGTTCCGGCGTCAGGGTCTGACGGATGTCAGCCACAGGCGCGAAACCGGTCACGATCAGGGACATCGGCGAGGTGACAGTCTTGTCTTCGCCATTGTCGTTCCAGCGCGTGGCCATGGACATCGAGTCCTTGCCCACCGGAATGGTGATACCCAGGTCCGGGCACAGTTCCATGCCGACCGCTTTCACGGTGTCGTACAGGCGCGCGTCTTCGCCCGGGTGACCGGCAGCGGACATCCAGTTCGCCGACAGCTTGATGTCGGAGATCTTGTTGATGCGCGAAGCGGCGATGTTGGTCAGGGTTTCGCCGATGGCCATGCGGCCCGACGCCGGAGCGTCCAGCAGAGCCAGCGGAGTGCGCTCGCCCATGGCCATGGCTTCACCGGTGTAGACGTCGAAGCTGGTGGCGGTGACGGCAACGTCGGCCACCGGAACCTGCCACGGGCCGACCATCTGGTCACGGGCCACGAGGCCGGTGATGGTGCGGTCGCCGATGGTGATCAGGAAGCTTTTGCTGGCCACGGCCGGGTGATGCAGGACGCGTTCGACGCAGTCGGCAATTTCCAGGGTCGACGGATCGAAGTCGTCGCCCAGTTCGTTTTCACGAACGGCCGAACGGTGCATGCGCGGTGCCTTGCCCAGCAGCACTTCCAGCGGCATGTCCACCGGGCTGTTGCCGAAGTGGCTATCCGTGACAGTAAGCTGCGGCTCGGCAGTGGCTTCGCCGACCACGGCAAACGGGCAGCGCTCGCGTTCGCAGATCGCCTGGAAGCGTTCGAAGTCCGCCGGGCCGACTGCCAGAACGTAACGTTCCTGGGATTCGTTACTCCAGATTTCGTGCGGGGCCATGCCCGGCTCGTCGTTTGGAATGTTGCGCAGTTCGAAGCGGCCGCCACGGTTGCCGTCGTTGACCAGTTCCGGGAAGGCATTGGACAGACCGCCCGCACCGACGTCGTGGATGAAGCTGATCGGGTTCTTGTCACCCAACTGCCAGCAACGGTCGATGACTTCCTGGCAGCGACGCTCCATTTCCGGGTTTTCGCGCTGTACCGAAGCGAAGTCCAGGTCCGCCGAGCTGGTGCCGGTGGCCATGGAGGAAGCCGCGCCGCCGCCCAGGCCGATCAACATCGCCGGGCCGCCGAGCACGATCAGCTTGGAACCGACGGTGATCTCGCCCTTCTGCACGTGTTCGGCACGGATGTTACCCATGCCGCCGGCCAGCATGATCGGCTTGTGGTAACCGCGAACTTCGTCGCCACGGGGGGTGGTGATCGACTGTTCGAAGGTACGGAAATAACCGGTCAGGGCCGGACGACCGAATTCGTTGTTGAACGCGGCGCCTCCCAGTGGGCCTTCGATCATGATGTCCAGCGCGGTCACGATGCGCTCAGGCTTGCCGTACGGCACTTCCCACGGCTGTTCGAAGCCCGGGATCTGCAAGTTGGATACGGTGAAACCGGTCAGGCCGGCCTTTGGCTTGGCGCCACGACCGGTGGCACCTTCGTCGCGAATCTCGCCACCGGAACCGGTGGATGCGCCCGGGAACGGGGCAATCGCGGTCGGGTGGTTGTGGGTCTCGACTTTCATCAGGATGTGCACCGGCTCCTGCACCGCGCCGTACTGGCGGGTTTCAGGGTCCGGGAAGAATCGGCCGGCGACGTTGCCGACGATCACCGAAGCGTTGTCCTTGTAAGCCGACAGCACGCCTTCGCTGTGCATCACGTAGGTGTTCTTGATCATGCCGAACAGGCTTTTTTCCTGGCTCTGACCGTCGATGTCCCAACTGGCGTTGAAGATCTTGTGACGGCAGTGCTCGGAGTTCGCCTGGGCGAACATCATCAGTTCGATGTCATGCGGGTTGCGCTTCAAGCCGACGAAGGCGTTGACCAGGTAGTCGATCTCGTCTTCGGCCAGGGCCAGGCCCAGCTCGGTGTTGGCTTTTTCCAACGCGGCGCGGCCTCCACCCAGCACGTCGATCGCGGTCAGCGGCTTGGGCTCGGCGTGGCGGAACAGACCGGCAGCCTGTTCGAGGCTATCGAGGACGATCTGGGTCATGCGATCGTGCAGGGCATCGCAGATCAGCTGCGCTTCGGCGTCGCTGAACTGGCCGGCGACGTAGAACGCGATGCCGCGCTCCAGACGCTGGATCTTCGTCAGGCCGCAGTTGCGAGCGATGTCGCTGGCCTTGCTCGACCATGGCGAAATGGTGCCGAAACGCGGCAATACCAGAAACAGACGACCGGTCGGCTCTTGTACCGGAACACTTGGGCCGTACTTCAGAAGGCGCGCAAGCACCTGCTGTTCGTCGCCGGTCAGGACGCCGGTAACTTCGGCGAAGTGAGCGAATTCAGCATACAAGCCGCTGACAGCCGGGACCTTCTGGCTCAGTTGCTCAAGGAGTTTGCTGTGGCGAAAGGCAGAAAGGGCAGGAGCGCCGCGCAGGATCAACATCTTCGGGACAGCCTCGGGAAGGGGTGTGCTTTGAGGCCGTGCATTCTAGCCTAAACAGGCCGCGACATCACTCGAAACGGTACGCACGGCCGTACCCGGACGTCGGAGCGCCTGCGCAGTGCCGTAACACAAGCTCTGCGGGAAGCGCGCCAAGGGTTATTTTTTGTGTCATGAAGTGCCGTGCAAGCCCATTCCTGCGGGCGCCGGACGAGTTTTTCACCCTCTAGCAGACAAGCCCTTCGCTGTCGAGATATGGCGCTCGTGGTCCTTTGCGTATACTGCGCAGATGTTTTCCCCAACGGCTTTGCGTCCGCGGTACGCCAAATGGCTGATCGCAACCGGACTCTTCCTGATGCTCAGTGGCTGTGTTGATAAACCCAACACACTCGAGCGCGTAAAGGAGGATGGCGTGCTGCGGGTGGTTACCCGAAACAGCCCGGCCACCTACTTTCAGGATCGCAACGGTGAAACCGGCTTCGAATACGAGCTGGTGAAGCGCTTCGCCGACGATCTGGGGGTCGAGCTCAAGATCGAAACCGCCGACAACCTCGACGACCTGTTCAACCAGGTGGGCAAGCCCAACGGCCCGGTGCTGGCTGCCGCCGGCCTGGTCGCCAGCGAGCAGCGCAAGAAGCAGGTGCGGTTTTCCCACTCCTACCTGGAGGTCACCCCTCAGATCATCTATCGCAACGGCCAATCGCGGCCGACCGGCGCGAAGGATTTGGTGGGCAAGAAGATCATGGTGCTCAAGGGGAGCATCCACGCCGAGCAGCTGGCGGAACTGAAAAAGAAATATCCGGGCATTCAATACGAAGAGTCCGACGCGGTGGAAGTCGTCGACCTGCTGCGCATGGTCGATGAAGATCAGATCGACCTGACCCTGGTCGACTCCAACGAAGTCGCGATGAACCAGGTCTACTTCCCCAACGTGCGAGTGGCCTTCGATCTCGGCAATGCCAGCAATCAGAGCTGGGCCGTAGCGCTTGGCGACGACAACAGCCTGCTGAACGAGATCAACAGCTACCTCGACAAGGTCAAGAAGAACGGCACCCTGCAACGTCTCAAGGACCGTTATTACGGGCACGTCGATGTGCTCGGCTACATGGGCGCCTACACCTTCGCCCAGCACTTGCAGCAACGGCTGCCCAAGTACGAGAAGCACTTCAAGGCCTACGCCAAGGTAGAGAAAGTCGATTGGCGCCTGCTGGCCGCGGTCGGTTATCAGGAATCCCTGTGGCAAGCGGCCGTCACCTCCAAGACCGGTGTGCGCGGGCTGATGATGTTGACCCAGAACACCGCACAGGCCATGGGCGTGTCCAATCGCCTCGACCCCAAGCAGAGCATCATGGGCGGCGCCAAGTACCTGGCCTACATGAAGGAACAGCTGGACGACTCGATCCAGGAACCGGATCGCACCTGGTTTGCCCTGGCGGCCTACAACGTTGGCAGCGGTCACCTGGATGACGCGCGCAAACTGGCGGCCAAGGAAGGGCTTAACCCGGACAAGTGGCTGGACGTGAAGAAGATCCTGCCGCGGCTGTCCGAGAAGAAGTGGTACAGCAAAACCCGCTACGGCTACGCCCGGGGTGGCGAGCCGGTGCACTTTGTGGCCAACATCCGTCGTTACTACGACATCTTGACCTGGGTCACGCAGCCGCAGCTTGAAGGCAATCAGGTGGCTGAAGGCAACCTGCATGTGCCGGGGGTCGACAAGACCAAGCCCAGCCAGGAAACCCCGCAGCTCTAGATTTTTGGTGTAGTCGAGGACGCCTTCGCGGGCAAGCCTCGCTCCTACAGGATCTGCGTCGGCCCTGTAGGAGCGAGGCTTGCCCGCGAAGGCAGCACCGCCGATCTAACCCTTCAACGCGGCGGCCAGGATCAGCGCTTTCATCTCGGAAACAGCCGACTTGAACCCGACAAACAACGCATGGGCCACCAGCGCATGGCCGATGTTCAGTTCGTTAATGCCCTTGATTGCGGCAACCGCTTCCACGTTGTGATAGTGCAGACCGTGACCGGCATTGACGATCAGGCCCTGGGCCAGGCCAAACGCCACGCCATCGGCGACACGCTTGAGCTCTTCAGCCACTTGCGTCGGCGTCTCGGCGTCTGCATAACGGCCAGTGTGCAATTCAATCGCCGGCGCACCCACACGACGGGACGCTTCGATCTGCCGCTCGTCAGCATCGATGAACAGCGACACCTCACAGCCGATCTGCGCCAGGCGATCCACCGCCGCCTTGATCCGCGCTTCCTGCCCCGCTACGTCGAGGCCACCTTCGGTGGTCAGTTCCTGGCGGGTTTCCGGGACCAGGCAAATGTGCGCCGGGCGGATGCGCTCGGCGAACGCCATCATTTCTTCGGTGACGCCCATTTCGAAGTTCATGCGGGTTTGCAGTACATCCTTGAGCAGCAACACGTCGCGCTCCTGGATGTGCCGGCGGTCTTCACGCAGGTGCACGGTGATGCCGTCAGCGCCCGCCTCTTCGGCGTCGAGTGCTGCCTTGACCGGATCCGGGTAACGAGTGCCCCGGGCCTGACGCAGGGTGGCAACGTGGTCGATGTTCACGCCAAGAAGAATGCGATTGCTGGTGGTCACGGAAGCGCTCCTGAAGAAGGGAAAGTTCGGTGCACAGCATACACGGGGAGCCAGGATCTGTTGACGTTTGGTCAACAGATCCTACGGCTTGCGAAACAACTCGCGACTGACCAGCGGACGACCGCCCAGGTGTACGGCCAGCGCCTGGCGCATCAGACGCTTGGCGGCGGACAACGCGCCGGGCGCGGACCAGTCGGCGTCCGCCATGGCCAGCAGTTCGATGCCATTGAACAGACCGGGTTGCAGCAGATAGACCCGCTCCAGGCCCGCATCGACCTGCAAGCGATAGAGACCGTCCGGTGCGATGGGTTCGCCGTGGATGTCGCAGGTGAGCGTAAAACCGTAGCCGAGATCGTCCAACAGCCGCCATTCGAAGGAGCGCAGTAGCGGCTCCAGCGGACGGCCTTCAGCCAGGGCGAGCAAGGTGGCGGCATAGTGATCGAAGACGGCGGGATGCGGGTCTTCGGCGGGCAACAGGCGAATCAACAGTTCGTTGAGGTAGAGACCACTGAACAACGCCTCACCATTGAGCCAGGTGGAAACGCCGGCACTTTCCATGCGCCCGACGTTCTTCAGCTCGCCACGCCCCCGGAATTCGACTTCCAGTGGCACGAACGGCCGCGCCAGTGTCCCCGCCTTGCCCCGTGCACTGCGCAATACCGCCCGCAGCCGACCTTGCGGCGTGAGGAAGTCCACCAGCGCGCTGTTTTCGCGGTAGGCGCGGGAGTGGAGGACGTAGGCGGGTTGGCCGGTGGGTGGGGTTGGGGACATGGGCGTCGAGTATCTCTAAAGGGAGAACACAGCCAGTGAAAACAGCGCCATCCAATGTGGGAGCGGGCTTGCTCGCGAAAGCGGTATGACAGTCAACAAATAGGTTGAATGTTAAGCCGCCTTCGCGAGCAAGCCCGCTCCCACATTGGATCTTTGTGCATCCAGGTCAAGCGATTACAGGTCGCCGTAACCCAGCGAACGCAGGGCGCGTTCGTCGTCGGACCAGCCACCTTTAACCTTGACCCAGAGGTTGAGCATGATCTTGGAGTCGAACAGCAGCTCCATGTCCTTGCGCGCTTCGGTGCCGATGCGCTTGATGCGCTCGCCCTTGTCGCCAATGATGATCTTCTTCTGGCCGTCACGTTCGACGAGGATCAACGCATGAATGTGCAGGGTTTTCCCCTGCTGCTTGAACTCTTCGATTTCCACGGTGATCTGGTACGGCAGCTCGGCGCCGAGCTGGCGCATGATCTTCTCGCGCACCAGCTCAGCAGCGAGGAAGCGGCTGCTGCGGTCGGTGATCTGGTCTTCCGGGAAGAAGTGATCGTTTTCCGGCAGGTGCTCGGCGATCACCCGCTCCAGCGTGTCCAGGTTGTGTCCGTGCTGAGCCGAGATCGGCATGATCTGCGCGTTCGGCAGCTGTTCCTGCAACCAGGTCAGGTGCGGCATCAGCTCGGATTTGTCTTCGATGCGGTCGGTCTTGTTCAACGCGACGATCAGCGGACCGGTGACGTACTGGACGCGCTCGAGGACCATCTGGTCTTCGTCGGTCCACTTGGTGCGGTCAACCACGAAGATCACCACGTCGACGTCTTTCAACGCCGCCGAAGCGGTCTTGTTCATGTAGCGGTTCAGCGCCTTCTCGCCACCTTTGTGCATGCCGGGGGTGTCGACGTAGATCGCCTGAACGGCGCCTTCGGTCTTGATGCCCAGCATGTTGTGACGGGTGGTCTGCGGCTTGCGCGAGGTGATCGCGAGCTTCTGGCCAAGGATGTGGTTCAGCAGCGTGGACTTGCCCACGTTGGGACGGCCGACGATGGCAACATAGCCACAGCGTGTTGCGGTTGAATCAGTCATTGCCATTCTCCACACCCAGGGCAATCAGTGCTGCGGCGGCCGCTACCTGTTCGGCAATACGACGACTCACACCCTGACCTCGGCTTTTTTCATTCAGTAAGGTGATTTCACATTCGACGAAGAACGTCCGGCAATGCGGTTCACCCTGGATATCCACCACTTCGTAACGCGGCAGCTCACAACCCCGGGACTGCAGGAATTCCTGCAGGCGGGTTTTTGGATCTTTGTTGGTGTCGACCAGCGTCAGCCCTTCGAACTCCCCGGCCAGCCAGGCCAACACGCGTTCGCGCGCCATTTCCATGCCGGCGTCCAGGTAGATCGCGCCAATCAGTGCTTCCAGGGCATCGGCCAGAATCGACTCGCGACGGAAGCCGCCGCTTTTCAACTCGCCGGAACCCAGGCGCAGGTATTCGCCCAGATCGAAACCACGGGCCAATACGGCCAGGGTCTCACCTTTCACCAGGCGTGCGCGCAATCGCGACAACTGGCCTTCGCGGGCCAGCGGGAAGCGATCGAACAGCGCCTCACCGGCGACGAAGTTGAGGATGGCATCACCGAGGAATTCCAGGCGTTCGTTGTTGCGCCCGGCAAAGCTGCGGTGAGTCAGGGCCAGGACCATCAGTTCCTGGTCCTTGAAGGTGTAACCGAGCTGACGCTCGAGACGGCTTAAGGAGACGCTCACGGTTTACCCACGCTGAGTTCGTGGCTGGATTCCACCGCCATCGCCGTGGTGCGGCGCAGGCTTGGGACAATTAACGCTGTGTTCAAAAATTACGTCCTGAATTTCATTGTTTTCATGCATCTGGCACCGATTGTACCGGTTCCAGAAATGCATTCGGCGCTGTGTTCAACAGCGCCGTGCGTGATTACTTGATCAGGCCAACCCGCGAGAAATTCGGCAGGTGACTGAGTTTGGGTTCCGGCCAGCTCATCCAGACTGCGAAGGCCTTGCCGACGATATTCTTGTCGGGAACCATGCCCAGCAGATCCTTGGGAATGCTCGGATCATCCCAGAAGCGACTGTCGTTCGAGTTGTCGCGGTTGTCGCCCATCATGAAGTAGTGCCCGGCGGGCACGGTCCACGAATGGTCCGGTGCAGCGCGGTAGCGGCTCATCTCCTTGCGGATCAGGTGCTCGGCAATGCCGAGTTTTTCCTTGTAGAGCTCGGCGCTGCCCAGCGTGCCCGGTTCGGAACCGACCAATTGCTCGGCAATCGACTCACCGTTGACGAACAGACGCTTGTCGGCGGTGTAACGAATCTGGTCACCCGGCAGGCCCACTACACGCTTGATGTAGTTGACGTTCGGATCGCTCGGGTAGCGGAACACCATCACATCGCCCCGCTGCGGCTCACCCACTGCGATGACCTTCTTATCGATCACCGGCAGGCGGATCCCGTAAGAAAACTTGTTCACCAGAATGAAGTCGCCAACGTCCAGGGTCGGTTTCATCGAGCCGGAAGGAATCTGGAACGGTTCCACCAGGAACGAACGCAGCACCAGCACGATGAACAACACCGGGAAAAACGACTTGCCGTATTCGACCAGCAGCGGCTCTTTGTTCAGTTTCTCGACCACCACCCCGTCAGGCTGGCTGACGCTGCCCTGATAGGAGGCAATGGCAGCACGCCGACGCGGCGCCAGGAAAACCAGGTCGAGCAACGCCAACAGGCCGCAGACGAATACGGCGATGACCAGCAACAGCGGGAAATTTAGTGACATAGGACCTAACTATCCAACCTGAGCACTGCAAGGAAGGCTTCCTGTGGAATTTCCACGTTGCCGACTTGCTTCATGCGTTTCTTACCGGCCTTCTGCTTTTCCAACAGCTTGCGCTTACGGCTAACGTCACCGCCGTAGCATTTGGCCAATACGTTCTTTCTGAGTGCCTTGACCGAGGTCCGCGCAATGATCTGCCCGCCAATGGCGGCCTGGATCGCGACGTCGAACATCTGGCGCGGAATCAGTTCTTTCATCTTCTCGGTCAACTGGCGACCTTTGTAATGCGCGTTATCCTTGTGCACGATCAGCGCCAGGGCGTCGACCTTGTCACCGTTGATCAGCACATCCAGTTTCACCAGATTAGCCGATTGATAACGATCGAAATGGTAGTCCAGCGAAGCATAGCCGCGGCTGGTGGATTTCAGACGATCGAAGAAGTCCAGCACCACTTCGTTCATCGGCAAATCGTAGGTCACCTGGACCTGGGTACCGAGGAACAGCATGTCGTGCTGCACGCCACGCTTCTCGATACACAGGGTAATGACGTTACCCAGGTGCTCTTGCGGCACAAGAATGTTGGCCCGCACGATCGGCTCACGCATGTCTTCGATCGAGGACAGGTCCGGAAGCTTCGATGGGTTGTCGACGTAAATCGTTTCACCGGTTTTCAGCAACAGCTCGAAAATCACCGTCGGCGCCGTAGTGATCAGGTCCAGGTCGTACTCGCGCTCCAGGCGCTCCTGGATGATTTCCATGTGCAGCATGCCGAGGAACCCGCAACGGAAGCCGAAGCCCAGGGCGTCGGAGCTTTCCGGGGTGTACTGCAGGGACGAGTCGTTGAGCGTGAGCTTTTGCAGGGCTTCACGGAAATCTTCGAAGTCGTCGGAGCTGACCGGGAACAGGCCGGCGTAAACCTGCGGCTGGATGCGCTTGAAGCCGGGCAGCACGTCAACGTCGGGGGTGGAGCTCAAGGTCAGGGTGTCACCGACCGGCGCACCGTGAATGTCCTTGATGCCGGCGATGATGAAGCCCACTTCGCCGGCCTTCAGGTCAACGGTGGCAGTGTGTTTCGGGTTGAACACACCGACGCTGTCCACCAGGTGGATCTTGCCGGTGGATTTGACCAGGATCTTGTCGCCCTTCTTCACACGACCGTGACGCACGCGTACCAGGGACACAACGCCCAGGTAGTTGTCGAACCAGGAATCGATGATCAACGCTTGCAGCGGATCTTCGTAGTTGCCGGTCGGTGCAGGAATGGTCTGAACCAGACGTTCGAGCACTTCGTCGACGCCCAGGCCGGTCTTGGCACTGCACTCGACCGCATCGGTCGCGTCGATGCCGATGATCTTTTCGATTTCTTCCTTGACGCGGTCCGGATCGGCCTGCGGCAGGTCGATCTTGTTCAGGACGGGCATGACTTCCAGGCCCTGCTCGATCGCCGTGTAGCAGTTGGCAACCGACTGCGCTTCAACACCCTGACCGGCATCGACCACCAGCAACGCACCTTCACAGGCCGCCAGCGAGCGGCTGACTTCGTAGGTGAAGTCGACGTGGCCGGGGGTGTCAATGAAGTTCAGCTGGTACTTGATGCCATCGCGAGCGGTGTAATACAGGGTGACGCTGTGGGCCTTGATGGTGATCCCGCGTTCACGTTCCAGGTCCATGGAGTCCAGGACCTGGGCTTCCATTTCGCGCTCGGCAAGGCCGCCACACATCTGGATGAAGCGATCGGCCAGCGTCGACTTGCCATGGTCAATGTGGGCGATGATGGAGAAATTGCGGATATGACTCAAATCACTCACGGATCAACACTCAAAAAGGCTGCAGGCATAGCCCGCCGAAAAATAGCCGGGAATTGTACCTGATCCACGGCGCAAGCGTCACGTTTGCAGGTCAGACGGCATGTACAAAAACGCCCCGGCCGTGCGGCAGGGGCGTTTCTTTGTCATCGACTGAACGGGAAATACCCGGGTTCAACCGGCCCGGCGCAGCAACCAGAGCCCGGCCAGGGCGCAGATACCGGCCGGTAACAGCACCGCAAGTAGCGGCGGAAAACCGAACACCAGGCTCGAAGGCCCCAGCAGATCCTGGACAATGCGGAAGGTAAAGCCCACCAGCACGCCCGTGAACACCCGCTGGCCGAGGGTCACCGAACGCAACGGACCGAAGATGAAGGAAATCGCCATCAGCACCAGGGCAGCGGTAACCAGTGGCTGCAACACCTTGACCCAAAATGCCAGCCAATAACGACCATTGCTCAGGCCCTGGTCACCCAGGTAGTGGATGTAACCCCACAGGCCGGTGATCGACAGCGAATCGGGGGACATCACCACAGTACTGAGCAATTGCGGGCTCAGCGCCACGTTCCAGCGCTCGACCGGGGCAGTCACCACTTCCGTGCTTTTTTCATGGAATACCGTGGTCGTGACCTCGCTCAACTGCCAGTGATCCTTGTCGAACTCCGCGCGCTTGGCGAAGCTCGAAGACAGCATGTGGCGTTGATCATCGAAGCGATAACGGGTCACGCCATACAGCAGGCCGTTGGGCTGCACCGAGTTGACATGGATGAACTCGTCACCCTGGCGGTGCCACAGACCGTGCTTGGCGCTTTGCGCATCGCCACTGCCCTGAGCCAGGGAGCGATTGGCCTGGGCAGTGACTTCCGTAGCCGGGGCGACGTACTCGCCAATCAGCAGTCCCACGACCATCAGCACCAGCATCGGCTTCATGACCGCCCAGACGATCCGTCCGACCGACACACCTGCCGCGCGCATGATGGTCAGCTCGCTGTGGCTGGCCAGGCTGCCGAGACCGATCAGGCAACCGATCAGCGCCGCCATCGGCAACATGTCGTAAAGACGGCGCGGCGCGGTCAGCAGCACGTAACTCAACACATCGACCAGGGTGTAGGTATCGCTGACGTCCCCCATCTCGTCGATAAAGGCAAACAGCGTCGCCAGACCGAGGATGATCCCCAGTACGGCCAGGATCGCCATGAACACACTGCTGCCGATGTAGCGATCGAGCTTAACCACGGGCCACCTCCAGCGCGCTGCGGCGACTCGCCATCTTCAAGCGCAATGGCTCCCAATAGAGCAGGCCCAGGCCGATCACCAGGAAGATCCCATGCACCCACCACAACCCCAGCGCCGGCGGGATCTTGCCCTTCTCGAGGGCGCCGCGAGCGGCAATCAGGATCGACAGGTAAGCCATATAAAGAAGAATCGCCGGCAACAGCTTGAGGAAACGGCCCTGGCGCGGATTGACCCGCGACAGCGGCACGGCCATCAGGGTCACGATGAATACCAGCAACGGCAATGACAGGCGCCACTGCAATTCGGTGCGGGAACGGATATCGTCACTGCCCAGCAGGGAGCTGGTGGGCATCGCGTCACGGTCGGTGACTTCGTCGCTGACGTCCGGCTTGGGCAGCAACACGCCGTACTCGCCGTACTTGATCGCCCGGTAGTCGGCCTGGCCCGGATTGCCGTCATAGCGATAGCCGTTCTCGAGAATCAGGTAGCGGTTGCCATCGGGACGGATTTCCTGACGCCCCTTCTCGGCCACCAGCACGGAAATCCCGCGATCCTTCTTGTCGTCCGTCGAGACGTTCTTCTGCGAAATGAATACGCCGCCGAGGTTGACGCGGTCATCCGACAGCGTTTCGGTGTAGGTCACCCGCGTCCCGTCACGCAGGGCTTGGAAGCGACCCGGCTCAAGGGTGTCGAACTCAGTCAGGGCGTCCTGTTTGTTCAGCAGCAGCTGGAACTGATTGGCCCCTTGTGGCGCCAGGCTCAGGCTCAACCACGCCACCACCAATGCCACCAGGGTGGCCGGAAACAACGTCATGGCCAGCAGCCGCTGCTGGCTCATGCCGGTGGCCGACAGAACGGTCATTTCGCTTTCAAGGTACAAGCGACCGTAGGCCAGCAGGATGCCGAGAAACAACCCGAGGGGCAGGATCAGTTGCAAGAAACCCGGCAAACGAAAACCCATGATCAGAAACAGTGAGCCAGGGTCCAGGAGACCGGCAGCCGCCTGGGCGAGGTATTTGATGAAGCGTCCACTCATGATGATGACCAGCAGCACCGCACTGACGGCGCTCAAGGTCAACAGGACTTCTCGGGACAGATAACGAAAGACAATCAAACCAGACACTCCAGGGCTGTCAGGCTAAAGCGGCCAAACAAGCAAACGTATCAGACAGCCCGCAGGGCGGAGCCGCCGAAAAAGTTGGCGCATTATCCTGTGATTGGGTGCGCCTGTCACTGCGCAATGGCGCGGGGGGTGTAGGAGCGCGCTTGCTTGCGATGGTCGTCAACGATAACGCGGGAAGCCTGACACTCCGCGGCGCTCTCAGGTTTTTCGTCGGAACGCCGCCCGGAGCAAGCTTGCTCCTACGATCGTACAACCGAGGGTTGTCAGGCGCCGGTAGCGAGGTTCAAACTGCGGCCTTTGTCGCAGACCGCGTCTTGCGTCTTTCTATTTATAAGCAAGTTCATAAGCTTGCGTGTTGACCATTCATTCAGGGACCCGGACATGGAACTGGTTGTAAAAAGCGTTAGCCCAGAAACGTTGAAGACCGCCACTCTGGTGGTCGCCGTCGGCGAAGGCCGCAAGCTCGGCGCCACCGCCCTCCAACTCGACGAACTGTGCGGCGGCGCCATCAGCGCGGTGCTCAAGCGCGGCGACCTGGCCGGCAAGGTCGGCCAGAGCCTGTTGCTGCACAGCCTGCCGAACCTCAAGGCCGAGCGGGTATTGCTGGTGGGCGTGGGCAAGGACGAAGAGCTGGGCGACCGTCCGTTCCGTAAAATCATTGCCGGGGTGCTCAACACCCTCAAAGGCCTGGGCGGCAGCGATGCCGTACTGGCCCTGGACGAAGTCGTGATCAAAGGCCGCGACAGCTACGGCAAGACCCGCCTGCTGGCCGAAACCCTGGTGGACGGCGAATACACCTTCGACCAGTTCAAGAGCCAGAAAGCCGAGCCTCGCACCCTGAAGAAAGTCACCCTGGTGACCATCAAGGCAGCACAGGCCGAAGTCGAGCGCGCCGTGGCCCATGCCACCGCCATCGCCAATGGCATGGCGTTTACCCGCAACCTGGGCAACCTGCCGCCAAACATTTGCCACCCGACCTTCCTTGGCGAACAGGCGAAGAGCCTGGGTAAAGAGTTCAAGAGCCTGAAAGTCGAAGTCCTCGACGAGAAGAAGATCAAGGACCTGGGCATGGGCTCGTTCTATGCCGTTGGCCAGGGCAGCGCCCAGCCACCGCGCCTGATCGTCATGCAGTACAACGGCGGCAAGAAATCCGAGAAGCCGTACGCACTGGTCGGCAAAGGCATTACCTTCGACACCGGCGGCATCAGCCTCAAGCCTGGCGCCGGCATGGATGAAATGAAGTACGACATGGGCGGCGCCGCCAGCGTCTTCGGCACCCTGCGTGCCGTGCTCGAACTGAAGCTGCCGATCAACCTGGTGTGCATCCTGGCCTGCGCCGAGAACATGCCGAGCGGCAACGCTGCGCGCCCTGGCGATATCGTCACTACCATGAGCGGCCAGACCGTGGAAATCCTCAACACCGACGCCGAAGGCCGTCTGGTGCTGTGCGATGCCCTGACCTACTCCGAGCGCTTCAAGCCGCAAGCGGTGATCGACATCGCCACCCTGACCGGCGCTTGCGTCGTCGCACTGGGCTCCCATACCTCGGGCCTGCTGGGCAACAACGACGAACTGATCGGCCAACTGTTGAGCGCCGGCCAATCCGCCGACGACCGCGCCTGGCAATTGCCGTTGTTCGATGAGTACCAGGAACAGCTGGACAGCCCGTTCGCCGACATCGCCAACATTGGGGGCCCGAAAGCCGGCGCTATCACTGCGGCCTGCTTCCTGTCGCGCTTCACCCAGAACCTGAATTGGGCGCACCTGGACATCGCCGGCACGGCCTGGACCAGCGGCGGCAAGGACAAGGGCGCCACTGGCCGTCCGGTTCCACTGCTGACCCAATACCTGCTGGACCGCGCCAAAGCCTAACCCTGCAACCCTGTGGGAGCGAGACCGGCTTGCTCGCGAAGGTGGTTAACGATAACGCGGGAAACCAGAATAACCGCGGCGTCTTTGAGTTTTTCGCGAGCAAGCTCGCTCCTACAATTCCCGGGTCAGTTCTTTGGCTGACTCGGGCTCAGGAACCGCAATGACCAAAGTCGACTTCTACGTCCTGCCCAGCGCCGATCCGTCGGCGCGGCTGGATTTCGCCTGCAAGCTCACCGAGAAGGCCTGGCGCATGGGCCACCGCATCTACCTGCATTGCAGCGATGCCGCCCAGCGTGACGATCTCGATGCGCGCCTGTGGGCTTTCAAGGGCGAAAGCTTCGTGCCTCACGGTCCCGCCGAGAGCGAGCCCGAGGGGGTGATCGTACTGGGCCTTGGCGCTGACTGCGGTCTACACCAGGATCTGCTGATCAACCTCGACCTGAAAGTCCCGACTTTCGCCGGGCAATTCGCCCGCGTGGCGGAAGTGGTGGTTGAAGATCCGACGATTCGCCAGGCCGCGCGGGAGAGTTTCCGCTTTTACCGCGAACAGGGCTATCCTCTGCAAGATCACCGTCTACAGCGACTCTGAGCATTCCGATGGACACTCCAAAACAGCAACAGTCCGCGCACCTGCTGAACGACCTCGAGTCGATCCGGCAACTGCTCGGCGACGACAACCTGCAACCGCCCCTGCTAACCGATACGGTCGAGGACGATGATCAGGAACAAATTCCGATGTTGTACGATACGGTCGGCGCTTCCCAGCCTACCGTCGAACCGACACCGCCCACCCCTGCCGCCAAGCCTTCACCGGCTACCGGTAAAGGCTCGGACGCCCTGCTGCATCTGGACGGCGAACTGCGCTCCGCCGCCATGCTGATCATGCAAGACGTGATCGACGACTTCGCCCCGCACATCGAGACCGAAGTCAAACGCCGGCTCGCCGCGCGGATGGATCGGTTGCTCAGCCAATACGAATAAACACCACCATTCTAATGTGGGAGCGGGCTTGCTCGCGAAGAGGCCGTAACATTCAACATTAGTGTTGGATGACATGCCGCCTTCGCGAGCAAGCCCGCTCCCACATTGTTTTTGTGCAATGGCTGATGGTCAGCTCATCCCGCGATCAACTCGCCCTGCGCCCCATGCCCCGCTATACTTGCCGGCTTTTCCTGAATAAATGCCAATAGGGTCCCGCCGCGCATGGATAAGACCTACCAGCCGCACGCCATTGAAACTTCCTGGTACAACACCTGGGAGTCAGAGAATTACTTCGCCCCGCAAGGCGCGGGCGAGTCCTACACCATCATGATCCCGCCGCCGAACGTTACCGGCAGCCTGCACATGGGGCACGGCTTCAACAACGCGATCATGGATGCCCTGATCCGTTTCCGCCGCATGCAGGGTCGCAACACCCTGTGGCAGCCGGGCACCGACCACGCCGGTATCGCCACGCAAATGCTGGTGGAGCGTCAACTCGAAGCCCAGGGCCAGAACCGCCATGACCTGGGCCGCGAAAAATTCCTCGAGAAAGTCTGGGAGTGGAAGGATCAGTCCGGCGGCAACATCAGCCGTCAGATCCGCCGCCTCGGCTCGTCCGTGGACTGGGGCCGCGAGCGCTTCACCATGGACGACGGCCTCTCGGAAGCCGTAAAAGAAGCGTTCGTGCGCCTGCACGAAGACGGCCTGATCTATCGCGGCAAGCGCCTGGTCAACTGGGACACCAAGTTGCACACGGCGATTTCCGACCTCGAAGTGGAAAACCACGACGAGAAAGGCTTCCTGTGGAACCTGAAGTACCCGCTGGCCGACGGCGCCAAAACCGCTGAAGGCAACAACTACCTGATCGTCGCGACCACTCGCCCGGAAACCATGCTCGGCGATGCCGCCGTGGCCGTTAACCCGAACGATGAACGCTACAAAGCCCTGATCGGCAAATTCGTCGAGCTGCCGCTGGTCGGCCGCCGCATCCCGATCATTGCCGACGATTACTGCGATCCCGAATTCGGCACCGGCTGCGTGAAAATCACCCCGGCCCACGATTTCAACGACTACGAAGTCGGCAAGCGCCACAACCTGCCGTTGCTGAACATTTTCGACAAAAACGCCGAAGTGCTGGCAGCAGCTCAGGTATTCAACCTCGATGGCAGCGTCAACGAAGAGATCGACGGCACACTGCCGGCTGAATACGCCGGCCTCAACCGTTTCCAGGCCCGTAAGGAAATCGTTGAAGCGTTTGAAGCAGCAGGCCTGCTGGTCAGCGTCGACGATCACGCCCTGAAAGTACCGAAAGGCGATCGCTCCGGCACCATCATCGAGCCTTGGCTGACCGACCAGTGGTACGTATCGACCAAACCATTGGCCGAACCTGCGATTGCCGCCGTTGAAGACGGTCGCATTCAGTTCGTGCCCAAGCAGTACGAAAACATGTATTTCTCGTGGATGCGCGACATCCAGGATTGGTGCATCAGCCGTCAGCTGTGGTGGGGCCACCGGATTCCGGCCTGGTACGACGAGTCGGGCAAGGTCTATGTCGGTCGCGACGAAGCCGAAGTACGGGCCAAGCACAACCTCGGCCCGGACGTTGCGCTGCAACAGGACAACGACGTACTCGACACCTGGTTCAGTTCGGGGCTGTGGACTTTCTCCACCCTCGGCTGGCCCGAGCAGACCGAATTCCTGAAGAAATTCCACTCCACCGACGTGCTGGTGACTGGCTTCGACATCATTTTCTTCTGGGTTGCCCGGATGATCATGCTCACCATGCACCTGGTGAAAAACGAAGACGGCACGCCGCAGGTTCCGTTCAAGACCGTTTATGTGCACGGCCTGGTACGCGATGGCCAGGGCCAGAAGATGTCCAAATCCAAGGGCAACGTCCTGGACCCACTGGACATCATCGACGGCATTGAACTCGAAGACCTGGTGCAGAAACGCACCTCCGGCATGATGCAGCCGAAACTGGCGAAGAAGATCGAAAAGCAGACCCGCGACGAGTTCGCCGACGGCATCGCCAGCTACGGCACCGACGCCCTGCGTTTCACCTTCTGCTCGCTGGCCTCCACCGGCCGCGACATCAAGTTCGACATGGGCCGCGTCGAAGGCTATCGCAACTTCTGCAACAAGATCTGGAACGCCGCGCGCTACGTGCTGGACAAGGGCGAAGACTGCGGCCAGAACGGCGAAACCTACGAGCTCTCGCTGGCCGATCGCTGGATCATTTCGCAGCTGCAACGCACTGAAGCCGAAGTGACCCGTCAGCTCGACCAGTTCCGCTTCGACCTGGCGGCACAAGCCTTGTACGAGTTCATCTGGAACCAGTATTGCGACTGGTACCTGGAACTGTCCAAGCCTGTGCTGTGGGACGAAAACGCACCGGTAGAGCGTCAGCGCGGTACACGTCGCACGCTGGTTCGGGTGCTGGAAGTCGCGTTGCGCCTGGCGCACCCGTTCATGCCATTCATCACCGAAGAAATCTGGCAGCGCGTTGCGCCGCTGGCTGGCATCGAAGGCAAGACGATCATGCTGCAACCTTGGCCAGTGGCCAACGAAGCACGCATCGATCAGGGCGCCGAAGATGACATCGAGTGGCTGAAGACGCTGATGCTCGGCACGCGCAACATTCGCGCCGAAATGAACATAGGTCCAGGCAAGCCGCTGAACCTGTTCCTGAAAAACGTCAGTGCCGAAGATCAGCGTCGCCTCACCGAGAACGAAGCCTTGCTGAAAAAGCTGGCCCGCCTGGAGTCGATCACCGTATTGGCGGCCGGCGAAGAAGCGCCACTGTCCGCTACCGCGCTGGTTGGCGAGATGGAAGTGCTGGTGCCGATGGCCGGCCTGATCGACAAAGATGCTGAGCTGGCGCGCCTGGACAAGGAAATCCTGCGTCTGCAGGGCGAAGTTCAGCGCGTGGGCGGTAAGCTGTCTAACGCCGGTTTCGTCGACAAGGCCCCGGCCGAAGTCATCGAGAAGGAACGCGCCAAACTGGCTGAAGCTGAACAGGCTTTGGGCAAGCTGGCGGAGCAGCATGCGCGGATTGCCAGTCTGTAACGGCTAATCGCACTGAAAAAGGGAGGCCCGAAACGGCCTCCCTTTTTTGTGCCCGACGCTTTCTCCCAAACACCTCAAACCTAATGTGGGAGCGGGCTTGCTCGCGAAAGCGGAGTGTCAGCCAATATCCATGCTGAATGTTAAACCGTCTTCGCGAGCAAGCCCGCTCCCACATTGGCCTCTCATCGGTCATCAGATCGCAGGCAACACCGACCAAGTGTGGGACAATACCCGCCACTTTCAGCCATACCCGAATCGACAACGCCCATGAACGCCCCCCGCACCCCCAGACCTGCGCGCAAGAAGCCCGAATCCGCGTCCCCGGCCAAAGCCGTGGAACCACGCGAAAAGGCCAGCCTGCATCCGCGCAACCGCCATCAGGGTCGCTACGACTTCCCGGCACTGATCAAAACCACGCCGGAACTGGCGAAGTTCGTGATCCTCAACCCGTATGGCAAGGAAAGCATCGACTTCGCCAGCCCCGACGCGGTGCGTGTGTTCAACCGGGCCTTGCTCAAGTCGTTCTATGGCATCGCCCATTGGGACATCCCGGCCGATTACCTCTGCCCGCCGGTTCCGGGCCGCGCCGACTACGTGCACTTCCTGGCCGACCTGCTGGCCAGCGTCAACGACGGTGAGATCCCTCGCGGCGCGCCGGTCAAGGTGCTCGATATCGGCATGGGCGCCAACTGCGTCTATCCGTTGATCGGCTACAGCGACTACCGCTGGCACTTCCTCGGTTCGGAAATCGACCCGACGGCCGTGGCCGCCGCCAAGGCCATCGTGCAATCCAACGGGCTGAACAAAGCGATCCAGTTGCGCCAGCAGACTAATCCCAAGCACATCCTGCTGGGCCTGCTCGAACCCGGCGAACGCTTTGACCTGACCATGTGCAACCCGCCATTCCACGCGTCGATGGATGAGGCCACCAAGGGCAGCGAGCGTAAATGGCGCGCGCTGGGCCGTGCCGACCCAAAACGCAAACTGCCGGTGCTGAACTTTGGCGGTCAGTCGGCGGAATTGTGGTGTGAAGGTGGCGAAGCCCGCTTCGTGACGCAACTGATCGCCGAAAGCGCGCATTTTCAACACAAGGTCCTGTGGTTCAGCACCCTGGTGTCGAAAGCCTCCAACCTGCCAGCCATCCAGACAGCCCTGAAAAAGGCCGGTGTACTGGAAAGCCAGGTGGTGGAAATGTCCCAAGGTCAGAAGCAAAGCCGTTTCGTCGCCTGGACCTTCCAGACCAAATCCGAGCAACAGACCTGGCGCGAACGCTGGGTTCGCAAGGGCTAACGCAGGTCAACTGTGGGAGCGGGCTTGCTCGCGAAAGCGGAGTGTCAGTCACTATATAATCGACTGATAGACCGCCTTCGCGAGCAAGCCCGCTCCCACATTGGTTTTTGCGGTGTTCTTGGCAATCGCCAAATCGCAGACACAAAAAAACCGTGCCCGGATCGCTCCGCTGCACGGTTTTTTTCAACAAGTCTTACTTGTTGACAGCGTCGGTCAGGCCTTTGGCCACAACCAGCTTGATCACTTTCTTGGCAGCGATTTCGATGGCAGCGCCAGTCGACGGGTTACGGCCAGTACGGGCAGGACGCTCAGTCACTTTCAGCTTGCCGATACCTGGCAGGGTGATTTCGCCGCCGTTTTCCAGCTGATCGGCAACGATTTGGCCCAGTTGGTCCAGAGCGTTACGCGCGGTGGTTTTCGGCGCGTCGATAGCTTCAGCGATGTCGGCGATCAGTTGGTCTTTAGTAAGAGCCATGTAGTGTTCCTTCCCTATCAAATTCATATGGATTGCAGAGTGCAGTGTCAGCCATCGAGCCCGATCTTCTGGATCTGGCACCCTCGGCCAATAACCACGGGATCGGGGTTATAGATACCGAAATCAGGGTTTGGTTCGACCTGACAAATGCTGAATGCACGCTTAACGCAGTGACTTCGCGCAAGACCGGGCAAAACTAGCACAGAGACGGGGAAATATCCGCCTCTTGCTACCCATTTGGTCAGCTTTATTACACTAAAACTGCAAAAAACTGCATAAGCCCTGTCGCAGGGCCTGGAATTGCCCTTCATGCCGCGCCATAACCAGTGGTTGCGGTACACTGAGCGCTTTTTCGGGGAGCACGCCCTCCTCTCTTCAACCAGCCGAGAAGCCCATGCCGATCCGTCATTGCATCGTCCACCTGATCGACAAAAAACCCGACGGCACACCTGCAGTTCTCCACGCCCGCAACGAAGAACTGCCCGAGTCGAGCGCCATCGAGAACATGCTTGCCGACCTCAACGAGAGCTACAACGCCAAACAAGGCAAGGCCTGGGGTTTCTTCCATGCCGAGTCCGGGGCACATCCGTTCAGCGGCTGGCTGAAGGAATACCTCGATGGCGGCAAGGATTTCACGGCGTTCAGCCGGGTGGCGGTGGAACATCTGCAGAAGCTGATGGAAGAGTCCAACCTCTCTGTGGGCGGCCACGTGCTGTTTGCGCATTATCAGCAAGGCATGACCGATTACCTGGCCATCGCGCTGCTGCACCACAGTGAAGGCGTCGCAGTGACCGAACAGCTGGACGTGACACCGTCGCGGCACCTGGACTTGGGTCAGTTGCACCTGGCGGCGCGGATCAACGTTTCCGAGTGGCAGAACAACAAGCAGTCCAGGCAGTACATTTCGTTCATCAAAGGCAAGAACGGGAAAAAGGTTTCGGAGTATTTCCGCGACTTCATCGGCTGCCAGGAAGGCGTCGACGGTCCGGGCGAAACCCGCACCTTGCTCAAGGCATTCAGCGACTTCGTCGAAAGCGAAGACCTGCCGGAAGAGTCTGCCCGCGAGAAAACCAAAACCCTGGTCGACTATGCCAGCAGCCAGGCCAAAATGGGCGAGCCCATGGGACTGGAAGAGCTCTCGGAGCTGATCGATGAAGAAAGGCCGAAAGCCTTCTACGATCACATCCGCAACAAGGACTACGGTCTGTCACCGGAGATACCGGCGGATAAACGCACCTTGAACCAGTTCCGCCGCTTCACGGGCCGCGCCGAAGGCCTGTCGATCAGCTTCGAAGCACACCTGCTGGGCTCGAAGATCGAATATGACGAAGAAGCCGGCACGCTGATCATCAAAGGCCTGCCGACCCAACTCACCGACCAGCTCAAGCGCCGCAACTGATGCAGCCCCCCCTGTAGGAGCGAGGCTTGCCCGCGAAGAACGATGACACGGTTTAACAGACATGCTGCGTCATCGTTCTTCGCGGGCAAGTCGGATCGCCGCACCGCTCGCTCCTACAGGGGTCGGTGTATGACTGGGGATTCGTGATGGCGCTTATTGCGCTTCGATACGGAATCCGAACCGCGGAAAATGCACATGCACCACGCCGGCCCGCTCGTCTTCGCGACGCACGATCAATTCTTCGCAGCCTGCAAACAGCAATTCACCGGCCACCGGGTCAACGCCGTAATCGGTTGCGGCAATCACGACCTGTTGACCAGCCTCGAATCCATTCGGCTCCTCAAACTGCTCATCCGGCAATGCGGCCGCTGTGGCATTGCGCGCGACCTCCAGCGCCTCACCGGAGGTCATCTCGCTGAACGCACCATGACCGAAGCCCATCACGCGCCCCAACCACGCCGAAACCGCCGGATAGGCGTCGACCAAGGGTGAAGTCACCGGCGCCGCCTTGAGGAACCACAACGGATGTGCCAGGGCAAAGTCGGCTAGCGATGGCTCACCAAACAGGAAGTCGCCCTGCTCACGCTGAAGCTGCTGCTCCAGGCGTGCCATGATCGTTGGCCATTGATGCCGGGCCTGCTCGGCCGACAAGCGTGTGGCGCTGCCACCGCTGAACAACCCGGCCCGATCGGCAATGAATGCCTTTATCGCTTCCGGCGGCATAGTGCCGAAGCGTACGGCGATCGATTCCGGCTGAAACACCAGGCTCACCGCATGCTGGAACACCACCGAGTCAGCCCAGGCCGCAAATGCCGCGACGATCATTTCCTGACCTTCCGGAAAGAACGCCGGCAAGGCTTTTTCCTGTTCCAGACGACGGGCGATCAGTGCAGTGTCGCAATAAACATCAGCGCCGATCTGCAACACCGGCGTCTTGCGATAGCCGCCGGTCAATGCCGTCAGATCGGGTTTTGGCATCACCGGCGAAATCTTCACCGAGCGCCAGGACAGCCCCTTGAAGCCCAATAGCAAGCGGGCCTTTTCAGCAAAAGGGGACGTCGGGTAATGATGAAGAATCAACTCGGACATGCTCGGCTCCGCCGCACGGGTAAGGAGTCCGCAGCTTAGCGCGCAATCCACACGCAGCCCACCCATCTGCCTGATGGGCACTTATCAGTCAGATTGATAAGCCCGCCGTCGCACTCGCCACCAGGCACTCCTTGGCGCTTTTTTTCAGTTTTTTGATCAGCCGCTCCTGCCGCAGGGCCTCGCTTTTGTCGCGGCAGACTTCGGTATACACCAATGCCACGGCCGGGCTGGACAGGAAAAACCGCGCGCCTTTGCCACGCTGGTGAGCGGCAAAGCGGCGGACCGGATCGTCGCTGACCCCGCAGTAGAGCGAACCGTTGGCCGCGCGCACGAGGTAGACGAACCAGGATTTGCTCGCCGGAGTATCGGCGACGACAGGATTTTCGCTGAGGCTGGTCACGTAACGATCAAGGCTGGAAAGTAAACAAGCGCTGATCTTATCAGCGACTGGCCTGGAATGCCTTCAGCCCCTTCAAGGCCTGCGCGCGAACGGCGTGTCTCACCGCGGGTGTCCAGCCCAGCAGCAGCCCCTTGAAACCCAGCGCCTGTCGGGACCAGGCCCACAGATCGAAGCTGTCATGATGCTCGCAAATCTTGCCGTCGCGAAAAACGAAACGCGCCTGAATGTCATTGACCACGGTGTTGCCGGTCTGGCTGAACAGGTAGGTCGCCACCCAGTGCGCACCGCCAGTGCGCTCATCACTGCGGACATTATCGAATGTCAGGGAGAAATCCTTGGCCCGGGTGGTGAGCATGCGCCACATGTCACCGGCATCACGGCCGCGCAATTCACCGAACGCCGGATCACTGAACACCACATCGTCGGTGTAGCACGCAGCCATGGCCTCGGCATCAAGGCGCTGGAAGGCTTGGTAGAACCGGTTGATCAATGCAGCGTGGGCGTCACTCATGGGCAAACTCCAAAAAATGGACAGATTGCCAGCACGATAATCTGCAAACTGTGGAAACTCTATCGGCATTCGAATTCCAAATACCACGCAAATCTACGGCAGCCACAAAACCTGTGGGAGCGAGCTTGCTCGCGAATAGGCCGGCACATTCAACATCGTCTGAGCCTGAACCACCGTCTTCGCGAGCAAGCTCGCTCCCACATTGATTTTCGCTTAATCAATAGAGTGAGGGTTTCAGCCTCAGATCTTTTCGCTTTGCACTTGCACATAAAGCGAACGCCCGGCACCGAGACCGGCAATGATCGCGCCGAGGCCGATCACGCCGAAAATCCAGCCCAGGGCCGTCCAGCCGCCAGTCCAGTCATGCACGATACCGACCGCGAACGGTCCCATGGACGCCAGGGTGTAACCGAAGCCCTGGGCCATGCTCGACAGGTTGGCTGCGACATGGGCGTCCCGCGAGCGCAGCACGATCAGGGTCAATGCCAGGCTGAACGTACCGCCCTGCCCCAGACCCAGCAGGATCGCCCAGCCCCACAGACCTTCGATCGGTGCATAGAGGCAACCGAACAGACCACCGAGGGTCAGCGCCATGACGATCACGATGGCCAGGCGCTGGTCCTTGCCACGCGTCGCCAGCCAGGGGGCGGCAAGCGAGCTGGCCAACTGGACGATTACCGAACCGGACAGCACCAGGCCCGCCTGGGTCGGTGTCAGGCCGCGACCGATCAGGATCGACGGCAACCAGCCAAACACGATGTAGGCCAGGGACGATTGCAGGCCCATGTACAGGGTTACTTGCCAGGCCAACGGGTCGCGCAACAGACCGCGCACCCGGTAGGCAACGTGGTGCGCGCCCTGTTTCTGGCCGACTTGCGGCAACCAGAACATCGCGGCCCCCAGCGCCGGAACCACCCAGAAACCAAGGCCCAATGCCCAGCTCTTGTCGAAATGCTCGCTCAATGGCACGGTGGCGCCGGCCGCCATCGCGGCGCCCAGGCACAGGGCCATGGTGTAGACGCCGGTCATGGTACCGGCCTGTTTCGGGAAGTCGCGTTTGACGATGCCTGGCAGCAATACGCCGATCACCCCGATGCTGGCGCCTGCCAGCACGCTGCCGGCAAACAGACCGATCTCGCCGAACGAGCTGCGCAAAATGATCCCGCCGGCCAGTATCAGAAGAATCCCCAACACCACTCGCTCGGCACCAAAACGTCGTGCCAGCACCGGCGCCAATGGTGCGAACAGACCGAGGCAAAGTACTGGCAAGGTCGTCAATAATCCGGCCTGCGCCGCGGACAACCCGAGCGTCTTCGAGACCTCGCTGAGCATCGGCGCCATGCTCGACAATGCGGGACGTAAATTCAGCGCCACCAGAATCAGGCCGAGCAACAACAACCCTGGCCGCCGCAGGACCGGGTGCGCTTGCTGAACCTGTTCATCATCGGCCTCGGCGTCGATCAACAGCTCTTCGAGATCCCCCGTACGCTTGCGCTCGGTTTTACCGCTGTTGCTGGCCTGCTGGGTGGACATGGGGTTCTCGGTTTCAAGGTTCATTGATCAACTGCCTCGACAGGGCTTTGGCCCGTTCCGGGTCGCGTTGCTCGACGGCATCGAGCAGTTCGACATGAAGGTCGAACACCGCTTGGCGTCGGGGTGAGATGTTCAGGGTCTGGCGCAAATGCGCACCGACGATGCTGGAAAAATAGCGATACAACTCGCTGAGGGTCGGATTGTGCGCGGCCTCCACCAGACGCCGGTGGAACACCAGATCGCAGGCGATGTAAGTGTCGAGATCACCGTGGTAGTGACTGCCACTGACGCCCAACGCTTCGCGCAATGCCACCAGGTCTTCATCGGTCCGGCGCAACGCCGCCAGGCCGATGGCTTCGACTTCCAGGATGTGCCGGGTCTCCCGCGCCTGCTCATGGGAGCAGCGGGACAAGGCTTTCATCGTGTCCAGCGGGTCAAATGCCGCCCGCAGGTAACTGCCGTCGCCCTGGCGGATTTCGATCAAACCGGAAAACGCCAACACGCGCATGGCTTCGCGCACGGTGTTGCGGCTGATGCCCAGCTCGGCGGACAGCTCAGGCTCGGTGGGCAAGCGTTGGCCGATGGTCCAGACGCCTTGGGTGATACGCAGGCGCAACTGATCGAGGGCCTGATCGACCAAGGAACGTTTAATTAATGGAGAAATATCTGACATGGGATTCGCCCTTTTCATCCAATCATAGGATGAATTTTTTGACATGTTAGTCAGCTTTGTCCGTGCGGGCAACCCGGATTCTGCGAAAGACACTTGTAGGAGCGAGCTTGCTCCTACAGGGGAATGCGCGTTTCTTCAGGCAAAAATAAACCCGGAACAGGTCCGGGTTTATTTCACTGCCAGGCGTCGATCAATGCAGAATCTGGCTCAAGAACAGCTTGGTCCGCTCATTCTGCGGGTTATCGAAGAAGTCGTTCGGCGCCGCCTGTTCGACGATTTCGCCCTTGTCCATGAAGATCACCCGGTTGGCCACGGTGCGGGCGAAGCCCATTTCGTGGGTCACGCAGAGCATGGTCATGCCGTCTTCGGCCAGGCCGATCATGGTGTCCAGTACCTCTTTCACCATTTCCGGGTCGAGTGCCGAGGTCGGCTCGTCGAACAACATGATTTTTGGTTTCATGCACAGCGCACGGGCAATTGCCACCCGCTGTTGCTGGCCGCCGGACAGTTGCCCCGGGAATTTATGCGCCTGCTCCGGAATGCGTACACGCTCCAGATAGTGCATGGCGATTTCCTCGGCCTTGCGCTTGGGCATCTTGCGCACCCACATCGGCGCCAGGGTGCAGTTCTGCAGGATGGTCAGGTGCGGGAACAGGTTGAAATGCTGGAACACCATGCCGACTTCACGGCGGACCGATTCGATCTGCTTGAGGTCGTTGGTCAGTTCCACGCCATCGACCACGATGCGGCCCTGCTGGTGTTCTTCCAGACGGTTGAGGCAGCGAATGGTGGTGGATTTGCCGGAACCCGACGGGCCGCACAGCACGATACGCTCGCCCTGCTTGACGTTGAGGTTGATGTCCTTCAACACGTGGAACTGGCCATACCACTTGTTCACGCCCTGCATCTGAATGATGCCTTCAGGGCTCGCTGGCTGTTTGATTGCTTCGCTCATGACAGAACTCCTAACGCTTGTGGCCAGTGTCGAGCTTGCGTTCCAAATGCATGGAATAGCGCGACATGCCAAAACAGAAAATCCAGAACACCAGGGCCGCGAACACATAGCCTTCAGTGGCCATGCCCAGCCATTTCGGGTCGGCGGCGGCTTGTTTGACGCTGTTGAGCAGGTCGAACAGACCGATGATGATCACCAGGCTGGTGTCCTTGAACAACGCAATGAAGGTGTTGACGATGCCGGGGATCACCAGCTTCAGGGCTTGCGGCAGGATCACCAGGCCCATGCTGCGCCAGTAACCCAGGCCCATCGCTGCAGCCGCTTCGTACTGGCCTTTGGGAATCGCCTGCAGACCGCCACGCACCACTTCGGCCACGTACGCCGACTGGAACAGGATCACGCCGATCAGGGCCCGCAGCAGTTTGTCGAAGTTCATGCCTTCAGGCAGGAACAGCGGCAGCATCACCGAGGACATGAACAGCACCGTGATCAACGGCACGCCGCGCCAGAATTCGATGAAGGTCACGCAGACCACTCGAATCGCCGGCATGTTCGAACGCCGTCCCAGCGCCAGGACAATCCCCAGCGGCAAGGCACCGGCAATGCCGACGGTGGCGATCACCAGGGTCAGCATCAGGCCGCCCCACTGGCTGGTCGCCACGGTGGTCAGGCCGAAGACGCCGCCATGCAACAGGAAGTAGGCAATGATCGGGTACAGCACCAGGAAACTCAGGCCGTACACCGCTTTATGGTGAAAACGCGAGATGAACAACGGTGCCACGCCGATCACCGCCAGCCACACGGTCAGGTCCACGCGCCAGCGCAATTCCGGCGGGTAGTAGCCATACATGAATTGGCCGAAGCGCTGCTGGATGAACACCCAGCAGGCGCCGTCCCTGGTGCAGTCGGCCTGGCTGGTGCCGACCCAGTTGGCGTCGAGGATCGCCCAGCCCAGGATCGGCGGGACCACCAGGTAGATCAGGTAGAACGCGAACAGGGTCAACAGGGTGTTGAGCCAACTGGAGAACATGTTGGCGCGCATCCACGCCACCACGCCAATGCTGCGGTTCGGCGGCGGCATGTCAGGTTTGAAAGTATGAGTACTCATGCGCTTTTCCTTACCGCTCGATCAGCGCAATGCGCTTGTTGTACCAGTTCATCAGCAGGGAAATGCTGATACTGATCGCCAGGTACACGCTCATGGTGATGGCAATCACCTCGATCGCCTGCCCGGTCTGGTTCAGCACCGTACCGGCAAACAGCGAGACCATTTCCGGATAACCGATACCGGCCGCCAGCGAGGAGTTCTTCGCCAGGTTCAGGTATTGGCTGGTCAGCGGCGGGATGATCACGCGCAAGGCTTGCGGGATGATCACCTTGCGCAGGGTCGGACCGTTGCGCAGCCCCAGCGAATGCGCCGCTTCGGTCTGGCCGTGGCTGACCGACTTGATGCCCGAACGCACGATCTCGGCGATGAACGCCGCGGTGTACACCGTCAGGGCCAGGGTCAGCGCCAGCAGTTCCGGGATCAGCACCCAGCCGCCGACGAAGTTGAAGCCTTGCAGCTTCGGCATTTCCCAATGCACCGGCGCGCCAAAGATCAATGCGCACAGCGCCGGGATCAGCAGAAACAGCGCCAGGCTGGCCCAGAACTTGCGGAACGGCACGCCGGTCGCTTCGAAGCGCTTGGTGGCCCAGCGGTTCATCAGCACGATGGCGACAATGGCCACGACAATGCTCGCCACAAACGGCCAGAAACCGTCCGAGGTCAACGCGGCCGGCATGTTCAGGCCACGGCTGCTGACGAAGAAGGTGTCGCCGAAGTTATGGCTGTTGCGCGGCCCCGGCATGGTCAGGAACACCGCGAAGTACCAGAACAGGATCTGCAGCAGCGGCGGAATGTTGCGGAAAACTTCTACATACACCGTCGCCAGCTTGGAGATGATCCAGTTTTTCGACAGCCGTGACACACCGACGATGAACCCGAGGATCGTCGCCAGGATCACGCCGATGAAGGTCACCAGCAGCGTGTTGAGCAGGCCGATGACAAACACCCGGGCATAGCTGTCCGATTCGGTGTAGTCGATCAGGTGTTGGGCGATGCCGAAACCGGCACTGCGCTCCAGAAAGTCGAAACCGGAGGTAATGCCCCGGTGCTGAAGGTTGGTCTGCGTGTTGTCGAACAGGTACCAGCCCATCGAGACCACCGCGACAATGGTGATGATCTGAAATAGCCACGCACGCACTTTGGGATCGCTGAGGCTGAGCCTCTGCTTGGGTGCGCCGATTGAATTTTGCATGAAGTGCCCCGCAAATAATGGAACAGAACATCACCCGGCGGTTGGCCCACCGGGTGATAGAACCATCAGCGCACTGGTGGTGCGTATTGAATGCCGCCGTTGTTCCACAGGCCGTTCAGCCCGCGGTCAATGGCCAGCGGAGTGCTCTTGCCGAGGTTTCTCTCAAACACTTCACCGTAGTTGCCCACTTGCTTGACGATCTGCACGACCCAGTCTTTCTTCACTTTCAGGTCCTTGCCATATTCACCGTCAGCGCCCAGCAGACGAGCAACGTCCGGGTTCTTGGTGGATTTGGCTTCAGCTTCGACGTTTTTCTGGGTGATGCCCATTTCTTCGGCGTTGAGCATGGCAAACAGGGTCCACTTCACGATGCTGAACCACTCTTCGTCGCCTTTACGCACGACCGGGCCCAGGGGCTCCTTGGAGATGGTTTCCGGCAGAACGACGTAGTCGGTCGGGGTCCCGAGCTTGCTGCGCTGTGCGTAGAGCTGGGATTTGTCGGAGGTCAGCACGTCGCAACGACCGGATTCGAGCGACTTGGCGCTTTCATCGGAGGTGTCGAAGGTGATCGGGGTGTATTTCAGACCGTTGCCGCGGAAGTAGTCGGAAACGTTGAGTTCGGTGGTGGTACCGGCTTGAATGCAGATGGTGGCGCCGTCGAGTTCTTTAGCGCTCTTCACGCCCAGCTTGTTATTCACCAGGAAGCCGATGCCGTCGTAGTAAGTCACGCCGGCAAACACCAGGCCCATGCCCGAATCGCGGGAGCTGGTCCAGGTGGTGTTACGCGACAGCACGTCGATTTCCCCGGACTGCAGCGCGGTGAAGCGTTCTTTGGCGTTCAACTGGCTGAATTTGACCTTGGTCGCGTCGCCGAAAACGGCAGCGGCCACAGCGCGGCAGACGTCGGCGTCGATACCGATGATCTTGCCAGTGGAGTCCGGAACCGAGAAGCCCGGCAGACCGTCACTGACACCGCACTGTACGAAACCTTTCTTCTGCACTGCATCCAGGGTTGCACCCGCCTGAGCGAACCCACTGACGCCGAGCACTGCGGCTGCAGTCACGACGGCCAGGGTGGATTTCAACATCTTCATTCAAACCTCCAGTTTTGCTCTTGTTGTGTCGGAGCGTAGGTCCTGTCGCACCCTTATGAGGCGTTGTAGACCCGTGTTGGCTTTTTTTAGGGTCAACCGACGTCGGACCTGCGCTATGAGTCTAGTAGGAGAAAATCCACATCATGGACCTCTCACTTCTCACCAATCGGCCGAACGGGCTGTAGCCCTTTCACGTTCGCGAAGCCCGTGGCGGCCACTGGCGAACTTCCATCACCGGATTTTTTGCTATCCCACAGCCAGCAGTACACTGATAGTGTTACCGCCAGGCGCGGGATCGGTTGTACCGATTCCCCATAGCAAAGCCCGTACCAGAGCGCTCAAGAAAGCGCTTGAGCGACAGGTCAATAGCAAAACTTGTAGCCTTGCGACATCTTCTTAACTGATCAACCAGACGCGCCCCCAGATCTCGCACTTAATGGGAGCGCACGCACATATATGGAGCACCCATGACCGAGCCCTTGATTCTTCAACCCGTCAAGCCCGCAGACGCGTGCGTTATCTGGCTGCACGGCCTGGGCGCCGACCGCTACGACTTCCTGCCGGTGGCCGAAGCGCTGCAGGAAACACTGCTGACCACCCGCGTTGTCCTTCCCCAGGCACCGACTCGCGCCGTCACCATCAATGGTGGCTACGAGATGCCGAGCTGGTACGACATATTGGCCATGAGCCCGGCGCGTGCGATCAGCCGCGAGCAGCTGGAAGCGTCCGCGCAAAGGGTCTTTGATTTGATCGAAGAACAGCGCGCTAGCGGGATAGACGCCTCGCGTATCTTTCTGGCCGGTTTTTCCCAGGGCGGTGCCGTGGTGTTGCACACCGCGTTTGTGAAATGGCAGGGGCCGTTGGGTGGCGTACTTGCCCTGTCGACTTATGCACCGACCTTCAGCGACGAACTGGAGCTTTCCGCCAGCCAGCAGCGCATTCCCGTGCTGTCCTTGCACGGCCAGTACGATGACGTGGTGCAAAATTCCATGGGCCGGACCGCCTACGAGTATTTAAAGCAGCGTGGTGTCACCGCGACATGGCAGGAATACCCAATGGGTCACGAAGTGTTACCCGAGGAGATTCGCGACATCAGTGCCTGGCTCGCCGAGCGTTTGCGTTAACTGTTTGGCCGAAAAGCCGCCCATTGATCCATCCCCCTACGCCGCGTCCGATTCTTGCATTACACTGGCCGGCGTATATTCCTTAATCAATTGATGAGATGACCGTGCTCAAAGCACTCAAGAAAATGTTCGGTAAAAGCGAGACTGAGCAACTCGCGCCAGTCTCCAGCGCTCCGTCTCACCTCCCCAGTCACCGCACCGACGGTAATCAGTCTGGCCGGACCGCAACCGTCGCGGCATCGAAGCACGAGCCGATGACCCCATCGGCCACCCCCTCTGCCCCGGCCATCGCCTGCGAACAGCCGCACAGCGAAGCACCGAAACCGGCAAAACCGCGTCGCGAACCCAAACCGAAGGCGCCGGTCATTCCCTGGAAACTCGAAGACTTCGCCGTCGAACCCCAGGAAGGCAAGACCCGTTTCCACGATTTCAAACTCGCCCCGGAACTGATGCACGCCATCCAGGACCTGGGCTTCCCGTATTGCACGCCGATCCAGGCGCAGGTGCTCGGCTTTACCCTCGCCGGCAAAGACGCCATCGGTCGCGCCCAGACCGGCACCGGCAAAACCGCCGCGTTCCTGATCTCGATCATCACCCAGTTGCTGCAAACCCCGCCGCCGAAAGAGCGCTACATGGGTGAACCGCGGGCACTGATCATCGCGCCGACCCGGGAACTGGTGGTGCAAATCGCCAAGGACGCGGCCGACCTGACCAAGTACACCGGCCTCAACGTCATGACGTTCGTTGGCGGCATGGACTTCGACAAGCAGCTCAAGCACCTCGAAGCCCGTCATTGCGACATCCTCGTCGCCACTCCGGGCCGCTTGCTGGACTTCAACCAGCGCGGCGACGTGCACCTGGACATGGTCGAAGTCATGGTCCTGGATGAAGCCGACCGGATGCTCGACATGGGTTTCATCCCACAAGTGCGTCAGATCATTCGCCAGACTCCGCCGAAGAACGAGCGTCAGACGCTGCTGTTCTCCGCGACCTTCACCGAAGACGTGATGAACCTGGCCAAGCAATGGACCACCGACCCGTCGATCGTCGAGATCGAGTCGCAGAACGTGGCCAGCGAAAACGTCGAACAGCATATCTACGCCGTGGCCGGTGCCGACAAATACAAACTGCTCTACAACCTGGTCAACGACAACGGTTGGGAGCGGGTGATAGTGTTCGCCAACCGCAAGGATGAAGTGCGACGCATCGAAGAGCGTCTGGTGCGTGATGGCGTCAATGCCGCGCAGCTGTCCGGCGATGTGCCGCAGCACAAACGCATCAAGACCCTGGAAGGTTTCCGCGAAGGCAAGATCCGCGTGCTGGTCGCCACCGACGTGGCCGGTCGCGGCATTCACATCGACGGCATCAGCCATGTGATCAACTTCACCTTGCCGGAAGTCCCGGACGACTATGTGCACCGCATCGGCCGTACCGGTCGGGCCGGCGCCGATGGCGTGTCCATCAGTTTTGCCGGTGAAGACGACTCCTACCAGCTACCGTCCATCGAGGCGCTGCTGGGCCGCAAGATCAGCTGTGAAACGCCGCCAACGCATCTATTGCGGGCAGTTGAGCGCAAGCGTCCGTAACGGGTCCCTTGCAGAAAGAGGCGCAGCCGGAAACGGACTGCGCTTTTTTTTCGCCCGGAGATTGCCAGAGATGACTAAAAGTCCATAATGGACAAATTAGTTTACTTCCAGTTCCCGGAGCCGACCATGCCCAGTACGCCTTACGTGATCACCCAACATCAGGCCCACGAACTGCTGACCCAGGTTGATGTGCCGCAGATCCTGCGCAAGCTGTTCCGCGACCTGGCTGCCGGGCAAGCGGTGCAACCGGCGCAGCAACTGGTGGAATTTCCGCAGGGTGCCGGGGACTTCATCAACTACCTGGGCGTGCTGGCGGAAGAGGGTGTTTACGGGGTCAAGACCTCGCCTTACATCGTGCGCGAAGAAGGCCCGCTGGTGACGGCCTGGACGCTGTTGATGTCGATGCAGACCGGCCAGCCGCTGGTGCTGTGCGATGCCGGCGAACTGACCACCGCCCGCACTGCGGCGACGACGGCGGTGGCGGTCGATGCTCTTGCGCCGTTGAACGCGCAGCGCCTGGCGATTATCGGCAGCGGCAAGGTGGCTCAGGCGCACCTGCATTACGTCAAGGGATTGCGCGACTGGCAGAGCATCAGCCTCTACTCGCCGAGCCTGAGCGGCAAGAATGCCCAGGCACTGGCTGCGCTGCGTGCGCTCGACCCACGCCTGACCATCGTTGACAGTCGCGAAGCGGCCGTTCAAGACGCCGACGTGATCATGCTCTGCACCTCGTCAGCAGGCCCGGTGATCGACCCTTCTGACTTGAGCAAGCCGGCGCTGATCACCTCGATCAGTACCAACGCCCCGCGTGCCCACGAAGTGCCGCCGCAGAGCCTCAATGACATGCAGGTGTTCTGCGACTATCGTCTGACCACACCGGGCTCGGCTGGCGAAATGCTGATTGCCGGCGAACAGCATGGCTGGGACAAGAGCGCCATTGTCGGCGACCTGCCCGATCTGCTCAGCGAAAAAATCCAGCGTCCCGGTTACGACCGTCACGTGTTCTTCCGCTCCATCGGCCTGGGCCTGGAAGACATTGCGCTGGCCAATGCCATCTACCACCTGCAGCACTAACCCCATCCCCCCTGTAGGAGCGAGGCTTGCCCGCGAAGAACGATAACGCGGTAGGCCTGACAGACCGCGGCGTTCCTTTTCGCGGGCAAGTCGGATCGCCGCACCGCTCGCTCCTACAGGAAACTCGATTTGCGCACTAGAGGAGACGTTCATGAACCAGGCAGACTTCATCATCATCGGCGGCGGGATCGCCGGCGCTTCCACCGGTTTCTGGCTGTCCCGGCACGCCCGGGTGATTGTGCTCGAACGCGAATCCCATCCGGCCTACCATTCCACCGGACGTTCGGCCGCGTTGTACACCGCAGCCTATGGCACACCGCAGGTTCGGGCGCTGACCCAGGCCAGCCGTGATTTCTTCGACGCCCCACCCGCCGGTTTCTGCGAGCATCCGCTGCTGACCCCGCGCGGCGAGATGACCGTGGACTTCACCGGTGATCTGGCCGAGTTGAACAATCAATACCTGAGCGCCAAAGCCACAGTGCCCGAGATGCAACGGCTCAGCGCCGACGAAGCCTGTGCGCGCCTGCCGATCCTGCGCCGGGAAAAAGTCCACGGCGCGATCTACGACCCGACCGCCAGCGATATCGATACCGATGCCTTGCACCAGGGTTACCTGCGCGGTATCCGCCGCAACCAGGGTGAAGTGCATACCGACAGCGAAGTCCTGAGCCTGACCCGTGATGCCGAAGGCGTGTGGCAGGTGCAAACCAACGGCCAGACCTTCAGCGCGCCGATCATCATCAACGCCGCAGGCGCCTGGGCCGACAAGATCGGTGAACTGGCAGGTGCCCAGCCACTGGGGCTGCAACCGAAGCGGCGCGCGGCCTTCATCTTCGCCGGCCCCGAAGGCGTGGACATCCACCACTGGCCGATGCTGGTCAGCCTCGACGAGTCGTTCTACATGAAACCCGACGCCGGCATGTTCCTCGGTTCGCCAGCCAACGCCGACCCGGTGGAACCTCATGACGTGCAGCCCGAAGAGCTGGACATCGCGATGGGCATCTATCAGATCGAAGAAGCCACCACCCTGACCATCCGCCGTCCGACGCGTACCTGGGCCGGCCTGCGCAGCTTCGTTCCTGACGGTGATTTGCTGTCCGGCTTCGATCCGCAGGTGCCGGGGCTGTTCTGGGTCGCGGCACAAGGCGGCTACGGCATCCAGACTTCGCCCGCCATGGGCCAGGCGAGCGCCGCACTGGTTCGCGGTGAAGCCTTGCCCGAGCAACTCACTCGCTTCGGCCTGAGCGCCGGGATGCTCTCCCCCGCTCGCCTGGGCTGATTTTCGTCCTCAGGTGACGTGTCGATACGATTGCGGCAAACTTCCAGCACCCTTTTTCACAGGGTGCCGATGCTGCCTGGAGCTCCACTTATGAACGCCCACGAACAAGATCCGGCCCTGGATGCCTCTGCGCTGGCGAGTTCGCCGCTGGACAACTTCCGGGCGATTGCCGATGCCATCGCCACGCTGTTCTTCCCTCACGCCGAGGTGGTGTTGCACGATCTGCGCACGCAAAAAGTCGACTACATCGCCAACAACCTGTCGAAACGGGCAATCGGTGACGATTCGGCACTGGAGGACATGCTCAGCGACGACATCAGCGAACGAAACATCGGGCCGTATGAAAAACTCAATTGGGATGGCCAGAAAATTCGCAGCCTGAGCAGCGTGTTGCGCGACAGCGCAGGTCATCCGCTGGCCGTGCTGTGCATCAATCTGAATATTTCGCTGTTCGAGAATGCCAAGGCGGCGCTGGATCTGTTCCTGTCGCCGAGCAAGTTGATTCCGCAGCCGGATTCACTGTTTCGCGATGACTGGCAGGAGCGGATCAATACCTTCCTCCACACCTGGCTGCGCGAGCGCCAGCTGAGCCTGAACCTGCTGACCCGCGACCACAAGCGCGAACTGGTGCTGGCCCTGCACGCCGAGGGTGCCTTCAAAGGCAAAAGCGCCGCCAATTATGTGGCGAACGTGCTGAACATGGGGCGAGCGACGGTGTACAAGCACTTGAAGGAATTGAAGGGCTGAAAACCAATACGCATCCGTAGGAGCCAGGCTTGCCGGCGAAGGCGCCTCAAGATCGACACCCACCTGTAGGAGCCAGGCTTGCCGGCGAAGGCGCCCTCAAGATCGACACCCACCTGTAGGAGCCAGGCTTGCCGGCGAAGGCGTCCTCAAGATCGACACCTATCTGTAGGAGCCAGGCTTGCCGGCGAAGGCGCCTCAAGATCGACACCCACCTGTAGGAGCCAGGCTTGCCGGCGAAGGCGTCCTCAAGATCGACACCCACCTGTAGGAGCCAGGCTTGCCGGCGAAGGCGTCCTCAAGATCGCCTTCGCCGGCAAGCCTGGCTCCTACGAGAGATCGTACGATCTCTTGGTGTCAGTGGTTATTCCAGTGCCGAAGCCGGCCCGAAGAACTCGTAACGGCTTTGTTTCTCCGGTACACCCAAGGCCTTGAGGTGACGCTTGACCGCCGTCATGAAACCTTTAGGTCCAAGGAAATAAGCGTCCAGGTCGCGCTGCTGCGGCAACCACTCGCCCAGTTGCTCCTGGCTCAACAACCCGACCTTGTCCGCCGCCGGGCTGACCCCGTCATCTTCGTCGTAGCAATAGAAGCGCTTGAGCTGCGGATGACGCTCGACCAAGCCGTCGATCCAGTCGCGGAAGGCGTGGACGCTACCGTTGCGGGCGCAGTGGATAAAGTGCACCGGGCGTTCGGTTGCCAGCGCGGCTTCGAGCATCGGCAGGGTCGGGGTGATGCCCACGCCGCCGCTGATCAGTACCAACGGCTTGTCGCTGGCCGTCAGGGTGAACTCGCCCGATGGCGGAAACAGCTGGATGGCGGAGCCGACATGCAGCTGATCGTGCAGGTGGTTGGAAGCGCGGCCGCCCTCTTCGCGCTTGACGCTGATGCGGTATTGGCCTGTGTTGGTCAGGGCCGACAGCGAATAGTTACGGCGAATCTCTTCGCCATCGAGGATCAGCTTCATGCCGATGTACTGGCCTGGTTCTGCCGCCAGAATCGCGCCTTTGTCAGCCGGTTCGAAATAGAACGAGGTGATTTGCGCGCTCTCTTCAACCTTGGCCGCCACGATGAATTCCCGCGCGCCACGCCAGCCACCGGGTGCCTGTTCTTTCTGATCGTAAATGCTGGTTTCGGCACCGATCAGGATGTCGGCCAATTGACCGTAGGCCGCGCCCCAGGCCGCCATCACTTGCGGCGTGGCGATCTCGTCACCCAGCACTTCGGAAATGGCGCGCAGCAGGCAGCTGCCGACGATCGGATAGTGCTCCGGCAAAATTTGCAGGGCCACGTGCTTGTTGATGATCTTGGCCACCAGGTCGCCCAGTTGGTCGAGCTGGTCGATGTGTCGCGCATACATCAAGACGCCGTTCGCCAGGGCGCGGGGCTGATCGCCGCTGGCCTGGTGAGCCTGGTTGAACAGCGGGCGTACTTCCGGGTATTCGGAGAGCATCATGCGGTAGAAGTGAGTGATCAAGGCTTCGCCGCCGCTTTCCAGCAACGGCACGGTAGATTTGACGATTGCACGGTCTTGAACGCTAAGCATTAAGTGACTCCTGAGCTACGGGTTTCTAACTGGATAGCCTAGACATATCAGTTTTCATGCCAACAATTAAAACCTTACAAATCAATAAGTTAAAAAGTATATAGTCATAACGACACAGTCTGACTTATAGTCATATCGACTACACGGAGTCACTATGACTGCAAAATCCCTGCTGACCGCCCTGCTGCCACTGGTCTCCGACCTGTCCCGCGAACTGCCCGAAGGCGAGCGCTATCGGCGCCTGCTCGAAGCCATGCGTGCCCTGCTGCCTTGCGATGCTGCCGCCCTGCTGCGCATCGATGGCGGATGGCTGGTGCCGCTGGCCGTCGACGGGTTGAGCACCGACACCCTCGGTCGACGTTTCAAGATCAGCGAGCACCCGCGATTCGAAGCCTTGCTCAGCAGCCCGGGGCCGACCCGGTTTGCCGCCGACAGCGACTTGCCCGACCCCTACGACGGGCTGGTCGATGGCCTCGAGGAGCATCTGGAAGTCCACGATTGCATCGGCTGCCCGCTGTTTATCGACGAGCGTCCATGGGGCTTGCTGACCCTGGATGCCCTCGACCCCGAGCGCTTCGAACCGATCGAACTGGATGCCCTGCAAGCCTTCGCCAGCCTCGCCGCCGCCACGGTCAACGCCGCCGAACGCATCGAGCGCCTGGCCAATCGTGTCGAAGACGAACATCAGCGCGCCGAGGTTTATCGCCAGGCCAGCGGCCTGCAGAACCGCGAAATGATCGGCCAGAGCAAGGCCCACAAACGGTTGGTGGAAGAGATCGATCTGGTGGGCGGCAGCGATCTGACCGTGCTGATCACCGGCGAAACAGGAGTCGGCAAGGAGCTGGTAGCCCAAGCCATCCACGCCGCCTCGCCCCGGGCCGACAAGCCGATCATCAGCCTCAACTGCGCCGCGCTGCCGGAGACGCTGGTGGAGAGTGAACTGTTTGGCCATGTCCGCGGGGCCTTTACCGGGGCGATGAACGATCGGCGCGGCAAGTTCGAGCTGGCCAATGGCGGCACGCTGTTTCTCGATGAAGTCGGCGAACTGTCCCTGACGGTGCAGGCCAAATTGCTGCGCGTCTTGCAAAGCGGTCAGCTGCAGCGCCTGGGTTCGGACAAAGAGCATCAGGTCGACGTGCGATTGATTGCCGCGACCAACCGCGATCTGGCCGAGGAAGTGCGCAACGGTCGCTACCGCGCCGACTTTTACCATCGACTGAGTGTCTACCCCTTGCGGGTGCCGGCATTGCGCGATCGCGGGCGCGATGTACTGCTGCTCAGCGGGTTTTTTCTGGAACAGAACCGCTCACGCATGGGGCTCAACAGCCTGCGCCTGAGCAACGATGCCCAGGCTGCACTGCTGGCGTATGCGTGGCCAGGGAACGTGCGGGAGCTGGAGCACTTGATCGGCCGCAGCGCGCTGAAGGCTTTGGGTAACTGCAAGGAGCGGCCGAAGATCCTCAGCTTGAGTGCGGCGGACCTGGATTTGCCCAATGGCAGCGTTGAAGTCGCCTCCGAGCGACCGACCGCCGCCCCCCTGGTATTGGTGTCGGGGGATTTGCGTGAGGCCACCGAAAATTATCAGCGCCAATTGATCAGTGCTTGCCTGGACCGCCACCATGACAACTGGGCGAGTGCGGCCCGAGAGCTGGGCCTGGACCGGGCGAACCTTGGAAGGATGGCCAAGCGATTGGGCATGAAGTGAGTGCCCCCGACAAGTCGATAACCCGGCTGCCGGAATCGCACCCCCACGTCAAAGGCATCGCCACCCTGCGCGGTACCTTTATGTGCTGCTGCACACCTCACTGGACAGTGCCATGAACAGCGAAAAAGCCCGACTGGCCGGAGCCAATGCGGTACTGACCAAATTCTCCTCGCCAGAACTGACCCAATGCCTGATCGAAGCGGCCAAGGCCGTAGCCGAACAAGGTCATTGAGCCTTGGCCGAGCAATTTTGCTTTCTGCTGCGGCGCAACCTCGCTGAAGTTGTGCCTGCGATCACGTGGCCTCAGGGACTCGTCCTCAGCGCATACCGCCCCGAACTGGCGCACGCCGTGCATCACTTGATGCAGCTGGGCTATCAGGAAGGTGGCGGTCGCGTGCCGACGCTGGATGCCTGGCAACAGCGTTTCGAAACCGACCCCGAGTACGATCCGACCCTGTGCTTCATCGCCCTGGATGCCGAGGGTATCGTTGGCGTGTGCCAGTGCTGGACCAGCGCCTATATCAAGAATCTGGTGGTGCATCCGCGAGCTCAGGGCCAGGGATTGGGGCGTGCCTTGCTGCTGCATGCTTTCAGCGTGTTTCAGCAGCGGCGCGAAGGGTTTGTGGATTTGAAGGTATTGGAGGGCAATCTTCGGGCACAGCGGCTGTATGAAAGTGTCGGGATGTATGTGGTCCGCAGGGAAGCGATTACTGCCTGACATACCGCCTTCGCGGGCAAGCCCGCAATGGATTTTCGTCGTACGCAAAATCTGTGTCTCATGAAGATCAAATGTGGGAGCGGGCTTGCCCGCGAAGAGGCCGACACATTCAACACAAAACCGTCAGGCATACTCCAAACCTCGGCCAACCAACTGCCCAAGGATGCTTCAACCATGAAAGCTGCAACCCTGACCGTCCTCTGCCTCACCGCCCTCGCCCCCCAGGCCCACGCCTCCAGCCCCGACGCCTGGGCCGCCCATGACAAAGCCGTGCTCGCCGGTTGCACCAAGGCCAGCGGGCTGAAGAATGCCAAACCCGTCGGCAACGCCGCACAGTTCGATGACCGGGTTGGCTATACCGCGCTTCTGCTGCAAGGCCAATACCCGCAAAAACACATGAAAGGCCAGCAAGGCACCGAGCTGTGTCTCTTCAACAAAAAAAGCAAAACCGCCTACGTGACCGAGTGGGACTCCATCCGCCCAACCGCCAAGGTGCAGTGACTGGCGCATTACTTGCTTTGACACCCGCCTTAACGGTGGCTTTCTGTCGCCATTTCATGCCTTCACCTGCGACCGACTGCTCAATGAATACGACGTTTTCCTGCGTAGGGTGTGGCAAATGCTGCAACGACCACCACGTGCCCCTGACCCTGGCCGAGACCCGGATGTGGGCAGCCGACGGCGGTCAAGTCATCGTGCTGGTGGAAGGCTTCCTGGGCAATGGCCTGGGCTTGCCCGTGCAGCAACGCGAACACGCCGAACGCCGTTCGGTGAGGGTCCGCAGTGGCGAATCCGAGGCCTGCGTGGCGATCACCTTTGCCGCTTACAACGTCGGCCCCTGCCGGAATCTTGACGAAGACAACCTCTGCCGAATCTACGAACGCCGGCCGCTGGTGTGCCGCATTTATCCGATGGAAATCAATCCGCACATTCCGCTAAACACCAAGCTGAAGGAATGTCCGACCGAGTCATGGGAAAAAGGACCGGATCTGATTGTGGGTGGCGAATTGGTGGATCAGGCGCTGGTGGAATTGATTCAACGCTCCCGTCAGGCGGATCGCGATGATATTCAGACCAAGGATGCGATTTGTGCGTTATTGGGTATTCGGACGACAGCGCTGAAGGGTGATGGGTTTACTGCTTATTTGCCGGACATGGCTGCTTTTGTTTCAGTGTTTGACCAGGTGGCTGGAAAGACGCTGGATGACTGGGGCAGCGAATGGCTGTTCCATGTGTCGGGCGACGACATCGCCGGGCAAGTGCTGGAGGCCGGCGCGCAAGTGGAGACTGATGCGCCGCTGAATTATGCGTTTATTTCGTTGCGGGCTGCTTGATTCAACAGGTGTGTCGCCTGTGATGGCCCCTTCGTCGGAACGCCGCCCGGAGCAAGCTCGCTCCCACAGTTGACCGCGTTCCAAGGGTGGGATGCGGTCAGAATTGTGGGAGCTTGCTCGCGAAGGCGGCAGATCAGCCACCACAAAAAATCAAACCTTAACGCTTACCCATCGAACGACGAGTCCCAGGAGGCGCAGCGCCCGGGGTCTTGGTATGGCCATTCTTCGCGCCATTCTTGTACCAGGGCTGACTGGCATTCTTGGCTGCGGCCAGTTCACCCGGTTTGAACGGGAACTTGAATGCTGGAATTACGGCTTTGGTTTCGCTGTCTGCGCTGGAGTCGACGCTGTCTGGCAGGTCTGCCTGGTCGTCGCTCAAGGCGTCGGCAACCGGCGGTTGTGTCGGGGAAGTCATGAAAGCTCCGGGTGATGCAAAAGAGTCGGGCCCGGTCAGCGAGCCGCGAAAGGCGGCAGTATACCTGTCTCGGGAGCTGCAAGCTTCTAGCCACTGGGAAGTCTGTCGGGTTTTGTGGTGACTGGTCTGATGCCTTCGCTGGCAAGTCTGACGCCTTCGCTGGCAAGCCAGCTCCTACACGGGATTGGTGTACACCACGAACCCCTGTGGGAGCTGGCTTGCCAGCGAAGAGGCCAGAACAGACAACCCCAAGCCCCAAACTGACAGCGCCGTCAGTTAGCCGTCACCTTCCTGACCGGCGAACAGGTTTATAAAGGAAGGTATAAACCTGACAAAACTCCGACCACCCAGCCCGGCGCCCCATCCGCATGCGAATTCAGAAAAAAACCGCCCTGATCGCCGGTCTGCTGATTGTCCTGGCAGCGCTGGGCACCTGGCACCTCACCAAGCCCGCCACGGCAAAACTGGCCGCCCCCACCGCCATCCCCGTGCGTGTGGTCGCCGTCGCCGAAAAAGACGTCCCTCGCTACGTCAGCGGCATTGGCTCGGTATTGTCCCTGCACAGCGTCGTGGTGCGCCCTCAGATCGATGGCATTCTCACCCAAATCCTGGTCAAGGAAGGGCAGCTGGTGAGCAAAGGCGACCTGCTGGCGACCATCGACGACCGCTCGATCCGCGCCAGTCTCGACCTGGCCCGGGCGCAACTGGGCGAAAGCCAGGCGCAGTTGCAGGTAGCGCTGGTCAACCTCAAGCGCTACAAACTGCTGAGCGTCGACGACGGCGTTTCCAAACAGACCTACGACCAGCAACAAGCCCTGGTCAACCAACTCAAGGCCACCGCGCAGGGCAATCAGGCCTCGATCGACGCCGCTCAGGTGCAGCTTTCCTACACACAGATTCGTTCCCCGGTCAGCGGTCGCGTCGGGATTCGTACGGTGGACGAAGGCAACTTCCTGCGAATGAGCGACACCCAAGGCTTGTTCACCGTGACCCAGATCGACCCCATCGCCGTCGAGTTTTCCCTGCCGCAGCAAATGCTGCCGACCCTGCAAAGCTTGATCAACGATCCACAGCGCGCCCGGGTCAAGGCCTACATCGGCGCCGACACCGACGGCGAAACCGGCAACCTGTTGGGCGAAGGCCATCTGACCCTGATCGACAACCAGATCAATGCCAACACCGGGACCATCCGCGCCAAGGCCGAATTCAACAACACCGGGCAGAAACTCTGGCCCGGCCTGCTGGTGACGGTAAAGATTCAGACCGCGCTGGATAAAGATGCGCTGGTGGTACCGCCCACTGTCGTGCAACGCGGACTCGATCAACATTTCGTCTACCGGATCAACGGTGACAAGGTCGAAACCGTCCAGGTGCAGATGGTCTACCAGGGCAGCGGCCAGGACATCATCAAAGGCGTCAAGCCGGGCGATGTGCTGGTCAGCGATGGCCAATCGCGCCTCAAGCCAGGTTCCACCGTCCAGGTACTGACTGACCCGCCGCAAGTGGTCCGGTCGCAGGCGCAACCATGAAGGGGCACGGCTCGGTTTCGGCGTGGTGCATCGATCACCCGGTGGCGACGATCCTGCTGACCTTCGCCCTGGTATTGCTCGGTGTCATCGCCTTCCCGCGACTGCCGATCGCGCCGCTGCCGGAAGCTGAATTCCCGACCATCCAGGTGGCCGCGCAACTGCCCGGCGCCAGTCCGGAAACCATGGCGTCGTCGGTCGCCACACCGCTTGAAGTGCAATTCAGCGCCATCCCCGGCGTGACCCAGATGACCTCGAGCAGCGCGCTGGGCTCGACCAACCTGACCCTGCAGTTCACCCTCGACAAAAGCATCGACACCGCCGCCCAGGAAGTCCAGGCGGCGATCAACACCGCCGCTGGCAAATTGCCCAAGGACATGCCGACCCTGCCCACCTGGCGCAAGGTCAACCCGGCCGACAGCCCGGTGCTGATCCTCAGCGTCAACTCGACCCAGATGCCCGGCACGGAACTCAGCGACCTGGTCGAAACCCTGCTCTCCCGTCAGATCAGCCAGATCGATGGCGTAGGCCAGATCAACATCACCGGTCAGCAACGTCCGGCCATTCGCGTTCAGGCTTCGGCGGACAAACTCGCCGCCATCGGCCTGACCCTGGCGGACATTCGCCTGGCGCTGCAGCAGACCAGCCTCAACCTGGCCAAGGGTGCGTTGTACGGTGAGTCGAGCATTTCGACCCTGTCCACCAACGACCAGTTGTTCCACCCTGAGGAATACAGCCAACTCATCGTTTCCTACAAAGACGGTGCACCGGTTCATCTCAGAGATGTCGCGAAAGTGGTCAACGGCTCGGAAAACGCCTACGTCCAGGCTTGGGCGGGCGATCAACCGGGCGTCAACCTGGTGATCTTCCGGCAACCGGGGGCCAACATCGTCGAGACCGTGGACCGGGTTCAGGCGGCCTTGCCGACGCTGGAGGCCATGCTGCCCGCCTCGGTCCAGGTCGGGGTGCTGGTCGACCGGACCCAGACCATCCGCGCCTCGTTGCATGAAGTGGAATCACCTTGCTGATCGCGATCATGCTGGTGGTCGCGGTGATGGCCATGTTCCTGCGCCAACTGTCGGCGACCTTGATCGTCACCGCAGTGCTCGGAGTGTCGTTGATCGCCAGTTTCGCCCTGATGTACATCATGGGCTTCAGCCTGAACAACCTGACGCTGGTGGCGATTGTGGTGGCCGTGGGGTTTGTGGTCGACGATGCGATAGTGGTCGTGGAAAACATCCACCGGCACCTGGAGGCGGGCGACGGCATGCGCGAAGCGGCGATCAAGGGCGCCGGCGAGATCGGGTTTACCGTGGTCTCGATCAGTTTCTCGCTGGTGGCGGCGTTTATTCCGCTGCTGTTCATGGGCGGCGTGGTCGGGCGGTTGTTCAAGGAGTTCGCCCTGACCGCGACCTCGACCATCATGATTTCGGTGGTGGTGTCCCTGACGCTGGCGCCGACCCTTGCGGCGTTGTTCATGCGTGCGCCGGTGCACCATGCCCACGACAAACCGGGGTTCGGCGAGCGTTTGCTGGCGTGGTACGAGAAAGGCCTGCGTCGCGCCCTCGCCCATCAGACATTGATGATCGGCGTGTTCGGCCTGTCCCTCGTGCTGGCCATCACCGGTTACATCTTCATTCCTAAGGGCTTCTTCCCGGTGCAGGACACCGGCTTCGTGCTGGGCACCACCGAGGCGGCCGCTGATATTTCCTACGGTGACATGGTGAAAAAACACCTGGCGATGGCCGAAATCGTCGCTGCCGACCCGGCCGTGGAAGCTTTTTCCCACTCGGTCGGCGTCTCGGGCAGCAACCAGACCATCGCCAACGGACGCTTCTGGATCTCCCTGAAAAAACGCGGCGACCGCGATGTCTCTGCCAGCGAGTTCATTGACCGGATTCGCCCGCAACTGATGAAAGTCCCGGGCATCGTGCTGTACCTGCGCGCCGGTCAGGACATCAACCTCAGTTCCGGCCCGAGTCGCGCCCAGTACCAATACGTGCTCAAGAGCAACGACGGCGCGACCCTCAGCACCTGGACCCAGCGCCTGACGGAAAAACTGCGCGGCAATCCGGCCTTTCGCGACATTTCCAACGACTTGCAACTGGGCGGCAGCATTACCCACATCAGCATCGATCGTAGCGCGGCAGCACGTTTCGGCCTGACTGCCAGTGATGTCGACGAAGCGCTGTATGACGCCTTCGGTCAGCGGCAAATCAATGAATTCCAGACCCAGACCAACCAGTACAACGTGATCCTGGAACTGGACACCCGACAACGCGGCAAAGCCGAAAGCCTTAACTATTTCTACCTGCGCTCGCCGCTGAGTGGAGAGATGGTGCCGCTCTCGGCACTGGCGAAATTCGATGCGCCGACCATCGGTCCGCTGTCCATCGCCCATGACGGCATGTTCCCGGCCGCCAACCTGTCGTTCAACCTGGCACCCGGCGTGGCCTTGGGCGATGCGGTGATCATGCTCGATCGGGCCAAGGCCGAAATCGGCATGCCGGCGGCCATCAGCGGCAACTTCCAGGGCGCGGCCCAGGCGTTCCAGAGTTCGCTGGCCAGCCAGCCCTGGCTGATTCTGGCGGCGCTGGTGGCGGTGTACATCATTCTCGGCGTGCTCTACGAGAGCTTCGTGCATCCGCTGACGATCATCTCGACCCTGCCGTCGGCGGGGCTCGGCGCGGTGATCATGCTGTGGATCTGGGGCCAGGACTTTTCGATCATGGCGCTGATCGGGCTGGTGCTGCTTATCGGCATCGTGAAGAAAAACGGCATCCTGATGATCGACTTCGCCCTCGAAGCCCAGCGCAAAGGCGGCCTGGCTCCGGAAGAGGCGATCTACCAGGCCTGTATCACCCGGTTCCGGCCGATCATCATGACCACCCTCGCCGCCCTGCTCGGCGCGCTGCCGCTGATGCTCGGTTACGGCACCGGCGCCGAACTGCGCCAGCCCCTGGGGATCGCGGTCGTCGGCGGCCTGCTGGTGAGCCAGGCGCTGACGCTGTTCACCACTCCGGTCATATACTTGTGGCTCGAGCGGCTATTCCATCGACCTGAACCCGCACCGGTACCGGTGCTGGCGACCACAGACTGAGGCGAGGTCATGCGCGTTCTGATTATCGAAGACGAAGAAAAAACCGCGGACTATCTGCATCGCGGCCTGACGGAACAGGGATACACCGTGGACCTGGCGCGCGACGGCGTCGGCGGCTTGCACCTGGCGCTGGAAAGCGACTACGCGGTGATCGTCCTCGACGTCATGCTGCCGGGCCTTGACGGCTTCGGTGTACTGCGCGCATTGCGTGCTCGCAAGCAAACCCCGGTGATCATGCTCACTGCCCGCGAGCGTGTGGAAGACCGCATCAAAGGCCTGCGCGACGGCGCCGACGATTACCTCGGCAAACCTTTTTCCTTCCTGGAGCTGGTGGCGCGCCTGCAAGCCTTGACCCGCCGCAGCGGCGGCCATGAACCGGTGCAAGTCAGCGTCGCCGACCTGTGGATCGACTTGATCAGCCGCAAGGCCACCCGCGCCGGCATTCGCCTGGACCTGACCGCCAAGGAGTTCTCGCTGCTCAGCGTTTTGGCCCGGCGTCAGGGTGAGATCCTGTCGAAAACCGCCATCGCCGAGATGGTCTGGGACATCAACTTCGACAGCGACGCCAACGTCGTCGAAGTCGCGATCAAACGCCTGCGGGCCAAGCTCGACGGGCCGTTCGAAGAGAAACTGCTGCACACCATCCGCGGCATGGGTTATGTGCTGGAGAGCCGTGGTGTCCAGTAACAGCATTGCGCTGCGCTTGAGCGGGATGTTTACGCTGGTGGCGCTCCTGGTGTTTCTGTTGATCGGCTGGGCCTTGTACCAGCAGGTCGATAAAGGCCTGGGCCTGTTGCCCGAAGCCGAGCTGGATGCACGCTACAGCGTGCTCGAATCCACCGTCGGCCGTTACGGCACGCCGGAGCATTGGGTGAAGATCAACAACAAGCTCAAGCTGCTGGGCGAAGAAGACAAGCGCATCAGTTTCTGGATCGTCAGCGGCGACCCCCATTACGAATATGGCAACCTGACACCGCAGATTCGCGCCTTTGCCCAAGGGCCGCTGGGCATGCGAGACCTGAAACTGCCGGATCAGCCTTATCCATTGAAGGTGCTGGTCAGCCAGTTTCCCGCCAAGGATCAGCGACCGCCGCTGCGTTTCATGATCGGCATCGACACCGAAACGTTTTTCCAGACTCAGCACCATTTGTTGATTGCCCTGATCAGCCTGGCGATCATCGGTGTGCTGCTGGCCTCGGCACTCGGCTATTGGGTGGCGCGGATCGGCCTCAAGCCATTGATCAAGCTGTCTCAGGAAGCCCAGCGCCTGGCCCCGCCATTGCGTTCCGGGCGGTTGCGACTGGCCTCACTGCCGCCGGAACTCAATCAGTTCGTCAACTCGTTCAATTCCACCCTCGAACGGGTCGAACAGGCCTACTCGCGCCTGGAATCATTCAATGCCGACGTCGCCCACGAACTGCGCTCGCCACTGACCAATCTGATCGGCCAGACTCAAGTGGCACTGACCCGCGGCCGTTCAGCCGAACACTACTTCGAAGTGCTGCAATCGAACCTCGAAGAGCTTGAGCGGCTGCGTTCGATCATCAATGACATGCTGTTTCTCGCCAGCGCCGACCAAGGCAGCAAGGCCACCAAGCTGACGTCCACCTCCTTGGCGGATGAAGTGGAAACCACTCTGGAATACCTGGATTTCATCCTCGAAGACGCCCAGGTCCAGGTGCAGGTCAGTGGCGATGCCCAGGTGCGGATCGAAATCGCTCATCTGCGGCGCGCGTTGATCAACCTGCTGAGCAATGCCGTGCAGCACACCGAACCCGGGCAAGTGATTCAGGTGCGGATCGAGGTCGAGGAGCATCAGGTCAGCATCGGTGTCGCGAACCCGGGATCGCCGATTGCCAGCGAGCATCTGTCGCGACTATTCGAGCGTTTCTATCGGGTCGATGCTTCGCGCAGCAACAGTGGCAACAACCACGGCCTGGGCCTGGCGATCGTCAAGGCGATTGCACTGATGCATGGCGGAGACGTGTTTGTGCGAAGTGATCACGGCATGAATACCTTCGGCATCCACCTCCCCGTCTGACGCCCCCCCTGTAGGAGTTGGCTTGTCGGATCGCCGCACCGCAGCGAAAACGCCCTCGAGCCTTGCACCACCCATGAAGACGCCTTCGCCAGCAAGCCGGCTCCTGCAGATGCGATCCTTGTGCTTTCCGCAACAGTCCTTTCATGAATCCGCTCTTTTTCCCCGCCTCATTGCGCCTTATCGTTGCCGCACCAAACAGCACTTGCCAAGCAAGAAGGTTTTAAAGATGTCCAACACAATGGGTATTGCCAGCGCTTTCGTTTTGTCCTCGTTGTTCCTGACTCCGGTCGCCATGGCTGAAGAGTCGCAGACTTTCGCCGCGCAAAACAATGCACGAGCTGCAGCGTTCGAAGAGTATCAGAGCGAAATGACGGCCAAGGCTCAGGATGCCGCGCAAACCCCTCAGGCGTCGACCAATCGGGCCCAGACAGGCCTGGAGAAAGACAGCTGACTGTTAGAAAGCACTCTGTTTCCCTCGACACTTTCATCGGCTCTTACCTTTGGAAAGTTGTCTTCAAGCCGCTGCTCTCAGCGGCTTTTTTTCGCCGGTTCGTTGCAATCGCTGTAACGAAAACCGAGTGATAATCGACTGCCCCATCCACTTCTCTGACTCCGGCAACAAAAAAGGCCAGCATGTTTCTCTGGCCTTTTCTTTTATCGGGATTTATACAGGCGCTGTGAACGCAACGGTTTCCGCAGAGCTCTGCTGATTTGAGCACTAGAAATCTCATTACGCCTAATCAGTAGAAGTCAGAACCATGAGTGTGCGCCATGCGATACCTCGCCACCCGATCCGTTCGGCGCGACCGGAACGGATTCTGATTCTCGGCAGTTTGCTGTTGGTGATTGCAATACTGAGCATTGTCGCCTTCCTGCTGATCCGTGAACGCGCCAACGCCGAGTTGTCGGCCACTCGCGCAGCATCCAATATCGTGCAATTGATCGACGCCGACGTGCTGCGCAACGTACAACTCTACGATCTGTCGTTGCTGGGTTTGATTGCCGCCTCGCAGCGTGAAGACCTCAAATCCGTATCCCCGCTCATCCGCCATCTGGCCTTGTTCGACCGCGCCACTGCTGCGCCCTATAAAGGCGACATTTTGTTGCTCGACAACCGGGGCGACGTGATTGCCGACTCGGCCTCGGTGGAACCCAGAAAGGGCAACTTTGCCAACCGTGAATATTTCCAGTCCCATGTGAATGATCGGACCCCGGGGATGTTCATCAGCCGCCCGTTCAGGCCGGCAGAGGCTGAACATGAATGGCGTATCAGTTTCAGCCGCCGGATCAGTGGCACCCAAGGCGAATTCCTGGGCGTGGCCGAAGCCGCCATGCGTTTGAACTACTTTGATCAGTTGTTCAACAGCTTGAACATCGGTCGAGACAGTACCGTCACCCTGATCAGCAAGGACGGTATTCTCCTGGCCCTGGAACCACGTCCGGCCGAAGAGCTGATCGGCAAGGATTTCAGTAACCGTCCCAACTTCCAGCGCATCGTCAAAGAAGGCAACGGCAGCTTCACCAGCATTTCAAGCCGCTATCAGGATGAACGCCTGTACACGTTTTCCCAGGTCGGCAACCTGCCGTTGATCGTCATCGTTGCGCTGTCCAGCGATGAAGTCTATGCGTCGTGGAAGCGCACGGCGCTGGTGGTCAGCCTGGCGACCCTGGCCCTGTGCGTGAGTCTGCTCTGGCTGACCTGGTTGTTCAGCCGGGAATTGCGCCTGCGCCATAACGCCGAGCAGGAGCTGGCGCAACTGGCGGCCACGGATGCGTTGACCGGTCTGGCCAACCGCCGGACCCTGGATCAGGTCCTGCGCCATGAATGGTTTCGTGCCCAACGCTCGGGCATGCCGTTGTCGCTGCTGATGATTGATGCCGACCACTTCAAGGCGTTCAACGATCGCCATGGGCATCAGGGTGGCGATGCTGCGTTGCGCTCGGTGGCCGAAGTGATCAGCGCCCACGTCCGACGTCCGGCGGATCTGGTCGCGCGTTATGGCGGCGAGGAGTTTTCGGTGGTTCTCGCGGAAACCGACAGCCAGGGTGCGCAGCGAATTGCCGAACATATCCGTTCAGCGGTCGAGCAGTTGCCGTTGACGGGGGTTGCAGGGTCGCCGATGACTGTCAGTATTGGTATCAGCACCTGGACCACAAAGAGCGACTTCAGCCTGGAGCAATTGCTGTTTGCCGCGGACAAGGCGTTGTATCAGGCCAAGGACAGTGGGCGTAATCGGGTGGTGGCTGCTGACTGAGACTCTGTGTTACTGCAACTGACGCCTTCGCGAGCAAGCCCGCTCCCACATTGGACCTGTATCGCTCACGGAATTTGTAAACACTGAAGATCCAATGTGGGAGCGGGCTTGCTCGCGAAGAGGCCGGCCCAAACACCACAAAAAACCGGGGCATAAAAAAAGGCCACCCGAAGGCAGCCTTGAAAAACTAGAGAGGTTTTTTGCTTACACCGCCGCAACAGGGCGCATGTAAGAGATCGGTGCAGTGCTGGCGTCTTCGAAAGTCACGACTTCCCAGGCATCTGTCTGCTCAATCAACTTGCGCAGCAACTGGTTGTTCAATGCATGTCCGGACTTGAAGCCCTTGAACTCACCAATCAGGCTATTGCCCAACAGGTAGAGGTCACCAATTGCGTCAAGGATCTTGTGCTTCACGAATTCGTCTTCATAACGAAGGCCATCTTCGTTCAGTACACCATCCGCGTCGACCACAATAGCGTTCTCAACGCTGCCGCCGAGTGCGAGGTTGTGCTTGCGCAGATACTCGATGTCACTCATGAAACCAAAGGTACGGGCGCGGCTGACTTCTTTTACGAACGAAGTGCTGGAAAAATCCACGCTTGCACTTTGTGTGCGGTCACGGAAAACCGGGTGATCGAAATCGATCTCGAAACTCACCTTGAAGCCTTCGAAAGGGACAAAAGTGGCGCGCTTGTCGCCGTCTTCCACTGTCACTTCCCGCAGGATGCGGATGAATTTCTTGGCGGCGTCCTGTTCTTCCAGGCCGGCCGACTGAATCAGGAATACGAAAGGTCCAGCGCTACCATCCATGATCGGAACTTCGGACGCGGAGAGCTCGACGTAGGCGTTATCGATGCCCAGGCCAGCCATGGCCGAGAGCAAGTGCTCCACCGTATCCACTTTGGTATCACCACTGACCAATGTGGTCGACATCGTGGTTTCACCAACGTTTTCCGCGCGGGCAGGAATCTGCACCACAGGGTCGAGATCGGCACGAACAAACACAATGCCGGTATCGACAGGTGCGGGCTTGAGGGTCAGGTATACCTTCTCCCCGGAGTGCAGGCCTACACCTGTAGCACGGATAATATTTTTCAGTGTGCGTTGTTTAATCATGGCTTGGGCCGCTTCAGCGCAAATTGCGAACTGGTATCAACAAAGGCTGGCGATAATAGCAGACCACGCCTTTGCTGAACACCAATCACCTTCATAGCCCTGATACATTCCATCAATCGGCCTGACGACGCAGGAAAGCCGGAATGTCCAGGTAGTCTAGGTCGTCTTGCGGATTCATCTTCGCGGCAGCCGCAGCACCAGCCTGAGCCTGGTTGCGCATGACGGTCGGACGGTCCAGGTCACGGTAGTTTACCGCAGGCGCTTCGTGGCGTGCAGCGGCTTGTTGTTGCGGCTGGGAAGCCATGGAAGTATGAACGGTATTGTCGATGATCTTCACAGGTTTCTCGATTTTCGCGCCCAGACCGGTGGCAACCACCGTCACGTGCAGCTCGTCGCGCATGTCCGGATCGATAACGGTACCGACCTTGACCATCGCGTGCTCGGAAGCGAAGGCTTCGATAATGCTACCCACGTCGGAGTACTCACCCAGGGACAGGTCAGGACCGGCGGTGATGTTCACCAGGATGCCGCGTGCACCTTGCAGGTTCACGTCTTCGAGCAACGGGTTGCGAATGGCCGCTTCGGTGGCCTCGCGTGCACGGTTCGGACCGCTGGCGCAGCCAGTGCCCATCATTGCCATGCCCATTTCGCTCATCACGGTACGCACGTCGGCAAAGTCGACGTTGATCATGCCCGGACGCTTGATGATGTCGGAGATACCGCGAACGGCACCGGCCAGTACATCGTCGGCCTTGGCGAAAGCCGACAGCAGGCTGGCGTCCTTGCCGAGGATGGTCAGCAGCTTCTCGTTAGGAATGGTGATCAACGAGTCAACGCTTTCAGACAGCAGACGGATACCTTCGTCGGCGATCTGCATGCGCTTGCGGCCTTCGAACGGGAACGGACGGGTCACCACCGCAACGGTGAGGATCCCCATTTCCTTGGCCACTTCAGCAATGATCGGCGCAGCACCGGTACCGGTACCGCCGCCCATGCCGGTGGTGATGAACACCATGTTGGTGCCTTGCAGGACTTCGGCAATGCGCTCACGGTCTTCGAGAGCGGCCTGACGACCTACTTCAGGGTTGGCGCCAGCGCCGAGACCTTTGGTCACGCCGGTGCCCAGTTGCAGGATGGTCCGCGCGCCGATGCTTTTCAGCGCCTGGGCATCAGTGTTGGCGCAGATGAATTCAACGCCTTCAATGTTGCTCTTGACCATGTGGTTGACGGCGTTGCCGCCGCCTCCGCCAACACCGATAACTTTAATAACCGGGCTTGCGGGGATGTTGTCTACGAGTTCGAACATTTTCCCTCTCCTCTCATTTCTCTAGTTTTTGCGCCTACTGCCTGTATCTACAACGGTGCTGCGGTAAATCTTTAGAAATTGCCTTGTACCCAGCTCTTGAAGCGATCGAGCAAGGCGACTTTCGGTTCTTCATTGCTGTAGCTGTCGCGGCTGCTGATGCCCGAGAACGAAATCCCGTCGGACTGCTTCTGCAGGCCGTACATCAGCAGGCCCACGCCGGTGGAATAGATCGGGTTGCGGACCACGTCGTCCAGGCCCTTGACGCCATGGGGCACGCCCAGGCGGACCGGCATGTGGAAGATCTCTTCGGCCAGTTCGACCGCGCCTTCCATTTTCGAGGTACCGCCGGTCAGCACGATGCCGGCCGGGATCAGGTCTTCGTAGCCGCTGCGACGCAGTTCGGCCTGAATCAGCGTGAACAGCTCGTCGTAACGCGGCTCGACCACTTCGGCCAGCGCCTGGCGGGACAACTCGCGCGGCGGACGGTCGCCGACGCTTGGCACCTTGATGGTTTCACCGGCACCGGCCAGCTTGGCCAGGGCGCAGGCGTAGCGAATCTTGATTTCTTCGGCGTACTGGGTCGGGGTGCGCAACGCCATGGCGATGTCGTTGGTGACCTGGTCGCCCGCAATCGGAATCACCGCGGTGTGACGGATCGCGCCTTCGGTGAAGATCGCGATGTCGGTGGTGCCGCCGCCGATGTCCACCAGGCACACGCCCAGCTCTTTCTCGTCGTCGGTCAGGACCGAATAGGCGGAGGCCAGCTGTTCGAGAATGATGTCGTCGATTTCCAGGCCGCAGCGACGCACGCATTTTTCAATGTTCTGTGCGGCGTTGACGGCGCAGGTGACCACGTGGACCTTGGCTTCCAGGCGCACGCCGGACATGCCCAGGGGCTCACGCACGCCTTCCTGGTTATCGATCACGTAATCCTGCGGCAGGGTGTGCAGCACGCGCTGGTCAGCCGGGATCGCCACGGCCTGGGCGGCGTCGAGCACGCGCTCAAGGTCGGCGGCGCTGACTTCGCGATCGCGAATCGCCACGATGCCGTGGGAGTTCAGGCTGCGGATGTGATTGCCCGCCACGCCGACGAATGCCGAGTGGATCCGGCAACCGGCCATCAACTGCGCTTCTTCGATCGCGCGCTGGATCGACTGCACCGTGGACTCGATGTTCACCACCACGCCTTTCTTCAGGCCCCGGGACGGATGGGTACCGATCCCGACGATTTCCAGCGTGCCGTCGTCCGAGACCTCGCCGACCAGCGCCACCACCTTGGAGGTGCCGATATCGAGACCGACGATCATTTTGCCGCTTTGCACGTTTGCCATGGGTCCTGCCTCTTCTTAATTCTTCGCGACAGCGGGTTGGGCCGTCGTGGGCGCTACAGGTTCCCGCCAGCCAACAGCGAGGCCGTTGGCGTAGCGCAGATCGATGCGCGCAATGTTCGTAATCTGTTCTTTGAGCGTCTTGTCATAGATGGCAATGAAGCGGCGCATCTTTTCCACCTGGTTGCCGCGTCCCAGCAGCAGTTCGATCCCCGGACCCGCGCTGCCGGCGCCGGTGGTCAGGAACCAGCTGCCTCGATCACGCAACTCCAGGCGTGCGATCGAGAAGCCCAACGGCCTGAGCATCTGGCTCAGCACCTGGTATTGCTGCATCACTTTCTGTTGAGCCCGTTGTGGGCCGAACAGCTGTGGCAAGTGTTCGTAGTTCGCCAGTTCACGCGGGGTGAACGCCTGCCCCTGGTTGTTCAACAGCGATTCATCGCCCCAACGGGCCACCGGCAGTTGTTCTTCCAGGCGGATCACCACTTGATCCGGCCACACCCTGCGCACTTCGGCGTGGGCAATCCATGGCATCTGTTCCAGCTCGGTGCGCATGCCCGCCAGGTCGATGGTGAAGAAACTCGACGCCACGAATGGGGCGATTCGTTGCTGCACCGCTTGCTGGCTGATGTAACTCAAATCGCCCTGCACGGCGATTTTGCTGATCGGCCGATCGGCGTACGGCAGCAAGCGCTGCGCGCCTTCGTAAGTGCCGAAACCCAGTGCTACCAGCAGCACTGGCCAGAACAGGCTTTTGATAAAAGCAAAATTGGCTTTGGGCAGGCGCGCGGACATCGGCTCTTTGGCCACCATTCGGCTGGCACCCCGCGGCACCGGCTTGCGGCCGGTCGGTGCGGGAGGCTGATGTCTCAGCTGGGCGCCTTGCATGGTCTTAACCTCGCGGCTCGTTGTTACTGGCAGCGTTACCGGCAACACTGGCCGCCAGAATCGCCAATACCAGTTGCTGGAAATCCAGGCCGGCGGCACGGGCGGCCATCGGCACCAGGCTGTGATCGGTCATGCCCGGTGCGGTGTTGACTTCCAGGAACCAGAACTGCCCATCGGCGTCCTGCATCACGTCCGCCCTGCCCCAACCGGCAATACCCAGCGCCTCACAGGCTTTGGCCGTGAGGTCCATGAGTTCTTGTTCTTTACTGCTGTCGAGGCCACACGGGATCCGGTACTGGGTATCGTTCGCCACGTACTTGGCGTCGTAGTCGTAGAAGCTGTGCGTCGTGCCCAGGGCAATCGGTGGCAACACCTGGTCACGCAGGGTGGCGATGGTGAACTCCGGACCTTGAATCCATTGCTCGACCAACACTTGCGAATCGTAGGTACTGGCCGCTTTCCAGGCGTCGATCAACTCAGGCGCGGAGGTCACTTTGGCCATCCCGATACTTGAACCTTCATGGGCCGGTTTGACGATCAAAGGGAAGCCCAGTTCCATCGCTGCCGAAATACAATCGGCCTCGCTGCTCAGTACGGCGTGACGTGGCGTCGGAATACCCAGGCTGTGCCAGACCTGTTTGGTGCGCAGCTTGTCCATCGCCAGTGCCGAGGCCAGGATGCCGCTGCCGGTGTACGGAATGCCCAGGCATTCGAGCAGGCCCTGCATGCTGCCGTCTTCACCGCCACGACCGTGGAGGATGATGAAGGCGCGGTCGATCTTTTCATTCAGCAGGCGCTGCAACAGGTCATCGCCGACGTCGAGACCGAACGCGTCGACGCCGGCACTGAGCAGCGCGTCGAGCACCGCGTTCCCCGACTTCAGGGACACCTCACGCTCGGCGCTCTTGCCGCCAAACAGCACGGCGACGCGGCCGAAGTCTTTCGGCGCGACAGTGGAGACGAGGTTGGCGTAAACAGCAGTCATTTCAACTTCCCCACGCTCGGCGCGACAACGGCGCCAGCGAACAACGGACTCTTCATCAGCTTCGGTGCGAGACCACCGATATCACCCGCGCCCTGGCACAGCAGGATGTCGCCGGCACGCAGCAGCGGCTTGACCAGCGGCGCGAGATCGACGCCACGCTCGATGTAGATCGGATCGAGCTGACCGCGCTGGCGGATGCTGTTGCACAGCTTGCGGCTGTCGGCCCCGGGGATCGGCTCTTCGCCTGCGGGATAGACTTCCATCAGCAGCAGGACGTTGGCATCGGCCAATACATTGACGAAATCGTCGTACAGGTCGCGGGTGCGGCTGTAACGGTGCGGCTGGTAGACCATCACCAGACGGCGCTCCGGCCAGCCACCGCGCACGGCTTTGATGACCGCGGCCACTTCGGTCGGGTGGTGACCGTAGTCGTCGACCAGCATCACGTTGCCGCCTTCTACCGGCAATTCGCCGTAGACCTGGAAGCGTCGGCCGACCCCCTGGAACCCGGACAGGCCCTGGACGATGGCTTCGTCGCTGACGCCCTCGTCAGTGGCGATGCAGATGGTGGCCAGCGCGTTGAGCACGTTGTGGTTGCCCGGCATGTTCACCGAGACATCCAGCGGATCGCGATCGGGACGCAGCACGGTGAAGAAGGTCTGCATGCCTTGCTGGCGCACATTGATCGCGCGCACGTCGCAGTCGTCGCCGAAGCCGTAAGTGACGGTCGGACGTTTCACCTGCGGCAGGATTTCACGCACCACCGGATCGTCCAGACACACCACCGCCAGACCGTAGAACGGCAGGTTGTGCAGGAACTCGACGAAGGTTTTCTTCAGTTTGTTGAAGTCACCGTCGTAGGTCGCCATGTGATCGGCGTCGATGTTGGTGACCACGGCCACCAGCGGCTGCAAGTGCAGGAAACTGGCGTCACTTTCATCGGCTTCGGCAATCAGGTAGCGGCTGGTGCCGAGCTGGGCATTGGTGCCTGCCGCATTCAGACGGCCACCGATCACGAACGTCGGGTCCAGGCCACCGGCAGCGAACACCGAAGCGATCAGGCTGGTGGTGGTGGTTTTGCCATGGGTACCGGCGACGGCGATGCCGTGGCGGTAGCGCATCAGCTCAGCCAGCATTTCTGCGCGAGGCACCACCGGAATTCGGCGTTCCAGAGCAGTGGCGACTTCCGGGTTGGAGGTGTTCACGGCACTGGAGGTGACCAACACATCGGCGTTCGCGGCGTTCTCGGCACGGTGACCGATAAAGATCTGGGCGCCGAAGGACTCGAGACGCTCGGTCACCGGCGAAGCTTTCAGGTCGGAACCGGACACTTCATAGCCCAGGTTCAGCAACACTTCGGCAATGCCGCACATGCCCACGCCGCCGATTCCGACGAAGTGGATGCGACGGATGCGGCGCATTTCCGGATGCGGCACGGCTTTCTGATTCTCAACCATGGGCCACCTCCAGGCAGGTATCGACCACGTTACGGGTGGCATCGGGTTTGGCCAGGCGGCGTGCGGCGGTGGCCATGTCAGCGAGTCGTTGTGGTTGCATCAGGACCTCTGTCAGGCGTGCGGCAAGATCCGCTGCGCCAGTCGTTCTTTGTGGCATCAGGAAGGCAGCGCCTTCACGGGCCAAATAATCGGCGTTGCGGGTCTGGTGATCGTCGATCGCGTGGGGCAAAGGCACCAGCATCGAAGGCAGACCGGCGGCCGCCAGTTCACTGATGGTCAACGCGCCTGCGCGGCACACCACCAGGTCGGCCCAGCCGTAGGCTTGGGCCATGTCTTTGATGAAAGGCTGCACTTGCGCCTCGACGCCAGCCGCGCGATAGCGCTCTGCAGTCACTTCATCGTGATTTTTGCCAGCCTGATGAAACACTTCCGGGCGCAGGTCGGGGGCGACTTGCGACAGGGCTTCAGGCAGCAACTTGTTCAACGGTTCTGCGCCCAGGCTTCCGCCCAGGATCAGCAAACGCGCCTTGCGACCGGCCAGGGCAGGTCGCGATGTCTCGAGGAACAGCTCGGTGCGCACCGGATTACCGGTGGTCCGGCGGCTGTCCGACAGGGTAAAGGTGTCGGGGAACGCTTCACAGACTCGGGCGGCAAACGGCACCAGCAACCGATTGGCGGTACCGGCCACGGCGTTCTGTTCGTGAACAATCACCGGCACGCCGGCCAGTTTGGCTGCAACGCCACCGGGGCCGGTCACAAATCCACCAAAGCCGACCGCACACACCGGCTCCAGCTGGCGAATGATCGCCCGTGCCTGCCAAATGGACTTGAGCACCATGAACGGGGCCTTGAGCAGGGACAATTTGCCCTTGCCCCGCAGACCGCTGGCGTTGATCCGGTGCAGCTCGATACCGGCCAGCGGCACCAGCTCGTTCTCGATGCCACGCGGAGTGCCGAGCCAGTGCACGGTATAGCCGCGCGCCTGGAACTCGCGGGCACAGGCCAGCGCCGGGAACACGTGTCCACCAGTGCCGCCGGCCATGATCATGACGTTAGCGCCCATGGTTCGGCTCCTCGGCGAAGTCGCTTTCATGGAACTCCATCTCTTCACTGCCCAGGTGGGTTCGACTCTCCCACTCGATGCGCAGCAACAAGCCGAGACAGGCACAGCAGATCACCAACGAACTACCGCCATAACTGAGGAACGGCAGGGTCAGACCCTTGGTCGGCAGCAGACCGACGTTCACGCCGATGTTGATCAGGAACTGACCGATCCACAGGAACGACAGACCGTATGCCACGTAAGCAGCAAAAAACTGCTTGGCCTTTTCAGCCCATAGTCCGATGTACATGCCACGAACACACACGAAGACGAACAGTGCCACGGTGCACAACGAACCCACCGCACCCAGCTCTTCGGCCAGGACCGAGAACACGAAGTCAGTGTGGGCTTCCGGCAGGTAGAACTGTTTCTGCACGCTGTTGCCCAGACCGACGCCAAGCCATTCGCCGCGACCGAAGGCGATCAATGCCTGGGACAACTGATAGCCGGCGCCGAACTGGTCGGCCCACGGGTCGGCAAAGTTGGTCAGACGCGCCATTCGATAGGGCTGCATCTGAATCAACAGCACCACCGCGCCGACGGCCAGCACCACCATCAGGGAAAAACGGAACAGCCCGACACCGCCAAGGAACAGCATCGCCGCCGCCGCTCCCATCATCACGACGGTGGCACCGAAGTCCGGCTCCATCAGCAGCAGACCCGCCATCGGCAGCAGCACGATGAACGGCTTGAAGAAGCCCATCCAGCTTTCACGCACTTCTTTCTGGCGACGCACCAGATAACCGGCGAGGTAGATCACCACGAACACCTTGGCGATCTCGGAAGGCTGGACGTTGAAGAAACTGAAGCCGATCCAGCGCATCGAACCGTTAACCTCACGGCCGATCCCCGGAATGATCACCATCACCAGCAAGCCGAAGGCACCCAGCAGCATCAGCCAGCCCAGGCGTTGCCAGGTGGCAATCGGGATCATCATGGTGACGATGCAGGCACCCAGGCCCAGCACCACGTAAATAAGGTGGCGAATCATGTAATACAGGGCGCTGCCCGACTGCACGGCCGCCACTTCGGTCGACGCCGAGGCGATCATGATCAGCCCCAGGCCGAGCAGCGTCAGGCAACCGGCGAGCATCGGGAAGTCGAGGTCGATACCGCGCCCGGTGATGAGCGGCGATGGATACGGCTTGATGATGCCTCTCAGGCTCATGCCAGATCCTCCACGGCTTGGACGAACTGGTGACCACGGTCTTCGTAGTTCTTGAACATGTCGAAACTGGCGCAGGCTGGCGACAGCAGCACTACGTCGCCCGGCTGGGCTGCGGCACGGCATTGCTCGACGGCTTCGACCAGGGAGCCGGCGCGGATCAGCGGTACGGTATCGCCGATGGCTTCGCCGATCTTGTCGGAATCGCGGCCCATCAGGACCACGGCGCGGCAGTTGGCCGCCACCGGATCGCGCAGGTCCTTGAACTCGGCACCCTTGCCGTCGCCACCGGCGATCAGCACGAGCTTGCCGTCGATGTCCGCGCCCAGGCCTTCGATGGCCGCCAGTGCGGCGCCCACGTTGGTGGCCTTGGAATCGTTGTAGTAGCCCACGCCGTCGAGGTCGCGGACCCACTGGCAGCGGTGCTCGAGACCGGCGAAGGTGCGCAGGCTCGACAGCATGGCATCGAACGGCAGGCCGACGGCATGGCCCAGGGCCAGGGCTGCCAGCGCGTTGGACTGGTTATGCGCGCCGCGAATCTTCAACTCGCGCACCGGCATCAGGTTCTGGAATTCGAAGGCCAGGTATTTCTCGCCGTCTTCTTCACGGATACCGAAAGCCTTGAAATCGGGTTTGCTCAGGCCGAAGGTCCAGCATGGCTGCCCTTCGCCTATCAACGGACGACTCAGGGCATCCTGACGGTTGACCACGAATTGTCTGGCACCCCGGAAAATCCGGTGCTTGGCCAGGTGATAGGCCGGCAGACCGCTGTAGCGATCCATGTGGTCTTCACTGACATTGAGCACAGTCGCCACTTCAGCGCCGAGGTTATCGGTGGTCTCAAGCTGGAAACTCGACAGTTCCATCACGTACAGCTCGACATCATCGCTGAGCAGGTCCAGCGCCGGCGTGCCGAGGTTGCCCCCGACCGCAACACGCTTGCCCGCCGCAGCCGCCATCTCGCCGACCAGGGTGGTGACGGTGCTTTTCGCATTGGAACCGCTGATGGCGACAATCGGCGCTTTCGCGTTACGCGCGAACAGCTCGATATCGCCGGACAATTTCACGCCACGGGCGGCGGCAGCCTGCAGGGCCGGGGTCGCCAGCGCCAGGCCGGGGCTCACGTAGAGCTCGTCGGCGCGGCACAGGAATTCGACGTCCAGCTCGCCACAACGCACTTCCACGTGCGGATAGTCACGCTTGAGCGTGGCCAGTTCCGGTGGATTTTCCCGCGTATCGGCCACGGCAAACGACACGCCCCGGTTCGCCAGGAAGCGAACCAGGGACATGCCGCTCTTGCCGAGGCCGACAACGATGCGGAAGTGGTCAGAAGCGATCAGAGACACTCGTTCTACCTCAGCTTCAGGGTGGCAAGGCCGACCAGTACCAGAATCACGGTGATGATCCAGAAACGGACGATCACACGCGGCTCGGGCCAGCCCTTGAGTTCAAAGTGGTGGTGAATCGGTGCCATGCGGAACACACGGCGACCGGTCAACTTGAAGGATGCAACCTGGATGACGACTGACAGGGTCTCCATCACGAACACGCCGCCCATGATGAACAGGACGATTTCCTGACGGACGATCACCGCGATAGTGCCCAGGGCCGCGCCCAGCGCCAGCGCGCCAACGTCACCCATGAAAACCTGTGCCGGATAGGTGTTGAACCAGAGGAAGCCCAGGCCCGCGCCGATCAGCGCGCCGCAGAATACGATCAACTCACCGGCGCCCGGTACATAAGGAATCAGCAGGTATTCGGCGAACTTCACGTTACCCGAGAGATAGCAGAATATCCCCAGCCCGCCGCCAACCATCACGGTTGGCATGATCGCCAGGCCGTCGAGGCCATCGGTCAGGTTGACCGCGTTGCTCGACCCGACGATCACGAAATAAGTCAGCACGATGAAGCCTGCACCCAGCGCAATGCTGTGGTCCTTGAGCATCGGCAGGATCAGGGTGGTTTCCACCGGCGTTGTTGCGGTCATGAACAGGAAAATCGCCGCCCCCAGGCCGAACACCGATTGCCAGAAGTATTTCCAGCGACTCGGCAGACCACGGGAGTTCTTCTCGATCACCTTGCGATAGTCGTCGACCCAACCGATGGCGCCGAACAGCAACGTCACCAGGAGTACGGTCCAGACATAACGGTTGCTCAGGTCAGCCCAAAGCAAGGTGCTGACGCCGATGGACGACAGAATCAGCGCGCCGCCCATGGTCGGGGTGCCGGATTTGGACAGGTGCGATTGTGGGCCGTCGTTGCGAACGGATTGACCGATCTGACGGTTCTGCAAAGTACGGATCATCCACGGGCCATAGCACAGCGACAAAACCAGCGCGGTCAGCACACCGAGGATCCCGCGCAGGGTCAGGTACTGGAAGACCGCGAAGCCTTTGTAGAACTGTTGCAGATACTCCGCTAGCAGCAGCAGCATTAATGTTTCTCCAGACGGGTCCCGCACAAAGCGGCGACGATGTTTTCCATCGCCGCGCTGCGCGAGCCTTTGATCAAAATGGTGGTGTTTGTGTCTTGCTCGGCGTCGAGGGCCTTGATCAGTTCAGCCTGTGTGCTGAAGTGCCAGGCCTGCTCACCGAAAGCGTTCACGGCGTGAGCCATCATCGGCCCGACGGCATAAAGCGCGGATACCTTGCCGCGGGCGTACTCGCCCACATCGCGGTGCCCCTGCTCCGCCCATTCGCCCAATTCGCCGATATCCCCGAGCACCAGGACGGTGCGACCGGAAAAGCCGGCCAGTATATCAACGGCGGCGCACATGGAGGTGGGATTCGCGTTATACGTGTCATCGATCACGCGCATGCCATTGCTGGCCAGTTGCGCGACAGTACGGCCCTTGACCGGTTGCACCGCGCCAAGGCCGGCGACGATCCCGGACAGCGATACGCCCAGCGCATGGGCTGCCGCTGCGGCGGCCAGGGCGTTGGCGACGTTATGGGTGCCAAGCAGATTCAGCTGAACCCGCGCCTCGCCTTCAGGACTGTGCAGATTGAAGGCCGGGCAACCGCGAGCATCGCGGTCCAGGTCGCTGGCATAGAAGTCGGCACCGACATTGCTCAAGGCGAACGTCAGCACTTTGCGACCGCCAGCGCGGGCCTTCCAGATGGCGAACGCCTTGTCGTCGAGATTGAGCACGGCGACGCCATCGGCCGCCAGCCCTTCAATGATCTCGCCCTTGGCCTCAACGATTTTTTCCGGCCCGCCGAACTCGCCGACGTGGGCCGTACCTGCGTTGTTGAGCACGGCCACATGCGGCTTGGTCATGGCGACGGTGTAGGCAATTTCACCGAGCCGCGAAGCGCCAAGCTCGATCACTGCAGCGGTGTGTTCCGGCGCGAGTTCGAGCAGGGTCAGCGGCACGCCGAGGTCATTGTTCAGATTGCCACGGGTCGCCAGTACCGAACCACGCGTGCGCAGGATGCTGGCGAGCATTTCCTTGACCGTGGTCTTGCCGCTGGAACCGGTGATGGCGGCCACGGGATGGGTGAACGCGGCACGATTCATCGCGCCCAGTTGCCCAAGGGCCTGGCGGGTATCCTTGACCAGCAATTGCGGCAGTGCGCTGTCGGCGACTTCACGCTCGACCAATGCACCGGCGGCGCCCAGGTTGGCCACATCGCTCAAATAGTCATGGCCATCGAAGCGCGGACCGGTCAGGGCAATGAACAGTTGGCCGGGCTCGATGGCGCGACTGTCGATACTGACGCCATCGAACGTGGCATCGGCCATCAGCAGTTGGCCGTTCAGCGCGCCGGTCAATTCGCTCAGCTTCAACGCTTTAAGCATGGGCCACCTCCCACGCGGTCAAGGCATGATCGGCCTCGACCAGATCGGAGAACGCGTGACGCTGGCCGTTGATTTCCTGATAGTCCTCGTGACCTTTACCGGCCAGGACAATCACGTCATCCACCGACGCACCTGCGATCAACCGGGCAATCGCCTGGCCACGGCCGGCGACGAAAGTGACTTTATCCACAGCCGTGAAGCCGGCGCGGATGTCATCGAAAATCACGGCGGGGTCTTCCGTGCGCGGGTTGTCATCGGTCACCAGCACGCCGTCGGCCAGGCGCTCGACCACTTCGGCCATCAGCGGGCGCTTGCCCCGATCGCGATCGCCGCCGCAACCGAACAGGCACAGCAAGCGACCTTTGGCGTGAGGACGCAGGGCCATCAAGACTTTTTCCAGCGCGTCCGGCGTGTGGGCGTAATCGACCACCACCAGCGGCTGGGAACCACCGCCGAGCCGCTGCATGCGACCGACCGGGCCTTCGAGTTTCGGCAGCACCTTGAGAATTTCGTCCAGCGCGTAATCCAGACCGAGCAAGGCACCCACGGCCGCCAGTACGTTGCTCAGGTTGAAGCGACCGAGCAAGGTGCTGCGCAGATGGTGTTGACCCTGCGGGGTAACCAGTGTGGCGCGCACGCCTTCGTCGTCGAACTGCGCTTCACGGCAATAAAGATAGGCGCTGGAATTTTCCAGGCTGTAGGTGATCAGCCGCGATTCGCGTTTTTCCGCGACCAGTCGCCGGCCGAAATCGTCGTCAAGGTTGACCACGCGGCATTTCAGATCGCTCCAGGCAAACAGCCTGGCCTTGGCTTCGCCGTAGGCCTGCATGGTGCCGTGGTAATCCAGGTGATCGCGGGACAGGTTGGTCATCACCGCCACATCGAACGCCAACGCAGTCACGCGGCCCTGATCCAGACCGTGGGAAGAGACTTCCATCGCCACGGCTTTGGCACCGGCCTTTTTCAGGTCGGCGAGGGTCGCTTGCACGGCGATCGGGTTCGGGGTGGTGTGCAGGCCGCTTTGCAGCGCGCCGTAGAAACCGGAGCCCAGGGTGCCAACGATGCCGCAATGCTGACCGAGCAAATCCAGCGCTTGCGCGACCAACTGCGTTACGCTGGTTTTACCGTTGGTGCCGGTGACGCCGATCAGATTCAGATGGCGGCTCGGTTCACCGTAAAAACGCCCCGCGATGTCCGACAACTGCGCCGCCAGCCCCTTGACCGGAATCAGCGGCACCTCGGTGATCGGCAGCACGGTTGCGCCTTCGACTTCGTAAGCCACCGCCGCGGCACCGCGCTGCAAGGCGTCGGCGATGTGCGCTCGACCGTCGAACTTGCCGCCAGGAACGGCGAGAAACAGATCGCCCGCCCGCACATTTCGGCTGTCCAGGGTCAGTTCGCGGATCAGCAGATCGTGACCGGCGTGGGCGAAAATCTTATTCAGGCTCAGAGACATCAGCCGCGCCCTCCATTGGCTTTTAGCGGAACGACCGGTGTTGCGTTCGCTTGTTGAACAGGTGGCAGATTGTCCGGCGTGATGTTCATCAGACGCAGGGTCCCGGACATCACTTTGCTGAACACGGGCGCCGATACCAGGCCACCGTAGTAACCGGCCTTGGTCGGTTCATCGATCACCACGACTATCGCGTAGCGCGGATCGTTCATCGGACCGAAGCCGGCAAACAGCGAGCGGTAGGAGTTCACGGCATAGCCTTTGGTACCGACCGACGTTTTACGCGCGGTACCCGACTTGCCGCCCACGTGATAGGCCGGCACCTGCGCACGGAATACACCGCGGGGGGCCTCGATCACTTGCTGCAGCATGGTCTGCATGGTTTTCGCGACCGCTTCTGGCAGCACTTCAGTGGATTGCGGCACCTTGTCGGTTTTGATCAGCGTCAGCGGCGCGAGGCGACCGTTGTTGGCCAGGGCCGAGAAGGCGTGGACCAACTGGATCGCGGTTACGGAAATGCCGTAGCCGTAGGACAACGTGGCGGTTTCAGCCTTGCGCCATTCGCGGTAGTTCGGCAGGTTGCCGACGCGCTCGCCCGGAAAACCCAGACCGGTGTCCTGGCCAAGACCTACTTTCTGTGCCAGACGGAAAATGGTTTCGCCGCCGATGTCGAACGCGACCTTACTCATGCCCACGTTACTGGAATTGATCAGAATCCCGGTCAGGTCGAGGACCGGACCTTCGGATTTGGAAACGTCACGAATGGTGTACTTGCCCAACTGCAGCGTGCCCGGGTAAACCTCGACGGTATCGCTTGGTTTCCAGCGACCGGTTTCGATAGCGGCGCTCATGGAGATCGCTTTCATGGTCGAACCCGGCTCGAACACATCGATCATCGCGCGGTTACGCATCATCGCCGGTTGCAGGTTGCGCCGGTTGTTCGGGTTGTAAGTCGGCTGGTTGACCATGGCGAGGATCTCGCCGGTCTTCACGTCCATGATCACCAGGCTGCCAGCCTTGGCGCCGTTCTCGATGATCGCGTTTCGCAGTTCACGGTTGGCCAGATATTGCAGGCGCAGGTCAATGGACAACGCCAAGGGCTTTCCGGCCTTGGCGTTTTTGGTGACCTGGACATCCTTGATCAGTCGGCCGCGCCGGTCCTTGATGACCTGTCGCTTGCCCGGCACCCCGGCCAGCCATTCGTCGTAGGCCAGTTCGACCCCTTCTCGACCGTGGTCGTCGATGTCGGTAAACCCGACCATGTGTGCGGTGACTTCACCGGCCGGGTAGAAACGCCGAAATTCTTCAATGCCATAAACGCCCGGCACTTTCAGATCGAGCACGGACTGGCCTTGCTCGGGGGTGAGCCCGCGCACCAGGTAAATGAATTCTTTATTGGCCTGAGCTTCGAGACGCTTGGCCAGGGCGTTGGGATCCTGACCCAGCGCCGCGGCCAGTGCTGGCCACTTCTCTTTGGCCAGCTGCATTTCCTTGGCATTGGCCCACAGGGTGGTGACCGGCGTACTCACGGCCAAAGGCTCGCCATTACGGTCGGTGATCAGGCCACGGTGAGCCGGAATCGGGATATGTCGAACGCTACGCGCATCGCCCTGACCTTTCAGGAAGGCACGGTCGACTACTTGCAGGTCGATGATGCGCCAGGCAATGGCCGCGACCATGACGCCGAGCAAACCCAGCACCAGGCGAAAACGCCACGGGAAGAGCGCGCCTTCGAGTTTCATCATGGCGCCACCATCTGCACTTCAGCGGCACCGGGAATGCGCATCTTCAGTTGCTCGGTTGCCAGGACTTCGATACGACTGTGGGCGGTCCAGGTGCTCTGCTCGAGAATCAACCGGCCCCATTCCGCCTGTGCCTTGTCGCGTACGCTCAACTCGTTGTACAGCGAGTTCAGCAGCTGACGGTTCCAGTGGGCGCTGTAGGACACGCCGACGGCAGACACGAGCACGCCGACAAACAGCAGCAGCATGAAAAAGCTTCCGCCAGGAAGTGGCTTGGCGAAAAGCTTGCTCACCGCAGCTTCTCCGCGACACGCATGATGGCGCTACGGGAACGTGGGTTGGCTTTGAGTTCGGCCTCGGACGCGGACTGCGCTTTGCCATGGACTTTGATTTTCGGTTCGAAGGCGACGTGACGGACCGGCAGGTTGCGCGGCAGGTTGTCGGTTTCGCCTTTCACCAGTTTGCGCATGAACAGTTTGACGATGCGGTCTTCCAGCGAATGGAAGCTGATGACCACCAGACGACCGCCGACGTCCAGGCACTCCAGGGCGGCTTCGAGGCCGGCCTCCAGATCGCCCAGTTCGTTGTTGACGTGAATACGCAGGCCCTGGAACGCACGGGTCGCCGGGTTCTTGCCCTTTTCCCACGCCGGGTTGGCGACTTTCAGGACTTCAGCCAGATCGGCAGTGCGCTCGAACGGCTTGATGTCGCGACGCTCGGCCACGGCACGGGCCATGCGACCGGAGAAACGTTCTTCGCCGTATTCCTTGAACACCCGGGCAATTTCTTCCACCGGCGCGGTGTTGACGAATTCGGCAGCGCTGATCCCGCGAGACGGGTCCATGCGCATGTCCAGCGGGCCATCGTTGAGGAAACTGAAGCCGCGCTCAGGGTCGTCGAGCTGCGGCGAAGAGACGCCCAGATCGAGCAGAACGCCACTGACCTTGCCCGCCAGGCCGCGTTCGGCGACTTCCGAACCGAGCTCGGCAAAGCTACGCTGTACAACGACAAAGCGGCCATCTTCGGCCGCTAGCGCTTGCCCGGTGGCAATCGCTTGAGGATCTTTATCGAATCCGAGCACCCGACCATCGGGACCGAGCTGGCTGAGGATCAACCGGCTGTGTCCGCCGCGCCCGAACGTACCGTCCAGATAGCAGCCATCAGGTCGTACGGCGAGAGCCTCGACGGCTTCGTCAAGCAGTACGGTGATGTGGTTAAAGCCGCTATCAATAGTCACAGGATCAAATCACGCAGTTCATCAGGCATGGCGCCCGGTTGTTGAATAGCAGCCAGGTCAGCGGCAGAAACCGCATCCCAGGCATCCTCGTCCCACAATTGGAACTTGTTCAGTTGGCCTACCAACATCGCGCGCTTATCCAACCTGGCATATTCACGAAGACGCGGCGGAACCAAAAAACGACCACTGCCATCGAGCTCGAGGTCGACGGCATTACCGATCAGTAAACGTTGCAGACGACGGTTCTCTTCGCGAAACGAAGGCAGTGTGCGCAGTTTGGTTTCAATAATTTCCCACTCATCGAGGGGATAAACGCACAGACACGGATCAACAGCATCGATGGTGACGATCAACTGACCGGAACTGCGCGCAACCAGCTCGTCACGGTATCGGCTCGGCATAGCGAGACGGCCCTTTGCATCGAGACTGATTGCATTAGCTCCGCGAAACACGTCAGCGGTTCTCCAAATTGTAGCGCTTATAGCTCAAAAAACCCACTTCATGCCACTTTCCGCCACTTGTGCACACTATAGGAATGCGGCTACCGCACCGTCAAGGCGCACATCAAAGGAAAACCCTTACAGAACTTGGATTTAGGAGCATAAAGGAGGGTGCAACGAGGATCGGGCAGGTGAAGCCGCTCAATAACTTGATCCAGCACAGAAGGCTAGGCTCAGAAGTTAAAGTAGTTTGTTAAGAGTAAGACTGTTTCGGTATTACGAAAGCGCTTCTGCTGACGATTCTGAAAGGAGGGAAATTGCCATCACGACACCCCTGCTCAATGGGTTAAGCAGAGGTCAAAAAAAGGTGGAGAGTCGATCTGTAAGCCGGGTTCTGTCTTGAACAGTCATTCGTCTACGATGGCCATCACTGGACATCTTTAGCAACCTACCCGGTCCCAGCGCGGGCCACGCCTTGGGACCCTATTTGGTCTTGCTCCAAGTGGGGTTTACCTAGCCACGAACTGTTGCCAGTCGTGCGGTGCGCTCTTACCGCACCTTTTCACCCTTACCGGCGCCGAAGCGCTTAGGCGGTTATTTTCTGTGGCACTTTCCGTAGGCTCACGCCTCCCAGGCATTACCTGGCACTTCGCCCTATGGAGCCCGGACTTTCCTCCCCCCCCTAATTTTCATAGAGGGCAGCGACTGTCCGATCGACTCTCCGCCGCGAAGGTTAACGGTAGAGCGGCCGAAGAACAAGCGCTAAAAGCCTTTGGCCATGCCTTCGCGTCGGGTTTTACTCGCCCTTCTGTTTATCCAGCGCGACCTGGTAGAGCACATTCTTGCGCTCGCCGGTAATCTGGGCCGCCAACGCGGCGGCACGCTTGAGCGGCATTTCCTCGAGCAACAGATCGAGGATACGCATCGCTTCACTGCTGACGGCATCCTCGGTTTCGGGCGCCGACCAGCCTGCCACCAACACGACGCATTCGCCGCGCTGCTGATTACTGTCCGACTCGACGAACTCGCGAAGCTCGGCCAACGGCAAGCCCTTGAGCGTTTCAAACGTTTTAGTCAGTTCGCGCGCCAGCAATGCCGGACGCTCCGGCCCGAAGACCAGCTCCATGTCTTGCAGGCATTCCAGGATGCGGTGCGGCGCCTCATAGAAAATCAACGTGCGCGGCTCTTCCTTTACCAACTCCAGACGAGCACGGCGACCCACGGCCTTGGCCGGGAGGAAGCCTTCGAAAATGAAACGATCCGACGGCAGGCCCGCGGCCGACAACGCCGCAATCAATGCGCAGGCACCAGGAACCGGCACCACATTAATGCCCGCGGCACGGGCCTGACGCACCAGGTGATAACCCGGATCGGAAATCAGCGGCGTCCCGGCGTCGGAGATCAGCGCCACATCGTCACCGGCAAGCAGGCGGGTAATAAAGCGGCTACCTTCATCCCGTTCGTTGTGTTCATGGCAGGCCGCCAGCGGCGTGGGAATGCCGAAGTGCTGCATCAATCGCTGCGAGTGACGGGTGTCTTCGGCGGCAATCAAGGCCACCTCGCGCAGGATCTTCAGTGCACGCGCACTGATGTCGTCCAGGTTGCCGATGGGCGTCGCCACCACATAAAGCGAGCCAGCAGCGGAATTCAAAGCACCTGGAGCAGTCAAAGCGCACACCTCATGATCGGTAAAAACCGCCATTGTAGCGCGTAGCGACGTTCGCGATACGCGCAAGCCATCCTCGGTTTTTCTGCCTTTTTGCCGTACTGCAACATTTGCATGAGCTAAATTGATCGATTCACACCAGTAACATCGCGCCCCGGCCAGCGCTTGGGTACAATTCCACGCTAATTTGATCGAGTATCAGGAACACTACATGATCGCTTGCCTGCGGCTGTTCACTGCCCTCTGCCTCGCTGCCTTGCTGGCGGCTTGCGCCAGCTCGCCCTCCTCCAGCCTTGGCGAACTTCCACGGACCCCTGATGCCAGTATCGAGCAACTGCTCCAACAGGCCGCTCAAAGTAAAGACTCGGAAAAAGCCGCATTGCTGCGCCTGAGTGCGGCAGACCTGGCCTATCGTCAAGGTAATGCCGGCCAGTCCGCGCAAATCCTGCAACAAGTGCCCGTCGAGCAACTCAAGCCTGGCCCGCAGATTTTCGCCAGCACCCTGGCGGCTGAACTGGCGCTGGTGCGCAATCAGCCGAAAGCGGCGCTGGCGGCCTTGAGCCATCCGAGCCTGCAACGCCTGGGCGAACTGCCGGTCGAGCAACAAATCCGTACCAGTACCGTTCATGCCCGCGCCCTTGAGGCCGATGGCCTGATCGTGGCCGCCGCACGGCAACGCATCTTTATCGCCCCGATGCTTGAAGGTGAAGCTGCCAGCAAGAACCACGAAGCGATCTGGACCCTGATCTCATCGCTGCCAATCGATCAATTGCAGCCGGCCGCCACCGAAGACCTCGGCGGCTGGATGCGCCTGGCCCAGGCCGTGAAAACCGCCGGCACCCTGGAACAGCAGCAAGCCGCGATCGACAACTGGCGCGCCCAGAACCCCAAGCACCCCGCCGCCATTCAACTGCCATTGCCACTGACCAAACTCAAGGAACTGGCCAGCCAGCCCCTGGGCAAGATCGCCCTGCTGCTGCCGCAGGACGGCCCGCTGGCTACGGTCGGCAAAGCGTTGCGCGAAGGGTTCATGGCCGCTCACTACCAGGCGCAACAGGCCGGCCAGCAACCACCTGCCATCGAGTTCTATGACAGCTCGCGCCTGACGTCCCTGGACGAGTTCTATCGCAAGGCCCAGGCCGATGGCGTGCAACTGGTCGTCGGCCCGCTGGAGAAGCCGCTGGTCAAGCAGCTCAGCACTCGCCCGCAATTGCCGATCACCACCCTGGCGCTGAACTACAGCGAAGGCGAACAAGGTCCGGGACAGCTGTTCCAGTTCGGCCTGGCCGCCGAAGACGAAGCCCGGGAAGTATCCCGTCGCGCTCGCGCCGATGGCCTGCATCGCGCCGCCATCATGGTGCCGAAAGGCGAATGGGGCGATCGTGTCATGAGGGCTTTCAGCCAGGATTGGCAAGCCAACGGCGGCGACATCGTCGCGACCGAACGCGTCGATCAGCCAGTGCAACTGGCCCAGCAGATTGCCGACATGTTCCAGCTGCGCCAGAGCGAAGGTCGCGCCAAGAGCCTGCAGAGTACCGTTGGCGCGCAGGTCGCTGCCCAGCCTTCGCGTCGCCAGGACATCGAGTTCATCTTCCTCGCGGCAACGCCGCAGCAAGCCCAGCAGATCAAGCCGACCCTGAACTTCCAATACGCCGGCGACGTCCCGGTCTACGCCACCTCCCACGTGTTCAGTGCCAGCGGCGACCAGAACCAGTACAACGACATGAATGGCGTGCGCTTCTGCGAAACCCCCTGGTTGCTGGACGCCAACGATCCACTGCGCCGCCAGGTGACCGCTCAATGGCCACAAGCCGGCGGCAGCCTGGGTCGCCTGTATGCGATGGGTGTCGACGCTTATCGCCTGGCGCCACGCCTGGGGCAACTCAAGGCTTTGCCGGACAGCCGTATCGAAGGTCAGTCGGGCAGCCTGGGCATGACGCAAAACCAGCGCGTGGTGCGCCAGTTGCCATGGGCCCAGTTCGTCAATGGCCAGGTTCAACGCCTGCCGGACACCCCACGCTGATGCCTGACAGGTCACGCCAGCAAAGCGGAAAAGATGCCGAGCGCCATGCGCTCGAGCACCTTGAGCAACAGGGTCTGCGCCTGCTGGCGCAGAACTGGTTGTGTAAGCGCGGCGAGCTTGATCTGGTCATGCTTGATGGCGATACAGTAGTATTCGTGGAAGTCCGCTACAGAAAAAACACCCAATGGGGTGGCGCACTCGATAGCATCGATGGGCGCAAACGGCAGAAACTGATTTTCGCCGCGCAGTATTTTCTTCAGCGCGAGTCGCGTTGGGCCAATTCCCCCTGCCGCTTCGACGTGGTTGCCATCGACAGCAACCTCGATCAGTTGAACTGGTTGCAGAATGCCTTCGACAGCTGATCGCCAGTGCCGCGAACCGGGCACTTTTACCCAACACTTTTGCTCTTTGCTTTGCGGGCTGCACATTCATGTGCCCAGTAGCCGCGCTAATTAAGGTCACACAGATGGACATGCAATCGCGAATTCGCCAGCTTTTTCAGGCCAGTATCGACACCAAGCAACAGGCGATGGAAGTACTTGCACCGCACATCGAGCAAGCCAGCCAGGTCATGGTCAACGCCCTGCTCAACGAGGGCAAAATGCTCTCCTGCGGCAACGGCGGTTCTGCCGGCGATGCCCAACACTTCTCTTCGGAGTTGCTCAACCGTTTCGAACGTGAACGCCCGAGCCTGCCAGCCATCGCGCTGACCACCGACAGCTCGACGATCACCTCGATCGCCAATGACTACAGCTACAACGAAATTTTCTCCAAACAGATCCGCGCCCTCGGCCAGCCGGGCGATGTATTGCTGGCGATTTCCACCAGCGGCAACTCGGCGAACATAATTCAAGCGATCCAGGCCGCACATGACCGCGAAATGATTGTCGTAGCATTGACGGGGCGTGACGGCGGCGGCATGGCGTCGCTGCTTTTGCCCGAGGACGTCGAAATTCGCGTACCGGCCAACGTCACCGCTCGTATTCAAGAAGTCCACCTGCTGGCGATCCATTGCCTTTGCGACTTGATCGACAGCCAACTGTTCGGGAGTGAAGAATGACCCCTAATCGCCTAGGCCTACTGGCCTTGACCCTGTGCCTCGGCATCAGCGGCTGCACCTCGGTGGTTAACGCCAGCCGTGAAGCGCCGATCGATGATGACCGCGGCACCCGCACCTTCGGCAGCAAGATCGACGACTCCCTGATCGAAACCAAGGCCGGCGTGAACATCGCCAAGGCCGACCCTGCCCTGGACAACGATTCACACATCGTCATCACCAGCTTCAACGGCGTGGTGCTGCTCGCGGGCCAAACGCCCCGCGCAGACCTCAAGGCCAAGGCCGAGCAGGTCGCCGCTGCGGTTCAGCGCGTGAAAAAGGTTCACAACGAACTGCAGGTGCTGCCACCCTCAAGCTTCCTTGCTCGCCAGAACGACACCTGGCTAACCTCCAAGATCAAGACCCAGATGCTGGCCGATGCGAGCATTCCGGGTTCGCGCATCAAGGTTGTTACCGAAAATGGGATCGTTTACCTGCTGGGCCTGCTGACCAAACAGGAAGCGGCCCAGGCGACCAATTTGGTACAAGGCGTTTCCGGCGTGCAGAAGATCGTAAAATTGTTCGAATACATCGACTGACCCCTCGCCCCGTAGGAGCCAGGCTTGCCGGCGAAGGCGCCCTTGAGATCGCCATCGCCCCGTAGGAGCCAGGCTTGCCGGCGAAGGCGTCCTCGAGATCGCCATCGACCTGTAGGAGCCAGGCTTGCCGGCGAAGGCGGTTTCAAGGGCGCCTTCGCCGGCAAGTCGGATCGCCGCACCGCTGGCTCCTACAGTAATAAAAAAGGCGATCCTTTCGGATCGCCTTTTTTATTACTTCACCACCTTCAAACTCGGTCGACCGCTGGGACGCGGCGGCTCACTGTCGGGTGGCGGAATATCATCATCCGGCTCGATCTCCTCCTCGCCATCCATAGGCGATTCCAGATCGAACACCATGCCTTGACCGTTCTCCCGGGCGTAGATGCCCAGGATCGATGCGATAGGCACGTACAGCGTGTGCGGTACGCCACCGAAGCGCCCTTCGAAGCTGACGGCCTCGTTGTCCATGTGCAGATGGCGCACAGCCGCCGGTGATACATTCAGGACAATTTGTCCGTCACTGGCAAAACCCTGAGGCACCTGCACCGACGGATACTCGGAATTGACCAGCATGTGCGGGGTGCAATCGTTGTCCACAATCCACTCGTAGAGCGCGCGGACCAGATAAGGTCGACTGGAGTTCATAGCGGCTCCTTAAGCCTTAGCGCATATCGCGTTCGACACCAGACAGACTCGCCTGGAATGCCTCACGCGCAAACGAGCGCTCCATGTAATCAAGCAGCGGCTTGGCAGGCCGCGGCAGTTCAATGCCCAGAATCGGCAATCGCCAGAGTATTGGCAAGAGGCAGCAGTCCACCAGACTCTGTTCCTCACTGAGGAAAAACGGCTTGTCGGCGAACAACGGCGACACGCCGGTCAGGCTTTCGCGCAGCTCTTTACGAGCCACGACACGGGCCGCTTCCTTGGTCCGCGAATCCAGGATCAGATCCACCAGACCACACCAGTCACGCTGAATGCGATGAATCAGCAGACGGCTGTTGGCACGCGCCACGGGATAAACCGGCAGCAAGGGCGGGTGCGGGTAACGCTCATCCAGATATTCCATCACCACGGTCGACTCCCACAAGGCCAGGTCACGATCGACCAGGGTGGGCAGGCTGCCGTAAGGGTTCACTTCAATCAGTTTAGGCGGCTGGCGACCAGCTTCCACATAAATGATCTCGGCGCTGACACCCTTCTCTGCAAGTACGATACGCACTCGGTGGGAATAGTGGTCGGCGGGGTCGGAGTAACAGGCCAACCGATTGGTCACGCCCATGGCGGTCCTCCTCGCTTGTTGAAATTATCGGAAGCGGAAAAACGAGCGCGCCCAGAGGACGTCTCCCGTAACGCCTGGATCACCAGGCTCGTTACACCTTCAGAGACGCCCTTGGGCGCGCGCGATTAACAGCCATTGCTTGAAGCTTTATCAGTGCACGTCTTTCCAGTACTCACGCTTGAGCAAATAGGCGAATACGAAGAAGAACGCCAGGTACAGCAATACGTAGGTACCGATGCGCTGATGTTGCAGCTTAACCGGGTTAGCCGAGTAAGCGAGGAAGGTTACCAGATTCTTGACCTTCTCATCGAACTGCTCTTCGGTCAGGGCACCGCTTTTCGGCACGATGGTCAGCTGATCGCACGCTTCATGAGTCAGCGGCGTACCGGTCAGCGGATCATATTGCTTCTTGCCGCCTTCGACGATCTGGACCTGTTTGCAACCGACTACCTGACGACCTTGCAGGCCGACCAGAACGTTAGGCATCCCGACATTCGGGAACACCTTGTTGTTCACGCCCCAAGGACGCGACGGGTCCTCGTAGAACGATCTCAGGTAACCGTAGAGCCAGTCGGTACCACGAACACGAGCCACCAGGGTCAGGTCGGGCGGCGCGGCACCGAACCAGGTCTTGGCGTCAGCCGGCTGCATGCCGATGCTCATGTGGTCGCCGATCTTGGCGCCAGTGAACACCAGGTTCGAGAGCATCAGCTCGTGAGGAATACCCAGGTCATCGGCGACACGCTCGTAGCGCTGGAACTTGGCGCTGTGGCAGCCCATGCAGTAGTTGGCGAACGTACGCGCGCCGTCCTGCATGGCGGCCTTGTCGGACACGTCGATGTCGACCTTTTCCAGCTCGGGACCACCGTGTTCGGCCGCGAAGGACAGTACAGGCATGGCAGCAAGAATCAGTACAGCAAATAGCTTTTTCATCAGCCAGTCACCCTTTCCGGAACCGGTTTGGTCTTCTCGAGCCTGGTGTAGAACGGCATCAGAATGAAGTAGGCGAAGTACAGGAAGGTACAGACCTGCGACAGCAAGGTACGGCCTGGCGTCGGAGCCAGAACACCCAGGATGCCGAGGATCACGAACGAGATGCAGAACACCACCAGCCAGATTTTGCTCAGCCAGCCTTTGTAGCGCATCGATTTGACCGGACTGCGGTCCAGCCATGGCAGGACGAACAGCACGGCAATGGCTGCACCCATGGCGATAACGCCGAGAAGCTTGTCCGGAACCGCCCGCAGAATCGCGTAGAACGGCGTGAAGTACCAGACCGGAGCGATGTGCTCTGGGGTCTTGAAGGCGTTCGCCACTTCAAAGTTCGGCTTCTCGAGGAAGTAGCCGCCCATTTCCGGGAAGAAGAACACGATCGAGCAGAAGATGAACAGGAACACCACCACGCCGACGATATCTTTGACGGTGTAGTACGGGTGGAAAGCAATGCCGTCCAGCGGTACGCCGTTTTCGTCTTTGTGTTTCTTGATGTCCACGCCATCCGGGTTGTTCGAACCGACTTCGTGCAGCGCCAGAACGTGCAGCACCACCAGACCGAGAATCACGATCGGCAGGGCCACGACATGCAAGGCGAAGAAGCGGTTCAGGGTAATACCGGAAATCAGGTAGTCACCACGGATCCACTGGGTCAGGTCGTTGCCGATGACCGGGATCGCACCGAACAGCGAGATGATGACCTGGGCACCCCAGTAGGACATCTGGCCCCACGGCAGCAGGTAGCCCATGAAGGCCTCAGCCATCAGCGCCAGGTAAATCAGCATGCCGAAGACCCACACCAGCTCACGTGGCTTCTGGTACGAACCGTAGAGCAAGCCACGGAACATGTGCAGATAGACGACGATGAAGAACATCGAAGCGCCGACGGCGTGCAACAGACGCAGGATCGAACCGTACTCGACGTCGCGCATGATGTATTCGACGGAAGCAAAGGCTTCTTCCGCCGACGGGGTATAGCTCATTGTCAGCCAGACACCGGTGACGATCTGGTTGACCAGAACGAGCAGCGCCAGGGAGCCAAAGAAGTAGAAGAAGTTGAAGTTCTTCGGGGCGTAGTACTTGCTGAGATGGTCTTCCCACATTTTGGTCGCGGGAAAGCGCGCATCAACCCAATCCATGAACTTGCTCATCACGCTTTCTCCGTATCGACGCCAATGACAATAATCTCATCGGTCTCATAGGAATGCGGGGGAACTGGCAGGTTCAAAGGCGCAGGTTGCGACTTGTAGACGCGGCCAGCCAGATCGTAGTGGGAACCGTGGCAAGGGCAGAAATAACCACCCACCCAATCCTTGCCCAAGTCAGCAGGCGCCACTTCTGGACGGAAGGTCGGCGAGCAACCCAGGTGCGTGCAGATGCCGATCAGCAGCAAAACTTCTGGCTTGATCGATCGCGTTTGCGGGTCGACATAGGTCGGTTGTGTCGAGTTCTTGGAGGTCGGGTCAGACAGCTGGCCCTCGATCTTTTTCAGATTCCCCAGGATTTCCTCGGTACGGCGGACGATGAACACCGGCTGACCGCGCCACTCAGCAATCATCTGCTGGCCTGGCTCGATTTTGCTGACATTCACTTTCACCGGTGCACCTGCGGCTTTCGCCTTGGCACTGGGAAACCATGACCCCACGAACGGGACCGCAGCCCCCACCGCTCCTGCAGCACCCACCACGGATGTGGCTGCTACCAAGAAGCGACGCCGGCCTGCATTCACGCCGTCATTGCTCATTCAGTCCTCTCCCATCAGCTTTGTGGCCTGTTAAATCAGGCATCTACTAAGTAAAACCATGTACTTATAAAAATTTTGCCGAATGGTAATGAAAACCCCCAATTCTGACAAGGTAATTACCGTGAGGCCTCACTGCCAAGCCTTGCAGTATAGGGCCTCTACGGATGTGGCAAGTTGTCACAGCGCAATTTCATGATAAATCGCACCCATAAAAAAACGCCCGGCTCCGCAAGGAGCTGGGCGTTCTTTTTGAACGCGAAAGCGAATTAACGCTTCGAGTACTGCGGACGCTTACGCGCTTTACGCAGACCGACTTTCTTACGTTCAACTTCACGTGCATCACGGGTTACGAAGCCGGCTTTGCGCAGAGCACCACGCAGAGTTTCGTCGTAATCCATCAGAGCGCGAGTGATACCGTGGCGGATTGCGCCAGCTTGACCACTCACACCACCGCCGATCACGGTGACGTAGATGTCGAATTTCTCGACAGTCTCAGTCAATTCCAGCGGCTGACGAACTACCATGCGGGCAGTTTCGCGGCCGAAGAAATTATCCAGCGAACGGTTGTTGATGGAGATGTTACCAGTGCCCGGACGCAGGAAAACGCGTGCGGTTGCGGTCTTGCGACGGCCAGTGCCGTAATTTTGAGTCGCCGACATAATGAACTATTCCGTTAAAACTTCAGTTCTTGGGGCTGCTGAGCAGTATGAGGGTGTACAGCGCCCGCATAGACTTTCAGCTTACGATACATGTCGCGACCCAGCGGGTTCTTAGGCAGCATGCCTTTGACCGCGGTCTCGATCACGCGCTCAGGGGCTTTAGCGATCAGCTTTTCGAAGTTGATCGACTTGATGCCGCCCGGGAAACCGGAGTGGGAGTAGTAGATTTTGTCGGTGGTTTTAGCACCGGTTACACGAATCTGCTCGGCATTGATAACGACGATGTAATCGCCGGTGTCAACGTGAGGAGTGTACTCAGCTTTATGCTTGCCACGCAGACGGCTCGCGATTTCGGTGGCCAGACGACCCAGGGTCTGACCTGCAGCGTCGACGACAAACCAGTCGCGCTGTACTGTTTCCGGTTTAGCAGTAAAAGTTTTCATTCTTTATAGCCTCAGGGGCCGCCCTGTAAATTAGACGGCGGATCTTACTGAATAGTGCGTACTTTGACAAGTCAAAGGCAGCCGGATACAGACGCTTTCGGGGGCTCGGGTCGGCGCGTCCGTTCAACGGCAAGATTCTTCGGCGGCGGCGCATCACTTCCACTGCAGAAAGAGGTGCGCAATTATGCAGATTGCGAAAAATATTTCAACCTGCTTTTATGATTGTTTTGCCCAAGGAGCACCCGATGGACTATCGCCAGCTAGGCCGAACCAATCTGAACGTGAGCGCCATCTGCCTCGGAACCATGACCTGGGGCGAGCAAAACAGCGAGGCTGAAGCCTTCGCCCAGATTGAAAGGGCCAAGAGCGCCGGGATCAATTTCATCGACACCGCCGAAATGTACCCGGTGCCGCCCAAGGCCGAAACCTACGCCACCACCGAACGCTACATCGGCAATTATTTCAAAAGTCGCGGCGATCGCGCCGACTGGATCCTGGCCAGCAAGATCGCCGGCCCCGGCAACACCATTGATTACATCCGCGACAAAAACCTGCGGCACAACCGCCAGCACATCACCGAAGCCGTGGATGCCAGCCTCAAGCGCCTGCAGACCGACTACATCGATCTCTATCAACTGCACTGGCCGGAGCGCAGCACCAACTTTTTCGGTCAACTGGGTTACAAACACCAGACCGAAGCCAACCTCACCCCGCTGGAAGACACCCTCGAAGCCTTGGACGAACAGGTCAGGGCCGGCAAGATCCGGCACATCGGCCTGTCCAATGAAACCCCTTGGGGCACCATGCGCTTTCTCGCCCTGGCCGAAGCCCGTGGCTGGCCACGTGCGGTGTCGATCCAGAACCCCTACAACCTGCTCAACCGCAGCTTCGAGATCGGCCTGGCGGAAATTGCCATCCGCGAACAGTGCGGATTGCTCGCCTATTCGCCGCTGGCATTTGGTTTTTTGTCGGGCAAGTACGAAGGTGGCGCCCGTCCGCCCAAAGGCCGCCTGAGCCTGTACAGCCGCTTCAGCCGTTATTTCAATCCACAGTCGGAAGCGGCGTGCAGCCGGTATGTGGCACTGGCCCGCGAACATGGCCTGGACCCGGCACAAATGGCGTTGGCCTTCGTGACGCAGCAACCGTTCGTCACCAGCAACATCATTGGCGCCACGACGCTGGAGCAGCTTGACAGCAATATAGCGAGCTTCGAGCTGAAACTTTCCGATGAAGTGCTGGCGGGGATCGAGGCGATTCACAAGGATCACCCGAATCCGGCACCTTGATCGATAGGTGAAACGTTTTCGCGAGCAAGTCGAATCGTCGCACCGCCGCTCCCACAGTCGATCTGTGTTGATGTACACATTTGTGATCGACACAGCCCCCCTGTGGGAGCGGCGGTGCGACGATTCGACTTGCTCGCGAAGGCGATCTCGAACTCACCACGCCATCAAAGCGACCGCGCAATAATCTCCTTCATGATCTCATTGGTCCCGGCATAGATCCGCTGCACCCGCGCATCCGCCCAGGCCCGGGCGATCGGGTACTCCCACATGAACCCGTACCCGCCATGCAACTGCACGCACTCGTCGAGCACCTTGCATTGCAGGTCCGTGCCCCAGTACTTGGCCATCGCCGCCGTCGGCACGTCGAGCTTGCCTTGCAGGTGCAGTTCCAGGCAACGATCGACAAATACCCGGCCGATCTGAATCTCCGTCGCCATCTCCGCCAGTTTGAAACGCGTGTTCTGGAAATCGGCAATCGCCTTGCCAAATGCCTTGCGCTCGCGGGTGTAATCCAGTGTCCATTGCAGCGCCGCCTCAGCCGAGGCCAATCCGCCGATGGCAACAGTAAGCCGCTCCTGGGGCAGCTCCTGCATCAGATAAGCAAAACCCATCCCCGCTTGCCCCAGAAGGTTTTCCTTGGGCACCCGGACGTCCTGGAAGAACAGTTCCGAGGTGTCCTGCGCCTTCATGCCGACTTTTTCCAGGCGCTTGCCCTTGTCGAAGCCCGGCGTATTCGCTTCGACCAAAAACAGACTGGTGCCCTTCGCGCCGGCCTTCGGATCGGTCTTGGCCACGACGATCACCAGATCAGCCAGAAACCCGTTGGTAATGAATGTTTTCGAACCGTTGATCACATACTCATCGCCGTCCAGCACTGCGGTGGTCTTTACCCCTTGCAGGTCGGAACCGGCGCCCGGTTCGGTCATGGCAATGGCGGTGACCATTTCGCCGGACACCAGTTTCGGCAGGTATTTATGCTTCAGCGCTTCACTGCCGTAATGCAGGATGTAAGGCGCAACAATGTCCGAATGAAGAGAAAAACCGATCCCGGTCAGGCCCAGGCGACCCACCTCTTCGATCACCACCGCGCTATACAGAAAGTCCGCCCCCAGCCCGCCATATTCTTCCGGCAGATGCGAACACAGCATCCCCGCCTCCCCCGCCTTGTTCCAGAGCTTGCGGTCGATGTAGCCCTGTTTTTCCCATTGCCCATGAAACGGCACGGCCTCTTTTTCGAGGAAGGTTCGCACGCTGTCGCGAAACAGTTCGTGCTCGGGACTGAACAAGGTTCTGGGGATCATGCGGCACCTGTCGTTATTGCTGGGTGGAGTTGTCCTTCAGAGACTAAGCCTCGCCTCCGATACAGGACACTGGACACATCAGCCAAAAAATAAGACGATCCAGCCGTCTGGTGACCACTTTCCCCTATAAGAATAAAGTTGAATTATGTCTAACCGAGCCTCCACGCCCCTGCGGCGCGTCAGCATCCTGGCTATCGACCGGGTTTTCGCTTCCACCCTCATGCAAGCCAAGGATTTCTTCCACCTGGCCAGCCTGCGTTACGGCAAACAACTGGGCCACGGCCTGACACCGGCGTTCGAAACGCGACTGGTCAGTCCCGACGGCAAACCGGTGAACAGCTTCAGCGACGTGATCATCCCGGTGGACGGCGGCCTGGAAAATGCCGAGATCATTATCCTTCCCGCCTTCTGGGACGACTTCGAAACCCTTTGCCAACGTTATCCCCAGGTCCTGCCGTGGCTGCGCCAGCAACATGCGCGTGGCGCGGTGCTGTGTGGCGAGGCCACCGGGGTGTTCTGGCTCGCCGAGGCCGGCTTGCTCGACGGCAAGGAAGCAACCACTTACTGGCGGTTCTTCAACGCCTTTGCCGAGCGCTTCCCGCAGGTACAGCTCAATCAGGACAAACACCTGACCGACGCCGACAACCTGTATTGCGCCGGCGGCACTACCTCGGCCTGCGATCTCTATGTTTACCTGATCGAGCGCTTCTGTGGCGCCAATGTGGCCCAGGCCGTGGCCCGCGACATTCTCTACGAAGTGCAGCGCAGCTACTCGCCAGGCCGCATCGGATTCGGCGGGCAGAAACTGCACCAGGACGTGATCATCCTGCAGATCCAGCACTGGCTCGAAGACCACTTCGCCGACAAATTCCGCTTCGAAGACGTCGCCCGCGAACACGGCATGAGCATCCGCAACTTCATGCGCCGCTTCCAGACCGCCACCGGCGACAAGCCGCTGCACTACCTGCAACGCCTGCGCATCGAAACTGCCAAGGGCCTGCTGTCGGGTAGCCGCAAGAGCATCAAGACCATCAGTTATGAGGTGGGCTACGACGATGCGAGCTTCTTTGCACGGCTGTTCCGCCAGCATACGGAGTTGTCGCCGAATCAGTATCGGCAGCAGTTTCAGCAGGCTGCATAAACCTTCGAATCCAACACAAATCAAAACTGTGAGAGCGGGCTTGCTCGCGAATGCGGACCGACATTCAACATTGTTGTCGACTGACCCACCGCTTTCGCGAGCAAGCCCGCTCCCACAGGGTATGGGGTGTGCCAGATAGTTTCGGGCTGCCTGTTCCCCCACAGGGTTCGGCGGCGCACAAAAAAAGGGCCTGCATTTGCAGGCCCTTTTTTATTTTCCGAATCGTTCTACTTTTTTAATCGCTTATGGCTTATGGCTTGTGCGCCCGCGACAGAAACTCGTGGGACTGCATTTCCAGCAGGCGACTGAGGGTACGCTGGAACTCGAAGTTCAGGCGACCGCCGGTGTAGAGGTCTTTGAGCTCGACTTCGGCCGAAATGATCAGTTTCACGTTACGGTCGTAGAACTCGTCGACCATGTTGATGAAGCGTCGGGCGATGTCGTCGGTGGTGACGCTCATCTGCTCGACATCGCTGAGCAATACGGCGTGGAAGATCTTACCCAGTTCGATGTAATCGTTCTGGCTGCGCGGGCCGTCGCAGAGTTCGCGGAAGTCGAACCAGGCCACGTCATCGCAGGTGCGCACGGCACGGATTTCGCGGTTCTCGATCATCAGCACATCGTTCTCGATGGCTGCCGTGCATTCTGGCGTCAGGGCGCGGAAGCTCTTGCGCAGGCTTTCCTGGGCGGCTTCGTCCAGCGGGAAGTGAAACAGTTCCGCTTGTTCGAGGTGACGCAGACGGTAATCGACGCCGCTGTCGACGTTGACGATCTCGGTGTTCTGCTTGATCAGCGCAATGGCCGGCAGGAAACGCGCACGCTGCAGGCCGTCCTTGTACAGGCCGTCCGGCACGATGTTCGACGTCGCGACCAGGGTCACGCCGTTCTTGAACAGCTCTTCCATCAGCGTGCCAAGGATCATGGCGTCGGTGATGTCGGAGACGAAGAATTCATCGAAACAGATCACTCGCGACTCATCGGAGAAGCGCTTGGCGATGATGGTCAGCGGGTTTTTCTCGCCGCCCAGGGTCTTCATCTCTTCATGCACGCGCTTCATGAAGCGGTGGAAGTGAGTGCGAGTCTTTTCCTTGAACGGCAGGGCTTCGAAGAAGGTGTCGACCAGGTAAGTCTTGCCGCGACCAACGCCGCCCCAGAAGTACAGGCCCTTGACCGGCGCCTGGTCTTTTTTGCCAAACAGCTTGCCGAGCAGGCCTGGCTTGTTCTGCGAGGCCGCGACCAGATCGTCGTACAGGCGCTGCAAATGACGCACCGCCGTTTCCTGCGCAGCATCGTGGAAGAATTCCGGGCGTTTCAGATCAGCTTGATATCGTTCTAGGGGCGTCATAATTCGTTAGCAAGGCAACAAAAACGGGCCGTCACTGTAGCGACGGCCCGTGGGAATGGCAATCAGCCCTTGGTCGGACCGAGCCGTCGATTATTCCTGAACCGGGGTCAGGGCAACTCGCAAGGCATCGATGGCGACGTCGCGAGCGGCGTTGTCAGCAAAAGTCGGGCTGTCGGCCACGCACTCGCCTTCCAGCCAGACGCTGAAGCTGCGGTCTTCACTGCGCACATCCAGTGGTTGGCCCGCTTGCAGCTGCTTGGTCACCTGGCCTGCGGTTTTGCCGTCGGCAAAGTTGCGCGACAGCAGCAGTTGCTCGCCATCGGCCGCCAGCAGACGGAAACGGAAGCTGCCGTCTTCTTCGCGGAAACTGACGAAACGCGCGGCTTTGGCGGCTTTCTTTTTGGTAGTCGCTGCGACTTGGGTCTGGGCGACGAAAGAGCGCAGGCCAACCGCTTCACGCAGTTCGTGAAGGAAGGGTGTGGCGACCGAGCGGGCTTTTTTCGCACCGATTTGCAGGATGTCTTCCAGGTCCGCGGGGCGTTCGATCAGCTGGTAGTAACGCTCGCGGGACTCGCCCAATTCGCTGTCGAGCAGTTGGAACAGGCGATTCTTCGCCTCGCCCCAACCCAGGCCCTGCAGCAGTTCGCTGCGGAACTCGGCGGACTGCGCCGGGGTGGCGAAGGCCTGGAACAAGGTGAACAGGTGCGAATTGTCCGGATCTTTGGCTTCGCCCGGCGCCCGGGAGTCGGTCACGATCCGCGAGATCGCGTCCTTCATTTCCTTGGCGCTGCTGAACAACGGAATGGTGTTGTCGTAGCTCTTCGACATCTTGCGACCGTCGAGACCTGGCAGCGTGGCGACGCTTTCTTCGATCAGCGCCTCGGGCATGGTGAAGAACTCTTTGCCTTGGCCGAACAGGTGGTTGAAGCGCTGACCGATGTCCCGGGCCATTTCCACGTGCTGGATCTGGTCACGACCGACCGGCACCTTGTGGGCGTTGAACATCAGAATGTCCGCCGCCATCAGCACCGGGTAGCTGTACAGGCCCATGGTGATCCCGGCGTCCGGGTCTTCGCCGGTCTCGACGTTCTTGTCCACCGAAGCCTTGTAGGCGTGGGCGCGGTTGAGCAGGCCCTTGGCGGCGACGCAGGTCAGCAGCCAGGTCAGTTCAGGGATTTCCGGGATGTCGGACTGGCGATAGAAGGTCACGCGCTCCACATCCAGGCCTCCGGCCAGCCAGGTCGCGGCGATTTCCAGGCGCGAGCGCTGGATGCGCAGCGGGTCATCGCATTTGATCAGGGCGTGGTAGTCGGCCAGGAAGTAGAACGAATCGGCATTGCTGTCGCGACTGGCAAGGATCGCCGGGCGGATGGCGCCGGCGTAATTGCCCAGGTGCGGCGTGCCGGTGGTGGTGATGCCGGTGAGGATACGGGTACGAGTCGTCATGGGTAATCGCTTGTCAGACTGCAATCAATTCGAGAGACGCGGCAGGATCAGATCCTTGAGATCGGTCAGCTTGCCATGAAAAAAGTGTCCGCATTCTGCCACTTTCAGCAGCTCATGGGGGCGCTCGAGTTTTTCGGACCAGTCATAGACCAGTTGCGGATCGATGACTTCATCGGTTTCAGGCTGGATCAGGGTCAGTTCGCCCTGCTGTGGCAGCTGATCCTGATCGCCCAGGCGCATGACCGCAGGCGCGATCATGAACAGATGCTTGAGCGACTCGCCCTTGGCTTCCAGGCGTCCGCCGAGACTTGCTGCTACAAAACCGCCGAAGGAAAAACCGAACAGGGTCAGGGGCAAGTCAGGGTATTTGGCTCGCAGCCATTGGGCTACCGCTTGAGCATCGTCGACTTCACCGGTGCCCATATCGTGCGTGCCTTCACTGGCGCCGACGCCACGGTAGTTGAAACGCAAGGTAATAAAACCGGCATCCCGCGCGGTACGCTGCAAGGTCGAGACGACCTTGTTGAGCATGGTGCCGCCCTGCACCGGGTTCGGGTGGCAGATCAGCGCCAGGCCGCGGGGCGGGTTATTGTCCATACTGTTGTTTTCCAGAAGCAGGGCTTCCAGTTGACCGACCGGGCCATCAATCACTACAGGGGTTTCGCGCATAAGCAAGGAAGGAACTCCGTGACCTCGAATCGGGTCGACTCGTCTAGCAAATTGTCTGTGCCAATCTATTGCGAGTGAATCGCGGTATACAGCGCAGGTTCGAGCCGTTAACGTAAAGCAAAGCCGTTTATAGAGGAAGGACTCGTGGAACACTCGCTCTTAGTTTGGTTGTTGCCGACTCTTGCCCTGGTTGTGGGTGTCGCCATTGGATTCCTGATCGCTCGCCTGGTGCCGAATGCCGCGCCTAACCGCACGCAACGTCAGCTGGATGACGTTCAGGAACGTTTCGACAGTTATCAGAACGAGGTGGTCACCCACTTCAACAGCACTGCGACACTGGTCAAGAAGCTGACTGCGAGCTATCAGGAAGTGCAGGACCATCTCGCCGAGGGTGCCAATCGCCTGGCCCTGGACGAGCAGACCCGCCAACGCTTGCTGGCCGCCCTGCACGCTGACGCGGCGGTGGCTCCACGGGAACGCCTGACGCCGCCGCGCAATCAGGAGCCGCCTCGCGACTACGCGCCCAAAGCCCCGAACGCGCCGGGCATGCTCGATGAGCATTATGGCCTGAAGAAGTAATCAGGTTTCGCGCAACAAAAAACCTCGGACAAGTGATTGTCTGAGGTTTTTTTGTTTGTGATCCAATATTTGTGCTGACTGTCAGGGCCTCTTCGCGAGCAAGCCCGCTCCCACATCAGTTTTTATTGCGCAGGTATTACGGGTATTGCTGAACGGTGCCTTGCTGTTGGGCACCATACTGCTGACCCGGAATCGCCTTCAGGTTGACCTCGACCCGACGGTTCTGCGCCCGGCCATTGACGTCACCGTTGCTGGCAACGGGGTTATCCGGACCGGCGCCACGGGCGCTCAAGTTGGTACCGCTGACACCCTGCGACGTCAGGTAGGTCGCCACGCTTTGGGCGCGACGCTGGGACAGGTCCATGTTGTGCTGGCGGCTGCCGGTGCTGTCGGTGTAGCCGACGATCTCGATCTGGTTCTGACTGAACTCCTTGAGCGAACCCGCCAGGTTGTTCAGCGGCTGATAGAAGCTCGAGGCGATGTTCGCCGAATCAGTGGCAAAGGTGATGTTGCCCGGCATGATCAGCTTGATCTGATCGCCCTGACGCTGCACTTCAACCCCGGTATTGGCCATGCTTTCGCGCAGCTTTTTCTCTTGCTGGTCGGCGTAGTAACCGTAACCGGCAGCGGAAGCACCCACCACGGCGGCGCCGATCAGCGCGCCCTTGCCACGGTTGTTGTGGTCGATGGCCGCACCGGCCAACGCACCGGCCAGCGCGCCGAGCCCGCCGTACTTGGCGGTTTTGCTCATGCCCGTGGAACCACTGTCGGCCTGGCCCTGGTTATCGTAAGGGTTAGGCGAGGCGCAGCCAGACAGCAAGGCCACAGCCGTAGCGACAATAATCAAACGCTGCTTGGTGAACATTCAGAGCTCCTACTTTTTTCATTCTGTGGTGCAACGGACCAAGGCATCGGCCTTTGCGGGCGTTGGATCATATTTACGGGAAAAGATTCCACCCGGACTGTACACAAATGCAGATCAAGCGCGCACAAACGGGTTCTCGCGCATTTCCTCGCCCAGGCGAGTGTCAGGACCATGCCCCGTCACCACCGTCGCTTCTTCATCCAGGGTATACAGCCGCTGCTTGATCGAACGCACGATGGTCGCCTGATCGCCACCCCACAAATCCGTGCGCCCTACTCCACGCCGAAACAAGGTGTCACCGGCAATCAGCAACTTGGCCTCGGCAAACCAGAAGCTCATGGACCCCGGGGTATGCCCCGGCGTGTGCAAGGCCACGCCACAGCCGCAGGCCAGTTCTTCATCGTCGGCCAACCAGCGATCCGGCGACGGCACCGGCGTGTAGGGCACCCCGAACATCTGGCATTGCATCTCCAGGTTGTCCCAGAGGAATTGATCTTCCTTGTGCAAATGCAGGGTCGCGCCGGTTTTCTCCTTCAACTGGCCGGAAGCCAGGAAGTGATCCAGGTGCGCGTGGGTGTGAATGATACTGACCACCTTCAGGCCCAGGGCGTCGAGGCGCGCCAGGATCAGCTCATGATTGCCGCCTGGGTCGACCACGATGGCTTTCTTCGTGATCGGGTCGCCGATGATCGTGCAGTTGCACTGCAACGGGCCGACGGGGAAGGTTTCACGGATGAGAGTCGGTTGCTGGGACATCTGGGCTGCTCGGTAAACGGGGACGGGAGATTTTTGCATAAAATGGCCATCAAGCCATTTACAGCGATGTGTATCGTCGAATTAGCTCAGGCCAACACCCCCAACGCCTTCGCCCGTGCCACAGCCTGCGTGCGTCGCTCGACCCCCAGCTTACTGTTGATATGACTGGCATGGGTTTTCACCGTATGCAGGGAAATGAACAGCTGATCGCTGATTTCCTGGTTCGAACAGCCTTGGGCGATGAGCTTCAGGACTGCCAGTTCACGGGAACTGAGCTGCTCGCAGGCTGCCAAGGGCTCCGGGGCAGTGCGGGCAGCGACGGCGGGCAGGCGCTCTGACAGGTTTTGTGCAATCGTCGTTTTCGCACAATGCTGGAGCTGCTCACGCAGCCAGTCAGGGTATTTGCTCAGCAGGCCGTCGAAGGGTTGCAGGACACCGCCACTGGCCGCTTCCAGGGACTGGGCGAAGGCTTGCCGGGCTTCCGGCTCGCGGTTGTGCGCCAGGAGCAGTTCGGTTTTCTGGGTCAACACCATCACGCTGAACAACTGCCGGCCTGTCTGCTGACTATTCTCGAGCAACGCATTCAAGCGCCCTTCAGCCCGCATCGGTTGCCCCTGGATCACTTCCAGCAAGGCCTGCTGCAATTCGATGTGCAGCGCCAGCTGTGGATGGAATTCCGGAGGCGCAGCGGGATGCTCGCCGTTGTAGGTCTGGCCCAACCGCGTCAGCCAGGCTTCGGCCAGGTCGGTACGGCCCTGGGCCAGCCACAGTTCGCATTTGACCAGGGTGATCATCGCCAGGTAGTAGATCGGCGGCACGTCCCAGATATGCATCAGGCGTTCGGCTTCGGCGAGCTCGGCAAAGGCTTTGGCGAATTCGCCGCTGCAGCCTTCGAGCCTGGCGATCACGCAGTGGCCGATCAGTACGCTGATATCGCGACAGGCCCGCGCCTCGGTCAAACCCGCCTGCAATCGCAGCCGCGCAGTGTGTGGTTGCAAGTGCAGGGCCAGCAGGAACCCTTCGTACAGTGTCAGGCGAGCGCGTACGGCAAACAGCCGTTGCGGGGACAACCCTTGCAGGCGTTGCAGCCCTTGGTGGACCTCTTCCAGTGAACGCAGGATCTCTCCCCGCGCCTGCAACACTCGGGCGCGGTCGTAATGGGCCAGCGCTTCGAACAACGGGTTGCCGACCCGCTGTGCCAACTCCAGGGAGTCACGGTTCAAGCCCCGTGCACGCCATAGGTCACCGTCGGCAATGGCCAGGTTGGACAAGGTCGAGAGGCACATCAGGCGTTGGCCGTAACGCCTGGAGGGAAGACTCTCCAGTGCTTCGGTGCAGTAGAGCAACGTCAGCTCGCGATTGCCGCGGCCGCGAGCGATGATTCCGCTCAAGGCCAGCCATTGCGCCAGCATGGATTTCTGCGCCGTGGCCGACGGGGCCGGCAGGAAGCGGTTCAAATGACTGGCCAGCTCCTCGGCGGCGTCCAGCTGACAGGCCAGTCCCAACGCCCAGCTGTACAGCACGATCAGCCGTGGTGTACTGATCAGCAGGCTGTCGGGCAAGTCCATTTTCCAGCGCAGCAACATGCCGACATTCTGTTCCGCCAGCAGTTGCTCTTCCGAGAGGTTTTGCACCAGGTTCGCCGCGACATCCAGGTGCCCGGCCCGCAACGCCTGCTCCACCGCCTCATCCAGCAATCCCTGGGCATTGAACCAGCGACAGGCGCGCAGGTGCAGGCTCGCCGCCGGCACCATCGCCTGTGTGGCAGGCCGCGTGCGCAGCAGGTCGGAAAACAGATGGTGATAGCGATACCAGTGACCCTGTTCGTCCAGCGGTACCAGGAACACCTGATGGGCCGAGAGAAAACCCAGGATCTCGGCACTGTCGTGGGCTTCGCGAACGGCGTCGCACAGCTCGCTGCAAAAGCGCTCCTGAGGCGCGGTGTCGTACAGGAATGCCTGCACCTCGGCGGGCAGGCAATCGATGACCTCTTCGAGCAGGTAATCGCGGATCAGTCCTTCCCCGCCGTGCAGGGACTGGGGTAATGCGCCAGCGGTGCCCGCTTCGGAGGCCGCCAGCAGCCAGAAACGCAGGCCTGCGACCCAGCCTTCGCTGCGCAGGATCAGGTTCTCCAGCGCTTCGCCGCGCAAGGAGGTGCTGTGCCGATCGAGCAGGGTCACGGCTTCATCGTGGGTCAGGCGCAGGTCCTGCTCATGCAACTCGAGCAGCTGCCGCGACAGCCGCAGGCGCGCCAGGTGCCAGTCCGGACGCTGGCGACTGGTAACCATCACCAGCAAGCCGTCGGGAAGGTGATTGAGGAAAAACTGCAGGCAACGATCGAGCACCGGGCCCTGGGCCAGATGGTAATCATCGAGTACCAGTAGCAGCGGCGCCGTCGGCGACACATGCACGGCCAACTCGTCGAGCAAACCGTCCAGCCATTCTTCGAAGGCGAAGGGTTGATGCCGCTGGCGCATTTTCAGCAGTCCCAGGGACTGTCTGCCCAGTTGCGGAAAATAATCCTGGAGGCCTTCGAGCAACCGCTCGAGAAAACGCCCGGGGTCGCTGTCGCGCGGACTCAACCCCAGCCAGAGACTTTGCCAATGAACCGGCAACCCCTGACAGAACTCCACCGCCAATGAACTCTTGCCGAACCCGGCCGGGGCACTGACCAGCAACAGCCTGCCACCGAGACCGGCACTCAGGCGCTCGCACAAACGCGGCCGCAGCACGTGGCCGTCAGGCAACGGCGGCCGAAAAAAGCGCCCGCCCAGTGCTGCGACGGTGACGCTTGCAGGGCCTGGGAGTGGGGACAGATCAGTCATGGCCGGCTCTTGTTTGAAAGGCTGTTGGCGGCGTTGCAGATGTCCGCAGACTAGCGGTAAACGAAGAGGGAATGAAGGTTATTGCTACAAATGGCTACAAAAAGACTACACCCCTGCGACCAGCGTAATGCGGAGTGTCCTGAAACAGGTGGCGCCGGTGGTGACGCCATCGCGAGCAAGCTTCGCTCCTACAGAAAAAAAACGCCCCGAACCAGTCGGGGCGTTTTTTTCGAGGATGCGGCCTCTGTTTCAGTGCAGGTCAGCGAACACCCTCCTGACGCAACGCCGCCGGAGTGAAGTCGCTGGTGGTCGCCGTGAAGCCGAAGTCATACGCCGACTTCTCTTCGTTTTTCATGCCCAGCGCCAGGTAACGACCCGATTGCAGGTCATACAGGGTTTCCAGGGTGTACCAGGGCACCTGGACGTTGTAGTAGTTCTGAGCGTGCGCTTCCGCCACCCGCCACAGTTGATTACGACCGTCGTAATGGTCGATCACCGCGGCTTGCCAGGTGTCTTCGTCGATGTAGAAGTCGCGCTTGGCGTAGATATGACGCTGGCCTTCCTTCAGGGTAGCCACCACATGCCAGACCCGGCGCAGCTCGTAGCGAGCCAGGTCCTGGTTGATGTGACCGGCCTTGATGATGTCGGCGTACTTCAGCTTCGGATCGTCGAGCTTGTAGCTGTCGGAGGCGATGTACATCTCTTTCTTGCCTTCGAGCTTCCAGTCGTAACGATCCGGCGCACCGTTGTACATGTCCAGGTTGTCGGAAGTACGCAGGCCATCGGCAGCGGTACCCGGCCCGTCATAGGACACTTGCGGCGCACGGCGCACACGACGCTGACCGGCGTTGTAGACCCACGCCGAACGTGGCTCCTTGACCTGGTCGAGGGTCTCGTGCACCAGCAGCACACCACCGGCCAGACGTGCCGGCGCGGTCACTTTCTGCTTGAAGTAGAACAGGATATTGCCCGGGTTCGCCGGATCGTAGTCCTTCATCTTGTCGCGGAACACGAACTGGTCCTGGAAGTACACCAGGCTGTACGAGCCGTTAGGCTGCGGCGTGGCCTGGGTGACCAGACGGGTCACGCTGCCACCGCGATAGCGGGTGATGTGGTTCCAGATGACTTCCACACCGGTTTTCGGAATCGGGAACGGTATCGCGGTCTCGAAGTTTTCCAGGCCATTGCCGCCGGACACCAGCTTGGTGCTGGTGGCGTTTTTCTTGATGGAGGCGAACACCGCATCCGGCACGGTAGCGCCGCGATGGGACGGGTAGACCGGCATCTTGAAGGTTTCGGGGTAGCGCTTGAACATCGCGTACTGGCCCGGGGCAAGCTTGCCCTTGTACTGGTCGACGTTCTGCGCCGTGATGGTGAACAGCGGTTTTTCACTGGCGAACGGGTCGGCCAGGAAGCCTTTGCCGTCAACGCTACCGGCGTTTTTCGCCATGGGTTTCCAGGCAGGGATCGAACCGTCGGCGTTGCCCGCCATCTCGGCGCCCATCGGGGTCAGGCTCTTGCCCAGCTTGTCCGCTTCGGCCGCAGGGACCGCCGCCATCACGCCGCTCGCCAGCAGCGAAAGCCCCAGGACACCGACGTGGAACAGACTCTTTGTTATTTTCATATAGGTGTTCGTCCTGAAAATACAGTGCTTAGAAGTTCACGCCGAAGCTGAGCGCAACAAAGTCGCGGTCATCCGTGGTGGTGTACTTGCCGTCGAAGAAGTTGGTGTACGCAAGGCTTGCGGTGTAGGTGTTCTGGTACTCGGCATCGACGCCCAGGCTGACCGCTTTGCGACCTTCCTCGAAGTTGCCGCCAGGGCCTGGCGAGTAACCTTCCACGTCATGGGACCAGGCCACGTTCGGCTTGAGGTTCACCCCGGCGAATACACTGTTGTATTCCCAGATGGCACGACCGCGATAACCCCAGGAGTTTGCGGTGGTAAAACCATCGTTTTCGCAATAGCGACTGACGTTGTTTTGCGGACCGCCCGCCAGGGTGGAAGTGTTCAATGCCACGCACTGGCCACTTGGCAACGGACCAGGACCGTAGCTCGGGTCACGGCCGTAACGCGCCTTGGACGTGCTTTCCAGGCCGCCGACGTGAGTAAAGCCGACCTCGCCCACCAGGGTCAGTCGATCGGCGCCCATCACCTGGTCGAAGAAGTGGGTCAAGGTGGTCTGGAGCTGGGTCACTTCCTTGCGGCGATAGCCTTGTTGATCCTGCCCTGGCTGTCCTTGAAGCACGGAAACATTAGGGTTGAGTGGCGTCAGACCGGAAAAGAGGATGTCGGTGGTGTTGAGCTGAACCGGAGCATTCGGCCGGTAGCTGACTTCACCACTCCAAGCTGTACCGGTGGGCAACGTAGTAGAGAAGCTCAGACCATACAGGCGAATGTCCTCAGGGTATTCGACGTAGTAGCTGGAGTTGCCCGCCACCACCAACGGCAGCAAGGTCGGCGCCAGGCCGGCCGCAACGCCGAGCGGAACACCGGCGCCCACCAGCCCGCCCACCAGGCCTGCTCCACTGTAGGCGCTCGCCGGCGCACCATGGCCGCTGAAAATCGGCGCACGGCTGTGGTAGTTCATGAAGTAGGCACCGAATTCGGTGTCCAGTGGATCGAACATGTATTTGAAGGACACGCCGAACTGGCCGCTGTCCCGTGCATCGCGATCCGGACCACGACGAACGATCACACCTTCATCCGGGTCGCCCCAGGTCACGCCCCTGGCAGCGAGGGTGTTGATGCTGGCATTACGCAAACCAGCCGGCAGTCCCGCAGCCGCCAGTGCACCGTTGAGGCCATTGCGGGTACGCAATACCGCGAGGTTATTGTCGCAACCATCGGAGATCACGTCCGGTTGCGAGAAGAACGTGCCGCAGTTGTCGGTAACGGTCTGGTCCCATTCCAATTGATAGAAGGCTTCGGTCGAGAGGTTCTCGGTGAGGCTCTGGGATACGTAGAACATGTTGACCGGGATCAGGCCTTCCTTGATCTCGGCACCTGGACGACGGAAAGCGGAAACGTCGATCGGGTTGATCGAGTTGATGCCGCCACCGATAAAGGTACTTTCGCCCCAGCTCACGACCTGCTTGCCCAGCCGCACTGAGCCCGGCTGATCGGCGATCGCATAGTTGTGGTAGACGAAGGCATCCAGGATCTGCCCGCCCGCGGACTTGGCGCCTTCCTTGCGGTTGCTGTCGCTGATGTCCTTGAACGGACGGCTTTCGTCCTTGAGTTCGAAGTCGTACCAGTATTTGCCACGGACGAAAACGCCGGTGTCGCCATATTTCAGTTCAAGGTCATGGATCCCCTTGAAGATCTTCGAGAACGTTTCCCCGCTCTTGAAGTTCAAGTGACCATCATCGGAGGTCTGGGACAGGCCGCGACCACCGTTGTTGACGCCGATGAGGTTCTTGTTGGCACTCTCGGTAGACCAACTGGCTCCGATCGACAGGGATGAGTCGAACTGACCTTCGATTTCACCAACGTTGAAACTGACGCCGAATGCTGGCCCGGCGAGCGTAGAGGCAAGACTGACCGCCAGGGGCAGTTTCGCCCTGCGCCAGAACTGGTTTACTGATGTCATCGACGCTACTCCATGTGCATTATTGTTATGGCAATTAGCACTCTTAAAAACGCTATGGATGACTGGGCGCCAAGGTGGCCCTAAGTCATTCCAAAGTTGCATCGCCCCGGTCTGTGCGTTTGCTCCGTCCTTAAAAATCCTTGAGCGGACTATAGCCAGCAGGTAGTACTGCTTGATCCCTCTAAAGTGTGATTTGCAGCGGCCAACCACTCTGGAACAGTCCCTTGCCAATCCGACACCTGTCGGCCCGGCAAGGATGGCTGAAAATCCGCATTTCACAAGCCAAGCGCTTGCTTGGTGGGCCTGGCGTGCCCTTTCGGGCACGCCAGGAGACGCTTAAAGCGTCGAGAGGAAGGTGCTGTTATTGGCTTGCCATTCGGTGATGTCGACGCGAATCCGCTTCTTGTCGAGTTTGCCGACACTGGTCTTGGGAATTTCAGTAACAAGGGCGATCTGGCTCGGGATGGCCCACTTGCTCAGGTGCCCCTGCTCCACGAACGGCTTGAGGTGCTCCTTGAGTTCCCTGGCCCCGATAACCTGGCCTTCGCGGATCACCAGCAAGGCAAACGGCCGCTCGCCCCACTGCGGATCGGCAATGCCCACCACTGCTACTTCGCGTACCGCCGGGTGGCGACTGATCAGGTCTTCCAGGTCCAGTGAGGAAATCCACTCGCCGCCGGTCTTGATCACGTCCTTGATCCGGTCGCGAATGTCGATTACCCCCATGCTGTCCAGGGTCGCCACGTCACCGGTGTGCAGCCAACCCCCGGCCCAGAGCTCGGCGCCCTTTTGCGGTTCGTTGAAATAACCCTCGGTGAGCCACGGCGCACGCAGCACCAGCTCACCCTGGGTCTCACCATCGGCGGGCAGGAAGTTGCCGTCGGTGTCGACGATCGCCGCCTCCACCAGGGGCCCCGGCACACCGGCCTTGATCCGATACGTGGTGCGTTCGTCTTCGGTGCCGGCCATCAGCTCATCGTTGAGGTGCGCGCACGACACCAGCGGCCCGGTTTCCGACATGCCGTAGGCGGCGGTCAGCTGAATGCCCTTGGCCTTGGCCGCCTCGTACAGCGCACGGTTCAGCGCACTGCCGCCGATGACGATTTTCCAGCCACCGAAGTCGGTGCCTTGCGCAGCCTTGGCGTTGAGGATCATCTGCAGAATGGTCGGCACGCAGTGGGAAAAGGTGACCTTCTCTTTGCGCCACAGTTCCACCAGGTATTCCGGATCGTAGCGACCGGGATAGACCTGCTTGAGGCCGAGCATGGTCGCCACATATGGCAGGCCCCAGGCGTGCACATGGAACATCGGGGTGATCGGCATGTACACGTCGTTGGTGCCCAGCAGCCGGACGCTGTCGATGGCGCCCATGATCGTCGACACCCCCATGGTGTGCAGCACCAGTTGCCGATGGGTGAAATACACGCCTTTGGGATTACCGGTGGTGCCGGTGGTGTAGAAGGTGGTCGCGACCGAGTTTTCATCGAAGTCCTGGAACTCGTACTGCGTGCTCGCGGCCGCCAGCAACTGCTCGTACTCGCCGATGAGGTTCGGCAAATCGGCGGTTTTTTCCGGCAGGTCGGTCAACAGCAGGGTTTTCTCTACCGTGGTCAGGTGCCCGGCAATCGCGTTGTACAGCCCGATGAATTCGCTGTTGACCAGCACGAAGCGGTCCTCGGCGTGGTTCATGGTGTAGAGGATCTGTTCCGCAGACAAGCGCACGTTGATGGTGTGGATCACCGCACCGATCATCGGGATGGCAAACATGCACTCCAGGTATCGATGGCTGTCCCAGTCCATGACCGCCACGGTATCGCCGGCCTTGACACCGGCTGCAGTGAGTACGTTGGCCAGCCGTGCGACCCGTTCGATCAGGGTCGGATAGCTGTAGCGCAACTGGTCGCGGTAAATGATCTCGCGGGTTTTCTCGTAACGCGCGCCGGACATCAACAACCGTTTGATCAACAGCGGATACTGGTAAGCGCCTTCGGCTGGGGGGATAACGCGAGTCTGCAACATAAGAATCCCTTTTCTGACTGCACGGTCGTGGCTGAAAGTAAGCACTCTAGTGCCCTTGGGCGCCAGCCAAATCAGCCAAAGGAATGATTTGCAGAACCGAGCAGTTGCTAGCGTTGCGCCAGCACTTGTGCGTACCCGGCCCAGGCACAGCCCGCTGTAGGAGCCGGCTTGCTGGCGAAAGCGTCACCGCGGTGTATCTGAATAACCGCGGTGATGCCATCGCCAGCAAGCCGGCTCCTACAAGGGATCAATGCATCTCGGTAAACGCCAGTTTCACGCCGATGGCGATCAGCACCGCGCCCATGGTCCGGTCGAACCAATGGCCCATGCGGGCAAAACCGGCGCGTACACGCTGCTGGCTGAACAGCATCGCCACCAGGCAGAACCATACGGCGGTAGCCACCGCCAGATAAACGCCGTATCCGGCCTGTACCGCCAGCGGCGTGTGCGGATTGATCACCACGGTGAACAGCGACAGAAAGAACAGCGTGGCTTTCGGGTTCAGGCCGTTAGTCACGAAACCCGAAGTGAAGGCGCCACGAGCCGTACGCTCGCCTGCTTCCTTGTGCAGATCGTCCGTCACCGGTCTGGCCGGCTGCGCACGTAGGGCCTTGAAGCCGATATACAACAGATAAGCGGCGGCGGCCCACTTCAAGGCGTTGAACAACACGATCGACTGCGACACGATCAGGCCGATGCCGAGCAACGAATAACCGACGTGCAGGAAAATCGCCGTGCCGACGCCCAGCGCCGTCCAGGTGCCGGCGCGACGACCGTGGGTCACGCTTTCACGCACCACCACGGCAAAGTCCGGGCCGGGGCTGGCCACCGCCAGCAAATGAATCAGGGCAACGGTCAAGAACTCTGTCCAGTACATGGGAACTCCTTTTGGCCAAGCGTAACTGTTTGTTTCATCTGGTAGGCTCGGCAGATTACGCCTTCAGTTCAATGCACAAAAGGTACAGTTGATGACGAACTCTTGCCGCGCCGTTTTCCTCGACCACCCCTCCCTGGACCTGGGCGATCTCGACCTCAGCCCGTTGCGCGCCTGTTTCAGCGAACTGCAACTGTTTGCACAGACCACGCCTGACCAGGTCATCGAGCGCCTCAAGGGCGCCACCGTCGCCATCAGCAACAAAATCCTGATCGATGCTGAGACCATCGCCGCCAGCCCCGGGCTGAAGCTGATCCTGATCACCGCTACCGGCACCAACAACGTCGACCTCGCGGCAGCCCGTGCCCATGGCATTACCGTATGCAATTGCCAGGGTTATGGCACGCCGTCGGTGGCCCAGCATACGATCATGTTGCTGCTCAATCTGGCGACACGCCTGGCCGACTATCAGAAAGCCGTCGGTGAAGGCCGCTGGCAGCAAGCCAAACAGTTCTGCCTGTTGGACTATCCGATCGTCGAACTGGAAGGCAAAACCCTCGGCTTGCTCGGTCACGGCGAATTGGGCGGCGCGGTCGCGCGACTGGCCGAAGCGTTCGGCATGCGCGTGCTGCTGGGGCAGATTCCGGGACGCCCGCCCCGGCCGGATCGCTTGCCACTGGATGAACTGCTGCCGCAAATCGACGCGCTGACCCTGCACTGCCCGCTCAACGAACACACCCGCCACTTCATCGGTGCCCCGGAACTTGCGTCGATGAAACCCGGCGCCTTCGTGATCAACACCGCGCGCGGTGGCCTGATCGACGAACAGGCCTTGGCCGATGCCTTGCGCAACGGTCATCTGGGCGGCGCCGCCACCGACGTGCTGAGCGTCGAGCCACCGACCGCTGGCAACCCGCTGTTGACCCATGACATCCCGCGGCTGATCGTCACTCCGCACAACGCCTGGGGCAGTCGCGAAGCGCGGCAGCGCATCGTTGGCCAATTGACCGAAAACGCTCAGGGATATTTCAGCGGTAAAGCGCTGCGGGTCGTCAGTTGATAAACTGCGGCACTTTTTTTCAAGGAGCAGATTATGGATCCGCGCAGTGAAGTACTGCTTCGTCAGGCTGAATTATTCCAGGGTTCGGTGTTGCTGGCCGGCTTGCCCGCCGACGATCTGCTGGGCCGTCTGCCCGATGCCCATGGCTGGTGCTGGCATGCCGGCGATCAAGCGGCGCTGGACGCGCGTTTTGCCGAGCGCAGCCATTTTGGCGTAACGGTGCCGGAGCGCGAGTTCGACGCCGCCGTGGTGTTTCTGCCCAAGTCCAAGGACCTGACCGATTACATCCTCAATGCCGTCGCCTCGCGCCTGGCCGGTCGCGAGGTGTATCTGGTCGGCGAAAAGCGCAGCGGCATCGAGGGCGCGGCCAAGCAACTGAACCCCTTCGGCAAACCGCGCAAACTCGACAGCGCGCGGCATTGCCAGCTATGGCAGGTCACCGTGGCCAATGCGCCGCAAGCCAAATCGCTGGAAAGCCTGGCCCAGGAATATGAACTGCCGCTGGCCGAAGGTCCGTTGAAAGTCATCAGCCTGCCAGGCGTGTTCAGCCACGGCCGGCTGGATCGCGGCAGCGCCTTGCTGCTGGAACATCTGGACAAGTTGCCGAGCGGCCATCTGCTGGACTTCGGTTGCGGCGCCGGGGTGTTGGGCGCGGCGGTGAAACGGCGCTACCCGCACAATCTGGTGACTTTGCTGGACGTGGATGCGTTTGCCGCTGCCAGCAGTCGTCTGACATTGGCCGCCAACGGCCTCGAAGCGGACGTTATCACCGGTGACGGAATCGATGCCGCGCCCATGGGTTTGAGTGCCATTTTGAGCAATCCGCCCTTCCATGTCGGGGTGCATACCGATTATCACGCCACGGAGAACTTGCTGCGAAAAGCGGCCAAACATCTGAAAAATGGTGGCGAACTGCGCCTGGTAGCGAATAGCTTCCTGAAGTACCAGCCGCTGATCGAAGAGCACCTTGGTGTGTGTGCGATCAAGGCCGAAGGGCAAGGATTCCGGATCTACCGGGCCAAGCGCGGCTGAAAATCGGCCCCGTAGGAGCCAGCGGTGCGGCGATCCGACTTGCCGGCGAAGGCGCCCTCAAGAGAGCCTTCGCCGGAAAGTCGGATCGCCGCACCGCTGGCTCCTACGAAAAGCGTCATTGGGGCTTGCTCAATCGGATTTGCCTAGGCAGAATCCGCTCCGTCCTAGGGGAGTAGTCTCCCACGAGCGCCATGCTCGTCCGGCATACGTCAACATACTTGGTCAAAAGACCATGGCGTATGCGACCCAAGCGTCCGCATCAGACGGAACGCAGGGTTTGACAAGACCTATGACACGAACACCTTACCCGGGGCGGGAAGGCTGTACGTGTCATAGCCGTGTCGACCCGCCCCTTAGGAAAACCCTGATGCTGGATTCTCTGCTCGTTCCCACCGCAATCGTTGCCTTGGCCGAAATCGGCGACAAGACGCAACTGCTCGCGCTCATTCTCGCCGCCCGTTTTCGCAAACCCTGGCCAATCATCGCCGGCATCGTCGCCGCGACCCTGGCCAACCATGCGGCAGCCGGTGCGGTAGGCGCCTGGTTCGGCAGTTTCTTCTCGGATGCGACGCTGCACTGGATCCTCGCCGCCAGCTTCGCCGCGACGGCGCTCTGGACCCTGGTGCCGGACAAGATGGACGACGACGAAGCCAGCACCGCCCGCAAGTTCGGACCGTTCCTGACGACGCTGATCGCGTTTTTCCTCGCGGAGATGGGTGACAAGACCCAGGTCGCCACCGTGATGCTGGCAGCGCAATACCCGGAACTGTGGCTGGTGATCATCGGCACCACCCTCGGCATGCTGATTGCCAACGTGCCGGTGGTACTGGCGGGTAACTTTGCCGCAGACAAACTGCCATTGACCTTGATCCGTCGCCTGGCGGCGTCGGCGTTCCTCATCCTGGCCCTTGTCGCGGTGTACAAGGCGATGCAGAGCAGTGGGTGGGTTTGATGCGTTTAGTCAGTAGCACCGCGTAATCGTTCTTCGCTGTAGGAGCGAGCGGTGCGGCGATCCGACTTGCCCGCGAAGAACGAAAACGCGGTATATCAGGCGGACCGCATCGATCCCTTCGCGGGCAAGCCTCGCTCCTACAGCGAAAGCGTCAGCAGCTGCGCAATATGAACTTCAGGATTTCCTGGCCTGCTCGTACAACGGCATGACCTTCGGAATCGCCGCCTGCAACGCAGCGATACGACTCGACGAAGCCGGGTGAGTGCTCATGAACTCCGGAGGCGAACCTTCCGAGGCCTTGCTCATCTTGTTCCACAGGGTGATCGCGGCATTCGGGTTGTAACCACCGCGCGCGGCCAGTTCCAGGCCGATCAAGTCCGCCTCGTTTTCATTGGAACGGCTGTTGGGCAGGGTCATGCCGTAGTTGGCCACGGTGTCCGCCAGCGCCAGGCTGTCCTGGCCCAGGCCGAACAAGGCACCGGCCCCCTGCTTGGCCATCTCGATACCGTAGGCCTTGGACATCGCTTCCCGACCGTGCTCGCGCAGGGCGTGGGCGATTTCATGACCCATGATCGCGGCAATTTCATCGTCGGTCAGCTTCAGGCTGTCGATCAGCCCGGTGTAGAAAATGATCTTGCCACCCGGCCCGCAGTTGGCGTTGAGTTCGTCGCTCTTGATCAGATTGACTTCCCAGTTCCACTGAGCCGAATCCGGACGAAATTTCGGTGCCTGGGCAATCAGCCGGTCGGCAATCGCCTGGACGCGCTTGGCGTCGCTACTGGTCTTGTCCAGCACACCTTTGCTGGTCGCCTCGCCCACCGTCTTTTGATAAGACTGGGCGTACATCTGGTTGACCTCATCAGTCGACAACATGCTGAACATGTACTGTTTGCGCTCAACGCCCACAGCGCCACCGCTGGTGGTATTGACCGACTGACAACCGGCGAGCAGCAAACCTGCGCTCAGCGCACACAAAACCAATGTCTTGCTCATCAAAAAACTCCCTGAAAACGTGCCGGGTATCCTAGGCGTGGATGGGTATCGGCGCCAGATACAACAGACATGCAGACTGATATTTCGGATAAACCTCCCATCGCTGCAGCAAAAAAACTTTACAGCGGATGAGCCCAGTGCGGCGGGAGCAGGCCATAGACCCATCAGTTCATGGCCAGACAGTAGGGCCCCTTCGCGGGCAAGCCTCGCGCCTACAGGAGGAATGCATTTCTCTGTAGGAGCGAGGCTTGCCCGCGAAGGGGCCGGCACAGGCGCCGAATCAACCCGGCGTCAGACACTCCGGCCCATTGAGCTTCGGATCATTCACCATGTTCGCCAGCACCCGCTCGCGCAACGCCGTGGGCTCGCTGGCAAGCAACGCCTGCAACCCATGCAAGGGTGTCTCGGGATTGAGCCACGCCTCCTGCCCCGCTGCGTCGAGCATCAACGGCCGACGCTGACTCGCCGCCGGCTGGGTAATCACCGCCGTACTCAGCCATACCTGTTCCTGCACCGGATAGGCCTCCCAGATCGCCGCAAAAAACAGCGCCGAGCCCTCTGCCGGGGTGAGCCAGTACGGGCGCTTGCGGGTGGTGCCGCGCCATTCGTAGAAACCGTTGGCCGGTAGCAGACAGCGGCGCGAACGCAGGGCCTCACGGAACATCGGCTGTTCGGCCACGGTTTCGGCGCGGGCATGGGCCGGGGTGCGGGACAGGTCGGTCAGCCACGGCGGGGTCAGTCCCCAACGGGCACGGGCCAACTCACGCTGGCCATCACTGCCGGCGCGCAGCATCAACACCGAATCGTTGGGAGAAATATTCCACTGGGCCTGTTGATCGGCGGGGAAACCAGGCAACGCCGCGAAGGCGGGGTTCCAGCGAAACAGGGCATAACGTCCACACATGGGGCAATACAACTCTGGATAAAACGAACACCAGCCTAACAGACCAGCGTGCCGGGAAAACTCTCCGGTTCATCGCCGTACATCGGCAGTGCTGCATTGTACGCAGTGATCAGTTCCCTGGCGTAGTCAGCCTGATCGTTATCGACCGATAGCCCCAGCAGACCGAAGATCGGCAATTCGCCGGTGCCCCCGAGCAAATCTCGACCCACCAGATGCGCCTCGACGCCCTCGCTGGCCAGCATGCTTTGCAACAACTCCCCTTCCATCAGGTTTTCCGGCTCGTAGATTCGCTGCATGGGGCGCCCCTTTTCATTCGTTTTCGCTGTGGACTTCGAGCAACCATTCCTGACCGTCGGTCTGCAGGACAAACGTAATGGGGCGACAACACACCGGGCAGTCTTCGATATACGTCTGATCGCCGCCGGACAAGTCCAGAACAGCTTCAGCCTCTTCACCACAATACGGACATTCGTAGCGCTCGGTTTCCAGCATCGCGGTCTCCCAGGTGACTTGTGCGTATAATCGCCGGTCTATTTGCAGGGCTATTTTTGTCTGGCTACCTTTTCAGACCGTGCCCCGTTGGTTTTCGATCAAAACCTTTACTTACCCTAGCCGTTTCCAACAAGAGAGCATGATGGGCGAATTCGATGCCATCCGACCTTACGACGATAGCGAAGTCCCGGCAGTGCTGAACCGGCTGCTTGGTGACAAGGCGTTTCTAGATATTCTCATCCACTTCCGCTTCCCGCGTTATGCCGGTGCCTTCGGCTGGATGCTCAAACCTCTTATAGCTCATCGGCTGCGCCGTGAGTTCGCCGGCGTCAATTCGGTGGCCACGTTGCAGGACAAAGTCGAGTTCTACGTCGACCACACCATTGAGCGGGCCACCGACGGCGTGACGTACACCGGCGTCGAGCAGTTCAAGTCCGGCAGCGCCTATCTGTTCATCGCCAATCACCGCGACATCGTGATGGACCCGGCCTTCGTCAACTACGCGGTGTACCACGCCGGCCTGCCGACACCCCGCATCGCGATTGGCGACAACCTGCTGCAAAAGCCCTTCGTCAGCGACCTGATGCGACTGAACAAGAGTTTCATCGTGCACCGTTCGATCAGCGGTCGGCGCGAGAAGATGGCGGCCTATCAATTGCTGTCGGCCTACATCAACCACTCGATCCGTAACGATTGCGCGTCGATCTGGATCGCACAGGCCGAAGGTCGCGCCAAGGACGGCGACGATCGCACCGAATCGGCGATCCTCAAGATGTTCCACATGAGCCGCAAGGGCGAGCCGTTCGGCGAAGTCATCCGCTCGCTGAACCTCACTCCGGTGTCGATCAGCTACGAGTACGACCCGTGCGACCAGGCCAAGGCCCGCGAGCTGTTCATCCGCGCCACCACGGGCAGCTACACCAAAGTGCCGGGCGAGGACGACGTGAGCATCGCCAAGGGCATCACCGGCTACAAGGGCCGTGTCCATGTGAACTTCGCCGCACCGATCACCCAGCTGTTCGATGACACCAAGCAATTGGCGATCGAGATGGACAAGCAGATTCTCGGCGGCTACCGGTTATTCCCGGTGCATTACCTGGCGTATGCGCAGTGGAAAGACGCCGACCCGCAATTGCAGGTACCGAAAGCCACCGAAGTGTTCGCGACCGATGAACTGGCCAAGGCACAGGAGGAATGGCAACGACGTCTGGAGGCATGCCCGGAGGAACATCGCCCGTTCCTGGTGCTGCAATATGCGACGCCGGTGCGTAATCAGTACCGGGTCAAGGCGGGATTGCCTTTGTAAGGTAATGGCTGGATGTGGCGAGGGGGCTTGTCCCCTCGCCACACATCAGACCTGTGTGCTGATCCACGACACCAAGAGCGCCAACCCCAGGCAGGCGAAACCGAAGCGGTAGAAAAACCGGTTCATGCGCAAGGTCGCCCAATCCAGATTGGGCTCTTCGCCAGGACGACGCTGGCGTTGCGCGTCGATGCTCGCCAACGCACGCTGCTCACGACGACGGGTCGCATGCAGCAACCAGCTGCCAGGGAAGGCAAACAGCAAGGCCAGCAGGTTGATCAATTTGGCGGGATGGGCGGTAAACAGCGTCATCAAATGCAGCGACATCACGAACCTCGGAAAAAACAGCTGTGGCAGACGCCGGACCGACGACCGCGGCGCGGATTCTACCGAAACCCTCCCCCTGCTGCCCCGCCCTTTGCGACAAATAACTCACCATCTGGCAGATTACTGTCCTGTGTCAATCTGCCGTCCGCTACACGCCGAACCCAACGCCCCCGCTGTAAGGAGCTGGCTTGTCGGATCGCCGCACCGCAGCGAAGGCGTCAGATCAGTCAACACTTGCGTTGAATGGGACGGCCTCTTCGCTGGCAAGCCAGCTCCGACAAGGAGGGTTCGCATCATTCGTTGAGAATCTGACCAATCGTCGGATCCTTGAACAGACGCGTCAACGCATCGCTCAACACATCACTGACCAGCTTGGTATTGGTTTCCTGGTTGGGCGCCATACCGAAACGCTGGTCCAGGGATGCACCGTAGCGGCCGCTGTAACGGCGGTTGGCGTTCTGCACATCGGAGCGGAAGGTCGCGCCAATGGTCGCCTCGGTCACGTACATGCCTTCCTTGGGTGACTGATACTTAAGCTCCGCCAGGGTCACGGTCAGCTGCGGCGCATTCAGCGCGTTGGACGTCGGGGTAAAGCCCAGCAGACGCACGGCCGCTTCGGCCTGAGCCTGCAACTTCGGCAGAATCTGCGCGCCCTGCACAGTGATCGCGCTGGTCTCCGGATACAAGCCACCACGGGTGCCCAGGGTTGGCGACGGACGACCGTCCACCACGCGCACCACCACTGGCTGGCCACGGCCGACCGGCGCCAGCTGCGTCGTCAGCTTGGGTTCCGGATTCAGTTGTTGCGGGCTGTGGGCGCAGCCGACCAGGGTCAAACTGGTCACAGTAATCAAACCGAACAACAGGCGCTGCAACATGCTTTTCTCTCCAGAATTCAGGCACAAACAAGCCCGCAGTATAGCGGTGCGCCACCGCAGCGAACCAGCGCAACAATCTCGGAAAAGTCCGACAAACCTTTCAGATCGCGCTACCTGTCACACACCTGTCATCGCTCATACACTTTCGCGTCACGACTCAATGCCAATCTTCACAGCAGGCTCCCCCTAGGTACTTCGCCATGCGTCATCTGATCTCGCTGTTCGCGCCACGCCCGCTGCATCGCTGCTTCGTCCTGCTCGACCGCAATGGCCATTGCCAGGCATTCAAGCAGTGCAGCCTCCAGCCCATGGGCGATGGCTGGGTCGAAATCGAAGAAATCCGCCTCAACTGGCTGCACCATCCCCTGCCCGCCACTGCCCGCGTCAACCAGCGCCAACCGCGCGCGCGGGTGCAACATCTGTTGACCATCTGACCGAACGCCTAATAAAACTCATCAAACTCGACCATTTCCCTGCGTTTCTTCGCTACAATCTGCCCCCGATTATAAGGACGTCTCCTGATCGGGCCTCGCAGCATCGTCAATGCCCAGGTATTGGCACCCCGCACCGCCCACAGAGAGCCGCCCACACAGATCGAGTGAAGCTGGCGCGCTTGCTGTCCCTTAAGCAAAAACCCCACTTTTCGCGAATCTGCAGAGCTGTCATTACGCTCGGTCACTGAGCTGTTTGCCCGTTTTGACTGTCATGTATTGCATGGCGGCCATCCATCCGGGCACGGTGTGCCAGGCTGGGGCAGCCCTTTTTGAGGTTCACGTCTTCAAAAGAGCGTGAAAAAAACGGGTTTTCACAACTTCACAAGAGTGTGGCGAGCAAATGAATAGTTTTGCGTCTGAACATGCACCATTAGCGTCTCAAACAGCCCAACGACACAGGACCGAGTATTCCTCGAACACCGGAGCCTGAAGCCTGTCCGCTACGGATTTGGTTGCACAAACGGATGTATCGACCATAAGTCGAATTGCCAGCCGCGCGTTGAAGTGAGTTCATGTAACTCTTTTAGACCGGCAGGTAGCGTCCGTCGAAGTTGCGAAAAATTGCGAAGATTCGGACATGGCGACACTGCCATGGGTACCTGGGGCATCACTGACACGCCCCGCAACGCCTGGCAGCCATGCCGACAATTTGGTGCTGCAGATTTTGGAGACGCGTTAAATGGCGCATAACGAAGCAGTCGACGTAGTACTGGTTGGGGCCGGCATCATGAGTGCCACCCTGGCTGTACTGCTCAAAGAGCTCGACCCCGCGATCAAGCTGGAAGTCGTCGAGCTGATGGATTCCGGTGCCGCGGAAAGTTCCAACCCGTGGAACAACGCCGGGACCGGCCACGCCGGGCTGTGCGAGCTGAACTACACGCCACAGGCCGCCGACGGCAGCGTCGACATCAAGAAAGCCGTGCACATCAACACCCAGTTCGAGGTGTCAAAGCAGTTCTGGTCCTACCTGACCAAAAAAGGCACGTTCGGCTCCTGCAAAACGTTCATCAGCCCGGTGCCGCACCTGAGTTTCGTGCAAGGCAACGATGGCGTTTCCTTCCTCAAGGAACGCTTCAAGACGCTGAGCAAGCACCACGCCTTCTCGGACATGGAATACACCGAAGACAAGGCCGCCATGGCCGAGTGGATGCCGCTGATGATGCCTGGCCGGCCGGCCGACGAAGTCGTCGCCGCCACTCGCGTCATGAACGGCACCGACGTCAACTTCGGCGCCCTGACCAATCAATTGCTCAAGCACCTGACCAGCGCACCCGATGCCCAGGTCAAGTACTGCAAGCGCGTCACCGGCCTGAAGCGTAACAACGGTGGCTGGACCGTCAGCATCAAGGACGTCAACAGCGGCAACACCCGTGAAGTCGATGCCAAATTCGTCTTCCTCGGTGCCGGTGGCGCGGCACTGCCGCTGTTGCAGGCTTCGGGCATCGAAGAAAGCAAAGGCTTCGGCGGCTTCCCGATCAGCGGCCAATGGCTGCGTTGCGACAACCCGGAAGTGGTCAAGCACCACCAGGCCAAGGTCTACAGCCAGGCTGCAGTCGGTTCGCCACCGATGTCGGTGCCGCACCTGGACACTCGCGTGGTCGATGGCAAGAAGTCCCTGCTGTTCGGGCCTTACGCCGGTTTCACCACCAAGTTTCTCAAGCACGGTTCCTTCATGGACCTGCCGATGTCGGTTCGCGCTGGCAACATCGGCCCGATGCTGGCCGTGGCGAAAAACAACATGGACCTGACCAAGTACCTGGTCAGCGAAGTCATGCAGTCGATGGAGCAGCGCCTGGAATCCCTGCGTCGCTTTTATCCACAGGCGAAAGCCGAAGACTGGCGCCTGGAAGTGGCCGGCCAACGGGTGCAGATCATCAAGAAAGATCCGAAAAAGGGCGGCGTCTTGCAGTTCGGTACCGAACTGGTTGCAGCCAAGGACGGTTCCCTGGCGGCACTGCTCGGCGCTTCGCCAGGCGCTTCGGTGACGGTTTCGATCATGCTTGAGCTGATCGAAAAATGCTTCCCGAACAAAGCAAAAGGTGAATGGGCTGCCAAACTGGCGGAAATCTTCCCGGCTCGGGAAAAGGTTCTGGAAACCGACGCTGCGCTGTATCGCAAGATCAATGTGCAGAACAACATCGCGCTGGAACTGGTTGAAGCAAGCAGCGAGACCGAAAGCTACGCTTGATTCGGTCCCATGAAAAACGCCCCGTTCTCATTGAAAACGGGGCGTTTTTTTATGGGCGGTGAAACTAATGGCTCTAAGATCTTCGGTGTTAATTACACCGCTTTCGCGAGCAAGCCCGCTCCCACATTAGACCGCGATCAGAAGGTGGGAGCGGGCTTGCTCGCGAAGGGGCCAGCACAATCACTACCCCAGTCAGGGCAATAATTAGCCGCGCGCCTTGGCGATCAACTCGATGTATTCGGCCGCATTGCGCTGATCCTTGATCAGGGCAACGAAGTCATTACCGTGCTCATCCTTGCCGCCCAGGTCAAAACCGGCCTCGACGAAGAACGTCAGAAAACGCTCGAAATCATCGATGCGCAGGCCGCGGTAAGCCTTGATCAGCTTGTGCAGCGACGGCGAAGTGGCGTCGACCGGCTCAAAATCGAGGAACAGCTTGATCTGCGCATCGCCGATCTCGTCACCAATCACTTGTTTCTTATCTTTACGCATTGCCGACTCCAGCTCGCAGACATTTCACGGGGCGGGCAGTTTACCCCTCACTTGCCGCCAGGCTCAACGCGGACGAACGCTACCGGTGTGCAGATCGGCCCAGACATGGCCGTTGGCGTAGCTGAGGAACTGGCAATACACCATGTCATTGCGCAACAGGTCGATCAACACGCGGTACTGGGCCATCGGGTAAAACAGCGTCAGGGTTTTGCTCTTGTCGTCGTAGATCGGCTTTTTCAGGCTTTTGCTTTCGCCATCGAAGTTGACCAGTACCTGATTGATGGTCGCGCCCTTGTTCAGGGGTTTGCCCTTGAGGCGGATCAGCAACGGGGAAGTGACCGGAATGGGCTGCTGGTTGGACTGGCGCTGGCTGCCCACCACCACGGCGTATTCGGTGACCTGCAGCAATTGTTGCTGCTCGGGAGGCGCGTCACGCAGGGCCAGGTCGTCCGGCGGCAGGAACTGCGCGTGCATCGGCGCCGGAGCAGCAGACAGGGGCAAACTGAGGGTCAGCAACAGGGCGGCGCAGCTGCGGATCAAAAGGCTCATGACGGGCTCCGGAGACGGGGCCGAGCACTCTAGCATGGCTGACCGAGGTGATTCGGTGTACACCGCCCCTGTAGGAGCGAGGCTTGCCCGCGAAGGCGGTGTGTCAGTCAATGAGTGTTTGACTGACACGCCGCCTTCGCGGGCAAGCCTCGCTCCTACAAGGTGGGTGGAGATCAATCGAACTGCGCGCGCATCCAGGCCTGATACTCGGCGACGCCGGGCTCGCCTTCACGCGGCGCCCAATGTGGAAGCTCACCCTCACCGACCGGGCGATAAGGGCCAGCCTTGCACTCGAACATCAGGCTGTCAGCTTCCAGCACCACCAGGCCATGAAACACGCCCGTTGGCAGGTCCACGCCGACACAGTCGCCACCAGCCGCAAGGACTTGCTTCTTCAGTACCACACCGGCCTCATCGAAGATCAACACGCCAAGCCGCCCCTTGAGGACCAGCAAGGTTTCAGCCTTGTTCTCGCCCAAGTGCCGGTGAGGCGGGATGTACGTGTTTGGCTGCAAGCCTACGGCCATGCGATGACAGGCATCTTCCATCTGATGGAAGTTGTGATGCTGACGCCCGCGAGGATTAGCCGCGGCTTTCTCGGCCAATTCAGTGAACAGGGTTTGATCAAGAAAGCTCGGCGTGGTCATGTTCTTACATTCCTTTAACAGCAAAAATCCCGTTGGCGTTACGCCAGTAGCCTTTGTAGTCCATGCCGTAACCGAAAATGTAACGGTCGACGCACGGCAGGCCGACGAAATCGGCTTTCAGGTCCGGGCGGGCCTTGCGGTCGTGGTCCTTGTCGATCAGCACGGCGGTGTGCACCTGGCGCGCGCCGGCGTGTTTGCAGAAGTCGATGATCGCGCCCAGGGTGTGACCTTCGTCGAGGATGTCGTCAATGATCAGCACGTCACGATCGATAAAGGAGACTTCCGGCTTGGCTTTCCAGAACAGGTCGCCGCCGCTGGTTTCGTTGCGATAACGGGTGGCGTGCAGGTAGGACGCTTCCAGTGGGAATTGCAAATGGGTGAGCAGCTTGCCGGCGAAGATCAGCCCGCCGTTCATCACGCAGAACACCACCGGATTGCTCTCGGCCAGCTGGTCGTTGATGTGTGCACCGACGCGGGCGATGGCCGCCTCGACTTCAGCTTCGGTGTACAGGCAGTCAGCCTCTCGCATGATTTGACGGATATGCTCGAGATCAGCGGACATGGCGCTCTCCGGGGGTTGGGGAATCAGGAAAAGCGGGCAAAGGTACGCATCCCGCACGGCCAGATCAAGCGTTTGTGGACTAACGTTCTGTATGTCTATAGGACAACACCCTCGGATAGATTAATCTAGGCCGGTTTTTTTGCCCGCCGCCGGAGCCTTTCCCATGCCCATCCTCGAGATCCGCCATCCGCTGATCCGTCATAAACTCGGCCTTATGCGCCGCGCCGACATCAGCACCAAGAACTTCCGTGAGCTCGCTCAGGAAGTCGGTGCCCTGCTGACCTATGAAGCCACCAAAGACCTGCCGCTGGAAACCTACGATATCGAAGGTTGGGCCGGCACTGTGTCGGTCGAGAAAATCGCCGGCAAGAAAATTACCGTGGTGCCGATCCTGCGCGCCGGTATCGGCATGCTCGAAGGCGTGCTCAGCCTGATCCCGGGCGCCAAGGTCAGCGCCGTGGGCGTGGCCCGCAACGAACAAACCCTGCAGGCTCATACGTACTTGGAAAAGCTGGTTCCGGAAATCAACGAACGCCTGGCGATGATCATCGACCCGATGCTCGCCACCGGCAGTTCCATGGTCGCCACCATCGACCTGCTGAAGAAGGCCGGTTGCCGCGACATCCGCGCCATGGTGCTGGTCGCGGCGCCAGAAGGCATCGCCGCCGTGGAGAAGGCTCACCCGGACGTGACCATCTACACCGCGTCCATCGATGAAAAATTGAATGAACACGGCTACATCATTCCAGGCCTGGGCGATGCCGGTGACAAGATCTTCGGTACCAAGCAGAAGGACGCTTGACCATGCAGGATGAGTTCAACGATCCGCTCTGGCGCACGGTACTATCGGGTGCGCAGATGCTGTTCGTGGCGTTCGGGGCATTGGTGTTGATGCCGCTGATTACCGGTCTCGATCCGAACGTGGCACTGTTCACGGCAGGCTTGGGGACGATTCTGTTTCAGATCGTCACCGGGCGTCAGGTGCCCGTGTTCCTGGCGTCTAGCTTTGCCTTTATCACCCCGATCATTCTCGCCAAGGGCCAGTTCGGCCTCGCAGCGACCATGGGCGGTATCATGGCGGCAGGCTTCGTCTACACCTTCCTCGGCCTGGCCGTGAAAATCAAAGGCACCGGTTTCATCGACCGTTTGCTGCCCCCGGTGGTGATTGGCCCGGTCATCATCTCCATCGGCCTGGCCATGGCGCCGATTGCCGCCAATATGGCGATGGGCAAGGCGGGCGACGGCACCGAGCTGATTCATTACCAGACGGCGATGCTGATCTCGATGCCGGCGTTGCTGACCACCCTGATCGTCGCGGTATTCGGCAAAGGCATTTTCCGCCTGGTGCCGATCATCTCCGGCGTGCTGGTGGGTTTTGCGATGGCATTCTATTTCGGCGTGGTCGATACCGCGAAGATCGCCGCAGCCCCCTGGTTTGCCATTCCGCACTTCACCGCGCCGGAATTCAACTGGCAGGCAATCCTGTTCATCGTTCCGGTGGCCCTGGCCCCGGCCATCGAGCATATCGGCGGCGTGATTGCCGTGGGTAGCGTGACCGGCCGCGATTACCTGAAGAAACCCGGCCTGCACCGCACCCTGCTCGGTGACGGGATAGCCACCACCGCAGCCGGCCTGTTCGGTGGCCCACCTAACACCACGTACGCCGAAGTGACGGGTGCGGTGATGCTGACCAAGAACTACAACCCGAAAATCATGACCTGGGCGGCGATCTTCGCCATCAGCCTGGCGTTCGTCGGCAAATTCGGTGCGCTGCTGCAAAGCATCCCGGTGCCGGTGATGGGCGGGATTCTGTGCCTGTTGTTCGGCTCGATCGCGGCGGTGGGGATGAACACGCTGATTCGCCATAAAATCGACCTGGGCGAGGCGCGCAATCTAGTGATTGTCTCGGTAACCCTGGTGTTCGGGATTGGCGGCGTGCTGGTCGGCACCGGCACTGGTCCGGACGACTTCGGCCTCAAGGGCATTGCGCTGTGCGCGGTGACGGCGATTGCGCTGAACCTGTTGCTGCCGGGTAATGACAGCTGGAAGCACAAGAAGGCGGGTGAGTCGTTGTTGTAACCAGTCTTGAGAATGCCTTCGCGGGCAAGCCTCGCTCCTACAGGATGTGGTCGTTCCATTGATCGACACAAAACCTGTAGGAGCGAGGCTTGCCCGCGAAGCTCTTATAGCGCCAGCGGCGCTCGCTCGCACAAGGCACTCAATGCCCGCGCCCACTGCGGATCATCATTGAGACATGGCACCAATACCAATTCATCTCCCCCCGCCTCGCGAAACTGCTCCAGCCCGCGATCGCCGATCTCTTCCAGCGTCTCGATGCAATCGGCGACAAAAGCCGGGCACATCACCAGCACCTTCTTCACGCCCATTCCAGCCAACTCATCAAGGCGCGTTTCAGTGTAGGGTTCAATCCATTTGGCCCGACCCAGCCGCGACTGGAACGACACCGACCACTTGCCGTCCGGCAGCCCCATACGCTTGGCAAACTCGGCTGCAGTACGCAGGCACTGACCGCGATAACAGGTCGCGACCACTTCCGGTGGCGCCCCGGCACAGCAATCGCCGCCGCCCTCAAAACTGTGGCCGGGGTTGAGTTTTTTCAGGTGCCGCTCGGGCAAGCCATGGAAGCTCAACAACAAGTGATCGAAATCCTGCTGCACATGAGGCTTGGCACTGGCCACCAGCGCATCAAGGTATTCCGGTTGGTCGTAGAACGGCTGAAGAATCGAGAACTGCACATCGAGGTTGTTCTCACGCACGACTCGCTTGGCTTCTTCGATCACCGTGGTCACCGTGCTGTCAGCGAACTGCGGGTACAGAGGCGCCAAGGTGATACGTTTGATCCCCTGCCCTGCCATGCGAACCAGCGTCGACTCAATCGACGGCTCGCCGTAGCGCATCGCCAGTTCCACCGGGCCGTGGGTCCATTGCGCGGTCATGGCCTGTTGCAGGCGACGGCTGAGCACCACCAGCGGCGAGCCCTCCTCCCACCAGATCGAGGCATAGGCGTGGGCCGATTGCTCCGGGCGCTTGAACAGGATCAGCGAAACCAGCAACCGTCGCACCGGCCATGGCAAATCGATCACATAAGGGTCCATCAGAAATTGATTGAGGTAACTGCGCACATCTGCCACCGAGGTGGAGGCAGGCGAGCCCAGGTTGACCAGCAGCAATGCGTGATCGGTCATGCAACGTCCTATTTCAGAGGCGGCTGGACAACTCGTCCAGAGCCGCGCGCAAATCAGTGAACCGGAAGGTGAATCCCGCTTGCAGCAAGCGAGCCGGTACGGCCTTCTGACCGCCCAGCAACAGCAATGACAACTCGCCCAGACACACTTTCAAAGCCAGGGCCGGCATCGGCATGAACGTCGGGCGATGCAACACGCTGCCCAGCGCCTTGGCAAACTCACCATTGCGCACCGGGTTGGGCGAGCAGGCATTATAAGGACCGCTGGCGTCTTTCTGATGCAGAAGAAAATCAATCAGGGCGATTTGATCGTTGATATGGATCCACGGCATCCACTGGCGTCCGTTGCCGATCGGCCCGCCCAGCCCCAGTTTGAACGGCAGCACCAGCCGCGACAAAAAGCCACCCTCCGCCGACAACACCAGGCCCGTACGAATCAGGATCACGCGAATGCCCAAGGCTTCGGCGCGTTGTGCGGTCTCCTCCCAGGCAATGCACAACTGACTGGCGAAATCATCGATGACGGGAGGCGATTGCTCAGTCAATTCCCGTTCGCCACCGTCGCCATACCAGCCAGCGGCCGAGCCCGAAATCAATACCTGCGGTTTCTGCTCGCGGCTTTCGAGCCAGGCCAGCAGGGTTTCGGTCAAGGTGATCCGGCTGCTCCAGAGCAGCGCTTTGCGCTTGGAGGTCCATGGCCGGTCGGCAATCGGTGCGCCCGCCAGATTGATGATGGCATCGACCGTTTCTTGCCCGATTTCTTCGAACAGTGCGACGCCACGCACCTGCGTCCCGCAAATCTTCGCGACTTTTTCCGGCGTGCGGCTCAAGACAGTCAAACGATGTCCCTGACTCAACCAGTGTCGGCAAAGTTGACGTCCTATCAAACCAGTACCGCCGGTCAGCAATATGTGCATGACTTCTTCCTCGCGTGGCGTCTTACCCTGATCACTAGTCTATTTTTATAAGCAGGGATCTTTGGTATCGGGCAGGCTCTGTGTTTTAACAATAGGCCAAGCTGTCAGAACGAGGACACTAAAAGTTATACCAAAAAACAATATTGTACAGGTTTAATCCACGGCGTAGTCTGTACAGAAAGGTAAACGAGGCCCCTATGACTGTACCTATCGCAATCATCGGCACCGGCATCGCCGGGCTCTCAGCCGCCCAGGCCCTTACAGAGGCCGGGCATGTCGTTCAGCTTTTCGATAAAAGCCGCGGCAGTGGCGGGCGCATGTCGAGCAAACGCAGCGAGGCGGGGGCTCTGGACCTGGGCGCGCAATATTTCACCGCGCGCGATCGCCGCTTCGTCACGGAAGTCCAGCGCTGGCAAGCCAACGGCTGGGTCGCCGAGTGGACGCCGCAGCTCTACACCTATCACGGCGGTCAGCTCAATCTGTCGCCGGACGAACAGACCCGCTGGGTCGGTACGCCACGCATGAGCGCCATCACCCGCGGCCTGCTTGGCGATCTGGAAGTGCAATTCGCCTGCCGGATCACCGAGGTCTATCGTGGCGAAGAGCACTGGCATCTGCAGGATGCCGAAGGCTTCACCCACGGCCCGTTCGGCCATGTGGTGATCGCCACGCCGGCGCCGCAGGCCACCGCGCTACTGGCCTCCGCGCCGAAGCTCGCCGGGGCCGCCGCCGGGGTGAAAATGGACCCGACCTGGGCTGTCGCACTGGCCTTCGAAACGCCACTGGATACGCCCATGGAAGGCTGTTTCGTGCAGGACAGCCCACTCGACTGGCTGGCCCGCAACCGCAGCAAACCCGGGCGCGACAACACCCTGGACACCTGGGTACTGCATGCCACCAGTGCCTGGAGCCGGCAGCATATCGACCTGCCCAAGGAAGCAGTGATCGAGCAATTGCATGGCGCGTTCGCCGAACTGCTGCACGACGCCATGCCCCCTCCAACCTTCAGCCTTGCCCATCGCTGGCTCTACGCCCGCCCTGCCAGCAGCCATGAATGGGGCGTGCTGGCCGATGCCGATCTGGGCCTCTATGTATGCGGCGACTGGTGCCTGTCCGGGCGCGTCGAAGGTGCCTGGCTCAGCGGCCAGGAAGCGGCCAGGCGGCTGCTTGCACACTTGCAGTAGACCGCTTTAGATCCCCCTGTAGGAGCTGGCTTGTCGGATCGCCGCACCGCAGCGAAGGCGGCGGAACGGTCAACATCATTGTCGAAGCTGAAATCGCCTTCGCTGGCAAGCCAGCTCCTATGTATGGACTCGCCCCCACTGTCTACCCGCTTTCAAAAAAACTGCCGCCCCGTTGCATCTATGTATTAGGCCTATTCGAGGAAGCCGTCATCGGCTTCTGGCCAAAATTGGAAGAGCT